>NZ_QEKY01000039.1 GCF_003096695.1 Porphyromonas loveana | reverse complement strand
AACTATTCCGGATCCAACTTGGTGGGTAATTCCTACACGGCAGCCATCGACATCAAGAATGCGATTACTTTCCCCGCGGGAGTACAACAAACGGTTTATCTGTTCAATACAGGGACTCGTGACCAATGGCGTAAACTCAATGGCAGCACCGTCTCCGGCTATCGCGCCGGCCAGTATCTGGCAGTGCCACAGAATATGGCAGGACAAAATAATTTTCCCGACCGTATTCCTTCTATGCACACTTTTTTGTTGCGTGTGGAGAGCGTCTCGACGGCAAATTTGGGTATCACCTACGATAAGCTGATCAAGAACACCTCTGTCGATAACGGCAACGGAACGCAGATCGTCTGGCGTGCAAACGGCAACGACGAGGCGAGTCTGCCATTCTTGGTGATGGATGTGCTGGGCAATGAGTCTGCCGACAGGCTCTGGATATTCTCACATGCCGATATGTCGTTCGGTTTCGACAACGGTTGGGACGGACGCAAGCTGAAGGAGCCGGGTATCTCGCAGCTCTACGCCATGGGTCCGATGGGCGACGACAAGTTCCAGGTGGCGGCCGTGCCCGAGATCAACGGCTTGCTGGTCGGCTTCGATGCCGAGAAGGAAGGCCGCTATGTTTTGGAATTTGCCCTGTCCGATGATTATGCCGAAGGGGCAGTCTTCATCCACGACCTGCACACCGACATGAAACAGCGCGTTGTCAACGGCAGCTCTTATTCGTTCGAGGCCAAGCGCGGCGACACGGGTGCCCGCTTCCGTCTCTCGTATGTGGAAGGAGCCGATGACGAGTTGGCTCAGATACAGGTAGGAACGGTTGCCAACAGAATAGTCATTACGAACAACACCTCGCATGATTATCAGGCCTCTGTCTATGCCACGGACGGCAGGCTCCTGCAGCGTATCAATGTACCTGCCGGTAGTGAGATGAAGTCCGATCCGATGATCGCGGGTGGTTACGTTGTCAACCTGCAGAGTCCGACAACGAATGGAAGTGCCAAGAAAGTCGTGATCAACTAACGAGAAAAGG
>NZ_QEKY01000038.1 GCF_003096695.1 Porphyromonas loveana | reverse complement strand
TCTGATATTCAGCAAATTAGTTTGCGAATATCTTTGCTAAATCTGCAAGTTTTCTTATCTTCATAGCAGAAAACTTGCAGATTTTATGATTAAAAAGCCCTATAATACCCCTTCATTATTCAGCAGTCTATCAGACATGCTGAACCAATCGCACCCACTCTATAAATTAGCTGACAAAATAGATTGGGCCAAATTCGATACGGCCTTCAAACCTTTGTATTGCCAAAACAATGGTCGCCCGAGTAAGCCGATTCGTTTGATGTGTGGCTTGTTGATTCTCAAACACCTTCGTAATCTCTCAGATGAATCCGTTGTGGAGCAATGGAGTGAAAATGCTTATTACCAATACTTTTGTGGCATGCAAGAGTTCATTCCTGGTGCGCCCTGTGCCTCTTCTGAATTGGTACACTTTCGCAATCGCATTGGTGAAAAGGGGATAGAACTCATTTTTCAGGAAAGCATTCGTGTTAATAACGAAGATGATGATGACGAGCATCATGACACTGCTTTTATTGATTCGACCGTTCAAGAGAAGAATATCACCTACCCCACAGATGCCAAGTTGCATAAAAAGATTGTCCGTAAGGCTCTGAACATCGTCCACAAATTAGAGCTACCACTTCGCCAAAGCTATACCTTTGTTCTCAAGCGCATTTATCGCGACCAACGTTTTCGCCATCATCCCAAGAATCGCCAAAAGGCACTCAGAGCGGATAGGAAATTGCGCACCATAGCCGGCCGATTAGTCCGAGAGCTCAAGCGTAATCTGGGAGAGCATTCTGTCCATAAGGAGTTGATAGAGAGATTTGAGGCGATTCTTGCTCAACGACGTCATAGCCGGCAAAAGATTTATTCTATTCACGACCCTGAGGTACAATGCATCAGCAAGGGCAAAGAGCATAAGAAGTACGAATTCGGCAATAAGGTCTCCATCATCCGCTCGGCTACGGGGCTTATTCTTGGTGCCCAATCATTTCGTAATGAGTATGATGGACACACGATAGAAGCCTCGTTGGCACAAGTAGAACGTCTCACACGGAGAAAGATCAAGATACTGGCAGGCGACAGGGGCTATCGGGGTAAGAAAGAGGTTAATGGCACTCAGATTTTAATACCGGATGTTCCCAAGCCCTCAGATAGCAGGTATCAGAAGCGCAAGAAACACAAACTATTCTGCAAGCGAGCAGGCATAGAACCTACCATTGGACACTTGAAATCAGATCATCGTTTAGGCCGCAACTTTTACAAGGGAGTGGCAGGGGATGCTGTGAACATCCTATTGGCAGCTGCTGCTTACAACTTCAAAAGAGCCATGAAGGCTCTTTTGCACCTGCTCAAAATAATAAG
>NZ_QEKY01000037.1 GCF_003096695.1 Porphyromonas loveana | reverse complement strand
GAAGAGACACTGAGCTCTAAGACGGCACATGTTCCGGATGCGCCCCGCGGTTCACGCGCACAGGGCACATGGACCCAGAAGACCGTTCAGTTGCCAGCCGGCACGAAGTATGTAGCCTTCCGTCACTACAATTGTACAGATGCCTTCCGCATCAATATCGATGATATTGAGATCACAGCTACTGCAAAAGGTCGAAGCGTTAATGGAGCAAGAGAAATGCTTCTTTTGTCCATTACCGATGCCCCTGAATTGCTCAGAAGCGGAGAAGCCGAGATCGTTCTTGAAGCCCATGATGTTTGGAATGATGGATCCGGTTATCAGATCGTATTGGACGCAGACCACACTGCTTTCGGACAAGAAATTCCAGCAGTGGGCAATTTTACGAATAATTGTGATGTCCCTGCAGACTTCTTTGCTCCTTTCGAGTATACGGTTCCTGAAAATGCCGATCCTTCTTGTTCGCCAACCAATATGGTTGTAGACGGCACAGCTACTGTAAAGATCCCTGCCGGAGTTTATGATTATGCCATTGCAGCACCTCAAGCAGGCGTGAGGATTTGGATTGCTGGCGGAGAAAAGTCTCGTGCAGACGACTACAACTTCGAAGCCGGAAAGAAATATCATTTCTTGATGCAGAGAGTTGGTACGGGTGATGGATCCGAATTGACGATCAGCGAAGGCGGTTCGTCAGCGGACTACACTTACACGGTATACCGTGACGGAACTAAGATCAAGGACGGTCTGACCGCAACGACATTCTCCGAAGAAAATGTAGCTGCAGGCACACACAACTACTGTGTGGAA
The DNA here is from genome assembly GCF_003096695.1 of Porphyromonas loveana. Classification (GTDB taxonomy): domain Bacteria; phylum Bacteroidota; class Bacteroidia; order Bacteroidales; family Porphyromonadaceae; genus Porphyromonas; species Porphyromonas loveana. Next base: position 1,073 of record NZ_QEKY01000037.1, on the reverse strand, counting down.
GTGAAGTATGCTGCCGGTGTATCTCCGAAAGAGTGCGTTGATGTGACGGTTCCCGGAGGCGTACTTGCACCTGTAACGAACCTGAAAGCAGAAAAGAACGGCGATGACGTAGTTCTGAAATGGACAGCCCCCAATGGTACGACACCTAATCCCAATCCCGGAGAGACAGCCTTGGAAGAAGGCTTCGAGAGCGGCATTCCTGCAACATGGAAGACTATCGATGCCGACGGCGATGGCCACAACTGGACGACCACGCCTCCTCCTGGATTCAATGCCTTTGCCGGTCATGAGAGTACCACAGCGGTCTCTTCAGCCTCTTTCATCAATGGCGGTATTGGAGCGCTGACTCCAGACAACTACTTGGTAACGCCCGAGTTGAATCTGGCCAACGGCGGCACGTTGACGTTCTGGGTATGCGCCCAAGATGCTGCTTATGCTGCAGAGCACTATGCCGTTTACGCCTCCTCAACGGGCAATGAAGCCGCAAACTTCACGAATGCCCTGTTGGAAGAGACACTGACAGCGAAGACAGTAGTTACAGCTCCCGAGGCTATCCGCGGCTCACGCGCACAGGGCACTTGGTACCAGAAGACAGTACAGCTGCCAGCCGGCACGAAGTATGTTGCCTTCCGTCACTTCGATTGTACGGATATGTTCTGGCTGAATCTTGACGACGTTAAGATTGCCGCAACGACAAAGCGTGCCGATCTTTTGTCAGAAGGCTTCGAGAGCGGCATTCCTGCAACATGGAAGACTATCGATGCCGACGGCGATGGCCACGACTGGACGACCACACCTGAACCTTGGGGAACATCTTTGCCCGGCCATGAAAGTTCCGCAACAGTGTCTTCAGCCTCTTTCATCAATGGCGGTATTGGAGCGCTGACTCCAGACAACTACTTGGTAACGCCCGAGTTGAATCTGGCCAACGGCGGCACGTTGACGTTCTGGGTATGCGCCCAAGATGCTGCTTATGCTGCAGAGCACTATGCCGTTTACGCCTCCTCAACGGGCAATGAAGCCGCAAACTTCACGAATGCCCTGTTGGAAGAGACACTGACAGCGAAGACGGT
>NZ_QEKY01000036.1 GCF_003096695.1 Porphyromonas loveana | reverse complement strand
CTTTTGTCTCCTTTTTTTGTTGTTGGCTGAGAAATCTCGTTATATTTGCCCCACTGAGTTTTTTTCTGCCCTTCCTTTGCATTTTGTCTATCCTACGAGACAAATACCGTGAAAACGAGCGGGTAGAAATCAATCAAACAGAAAAATGTATAATCATTTAAGTAAAATGAAAAAGTTGAACAAGTTTGTTTCGATTGCCATTTGCACTTCCCTTGCAGGGGGAATGGCTTTTGCGCAGCAAGCAGAGTTGGGTCGCAATCCTCAAGTGAGGTTGCTCGAATCCGCTCAACAGTCAGTGACAAAGGTTCAGTTCCGCATGGACAACCTCCGGTTCACCGAAGTTCAAACCTCTAAGGGCGTGGCACAAGTGCCCACGTTTACCGAAGGGGTTAATGTCTCTGAGAAGGGAATGCCGACGCTTCCTATTCTTTCTCGCTCGTTGGCTGTTTCAGACACGCGCGAAATGAAAGTAGAGGTTGTTTCCTCTAAATTTATTGAAAAGCAGAACGTACTGATCGCTCCTTCTAAGGGAATGATCATGCGTAACGAAGATCCGAACAAGATCCCTTACACGTTCGGACAGAGCTATTCAGAAAATAAGTTCTTCCCCGGAGAAGTTGCAACTCTCAGCGATCCTTTCATCGTGCGTGAAGTACGCGGCCAGGTAGTGAACTTTGCTCCGCTCCAGTACAATCCCGTGACCAAGACGCTTCGTATCTATACGGAAATTGTGGTGGCAGTAAGCGAAACGGCACAACAGGGCAAGAATACTCTTGTCAAGCCAAAAGGAACTTTTGCCGGTTTTGAAGACACATACCACCGTCTCTTCATGAACTACAAGGCAAACCGTTACACGCCGGTAGAAGAGAAGCAGGATGGTCGTATGATCGTTATTGTTCCAGAGCAGTTCAAAAATGAAATAACTGAATTTGTAGCATGGAAGAACCAGCGAGGGCTTCGCACCGAAGTAAAGGTGGCGGAAGAAATCGCTTCTCCCGTTACAGCTGCAGCAGTTCGTCAGTTCGTTAAGGATGAATATAACAAGGACGGTAGCGCCCCCCTCATGTATGTACTCTTGATCGGCGACAACAAGCACATTCCTGCCGGTAATGGTACCGGCGGTAAATCCGATCAGATCTTCGGTCAGGTAGTAGGAACCGACCATTACAATGAGGTGTTCATCGGCCGCTTCTCATGTGAGAATGTGGAAGATTTGAAGACTCAGATCAATCGTACGATTCACTATGAACGAGACGTTAAGGCCGGAGAATCATGGCTCGGACGCGGTCTTTGTATCGCTTCTTCTGACGGTGGATCATTCGCCGACAACGGAGAATCCGACATCCAACATGAGACAGTGATTGCAAATCTCCTCACAGAATACGGCTACACTTATGTGTCTAAACGTTTCGGAGATGGAGCCGTTACAGCTCAACACATTATTTCTGATATCAATGCGGGTACTTCTATTATCAACTACACCGGTCATGGTAGTGACACATATTGGGTGACATCAGGCTTTGGTACGAACCACATGTCACAGCTGACTAACTACAACCAGCTGCCATTCATCTTCGACGTAGCCTGTGTGAATGGAAACTTCATGAATATGACATGTTTTGCAGAAGGGTTCATGCGTGCACAGAAAGAAGGTAAACCCACCGGATCTATCGCTATTATTGCATCTACAATCAACCAGCCATGGAATCCACCCATGCGTGGTCAAGATGAGATGAATGAGATCCTTTGCGAGAAGCACGCAGCTAATATCAAGCGTACATTCGGAGGTATCACGACCAATGGTATCTATGGTATGATCGAAAAGTACGGCGCATCTGCTTATGCAACAGCAGATACATGGACTGTATTCGGAGACCCCTCACTGCTTGTTCGTACACTCCAACCAAAAGCAATGACAGTGACAGCTCCGAGTCAGATCGCTCTGACGGATGCTTCCGTAAGCATTTCTTGCGACTATGATGGAGCTATTGCTTCTATTTCTGCCAATGGTAAGCTTTTCGGCTCAGCAATTGTAACAGGAGGAGCTGCTACGATCAATCTTCAAGGTCTGACTAACGAGAGCTCGGTTACTCTTACAGTAGTTGGATATAATAAAGAAACGGTTGTAAAGACGATCAATA
>NZ_QEKY01000035.1 GCF_003096695.1 Porphyromonas loveana | reverse complement strand
TAACTAAGGTGCTAGTGCCGTAAAAGGCGTCCACGCGAGGTAAGTAACAGTGCCATGCGAAAGAGTTCTTTTGCATGGCACTGTTTTTTTGTGAAAATGGATGAGCGCGGACTACAACCACCCCACAGAGGACATTACCCCGCTGCTCGATGCCATCGTCCAATACACCCCCACTCCTGAACAGCTCGATGGCGCCACACAGATGCTCATCACCTCGCTCGACTTCACCTCCTACGTAGGTCGTATCGCCGTGGGGCGCGTACATCGCGGCACACTACGCGAGGGGCAGGACATTATGCTGTGCAAGCGTGATGGCACGATGCAGAAGCAACGCATCAAAGAGCTGAATACATTCGAAGGACTGGGGCGTGCCAAGACCGACCATGTGGACGCAGGAGACATCTGCACAATCATCGCCCTCGAAAGCGGGACGGCCTATGCCCTCAACAACCTGCAGAGCCGCGGCCGTTTCTTCATCTCTCCGCAAGAAGAGGTTTATGCCGGCCAGGTGGTAGGAGAGCACACCAAAGAAGGCGACCTCTGCGTCAATGTGTGCAAGAGCAAGAAGCTCACGAATATGCGAGCCTCCGGCAGCGGCGACAAAGTCTCACTGGCTCCGCCCCGTAGTCTTCAGCCTCGAAGATGCGCTGGAATACATCCCGTATTCTCCGATGGCGATTCCCGCCAGAATCATGCCCACAATGTGAGGGATGCGCAATTTGGAGAGAATGAGCGGCGCAAAGAGAATGATGGAAAGCACGAGGAAGAACACCCAAGTGGGATCGGTGATGGGCAGTTTCAGGTGAAAATCAAACAGATCGGACATGTTCTCTGGCGTTAGGGATTCAAGCGCAAAGGAACGAAAAAAAGCAGATAGACAATGTTGAAAAGTGTGCATGGATTAGCTTCTGTCGGTTCGTGGCTCATTTCCTTTCGTCGCATGAAGTCGATCGTCGGGCAGCACTTTTCCCTTTTCGTTGGCCAGCACCCGTTTTTTCGTTTGGGTGCAGGCAAACGAATAAATCTATGTTAACAAAAGACTTCGCCGTTTCGGCCAAAGAGGGTGATTGATGCCATGAAAGCGACTGAGCCGTCGGGAAATGAAAAAAGAAACGAAATGTCGGACAAACAGAGATTTTTCGATAACTTTGTTCCCGCCTGACGGTCAAAGTCTTGCATAAACAAATCTGTATATGAAAACAAAACGCCTTCTTCTCACTCCTTGGTTCATCGTGGGATTGTCAGCCCTGCTGCTCAACGATTTTTACCTGAAATCCGCCTTCGGCAATTTCTTTACGGGTAAGCTCTCGGACTTTGCGGGGTTGTTGGTTTTTCCTTTGTTCATGGCTGCCGTCTTTCCGCGACTGGAAAAATCGGCGGCTTTCATCACGGGAATCGGTTTTATGCTGTGGAAACTTCCGCAGACTACGCCTTTGATTGATTTCGTCAACGCCATGACAGGGCTGGGCTTGTACAGAGTTGTTGATTATACGGACTATGTGGCGCTTGCTGTTCTGCCGTTCAGTCATTATCTGATCAACAGGCGCAGCGCGGAGCGGCCCGTTTCTCGCCCGTTCGCCGGAACCGTGGCGACTTACGTCTTGGCCGGCATCGCGTTTTTCGCTTTTTGCGCCACGTCGATGCCTTACAATCTTTATGAAATGCCCGGCGGAACAGTCTTTATCGGGAAATCGTACACCATCAAACTGCCCAAAGACTCCGTGATCGGCGTCATTCGGAACATGGGCTACAACTGCGACTCTTGCGGGGAACTCACGGACCCCTCCTTGCCTTACCGCAAATTTGCTTCGGTCGGAGGACGAAATTATTACCGGACGAATAATTTAGCACTGAGTCGCGGGAACGGAAAGAACGGTGCGAATTCGGGTTCGGATTCCGTTGCCTGTGTTCACTATACGTTGGATTCGATAAAGCCCGACCGGACACGCCTGTTCGTCATCAACATCGTCCTGCCTCGCGAAGGCAACATTCAGGACTGGAAGAAGCTGCGGGCTTTGCACGACTTCTACAAGAAAAGTTTGAAGAAAGGCCTGATCGACGAGATAAAAAACTGAGCTTACGCCATCCGCGAGGCGTATTCACGGGTTGGTTTTGAATGCGGTAAACGTCTTCCACTTGCCGTTGACTTTCAGCAATTCGCCTATTTTTAGGCTTACGGTGTCGTTAAATACGATGAATATGTGGAGATAACGCCCAAGAACATGCGCATGCGCAAAATCATCCTCGACGAAACAGAACGCAAACGTCAAGGACGATAACAAAGCAAAAGATTTGCATGTTTCAAATTATCGCCGTACTTTGGCGACCG
>NZ_QEKY01000034.1 GCF_003096695.1 Porphyromonas loveana | reverse complement strand
CCGGTGGGAAGTTCCAGCGTATAGTTCGCTCCGCCCATGTCTACATTATTGAATGTCTCAGCGAAGGCAGTCGTCGGATCAGGATCAGGATCAGGGCCCGGACCTGAACCGTTGGGGGCGGTCCAATTGAGCGTCACCTTATTGCCATCGGCCGAACCAGTCAGATTCTGTACAGGGTTGAAATTCGGCGTATCACCACCACCAGTCACTACGACCTCCGCATTGTCGCCTGTGCCCAACTGACTGATAGTAAAGTGGTATGTCTTACCTGCCTCTACAGCATAGTCGTCAGCTCTGGCAACTCCCTGACCTACGATGTAGATCTTTCCAGGATTAGGATTGATGATGACATAGTCATATGTACCGGCAGGGATATCTACCGTAGCAGTCCCATCAAGCACAAAATTGGTCGGCGTAAAGCTGGCATCAGCATTGGCCGGCACCTTGTACTCAAAGGGGTCGAAAAGGCCTGCAGGGATAGACCCGCTGGCAAAAGTCCAACTATTAGATTCCAACGTAGGGATGGAGGCTCCATACTCGTTATGGTCAGCATCCCAGAGCATCTGATAGCCAGTGCCGTCGTTCCATACATTGTGTGCTTCCAAGATTATTCGCGCCATGCCGGCAGGAATAGGATCGCGAAGGTCCTGGACTGTCCGAATACCTTTTTGCGCAGGCAACTGATACCCTTGAGAAGGCATAACCTTAGGCCCTCTCTGCGCTGTTGCCGTCGGCCCCCAACAGAAGAATAGAGACAACAAGACAGCAAGCGAGAATAAAGAATTCAATTTTCTCATACCTTTTGTAACGTGTTATAAGTTTGAGTTCGCATGACAACACTCTACTGTTGTCGGGCGCAATTTATGGAAAGAATCCCATTCTACCAAATTTTTTATGCACAAAAAACGAAATTAGTCGGATTTTTATCTTTTTCCATACGCAGGAAAAACCAAAGACATGCTCAAAAAAGTACGGACACACGGCATTTCGACAAAAACACATGGCAAAAGTCCGCTTTTGGTATCAAATAGACTAAAATCTTCTTTTTTACAGAACTCCGCAGACTTTATCGTCCTGCCTATAATTTTTTACAGATCTGGAAGGAGGGAGGAGTATTTCTCGGCACAAATGGCACCATATATTCGCCACAAAAGGAGGCTATCCTGTTCCTTTTAGGGGGCTAATAAGCTCCTTCCCGACAAAAAAGAGAGGGTCTGCCGAAACTTCACTCTCGACACACCCTCTCCTTATATTATGGCTTCTCTATGCAGAGAGCTACAGGCAGACGTTACTTCACTGCCACCTTTTCGACGTACGACTTGCCGTCCACAACGATCATGACAGCATAGATTCCCGTCTGAGCTTCGTACACTACCACCTCCCGATCGGCGGCCAGACGGCGACCGTTCATATCGTAGATCATGGCTTCACCTTGGCAGGCTACGATAATCGCATTGCCCACGATCGTGAGCGTATAAGGCTTGGGCACAAATATGCTCTCCACGCTTCCGGGAGAGAGAGTCACGCACTCCTGGGGCGACGTACCGGCTGCATACTGCACTTCCACACAGTATTCATGGCTACCGGTCACGTTCTCTTCGATATACGTCGTCGCCGTGAGACTTCCTGCCACTTCCAATCCATCGCGATACACGGTGTAAGAGTATCCAGCCTTCCCTGTGTGCTCGCCACCGAATGTGACATCATCGAACAGGACTGCTAAACAATCGGCATACCGTGAACCGTCATGTGCAGCAGCCTTGGCGAGTGCAGGAGCATCCCATGTAAGAACAACGCGACCATTACCGTCCATCGTACCAGAAAGATTCTGAACCGGATTGAGATTTACGGGGCCACTGCCGTTAGTAAATTCTACATCATCGAGGCGCAGATAATTTTGTCCACTACAGTTATAATGTCGGAAAGCAATCTGCATGGCTCCTGCCGGCAAATCGACAGAACGTTCGTACCACTCGGACTGAGCACGCCCTTTACTCAGTGTCTCGCTGAACAAAACGGTGAACTCCTCCTGCCCCGCAACTCTCACCATGACAGCATAGTGCTCGTTGGGATACAAGTCATTTACAGAAACGAAGTATCTCATTTTCGTGGCACCGGTGATGTCAGGTGATATCAACCAGTTGTCGGGGTTCAGGCTATGACCTCCACTCCACGAGAAAGAAGCCGCCATACCCGTTCCCGTATGCGCTGTTTGATAAGTACCCGTGGCAGAGTGCAACCAGCTCCATGTGTCGCCATCGGCATCTTGAATCGCCCACGTGTCGGGAATGCTGCCTTCAAAACCTTCCGTGTAGGGGAATGTCATTCCCTGCGCTACTGCTTTCTGCCCAAACCCGAAGAAGGCAAGCACGAGAGCGGCAGAGAAAAAAGAAGAAATCTTTCTCATTACTTTCGTTTATCTTAAAAGAAGTTGTAATTATTATTCAGAGTAGATCTTCCTGCAGAATGACGCAAATATACCGAATTTCTGCCCACATATCTCACTCATAAGATGAAGGAAGTTATTATGACTCACAATATGTATTGGAAGAGGATTCTTTCCGTGATAATAATCGGCTTGGGACTAACGTTCGTGCAGACCGGCAAGGCAATCGAAGTGGGGTTGATGCTACCGCTCTCGGGTAATATACAGCGTTACGTGGAGTTCTACGAGGGGATGCTGATGG
>NZ_QEKY01000033.1 GCF_003096695.1 Porphyromonas loveana | reverse complement strand
GCCGTGGGCTTGGCGTGTGGCATTCGAACTCCGCTGGGCTACCACGTCGGTCGCCACAGTTTCGGTACGCTGACTTTGGAGGCAGGTATTCCGATGGAGAGCATTGCCAAGATGATGGGGCATTCGTCTATTGCTAGCACGCAAATCTACGCTCAAATCACTGACCAAAAGATTGCAATGGATATGGACAAGTTGATACAACAAAGAAATATGTAGGCTTAAATTGAGACGAGATTGCTCTATTTATGGAGCAATCTCGTACGTTTATCGATGGAACCTCTTAGGATTTATATGTTAATTAGGCTATACATCCCTACAGATTAAGCCTTTATTTTCTATCTCTTGATATAGTCCAATCAATTTCGATTTGTTTATTTGTTTTGCACTATTAATTCGACTAAGTAAACTTTCTATTCGTTCTAATCTATAGCTTGATGAAATATTGGAGAGGCGTTCGACTAAGAAAAAGGCTTCTTCATAAGAGTATTTTTTATCCTTTTTATTGGGAAAAAAGTAATTAGTCGCTGATATTATTCCATTTATTTTTCTCTCAAATCTTACAGAGGTTAGATAGAAATTTATAATTTCAAGTTTGGAAAATAATCTTTCAAACCACAGAGAGAGTAGTATTTCAATGATTTTCCTCTGTATTACTTTTTTATTTGGACGAATAAAGAGAGTTCGACATAGTTGCATTGTTATTGTTGATCCGCCGCTTTTTAAAAGTCTCTTTTTACTCCTATATGATTTAAACATAGACAAGACAGATCTACCTAAAGCTTTTATGTCTACTCCTTTATGTTTAAAAAATCTCACATCTTCAATTTCTATAAGTGTCTGTTCAACGATCAGGGTGTCATATTGAAGTCTATTTTTTTCATGCGTAGACAGCTTAGCCCTGTACAGCACATACTCAAAGTTCTTAATCAGTTTTATTCTCAGTATCTTTGATACAATCTTGATGAAAAGTAATCCAAATGTTTCATGATACTCCCTTAGTTGCATTCTGTAAACATATACAAATAGCAGTGTTATGAAAACATTTACGAAAAACCAAAATTCTCTCATAAGTTCCCATTCTACATACTTGTATGTTAAGTACCATAAAATATTTAATGAGAATACTATTACCCAAAAGGGGCTACTACCAAAGCTGAACCAACCAGGAAAGTGTTTTATAACAAAAGGATTCGTAGCTCCCTCAACTCTCCATCTTGGAATAGTTAATTGTAGATGACCATAATCTAATCCAAGCATACCTCGAAGTGTTATTGCTTTTCTACTGTTTATTACAATTGTCTTTTGTAGTTCAATGAAATATCTAAGAACAATAAATCCAATGAGTGATAAGAAGAAATTTAAAACAAATACATTCTCTCTTACGACTGTAACGACTTCTACATTGGAATTATCCGATGATTTCACTAAAGCCGTGACTCCTACTGTGACAAAGGCAAGCAATAAATTTGCCAATTGTCCATACAGTTTACTTTGAGAATTTGAAATTCTTTGAGCTTCTTCAAATTCAAGAAGAACAATATCTCTATTTTTATAGTTATATGTTGGGTAGTATTGTTGAAACTTTTGCTCCATTTACTTCTGTAATGAGGAAAGAAAACTTGCTATACTATAGAACGTTCTGCATCTCTTTTGATTAGTTGGCGCATACTTTCGTTGAAACTTTCTCGCTCGGTGCGGAGAACTCCAAAGAACTCTCTATCTGTTTGCTCCACTGCAACTACTGCTTTTTGTACAAGGTCTAAGGCTTTTCGAGTGAGGGTTATTTCTTTGGCTCGCGTATCCGTTCTATGCTCTCTTCTCTCTATCAGTCCTTTTGATTGCAGTGTGCGCAAAACCTTAGAGACCATCATACGATCGGTTTTACTTTGATTTGCAATATCAATCTGTGTTACGATATTACCATTTTGAGAAAGCGAAGCAGCGGTTGCCAATAGCACGAATTGCGTGTGTGTCAAATCCAATAAATCCAATGATTGCTTTATGCGACGCTGCCAAAGTGTTGTAACCTGCCAAAGCAGAAACCCCGAACTATCTTCTGCCTTTTCGGCTCCAAAAACAATGTCTGTCTTATTCATAGTGTCTTGGCTATGTTTATTTGTTTTACAACATCTTTTGGAATTGAATTGAACAGATTTTGGGCAATAAGTTTCACCCACAAGAAACTCAACACTCCTTTTACCGTGATAGTATATGAAATTCTCAACCCATCAGAGGTTTCCTCAAACAAATGCTCGTGATAAATTTTTGCCAAAGGAAAAGAGGAAACCGTGATAAACATTTTTTTCTCTATTATTTCTGAAAGGACAATCTTTATCTTCGGACCTCCCTTAGGTTTCAATAGAATGTGACTACCTTGTTCAAACGCTCCATTCAATTGGGCATATTCCACCCCGCTATCCCATGTATGCCAGCCATTGACATCAGCAAATAGCTTCCACATTTGTTCTCTTGCAACTTCGTTCGTTGTAATAGAATACGTTTTTGACCACATATTTAAATTGTCTTATGTTCTGAATATTTCAGGAAATGAATGAACCGAAAAAATCGACGTTTCGCATCCCTATTCTTTCTATCTTCATGTGAGAAATTGTTTTGTTGCTGCAAAGATAATATATTCGACAACAATAACCGAGGAAAGGAGAGCAATTTTTGTCATAAAGAGTTTCATCTCCGATAATTCTCTTGCAGCAGTCGGTTGATGTCGGAGAGACGGTAGAGTATTTTCCCTGCGATTTGGGTGTAGGGGATAATGCCTTTGTCCCGATAGTCCTGCAAAGTGCGAGGACTAACGAAAAGGTGTTCGCAGACCTCCCGACCCGTAAGGTAGATTTCTCCCCCGAAGAGCGGACGGTGCGTTTGGGCAATTTCCCGAATACGCTTGCTTACTTCTTGAATGCCCGAAATGAGTTGTTTCATCTC
>NZ_QEKY01000032.1 GCF_003096695.1 Porphyromonas loveana | reverse complement strand
ACGGCAATCTCCCCCCGCCTGAATTCGGGCCCGAGCTCTACCGACTCCCCCTGCCCGAAAAAGTGATCCGGAATAACTGGTATAAGTACGATCTGACAATCTAAATTATGTGCGATCACTGTCTCAGAACCCCTTGTTGCTTTTTCGTGTTCAATTAAAACCTCAATAACGTTAAAGCACACATATCAGGGCTTTCGCATGTTTCGAAACTTCCATATAAATCAATAATTCTAAGGAAATTCATGGCATAACCAGAATTTCTTATAAAACAGTACAAAAGTGAAGACAAATTTGACTATAAAGCGACTGCAAAGCATATTGATTTGGGTGTTTGCTTTGTTAATGATGACTTTGATTCCTTTTCACAAAGTCAGTGCACAAACAGCACCTGTGGTTCCAGTAACTGTCAAAAAATATGCTGTTCCAGTAGCTAATCCAGAGAGTCTTGAAAATCCCAATGCTTGGGATATAACTCTTAGTATTGAAACGGGAGATGTCGTTGATCAAACGGCCGATGTAGTAATCGTTTTTGATGCATCAAAATCGATGGATAATACAGATCCTAATAGATTAGTACAGGCGAAGAAAGCTGCATGTGTATTTATAGACAAAATGCTCCCCAACGGAACGAATACAGAGAATGTTCGTGTTGCTTTGATTGTTTATAATACAAGCATTACAACAGCATCCAATTTTACGAAAGACGCAGTCTTACTGAAACAGAAGATAAATGGAATAACAACAGCATCAGGGACACATACTCAGGGGGCATTGTACAAAGCCCGGCAGCTGCTTGCTTCTTCTCAAGCTAATCACAAACATATTGTATTGTTATCAGATGGAGCGGCCCAAAAACAATATAAGTTGCGGTATAAAGATCCGAATGATTTTGTAAGTAGTACCCAAGATGATCTAGTAGCTACCATTACTGACCCTCAGCCTAATCCATCTCGCCGTTATTCAAAAAATAATCTTGCAGAAAATCGGTACATTTATGACAATGACATCGATGGAAATTATGTGGCAGTAGAGTATTTCAATCAAAACAATATTACATACTATTATTTCCCTTGTAATGCAGCTATCAATGAGGCACAGTTTGCAAAGACTGCGGGATGTATAATCCACTCCATCGGATTGGATTTGGATAACGAAACAGCAAATACATCTCTTAAAAGAATTGCGACTACTGAAAGTTATTATTATCCCGTTTCTTCGGCGGGAGTGGTTACTGCTTTCGACAACATTGCTTACAGCATAAAGACGGCTCTGACGAATGGAAAGGTGGAGGATTTAATTGCTCCGGGATTTGTTCTTGGAGAAGGGAATATTACCGATTTGATTACTGTTTCGCAAGGAACAGTATCCTATAATGTCTCCAATAAAACTATTACATGGAATGTTGGTAAAATCGGAAAATTGTCAACTGCGACGCTAACCTATCGTATCTATGCCGATTTGGATTATATCTTAAATAACAATATTCCGGTAAATACGACTTCCACCATCGGGCCCGATGTAGGTGGCTTTGACACTAACACCAGAGCAACGCTTACATATACAAATTCTAACGGAGTACCAAATCAAATGCTGGATTTCCCTCACCCGACAGTAAAATTGGGCTACGGTGTTATCAAGCGGCACTATGTGATGGTAAACGCAAATGGGCAACCTATCTTGGCAAATGGAACGGTGGTTAACTCTTTGAGTGAGGCTCAGGCTTTGCACCAACAGGATTTTTTCTTGCCTGAAGGAAGCGGACACATTGCTCCCAAATGGGTGAAATTAGACAAAAACAATGATGACTTACAGGGTTATTCCGTAACGCCAACAGAAACAACGTTTATGTACAATGGAAAACACTATACTCTCACTACAGTTAATGGTTCTAATCCATCCGGCGGTGAAGTGGGCATTAGTTGGAAAAAACCAGTTGGCAATGCCTATTTTGCTTACAAGGAAGGTCTCCCCCCAGTGGTTCCCGTTACTGTGGATAAGTTTGCCACTCCGGTTGATAATCCGTTAGACCCACAAAATCCCAACGCATGGGATGTAACCTTGAAAATCACTACAGGCAAAGTAACTGTACCAGTAGACGTGGTAATAGTAATCGACCAATCTTCTTCGATGGGTGGAGCTAATATTGCCAGATTGAAATCTGCCATAAAATCGGGACAAGAGTTTGTGCGAAAAATGCTCCCAAAAGGTATGGCAACGGAAGGCGTGCGCATTGCCTTAGTCAGCTACGACCACGAGCCTCATCAACTCTCCGGTTTCACCACCGATACGGCCTTTCTTTGCCAAAAGATTAGGGCACTAACACCTATCTGGGGTACCCATACGCAGGGAGGACTTAAAATGGCGAGGGACATTATGGCTTCCTCTACTGCCGTTTACAAGCATATCATTTTGATGTCGGATGGGCTGGCTACCGAACAGTATCCCATCAAGAACATAACAACAAACGATTTCATAGGTATGACAGGCAATGCCAACGACCCCATTGATATGGTAATACAAAATGCAATCACTACTCCGGGTGCTTATATTTCTAATGATACAAGCACTCCTAATATTAATCCAGCACCTGCAACTACCAATTCCAAGGTAGGAAAAAGAGACTTGTTGGAATCCAAATACGATTATAGCAATTTGAGTGGACGTATTACATTCGACGGCGTTGCCGGTGCTTTGGTCTACGCTCCGGCTCTCGGGTCTCCCAGTCATTACTACTTCCCTTGTAATGCCGCCATCAACGAGGCACAGTTTGGAAAAAATTCGGGGTACATCATTCATACCATTGGTTACGACTTGGGCGATTTTCCTCTTCCCAACAAAGCATTGGAACTTACGGCTACCGATGCCAATCACTTCTTCCCTGCTACTCCTGCAAATTTGGCTAATGCATTTAACAATATTGCTCAAAATATCAATGTAGGCGTACAACAGGGTACGGTCGTGGACTTTGTTGCTCCTGGGTTTATTATAAAAAATGTAACGCAATCGGGCGACGTAACCCACTTGTTTAGCCATGTTTCGCACGGAACCGTACACTACGATATCAATACAAAAAAATTGACATGGAATCCCGGAACCGTCCTGAGCTCGACAGATGCGATTATTACCTATCGTATCTATGCCGATTTGGATTATATACAGAATAACGATATCCCGGTAAATACAACCTCTACCATCGGACCCGATCCGAACGGGTTTGATACCAATAGCTCGGCTGAGCTTATTTATACCAATTCCAACGGAGACCCGGATCAGCACTTGGTATTCCCGCGCCCGACCGTAAAATTGGGTTATGGTGTTATTAAACGACATTATGTGTTGGTAAATAAAGACGGTCAACCCATACAGGCAAACGGAACGGTTGTCGGCTCTTTAAGCGAGGCTTATGTTCTACAACCACAAGATTTCTTTTTGCCGACAGGCGGAGACCATATCGCACCCAAATGGATAAAATTGGACAAAACTACCGAAGCGTTGCAGTATTATTCCGTACCGCCAAGCAAAACTATCATTACGACAGCCGATGGAAAGCGTTACAGTTTTGTCGAAGTTACAGGCTCCACGCCCAACCCGGGACAAATCGGTATAAGTTGGAAGAAACCGGCAGGAAACGCCTACTTTGCATACAGAGTTCTCAATTATTGGATGGGAGGAACAGAGAATCATGTGAACGAATGGGATGTTTCGACTAACTGGACAGGAGACCAAGTACCGCTCACGGGAGAGGATGTAGAGTTTGCTACGACAGAAAATTTCGGTACCCCGGCAGTAGCCGACCTGTATGTTCCGGCAACCGACCCGAAAGTTATCGGCAACCTTATCAATAATTCCGGCGAGGATTTGGTGCTTGTTACAAGTAGTCAGCTTACCATCAACGGACAAGTTTTGGATAACAACCCCGATGCCGGTACTATTGTCGTACAATCCTTACCCGATCATCCCAGCGGAACTCTTGTATTTACCAATCCGGCTCAAAATCAAAACGTGGGAGCCACGGTAGAGTTCTACAACAAAGGTTACGATTGTACCGATTGTGGTATGTACCGCCGAAGCTGGCAATATTTCGGTGTTCCGGTACAAAGTCTAAATCCGTTCCCTATCGGCGACGTGGCAGGCGATGAAACCATCAACCAATGGACGGAATCATTCAATGGTAACAAGTGGCAGCCCGCTACATTCCCTATGACGGCGTTTAGAGGTTACGAGATTACCAACAGCAGTAATACGGTACCTTCCGATGTGTATAAAATAAAGGGAACACTATTCGTAGGAGATGCCACAGTTCCGCTAACTCGTACATCGGGAGTAAACTATTCCGGATCCAACTTGGTGGGTAATTCCTACACGGCAGCCATCGACATCAAGAATGCGATTACTTTCCCCGCGGGAGTACAACAAACGGT
>NZ_QEKY01000031.1 GCF_003096695.1 Porphyromonas loveana | reverse complement strand
CAGATCGTACTTATACCAGTTATTCCGGATCACTTTTTCGGGCAGGGGGAGTCGGTAGAGCTCGGGCCCGAATTCAGGCGGGGGGAGATTGCCGTCATCCACGCGGGGAAGGGCCAACTCTATGGCAGCCCCCTTGTTGTCCCGTTCGTTCAGATAGGTGACGATCCTCAGTGCCGTCACTTTGCCGTCTGCATTCAGGGAATACCCTGTTCCCGCGTCCGGCACAGGAGAGGTATTTAACGTAGCGCCCCATACGGTCCAATCGGTCATCTGAGGCCAAATGTCGTTCGCAGAACTAACGAGATTGTCCGGTTTGGTTGAGGGTTTTACTACGTAGGTGTCTTTGTCGAAGTTTACGTATCTGAATTTAAACTCACTCAGATTACCATTGACAATGGTCGGCAGAGTCTGAAATTTTTCACTTAGGGCAATATTCAGCTCCACCTTGGCCACGGCACGTACCAGGGGCACATTGTCCAAAAGATGATTGGCCGTGAAGTCGTGCGTTTTGTTTCCGGCCATCAAGAATGGAGAGACGATATTGGTCGACCACGGCAGGGCGGTCGTCCGCCTGACGCTCTGCAGACCGCTTTCCGTTGTGACGGCATCCAGAGCCGTCTTCATCGTCGGATCGACATTGGTGATGACGTACACGCGGCGCTCTCCGGCCTGGGTCTGGGTCATGTCCAACTTCACCTTCATCTCGGCCGCATTCCACGTACCGCCGGCGAAAGTGTTGCCGGTGATATAGTACCTGTCGGGATTGGCTCCCGTATTGTCAAAGAGCACGAGATAGAGATTGGTGATCAGCCGCTCGGCATCGCTGCCCTGGCTTCGTTCTGCACGGACGGTTCCGCCGGCATTGGTGAATTCGTCCACGCGCAAAGAAATCTCAATGGATCGGTTCGCGGTCGGCTCCACGGGAGTCTTCGAGCACGCAACCAAGAAAAGGCTCGCTAAGAACGAGACATATAGCAGATAATTTTTCATAATTTCTTTTCCCTCTATTTCTTGATGAAAACATGGTCGGGGACGTTGCCCGTGCCGGGTGTCCGGTTGTAGTAAACCTCCAGATAGGCAACGCCTGCGGCCACGGCATCCCGGTTGACCTGATAGGTGGCGGATGCGCCGTCGGCCAATTGGCTGAACGTTTGTGTCGTGTTGCCGGTTGTGCCGAAGTGAGCGCCGTTTTTGGCTACGAGCGTCACCTGATGGGGATCGCAGTTGAGCATCGTGTTCGTGATGGTGATTTTGCCGTCTTGATCAACTTCCACATTGTAGCCGTAGCCCATATAGGTGTCTTTGGCCACCACATTCCAGTCGGTGATGGAGTATTTGATCTCTATTTTGTCGGGCAGATTCCGGATCTGATATCTGTAATGATGGTTTCTGTAAATCATGTAGTCGGGCTTCTGGGGCAGCTCACCCTTGGCAAAGGGCAGATACTGTCCGCCCGGGATGGCTGCATCATGGGTGATGACAGGTACATCGTGCACGAGACCGCCCTTGGTCGTAATGCGGAAATAGTTGATGGGTTGGTTGTTTACGTTGCCGGCCATTCCCCACCATTTCGTATTGGGAATATAGGCTTCCGGCATATAGGCGAGCCAACGGTTCGTCGTTCCCACGCGTTTGAGCGTCACCGTGCCGTAGTAGTGCGTGGGCTCTGTCTGGACAGAGAGCAGACGGAAGTGTCTGTTGGCATTGATCAACTCGATCGTATGGAGGTTCTCGACGCCTTCGGTCAGGATCACTTCCAATTTGGCCACCACGCGTACCAATTTCACGTTGCTCTCTCCATTGGGTTTGAAGGGCAGGGGATTGGAGGCCGTTCCGCCCGAAGCAATCGTCTGATTCGTATAGACGCGTGCCATCGGGAAACCGACTTCGTTCGAGGCTCCCAGATAGTGTGCCGCTGTCAGTTCGCGGACATCCTGCATGAAAGCGTCCATTTCGGCCTTGGTCGTAATCGCACTCAGTGCCGCCTGGACAGCCGGCATATTGGCGATAAAGTAGAAGTCACGCTGCCCCGGGGTCATTTTCGTTGTAAAGGCGTAGGTGCTCTCTCCGCTTCCGATCGTCGTGGTGACGTGCTCGGCAATCTTTGTGCCCGTTCCTGAGTCGAAGACCAACATGGCGAGGCTGTGTACACGATCCTCGAAGTCTTCCGTATCCATATTGATCGATTCCTCGCCATTGGTGTGCGCCGCTCTGGCACTCACCGAGAGAAAGACGTCGGGTTGCGTCTGGGGCCCTGTCTCTTTGTTACATCCCGAGAGGATGAGCAGAAACAAGAGGAACACAATATGTTTGATTTTTAACAGCTTCATTTTCCGGATATTTAGTTTCATAGTTCTGTATCTCTTGTTGCGGCACCGGAGGCTCTTTCCTAACCAAGAGTGCCGCCTAATCAAGTCTTGCTTGTGCTTTCTCTCCCCGCGGGAGAGTGAGCGGAGGTGTTAAAACTCGACGTCGTAGGTGTGTACGAGCCAGTCGTTCACCCATACTTCTACGATCATATAGCCACCGTTGCAGGGATTGGCCTTTAGTCGCACCTCGAAGTCGTTGAGACAGCGGAAGTTGATGTTAGCCGCATAGTTGCTCGTCAGGATGATGCCCACCAGATCGGTGCGGAAGAACTCCTGGCCCGTCTTCTTGTCCATGACGATGAGCGTGTTCTCGTGACCGCTCTCGAGCTTGAGGGTGGTGAAGAAGGCTCGTGCCGTGCTGTCGCTCACGACCAGGGTCTCGCCCGGGTAGTAGGTGGAGTCGGCCTTGGCCACTTTGCCGTTGATCTGATAAGTGCCGTTGCTTGATGCCAGACGCACCTCGTAGTCTTCGGGGTTGGGCACTCCTTCGACGAATACGGTCACGCGATTGGTGTACTCGCGCAGATTGGCGCGCGTGTGGATATATTGGTCTCCGCCGTCTTCCATGTCCTGCAGATGTGCCACGGGTGACTCGCCGTACCAGAGCGTCGCTCCGGTCAGGTCTTCCCCCGTCATGCCTGCCTGCTTGAGGCGGAAAAGAATTTGCTGCTTGGTGGTTTGGCCTACGACTACGTCCCGCAGATCGTAATGGCCGCTGATGTTACCCCATGCCAGAATGGTGTAGAGCCCCTCGTCCTTGAGCGGCACCAAGAGCTCGTAATCGCTTGACAACCGCACGTTGTCAACCGTCTGTGTGCTGCAAAGCACATTGTTGGCATCGAAAGCATAGACATTCAATCGCGTCACTTCGACGGGATAGGACGGTGCATCGGCACATTCCGTTTGTGCATAGAAGTTGACGTAAATACCTCGCTCACAATTGTCATAGTTGTTCTGGTCGTAGATCAATTTGTCACACGAGGTCAGTGCCCCCAGGAGCGCCAACAAAACCGGCAGGGCAAGAAACAGTTTGCGAATATCCATTTGCTTATGTTTTAGTTATTCGAAAAATAAAGAAGAAAAACAAAGGGAGAGAGACCCACGGTCTCTTCTCTCGGAAAGAAACGATGATTCTCTCCCCCTTCTCTTTTTAGCTATGCGAGATCTCTCGTTTGATTAGAACTCGATATCATATGTGTGCAACGTCCAGGGAGTCACCGTCACTTCTACGACCATGTAAGTCTTCTGTACGGGCAGCGGCTCTTCGGGGTTGGGCGTGTCGGGGTCTTCGGGGTCCGGCGTGTCGGGGTTGTTGGGCGTATCCGGGTTGTTGGGGTTTTGCGGATCTGTGGGAACGAACGGATTGCCGGAAAGACCGATGTTGCGGAACTTGGAGATGTTCACATTGTAGATGTTGTTACGACGAGCCGGAGATATCGTCCATGTTGTCGGATCCAACGTGTTGGGGTTCAACCAGGCATAGTAGTAAACGGCTGCGGCCTTGTAAGTCACAACGCGAGGAGTGGTCGCAGTTCCGGAAGCGGGATTGGCTGCATTTGCATTTGCTTCCGAGGCATAGAACTTACCCGTTACGAGTCCCAGGAAGAGGTCGCCGCCGGCTTGGTATGCAGCTTGTTCGCCGGCTGCCCACATGGCCGGGGCGGGCGTGAGTTTGCCCTTGACGAGGATGTAAGCCGTGTTGCCCTTTCTGTAGTCTGTATCGGCATGAGTCGTTTCAGAGACATACTTGTATGCTACGTTGGGAACGTCGGTTGCCGCATAAGGGGCATTCAGTTGGTGAACCGGCGTTCTGTTGGCCAACTGAGAGTAGTCGTAGTGGGCCATGGCTCCGGCTGCTCCGTTGTAGTCGTTTACGGAAGTCGGGATATAGCCGGCTGCAGGAGAGAGCGCATCGGTCTTTTGCTGCAGGTAGTACTTCTTCTCATACTGAGCCACGGACCAGTTCAGGTCAGAGACTGTGGCGATCAGCACTTCCGTGCCGCCCGGGCGCAGAGCTTTGATTTCGTAGGCTCCGTTCACGGGCTGCTGTGTGATCGTCATGGACACACGGGCAGCTGCACGCTTAACCGATATGGCCACCTTGTTCTGTGTGGGAGCATTGGCCGCGCTTACATTAGGCAGAATCGTCTGTTCCACGGGGTCCCCGGACATGAGCATCACATCCTTGCCGGATTCGAGCTTGGCAATCTCGCTTCCTGCCTCACCGAAAGCCACGTAGGCAGCCTCGTAAGCTGTCTTGAGGTCCGCGGCATTGGTGGCTGCGTTCAGGGCTGTTTCTACGGCAGGCGTGATGTTGATAACGGCATAAACTGTTTTCACGCCGCTCTTTACCTGGAAAGGTGCCGTCGTTACCGTGGCTCCGGTCGCGGGCGTAGCGTCCACGGTCAGGTCCGCAACGGCGAGCTTTCTGACCTCTACCTTGCCATCGCCGGCCAGATAGATTGTCATGTCGTTGATTTTGTCAACACCGGCATAGGTGCCGATAGAATTGTAGTCGCCATCTCCGGCTCGGTTCTGCTGGGGTACGGACATCGAAACGGATACGTAAGTATCTCCCTCGGGATTTACCTGCGCACCATTGTCATCTTTGTTACAAGAAGTCAACCCGAATGCGAGTAGAGCTCCGACCAAAAACAATTTGTTTAACTTCATAATCGATTGTTTTGAAAAAAATAATATGATTAAAACACACTAAAAAAGCTTGTCTCTTGAAAGACACACCCCTAAAACAGCGGGGCAAAGACTTTGTTCTATAAAGACCGACTTAAGGCGGACATTATCTCACAAGACTCATATACACTATGCCCGCCGGCATAATCCGAGTATAGAACTAAGAG
>NZ_QEKY01000030.1 GCF_003096695.1 Porphyromonas loveana | reverse complement strand
AGGTATTCCGATAGAAAGCATCGCCAAAATGATGGGACACGCCTCCATCTCCAGCACGCAAATTTATGCCCAAATCACTGACCAAAAGATTGCAATGGATATAGAAAGATTAATACGGAAAGGAGGTCTGTAAATTTAGATCAATAAAGAAGTACTGCTTCTACTTACTTAAGCATGGAACAAGCCTCTTTCTCTTATTTTGCAGTCCTTGCTTAGTAGAGACTTGAATGATTCTAAAGAAATAATTTGTTAGCATTGAAATTCTTTTTTTTTTGTGCTAAAATTCGTATCTTTATACCCGCAAACGTAGATTGGCGACGGTGTAACACTGCACCTTTGTTTTTAGAGGAAAATTTATCATTTAAGTCTAACTAATATCGCCTGACCGCTAGTAGCAATTGTAGCAAACTATTCATAGATAGTGGAAAAGATGGAAATCATAAAGACAAATATTTTAACGAAACGCTTCGGTTCAACCGTTGCAACAGATAACATTTCCATTCACGTTAATCAGGGCGAGATTTACGGTTTCTTGGGACTAAACGGTGCGGGTAAGACAACCCTAATTCGTATGCTGTTAGGAATGATAAAACCCGATAGCGGAACAATCACACTTTTTGGCAACGAACTTACACCGCAATTCAGACAATGGAATGACATCGGTTATTTGGTTGAAACGCCCTATTCATATCCCAATCTTTCGGTTTACGAAAACCTGAAAGTGATTTACAAGTTGCGACAGCAGAACAACCCCAAAGTGATTGACGAGATTATTGAAAAACTAAAACTCACAAAATACAGAAACACCAAAGCCAACGCCTTATCTCTTGGCAACCAACAACGGTTAGGACTTGCAAAAGCACTCATACACAAACCTAAACTTCTGATATTGGACGAACCAATAAACGGTTTAGACCCGGAAGGAATTGTCGAAGTTCGGGAGCTTTTAATCAACCTTGCTGAAAATGGTTCAACCATTTTTCTTTCAAGTCACATACTCGGCGAAATTTCCAAAGTTGCAAACCGTATTGCCATCATTCACGAAGGAAGACTGATTAAGGAGTTGACGACAAAAGAATTATCAAGTCAAATCATCAAGAAAATTCTGGTGCAAACAACAGACAATCAAAAGGCAATTCAACATTTACAAAATGCCAATTATTCAGTTAAACCAATAGAGACAAACGAAATAGAAATTACAAATAGCGAAGCATTGGAAAAACCGGAACTCATATCAAAACTATTGACAGAAAACGGACTTCCCCCCAAACAAATTTTCCTATTTACGGAAGATTTAGAAATGTATTTTCTACGGACCATAAAAGGGAACAAACTATGAAACAGCAAATACGTGCATTACAAGCAGAACTGATAAAAATAAAATACTCGAAAATTATTTGGGCAACTTTTATCGCATTTGCATTAGCACCAATTATGGGTGCTGTTTGCTTTTTTATCATTCAAGGTGGCGAAGCATTGGGAAAAACAGGCGCACTTGTTGCCAAAGCAAAAGCAATGAACTTTGAGGCAAATTGGGAATCGTATTTTGATATACTAACACAAGCCGTTAGCGTTGGCGGTATTTTGGTTTTCGGGTTCGTGGCAAGTTGGATTTTTGGTCGTGAATATTCTGACGGAACAGCTAAAGATTTGCTTTCACTCCCTACATCACGAACACAAATTCTGAACGCAAAATTTAGTCTGTTCGTACTTTGGTGTTTCCTGCTTGTGCTGTCAAATTTGTTGCTGGCATTTGTTTTCGGAGCACTTTTGCAACTCCCACCACCAGGCAGTGGTTGGCTGCTCCAATCGTTAGGCGACTATTTCTTTACGACCGTTTTGACAATTATTATTGGTTTTCCGATTGCATTTTTCGCTCTTTGGAGCAAAGGCTATCTTGCACCTTTGGGCTTTGTTGCATTGACATTGGTATTTGCACAAGTAATTGCAGCGACAGGTTACGGCTCATATTTTCCTTGGTCAGTCCCCGCACTTTATAGTGGTGTAGGCGGCGAATACAAAATCTTACTTGACAATTACAGCTACGGAATTTTAGTACTGACGAGTATTGCAGGGTATATAGCGACAGTGATGTATTGGAACTATGCAGACCAAACAAAATAGAGAGAAACAACTATCGCCAACATGCGCTTTCCGTCAGGTGGAGTTACACGTAAACTTAAAGCTTTGTCTCCCATACCGTTGTGTATAGTGTGAATCTGCGTTACTTACATTGTCTGCTTCGATTTCGTGTCTCTGAAAATAATTCCGCGAGGTGTTGACTATACGATGTAGGCGGCATTGGATATTGTACTGGGTATAGTATTTAAGCAACAATTTGATATTCCAGATGGAATCGGCATTGCGCTTATCGTGGCAGGTGTAATAGTCATAAATCTCTTTTCAAGTACATCAGCACATTGACAGGGTGGCATTCCTATTTACAAAAGAAAAAGTCGTTTGTCAATCCTCTTGATTCTTTAAGGCACAACAAAATATCATAGCAAAAGAATAAACAGTTATCTCCGATAGTTCTCTTGCAATAGTTGGTTTATGTCTGAGAGTCGATAGAGAATTTTCCCTGCGATTTGGGTGTAGGGAATAATACCTTTGTCCCGATAGTCTTGCAAGGTGCGAGGGCTGACGAAAAGCCGTTCGCAGACCTCTCGCCCCGTGAGGTAGATTTCTCCCCCGAAGAGCGAACGGTGCGTTTGGGCAGCCTCCCGAAGGCGTTTGCTCACTTCTTGAATGCCCGAAATGAGTTCTTTCATCTCGGGCGTTTCTTTGTTTACGATTTCGTGTTCCATAGTCATTGTATTTTTCGGTTCGACTTTTCGAGGAGTGCTTCCACATCCTCACGTTTGTAATAGCACTTGTGTCCGATTTGGATAAAGGGCAGCACGGAAGTGTCCCGATAGTGCTGGAGCGTTCGTTTGCTGATGTTGAGTATTCGGCACACGTCCCCGTTGTGCAACAGGTCGGGGACTTCGGGCTTCGTTCCGAATTGTTCTCGCATACAAAGAGCCAACTCTTCGATGCTCTTTTTCAGTTCCTCCCAAGCGGAGGTGTCGATGGCGGTAAATCTCATATCAATATCGTTTTTAATTGTCGTTTTTCTCTTTTCGGTGCAAATGTATGCAAGCGAAATCCTTGTCCCAAGAACCGGTGAAATCAAGGGAAACAGCAGGAAATCGCAGGCAAATGTATAAGCACAAATCGCCTAATTCACTCACCTTTCTCTAAGTGCGTACTTGTGGCTCTGATATGGTGTGAAATGTCCGCACGACACAACGGGAAAAAGATACCGAGCGACCGTGAGATTGCTCGGTATCTTTTCTTTGATTACTCGGCATCTTTTGGATGCTCTCTCACCAATGATAATTCTCGCTTGCCTATCCCTCGAAGAAAAAGGGTGCAGACGTTGGCAATCCGATGAAGTCGTTTACAGAGCCTTTCTCCTCTCTGTTCTTGCTTTTTGAGCCTTTTCGTTCTGTTTTCTCCCATTTTTACTACTCATTTTCGGAGCATTTCTCTGTACCTCGAAGCAACAGACACACCAGCCTTGGGACTCTGTGTTCGCCTCTGTAACTTGGTTTCAGCATCCGTTTTCGGATGAAAGTTCAAAACCAAGCAAACAGAAGAAGTACGAACAATGAAAAGAAACAAGCAAACGAGAAATGCCATAGATACTTTCTTCTTTCACTGTGAAAGGATATATACAGTGAAAGGGAAAAAGCAGGGAAAGGCTTTTTGTCTGCTGGGAAGTGCGACAAAGTGCGTCCTCCGTAAGCCGACAATCTTTTCCCTTTCACCGTTTGAATCACCTTTTTATCCACACAATAATCATCGAATCAACTTATGAAATCAAGATTTTACGACCGACAACACATCAAGGCGATACCGATAGCCGACTATCTGCACGCCTGCGGCATCGAGCCAGCGAAGCGTTACAACGGCTACGCCCTCTATCACGCACCCTACCGAGAAGACTCCAACGCCAGCCTGAAAGTGGACTTTCGGCAAAATCTGTGGCACGACTACGGCACAAGCCAAGGCGGAAGCATCATCGACCTTGTGATGCGGATACGTGGATGCAGTGCCTATGAAGCTATCGCGTATCTTGCCGAAGGCAAAGCGACAACCCTCGCCCCCTTTCCCTTTCATCGTGAAGCTCGCATAGAGCAGAAAAGGAAAGAACAGCGACCAAGTAATACAAGGCGTATTCTCTCCATTAGTGAAGAATTGCCCCTGCATCTGCAAAACTATCTCCGAGAAGTACGCAAGATAGACCTTGCCGTGGCAAGTCCCTATCTCCGTCACGTTCGCTACGAAGTGGGAGGAAGAGAGTACTCTGCCATCGGCTTCCCCAATCGTGCAGGAGGGTATGAGCTTCGGGACGACAAGACATTCAAGGGAACAATCGCTCCGAAGAATATAAGCCTCATTCAAGGGAATACTTCTGAAACGTACTGTCTCTTCGAGGGCTTTATGGACTTCCTTTCCTATCTCACAATGAAAGGGAAGAATGAGTTTGCCCCTTGTCTTATTCTGAACTCCGCGAGCAATATCCATAGAGCCGTTGCCTATCTCTACGAGAACGGCATCGACTCCGTTCGGGCTTTCCTTGACAACGATGAAGCAGGACGAAAAGCCCTCCAATCTCTTCGCTCAGCAGGCATCAAGACAGAGGATATGAGCCGACACTATGCCCGATACAAAGACCTCAATGAGTACCACGTTGCCCAAAGAACAGGGCAAAAACAGGTGATACCACCTCGTAAACGAGGACTTGGACGATAAGGCAAAACAGAGCAAACAACATTATTCCATCATCAGGTATTCAAAGGTGCAGGAAATAAAATGTATGCGAATAAACGGCTTTGTTTCGATAGCTACGGCAGTTCCTCAGAACCGCAAGTTTGCAGGGCTAAACTTAGAAACAAAGCGGACAGGTATTCACAGAATGCAACTCGACAAGAAAGAAGAACGAGCAGGGCGGAGCGGACATTTCAAGAAATGCCATAGCTCATTAGGGCATTTTCTTCACGCTGCACTCCGTTACCGCTAAAAAAGCCCTCCTGAGCCAAGGGACTCCGCCCCTTTGGATACCCCTTAAAACAATCTTCAAACAATGGGCTACGCCGTACTACATATAGACAAGGCGAGGAGCAACGACTCGGGAAATACCGCTCATATAGCGCGGGCATATACCCCGAGTAACGTCGATCCTTCTCGCACACACCTGAACAGGGAATTGGTGCAATTCCCTGCAAATGTGACCAACCGTAGCGAAGCGATAGAGCATCGCATCGCCACGGC
>NZ_QEKY01000029.1 GCF_003096695.1 Porphyromonas loveana | reverse complement strand
ACGGCAATCTCCCCCCGCCTGAATTCGGGCCCGAGCTCTACCGACTCCCCCTGCCCGAAAAAGTGATCCGGAATAACTGGTATAAGTACGATCTGTCAATCTGACAAAACAACGACCGGCTGCTTGTTGCACTCTCTCAAGAGAGACTGGTGGCAGGCAGCATTGTCTTAAATAAAGAAGCATGATGAAAACGTTTACAACAAAACTACTTAATACACTCATTCTCGTTTCAGTGCTATTCGGCCTCAGCTCGTCGGAAGCCCTTGCACAGGTAACCTTCCCGAGTTATTCGCCGACGGCGGCTTCGTCCGTTGCAGTATGTTCCGGAGAAGAGACATTGATCATCGACTTTACTGTGGCCCAAGCAGCTTCAAACGGGATAGAAGTCAAGGTCAAACTTGCAGACGGCATCGAGTATGTGAGCGGAAGCGCTGTCATAACTGCCACGCAGGGCAATGCCGTGGCGGTGGCGCAGACGAATATCGCCAATCTGAACGAACCGGTATTTACGGTTACTTCGGCAGACGGAAACAATGAGGTAGAGGTTGGCACCATCGTCAAGCTGACGATCAAGAGACGGGCCGTCTGCACGGCCTGGAACAATGCGATTACCGCTGCCGAGACAGGGTTTGTCTTCAAGGATAAGGTGACGGTGACGATCGACGGTCATAGTGACAGCAAGGAGTCCAACACCTATTCGGTCAGCTATCCGAACCTGACGATCAATCAGCCTGCCCCCCAATCCAATAAGCAGATCGGGGAAACCATTACGCGTGAATTTACGATAACCAACGGATCGCAGAATCCGACCGGAACGGTTTATCTCTCAATAGAGTATCCCGATGAGGCTTACCTCACGGGAACAGGAGCAATGACGCTGCAGGCCAGACTGGGCACTTCGGGCGCCTATGTCGATCTCACGCCCACGGCGACGAACGGTAAAGTACGTTCCTATACGCTTTCAGGAACGCTTCTGGGATCGGACAATCTGCTGACCAACGGCGAGATCATCTATCTGAAAGAAACCTTTAAGCTGAAAACATGCGCACCGCTCACAACCTACAGACTCGGGTGGGGCTGCTCTACTGACCAGCAATGCGAAATAAAAACAACCACTGCTGTTATTACCATGGCGGCAGGGGTAGCCAACATAACAGATTATACAGTTACAGGTCCCAATTATAACGATGCTTCATTTTCAACGTGTAATCCGTTTGAACTCACTTTTACATGTAAGAACACCGGTACAGGAGGCACTATGGGAGCCGCATACGATTTAAAATTGATAGGGAAGACCGACTACTACAGACCACGTGAGTTTACTGTGCATCAGTTTGTAGAGATCAAAACCACTACCGGTACAATAGTACCCAATACCATTACAAACGGAAGAGAGCTCGATTTACGATTTGAAAATCTATTTAGTTCCGATCCCGATGGTGAAGGCGTGGGATTGGCTGACGTTGATGGAGACGGATATTACGACGATTTGCCAGTTGGAGCCACCCTTACTCTAAAATATAAGGTGAAATTAAATTGCGATGCATTTACGGAATGTAGTAACAAAAAAGAAATAAGCGATAGGGGCTTGATAACGAAAGTTTTGCACCGTACTGCATGCGATAAAGCATCTTGGGTAGAACCGGCAGTTTATCACTCTACGTCCAGCGCTCATATGTTCCTTACTCGCGAAAAGGTAGTAGATGCCTCTTATATCCCCATTAATATCGAAAAGAATAAACCTTTCGATATGAAAATAATGACCACATACTATAGTATTGTAAGTTCGTACAACCGCGAAGGTGCTAATGCCAATCCGAATTCCCGCTATGTGATAGAGATAGATATTCCTGCAGGACTTACTATGCCAGCCGATGCCGACATAAAGTGGACTAAGATCAGTAGGGAGGAAACAATAGACGGGGCAGTTGTCTATGGAACGCCGACGGCCGTGCCTCCGGCCAATATCATCCGTACTCCAACCAAAATAACGATAATCTCTCCCGACAACAAAATCGGGTTTGTCACACTGCATGGTGTCAAATTCGACTGTACCAATAATTCGACAATGAGTGTATCGTACCGCTTCTATGAGGTATTTAACTATTTAAACTATCCCACTTGTATTTGTCCTTCTGTCCCTCTTATGTGTGGGACCTTTACTCGTAATGTGTTGGGATGCGCTCCCCCCTGTTCTAATGGACCTCAAACGGGAATACCAGTTGTGGAACGTGAGGATAACTCGCTCGGATGGACAGACTATACTATGACTGCACGTCAATCTCGAAACAATATTTCTTCTTACGACCTAGCGAAGGCCATATATATGGACGAAATACGTCTTACGGCATCAGCGGTTCAACATGGGGCAGCTTCTTCGCTGGGTGCGCGTTTTGTACTGAAATTAGGACGTTCCAATACGAGAACTTTGGAGCCTCTTTCGGCAGATATTACCATTACCAGAAATGGCGTACAAATAGTATCGGTTACAGGACATACGGTGTCTGTGTCTAAACATGCATCTGAAAATCAGCAGATCGATTGGGATTTCACCTCTATACTGCCGGCACAGGGATTGCTTGACGGAGATAAAATTGACGTTATTACTCGCTATAGAGTCCATACGGAATACGGTTACTATGTAGATACTCAAATGGGGCGAGAGTGGTTTTTGTACAACTCAGACACAAATACGGTGCCCATATGGAATACTGCGAACCCTATTACATGTATTAGGCTTGTCCCTGAGATATACGTCATGAGTACTTACGCCATTAATGGAATGAATCCGCATACTATATCCGGATGTAGTTCTATTGACATTGGTTTCGTTTCAAACAACTATGCACGGCGTTTTATGCCAGGAGCTTTGCCTTATACGAATGAATATCGTCCGGGAGCAAAAATCAAAAATGTTTACATAAAAATTCCTAAGGCCTATACTTTGAATAAAGTAAGGTTCCGCAACCATAGAAATCATCCCTCGCCTTCCGGCAATACTCCTTTTATAGAACTCTCACAGGAAACTGTAACTACACATGGCGAATACAATATCTATAAGTATCCATTCCCTGCAGATCATACGTCACACTTCAACATTACTGTTGAAAATGTATATGGAGCTATCTTATTAGCGAATATTACGCCTACTTGTGCCTCCTCCGATATTGTAAATGCATACGATAAAATATCTTACTACTTAGACTATATTGACCATTATTATTATGCAGCGGCACAACCAACTATTCCAAATAATCTCAACATAGCTGCCCCTCTTCCGGGTGATGATAATAGTCCATCCAACAACCAAGGATTGCATTATATCAACAGACCGCTCATATACTCCAATAAGCCCTCCGTAACGTTAGTCAATCAGAGCGGCGAGGTAGAGATGGTCGGCAAAACTGGGGAATGGAAGCTGCGCATTAACAACCCGTCAACTTCAACAGCTCCTTACGTATGGCTTGCTTTACCTAACACGGGGGGGCTTACGATCAATGAAGTAACCTCTTCGAGTGGAGATGTTGTGGCATTTACTACCTATTCAGGCGGTAAGATGTATCGTTTGTCGGAAGCTGGTGTGGCTGCAGGAACAGCTCTTGACTATACGATCAAATTCACCTATTCTGGTTGTTCCCCCACTTCTCTCAAAGCTATGGGCGGTTGGAATTGTAGCGCCTTTCCCTCTGCCCCTGTTGACTATGTTTGCAATGTCCAGACCGTTGATTTGAAACTCAAACCCTTGCCAACAGCCATGGAGCTTACCCAAGTGAAGGTTCCGAATCCGACAGAGGCGGCGACGTTGTGTAACACGCTGGAGTACATCTACAGCATCCAATCGACGGACAATGCGAACGTTTATAGTCCCAGTTTCAGCATCTTCCTGGAAGAGGGCTTAGTGGTGACGCCGAATCAAGTAGAAGTACAGTATCCTGCGGGTACGGGAACTTGGTCTTCACTCAATGTGGTCAATAATTCGGTCAATCTGTTGGAGCATCCGGCTTTGGCATCGATAGGCTACCTCAAGGGGTTGAAGGAGGCAGGGGCCAACGACAATCAGCGAAAGATCCTTGTGAAGTTCTTCGTCAAGACAGGGTGTTCATTTGTCTCGGGCAAGAACTTCCGAGTCAGAGCGGACGGCCGCAACGCATGTAACCAGAATGCGAAGGGATCGGGTCTGGCAGTAAGTACTCCTCCAATCAGAATAGATGGAGCCATAGAACCTTACACGACCTCTGCTGCCACGCAGGTTGTTACGACCACGACATCACAATCGGACTGTAAAGCCCCCAAGCGAGTGAAAGTGGTGCAAACCATTGTAGGCGGAACGACTACCTCCAAGGCTTATTTGGAAATCACGCTGCCATTGGGCTATAAGTATGTGACGGGGTCTTATGCTCCGGACAATATCCATCCGGGAGGCGCCAATGCCTTGCCTGCCGGCTCGGAAGTCGTCACAGTGACAGCGAACGGAGAAGACAAGATTAGGATCAATGTCAAGGCCGGTCTGACGACAGGTCAATCGTTTGCCTACACAGTTGACATGAAAGAAGACGACAATAACGCGCCGGCTTGCGGCAATCATACGATCGAGATTGTCAATGTCGAAGAGATCCCGGGATTGATGTGCGAAGGAGTTCAATGTACTGCCACATTCGTAACAACGGGTGTAAGCAAGTTTGACTTCACGCTTGATAAGCCCAATCTGATTCTGACGATCGGTACTGCCACTTCCGTACCGACCGGAGGCAAAGAGAATATTTCGGTCGAATATACAGTGACGAATACCTCGCCCCTCTCTCTGAATGCCGGTACGATCGTGACGCTCTTCTCCGACAAAGACGGCAATAACATCTACTCTGCCGGCGATGTCATCGTAGGCACGCAGGCAATCCCGACCGAGGTGCTCAATGGAACTCCTTTCTCGCAGACGATGAAGGTGAACGGAGTACTCCCGACCAATACAGAACACCTCTTCCTGACGATTCTGGCCAAAGACGGATGTTTCTGTGAGGTCAATACGCCCAATGTCGTGTTGGAGAAACTGCCGGCCAACTATTGGATCGGCGGTACGGCGGGCAAACCCAACGAATGGGCAGAACCCAATAACTGGACGAACAACCATGTCCCCAATGCGACAGAAGATGTAGAGTTTGCGACAGAGATAAACAACCCGATTGTGTCCGGCAATCCGAAATCGGGCCCTGCTAAGGAAGACCTCCATCTGGACAACATTCTCCAAAATAGCACTGAGGGCCGTATCATCGGCAACTTGATCAACGATTCTGACAAAGATTTGGTGATTACCACGGGCAACCAACTGATCATCAACGGACAAGTTTTGGATAACAATCCCAATGCCGGTACTATCGTTGTGAAGTCGTCCAAGGATGCCCCTACAGGCACGCTGCTCTTTGCCGATCCGGCAAACAATCCGAATGTTGGCGCTACGGTTGAGTTCTACAACCAGGGTTACGATTGCGCCGATTGCGGTATGTATCGTCGAAGCTGGCAGTATTTCGGCATACCGCTCAAGGATGCAGACTTCCCTTATAATGACGTACTCGGGAACGAAACAGTGAACCAATGGGTGGAAGCATTCAACGGAGACAAATGGCGTCCTGCACCTTTCGCCCCCGACACGAACCTGAAGATGTTCAAGGGATACGAAATCACAAACAGTAGCAATACCCTGCCGACGGATGTTTACAGCTTCAAGGGAGAGCTCTACTTGGGCGATGCCACCGTGGATCTGACGCGTACTTCCGGGGTCAACTATTCCGGATCCAACTTGGTGGGTAATTCCTACACGGCAGCCATCGACATCAAGAATGCGATTACTTTCCCCGCGGGAGTACAACAAACGGT
>NZ_QEKY01000028.1 GCF_003096695.1 Porphyromonas loveana | reverse complement strand
TTCATCCCTCTCTCTCCCCTCCGCGAAAGCGAAGAGGGAGCATCCGTCTATCTTTCGACGAATACTCCCTCTCTCTCTTCTAAAAAAACGGCGGCGTCCTACTCTCCCACTGTGACGCAGTACCATCGGCACCGTTGGGCTTAACTTCTCTGTTCGGAATGGGAAGAGGTGGATCCCCAACGTTATAACCACCTGAATATCAAACAGCAATCATACATATCAAAATATCTTCACAAAAAAAACATAGAGCAACAGCTGACGTATACCCCCCTCTCTCGGCTTTTCTTTGTCCCTTCCTTGGGAACCGACAGCGGAAAAAGTCTCGGGCTATTAGTACTGCTCGGCTGAAACTGTTACCAGCCATACACCTGCAGCCTATCAAGGTCATCGTCTGTAACCACCCTACAGGGAAATCTTATCTTGAGGAAGGCTTCGTGCTTAGATGCTTTCAGCACTTATCCATACCAGACGTAGATACCCGGCGGTGCACCTGGCGGTACAACCGGTAAACCAGTGGTCTGTCCAACACGGTCCTCTCGTACTAGTGTCAGGCCCTCGCAAATTTCCTACGCCCACAACAGATAGAGACCGAACTGTCTCACGACGTTCTGAACCCAGCTCGCGTGCCACTTTAATGGGCGAACAGCCCAACCCTTGGGACCTTCTCCAGCCCCAGGATGTGACGAGCCGACATCGAGGTGCCAAACCACTCCGTCGATATGAGCTCTTGGGAGTGATCAGCCTGTTATCCCCGGAGTACCTTTTATCCTTTGAGCGATGGCCCTTCCATTCGGAACCACCGGATCACTATGCTCTAGTTTCCTACCTGTGCGACTTGTTTGTCTCCCAGTCAAGCACCCTTGTGCCATTACACTCTGCGACCGGTTACCAATCGGCCTGAGGGTACCTTTAGAAGCCTCCGTTACGCTTTTGGAGGCGACCACCCCAGTCAAACTACCCACCATACAATGTCCTCATTTCAAACGAGTTAGTATCCAAACATCAAAAGGACCGTATTTCAACAACGACTCCACAATGACTGGCGTCACCGCTTCTCTGTCTCCGGCCTATCCTACACATCTAATGCCCAAATACAATGTAAAGCTATAGTAAAGGTTCACGGGGTCTTTTCGTCCCGTTGCGGGTAATCGGCATCTTCACCGATACTACAATTTCACCGAGATCGCGGTTGAGACAGTGCCCAGATCGTTACACCATTCGTGCAGGTCGGAACTTACCCGACAAGGAATTTCGCTACCTTAGGACCGTTATAGTTACGGCCGCCGTTTACTGGGGCTTCAATTCAATGCTTCTCTTAACGATGACATCTCCTCTTAACCTTCCAGCACCGGGCAGGTGTCAGACTATATACCTCAAATTGCTTTTTTGCATAGCCTTGTGTTTTTGTTAAACAGTCGCCTGGGCCTGGTTTCTGCGGCCTGTCCGGAGACAGGCGTCCTTTTTCCCGAAGTTACAGGACCATTTTGCCTAGTTCCTTAACCGCGAATCTCTCGAGCGCCTTAGTATACTCAACCCAACCACCTGTGTCGGTTTTCGGTACGGGTAACACAGAAATAGGCTTAGCGGGTTTTCTTGGGAGCCTGATTACGTCCTTATCCCTTCGTACAAGTACTCCGGGTACTATCAGGTTCGACTCTCGGAGCGGTTTTGCCTACCCCGATCTGCATCTACACCCTTTAACCGCCTATTCCGTCAGACGGCCGGACTGTCACTTCTCCGTCACCACATCGCTCTCTGTATTAGTACCGGAATATTAACCGGTTCTTCCATCGACTTCGCCTTTCGGCTTATCCTTAGGCCCCGACTAACCCTGATCCGATTAGCGTTGATCAGGAATCCTTGGTCTTGCGGCGAGGGGGTTTCTCGCCCCCTTTATCGTTACTTATACCTACATTTGCTTTTCCTATATGTCCAAACCGGATTGCCTCCGATTCTTCTGCCTCATAGGAATGCTCCCCTACCGATATATTAATATCCCACGGCTTCGGTAAATTGCTTATGCCCGCGTATTATCCATGCCAAAATCCTCGACTAGTGAGCTGTTACGCACTCTTTAAATGAATGGCTGCTTCCAAGCCAACATCCTAGCTGTCTCTGCACCTTGACTTCGTTTAATTCAACTTAGCAATTATTTCGGGACCTTAGCCGGTGGTCCGGATTCTTCTCCTCTCGGACATGGACCTTAGCACCCATGCCCTCACTCCATCGGTCGATTATTATGCATTCGGAGTTTATCTGGACTTGATAGGCGGTGAAACCCTCGCATCCAATCAGTCGCTCTACCTCATAATAACACCCAACAGGCTGCACCTAAATGCATTTCGGGGAGTACGAGCTATCTCCAAGTTTGATTAGCCTTTCACCCCTACCCTCAGTTCATCCGAAAGCTTTTCAACGCTTACCGGTTCGGTCCTCCAGTTAGTGTTACCTAACCTTCAACCTGACCAAGGGTAGATCACTTGGTTTCGCGTCTACTGCAGGTGACTATACGCCCTTTTAAGACTCGCTTTCGCTTCGGCTGCATATCTCTATGATACTTAACCTTGCCACATACAGTAACTCGTAGGTTCATTATGCAAAAGGCACGCAGTCACCCCACAAAAGGGGCTCCTACCGCTTGTAGGCAGACGGGTTCAGGGTCTATTGCACTCCTCTGTTCGAGGTTCTTTTCACCTTTCCCTCACGGTACTGGTCCACTATCGGTCTCTCGGGAGTATTTAGCCTTACGGGATGGGCCCCGCTAATTCACACAGGATTTCTCGTGTCCCGCGCTACTCAGGTGCTCCGTCAGATACATTACGATATGCCGGATACGCAGCTGTCATGCTCTTCGGCCAAACTTTCCAGTTTGTTCTCCTATATCGTCCTGTCTCCTTTTTTCGAAGTCCTATTACCCCGCATCTGCCAGAAACAAATGCGGTTTGGGCTGGTCCCCGTTCGCTCGCCACTACTAAGGGAATCACTTTTGTTTTCTTCTCCTACGGGTAATGAGATGTTTCAGTTCCCCGCGTTCGCCCACGGCATACACCGTGTGTCAGGCCATAGCCTGACGGGTTGCCCCATTCGGATATCTGCGGATCAATTCGTATGTGCCGATCCCCGCAGCTTTTCGCAGCTTATCACGTCCTTCATCGCCTCCGAGAGCCTAGGCATCCACCGTCTGCCCTTTCTTACTTTTTCTCCGCTTCATACCTCTTCCGGCATGACAGGCGGTATACTTCAGCTTTTTTATTGCTCTACTTTTTCTTCTTGCTTATATCTCAATATGTCAATGATCGCTGTCTTCGTGGAGAATATCGGATTCGAACCGATGACCCCCTGCTTGCAAAGCAGGTGCTCTAGCCAGCTGAGCTAATCCCCCGTAGTCCCAGGCAGAGTTGAACTGCCGACCTCTACATTATCAGTGTAGCGCTCTAACCAACTGAGCTATAGGACTGCTTGATTACTCTATTCCTCTCTGCGGCCTGTTTGCCGATTCCTTCAACCGGCGCGGGGGAAGTCCCTCGGATCTTGCGACGTAAAAAGCTTTTGCTCGCTCCGACGACCTTTACCGAGGATCCTCCCGGGGTGACGTCAGGCCGACGAACTCTTCTTATGAGCCCTCCGGCCCCTCGCACCCGCGAGGGTATATGTTTAATTCATACTTCGAACAAAAGCGGTACGCAAGACCTTCGAAAAGCAATCCGGTATCCCTTTCCTCTCGTCAATACCCCTCTCTCCTCTGTCTTTTCCCGATCCTTTTTGAGCCTGTTGCGAGACGGCGGATTTTCTGCTACCTGTTGCTCCGAACTCCAGAAAGGAGGTGTTCCAGCCGCACCTTCCGGTACGGCTACCTTGTTACGACTTAGCCCCAGTCACCGGTATTACCCTAGTACGCCCCTTGCGGTTACGTCCTTCAGGTACCCCCGACTCCCATGGCTTGACGGGCGGTGTGTACAAGGCCCGGGAACGTATTCACCGCGCCATGGCTGATGCGCGATTACTAGCGAATCCAGCTTCACGGAGTCGAGTTGCAGACTCCGATCCGAACTGGGGAAGGGTTTCGAGATTCGCATCCGGTCGCCCGGTAGCTGCCCTTTGTCCCTCCCATTGTAACACGTGTGTCGCCCCGGATGTAAGGGCCGTGCTGATTTGACGTCATCCACACCTTCCTCGCGCCTTACGACGGCAGTCTCGGTAGAGTCCTCAGCTTGACCTGTTAGTAACTACCAATGTGGGTTGCGCTCGTTATGGCACTTAAGCCGACACCTCACGGCACGAGCTGACGACAACCATGCAGCACCTACATAGATGTCCCGAAGGAAGAACGGCTTTCACCATCTGTCATCTACATTTCAATCCCGGGTAAGGTTCCTCGCGTATCATCGAATTAAACCACATGTTCCTCCGCTTGTGCGGGCCCCCGTCAATTCCTTTGAGTTTCACCGTTGCCGGCGTACTCCCCAGGTGGATTACTTAACGCTTTCGCTGTGGAAGCTTATCGGTATATCGCAAACTCCTAGTAATCATCGTTTACTGCGTGGACTACCAGGGTATCTAATCCTGTTTGATACCCACGCCTTCGTGCTTCAGTGTCAGTTACAGTATGGCAAGCTGCCTTCGCAATCGGAGTTCCTCGTGATATCTATGCATTTCACCGCTACACCACGAATTCCGCCTGCCGCCACTGCACTCAAGCCTGACAGTTTCAACGGCACGCTGAACGTTGAGCGTTCAGTTTTCACCGCTGACTTACCAAGCAACCTACGCACCCTTTAAACCCAATAAATCCGGATAACGCTCGCATCCTCCGTATTACCGCGGCTGCTGGCACGGAGTTAGCCGATGCTTATTCCTACGGTACATTCAGCGCCCTACCCGTAAGGCTCGTTATTCCCGTATAAAAGAAGTTTACGACCCATAGGGCCTTCATCCTTCACGCGACTTGGCTGGTTCAGGCTCTCGCCCATTGACCAATATTCCTCACTGCTGCCTCCCGTAGGAGTCTGGTCCGTGTCTCAGTACCAGTGTGGGGGATAAACCTCTCAGTTCCCCTACCCATCGTTGCCTTGGTGAGCCGTTACCTCACCAACAAGCTAATGGGACGCATGCCTATCTTACAGCTATAAATATTTCCTCAAAGGCCCATGCAGACCCCTGAGCATATGCGGTGTTAGTCCGTCTTTCAACGGGTTATCCCCCTCTGTAAGGCAAGTTGCATACGCGTTACGCACCCGTGCGCCGGTCGCCATCAGTCTTAGCAAGCTAAGACCATGCTGCCCCTCGACTTGCATGTGTTAAGCCTATCGCTAGCGTTCATCCTGAGCCAGGATCAAACTCTTCACTGTCATATTTGTGTTGGTTTGTTTTCTGTTGTCTTCGCTCAGAGTGTGTGAAAGCCGGATGTTTATTTCATCCGTCTCTCGATTTATCAGGTAGCACCTTTCGTCTCTGTTATACTCTTTCGGTTCCCTTTGACTCTTTTTTGAAGAATGCCCGTAGGCCGTCCTCCTTGAAAAAGGGCTTGACTTTGTTTGAGGCTCATTCTCAAAGAAAAAAGTTTTTGCCTTCCCTCTTCTCGAAAAATTTCTCTTGTACTACACTTTTGTTCTATTGTATGAACTATGTCAATGATCGCTTATTGGCAACTGCCGCTCTGCTTGATTCGCCCAAAGTGAGACCCCGAAGATCCCCCGCGAAAAGCGGACAGTGGTGCAAAAGTAATACCTTTTTATTCCCTGACCAAATTTTTGGCCATTTTTTTCGTTGCATCGCCATTCGTTACAGGGAAGACCCCGCAACTCACTTGATTCAGAGCGGCTACTCTGACCCCGCAGGACGCCTACAAAAATACAGGTGAGCACTTTTGCGGTCACAAAAGTACACCTTTTTTATTCCCACACAAACCTTTTGAATACTTTTTTTGCGCCAAAGCAACTCGAAATCATCCCAAACAAAACTACATTATAATAATGATCGCGCGCGCGATGAACAGCCAA
>NZ_QEKY01000027.1 GCF_003096695.1 Porphyromonas loveana | reverse complement strand
GTCTTCATGCGGTCGCCGCGGTGGATATCCAGCAATTGGCAGGCCGGCCCCATGCCGTGCGTGGCATAGACGTCGCCGCGAAACTCACGATTGTAATCCAGACGCCAGTTGTTGTGGTAGTAGGGCCAGAAGTCTTCGAGGTTGTGGATATAAGCACCTTCGGCATGGAGTATCTCTCCCAACAGCCCCTGCTGAGCCATGTGGAGAGTCGTCAGCTCGAAGTAGTCGTAAACGCAGTTCTCCAGCTGAATGCAGTGCTTGCGCGTACGCTCCGAGGTGTCGATGAGTTTCCATATCTCGTCCAAGGTCATGGCAGCCGGTACTTCGATGGCGGCATGCTTGCCATGCTCCATGGCATAGACCCCCATCTCGGCATGAGTCTTCCAGTCCGTGACGATATAGACGAGGTCGATATCGGGGCGTTCGCACAACTTTTTCCAAGCATCGGGGCTACTGGAATAGGCTGCTGCCTTGGGGAGTCCCGCCTTGACGAGGATCTCTTGTGTCTTCTCCACCCTGTCCGGCTCGATGTCACAGAGTGCCACGATCTGAGCCCCGGGAATGTGGACAAAACGCTCCACGGCACCCGGGCCGCGCATACCGAGGCCGATAATTCCGATGCGCACAGTCTCCATCTTGGGAGTGGTCAATTGCAAAACGTCCTGCTGCCCGGCAGGGCGTGCGGGAGTCTCTACAGTGATGGGAGCATATCCCACGGCGGGCTTCTGTGCATGGAGTACGGAGCCTACGGCCACGGCCAAAATCACACAGAGCGTACCAAAAACTTTATGTATCATACTTCGTTAGATTTTCTTGCGTGACAAAGATACGTCTAAGTAATGCAACAGCAAACAGACTACACAGCTGCGTTTTCCTTACAGAAATCACAATAACAAACTCTATTACAGCGAGTTTTTGACTTTTCTCACAGGTACGCAAAGCAAAAAACGGAGTTTTCACGTTCGTGGACACATATGCAGAAGCAAAAAATGGCGTTTTCATGTCCGCGTACATGTACGTAAAGCCCAAAAACGCAGTTTTCTCATTCGCGTACATGTACACAGAGGCAAAAGAGGAAGTCGTTGCCTCTTCATACATGCACACCAACAAAAGAATCTCAACCTTCAATAGCTCGCTTCATTACACTCCTATATTATAATAAAAAGACTTCGACCCTTTACTAAAGATGCATATACGAACGATATCTACACATTTATGTGCGAAATGTGCAAAAATGTATTTTTTTCTCCAAGTTTGATTTTATCAAAAGAATACACTATATTGCGGTGGTATTAATTCACCTCTTCTGTTTAGGAGAATAATTTTAATTTATATGAAAAAAAGTTTTCGCCTTGCTTCAGCGTTCCTATTGGGAACTCTAAGCAGTTTTTCACAAGTCGTGAATGTCAATCCGAATCCAAATGGAGAACCATGGTTGGCTGGAACTCTTCCAGTGCCTACACCTGAAATGGCACTACAACTACGGCAACTACCTGTATTTGAGCCATCTGCAAGCTCCTTGGAGAAGTTTTTACCTCCATCAGCAGACAACTCGCAGCATATATTTATGGCTCCCGTTTTCACTCAGAATGGAGAAAGTTGCGCTCAAGCCGCTGGGGTTGGCTATACTTTTACGTATGAAATTAATCGATTGCGTCTATTGAATTCAAGTATTATTGACAATCAATACCCGACCCATTACACTTGGAATTTTCTAAACAATGGCAATGGATCGGGATCTTGGATGCAACATGGGTGGACGATCATCAAAGAGAATGGATGTCCTGATAAAATTACATATCAAAATCCAAACAATGACCCTCGATTCTGGATGGGTAACTACATGAATTATTATTATGCAAATCACAATAAAATCAAAAAACATGGACAGATAAAAATCGGTGATGAGGAAGGGCTAAAGAGCTTAAAACATTGGCTTGCTGACCATCATGAGGGAGCAAAAACAGGAGGTTTGGCATGCTTTGCCGCATATTATTTTGGGCTCAAAAAGGGAGTATTAGCCTCTGGTACGCCCCATGCCGGCAAGTCAATATGGTTTAAATACGATAGTAGTAGAGTTGGCTTTCACGTAATGACTATTGTCGGATATGATGACAATGTTCGTTACGATGTCAACGGTGATGGCAGATACACTAATGATATTGATATAAACGGTGACGGTCGAGTTGACATGAGCGACTGGGAGATCGGAGCGGTTAAAGTCGTTAATAGTTGGGGATCCACTTTTCCGACGTCAAACGATGGAGGTTACATATATATGCTCTATAGCATCCTTGCAACAACTGTATCATACCCGACACTTACACAGGATGCTATATACAATAAGCAATGCTATGTGATGGAAGCTCTAAAGGCCAATGAACCGGAGCTTATGGTCAAGGCAACGATACAACACCCATGCAGACACAAACTTCGCATATCTCTTCTTAAAGAGGAGGCTTTCCTACCTTCCCCACAGTATCCCCTATATCAGTTTTTTTCTTTTTCCAATCTTGGTGGTTGTTTCCCCATGAATGGAGCAAACAACACCTCCCTAGAGATAGGGCTTAATTTCCCAGAAAACTTTTCCGATGATAATCTAAAAGCTATTCGTCTAAGAATCAATGAAAATGACCCAGAAAGCCTGTATCAAGGCAATATATCTTCTGTGTCATTAATTGATTATCGTTGGGGTGAAGTATTCGAAATTATTAGCGAGAATTTTGGAACAACTCCTATAATCAACAATTCTGCCACCGATATCAGGATTCCATACCAACTTCTGCCTCACGAAGAACCAATATCTGGCAGTATTAGCTATGAAGGACCTGTTTATAGTCGGTTCTCTCCTTTGTTGGCATCAGGTTCATCTTTGAACCTCGAATTTAGGGCGAAGCTACAGATGTACAATAGCCATATCAAAGTAGAGCCAGGGGCACTTTTAACGATTCAAAATAACGTAACCATTGAGGCAAAAAGTGGCAAAAATGAAATTACGATTGAAGGAGATTTAGTTATCGGAGAGAATGTGACTTTCATGTCAAACACAGAGGAACCACTCATCATCAGATTAGTGAACAACGCAAATAGTGCGGAATTGCAAAAGGCAAAATTCATTAACTGCATCATTCACTCCTCACTCGAAACCACAAGTTTTAACGATTGCGACTTTACAAATACCAGTATCTATCAAAATGAAAGAGGAGAATTTTCTGCTTCCTCTTCTCGATTTATAAAGAGTAACGTTATTGTACAAAGAAGACAACAGCTTGCAACTACAGAAGAGTCTCTAAGAAGTAATATTAAGAACTGTCTATTTGACGGGCAAGGTTTGAGAAAAGACGCAATACTGCTTTCCGGATGCAATAATCTGAACATTACAAACAATACAATCAGCAATTACCATAAAAATGGAATTGCGCTCATGTATTGTAATCGTAGAACTAATCAGGGTATGAATCTAATCAGAAACAATATCATTTCAAACAACGCCCTTGACAATATATCTCGAGGATTCGGTGGGATAAATGTCTATAATAGCGTTGTCACGATCACAGATAATAAAATCCGCAACAATCAAAATGGGGTGTTGCTACTGAACCGTAGCGTAGCAATTCTATCAGGTAGTGATTGCTATACAGACACTAACCAAATGCAAGTAATCGAGGACAATACGAATAACCAAGTTTATGCTTCGTCCGATTGTATGCCTTACCCATGCAGATACAATTATTTTTCCGGCACGAACAACAGCAAATGGTTTTATCTTGATACTCCAATCTTGTCGGGACGAGTGGATTTGCGTTACAATGCTTGGGGGGAAGGCTTTACTCCTGACACTCATCTTTATCCCTCTGGCTATACAATTTTGCCAATGTGCAATATTCGGGGAGGAGATAGTGAAAGCAATGGGTATGAATTGTTTGCCAATGCTGATCAAATGCAAGCGATCGGCAGTATTGAAGAAGCTCGGATGCTCTTAAAGAGTGTTGTTGAAACATATTCCAATGACATATTAGCACCAATAGCTCTAACAAGACTCTACGCATTGGAAGTGGCTTCAGGTGATAACTGGGAG
The DNA here is from genome assembly GCF_003096695.1 of Porphyromonas loveana. Lineage (GTDB taxonomy): Bacteria > Bacteroidota > Bacteroidia > Bacteroidales > Porphyromonadaceae > Porphyromonas > Porphyromonas loveana. The sequence goes on along the minus strand of NZ_QEKY01000027.1, from coordinate 2,504 downwards.
AATTTCTACGGCTATCTTGATCAATCTTCAGCTATATCGGAGAATGTCTCCTTGGCAGAAAACAGTCGATACATTAAAGCTTTAAGCGAAATATGTCAAGGAAATACGGAGCAAGCTCTGTCTCAACTTCAAGGGATCGAACTATTTCCTTACTCAATTCAGGACTCTGTATTTGCCTCTATTGATCAAATATACTTGAATGCCTCCGAGCCAATCAATCTCCGAAAAACAGAAGAAAGCAACGACATTGAGGGAATAGTGGATGCATTCTCGAATTATCGCGATGAACAGTTGGGTTCTTTATTCGACTCGCCCATTTCTATCACCCGCTCAATACCGACTCTTTGTCCGACAATCGTGTTACACCAGTCGGTACCCAATCCTGCAGAGGAGCAAGTTACGATACCTTTTGAATTGAAAAAAGAGGGCAAGATCAGCATTCAGATTATTGATGCCTATGGTACACCTGCTGTTAGTAAAGATTTAGGTCTTTTGCTGATGGGAGCACATAGCATCGAAATCAACATTGCTCATCTTCGAAGCGGTTATTACTTCTACTCTCTCTCAATTGATGGAACAAGAAGCGAATACAAGAAATTGATTGTTAAGTAAAAATATAAAATCATCTCCTTCAAAAAATAGTGCTCTTATAGAAGAGGTTCATTTTTTGAAGGAGACATTTAAACTCAATTGATATGAAAAAATTATTATTCATTATCTGTCTGTGTCTGTCTTTACTGCCACTGGAAAGTCAAACACATGCCCCGGCTTTTTGGAAAGAATTGGAAAATCCAGTCCTGGCTGTTTCGCCCAATGCCCATTTTTTCTTCGATGCTGTAATCGGGCGTTCGGGAAGGGCTTATGCCTATATAGGATATGCTTGTCCTCAGGGCACGGAGAAGTCGATGGTGCTGACAGCCAAGAGCGTTACAGATGGCGAAGCAGATTGGAAAGAATGTCCTTACTTTACCTTGAACGAGATCGTAGAATGGCCCTTAGGGGCTAAGCGAATCTATTCGTGGGATGTATCTTTGGACGACAAGTTGTACGCATGCGAGAAATCTCGACTACACGAGCTTTCCGATCCCTTTGGAGAGGGACGGATTCTATTCGAACTCCCACCCACAAACCAATCTCAGAGAAGGGAGAAAGACTGCCCTGTGCCGGAAGATAGAATGCTTGCCGTACACAAGGCTTCCGATGGCACGCTTTTCTTGATTACTGCATACGCTATTTACAAATCCTCTGGCAATTATGATACATTCGAACCAATATTTTCCTTTGATATTCCATACGAAATGAACGAGGGAAATGAAAACATATTTGTTTATATTGCTTCTAATCATGACAGGACACAAACCTATGCGATTGTCAATTGCAATTTTCATGGTTATAGTATGAATAAAATTTTCGATTTGACCGCAGAAAAGGAGCTCCCTTTATATCCATCGAGGAATGCACCCATGACATTAAATGCCCCTGCCATAGATGACAATGGTAATCTTTATTTTACTGAGTGGAAAAATGGCATATACAACTATCCCGTATATGACGCGAGCAATGACCCCAAATTCATCGTTATGTATGATGCTAAAGAAAAAGTATATCACAAACGACTGATTGGGAATATGTATATTACTACGCCCCCTAATTCTGTACTTCATCTTGAGGGGATTGACCCGTATAGCTTTTTGATAGATCGTGCCGGTTATATTTATCTATCCGGACGGAATAATGAAGGTTATGGCACTCCAAACTGGAATAGCTTCGAAAGCGGGGGTATGTGGGTTGGCAAATTAGGGCAAACAGAGTGGGAAAGCCTTCCATTAAGTCCAATTGAAGAGGACAAAACCATTTATGGACAATTATACTCTTCGCGCTTTCGGGGAATCGACAGGGATGGTTATTACTATATGATCACCAAGGATCCACAAAACTTGACACATCTGCTTGTCTCAACTTCCCCCCATCCGACTGCATGGGAATGGACATCTATCTCCCCCTTGGCTGAGGTGAAGATGCAGGTATATGTAGAGGGGAATGAAATCGTCATCAATTCTCCAGATGAACAACTGACAGGAGAAGTCAGCATCTATAATACGACGGGTATTCGCGTAGCGCGAAAAGAAGTGACGAATGCAGAAAGCGTTCGCATCGGCTCTGGGCACCTGCCTCAAGGCATCTATTTGATTGGAGCAACGGGCATAAGCGGAAAACGCATCATCGGCAAGATCGCCCTATAAGTAACCACACAACGCTTGATCGGGCTGCGTCCACGGGTACAAGAAACACCCGCAGACGCAGTCCGCCTTTTTCTCTCGATTTCGGCTTCCATCATTTGGCTGTTTCCAACTTTTCTCTACTGCTGCATCGGCTAAAGCTCATAGCCACTCTGCCAAGTCATATACGTCCATGTCGAGGGGCAATCCGTTGCGCAGGCAGTAGATGAGTCGGTAGTCCATGATGTAGTCCATGCCACCGTGTCCGCCCACTTTCTTGGCAGT
>NZ_QEKY01000026.1 GCF_003096695.1 Porphyromonas loveana | reverse complement strand
ATTGAAAGCTCAACGAGAAAGCAAAAGCGAGGGAACGTATAGCAACAATCGGCATTCCGACAGACAACTCAATTCCTTTGTGCGAAGTCGTGGAGGGGAGGATATTCCCCTAACAGCTCTTACGATGGACTTCTTTGATGATTATCGTTTCCATTTGAAGAAGGAGGGCTATGCCCCTGCAACGATAAACGGGCATCTGTGCTGGTTGAGCCGATTGATGTACCGAGCCGTCAGTCAGGGGACTATACGCTTCAATCCATTTGAGGAAGCAAAGTATGAAGCCGTGGAGCGTAAACCTCGTTTCCTGAGTAAGGGGGATGTGGCAAAGCTCTTGGCATTCCCGTTGCAAGAAGAGGGGGCAGAACTAAGCCGAAGAATGTTTCTTTTCTCCGTCTTTACGGGTTTGGCATTTGCCGACTTGCAGAGCCTCCGAGCTTCGCAAATCGAAACGAACAGCGAGGGGAAGCGATATATCCGCAAGGCAAGACAAAAAACGGAAGTGGAGAGTTTGATCCCCCTGCATCCGATTGCGGAGCAGATACTTTCTCTTTACATCAAAGAGAGCAAGGGGGATTACAAGGTATTTCCCGATACGATGAGCAAAGGCAAACTACTTACCCATCTCAAAGCCGTGGGCTTGGCGTGTGGCATTCGAACTCCGCTGGGCTACCACGTCGGTCGCCACAGTTTCGGTACGCTGACTTTGGAGGCAGGTATTCCGATAGAAAGCATCGCCAAAATGATGGGACACGCCTCCATCTCCAGCACGCAAATTTATGCCCAAATCACTGACCAAAAGATTGCAAACGATATGGAGAAGTTGATACAACCAAAGAGTATGTCGAATTAAATGCGAAGAGTTTGCCCATTAGCGAGGAGCAAACTCTTTCTCTTTATAGTTTCATTTTAAGTATTGGAAAAGGATTACCAAGTTCGTCCGTTTCTGTTCTCTCAAAAACTTGAAATCCCATTTTCTGATAAAATGTGAGTGCATTGGGATTTTGCTCGTTTACATCAATATAGCGTATTTTGCATTCGTCAATGGCTAATCGAATAAGTCTTTTCCCTATGCCTTTTCTGAAATAATCAGGCGAAACAAACAGCATTTCTATCTTGTCGTCCGAGATACCCATAAACGCAATGGGGCATTCATTGTCATTCACGACAAACAAATCAACCACACTCAATGCTCTTCGACCGTGAGGAATAAGATTCTGAATATCTTACTCCGTTAGAAAAAAGATGAGTTGCTCGAACAGCTCTCTCCCATACACTTATCAAAGAATCAATAAGTTCATCTGTTCGTGATTTATTGGAGGGGAAATACTCTATGGTCATATCTACTTTAGTAGTTTAGTTGCAAGTTTGTAGGTAAACATAATTCGAGGATTAGATAAGTCCCATTGCTCCACTTCTTGCCCTATCAATTCTGAATATTTCTTGCTTATATCCCTTAAAGCGTTTCCAACAGATTTCCGAAGATACTCACTCTCATGTGCTTTGTGCTTACTGATTAGAGCAATAGCCAGCGAAGGATTATCCTTAAAGTATGGGCGACTTGTCCAAATCCTCAATCCCTCGGTTAGAGCACGGATAACATTGGGATTATCGTTAGTTATCCATTCTTTGATGAGTGGCAAAGACGCTTTATATCCTCTATGTTTGCAAATCTCATCAAACGCCTTTGCAAGCATTTCCTGCACACGCCAATTCTCATCGGTGCTTATTCGCTCTTTCAGAAAACAAAGTGCGTTATTATCTTCTGTTGCCAATTTGCCCAATATAGTTGTTGCTAACATTCGGGCTTGATAGGCTTCATGTTCAAACAACGTGAGTGCAAGTTCAAAACATTGTTCCTTTGAATGTGTAGAAAATATTTCGTCAGCCCCATCAAGGATATGCTGAAAGCCATGTTCAATTTGCTGTATCTTGTTCAAGATATTGTCTATTCCTATTGTCATAAATCCTTTCTAAGGTAAATCATATCTACGAGTTGTATATCTCCCTCAAAAATTGGACGATCGTAATTGTTCGTGAAAAAGTTCTCTATTCGATGATACTTTTTAAAACCACAGCTTTCATAAAACGATAGGATTGCAGGAACTTCACCAGTACCGACAAGCATTGCCTTATAGTCTTTTTTGTAGAAATCGGAAATATAATCTATCAATCTCCTACCGTAACCTTTACCCCGATATTGCTCGTATGTCGCTATGTTCTTCAATTCACAGGTATCACTGCTTACAGGCATTACAACGCAAATGCTTTTCAAGTCATCATCGTATAAGGCAAACAAGTCTCCACACGACAAATACTTGTCAATCATATTTTCCTGTTCGTCCGCTAACAGCAATAAATCAAGAAATTGTTTCTTGTTTTTGGTGACTCGTTCTATTTTCATGATGTCTGTATACGTTGAGGAACGACCTATGTCGTTCTTGATTAGTTGACGCCTACTTTCGTTGAAACTATCTCGCTCGGTGCGGAGAACTCCAAAGAACTCTCTATCTGTTTGCTCCACTGCAACTACTTTATGCGACGCTGCCCACTCAATACAGGAAGCTCTGTCAATGAGGTGAAAGAGGCTATTTTACAAATGTCTGTTTATGCTGCTGGATTCCCTTCTGCCGTTAACGGGATGAATGCATTAAGAGAAGTACTTGGCGAAGGTAAATGACCTGTTTCCGCATGGCATGCATATAGCAGAGAGTGCCATTAGAACAAAGATTCACAGATTTTCCATTCCGAATTTGGCAATTTCATCGATAATCGGCAGCACTTTCTCTCCCAATGGTGTAAGCGAATACTCTACACGTGGAGGCACTTCCGGGTATTGTTTTTTGGCAATCAATCCTTTGTCACAGAGGAATTTCAATTCGTTTATGAGCATCTTCTCGCTTATACCTGGAATGGCACGCTTGAGCTCTCCGTAGCGAATTATTCTGCTGTTGATTTGATAAATAATGAGTAAAGTCCATTTACCTGCAAAAATCTGCATCGACTTTCGTACAGGGCATTCGTTGTCTGAATTTTTTCTCTCCATAGCATTTTTTCTTGTTGATTATCAATAAATCTAACAATATGGTAAGTATCATACAATATTGTAGGTACTTGACAAATAGATAGCAAAGATATAATTTTGCCATCAAATTTTCAACTTTTCAAATAAAAATCAATCGGTAATGAGAAAGATAGTTTTATTAGCAGTCGTTTTGATGGGATTTGCATCTTGTCAATTCGGCGAAAGCAAGAATTCATCTAAAAATAAAGATTTAAAAATGACAAATTTAGAAATTGTACAGCAGTATTTTTCTGCATTGGAAAATGGCGATATGGCAAAAGTGGAGTTGCTTTTCGCCGATGATTTGGTTTGGCATCAGCCGGGCAAGGGCATTCAGTCGGGTACTTTCACAGGGAAGCAAGCCGTCTTTGCCCACTTGGGGAAATTGGCTGAATGGAGCGGTGGCGATTTGGGTATTAAAGTAGATTACCTTGTTGACAATGGGGCTATGGTGGTGGCTTCTATCAGTTTCGCTTTGGAGAAAAAAGGAGTTTCTATGGCAATGAGAGGCGTGGATTTACTTCGCTTGGAGGACGGACTTATCAAAGAGGTCTGGCTTTTTTCCGAAAGAATTGAAGAGGAAGATCAATTTTGGACAACTCTCGTTCAAAAATAACATTCGTTATCACCTCCGATAGTTCTCTTGTAGTAGTCGGTTGATGTCGGAAAGTTTGTAGAGGATTTTCCCTGCGATTTGGGTGTAGGGAATAATGCCCTTGTCCCGATAATCCTGCAAGGTGCGGGGGCTGACGAAAAGCCGTTCGCACACTTCTCTCCCCGTGAGATAGATTTCTCCCCCGAAGAGCGGACGGTGCGTTTGGGCAATTTCCCGAATACGCTTGCTTACTTCTTGAATGCCCGAAATGAGTTGTTTCATCTCGGGCGTTTCTTTGTTTACGATTTCGTGTTCCATAGTCATTGTATTTTTCGGTTCGACTTTTCAAGGAGTGCTTCCACATCCTCACGTTTGTAATAACATTTATGCCCAATTTGGATAAAGGGCAATACGGAAGTATCCCGATAATGCTGGAGCGTTCGCTTGCTGATGTTGAGTATTCGGCAGACGTCCCCGTTGTGCAACAGGTCGGGGACTTCGGGCTTCGTTCCGAATTGTTCTCGCATACAAAGAGCCAGCTCTTCGATGCTCTTTTTCAGTTCCTCCCACGCGGAGGTGTCGATGGCGGTAAATCTCATATCAATATCGTTTTTAATTGTCGTTTTTCTCTTTTCGGTGCAAATGTATGCAAGCGAAATCCTTGTCCCAAGAACCGATGAAATCAAGGGAAACAGCAGGAACTTGCAGGCAAATGTACAAGCACAAACCGCCTAATTCACTCACCTTTCTCTAAGTGCGTACTTGTGGCTCTGATATGGAGTGAAATGTCCACACGACACAACGGGAAAAAGATACCGAGCGACCGTGAGATTGCTCGGTATCTTTTCTTTGATTACTCGGCATCTTTTGGGGGTTCTCTCACCAATGATAATTCTCGCTTGCCTATCCCTCGAAGAAAAAGGGTGCAGACGTTGGCAATCCGATGAAGTCGTTTACAGAGCCTTTCTCCTCTCTGTTCTTGCTTTTTGAGCCTTTTCGTTCTGTTTTCTCCTATTTTTACTACTCATTTTCGGAGCATTTCTCTGTACCTCGAAGCAACAGACACACCAGCCTTGGGACTCTGTGTTCGCCTCTGTAACTTGGTTTCAGCATCCATTTTCGGATGAAAGTTCAAAACCAAGCAAACAGAAGAAGTACGAACAATGAAAAAAGAAGAGAAGGACAACCCCTCCAGGAATGCCCAAATAGAAGAGTTCCTTTTGGCTCGGTATGAGTTTCGGTACAACACCGTATTACACCGAGCGGAGTACCGTCCACGAGGAACGGACGATTACACAGCCATAGACCGCTACCGTATCAATACCCTTAAACGTGCGTTGGACAAAGAAGCCGATGTACAGACCTCGCCCGAGAATCTGTATAGTATCATCGAAAGTGATTTCTCACCACGCATCAACCCCGTACAAGCCTATTTCCAAGCGTTACCACTGACGAAAGGAAATGCGGAAGCTATCACCGCCCTTGCCGACTGCGTGAGCGTAACCAATCCCGAGAAGTGGAGGGAATACCTCACCAAGTGGCTGGTTGCAGTGGTCGCCAACGCAATGGACGACAAGCAATGTCGTAACCATACCTGCCTTGTGCTGACAGGTGAGCAGGGAAAATTCAAAACCACGTTCCTAGACCTGCTCTGCCCTCCGTCTCTCTCCGATTACCGCTATACGGGAAAGATATATCCACAGGAGAAGGACGTGTTGAGTCTTATCGGGCAAAATCTCATTATCAACATTGACGACCAACTCAAGGCCCTCAACAAGCGGGACGAGAACGAACTGAAGAACCTCATTACCTGTCCGCAGGTGAAGTACCGTATGCCTTACGAGAAGCATATCGAGGAGCGACCCCACTTGGCGAGTTTCGTGGCTTCGGTCAATGGCAACGATTTCCTCACCGACCCGACAGGAAGTAGACGCTTCCTGCCCTTTGAAGTGCTGGCAATAGATATAGACCGAGCCAAGAGCATTCCGATGGACGCCGTTTACAGTGAAGCCAAGACCCTATTGAATGAAGGGTTTCGCTATTGGTTCAATGATGAAGAGATTATCGAATTGCATAGAAACAGCGAAGCCTTCCAAGTCTATACGACAGAGATGGAACTGTTGCTCCGCTATTTCACCTTTCCCACGGAAGCGGAAATGGCAACGAAACGCTTCTATATGACCAATTCGGAGATAGTGGGGTATCTCTCCTGCTATACCCGACAACCGCTCTCCACCAAACGGATGGGCGAAGCCTTGCGAAAGGCAGGCTATACGAGGGAGTGTCGCAGGATAAACGGCAATCCCGTGTATGTCTATGCCGTCCGTAAGGTTTACCCCGAGCAACCGCCATAGCACTCTGTTGTTAGCAACTCCTTTGCAATACCTCTTTTCTTTCCTATTCTCCTTACTACATTACTACAACTACCGATAATACGGTAAAAGAGAAAGGATTGCAGGAGGTATCCATCTTGCGACACAGCTTACTACCATCTTTCTACGCTTCTACGGCAAAATGAATAAGGATAGGTGTAGGCAGGAGATGTCGAAGGATAAATCCGAATGAAGTGTTACACTTTTCTCTTTCACTGTCAATCACTTATCCGAGTGTCGAAGGGTAGTAAGATGAAAAGGGGAAAATTCCCAAAAGAGAAAACAGAGTGAACAATGAGATAACGAACAAATGAATAATCCAAATCCAACGATAACAGCAATGAACAACGAATATTACGACCTACAATACATCAAAGCGATACCGATAGCGGATTATCTGCACGCCTGCGGTATCGAGCCTGCCAAGCGTTATAACGGCTACGCCCTTTATCACGCTCCCTACAGAGAAGACCCCAATGCCAGCCTGAAAGTGGACTTTCGGAAAAACCTGTGGCACGACTACGGCACGAGCCAAGGCGGAAGCATCATCGACCTTGTGATGAAGATGCAAGGATGCAGTGCCTATGAAGCTATGGCATATCTTGCCGAAGGGAAAGCGACAACCCTCGCACCCTCTTCCTTTCATCGTGAGGTTCACATAGAACAGATAAGAGTTGAACAGCAACCAAGTAATGTAAGGCGTATTCTCTTCATCAGCGAAGAGTTGCCCCTGCATCTGCAAAGCTATCTTCGAGAGGTACGCAAGATAGACCTTGCCGTGGCAAGTCCTTATCTCCGTCACATTCGCTACGAAGTGGGAGGAAGAGAGTACTCCGCTATCGGCTTTGCCAATCGTGCAGGAGGGTATGAGCTTCGGGATGACAGGGATTTCAAGGGAACAATCGCCCCAAAGGATATATCTGTAGTTGCGGGAGAAGCGAACAACGCCTCTCTCTGCATCTTCGAGGGCTTAATGGATTTCCTTTCCTATCTCACAGTGAAAGGAAAAGAACCCATTTCGCCTTCCATCGTTCTGAACTCCGTGAGCAATCTTCCACGAGCCGTTGCCTATCTCCACGAGAACGGCATCGACTCCATTCGGGCATTCCTCGACAACGATGAAGCAGGACGAAAAGCCCTCAAATCTTTACAATCGGCAGGCATCAAGGTAGAGGATATGAGCCAATACTATGCCCGATACAAAGACCTCAATGAGTACCACGTTGCTCAAAGAACAGGGCAAAAACAGGTGATACCACCTCGTAAACGAGGACTTGGACGATAAGGCAAAAGAGAGCAAACAACATTATTCCATCATCAGGTATCCAAAGATTCAGGAAATAAAATGTATGCGAATAAACGGCTTTGTTTCGATAGCTACGGCAGTTCCTCAGAACCGCAAGTTTGCAGAGCCAACTTAGAAACAAAGCGGATAGGTATTCACAGAATGCAACTCGACAAGAAAGAAGAACGAGCAGGGCGGAGCGGACATTTCAAGAAATGCCATAAATCATTAGGGTATTTTCTTCACGCTACACTTCGTTATCGCTAAAAATACCCTCCTGAGCCAAGGGACTCCGCCCCTTTGGATACCCCTTAAATCAATCTTCAAACAATGGGCTACGCCGTATTACATATAGACAAGGCGAGAAGCAACGACTCGGGAAATACCGCTCATATAGCGCGGGCATATACCCCGAGTAACGTTGATCCTTCTCGCACACACCTGAACAGGGAATTGGTGCAATTCCCTGCAAATGTGACCAACCGTAGCGAAGCGATAGAGCATCGCATCGCCACGGC
>NZ_QEKY01000025.1 GCF_003096695.1 Porphyromonas loveana | reverse complement strand
TAGGATAGACAAAATGCAAAGGAAGGGCAGAAAAAAACTCAGTGGGGCAAATATAACGAGATTTCTCAGCCAACAACAAAAAAAGGAGACAAAAGTTGCCTTTTCTTGGTCAAATGGACAAAAGAAGGCCTTCACAAGAGGCTTTCAAGGGTAGAATAGGAGGGAAAAAGGACAAGTAACTAAGGGCGCAGCTTGCCTGCAGATCGAGCCCAACGGATCGTTTCCGCAAGACCTTGCGCCAGCGTATAGCGGGGAGAAAAGCCCAATTTGCGGATGGGAGAAGCGTCACATCGCCAATTGCGCTGAGCGATGATAGCATATTTATCGAGGTTCAGCGGGGTGATCATACCACTAATATCTGCCCACTTCTCCCCAAGGAAACACCCTACTTTAACCAATGGAAGCGGCACGCGCACGCGCAATATTTGTTTTCTTCCGAGGAGCCGTTGGAGCATTTGCCCGAACGCGACATCAGTGTATTCATCACCGTCCGCGACGATGTAGGTCTGTCCCACAGCATCTGGGTGCTCTGCAGCAATGAATACGGCAACTGCCAAATCGGCTGCATATATAAAGGTAAGCATCTGAGGTGTACTACCCGTAGAAAAGTCCACCCCTTGGTCCACGCTACGGATAGCCATCAGATAATCCTGGTCGTGAGGGCCATAAACACCGGTCGGTTGTATGATCGTATAGGGAAGGCCCGCGGCAGCTGTGTACTGCTCCGCCTCGAGCTTACTGCGTCCATAGGCCGTCGTCGGGCGACGAGGAGATGAAGTAGTCAGCGGGCTGACATCATCGACCGGAGGGCCGTAGCTTCCCATGCTACTCATGAGCACGAAACGCTCCGGAGGCATAGTAGCAGCTTTTAGCCCTATGAGCAAACGTTTTGTTTGTTCGGCGTTGATTTCATGGAAAAGGGAGAGGTCACGCACCTTAGTCACTCCGGCGTTATGTACAACCAGATGCCACGCAGGTTCGCCCTCGGGAGATAATTCGTCGGCCAAGCGCGCGACAGAAGAAGGGTTGCGATAGTCTATTTCGACGAACCGAATCCGTTCGTCGGTCAGTCGAGACCGATCGCTATGGGGACGTACTGCAGCCCATACCTCGTACCCGCGCTGCAAGGCTTCATCGACGAGATAGCCGCCGATGAAACCCGTTGCGCCGGTAATGAGAACGCGCTTGGTCCCCATTTCGTTATTGCTTTATGGCTTGGAAGCCCTCGCCGTAAACGCCTCGCACGACAGATTCGGAGACAAAAGCCTTGGGGTCAATCTCTCGAATGATACGATGCACGGCCAAGCTCTGTGTCTTGCGTACAACGACCACGAGCACCTTACAAGGCTGACCCGAGTATCCTCCCGTGGCATCCAGCAGCGTACAACCACGTTTGGCTCGTTCCTGTACGGCATTCTTGATCTCTTCGTACTTGAGACTGAATATAAGGAACTGCACAGACTGCCTATTTGAATTCAGATACCAGTCCAAAGACACCGAAACCAAGATCACTTCGATGGCAGAATAGATCAGCAGGTTGAAAGCATCGGACTGCGTCTTGCCTGCGATGTACACATTTACGAGGTACGAGCAGAGGATGATCAGGTTGTCAATAATCAATATGGCGCGTCCGAGGGACATATTCTTGTATTTGTTCAGGATGGCAACGATAATATCCGTCCCCCCTGTACTCGAATTGACAGAAAAAACGATGGCAATACCCAGACCACTGAGGATAGAGCCGATCACCAAAGCCAAAGCAGGTTCGTTCGGCAAAAGGATGGGAGTGAAGGTCTTTACACCATTGACCACCTCGGTCATGACGAGGTATTGTTCCCCGAAAGGAATAATGATCGCAAGGACCGCTACACTGATCACGGTCTTGACCATGAAGCGCCAGCCCAAGAAAATAAGTGCTACGACCGCCAAGCCTACATTAATGATATTGTACGGGATAGCGGCAGGAATGCCTGTTGCAATCTTGATAAGGGTAGAGATACCCGCCAAACCACCTGTGGTAATACCCTGAGAGAGGATGAATCCCGTCCATGCGAACGCATAGATACAACAACCCAGCACGATAAGAAGGTAGTCGTGTACCTTATAATACAGTCTTGATGTGTTTGCAAATGTCATAACTCAACGTTTTGATTGCGTGCATCCCGAGCGATGCACTGGGGTGAATAAGGATAAGTAATTATTGATTTTTCTTAGAACGACGTTTCTTGAAGTACAAAAAAAGCAACGCCACGACCACAATGGCCATGATGGAGTAGCCTATCTCGTGGCTGTACTTGTTCACGTGCTCCATCAGTTGCGCCTGCGTTCGGATGCCGGGTACCTGAGCCAGCGAATAGCCGATGACTGCCAAGATACAATTCCACAGCCCTGCGCCCAGCGAAGTGTAGAAGATAAAGGGCAGAAACTTCATACGAGCCAACCCCGCAGGGATGGAGATCAGCTGACGCACGGCCGGGATCAGACGACCGATAAGCGTGGAGACGGCACCATTCTTCTCGAAATACTGCTCCGCATGGCGCACTTTCTCTTCATTGATTAGGCAGAGATGTCCGAACTTGCTGTTGGCAAAAGCATAGACAAGCGGACGTCCCAACCAACGAGCCAGCAAATAGTTGATGATGGCGCCGAGGGCAGCACCGATCGTGGCGAAGAGAACGACGAGATAGATATTGAGCCCGTTCTGTCCCGTGGCGGCCATCCATGCAGCAGGCGGCACCACGACTTCGGAAGGGAAGGGAATAAACGAACTCTCGATCATCATCAGAAAGGTGATGGTCCAGTAATTTAAATGCGCGAGGCACCACTCGATAAAACCCATTATAGGAAGATATTACTATTGAAACATTATGTTTTCTGCTGCGTTTTCTGCCATGAATCCTTGAGCGATACGGTGCGATTGAACACCAACGCTCCCGAACGGCTGTCCCGATCCACCGTAAAGTAACCGATACGTTGGAATTGGAAGTGTGCGCCCACCGCAGCATCGGCCAGGAAGGGCTCCACGCGACAATGGGTAAGCACCTTGAGCGAGTCGGGATTGATCATCTCTTCCAACGTCTTATCCTTGACATCGGAGGGATTCTCGTCCGTGAAGAGACGGTCATACAGGCGCACCTCTGCCGACAGACTGTGTTCGGCCGATACCCAGTGGATTGTTCCCTTCACCTTGCGGTTGCTCTCCGGCATACCCGAGAGCGTCATAGGATCATATTCCGCATAGACTTCGGTCACGACACCCTGCTCGTCCTTCTTGCATCCCGTGCAGCGCACGATATAAGAGCTCTTGAGACGCACTTCCTGCCCCGGTGTCATGCGGAAGTATTTCTTCGGAGCATCTTCCATGAAGTCCTCACGCTCGATATAGAGTTCGCGAGCAAAGGGGATGGTGTGCGTACCGGCCGATTCGTCCTCGGGGTTGTTCACCGCTGTCATTTGCTCCACTTTGCCCTCGGGATAGTTCGTGATCACGAGCTTCACGGGGTCGATCACGCCCGAAACGCGGGTAGCGCGCTTGTTCAAGTCCTCGCGTACGGCATGCTCCAGCAGCGCCACGTCGATGATGCCGTCGTACTTGGTGTAGCCGATCTTGTCGATGAAGCTGCGTATCGATTCCGGTGTATAGCCGCGACGACGATAACCACAGATTGTAGGCATACGGGGGTCGTCCCATCCGGCTACGAGTCCGTCCTTAACGAGCTGGAGGAGCTTACGCTTGCTCATCATCGTATAAGTCAGGTTCAGACGGTTAAACTCGATCTGACGGGGAGCGTAGTTATCCTTGCGGAGCAACTCGATAAAATAGTTGTATAGCGGGCGATGCACCTCGAACTCCAGCGTACAAATGGAGTGCGTCACCCCCTCGAAGTAGTCGCTCTGCCCGTGGGCAAAGTCGTACATGGGATAGACGTTCCAGTCATGGCCCGTACGGTGGTGTGCATGCTTGATGATACGGTAGATAATGGGGTCGCGGAAGTGCATATTGGACGAAGCCATGTCGATCTTGGCACGCAGGATCATGGCACCCTCTTCGAACTCTCCCGCATTCATCCGACGGAAGAGATCCAAGCTCTCCTCTGCAGGACGATCGCGATAGGGGCTGGCCACGCCCGGGACGGTAGGCGTACCCTTTTGGGCTGCTATCTGTTCGGCAGTCTGTTCGTCCACATAGGCATGTCCCTCAAGGATCAGGCGCTCAGCGAAGTCGTACAGCTTCTGGAAGTAATCGGAAGCATAGTACACATTACCCCATTTGAACCCCAGCCACTCGATGTCCTCGCGGATGGCATCCACATACTCCACATCCTCCTTCACGGGGTTGGTGTCGTCGAATCGGAGGTTGCACACACCACCGTAGCGCTGCGCTATGCCGAAGTCAATACAGATAGCCTTGGCGTGGCCGATGTGCAGGTAGCCGTTAGGCTCCGGCGGGAATCGCGTCTGGATTCGTCCGTCGTTCTTGCCTTCGGCCAGATCGGTCTCTACTATTTGCTCGATGAAGTTGAGGCTCTTCTTCCCCTCTACACTACTATTGTTCAGATGCTCGCTCATAAGCTTATGCTCCAATGTACTTTTTCTACCGCAACGACATGCTTGCAGTTGCCGTATTCTTGTCTTTAAGTATGCAAAGATAATGATATTGAGCCACTAACATACAAAGGACTCAAAGCGTCACATCTGCCGAAAGATCATGGGAAAAGCAGCGCGAACGCAAACCGAAAAATAACAAGCCCCGACTACAGAGAAATACCCCGTGCAGCAACATCTTTTTTAACACCCGAGAGCCTATTGGGAGGCGTAGAGCATCTTTTTCGAATTTATGAGCCGAATTTCTGAAAAACATGGCGCCAAAAGGGCTGAAATACACGCGCCAAAAGATTTTCGATTTGGCGCATAATCTTTTCCA
Source organism: Porphyromonas loveana (assembly GCF_003096695.1). GTDB lineage: Bacteria > Bacteroidota > Bacteroidia > Bacteroidales > Porphyromonadaceae > Porphyromonas > Porphyromonas loveana. The sequence continues at coordinate 12,555 of NZ_QEKY01000025.1, read as the reverse complement.
AAATGGCGCCAAAATAAATTTGAAATGGCGCGAGTTTTTTCGTCCATCTGCACGGCATGGAGATCATAACACTCTTGCACATTCTTTTACAAGAGGGCATACATTCTTCGACAATGCCACATAATCATCAGCCAGACACATCATAGAATGGCTATTTCGACAAGGGCAAATGGACGAATACTGTGGAGTTTGTCCTATTTTTGAGGAGAACTAATCAGGATAATGGTATGCAACGAAAGACCCTCACCACACCTTATGACACGATTCCCCGTGCAGAGTTTTCTGCCAATCTGCTCCGTCTCGAAGAAGCAGCCGTGCAGGCTGCCCGCTCGGCCTACGCGCCCTACAGTCATTTTTCGGTAGGGGCTGCGGCATTGCTGGACAATGGGGAGATACTCGCCGGCAGCAATCAGGAAAATGCAGCCTACCCCTCGGGGCTATGTGCGGAGCGCACAGTGCTCTTCTATGCCGGCGCCCGATACCCCGATGCTGCCGTGCAGGAGATGGTGGTCGTGGCATTTTCGGCTACGGGTCGCGTGCCTCTGATCACGCCCTGCGGAGCCTGTCGTCAAGTCATGGTGGAGGTTTGCAGCCGCCATCGTCCGTTTCCCGTGCTGATGATAGGTGCGGACGAAGCGGTGAGAGTGGCGGATGCACGCTTCTTGCTGCCATTCGCATTCGACGGCAGCGACTTCGTTCCATAGCAGTCGGTCTTATGGCTTATAAGTGACGGAGGCGGACAGTGGGTCGCGCCGCGTCGGCAACGGGCAGTGTGATCGTGAGAATGCGCTCCTCATCCGGCAGGAGGTCGAAGGCATTATCCGAGAACTGCGCCCCGAGCACGTCCACCTCAATGAATAAATCTTTGACCAGACTGGGTGAATGCAGCACCAATTCCCACGTCTTATCGCCCGTGCGACAAAGCCGTTGTGAGACATTGGGATCGGTCGGCAAGTCCAACTCTTTCGGGGCATAGTGGTAGTACAGGGTAGAAGCCCATCCCTCTCCGTAGGCTTCGCCCACATCCTCGACGAGCGAAAGGCGCAGGAGCGTATTACGCCTCATCTCCATTGGCAACCATTCGTCTATGGCAAAAGGCAGGACGGTGGGTTGCTGCCTATCCACCTCTACTCCACGGATCCAAAAAGCGGGATAGCGTCGGCCGTCAAATCCGATCGGCTCCACTCGAAGAGCCATCCGATCCTCCCCCTTGGCTTCGGGAGCATCCGACACGATAGTGATCGTACCTTTCTCCACATCGGGCACGATGATGACCGGTTCGAAAGCCCTGCGCACCTGATAGTGTAGGGGTTTCCACTGTCCGTAATAGTCGATGCCGGACCACGATATGGCCGGCCACGCATCATTCAACTGCCAATAGAGACTGCCCATGCAGAAGGGTTTGGCCGCCCGCTGGGCTTCCAGACCGATACGCATGCCCTGCCCCTGCATGATGAGCGACTTGTAAACGAAGTCCTCGAAGTCCTGCGGCTCGGCATAGTCCCGTCGCATATATTCGAGGATAATCTCATTGCCCACACTACTCTTCTGCCGTGCACGCATGACGGGGGAGTCGAGTTGCATATCTTCTTCGCGGGCAAAGCTCTTCAGGGTCTTATACTCGGGGAAACTCTCGAAGCCAAACTCACTCATAAACCGCGGTATTCTCTCCCGCAGGATGCCGAACGGCTCGCGGCCGTACCACACTCCCCAGTAGTGACTATCGCCCCAAGCCAATGTGTGGGGACGCCCCCAGTTGGCCGTATCGGGAGAGGTCTCTATGTAGGAACGGGCGGGATCCAACGCGGCGACGCGCTCGGGCAGGAGTTCGCAGAAGAGCTTTTCATAGTCGGTACAGAAGCGGCTGTAAGTCGCTGCATCGAAGCGTTTCTGCCATCCCCAGTACTTGAGGCCCTCGCGTATCTCGTTATTGCCACACCAAAGGGCGAGGGAGGGATGTTCGCGCAGGCGACGGATATTATAGTCTGCCTCCTCGCGCACATTGTGTAGGAAGTCGTCATCACCCGGATAGGGCGTGCAGGCAAAAGCAAAGTCCTGCCAGATGAGAATGCCGTTTGCATCAGCCAGCTCATAGAAGCAGTCGTCTTCATAGATGCCCCCGCCCCATACGCGGATCATATTCATGTTGGCATCGGTAATCGAACGGAACAATTCCTCCCAATATGCCTCCGTGCGGGTCGGCAGCATCATCGTACCGGGGATATAGTTGGCTCCTCTCATATACAAGGGTTCGCCGTTCACACGGAAGAAGAAGCTGTGCCCGTGAGCATCTGCTTCGCGCACGAACTCGACCGTTCTGAAGCCGATCTTGGTACTATATGACTGCAAAATTTCCCCGGAAGGGTCTTGGAGTTCGGCCCGAAGGGTGTAGAGCAGGGGTAGTCCCGAGCCGTTGGGCATCCAGCGATCAGGCGTTGTCACGATGAAGGAGGTGCGGCAGCGTTCTTCTCCACCCGCCACCGTAAGTCTGTCGCGGTGCACAAGTCGTCCGCCCGGGCTGTAGAGCGACAATTGCAATTGGGCGGAGGAGGGAACGTTTCCATTCCATCTCAACGGGAAAAAGCAATCAACTTGGGCATGTTCTGCCAGTGTATAGTTCACCTCGGGGCGCGAAGCAAAAGAGACATTGCCCTCGAAACGAATGCTTATCGGCCGCCAGATCCCCGTCGTCACGAGCCGCGGCCCCCAGTCCCAACCGTAATGATAGGGAGCTTTGCGGGTATAGACGCTCAACTTCTCGGGATGATGGTCGTTGTCCGCGGGATAGTCGAAGCCGTCACGTGCCCGCAGCGGACGCACTTCTTTCATGGGCGAACGGAAACGGATAAGCAGTTCGTTCCCTTCGCGGCGGAGGAGATGATTTATTTCTACTTCCTTGCCGACAAACATATTGCGACTCTCCAGTATGGCAGTGCCGTTGAGCAGGACAGTGGCGTAGGTGTCGAGTCCTTCAACGACAAGCACGGCACGCGGACTATGCAGCTGCTTTTCGGACAGAGAGAAGGTGAGACGGTAATCCCAATCCAGCTCTTCAGGCCACTGAGTCTGTGCCTCTTGGAGCCTGTAGTTATGATCGGGCAAGAGACCGTGGCGCATAAGATCGTATTGCACCACACCGGGCACCGTGGCAGGTAGCCACGCAATGCTATCATGTCGGCTGAATTCCCATCCCCTATCAAGGCGGAGCGTATCAGCTCCGTAGGTAGAGGCTGCTGCAGTTTGGAACATCGCCACGATCGAAATGACGGCAAGGAGGAGTATGCGGGGGAGGTGTTTGGCAGTCATGTCAGGGAAGGGAAAGAAGTGGATTACTCGTTTTCGGTATCGTCTTCGCTTTCGCTTTGGAGCGATAAGGGCATCTTCTTCTTGGGCGAAATGCCGAGACTGCGCATCTTCTCGACCCGTGTCACAATATTGCCGCGGCCTTCACTCAATTGTCCACGCGCCTTGGCCAGCGTGTCCACGGTATTCTTGGCCTGTTCTTCGGCGCGGATCAGCGTCTCGGCAAAGGTGCAGAACTTATCATACAGGCCGTTGGCCTGATCGACGATCTTCTGAATGTTTTTCACCTGACGGTCACGTTGCCACAGGTCAAGAGCCATACGCAAGGCTGCGATGAGGTTGGTCGGATTCATCAGCAGCACCCTTTTGCTATAGGCATGGTCCCAAAGGGTAGGACGTTCGCGCAGAGCGATGGTATAAGCCGGCTCGTTGGGGATGAAAAGCATGACGAACTCCGGAGCTTCTTCGCTATAATCCTGGTAGCTCTTGCTTGCCAATTCGTCAATATGCCTGCGGATGCTCGCTATATGCTCCTCCAGCCAATGTTTTCGTTCGGCATCATCTTCCGCAGCCACGAACGAAGCATAGGCGGTAAGAGACACCTTGCTGTCGATAATCACCTGCTGTCCGTTGGGATAACGGACTATCACATCGGGACGCATGCGGCTACCCGTCTCATCATGACGGAGGGCGCGCCCCTCCTCGTCGGTCATCGTCTCTTGAATAAAGAACTCTTCACCTTCGGTGAGTCCGCTGCGTCGGAGGAGGTTCTCGAGTATCATTTCGCCCCAGTCGCCCTGAACTTTGGAATCTCCTTTGAGCGCGCGCGTCAGATTATTGGCATCATCGCTCAGGCGACTGTTCTGTTCGATGAGTCTTTGCAACTCTTTGGCCAGAGAAAAACGTTCGCGCGCTTCCTCATGATAGGTCTTCTCTACTTTTTCTTCGAACTGCTTAATGCGCTCGTTTAGTGGCTTGAGGATTTCGCCTATGCGCTGTTCGTTGACGCCGGACAGCTTCTTACTCTTATCTTCCAGTATCTCGGATGCCGTAGCTTTGAACAGTGCTTGCATCTCTTCGGATATCTGCCCGGCACGTTCGCGCTCACGTTCCAACTCGGCACGGGTTGCTTGCAAGCGCGTCTCCAGCTCGGCACGAATACGAATGGACTCCTTCTGCTCTTCTTGCAGGGCTGTTTTTTCGCGTGTGGCGGCGTCGAGCTGAGCCGTCAGTCTGCCCATTTCCATATTTGAACGCTCGTTTTCCAACCGTCGTTCGGCCGCTTGTTTGCGACCGGACAGCCATACAATGACAGCTGCTGCCACAACTACGACTGCAACGATCCAGTATAATTCCACTCCTACCATACTATATTATTGATTGTGGAACGAAGATAACCAAGAATTTTGGCGCGACAATTATAAAATTCACACCCCTCGGAAAAGCACGAACGGGACAATACGGAGAAAGGAATGATCCAAAATCTTGGTTATCTTCGTTCCACAATTATGACAGAGAGGAATAGAACAAGCGTGAGCGACAGCACCGAAGAGGTCGTATTGCTACTCAACATCGGGTCTCCGGACAGCCCCGCAGAGGAAGATGTAGCCCGCTTTCTCACTTCATTCCTGACTGACAAGCGCATCATTCCCCTCCCTTCTCCTCTCAGACACCTTCTCGTTCGCGGACTCATCGTGCCCCTCAGGAAGAAGCGATCTGCCCGGATTTATCGCACGATATGGGACAAAGACTCCCGTTCCTTCCCCCTCATCCGACACACGAAGGCCATAGCCCAAGCGCTCAATACAGCCGGAAAGGAAACCTATGCAGCCATGCGCTACGGCCGTCCGAGCGTAGAAGAAGCACTATTACCCCTGAGAAAGCGGCAGAACATCCGCCTGACGATCCTATCCTTGCTCCCACATTATGCGATGAGTAGCTACGAAACGGCTGTGGAGCACTGCCGTGCCGAAATCGGACGCCTCTGCCCCGATATTCCTTTTCGCGTCATTCCGCCTTTCTACGCACACGAAGCTTATATCCGCGCACTGTCGGAACGCATCAGGCCTTACCTACAAACGCCCTTCGACAAGCTTATTCTTTCCTATCACGGCATCCCGCAAAATCATTTAGATCGCACCACCCGACAGACACTGGGGCTGCATCATCCCGATGGATGCTGCACCGCCGACGATCCCACAGCAAGCGTATGCTATCTGTATCAGACGCGACAGACGACAACACTCCTCCGCCAATCGCTCGGCTTGCGGGAGGATCAGATAGAAGAAGCATTCCAATCACGCTTCGGCCATACCGAGTGGTTGCAACCATATCTCGCCGACCGTCTGGCCGCCCTGCCGTCGGAAGGAGTCAGACGTGTGCTGATAACCAGTCCATCTTTCGTATGCGACTGTTTGGAAACAATCGAAGAAGTAGCCGAACATGGCAAACGAATTTTCATGCAAGCGGGTGGGTTCTCCTACACTTATATCTCTTGTCTCAACGAAGACGGTGTGTGGATAGAATCGCTCCGAACCATCCTACAGGAACCATAGCCTCATGCTCAGACACTATACCGACCATCCAAACGACCTCCCGCTGCTGCAACAAGCCATCGCAGCCACCCAGAGAGAAGAGAGCGGAGCTCCTGCCGGCGACACTCCTCGCTCCAAGATACTCTACGCAGCACGCAACAAGCTGTACACCGTGTCCTCATCCCGTGGCAATCTGGTGGTCAAGAGCTTCCGCATACCCATCATCCTACAACGCATCGTCTATACCTTTCTGCGTCCGTCCAAGGCATTACGCTCCTATCGCAACGCCATCCGACTACAAAGCTGCGGCATAGGCACGCCCACACCGCTGGGCTATGCCATAGAGCGCAAAGACGGACTCCTTCGCAGAAGCTACTATGTATGCGAGAGCATCGCGACAGGGCGGGACATCCGACTGGCCATGCAGGGGCTGGAAGAGGACGATACTCTCTTGCGGGCATTGGCCGCTTTCATTGCACGTATGCACCAAGCGGGTATCCTCCACATAGATCTTTCGCCCGGAAATGTCCTGTACGAGCAGAACGACGAGGGGGAATATCGATTCTATCTGATCGATCTGAACAGAATGCGCTTCTATGATTGCCCCATTACAGGACAACGGGCTTATGACAACTTCGCACGACTGAGCTTGTACTCCGCCGTAAGCCAACAACTGGCCGAGTACTATGCCGAAGTGCAAGGGGCGGACATAAGCGAAGCGGTGAGAGGGATACAAACGGCTTCGGACAGATTCTTCCGCAGCAAGGTGCGCAAGTATGCCTGCAAAACACTGGTCAAAGAAGAAAAGAGCATGAGTCGCTCAGCACACAGACGGGGCTACCTCCGCTATCGGAGGACGCGTCTGCTTCGCAAGATCACCCACAGCGCTGCTCTATACCGTCGCGAAGAAGAACTGTACCACACCTATCTGGAAGCTGGCGACCTGCGCGGAACGCTCCGTCGCAGCGAGGGATACACCCAAGCCCATAACGAAAAATAGAGGAAAGAGACCATGAGCCGCATAGCTTTTGATGCCAAAAGGATCACATCCAACACCACAGGGCTGGGCAATTACAGCCGATTCGTCGTTGATGCCCTGACCACTTTTCACCCCGAACACAGCTATTTCTTATGCTCACCCGAGGAAGGTAATCCTTCCTTATACGCCCATTTGCGCGAACGTAAGGGAGTGAAATGGATGTTCCCGAACGGTCGTGTGGGAGGTTCCCTCTGGCGAAACTTCGGCATCGTACCCGAACTCAGAACCGAAGGCATCGATCTCTTCCACGGACTGAGTCACGAATTGCCACGAGGCATCTATGGCAAGGGAATGGCTACGGTGGTTACGGTGCACGATCTGATCTTTATCCGCTATCCGCACTACTACAAACCCATCGACAGACTCCTCTATCGGATCAAATACGGCTGCGCCGCCCGTCATGCCGACAGGGTCATCGCCATAAGCGAACAGACCAAACGCGATGTGATGACCTACTTCCACGTGCCGGCCGATCGGATAGATGTCGTCTATCAAGGCTGCTCGCCCGCTTTCGGACAAGCTACCCCCGAAGACGAAGCCAGAGCAAGGACGGAGTATAACCTCCCCGATCGCTACCTGCTGTACGTAGGCAGCATAGAAACAAGGAAGAATCTCAAGCTCGCCGTGGAGGCACTTGCCCGATGCCAAGACCGCAGCATCCGACTGGTAGCCGTGGGTAAGCGCATGCCCTACTGCACCGAAGTGGAAGAAGTGGCACGCCACCTCGGAGTGGCGGAGCGGCTCATCCTGCTGCACGGGGTGCCCTTCGCCCTCCTGCCCGGTATCTATCGCGGTGCGGAAGCGTTCCTGTATCCTTCGCGATTCGAGGGATTCGGCATCCCCATCGTGGAGGCATTGGCCTCCGGCGTCCCCGTCATTGCAGCCACGGGCTCGTGTCTGGAAGAAGCGGGTGGCCCTTCTTCGCTCTACACCGACCCCGATGATCCTGATATGATGGCGTCGATGCTGGACAGCGTCTTGTCCGACTCCTCTCTTCGCCACCGCATGATAACGGACGGATACAGCTACATCAAGCGATTCTCCCCGCGTGCCATAGCCGATGCCCTCATGCAGGTATACGATCGCGTACTCCGAGAGAAAGGCTCGTCCCTCAGGTAATCCGCATCGGAAGAGAGCAGACAAAAAAGAAAAAGAGCGTTGCAGAGATATTCTCCCGCAACGCTCTCTTTTTTGAGTTTTAGTCTATATGTGCAGCGCAATCTGCTCGGGCTGCTTACTTCTTCTTGCCTTGATTGGCCACAGCTTCCATCAGCTTTTTGATCTCTTCGGGGTCGCCGAGGAAATAATCCTTCACCAACTGCAGATTGTCGTCGAACTCGAAAACATAAGGCACTGCCGTGGGGAGGTTGAGACTGATGATACCTTCGTCCGAGATATTCTTCAGCACCTTGATGATACCGCGGAGGCTGTTGCCGTGAGCAGCCACCAATACCTCGTCATGCTCCTTGAGCGTGGGAAAAATGGTCTCGTTCCAATAGGGCAGGATACGAGCCACCGTGTCGCTCAGAGCCTCCGTCAACGGCAGATCCTGCTCGCTCACGCCCTTGTAGCGGGGGTCCATAAAAGGAGAGCGGGGGTCGTCCTTGGCCATGGGCGTAGGGGGCACATCGTAGCTACGACGCCAGATGAGTACCTGTTCGTCGCCGTACTTCTCGGCAGTCTCGGCCTTATTGAGCCCCTGCAACATACCATAATGTTTCTCGTTGAGACGCCAGCTCTTCTCCACGGGTATCCAGTCCAGGTCCATGACGTCCAGAACGCCATTCAGCGTCTTCACTGCGCGTTTGAGATAGGAGGTATAGGCTTTGGTAAAGTGGAAGCCCTCTTTCTTCATCAGTGCACCAGCTTTCAGAGCTTCCTCTATTCCCTTCTCGGACAGATCCACATCCGTCCAACCCGTAAAACGGTTCTCTTTGTTCCACATGCTTTCACCGTGGCGAATCAATACTATTCTTTTCATAATTACATCGTGATCTTAGTCTGGTGCGAAGTTAGTCATTAAAGTTCAATGCGAGACCTGAGAGCCAATCAATGATCGCGCATAAATCGGACGAAACGTGGCACCAAATTCGATGAGAAAGATGCGCCATTTTGAATTTGTTTTGGCACATATTCTTTTTGGAAATGGCGCCATTTCCAAAAAATTTCGGCGCAGATATTCCGCTCTTTTTGGTGCAAGATTCCGGTACCCAACCGGCGTAAAAATATGGAAAAGGCGGTCTGGTCCAAGGCAAAAGGCGCAGGACGACATAATTTCGTATTTTCGTGCAAGCATTCTCACTTCTGTATTATGGGGAAATATCTATACGATAAAGATTTGTCCGTCGTCGTGCCTGTCTTCAACGAGGAGGGGAACCTTCCCGAGCTATACTGCCGCCTGACGGCGGTACTGAGTGCGCTGACAGAGAAATACGAAATCATCTTTGTCAACGACGGCAGCAGCGACGGCTCTCTCCGGCTCATCGAGGACTTCGCAGCCGCGGATAGTCGTGTGTACTACATAGCACTGAGTCGCAACTTCGGACACCAAGTAGCAGTGAGTGCTGGCTTGGACTATGTACGAGGGCGAGCCACAGTGATCATGGATGCCGACCTGCAAGATCCGCCGGAACTAATACCGGAGCTGTACGGGAAGCACACCGAGGGATACCAAGTGGTCTATGTGCGCCGACGCAAACGCGAGGGAGAGAGTGCATTCAAGAAGATATCGGCCAAACTATTCTACCGACTGATGCGACGTGTGGCACGAATCGATATGCCGATGGACACAGGCGACTTCCGCCTCGTAGACCATCACATCGTGAGCTGCCTGCGACGGATGCCGGAGCAGAGCAAGTTCCTGCGCGGCCAAATAGCGTGGATGGGCTACCGACAGACGGGAATAGAACTGGATCGTCCCGAGCGCAAACACGGTCGGTCGGGCTATTCGGTTTCTAAGATGTTTGCCTTGGCCTTCGACGGCATCACAGGTTTCTCCAACAAACCGCTCGAATGGGTCTCACGCATGGGGCTGATCGTATTCTTGATCGCCTTGGCCGTCATCATCTACTCACTCATCAGGCACTACATCTATCACCAGACGGTGGAGGGATGGACCTCGATCATCGCCAGTTCCATGTTTATCGGTGGCATCCAACTGCTGTCGATAGGCGTGATAGGCAGCTATATAGCTCGCATCAACAAGAACACGGACAACAGACCGCTCTACCTGATAGCTGACAGCAACATAGAAACAGATAGCGAAGAATGACCACCGAAGACGCGGAAAACAACCTGTCGGAAAGGGACAGCGACCTCCATCTCCTCCACGAAAGGGAGCTGCCGGAGCGTTATGTGCACGGAGAGGTGTACGACTACGAGTTCGAGCCTGACGATTGGACTGAGGAGGATAGTGCATTGCCTCCACCCATAGAGGAGAATACACAGCCCACTGCTTCGGAGGCGAAGACTCCCCAGGAGGTTTTGCTCAAGTACTGGGGATACGATTCCTTCCGCCCGATGCAGCTCCCCATCATCGAGTCTGTGCTGGCAGGTAAGGACACACTGGGACTGCTCCCCACCGGCGGAGGCAAGAGTATTACCTTCCAAGTACCCGGATTGCTCCTCCCGGGTCTCACTCTCGTGGTGACTCCTCTCATTGCATTGATGAAGGATCAGGTGGCAGGACTTCGGCAGAAAGGGATCAAGGTGGCAGCCATCCACGCGGGCATGTCACGCGAGAAAATCATCACAGCGCTGGACAACTGCATTTACGGACGTTATAAGTTTCTGTACGTTTCGCCCGAGCGATTGTCGACTCCTCTATTCCTGAGCCGATTGGACTCCCTGCGCGTGAGCTTGTTGGTCGTGGACGAATGTCACTGTATCTCGCAATGGGGCTATGACTTCCGCCCTGCCTATCTCGCTATTGCCGACGTGCGCAAGGCACTGCCGGAGGTGCCGGTGCTGGCTCTGACCGCTACGGCGACGGAGCCTGTCATCGAAGATATTCAGCGCATACTCGAATTTGCTGAGCCGAACGTGCTGCGCAAGAGTTTCTACCGCCCCAATCTCTCCTACTCGATCCGCCGAACTGCGGACAAAGAGACCATGCTGCTGCACATTCTCTCCAAGGTGCAGGGTTCGGCTATCGTGTACTGTCGCAACAGGGATAAGACGCGCGACCTCGCTCGCTACCTACAAAAGAACGGACTGGCTGCGGATTTCTACCACGCGGGGTTGAACCACGTGACGCGTGAGCTGCGTCAGCAAAGTTGGATGGACAACGAAACGCGCGTGATCGTCTGCACGAATGCTTTTGGAATGGGTATCGACAAACCCGACGTACGACTGGTCATACACATGGAGATGCCGTCTTCGCTGGAAGAGTATTTCCAAGAAGCCGGACGTGCGGGGCGCGATGGCGAACTCTCCTACGCTGTACTCTTGACTGGAGAGGACGACCTTTTCAATCTGAAGCGTCGCGTGGGTAACGAGTTTCCGCCGAGGGAATTCATCGCCAAGGTGTACAACCGCATATGTAACTACCTACAAGTGGGTGAAGGTGAGGGCTTCGAGCGTGCCTACGACCTTGACGTGGATGCATTCTGTCGGAGCTTTCGGATGTTTCCCACACAGGTATTGGCCGCTATCCGCATTCTGGACGTAGCAGGAATTTGGGAGTATCGGGAAGAGCTGACGCGTTCGAGACTGATGATGCTGGTACAGCGCGACGAGCTGTATCGGATGAGAAGCGAAAAAGCGCTGGACAGCGTACTGGCTGCCATAATGAGAAGTTACGACGGACTATTCGCGGATTACGTTTCGGTAATCGAGAGTGAAATTGCAGAGAAGACCGGATTGACCACGGATCTGGTGTATCAGCAACTGCTACACCTCAATAAAATCGGGATACTAAACTACATCCCACAGAAGAATTTGCCTCGCATCTTTTTCCGTACCCGACGCGAAGATGCCGATCTACTCCAGATACCCCGCTCGGCTTATGAGGATAGACGCGAACGACTCAAGGCTCGTATCGATCAATCCCTCCACTACATTGAGGAAGAAAATGACTGCCGAAGTCGTATGTTGCTGGCATACTTCGGAGAGCAACAGTCGCACAACTGCAAGCTATGCGACGTATGTCTCAGACGAAAGGACGGGAAACTGCTCCAGCACGAAGTGGACGATTTGCTACGCTTCCTCGCAGAACGACTGACGGAGGACTCACCCTATGTGCTCGTAGCGGACATCTGCGAAGAGTTGGAGCACCATCCGGATGTGATCCTTCGTGCCTTGGACTTCATTTTGAAAGAGAGCTGGCAATACGCCACAGACGGTGATGCCGTCTTCCTCACCCACAAACTGCCCGGCGGCCTACGCCTCTAATTTCACTCCACAAGGGACTTCAAGAAAACTTTCTCCACCGCCTTTCTTGATCAAAATACTGCATGTATCAATCCTCCACCCCTATCTGGATGAGACTCTCGAAGCGAAAAGACACTCTTACTAACGGAATATTCGGTTAATCAGAGCTATTCTCTGGAAAACAGGCGACAAATCAGTAAAATTACGCCTCGGGATTGAGCAAAAAGTCGGGCGATTTGTGTTTCGTTTTGGCGCCATTTCTCCATGATTGATGCGCCGTTTTCTTTTCCCTTTGGCGCGACTTTGCAT
>NZ_QEKY01000024.1:11733-19270 GCF_003096695.1 Porphyromonas loveana | reverse complement strand
TGCCTCCTATATCATGGCGGAGATGGACAAGGCGGGACGAACTTACTCCAAACTGGCTGCCGATACAGGGCAGGGCGAGCTGGTGAAGATGCTGCACGCACTATTGGCTTTGATTCCAAATTAAGCCAAGCGGCTCTGCAAAAGGAAGTGACATATATGAGATATATGCCTGTCCCGAGCAGAGCCGCTTTTTTCGTGTCAATTATTTCGCATCTTTCTCTCTTCGAGGTAGCCGGCATACGGACATTTTCCTGTATTTCCGAATATCTGTATCTTCGCATCGGCCGAAGCGATTCTCTTGTATAGAAGGTCTCAAAACGAGAAAAAAAGTCTTTTACAGGCTGTAGAAAGGGCCAAAAAAGGATTTGGACATGATTTACAGCTTGTAGAAAGCCTCAAAAACAGAAAAAAGACCAATTTACAGGGTGTAAAAAGCTTCAAAGAGCCGATTTGAGCTCATTTACACCCTGTAAATCACGTCAAAAACGGATTTTGAGCCTTTCTACAGCGTGTAAAAAGGTCGCAGCAAGAATTTTGAGCCTTTTATACCATGTAAAAATCAAAAAGAGCCTCGAAAAGCCCTCTCTACAGGATGTAGAATAACTGCTTGTCTTACTTGTGCCTCCCAAAATACAATCACTAATAAAAAAACGACTCATTTAATGAAAACAAAAGCATTGACTAAAAGACTGCTCCGCAATCTGGAGCACTATCAGTTTGCCAAAAACGTACTCACGCTCTGCCGTCAGGCTAACATCGCCAAGGTAAATGCCGTACTGCCTCCGCTCGAAAAGGCCATTGCCGAGGAGGACCGTCTGCTCAATGTAGAGCGCAAGGAGATAGGTACCCAAGAATTGGCACAATTGGATAACGATCGGGACAATGCCTGGCGGGCAATCTCCCTGCAAGTGCAAGCTGCTCTGCTGAGCGACAAGGCCGAAATCGTGCGCGCAGCTCGCATGATCGACAATGTACTGGCACGCTATCCGAAGCTCATATCCCTCGTCTACTCGCAGGAGACAGGTGGCATAGAGAATCTGATCACCGACCTGCGTGACAAGGCTGTAAGTCCCGCCGTGGAAAAACTCGGGCTCAAAGCCGGTGTGGATCGGCTGGAAAAATTGAATAAGGCTTTCGATGCCCTCTACCTCGAGCGTCTTAAAGTATTGCCCCATCAGAGCGGTATGGATATTCGCCAACTGCGGGCGGCTACCGACGAAGCGATCAATGGTATCACTCGTCGCATGGATGCCCTCCTTGAGCTGGAGCGAACCAATGCCATTGAAGAGTTGGTGCGCCTGTATAATAATCTGGTCGAAAAGAAACTGCGCGATCTGGCACGCCGAATAGCCTACGGAAAGGCTGCTACGGAGAAACGTCGCGCCGAAATAGAAAAGATGCTTCAGCCGATGATGGAGCGGATCGTTTCGGAAGAGAAGAAGACTTCGGCTGTCTTTGCAGGTCGCACACTCGGCATAGGCAAAGCACGCCACTATCTCATCACCCTGACAGATGCCAATGGTGACGAAGAGGATCGCTGGTACCGAATCGAAGAAGGACTGCTCTTCTTCGTTCCTGAAGATCAGTTGCCCAAACCCAAGAAGAAGAAAAAAACGACATCCGAACCCTCAGAAACGCCTGAATCTCCGTCCATACCGACACCCTCCCCTGGTGGTGACAGTGGCGAGCAAGGCTCTATCGGAGGCGGACTCTGACCCTATAGCCGAGGGAGGGAGAGATACGATATTCGGCATCTCCCCCTCCTCTTTTCTTCGGCTCCTTGACCAACGTTGTGCCGAGACTCTGAGAGGGTGTCTCGGCACAACGTTTTTATAGAAAGACACCCTCTCTCTCCGCTCCGTCCACCGACAAAAAGGCTGTGCCGAAACTTTTGCTTCAGCACAGCCTATAAGGGGGGGTATAGGTCTTTTACAAATTCTTCCCGAGGAAGAACTGCATCAGCACTAAGTTGAGGATCAGCAAGGCTCCGCCCATCAGCACGATCTGACGCTGCTCCGGTCGGGGCAGAACCAAGTAGGCGATAATGCCGGCAATGACGATGAGCAACATCAGGCTCATGATGATACGAGAGAAGCGCGATTTAGGGGTCTTCATTGTCTGTTTTCTTGTCAAGAGGGTTTGTTGATTAGAGCGAGAGCGGACGGAGCTTATAGCCACGGGCACGAAGTCCCTGCACCAATCCCTTTTCGCCACAGAGGTGGCCGGCTCCGACTGCTATGAGAGTTGGGGTGTCGGCTATTAGAGCGGGTATCTGCTCCAGCCACTTTGCATTGCGACGATCTACGGTAACATCTCGGTCTTGGGCGGTGAAGTTCTCATCTTGCAAGATCGCTTCCAACTCTTGTGCTTTGTAGTTTTGGATGATCTCCAGAGCAGGATTGACTCCGTCTCGGAGCTGGCGCAAAGTACTCAGGAGCGATTGTGCTTGCATGTTCAAGTCCTTTGCAAAGAGATATTTCAGCACTTGCTTGGCATCATCAAGGGTTTCCAGAAAAACGGCCTTCTTCCCGTCGGCGCGTCCGTGGTTGATCACATCCATGTCCATAGGGGCTTGTCCCTGAAGGCGCATAGCCTCCTGCACCATCGCGAGCGACATCTCCAAGAAGGCCGGACGAAGTGCCAACTGCTCTGCCTGGGGCATCCCATAGCCTTGGAGCACATTGTTCAACTCGGTCAGCTCCTCGGGAGTGAAGAGCATGGCGTAAGTAGTGTCGGACGGCATCAGGAGGATCGCCTGCATATCTGCCGTGGCGAAGATCTCCGCACCGGCAGAAATGTCGTGTTCGATAACGACCTGCCCTACCGATGCGTAGGCTTCTTTATAACCGGGGATGCTATCCGTATAGGTGTAAGGCACGACGTGACAGGTGCCGAGCAGATAGCTCGGAGAGGATAAGCCGTTGCCCGTTATTTCCCAGAGGATGGCATCGCGCTTGTCCGTAGTCTGCCCAATGGCGCACGAAGCGACGAAAATCGAGAGCCAGAGAAGGAGAGAGAATTTTCTCGTTGTCATATTATTATAGGTGTGTTGTTTTCGTCAGCATGGAGGGGAACTCCGTCAGTCTGCCGTGCACGTTATGGCTTGGAGGGTGTGCACCCATTGGCAGGCGACCAAGCCTGCCGTCTCGGTGCGCAAGCGGCTTTTGCCGAGCGTGACGGGAGCGAATCCCGCACCGATGGCATGAGAGACTTCGGCTGCAGAGAAGTCGCCTTCAGGACCTATCAGCACGATTACGTCTTGTCCGCTGCTGTAGTGGTCGGACGGATAACCCCGTCCTGCAGCGATCTCGGCACGGACCGCATCGTCCACATAGGCGATGAGCCGGGCTGCCTGCTGTGGTGCCTCGGCTATTACGGTGCGAAGCGGTACATTGATGCGGATGGTGGGCAGGAGAGCTTTGAGCGACTGCTTCATCGCACTCACGGCCACACGCTCCAGACGTTCGGCTTTGATACGTCGCCGCTCGGAGTGTTCCGTCTCGATGAAGACGACTTCATCAACTCCTATTTCGACCAATTTCTCCAGCATCCACTCCATTCGTTCGCTCTGCTTGGTGGGTGCGATGGCGATAGTGATGCGTCCTCGCCAGGGTTTCTCCCAGGGTTCACGCCCGAGCAGCCCCACACGGCAGCTCTTGCGGTCGGCAGCTTCGATGACAGCTTCGTGGAAAGAGCCTCGCCCGTCGGTCAGGCGCAAGTGGTCGCCCACCTGCATACGCAGCACGCGCAGGATGTGTCCGGCCTCATCGTCGGGCAGTCTGTCGGACAATTCTATATCGGGAGCATAGAACAAAGGGAGGGACATAACTATACCTTTCTACCGTTTTTCTGTGCCAAAAGTAGCCATTCTTATGAAAAATGGCCTATAAACATGGCATGGCAGGCCGATCCGACGAATGGGTTTTCGTCAAAATTCCCCACCTTTGCCCCCACATTATTATAGGAATAGTCATAATGAAGAAACAAATACTGGCAGGTGCGGCTATCATCCTGAGTGCCGCTCTCACAGCCTGCAACGGCAATAAAGCCCAAACGGAGGAGACCGAAACGCAGCAGACCGAGACAGTGGCAGCCGACCTCTTCTCTGCCGACTCGGCATACGCCTATGTGCAACGACAAGTGGACTTCGGTCCGCGCATCCCGGGCACGGACGCTCACAAGGCTTGCGGCGACTGGCTCGCGGCTACGCTCCGCAGCTACGGCGCGACCGTACTGGAACAGCGGGCAGAAGTGAAGGCATACACGGGCGAAATGCTCCCAATGCGCAATATTATCGCATCCTACAACCCCGAAGCCTCGCAGCGCATCCTACTCATGGCACACTGGGACACGCGACCGTTCTCAGACGAGGATCCCAATTCGGCCATGCATACCAAGACTTTCGATGGTGCAGATGATGGTGGCAGCGGGGTGGGTGTCCTGTTGGAAATAGCCCGCACGCTGGGACAACGGGACTCAATCGGCATAGGTGTGGACCTCGTACTCTTCGACACAGAGGACTATGGTACCAGCGGAAACGACGAATCGTGGTGCCTCGGTTCGCAGTATTGGAGCAAGAATCCGCTCCCCGCGGGTTACAAAGCCACAGCGGGTATTCTGTTAGACATGGTAGGTTCCAAAGGCGCTACGTTCTACTGGGAGTATTTCTCCAAGCGTTATGCGCCGGGAATACTCTCCGAGGTTTGGCAGTTAGCGGTCGAAATGGGTTACGGCAGCTACTACATCCAAGCCGACGGTGGCGCACTGACGGACGACCACTTGCCCGTAATCAGAAATCTGGGTATCCCCTGCATCAATATTGTCAACTATTCACCCAAGAACAAACACGGCTTCGGTGACTACTGGCACACCCAAAACGACAATATGGACAACATAGATAAGGCGACGCTCGACGCCGTGGGCGAGACCCTGCTCCGCTATTTGGACACGCGGGCTACCGCATCTGTGCAGTAATTTCACTCCTCAAATAACGACACATCGTGCCAAGCATAAACGAAATACAAGACGCCATCATCGAGGAATTCTCAGTCTTTGATGACTGGATGGACCGCTATCAACTACTGATCGACATGGGCAGCGCTCTGCCTGAGCTGGATGCGGCCGACAAAGTACCCGAGAATATCATCGAAGGCTGCCAGAGTCGCGTATGGATAGCGGCCTCCTTGCAGGACGGACGAGTGCACTTCCGCGCTGATAGCGACGCACTCATCGTGAAAGGTATCGTAGCCCTCCTCCTGCGTGTGCTCAATGATCAGACGCCGAAGGACATAGTGGCTGCCGATCTCTACTTCATCCGCGAAGTGGGTTTGCAGGAACACCTCTCTCCTACTCGCTCCAACGGCCTCGTCTCCATGCTCAAGCAGATGCGTTTCTACGCTGTTGCTTTCGAGACGGGTGGCGCCTGATCACATGGAAACTCGGACGCTCATCATCGGAGCCGGACTCACCGGTTTGTCCACGGCCGCCCGACTACGTGCCGCCGGACTCCCCGTGTGCCTGCTGGAAGGGTCGGCACATGTGGGCGGACAGATCCGTACTTTCCGTAAGGATGGCTTCGTTTTCGAGACAGGACCGAACACAGGCACCATCGCCTCGCCCGAAGTTGCAGAGCTTTTCGAGCTACTGGGACTACAACCTGAGATAGCTTCGCCCGCTGCTGCAAACCGTCTTATCTGGAAAGGTAGGAGCTTGCATCCGCTGCCTCGCAATCTGCAAGAAGCTATCGGCACACCTCTTTTCTCCTTCCGCGACAAAATCCGCATTCTGGGCGAGCCTTTTCGCGCTCGTGGCACGGAGCCTGACGAAACCGTAGGGGCTATGACCCGCCGCCGACTGGGGTGCAGCTTTGCGGACTATGCCGTGGATCCCTTCCTCGGAGGCATCTATGCAGGCGATCCGGATCGGCTCGTTACACGCTTCGCACTGCCCAAGCTCTATCAATTGGAGCAGCAATACGGTAGCTTTATTCGGGGTGCCATCAGCAAAGCAAGAGCCCCCCGAAGCGAACGCGACAGGAAGGCTTCGCGCCAAGTGTTCTCCATCGAGGGAGGACTGGGACGCCTGATTGATGCTTTGACGGACTATATCGGTCGCGAAAATATCCTGACGGAAAGCTCCGTGCAGCACATCCGTCAATCCGACACCCACACCTATTCTCTTACCTATGCAGACGCTTCGGGAGAGGAACATACCCTCAGCTGTCGTCACGTAGTGAGCACTGCGGCGGCGCATCTTGTCCCTTCGCTCATCGAAAGTCTGGTCACGGAGGATTTGTCTTCGCTCGCACAACTACAGTACGCTCCCATGATTGAGGTTGCCATAGGCTTCCGACACGTAGATGCCTCGCACCTGCCTGCTTTCGGTGCACTCATCCCGTCGCGCGAAAACCGTCGCATCCTCGGCATCCTCTTCCCCTCCGACTGCTTCCGCGGCCGTGCTCCCGAGGGCGGCACTCTCTATACTATATTTATGGGTGGCGTGCGCCATGCGTATCTATGGGACTGCACCGACGAAGAGATACGCACCATCGCCCTCGAAGAACTGTACGACATGCTGCGCATCCCGGCGTCATCCGTGCCCGACCTGCTACACATATCCCGACACCGCCATGCCATACCGCAGTATTATGCCGACACGGAACAGCGACTGGATACCATCCGCCGTTTGGAGCATAAGCACGCGGGTCTGCATCTCGGGGGCAACATGAGCGGAGGCATAGGCATGGCACATCGCATCACGCAGGGTGCCGAAATTGCCAAGCGCATCATTGTGGATGTAGCAGGCTCCGCCTCGTCCGTTCGCTGATATGGAGCCATTTTTCTCCGCTTTTGATTTACCTTTGCCACGGATTTATCCAAAAACAATAAAATCGACAAGTATGAAAATGATGAAATTGACAGCTATGTTCGTGGCTCTTCTCGCCATTCTGACGCTGACTGCGTGCGGCAACGACGACAAACCATCCACTGTAACAAATACAAAGTGGGAGAAAGAAATGAACACTGAGGAGCTCAAACTGTTTGCGCTCTTGATGAGTCAAGGAGAAGACATGGAAGACTTCGTTATTCCTGACGGCACCACTGCCACATTCTCATTCGACTTCTTCTCCGGAACGGATGTGTATTTCGACTTGAATCTGGTTACTCCCCTTCTCCCAGTGAAGATGAGAATGCAGATGCCTTACACGTACAACGCCTCCACTGAGTCTGTTCTCTTCAAGCTCTCCAAGAGCACTATTGTCTCTGTAGAGCCTCAGCTCCCTGCTTTCTCTGAAATCGACTTTTCGGAAGCAGATGATGCGGTCGGCAAAGTGAACTGGGATCAGAAGACACTCACAATCAACTTTACAGAAGACGGAGCTACGATTACTTCGCTTATCCTCAAGCAAACAAAGTAAAATTCCCTTTTATCTCGACATAAAACAAGCCGGAGGCAGCAGCCTTCGGCTTTGTTTTTACAGTCCTTTTTCGTTCGGCAGAAGAGAAACGGCGCCTTGTCGCATGGGTTTTTGGCCTAT
>NZ_QEKY01000024.1:0-11635 GCF_003096695.1 Porphyromonas loveana | reverse complement strand
AACAAGCCGGAGGCAGCAGCCTTCGGCTTTGTTTTTACAGTCCTTTTTCGTTCGGCAGAAGAGAAACGGCGCCTTGTCGCATGGGTTTTTGGCCTATATTTGCCGCAGCATTCATCATAATCAAAAAGAAAAACGAATGAAAACATGGAAATTGGTAGCCATCTTTATGGCTCTCGTGAGCGTACTGACGTTCTCTTCTTGCAGTAGTGATGACGAACCTCGCTCCATAGAGAACACCCAATGGGAGAAAATATTTACTCCTGATGAGATTGCTGATGGCGACAATGCGAAAGGCAATTTCTTGCGAGACATCGACTGGGATAATTTGCCTGTCACAGGAGCTTCTATTAAGCTGGACTTCATCTCCAAAACCCAAGCCACATTCACAGTGAGAATCGTTTTGGGAGAGAAGTATTTTTCTCAAATCAAATATATCCTACCCTTCAACTACAATGCTACAACGGGTGCAGTAATGCTCAAATTCTCCGATCGCGAATCGTTAGTGATAGAACATAATTTACCCGACGGTGAAGAAATTGAATTTGCTCAGTTCGTCAACTCATTGGGACAGGTGGACTGGGACAAGAATACGCTCTCGCTCACGCTTGTTGATGCAGAGACGTACACACTCCCTGTTGTCCTTACAAAGAAGTAATCCCATACTCCTTTTTTCAGTATTAGACAAGCCGGAGGCAGCAGCCTTCGGCTTTGTTTTTACAGTCCTTTTTCGTTCGGCAGAAGAGAAACGGCGCCTTGTCGCATGGGTTTTTGGCCTATATTTGCCGCAGCATTCATCATAATCAAAAAGAAAAACGAATGAAAACATGGAAATTGGCAGCCATCTTTATGGCTCTCGTGAGCGTACTGACGCTCTCTTCTTGCGGTAGTGACGATGAACCTCGCTGTGTAGCGAATACCCAATGGGAAAAAGTATTCAATCCTGCTGAGTATGAAGCATGGAATAAAGGGAGCGACTTCAAGTTCCGTGACTTCGATTTGGAAGAAGCGATTCTTACAGAAGCTTCTATAAAGCTGGATTTTATCTCCAAGACGCAAGCCACGTTCATACACAAAGAAGCCTATGAAGGGGGATATTTCGTCCAAATCAAATATCTTATTCCCTTCGACTACAATACTACGACGGGTGCGGTAATGCTCAAATTCTCTGATCGCGAATCGTTAGCGATAGAACATAACTTACCCGACGGTGCCGATCAAGGTATTGATCCTGTACTTTACGTCAACTCATTGGGACAGGTAGATTGGGACAAGAACACGCTCTCGCTCACGCTTGTCGATGAAGAAGTGGGCACACACCCCGTTATCCTTACAAAGAAGTAAATCCACATACTATTTTCAGCATAAGACAAGCCGGAGGCAACAGCCTTCGGCTTTGTTTTTATTCCGGACTTACAACTCTGAAAGCCGAACGTCAGTGCAGATCAATGCGCCAAAAAACGGACAAATATGGCGCCAAATTCTCGAGCAAAGAGGCACATAATTCTTTTTGAAAACGCGCCATTTTTCGAGAAAAAACGCGCCATTTCAAAAATAAAATGGCGCAACATTCCGACGCAAAAAGGCGTGAAAAATCGTCGTTTTCCGCCGTGAAAAAATGTGCCCGACAGTCCACTTCCATCCATTCGACAGACAAGATCCCACAGTTAATTACACAAGACAACGACGGAGAATACCTACAGCCCGCACGGTGGCGGTAGTCAAATCACTATCTTTGCAGCTATCGGACAAAAATAGAACTATCGGACAATGAAGGATCAACAATTCAAGCGTACTCTGATCACGACAGCCCTACCCTACGCCAACGGGCCTGTACACATCGGACACCTCGCCGGCGTTTACGTCCCGGCTGACATATATGCCCGCTACCTGCGACTGCGCGGCCGCGACTGCCTCCTCATCGGCGGTTCGGACGAGCACGGCGTACCCATCGCTCTCAAGGCCAAAGCCGAGGGATGCTCCCCGCAGGAAGTGGTAGATCGTTACCACAATATCATCAAGAAGTCGTTCGAAGGACTGGGAATCTCTTTCGACATCTACTCACGCACCACAAGCGAAATGCACCGACAGACGGCGAGCGAATTCTTCCGCAAGCTGTACGAGAAGGGTGAGTTTGTCGAGCAGACGAGTGAGCAGTACTACGACGAGGAGGCCAAACAGTTCCTCGCCGATCGCTATATCACAGGCACTTGCCCGCACTGTAGCAACGAGCGTGCTTACGGCGACCAGTGTGAAGCCTGCGGCACATCGCTCAACGCCACCGACCTCATCAACCCCCGAAGTGCCATCTCGGGCAGTGCGCCGGTGCTGCGCGAGACCAAGCATTGGTACCTGCCACTGGACAAGCACGAAGCCTTCCTGAAGGAGTGGATACTCGAAGGACACAAGGAGTGGAAGAGCAACGTCTATGGACAGTGCAAGAGCTGGCTGGACATGGGGCTCCAACCGCGTGCCGTGAGCCGCGACCTCGACTGGGGTATCCCCGTACCCGTGGAAGGTGCCGAAGGCAAAGTGCTGTACGTCTGGTTCGATGCTCCCATCGGCTACATCTCCAACACGAAGGAGCTATGCCCCGAGACGTGGGAGACGTGGTGGAAGTCCGAGGACACTCGACTCCTCCACTTCATCGGCAAGGACAATATCGTATTCCACTGTATCGTCTTCCCCGCCATGCTTCGTGCCGAGGGTTCGTTCATCCTGCCGGAAAATGTCCCCGCCAACGAATTTCTCAATCTGGAGGGAGATAAAATTTCGACGAGCCGCAACTGGGCCGTATGGCTGCATGAATATCTGGAAGAGTTCCCGGGCAAGCAGGACGTGTTGCGCTACGTGCTCACGGCCAACGCTCCGGAAACGAAGGACAACGACTTCACATGGCGCGACTTCCAAGCCCGCAACAACAACGAATTAGTAGCCATCTTCGGCAACTTTGTGAACCGCGCTTTGGTGCTCACGCACAAGTATTTCGAGGGTGTAGTGCCGTCCAGGGGCGAACTCACGGACTACGACCGACAGACGATAGAGGAATTTGCAGCCGTGAAGGCTACATTGGAGCATCAACTCGAGACCTTCCATTTCCGCGAAGCCCTCAAAGAAGCGATGAATCTGGCTCGCATCGGCAATAAATATCTGGCTGATACCGAGCCGTGGAAGCTCGCCAAGACGGATATGCCGCGCGTGGCCTCCATCCTCAATCTCGCCCTGCAGATCACGGCCAATCTGGCCATCGCTTTCGAGCCGTTCCTGCCTTTCTCCGCCACCAAGCTCATGGCCATGCTGTCCGTGGAGGCTCCGTTCGGTTGGGATCGCCTCGGCAGCACGGATCTTCTGCCCGAAGGGCACCGACTCGGCACGCCGGAACTCCTCTTCGAGAAGCTGGAGGACAACGTCATCGAAGCCCAGATACAGAAACTACAGGCGACCAAGAAGGCCAACGAGCAAGCCGCACATCGCGCAGAACCGATAGCCGCTCCCATCGATTTCGAGGACTTCCTCAAGCTGGATATCCGCGTCGGCACGGTGTTGGAGTGCGAGAAGGTGCCCAAGGCCGACAAGCTCCTGCGCTTCCGCATAGACGATGGTCTGGGCGGCCGCACCATCGTCTCGGGCATTGCCAAGCATTATCAGCCCGAAGAACTGGTGGGCAAGCAAGTATGCTTCATAGCCAATCTGCCGCCGCGTAAGCTCAAAGGGATTGATTCCGAAGGCATGATCCTCTCAGCAGAGGGTGCCGACGGTGCGCTCAAGGTGGTGATGCCAAGTGCAGATGTAGCTCCGGGTAGTCAGGTGAAGTAAGATGTTGGAAGCTGTGGCGGGCGATACGGCTGCGTATCTCCCGCCACAACCTTTGTCGCGACGATGGTTCTCTGGATGGCTGTCACCCTGCTTGTGCTGATAGCAGGGATGGCTTTTATGGCACTATGGAAGCCTAAGGATCCTTGGGAGGCGAGAGATCTCCCTGCCGAAGGCTCCGATCCGCAGTTTCGCCGGAGGGGCATCATCGACACGGATGCCTCCTCGCTTGTCGCTCCCATACCAGCAGCAGCAGACAGTCGCCCCTGCTATCTTGTTATCGACACCGAGACAACGGGACTTCCGGCCGACGAAGTGCTGTTCGTCGCAGGAGACGATGCACCGGCTCCGGTAAGTATCGGTTGGCAGGTGCTGGACTTTCGTTTCAGATGTATGGAGGAGCAAGTCTTCTATCTGCACACGGACGAACCTGTCGATGCCGCTGCCGCTGCACTGCATGGCATAAGCGATGCTGCCAAGGGAGGACAAGAGCCGAGAGAGGTGTACGCACAACTCCTGCGCGCTGCGAGCGGCACGAAGGTGTTGGCGGCACACAACTTGGCCTTCCACCGCGCCGTTCTCGCTTACGATATGAGACGATGGGGCATTGATCCCGCACCATTGTTTTTTCCGGATGAGTATTGCACGATGCAGGCAGGCGTGGATCACACGCATCTGTACAGCTCTTCCGGTGCGTGGAAGCTGCCACGGCTGACGGAGTTGTTCGGCGTGCTCTACTTCGGTATGCCGGGTATCCGCACGACTTATCGGGAGAAAGCTCGTCACGACATACGGCTCGTAGCAGCCTGTCTGCGACGAATGAACCCCACGACTCCCTCCCTCGATTGATAAGGAGACCAAACAAATAAAGGGCAAAGAGCTGTGCGGCTCTTTGCCCTTTACTCATTAGTCGGCGACAATGTGCCGCCCGTGTCAGTGAGAATCAGTCTTATTCGAGACAGAATCGAACAGCGGGCGGATGAAGTCCGGCACGTTGAGTTGCAAGGCCTTGAACATCTTCAATTGTTGCTTGCCCTCATCCGTCAGATTAAAGTAGATCTTCCTCTTATCATCATGCCCCAAGTGTCGCTCCACCCACCCCTTGTCTTCGGCAGCGGAGAGGAGCTTGGAGTTTTGTGCAGGGAGTATTCCTATCTGCACAGCTATCTCAGAAGCGGAAAGAGAGTTGTCGGAGAGCACGCAGAGAAGCATCGCCTGATTGAGATCACATCCCGAGGACTCCATGAGATCGGACTCCAGTTCGCGGATGGAAACAATCAGTTTCCTGAGCAGACAGATACATTTTTCATTTTCCATTGGTGGGAGGCCATAGGCCGTTTTAAACAATTTTGATCCACAAATTTAGATGAATAGATTGACGTTCGCGTGGTCTGCTCTATTCATATAGGTGGCTACGCCGCCGATCGTCACTTCGTCGAGGAGCTCTTCGCGGCCGATTCCCATCACATCCATGGACATTTGGCAGGCGATGAACTCCACTCCGTTCTCCAAAGCCTGCGCACGCATACTCTCCAGTGAGTCCACTTGTCTCACTTCCATCACCTTGCGCATCATCTTGGGGCCCATGCCGAGCATATTCATCTTGGAAAGTCCGAGACCCTTGCTGCTCTTGGGCAACATCATACCGAACATCTTTCCCCAAATATCCTTCCGTACGCTACCGGGATTCTCCTTCTTGATGGCATTCAAACCCCAGAAGGTGAAGAAAATTGTCACCTTCTCTCCCGTTGCAGCTGCTCCGTTGGCCAGGACGAATGTAGCCAAGGCCTTGTCGAGATCATCGCTGAAGAGAATAAATGTCTTGCCCTTGGACGGTGTCTCATTCACGCAAGTACCTTCTTCTTTGCAGGCGGTCTTCTCTATCGTGACGATGTACTTTCCACCCTGAGACTCCTGAGCGATGAGTTTGTGACCCGTCGTCTCGCACCAAGCTTCGGCATCACGAGCAAAACCGGGGTCCGTAGCCAAAATGCGAAGCTGCTCACCTGCGGCCACTTCGTCGATAGAATGTTTGAGTTTGAGGATCGGTCCCGGACAAGACATCCCGCAAGCATCGACTTCGATAGCTGCATCCGACACCTTAGCTACGCTCTTTCGTGCAGTCGGCGCAACCGCTTCTTTCGCTTTGGTACAGTAATCTCCCGTCACGACGGAGTACAAACGATAACCGCCGATTAGGTTACGCACGTCTTCAAATCCGTTCTGTCGCAGGATATTGGACGACAAATATCCGCGCTGTCCCACCGCACAATAGATATAAACAGGTTTATCGCGTGGGATTTCATCCAGCCGCTGACGAATTTCTTCCAGCGGAATGTTCATTGCCCCACGAATGTGTTCTACCTCATATGCATCCTCGGGACGCACATCGAGGAGCGTCACTTGGGAAGGATCGGCTTCCATCATTTCTCGCCAATAGAGGGGATTCATTCTGCCGTTGATGATGTTTTCCGCCACGTAGCCCGCAAGAGCTACGGGATCTTTGGCCGAAGAGAAAGGCGGAGCGTACGCTTGCTCTGTCTCCATCAGATCGAAAATGGTACCCTTATGCTTGATAATCTGTGCGATGGAGTCTATTCGTTTGTCCACACCGGCTATACCCACACACTGCGCACCGTACAGTTGTCCTGTCACAGGGTGAAAAACTATCTTGAGCGTTAGGGGGAATGCATCGGGATAATAGCCGGCATGACTATTGGGTTGGACTGTCGCCGTGCGATAAGGCAGCCCATCACGTTTGACAGTTTTGGCCGCCAGTCCCGTAGAAGCGACTGTCAGGTCAAAAACTTTCGCGATAGCCGTTCCGATGGCACCCTCATAAGGACGCATCTGCACGCCGTGCATATTGTCCGCCGCCAGACGCGCCTGACGATTGGCAGGCCCCGCCAAATAATTGAGCCAGGGTGTCGCCGTGAATGGATGTGGGTATTCGATGGCATCACCTACGGCATAAATGGAAGGATCAGAGGTCTGTAAGTATTCGTTTACCTTGATGCCGCGTGTCGCACCTACAGCCAAATCGGCGTTGGCCGCCAGCGCAGAATTGGGGCGAACACCCACCGACATCAACACCAAATCAGCCACAATCTGCTCTCCCGAATCGAGAGAAACAGACAGTCCCTGCCTCTCCTGCTGAATGCCCTTGACAGCTTTCTTCAGATAGAGACCGATACCCTTCTGTTGCAGATGGGCATGGACGATCTGCGCCAGAGAGAAATCCACGGGAGTCATCACCTGTGGCGCAAACTCTACTACACTCACGGCTATCCCTCTGTGGTGCAGATTCTCGGCCATCTCCAGACCGATAAATCCTCCACCTACGACGACGGCGTGCTTGATCGTGTTCCGATCTATGTATTCTTTGATGGCGTCCGTATCTTCTACATTGCGCATCGTGAACACGCCTTGGGCGTCAACACCGGGCAGGGGTGGGATGATCGGAAACGCACCAGGGGACAACAAGAGCTTGTCGTACGCCTCACTATATTCTCGACCTCCTGCATCACGAACACGAACTTCCTTCCGTGAGCGATCGATACTCAGGACTTCGTTCTGCACACGCACGTCCACATCGAACAGCCCTCCGAACGACTCCGGCGTCTGGACGAAGAGTTTTTCTCTTTCTTCTATCACTCCTCCTATATAATAAGGGAGTCCACAATTGGCATACGATATGTGACGTCCTTTCTCAAAGAGGATGATCTCCGCCTTCTCGTCCAGCCGTCTCAATCTTGCTGCGGCGGTAGCGCCACCGGCAACTCCACCCACGATAATGTACTTCATACTGTATTGTTTTTTGCTTTGTAATTATTTTCTGCCACAAACATACATATAATTTCTCAAGGAAAATATATCTTGCAAAAACCTTTTGGTGCCAAAATAAAAAACTCCCCGACCAACGGGGAGCAAAAATATAGGTGAAACTATCTCTGAAAGGGGACTACAGTCAGTCCAACATCAGGAATAAGGCTGAGGGAAAAGGGGTGAAAAATTCTGAGACCAGAGAGGACGGAGAATAATGCCGGAGGCGAATAGTATCGGCTTCTTGCACCTCAGACGAGAAAGAGACCCCTCCGTCCGCAATGCGATACACACCATTATTCTGCGGAAAACGTTCATCAATGTACACAAACTCGTGGAGAACAGTCTTGTTCTTTCGCGCAAAAACTTCCAACACGGGCAGCAAACGCAAGATGCGCAGCATACCATAAGGAGCAGCATCCGAATGAACCAGAATAGAAGCTAACTCCCAATCACCATCGGTCAAGAGGTAATCCGTCAATAAAGCTGTCGCGGGCTCTTCTCCCACAAGCATCTTAATGTCAAGCGCATCCGCCGTAGGGACGTAGTAAGCTTCGGCCACAGGCTGCCCGTTCACGTCGCGTAATGTCGCCACTCCTCCGCCGGCGAGGGACAAATCGGCACAGACCGTCTGCCACTGACTGTGCGAATGAAGCACGCCACAGGATGTAAGCGACACTTCTGCGGCTCGGAAGAAATCATAATCCCCCTGCCCCTTCGTACAAGTGTAACCGGCAGGAAGAGCGCCGTCTCCTGCATGACGGTGGCGCATCACGCGCTCTCGACCGAAAGCAGGAGCATAATCACCCGTGCGAGTATAGTAGTCGTACAGCCAGCTCTCGGCAGGAATAAGGAAGCTGCACACATCGCCACGCTCATACATAGTCCTGAGAGCATCGCGCATCAGTGTGCGCATGAGCCCTCCACTACGATAGTCGGGATGGGTGCAGGCACCGGATATATAGCCGGCAGGGATGGAATCGCCGAATAAGTGCAGGCGATAGGGCAGCATCTGGACGTGCGCAACCGGCTTACCCGTCGCATCATAGCGCAACAAGGTGTCCTCCTCGCGGAAAACCTCCCGAAAGTAGAGTGAAATGAATGGCTCCGGATCGCCGAAACAGATACGCCACAGTTCGGCGGCTGCGTCACGCTTGGTCTGAGACATGGTCGCGACGTAGGATAGCCGTTTGCTTGGGCAAGATAATAGCGGGACGATAGGAAAGTTTGGCCTGTCGCAAGCCCGGCAGACCGAGGTCTTCCTCGCGATTGACGTAGCGGTAGCTCTCCGGTATCGAGCGGGCATACTCCCGATTGATCATCGTGAAAGCTCCCTCGACAGAGGCGTCGGCCTTCTCAATATGAACACCGTAAGTCGTGGCATTGATGGGCGAACCCAGACAAAAAGCCACCACTCGACCTTCCACGCGTAGCACACCGCCCGTGAGCCCCAACTCCTCTCGATGGCGGAAGGCACGCTCCACCATCGCGACCTCACTGTCGCGACCGTCTTCGTCGCCGCGGCTGTCCAGCCACAAATGGGTGAGACTCAGACACTCCTCCACATCGGATTGTTCCATGGGAGCATAGCTATAGTCGGGATAGAGGGAGAGGAATTTATTGATATGATTGCGCTTGGCCTGCAGTTTCTTACCCGATAGAGAGGCCAGACTCTCACGCTCATATATATAGTCGCAGTAGGCCTCGTCCTCAATAAAGTGGTACTCTGCCGTGCAATGCTCTTCAATACAAGCGCGCACACCGGGAGTCACCCCCATGAAAACAAGCGGGTATTCCTCAGGCACCACCTGATCCTTGAGACGATAGGCAGCTGCCACCACTTTGTCAAGCTCGGCACCCACGGGGAAGAGATAGACAGGATGGTTTCGCGTCTTGGGACGGAAACGCACGATGAGGCAGTCCTCCACGACAGCCCATGAGGTGCCATAGAGATAACTCCAGCAATAGAGGTTGGAAAAAGCCAGATCGCATATCTGCGCTCCAGCAGAGAAAGTAATAGCCGTTATAGCCTCTCTGTCGGACGGCTGAACGGGTTTGAAGTCAATGTTCATTGTCATAAACCCTGTCTTCGTCGGCATGTAAAGCGGACAAATCGGGACACAAATGAAACAGAGCGACCACGAAAAAAGTTCTTCCCTCCCTTATTTCAGCTCGGCAAAGGTGTCGCCTCGAGAGAAGTCGCCCGTGTCAAAACCGCGCTTGAACCAGTACATCCGCTGCTCGGACGAACCATGCGTGAAGGCATCCGGCACCACATAGCCCTGCGACTGCTTCTGCAATGTATCGTCGCCGATAGCTTCGGCTGCGCGGATGGCAGACTCCAAGTCGCCCTCTTCCAGAGCGATGATGCCCATCTTCTGCGCATAGTTGGCCCAAAGTCCGGCATAGAAGTCGGCCTGCAGCTCCAACTTCACTTGTAATTTATTGTATTCCACTTCACTCACTCGCCCGCGCATCGACTGCACACGGCTGAGCGTACCCAGCAGATGCTGCACGTGGTGACCCACCTCATGCGCCGTCACATAGGCCATGGCGAGGTCGCCCGGCGCCTTGAATCGGTTGGCCAGTTCGTGGAAAAAGCTCAAGTCGATATACACCTTCTCGTCGGCAGGACAATAGAATGGCCCCGTTGCCGACGTAGCTCCGCCGCACCCGCTGAGCGTTTCGTCCGTAAAGGTGACAAAAGTGGGGTTCTTATAGGTGCGTTTCAGCTCACGACTAAAGATGTCGGTCCAGACTTCGTTACAACTATTGAATACGCGAAGCGAGAATACCTTCAGGTCCTCGTTCTCTCTGGCCGCAGTCGGATCCGTGACCACCTCCTGTTGTCCCTGCGAGGGGAGCACTTGATCGGCTATTTGCAGGAAAGAACTCGGATCTTTGCCCAGCAGAACGGCAATGACGATGATGACTATGGAGATAATACCTCCACCGGCGGCACGCTTAACACGTTTGCCACGACGATCCTCGTAGTTCGATTGATCGTCATTTCCCCTAATCCATCTCATAAAGACTTCTATTAAATTAGTATGCCGGCATACAGAGTTCCGGCGTTATTATGGCTCTAAAGTAAGAAAAAAGGCGGGTACGCACAGAAGTCATTTGGATATTTTATAGAAAGGACACGTGCAAAGGCTCCCACGCACAGCCGAAAGACCTCGCCATGACGCGCATAAATCCAGCCGAACATGGCGCCAAAAGCGGTGAAAATCATGCGTCATTTTCTTTTTGTTTTGGCGCATATTTTTTCGCGATTACGCGCCATTTCCCCAAAAATTATGCGCGAGAATGCGCGTTTTTTAGGCGCGAGTCTCCGCTTCTTTTGGGCGCATAATTCCGTTTTTTCGCGTCAAAAGTCGCAGAATCTTGTGTGCAGAATCCTTATTATTACCTTTGCCCACATATCTCACTCATAAGATGAGGGAAGTTATTATGACTCACAATATGTATTGGAAGAGGATTCTTTCCGTGATAATAATCGGCTTGGGACTAACGTTCGTGCAGCCCGCAACTGCTCAAACACGCAACCGGACCAAGGTACATACAGTCCAAGCCAAGGAGACTGTGTACAGCCTGGCGCGCCAATATGGGCTCACAGAAGAAGACATCTATACCCTTAACCCCTCGGCCAAAGGGGGGATTAAAGAGGGGCAGACGCTGCTCATTCCGGCCAAATCGGTCAGCGCAGCAACGCCCCATGCGGCACCGCCTGGTGGCGAGCATGTGATCCAGCCGCAGGAGACTCTCTTCTCTGTGAGCAGAAAATACGGGCTGAGCGAGCTGGCACTGCTCAAAGCCAATCCCGGAATCACGGCGGCCAACTTCCCCGCAGGCTACAGACTACACATCCCGCGTGGCGAATCGGCTCCTGTCGCTACCGCTCCCTCCGTGCAGACCGGCAAGGCAATCGAAGTGGGGTTGATGCTACCGCTCTCGGGTAATATACAGCGTTACGTGGAGTTCTACGAGGGGATGCTGATGG
>NZ_QEKY01000023.1 GCF_003096695.1 Porphyromonas loveana | reverse complement strand
GGCAAGACTATCACGGTAACGTGTGAAGGCACAGCCATGATCTACGACATGACGGGTCGCCGTCTGGCCTCCGGTCGCAACACGGTGGTTTACACTGCACAGGGCGGCTTCTATGCAGCCATGATCGTAGTAGACGGCAAGTCTTACGTAGAGAAGCTGGCTATCAAGTAATATCGTAATAGGTATTTCGATGTCGGAGACATAGCTCTCCGAGGTCGAAGACCACACAACCAATCGGGTCGCCCGGCTCCACATACAGAGTGGAGTCGGGCGACTCTCTTTTTGAGGGGAGAGGGGTTGTGCGAGTGGGCTGGTCGGAGTAATACGAGAGAACTGAATTATCGGAGAAATTTGGTGCATGATAGGTCGCATTTGCTTATTTTTAGGTCAAGAAACTAAGATATCGCGTTACGAATGATAAATCATGATATACGAAAAGGTGTGAAAAAAATGACTTTTTTACTCTCTCTGATCTTCTTGCTCGCAGGAATTGGAGAGGGGCAGACGGCCATTGCTCAAAAGGCGATAGGGCAAGCGGATTTGAATCCCGTGCAGAATCTGACATGGGTGATAGACGGAGACAAAATCATCTTGAGTTGGAATCCTCCGGCAAAAAACGTGGTGGCAGATCGGTCCTGGTCCAAGGATAAAAACGAAACGGTCCTCCTCTTGCAAAATCTTGAATCAACGCAGACCGGTGCCGTCCCGAGCGGTTGGACAGTGCTTGATGTTGACGGAGACGGCAAGACGTGGAGAACGAAGTCGGATGAGCAGACACAGTGGATAACACCCCATAGCGGACATAAAGTATTAGCCTCTTTTTCGTGGGACGGAGCTCCTTTGACGCCCGACAATTACTTGATATCTCCCGATGTGACAGGAGCAACGAAAGTAAAGTACTACTATGCCGTCAATAAAAGTTTCGCCGCCGAGCACTATGTTGTCATGGCTTCTTCGACGGGGACGGATATAAGTGATTTCTCCGTTGTCTTCGAAGAGACGCCGACTGCCTCCCAAAAAGGCGGCGAGCGTCGCGCTGGTAATGCTTCCGAGGGACCTTCCAAGGAACAGAGCGAGTGGATAGAGCGGATAGTAACTCTACCCTTGGGGACGAAATACGTTGCCTTCCGTCACAATGCAACAGAGACTAATAATTACATCTTATTGGATGATATTTCTTTCTTGGCTGGTGAAGTCTCCGAATACACCTATACCGTCTATCGTAATGGCGTGCAATTGGCCAGCGGCCTCTATACGTCCACCTATGAGGACAGTGGTTTGGCCAACGGCACCTACAACTATTGTGTCCAAGTGCAGTATGCTGCCGGCCTGTCGCCTCTGGTCTGCGAAGAGGTGCCGCTCTATCCGATTTTTCCTCCCGTTGCTCAATTCGATGCCTCGGCAGAGGGTTATGTGGTCAATCTCACATGGACACCGCCGACCGATACAGATACGAAAGAGTCCGGCGACAGCTGCACATATACGCTCTACCGTGACGGGCTGAAGATTGCCGAAGGGCTGGCAGCCAACTCTTTTCAGGAGGAACGTACTAACGGTACGTATAATTACTGTATCGAAGTGCAGTATGCGGCGGGTACCTCGGCGCAGAAATGCGATGCAGTGACCGTCAACCATCTCCCGCCGGTGGAGAACCTTAAAGGTTGGGCCGAGGGCAATACCGTTATTCTCCGCTGGGAACCTCCCCAGACAGTCTTCGCTCCGGACGATGTGGTGCTCAATGCCACCTTCGATGAGGGGCTCCCTGCCGACTGGACAGCTGTAGATGCCGACGGCGACGGGTATGGATGGCAGGAAAATCTCTCTTACGGGCATACGGTCGGATGCATGACTTCGGCTTCATATCTGAGCGGTGTCGGAGCACTGACACCTGACAACTACCTGATTACGCCCGCTCTTGCCCTGTCACAGGGTGGTCGCTTGGAGTATTGGGTGAGCACACAACACACTGCTCATCCCTATGAACACTATGCCGTTTACGCTTCGACTACTGGGAATGCGCCCTCCGACTTCACGATTCTTCTGCATGAAGAGCTCCTCACTTCCAAGAAGGATGGCGTGGATGAGGCAGTAGCGGATAGAACGCAGGGCGCATGGCTCCGGCGAATACTTCAGCTGCCCGCAGGGACGAAATACATTGCTTTTCGCCATTTCGACTGCACCGATATGTACCGCTTCAATGTAGATGACGTCAGGGTAGTCAAGGAAAATAATTCGCTTCCTCCATACACTTATACTGTTTACCGTGACGGGAGCATTGTCGCCGAGGGACTGACGGCAACAACCTATTCGGAAGAGCCGCCCTCGCTTCGAATGATTACTGTGTGGAGGTCGTGTATCCGTCAGGCGGTGTGTCTCTCAAGAAATGTGTTTCTTTCAACTTCGATGTCTTTCCGCCTGCATCCGAGTTTACGGCTACTCAGCCTGCAGGAACGATGGACGCCATCCTCACATGGAAAGCTCCCGAAGGTGGTCTCACCCCGTTCACCTATACGCTCTATCGTAACGGTGAAGAGATTGCTTCTCAAGTGACCGAAACGACCTATTGTGACGCCGATCTGGCCGTAGGGTCCTATACTTTCGGGTTGAAGGTGGTCTATTCTTATGCCGATTCGGAGACGGTGACGACGCATCTGAGCATTACCTCTCTTGGAGATGTGACCGCCCCGAGACCTTATTCCCTCGCTGTTATCGGCAGTACGATCAGTATCTGCGGAGGCGATTCGATAGCGCTTTTCGATCTGAATGGACGTTGTCTGGCCATCAGTAGCGGTGGTGGCGCTGTGGACTATGTTGTCCCGTCAGGAGCTTACACGGTACGCATCGAAGTAGATGGTCAGGTCTATGTGGAGAAAGTGATCGTCAAGTAGCGATCTTTCTACCGGATTGCAACGAATGAGGCAACATCGGACTTGTCCGATGCTGCCTCTTGTTTTTATTTTAGAGTACTGGTAAATAAACCATTCTCTTAGGAATAAGAAAAAGGCGTGCCAAAATTTTCATTCTGACACGCCCCTTCTCTAATTCGAAGAGAAGCTATTGGTTTCTTTATCTCATCTGTACTTTCGATACATGCGACTTGGTGCCGGTGTCGAAGTGTACCGCGTAGGTTCCTGTGCGGGCTGTGTACTCCAGACGATTGACAGCCTTGGCTATCGTGCGTCCACCCATGTCGTAGAGCGTGATGGTACCTTCTGTCTCGGCTATGATCTTCTTGCCTTCCACGCGCAGCGTGTAGGGGAGCTGGTCTGCTACGTTCTCCAGAGAGGTATAGTTCACCGTTACGGTTACAGCCACCTTGGGCGATACGCCGTCGGCGTACTGTACTTCCACTTCGTAGGTGTATGTGCCGTTGGCCACACCTGTCTCCACGTATTGCGTTGCGGTCGTATTGCCGATCTTGGTTCCGTTCTTATAGACGTTGTAGCTCACGGCCTTGTCTTCTGTGGCCTTCTCGGTCACGCCGTCCCAGTCGAGGCTGACCTCGTCGTTGGAGGCCGTTCCGGTCAGATTGGTCACTGGCTTGAAATCTTTCATCTCGATATCCACACACACTCTGTCCGATTCGCCTTCGGTGTACTGTACTGTTACGCAGTATTCGTGTTGGCCGGGGTCAACTCCCTCGTCTATGTAGGTGGGGTCCGTGAGTCCCGAAGCGATGACCTCGCCGTCGCGATAGACGGTGTAGGTGTAGGAGCGTGCAGGCAGTTCTTCGGCGATAGCTTCGGCGACGGTTGCTTCTTCAGTCACATCGGCTATTGTCTCCTCCTCTAAATTGAGGGACGGTATGGCAAGCTCTACGGACTCAGCTTCGTCGGGTAGGGTCGTTTCTTGTGCTGTCGCCTGCAGTGGATAAAAGAGCATGGGCACAGTCAGCCAAAGCAGAGCGCAGATCGTTTTGAAGTAGTTCTGTTTCATCGTAATAACTCTTTTAGATGGATATTCCTGTTTTTAGCACCTCCACATAAGAGAGGATTACACAAAGATAAAATTTATTTCAATCGGTTTGTTGTCCTTGGCAGAGAGCGGGTGGAGATGATCGGGCATAGCGTATCGCTTTTTTTCTCTTGAATATGGGGAAGTCAAGGAGTGTTACCCTTTTTAACTCTCTGCGGTTTGTTGAAGAGTATTGGACAAGGGCTTCGAATCTATGGGCTGAAATCTCATAGAATATGGCGCATAGATTCTGAAGAAACACGCGCCAAAACTTTTTCGAATTGGCGCCAAATTTTTCTTGAAACGGCGCCAAAACAATTTAGAAAAGGCGCGTGTTTTCTGAGCATTAGACCCCAGAGCGAAATTATAATACATCTGCACACTTTTTTACATGAGTGTAGTCGTTTTTCAGAGCGAGGGCCGATGTGTGATGATCTTGGCGTATGTGCAGCGACATAGGGGGATATAACGGAAGCCCTTAGTGCGTGTGTGTGCGAGAAATGCGGGCAAATAGTCTCGCAGCGTGAAATAAATTATATCTTTGCCTAAAGAATAGTTATAACTTAGTATAGTGCAAATAGTAGAGGTCTTCTCCCACGGGCTTGTACCTCGTGCCTGTCTCTCGGAGGCTACATATATCGCCTGCCGATCGGAGGTGGATAGGGTGCGGAAAAGGGCTTCGGGAGTCTCTCGCAATTCTTAAACAAATATGATCGATTTGACTACCGAGTACGCCGGTCTGCGACTCAAAAATCCTATCGTTGTTGCAAGTTCCGGTCTTACCCGTAACCTCAGAACCATCAAAGAACTCGAAGCTGCGGGCGCTGCTGCCGTAGTATTGAAGTCTCTCTTCGAGGAGCAGATCGAGGCCGAGATGTCTCAGATCATGTCTCCCACGGACTATCCTGAGGCAGCGGACTACATCAATGCTTATGTACAGAGCAACGAAATCTCCAAGCATCTTGACTTCCTCCGCGAAGTGAAGCAGGAGGTTTCCATCCCCGTTATTGCCAGCATCAACTGCTTCCGCTCCGATTCGTGGGTGGACTTTGCCAAGCAGTTCGAGGATGCCGGTGCCAATGCACTCGAGATCAACGTGATGCGTCTGGACACGGACCTCTTTTATGATGCCAACAAGACCGAGCAGATGTATGTGAATATCGTCAGCTCACTCGTTCGCGCAGTGAAGATCCCCGTGACGGTGAAGCTGTCCAAGGCTTTCTCCAACATCCCTTCTATCGTGGACAAGTTGCGTGCTGCCGGTGCTAAGGGCGTAGTGCTCTTCAACCGTTCCTACCAACCCGATATTGACATCGAGAAGGTGCAAATGGTGGCCGGTAATGTCTTTTCCCATGCCGGTGAAATATCCGATACGATCCGTTATGCCGGTATCGTAAGTGCTCTCGTGCCAGGGATCTCTATTGCTTCATCCACTGGTGTGCACGATGCAGCCGGTGTGATCAAGTGTATTTTGGCCGGTGCACATGCTACTCAGATGTGTACGGCTCTCTACAAAGAAGGCCCCGGCTTCGTTGCTGAGACGCTGGCAGCCGTGGAAGGTTGGATGGATCGCAAGGGCTATCGCTCCGTAAGTGAATTCCGCGGCTATCTCAGTGCAGGAGGTATCAAGTCGGCTACGATGTATGAACGTATGCAGTTCATGAAGTATTTTTCCAACAAAGAGAATTAATATACTCTCTGCTTTGTGTGTCCAAAGCGGTATTACTAATAGAAAACAAGAAAAAAATGAAGAAGTCGAGTATGATTGCTACTGCTCTGGCAGTGGCGGTAGCGTTCGCAGGTTGCGGACTTAACAATACGGCCAAAGGTGGTCTCATCGGAGCAGGCGCAGGTGCTGCTATTGGTGCCGGTATCGGCAAGGTAGCCGGCAATACGGCTGTGGGTGCCATCATCGGTACTGCCGTTGGCGGTACTGCCGGTGCACTCATCGGAAAGAAGATGGACAAGCAGAAGAAGGAGCTGGAAGCAGCTTTACCTGATGCTTCGATCCAGACGGTGAATGATGGCGAGGCTATTCTCGTTACTTTCGACAGCGGTATCCTCTTCGCCACTAACTCTAGCACGCTCAACGCCGGTTCCCGTTCGGCTTTGGCCAAGTTTGCAGCCAACATGAACAAGAATCTGGACACGGACATTCGCATCATCGGCCACACGGACAATACCGGATCGGACAAGATCAATGACCCGCTTTCAGAGAGGCGTGCCCAAAGTGTGTACTCTTACCTCAATTCACAAGGTGTGAGTGCAGCGCGCATGACGTCCGAAGGTCGTGGCAGTCATGAACCCATTGCCGACAATAGTACGCAAGCCGGACGTGCGGCCAACCGTCGGGTAGAAGTGTACATCCTGCCGAATGCCAAGATGATCGAACAAGCTCAGAGCGGTACGCTGAAGTAAGCTGCCATTTCTTAGTCCCTCATAACGAAGAGCCTGCGACCCAGAACCCTGTGCGGTTGGTAGCAGGCTCTTCTTCTTTTTGCCTCCATATCGGATCAGAAAAGAGGAGAGAAGTACCGAACTAAGTGATATTTCTGCATATTTGCAGAGCCTACAATTATAAACATACTGCCCCATGACACGATACCGATATGCATTAGCTTTATTCTTTGTCCTCTGGACTGCTTCTGCTCTATGCGCTCAGAAGCCTGCCAAGCGCGTTATCGCCGAGCGTGCTGCCACGGACTTTCCGCTCTGTTATTACCCACAGACCACATCTACAGCGGCTACTGCTGCGTGGGTGGATCAGACGGGAGAGCTGTGTATGCTCACGGGGTTCGATTCCTCGGTGCTCAATCTGCTTGCAGGCGATGAGTTGGTGGGCATTCGTTTCCTCGCTCAGCCTATCACGAATAAGCAGGCTACAGTAGTCGTGCGCAGAGGGCGTTATGATGCTGCCGACCTCATTGCCAAACCTTGTGTGCTGCCATCAGGTGCAGGCGCAGAGTGGGTGGAGGTAATGTTGGACGAGCCCATTCTCATCGAACGGGATGTTCCTTTGTTCGTCGGTGCTCTGTTGCAGGTAAGCAATGCCACACCGCAGGACCAGACACCGCTCTCTTGTCATCCGTCGGCTCCGCCCGTCGTGGGCACTTCTTTAGTGCGCTATCCCAATGGCGAGTGGGTGGATATGGGGCAGCGTTCGCATGGCCCGCTACTCATTCAGGCCATCGTGCGCGTAGAGGAGTCGGATAAGCTACGCCATCTGCTCGTGTGTCACAGTGTACGTCAGCCCCGTGGCTATGCGTGGGAGGGCGGGACGACGCTCTTCATGCGACTGATGAATCTCGGCTCGGAGCCTATCTTACAGGCAGGCTATACGGTGAAGATCAACGATGTGTCCGGTGCAGAGCAACCTTTGGCTTTGAATATCGCGGCGGGCTCTACTACAACGGAGGTTGAGATCCCTGTGGAGTCAACGGTTGTGGGTGCCAATGAGATCCGTATCGGCATGGTTTCCGCCGATGGTTACGCCCTGCCGTCCGCCGATCGGAGCGTTTACTTCGATCGGCCCGACCCTGCGCTGGGCAATTGGGACAAGCATTTGTTGCTGGAGTGCATGAGTGCGGAGTGGTGTGTACTCTGTCCGGATGCCAAAGCCCGACTGTTTGAGGGTATCAGCCTCCTGAATGCAGTCGTGCAGGAGCGCATCCATCCTGTTTTTATCCACCCCAAGGATGAACTCACGGCCGTATATCCCGATCCGCTTCGTGCCTTCGAGGCCTTGTCTCAACCGCTCGGGATCATCGGTCTGCCTGTGGTGGTGGCCGATCGTAATTATAATGGTGTGATGCATCAGACGGCTTGGGCTCCTCCTGCGCCCGATGTGGTGCAGGAAGTCTTGGAGTCGGAGTATGGCAATGGGCGCGCGCCGGCTAACATTAGGCTGTCAGTGTCGTCAGGCACTGCCTATCGAGTGGATTTCTCCGGCGAGGTCAATAAGCTCTATGCAGGTCGCAAGCTCCGTGTCACGGGCTATTTCATGAAGGAGACTATGCCCTCCGTCGGTTCGCAACAAGGGGCGGGAGAGGACTATCAACACAAGCATACGCTTTTGCTCCTGCTCACCGATCCGCTGGGAGAGGAGGTGACCGTCGCAGAGGATGGCAGCTTCGTCTTGTCTAAGGAGTTTGTTTTGGATGGTATTACACCCGAGAACACCGAGCTGGTAGGGGTGCTGCATTATCCGTTGGACGGTCAGCTTTCGACGCTTAACACCAGTCGGGTGTCGCTCCAAGCTGCCTTACCGATCGGAGAAGTGACGCCGCAGCCCAAAGGTTTCTTTCGAGTAATGAACGGAACTATCGTCACGGATCTGTCGGGGATGGTCGAGGTCTTTGCAACAGATGGCCGTCGGGTGCTCAACTGCAACCTGCCTGCCGGGCATTATATCGCTCGCGCGTTCGTAGATGGACGTGCGGTGCTGGGTAAGGTTTTAGTGCAAGAATAGGGCTAAGTCTCGGGAGTCTCGTCCTCTTCAGCGAGGGCAACGCCGTAGATGGCGCTCAGGCGTTGGCGCAGGATGGCGGCATCGGTTCCGCGGAGACTCACCGTGAGCCGACAACTCTCGGCGAAGTCTTGCATCCGAATGGCTGCGCCCGCTTCTTTGACCATCCGCATCACGTCTCCGAGCAGGGGGTATCCGAAAGTTATTGTCAGCTCCTCGTAAAGAATTTTTTCCTTCTGTTCTGCCGCTTCGAGGGCTTCTCGAGCTGCTTCACGATAGGCAACGATGAGTCCGCTTGTCCCCAGTTTGACACCGCCGAAGTAGCGTACCACGGCAACAAATACCTGAGTAAGCCCGAGAGATGTAATCTGTCCCAATATGGGCTTGCCTGCAGTTCCCGAAGGTTCGCCGTCATCGTTGGAGCGCGTGCGCTCACCTTTGGCCCCGAGCTTATATGCCCAGCAGACGTGACGTGCGTCGAAATACTTGCGTCGCAGCTCCGCTACGTGTGAGAGAGCTTCCTCTTCCGATGTCACGGGGAAGGCAAATGCCAGAAAACGGCTGCGCTTTTCTGTGTATTGTGCTTCGGCTGGAGCCGCTATCGTCAGGTAGGAATCTTCGGTCATGGTCTCAGAGCGGGTAATCGTCTGCGGTTTGGTCGGCGTGCTGATGCTTCTCCGACAGAACGGATAGGAGGGTACTCATCTGCTTGATGCTCCGGACTGTTTCTTCGCTCACCTCCTTCTTTTGCAGTCGCAGTGTCAAAAGACCATAAATAGCAGTCAGACAGGTTTCGATCTCTCCCATATTGTTGCCGTCGCTCTTCGTGCGCAACTGTACGATTGCGGGTAGTACTTGGTAGTAAAGCCCCTGATAAATCATCTCTTTGGGGTCGGCCACCAGCCGAGCATGAGTCTCTTCCATTTGCATCATGGCGATGCGGACGATGTTGATATGTCCCTGTTGGCGCACACCTTCGGTCAGCATCATCTCCACAAGTTCCGCATACCAACGTTCTATCTCGGCCGTGATTTCCGGCGTCTGATTGTATTGGACAATCACGGTGGCGCGTAGCCGATCCATATCCAGCTCATTGGCGCGTATCAGATCCTCTATTTGCCACATATAGAGGACGTATTCGGCGATATTGGTACGTCGTTTTTCTCTTGCTATTATCATAGTCGTTTATTTCTTGATTCCCTGTCAAATGCGGAGGGCGCAGGCCGAAACGGTAGCGAAGTGGCCTAATTCAGCGTCTTCAAAGGTAATTATTCCCGATGAAGACGGTTTGCAGAAGCGATTAGCGAGCACTCAGACTGAGGAAGTGATAGCCCCATCGGCAGAAAAAACACTTACGTCGTTCACAGTATTCCCGGTACAGTTGGATGAGTGCCTGACTCTCCGATGCGTCTGTGGGGCGGAGACTTTCGCCGAAAGCTCGCACGAGTCTGTTGTTTTCCGGCTTGATGCCACGCAGGAAATCGATCGTTCGCTCGCGATAGTCCTCGGTCTCCTGCTGTCTCAGATAGGCGTAACGCAGTGGTGCTGCCACGTTGATGAGGAGAGCGTCGAGTGAAGATGCAGCCAAAGCTGCGGCAGAGAGATTTGCAGCAGACTTACCGAATCGGTAATGGGCAGCCCAGTATGGCGACACATCGGCGCGGAGCTTCTCAGCCAGTTCGGCCGCGGTGGACGTTTCTACGAGCGATGAAAAAAGAAATTCGCATCGATGGAGAATAGCTGCCAGCTGTCCCAGTCGCCGATGGATGAACGCAGCCGGCCGCGTTCGATGGAGGCGAAAGAGAAAAGCATCGAGAGGTTGCAAGTCGAACTTATGTCGCAAGAAAGCATATTCGGCGGCCAGACGCTGAGCATATTCGTCCTCCGGTGCTGCCAAAAGGCCTGCTTGTCCGAAGAGTAAGGCCTCTACCTGTAGGAGTAGGCTGCGGTGTTTGGCGATGAATGCGTAGGGCAAGCTGCGGGCGAGACGCTCAAGTGCATCGTTGTTCAGCCCGAATCCGAAGTGACGTGCCAACAGGATGTAGGCCGTAGCATTCCAATCCATGGCAGTGGAGGTGTAGAGTCTGTCCACTTCTGCTGCTTTGCGTTCCAAGCGCTCCACTACGAGCGCATCCATCCATGCGTGTGCCTCCAATGGACTAAGTTCGTGCAACCGTTCGCTACAGCCCGGCAACGTGGGGGCTTGTAGCATGAAGTGTGCACTTTCCCACACGCGACTATCCACCTGCATGGTGCATACAGGGATATGTTCGCCGCTCAAGCGGTGGGGGATGGGGCAGTCATCCGTCTCCACGACGTGCAAGACCACGTTGTCATAGGCGGGATCGAGGTGGTGTCCGTGGCGCAGCCAGTCCGATGAACGGCGGTGTATCTCCACATTGCCCGCCCACAAGAGGTTACCCACCCGCACCTTGGCGTTGAAGAAGTCGGGTCCGCTGTCTCTGTTGAGCATCCCCGGATCGATCACTTCCGGCTCTATAAACGAACTGCCCGCCCCATAACTCAGCGAGCTATAGAGGCGGTGCAGCCATACGTATTGGAGGAAACGCTCCACTTTCTTTTGTAGGAGACGATGAATTCTTAGTTGTACTCCTTGTCGTACTTGAGCGCTGCATCGGCCAGGAAGTGCTTGATGCGCTGTTCTTCTTCGGAGCGGCAGATCAGCAGGACGTTCTCGCTTTCGGCGATGATGCAGTCGCTTATGCCTTGTACGACGACGAGTTTGTCGGGATTGTCCGTCGTGACGATATTGCGTTCCGCTTCGTAGAAGAGGGCTCGCGTCTTGAGAGTTGCGTTGGCATCTTGGTCTTTGTCCGCCAATTCATAGAGCGAACCCCATGTGCCGAGGTCTGCCCAACCGAAGTCCACCGGCATGACAAGGACGTTATCGGCCTTCTCCATCACACCGAAGTCAATCGAGATGCTCGGGCAGTATGGGAATGCCTGTTCGATGAATGCCTGCTCTTGTGGCGTATTGTAGTTCGCCATCCCGCTTTCGAGCGCCGAAGTCACTTCGGGCAGATACTTGCGGAAGGCCTCAAGGATACTCCCCACATTCCAGACGAACATACCACTATTCCATAGGAACTCCCCGCTGGCGAGGAAGACAGCAGCCATTTCGGCATTCGGCTTCTCTGTAAATGTCTTCACACGTATGAAGTTGCCGACCTTCTCCTCAGCCATTTGGATGTAGCCGTATCCTGTCTCGGGACGAGAAGGACGGATGCCGAGCGTGACCAATTGCTCGTGGTCGGCCACAAACTCCAGCGCCTCCGATGCTGCACGTACGAACTCCTCTTCGCGCAGAATCAGGTGGTCCGATGGCGCTACTATGATGTTAGCTTTCGGATTGCGTGCAAAGATATGGTAGCTGGCGTAGGCGATACAGGGAGCCGTATTGCGGCGTGTGGGTTCGCATAGTATCTGATCTGCGCCGATCTCGGGCAGTTGCTCCTTCACCTTGGCGGCATAGCTTTCATTTGTGACGATCAAGATATTTTCCTCGGGGACAAATCGCTTGAAACGGTCGTAAGTCATTTGCAGGAGAGAACGTCCGGTTCCGAAGAAATCGAGGAACTGCTTGGGATGAGATTCGCGACTGAAAGGCCAAAAACGACTTCCGATTC
The DNA here is from genome assembly GCF_003096695.1 of Porphyromonas loveana. Lineage (GTDB taxonomy): Bacteria > Bacteroidota > Bacteroidia > Bacteroidales > Porphyromonadaceae > Porphyromonas > Porphyromonas loveana. Next base: position 8,797 of record NZ_QEKY01000023.1, on the reverse strand, counting down.
CTCCGCCCATAATGACGCAATAATTGTCTTTTGCAGCCATATTTTTCTACTCTGTGGTTTATGATTGATTAGCTTTCTGGCAAAGCTACAGAAAATAATAACGTCATAGCTTACGACGCTTACTCCATCCCTCCGATAGCGAGTATTCGTGTTCAATAAGCATGTTATTGGACACTTTTTCAACCGACCTGCACGATAATTCTCTACTTTAGCGCCCGTAATTTTCAAAATGGGACCATTTTTCTTCCCATCTCGGTCTGCTTTTTGTCGCCGGTGGGGGAGAAGAAGTATGAAGACCGCATTGAATAGTACTATCTAATCACCCCAATAATAATCATAACAAGCATGAAAAGAATTTCATTCCTTGGCTGCATTATGAGCCTCTCGCTCTGCGCTGCCGCTTTCTTGACCCCTGCTGTCGGCCATGCACAGACAGCCCCCTCGCTCCCGATCGTTCAGGCCGATCGCGCACACAGTCGTTCCTCTCAGCAGATCGCTGACGAATGGGCAGCAGCCATGCCTCAGACCAAGTGGAGCTCTTATGCCGACACGGACTGGTACACAGCTGACGGTACTGAGTTTACGCTTACAGCTCCCGAGCAGTTTGCCGGTCTGGCCAAGCTTGTCAACAGTGGGAAAAACATGAAAGGTATTACCATCAAACTTGGAAAGAACGTCGATTTTGCTGCTCACCGCTTCGATGAGGTCATAGGCATGAATAATGACAATCCTTTCTCCGGCACATTTGACGGGGGGAATTATACCATTTCGGGCGTGAAGATTTTCGAGCCTAAAGGGGCTTTTGTCGGCTTTTTCGGTCAGACCAACGAAGCCGTCATCCGCAATACTGTTGTCCGCAATGCCACCGTCGTGGGTTCTAACACGGCAGGTGCTTTCGTGAGCAATGTGTACAACAAAGGTCTTGTGAGCAACTGCCACGCATATGACTGTCGTGTGGTAACAGCTCCGTTTGAAACCAGCTTTGGCGGCAGCTCTGCCGGCAGCGTAGTCGGAGCCATGGTCGACTTCTCCAAGATGGAGAACTGTTCTGCTACAGATATGGAGATATACTGTGTAGGACAGAGCGGAGCCTTCATTTCGCAGGCTTATAACCAATGTGAGGTGACCAATTGCTTCGTGGAGGACAGCAAACTCACTGCCGATGTTGGCCTGATCGGTGGCTTTGTAGGTGCCAATCTGGCTTTCTTCCCCGGCACGCAGTCCACATTTACCAACTGTTATGCCTTGGATGTTGACCTCGTTCTGTTCGATGCCGGCGAGCAGGCCATAGCAGGCGGATTCGTCGGTATGGCACAAGCCAACTTTACCGTCAAACATTGCTACGCATCTGTGGAAATCGAAGGAGGTGCGAGCACGGGAGCTTTCGCCGGTTTGACAGGTGGAGAGAGTGCCGTATGTATATATGAAGGCTGTTTCTACAATAGTGACAAGAATGGTGATATGCCCGGTGTGGGTGGTGGCGTCGAAGTAGCCACAATCGTAGGCATGCAGGAAATAGCTATGAGGACTGCCGAGATGGCTGCCACTCTCAACGGCGCGCAAAATCCCGCTCCTTGGAAATATGCTGCCGATGTGAATGATGGTTGGCCCTATCTTGGTGACAATGCTCCAGTGGTGACATCTGTACCAGCTACTATGGACGATGCTCTTCACATCACGGCCTCTCAAGGTCAGATCGTTGTCGCAGGCATGACCGCGGCGACAGACGTTCAGATCTATAACATGCAGGGCTACCGCATCTATGCCAATTCGACTGCCATGGCCGATCTTCGTATCGAAGTAGCTCCCGGTGTGTACGTGGTACGTGCCGGCCGCAGCATTGCCAAGGTGGCTGTTTACTAACAAACGGCAGGTTCTGTAGAGCCCTATCCGCATAATTACATAAGTGCAGCCCCGCACGAATTGGTTTGTCCGATGCAAACCGTTCGTGCGGGGCTGCTCTTTATTCCTGTGCAATGACAGACGACTTCTTCCGCTGCAATGATTGCCACTGTTTCTCTTGTGAAAAAAGGTGCAGAAGTGTTATGTTTTCTCTCCAGTGTGTGTTGCCGAAAAAACACACGCCAAAAAAGATTTATTTTGGCGCCATTTCGGGAAAAATTATGCGCCAAATCAATTTCGTTTTGGCGCGTGTTTCTCAGCCTTTTTGGCGCCGGATTTTGCGGGATTTCAGCCTGTGATTTTGAGAAATATGCTCCATGCCTCTTGCTGTATTCCGAGGCAGATAACGGGAAGTCCCTGTAGTATTAGTACTTTTGCCGGATATGGGACGTATTTTGGCTATAGACTACGGACGCAAGCGGACGGGCATTGCCGTTACCGATCCGCTTCGGATCATACCGGGAGGGCTCGCTACCGTACCCACGCATACGCTTCTGAACTTCCTCAAAGACTACGTAAGTCGTGAGCCGGTGGAGCGTTTCGTGCTGGGACTGCCCCGCCGGATGGACTATGAAGAGTCCGAGACGATGGCCCTTATCCGTCCTTTTGCCGTTAAACTTGCTCAGGTATTTCCCTCTATACCTATAACGTATGTGGACGAACGCTTCACCTCGCGTATGGCGCAGCGGGCGATCCTGGAAGCAGGGATTCCCAAGATGAAACGACGGGACAAAGCCTTGGTGGACGAGGTCAGTGCCGTTATCATCCTGCAGTCCTATCTGGACAATCCCGAGAGGTGAGCGGTGGCTTGCATCGTCGTGTGCCATGACGGAGACATGCCCTTGCGGCAAAGAGAAAAATGACAGAAATAATAACAGACTAATTACTACCCCGACATAGCATTATGTTCCTACCCGTATATCTATATGGCCACCCCGTGCTGAGAAAAGTGGCCGAAGACATCACACCGGATTACCCCAATCTCAAAGAGCTTATCGCCAATATGAAGGAGACTATGTACCACTCCGACGGCATTGGGCTGGCGGCTCCGCAGATAGGTCTTTCCATTCGTTTGCTCGTATTGGATGCCGACCCGATGAAGGAGGACTTTCCCGAGTGTGCGGGATTCCAACGTGTGATGATCAATGCTCACATAGAAGAAGAGAGCGAAGAGCAGTGCTCCGAATACGAAGGCTGCCTCAGTCTGCCGGCCATCCATGAGAAGGTGGTGCGCCCGACCGGCATCCGTATTCGCTACGTGGATGAGGACTTCCGTCCCCACGTGGAGGAGCTCAGCGGATTTGCAGCTCGCGTGGTGCAGCACGAGTATGACCACATAGACGGGAAGCTCTTCATCGACCACATAGCTCCCATACGCAAACAACTCATCAAGGGCAAGCTACAGAATATCATCAAAGGCAAGGTGCGCACCTCGTACCGTGTAGTGGCGGCTCCCGCGACCAAAGGACGATAGTCCCGCGAGTACAAAACAGTTTTCTCCCTTATGATGACTACTAAGCGTATCCTCCTATTGCTCGTGTCGCTCCTCTCGGCAGTGGCTACGGTGCGCGCACAGATCGATGTCGATCGGGTGATCACGATCGGGCGCAACGCTCTCTACTTCAATGACTATGTGGTGAGCATCGGCTACTTCAACCAAGTGGTGGACTTGCGTCCGTGGATGGCGGAGCCTTACTTCTATCGGGGGATAGCCAAGATCAGTCTGGAGGATTATACCGGTGCGGAAGCCGATGCGACGGCCTGCCTGCAACGCAATGCACTCATCCCCAAGGCATACTTCCTGCGCGGTGTGGCACGACAGAATCTGGGCAAGATCGACTCGGCCATCATGGATTATCAGCGCGGTTTGGAGTTGACGCCGAACGACGAGGGGATGCTGGTCAATCTGGCTGGTACGCTCACCGACAGCAAGCGTTATGCCGAGGCGCGCAAGGGTGTGGCCGATCTGCTGCGTTTCTACCCCAAGAGTAAGCAGGCGCATCTCGCGCTCAGCGGTATAGAGCTGGGAGAGCAGGATACCACAGCAGCCATTCGGGAACTACAGCAGGTGCTACGGATGGATTCGTTATTTGCCCCTGCCTATTCGCAGATAGCCATGTTGCACTACAAGAATAAGCGTCATGGCGAGGCCATTACGGCTTTGGACAAGGCCATTGAGCTGGATCCGAACGAGCTGTCGAACTATATCAATCGTGGTGTGATCCGCTACCAGTCCAACGACTTGCGCGGTGCGATGGACGACTACAGCCATGTGGTGCGCGAGAAGCCCAACGACAAGTTGGCGCGCTTCAACCGCGGACTCCTCCGTTCTTATCTGGGCGACGTGAACAATGCGATCGAAGACTTCGACGTTGTGATCCGTCTGGAGCCTGAGAACTACCATGCAATCTACAACCGAGCAATCCTCTTGACGCAGATAAGTGAGAACAGCAAGGCAATAGCTGACTTCGACAAAGTGCTGGGGCATTACCCCGATTTTGTCGTGGGCTACTACGCTCGCTCGCGAGCTAAGAAGGCTGTGGGCGACAACCGCGGTGCCGAGCGGGACTACTGGCGTGCCTTTGACATAGAGCGTGCGGCACAAAACTCGTCCAAGAAGCATACTTCCAAAGGTTCATCACCTGCAGCGGGCAAGGAGACTCGCGAGGATGACGACGAGACCATTGAGAAGTTCAATCTCCTTGTCGTCTCAGAAAAATCCTCGGAACGCCGTACTCGTTACTCCAGTCGCATCCGTGGTCGCATCCAAGACAACGATGTGGAAGTGCAGCCCTCGCCCATGTTTGTGCTCAGCTACTACGAGCAGACGGGAGGCGACGAGGTGTCGCGTGTGTACTATTCGGAGGCGATCACCCGTCTGAACGAGCGTAAGCTCCTGCCCTTGCGTCTCCGTGTGGTCAATCGTGAGGTGGCTCTCAGCCAGGAACAGGTGGCATATCATGAGCAAGACATCATGGAAATATCCGAGAATGTGTCGGGAGACTCCGGTCTCAGCTTCCGTCGTGCGCTCAGCTATATGCTGGTACAGAATCTGGAACAGGCCATCATCGACTTCGATCGTGCCGTAGAGCTGGACGATCGTTTCGCATTGGCATATTTCGGACGGGCGATGGCGCGAGCCAAATTGGTCGAAGCGCGACAAGGCGCCTCGCTCATTCGTAAGGATGCTGAGACGGTGGGTACCGTGGCACGCGCATTGACGACGAGCCCGCGCACCAATGCGATGGGCGTATCCGTCGCATCCGATGCTGCCGAACGTCTGGCTACTGCCCCCGATGTGGACAATGAACTGGTAATCCGCGACCTGAATCGCACGATAGAGATAGATCCTACATTCGCCTATGCCTACTACAATCGTGCGGTTTTACTGGCCAAACGTGGTGAAGTGGACGCGGCTATTGCCGATTACGACCGTGCTCTCGGAGCCAATCCGGAGTTTGCCGATGCCTATTTCAACAGAGGTCTTCTCCTCCTTTCGCGCGGAAAAGCCAAGGAAGGGATCGCCGATCTGAGTCGAGCAGGTGAGTACGGTCTCTACAATGCATACAATATTATTAAGCGCATGAGCGCAAAACCATGATTTCTATTCACAATCTGACTGTCGATTTCGGCAGTCGTCTCCTTTTCGATCAAGTATCATTCGTCATCAATCGGCGCGACCGCATTGCCCTCGTGGGTAAGAACGGTGCCGGCAAGAGTACTCTGCTGAAGCTGATAGCAGGCCTCGAAGAGCCCACCTCGGGACATGTATCCCGTCCCAAAGACATACGCATCGGCTATCTCCCGCAGGTGATGCAGCTCAAGGACGGGAACACCGTGTATGAGGAAGTGGAGCAGGCATTCGATGATATTCGCCGGATAGAGGAAGAAGTGGCTCGCCTCACCGATGAGATGGCTGGTCGCACGGACTACGATTCGGAGGGCTATGCGCAGCTTATCGAGCATTATACCAATATGAGTGAGACCCTCGCACTCATGCAGCAGGGCAATTATCACGCAACGATCGAGCAGTCGTTGATCGGATTAGGCTTCGAACGGAAAGATTTCCGCCGCCCCACCTCGGATTTCAGCGGCGGATGGCGTATGCGCATTGAGCTGGCCAAGCTCCTATTGCAGCGTCCCGAAGTATTACTCCTTGACGAGCCGACCAATCACCTCGACATTGAATCCATCGGTTGGCTTGAGCAGTTTATCGCTTCCAATGCGGGGGCTGTGATTCTCGTCTCGCACGACAGGGCTTTCATTGACAATACGACTATCCGCACCATTGAGATCGAGTTGGGGCACATATATGACTATAAGACGAATTACAGTCACTACGTCAAGCTGCGCGAAGAGCGCCTGCAGCAACAACTCCGTGCCTATGAGAATCAGCAGAAGATGATCCGCGAGACGGAGGATTTCATCGAACGATTCCGATACAAAGCCACCAAATCGGTACAGGTGCAGAGCCGCATCAAACAACTGGAGAAGGTGGAACGCGTGGAGATTGACGAGCGCGACCGTTCGGCCTTTCACTTCCGCTTCATCCCCGCGCAGCCATCGGGCAGTTATCCCGTGACGATAGAAGGGCTCTCCAAGGCCTACGGCGACCACGTTGTCTTCTCTGATGCTACCTATACCATCGCCAGAGGAGAAAAAGTTGCGTTCGTGGGCAAGAACGGTGCCGGCAAGAGTACGATGGTCAAGTGTATCATGGGAGAGCTGACGGACTATACCGGCAAGCTCGCTCTGGGACATAATGTGGAGCTGGGTTACTTCGCCCAGAACGAAGCACAAGAGCTGCGTGGCGACCTGACGGTCTATGACACGATCGACCGTGAAGCCGTGGGCGACATCCGTCTGCGCCTCAACGATCTGCTGGGCGCCTTCCTTTTTGGCGGAGAAGCGTCGGAGAAGAAAGTAAGTGTGCTCAGTGGCGGCGAGCGTGCTCGCCTGGCGATTATCCGACTATTGCTCCAACCGGCCAATTTTCTCATCCTCGACGAGCCAACCAATCACCTCGATATGCGTTCGAAAGACGTCCTCAAGGAAGCCATTCGCAACTTCGAAGGGACGGTAATCGTTGTGTCGCACGACCGCGAGTTCCTTGATGGCTTGGTGACCAAGGTGTATGAGTTTGCTGACGGGCGGGTGAACGAGCATCTCGGCGGCATATACGACTATTTGCAGACGCGCCGCATGCAAACGCTTACCGAGCTGGAACGTAGTCGTCCCGAGGAGTCCAAATCATCCCGCGAGGCCGTTCCCGAGACGGAATCCAAGGCCGATTATCGCCGACAGAAGGAGAATGCCAAGCAGCTGCGCGCACTGGAGCGGGCAGTAACTGCCTGCGAAGAAAAGATAGAAGCCTTGGAGACGCAATTGCAATCCATCGAGCAGCAGTTGCAAGACCCGAAGAACGCCGCCGATACTGCCCTCTTCGAACAATATGCCGGCGTGAAGCAAGAACTCGAATCCGTCCTCGAAGAATGGGAATCGGCCTCGGAAGCCCTCTCCGAAGTGCAGGCTTCTTCCTCAGAGGCGTAGCCCCTTACATGATTATATACTGCCACCGAGAAGGAGATAAGAGCCTTAGAGTCGGAAGAGGTAGTTGATTTTGACGCAGAGCGTTAGGTTGGAAGATTTGCCATGGGGGTCTTGTTGTCGATTGTTCAGGAGGTCGTTGAATCCGTAGTATATGCGACCTTCCAGTTCGAAAGCCCCCATCCGACCCGCATCGAAGCCGCATCCGGGACCGCCGGCGAGTCCCCATTCCAATTTGCCATGCAGACTCTGCTCATATCGCCGCAGCTGCAATTCGGAGAAGACCGTTCCTTCCCGAACGGCTTTGTCCCTGATGATAATGCCGAACTGCGGTCCCAGATTGAGGAAAGCATATAGCTTGTTGTGCTTGATCTTCAAGTGAGTCAGTAGCGGGAGGGTCACACAGTCGAATGTTCGTCTGTAGGCATGTGCCGGCAGAGCGGCGAAGTTTTCTTCCCAACCGAGTCGCACGAAGCTCACTTCGGTTTGGAAACCGAGGAAAAGCGTCCCCGTCCTCTCTACATCGACCCGCAAGAGTGCGCCGCCCGAGGGGGCTATCAGTTGATTTTGCTCCACCGAAGGGCTGAAGAGTACCTTATTGGCAGAGAATCCGGCCGTCGCTCCCACGAGGACGGTTGGGAGCTGCTTGTCCGACTGAGCCGAGGCGCCCGAGGCGAGCGATGCCAGCAGCAGGATTAGAAAGCTTATACGCCGAATCATATGGCAGTAGGTATCGATTCTTCTCGTCGCTTAGCGCGTTACCGACGTGCGCTCTGTCGAGCCATCGGTACGCAGAGAGACGAAGAAGAGATTGAGGTTGATGCAGCCGTTGTCAGCCGTCAGTTCTCGGAACCGGAAGTCCGTCTGCAATCCCGTTGAGGGGAGCAAGGGCAGATTGTTCTTGAGGGAACGTCCATAGGATGCCAGAGCGCCGATAAAATAATTCGTGATGTCGTAGCCCAGGACGCTGTACTTGGGAAAACCACCAGAGACCTTATGGTTGTACCATGCGTAGTACTGCGTGAGGAACCGTTCGCTCTCGGGCAGTGCCGGATCGAAGAAGAACGAGGAGTAGAATGTGCTGCCGTACTTTCGCATCCGCGCCAGCTTGTCCTTGCCGAAGGACTGCCATTCGGGATAGCCGAAGAAGGTTATACGCTCGGGTTTGCCGTTACTGTCCGCCAGGGTGAGCAAGCGGTTGAGAAAACTCTCGCTCGTGACGCAGGGCATGATCACGATACGCGAGTCGGAGCGCAGCATCTTCACCAGCTCGCCCTGCCCTGTATCGGCAGCCAGTTTGGAGTAAGTTCGTCCCGCCTTGTCCATCTCCGCCATGATATAGGAGGCA
>NZ_QEKY01000022.1 GCF_003096695.1 Porphyromonas loveana | reverse complement strand
TTTGGTTTCATTTTGGTTACATAAGCAAAGACTTCCTTTTAAGGAGCTGAAAATAAAAAGGATACAATGGGTGGTTCTTTTCCCGTCCATACCGCAGAGAGCCTAAGACAAAAGGCGACAAAAACAAGGCAAGCCCCTCAAATTCACTGAATTTGAGGGGCTTTTTCTATGTGCTTTGTCTTAGACGAAAGTCAGGAAAAAGACTATAATACTCCCCATAAGCTATACAATATATTGCATAGCACTTGTAAAGGAAAGTATAGAGCAGTATGGTTGTTCTGAGATTATCAACTCAGACCATGGCGTACAGGACAATGATGAGGGTTGACATGGACATAGCTGTGTGCATTAAGGGAGTATTACTTTGCCATGCCAGTTCATCATGCCGCCGATGAGGTTATAGATGTGTCGGAATCCCATCTCCTCCATCAGGCTACAAGCCATGCTGCTGCGGTTGCCACTGCGGCAGTAAACGTAGTAATTACCGGACTTGTCCAGGCGATCTACGGTGCGGATGAAGCTTTCACGGTCGAAAATGTCGATGCACCGGGCGTGCTCCTGCATACCCAAATTGCACTCGGCCTGCGTGCGAACATCGAGGATGGTGGCATCCTTGTCAGCCGCCAATCGCTCTTCCCATTCTGTTTGTGTTAGGTTTGTCATAGTTGTATGCTGTTGTTTATTGATGATACTATTATAACATGGTGGTGGGGCAAACGAAATCGCTGATGGGGAATCTGCCGGTGGCCTTGAGGGCTGCAAATCCGCCTTGGATGTCGATGAGATTGTTGTAGCCTCTTGCCCGCAGGATGGAGATGAATATCATGGAGCGATACCCGCCGGCACAGTGCACGTAGTAGGTCTTGTCCTTGCTGACATCGGAGGTGTGCTGATTGATGTAGTCCAATGCCATGTTTTCGGAGCCGATCACGTGTTCACTCAGATGCTCGCTCTGCTTGCGCACGTCCAAGATGCGCAATGCCGGATCTGCTGCCAGACGGTCGGCCAGTTCATCGGCCGTAACTCTCGGGATGCTATCTACTTCTCGCCCCTCTTTCTCCCATGCTTCGAAGCCTCCTTGGAGGAAACCGATGGCGTTGTCATAACCCACTCGTGCCAGTCGGGTGACGATCTCCTCGGCGCGTCCTTCGTCTGCTATCAGGAGGATGGGCTGCTTGATGTCGGGTATCAGCGCACCGACCCAGGGGGCGAAGTTGCCGTCCACCCCTATATTGATCGAATTGGGGATGAATCCTCGGGCGAAGTCTTCAGCGCTTCTTGTATCCAGCAGGAGCGCATGGGTGTCGTTAGCCGTGGCTTCGAACTCGGCAGGGGAGAGCGCCTGCGTACCTTTGGACAACACCTCGTCGATGCTGGTATAGCCTTTGATATTCATCCGTACATTCTCAGGAAAGTAGGCCGGGGGAGGCATCAGTCCGTCCAATACTTTGGCAATGAACGTCTCCTTGCTCATTGGCTGGAGGGCATAGTTGGTCCGCTTTTGGTTGCCGAGCGTGTCGGTGGTCTCCTTGCTCATGTTCTTGCCACAAGCCGATCCGGCACCGTGTGCAGGATAGACGATGATGTCGTCTGCCAGCGGTAGGATTTTGTTGTGGAGCGACTCGTATAGATGTGCAGCGAGCTTCTCCTGTGTGAGGTCGGCCACTACTTTCTGTGCCAAGTCCGGACGACCTACGTCGCCGATGAAGAGGGTGTCGCCGGTGAAGAGACCAACGGCCTTGCCTTGCTCGTCATGGAGCAGATAGCAGGTGCTCTCCATCGTATGGCCCGGGGTGTGGAGGATTTGGATGCTCACGTTGCCGACTTGCAGCATCTCTCCGTCGCGGGCGATGTGTGCGTCGAAGTCGGGCTGGGCCGTGGGGCCGAAGACGATGGTGGCACCGCTCTTCTTGGCCAAGTCCAAATGGCCGCTCACAAAGTCGGCATGGAAGTGGGTCTCCAATACATATTTGATGGAGGCACCATTCTTTTGGGCTTTCTCGAGATAGGGTTGCACTTCCCGGAGCGGGTCGATTACCACTGCTTCTCCTTTGCTTTCGATGTAATATGCGCCTTGTGCCAGGCAGCCTGTATAGATCTGTTCTATTTTCATTGTTATTGTTGTTTTGTTATTATTTCATGACAAAGCTATGGCCTTTCCGATCCGCGTACGGTAACATAGGTTACATAGCGGAAAAATCTTGCTCTACACAAATAATTCTTTGAAGAGGATGTACACACCCATGACGAGAACGAACCAGCCGAAGGCCGTCTTGAGTTTGCCCCCATCAATCTTCTTGGACAGGAAAGAGCCGATGAAGATGCCCACCACAGAGAAGGCCGTAAAGAGTGAGAGCAGGAGCCAGTCGATGGCTTCGCTGTTCTGTAGATCGCCGAGGAATCCCAGCAGCGATTTGGCGGCGATGATGAATAAGGATGTGCCGACAGCGAGCTTCATGGGCATTCGGGCGAGTAGGACGAGTGCGGGGATGATGAGGAATCCGCCACCGGCGCCGACGAGTCCCGTCAGGATGCCCACCAGAGAACCTTCGAGCAGGATCATCGGGTAGTTGTATCGGATGGTGGCAGACGATTCGTTATCCTCTCCTTGCTTACTCGGGCGGATCATGGAGACGGAGGCCATCATCATCACGACGGCAAAGAGCATCATCAAGGCAACCGACTTGGTGAGCTGAAAGTCTCCCACAGAGAACAAGGTGTCTGGTATGAGCGGAATCAGGTAGGCGCGGGTGAGATAGACCGCGGCAATGGAGGGAATGCCGAAGACGACGGCAGTCCGGAAATCGACTTTGCCCTCCGTGGCGTTGCGTATGCCGCCGACGAGTGCCGTTGCTCCCACGACAAAGAGGGAATAGGCTGTGGCGAGCACTGGCTCGACAGCCATGACATAAACCAAGATGGGGACGGTGAGGATGGATCCTCCGCTACCGATGAGTCCTAATGAGATGCCGACTAAAACGGCCAATGCATATCCGAGAAGTTCCATGACATTGATGCACTATTGATAATCAGATAATGCAAAAGTATGGAGCCAGTGTGTGCCTGTCGGTAACAAAGGTTACACACCTGAAGTGAACCCCAAAAAGTTGTGTCAAGAACTTTTGGAGTTCACATCACAAGAAGCATTTTCTTCTGAAAATGTTTGTTTTTTGAGTCGTCATTGCTACTTCTGACTATAATACTAAACATTATCGTTGGGAAACGTCCTCTTTTGTGTGCGGAGCCGTTGCTCTGCTATTCTACGGAGAAGTATTGCTCCAGTTCGGCGAGAGTCTGTTCGTTAGTTTGGAGGTCTCGTATCACTTCGCCCTTGCTGAGTACGACGATGCGACTGCTGACCTCGGTCACGTGGTTGAGGTCGTGACTGGAGATGAGCGTGGCGATCCCGTGCTCGGTGGAATACTCGTTGAGAATCTTCTTGAGACGTATCTGAGACGAAGGGTCGAGTGCCGTGAACGGTTCGTCGAGGATGAGAATATCGGGCTTGGGCATCATGGCGGCAGCTATGCCGATTTTCTTCTGATTGCCTTTGGAGAATTCGCGGATGAGTTTGTTCTTCCCCATGATCTCATCGGCGAAGAAAGGCGCCATACTTGAGAGGAAGCTCTCGATCTCCTGCTTGTCGAGGTGGTAGAGCTTGCCGATGAAGTCGAAGTATTCTTCCGGACGGAGGAAGTTGATAAGGAAACTCTCGTCGAGGAAAGCGCCTACGCGTCCTTTCCATTCGTCGCGACCGGCGATGGGGATATTGTCGATGGAGATGCTGCCGCTATCGGCTTTGATCAGGTCGAGGATCAGACGGAAGAGGGTAGTCTTGCCGGCACCATTATTGCCCACGAGACCGAAGGTTTCGCCACGTGCGATCGTCAGTTGGGGGATGTCCAGAACGGTGACCCCGTTGTATTTCTTGCGAAGGTCTGTTATTGTTATCATTTGTTAGTCTGTTTTTTGCCGATTTATTTGCGTTCGCGGAAGCTCTCCGCCAAAGAATACTTCTGTCGGATGAATACGCGTGTGCACAGCTCGATGAGTGGTTTGTGCAGCAGCAGGCCGAGCAGCCCTGTAGAGCCGACGATAATCTCAGCCGTGTATCGGTCCGTGAATATGCTGAGCACTGCGAGGAACAATGGTCCCAATAGTATGACAGGTACTGCAGCCAAGAAGTTGTGGAAGGATGTGCCTTGCTGGTTCATGGCTCCGCCTTGCAGGAGGTCAATATACCCTTTGTTGAACGAAGCCAACAGCAGGATAATGAAGATGCCGACTCCTGAGTTCCAGAGCAAAAAGGTCAGATGCACGAAGATGATCTCTTGTCCCATGAGAAAGTAGGGAGTCGTCAGCAGGAAGCTGATGAGATTGAGCGCCATGAGCATGATGTAATGGCTGCGGATATAGGTGCGTGCCGTGATGGCTTGAGCCATGAGTCCGTCGAAGAAAGCACAATCCCATCGTATCGTCCACTGACTCATCATGAGCATGAGGGTGCTTACGACCAGATTGGCTATCAGTGCCAGGCTAAAAAGAGGCTGCGAGTCTTGTCGGTAGAACAGGAGACCGTAGAACATCAAGACGAAAGAGAAGATGAAGGCATTGCGGATGCGTTTGGAGCGTCTGAGGAGCTTCATGTGTAGCGCTATCATCTCGCCGACCATGCCGTACTGGCGCACGAAGTTGAGGCTCTCATAGCGTTCTCTGCTCTTACCGCTTCGTTCACGGGGGTAATAATGATGCTTGAAATAGGCTTGGCTTGCCACATAGGAGCCGGCTATTATCGCCACGAGTAGGAGGCACTCGATCCAAATGTTGAGAGACGAAGCGAAATCGAACAGCCTGCCTATCCAGGGGGCGATGCCACTTGCCTCGGCAGCGACAAGCAGTCCGATGAAGCCTAATACGACTAAGTAGAAACGAATGCCTTCGCCCAAGATGCGCTTGAGATAGGGCGCGAGCAGCGTATTGGTGATGGTGAGCAACAGGGTGGTGCAGAGGGCTGTTGCGCCTGCTACTATTCCGTTTCGGCTACCCGTCATGATGCAGAAGGGGAGGAGCAAGAAGACGAAGGCGTAATAGTTGATCGGATTGGCGAGCGGGCGCAGAATCAGATACTGCACGATGGAACGGCGCGGTATCGGCAGCTGTCGATAGCCATCCTCTTCTATGCGACTGAGCGGCTGAAGGAAGAGCCTCACGACCAGCCCCGCAAGCATGAGGAAGGGTAAGAGCCCCGACAGCACCTGTAGGGTACTGAGAGTGGGGAAGATCTCTTCGAACATGAGCGGGGAGAATAGGCCGAGGGCGAAGAGGGCTACTCCGTTTATCAAGAGATAAAATCCCCAAAATATCTTGGTGGCCAAGCTTTGCGCCGATATGCTGCTACGGATCGTTCGCAGCCATTCGTGTTTGAACAGTTCTTTTGCGTACATACAAGTTTGATTATTGTGCCGCAAATATACGTGTAGATAGGCTATTATCAAGCCTTTCTCAAACCGCCAAAGAGTCCCTGAGTCGAAATCGAATCATGAAAACCTCCATCTAACAGTTTAGTAGGCGTATGCCGGTCTCCTGCACGCTGCAGGAAGGTATCGTAGACGTACGCCGGTCTCCTGCACGCTGCAGGAAGGTATCGTAGACGTACGCCGGTCTCCTGCACGCTGCAGGAAGGTATCGTAGGCGTACGCCGGTCTCCTGCACGCTGCAGGAAGGCATCGTAGACGTACGCCGGTCTCCTGCACGCTGCAGGAAGGCATCGTAGGCGTACGCCGGTCTCCTGCACGCTGCAGGAAGGCATCGTAGGCGTACGATCATTTCTTATTTATCGTATGGATAAGGGGGGAGTTGTCAGTCTTTGACAGTTGGGAAGTGGCGATAGTAGGCGTGGGTGCATCGGTCGAGCAACGGACGATCCGACGGGCTGTCGCCATATCCGTAGGATGTGACTTCCTGCCAATGGGGGAGCGCTTGGGAGAGTCGGCGTACTTTTTCTTCGCCTTTGCAATTCTTGCCCACAAATCGTCCGGTCAATTGATCCCCTTTTACTTCGGCCTGTGTGCCGATAATGAGATCGAATCTCATGCGTTCTCCCCATGCTTCGACTGCTGACTGGAGAGAGGCGGTGAGTAGTACCAACTGATGTCCCTGCCGACGATGCCACTCCAGACGATCGAGGGCTTCGGAGCGCAGGAGAGAATTGATGACGGGAACGAAACGAAGGCTCAATTGGTCGATTTCGTTCGTCGTTTTGCCTTTTGTGACAGTGGAGAGGATGGCTGCCTTGGTGCTTTCGGCCGAAGCCAGTCGCAGCTTGAAGCACAGCCACATGGTGAGGTAGAAGGGGAGTAAGAGCAGATAGCGGGCACGCGGTTGAGAGAGTCGCAGGAAGTGCAACAACGTGTCGGTACGTGTGAGGGTGCC
The DNA here is from genome assembly GCF_003096695.1 of Porphyromonas loveana. Lineage (GTDB taxonomy): Bacteria > Bacteroidota > Bacteroidia > Bacteroidales > Porphyromonadaceae > Porphyromonas > Porphyromonas loveana. The sequence continues at coordinate 14,530 of NZ_QEKY01000022.1, read as the reverse complement.
GTCGAAATCGAATATGGCGATGGCTCTATCCGACATAAGGGCTCAGGATGTAGAGGATGCCCCAGAGCAGTACGGACAACTGCAATCCTACATCGCTGTAGAGCATGTCGGTGGGGTTGCAATGGCGCCTTTCGACGATGACGTGTCGCAGATAGTGCAGCAAGCCTGCAGCTACGGGCAAGACGGTGATATAGAGGTGACGGCCGTTCCTCTCGACGACTTCGACATCGGTGGCATAGAGGGTGTAGAGGACAATGATGGTGGCAGAGAGGATGGCCAAGACGGCATTGAGAAATCCGTCAGTATAGTGTTTGACAACGGGACGGGAGGTCCGTGTGTCGTCTCGCATGAGTCGGAGATCCTCCTTTCTCTTGCCGAAAGCCAGCAGAAGAGAGAGGAAGAACGTCATGAGGGCGAGCCAAGAGGAGATGGTGATGTGGCTGATGGCGCCGGCTGCAAAGAGTCGGATAAGAAAACCGACGGCAATAAAGAAAGCATCGATGATGGGGATGTGTTTGCCGCCGAGCGAGTAGAATAGGTTGAGGAGGAGATAGCAGCCTAACGAGATAAGCGTGTACACTGTGTATGGAGCCGGTAGCAGAAAGGAGAGTCCACCGGCGAGGAGGATGAGTGCGCCTATCAGGGTATAGGCCATGGGCAGGCGCAGTGCTCCGCTGGCGATGGGGCGTTTGCACTTGACGGGATGCTGCCTGTCGATCTCGCGGTCGCAAATATCATTGAAGAGATAGACGGCACTGGAGGCCAAGCAAAAGGCAACGAGCAGGAGGGTGAGCCTGAGTATGGCATCTGTGTCCCAGATCCGATGCCCGAAGAAGAGGGGCAGGAAGACGATTAGGTTTTTTATCCATTGCTTAGGTCTCATAGCGTCGTGGGGGTATTTAGTTGCGTAGTAAGGGGAGGTCTTCGCCGATCAGCGTCCTCAGCATGGCGAGGGCTTCTTCTTCCGCGGTGCGCATCCGCCGTTCGTCTTGGAGGCTTTTGTCTTTGAGCCCGCACAGATGGAGTATGCCGTGGATGATGACGCGGTGCAGCTCTTCTGCATAACGGGTGCCGATGGAGAGGGCATTGGACCGGACTGTGTCGAGACTGATGAGTAGATCGCCGCCGATGGTGTCGTCCTCAGTGGTGTCGAAGGTGATGATGTCCGTATAATAGTCGTGGTCGAGGAACTCACGATTGGTCTTGAGTATGTACTCGTCGTCGCAGAAGAGGTAAGAGATCTCCCCCACCTGCTTCCCATATCGCTCGGCGACATCGACTATCCATTGGGCGAGGAGGCGTTTTCTGAGACGCGGCTGTGTGACTCCTTCAGCGTAATAGTTGATTCTTGCCATTGTATTCTGTTGATTGTGTGTCAGCCGTCAGCCGAAGAAGAGGTAGGTAACGGCGATGGCGGTCAGGACTCCGGCCAAATCGGCCAAGAGAGAGTAGCTGACCGTGTAGCGCGTATCGCGGATCTTGACCGCTCCGTAATAGAGGGCCACGATATAGAAGGTGGTGTCGCTGGTGCCTTGGACGATGCAGCACAGACGGCCTACGAAGCTGTCGGCACCGTGGGTCTGCATGGCATCGACCATCAGCCCGCGTGCTCCGCTACCGCTCAGCGGCTTCATCAGCATGGTGGGGATGCCCTCTACAAACTGCAAGTCGCCGCCGAAGAAGCCGACCAACTGACGCATGCCGTCCGTGATCAGATCCATTGCTCCGGAAGCGCGGAATACTCCGATGCCGACCAACATGGCCAGCAGGTAGGGGATGATGGTGACGGCTGTACCGAATCCTTCCTTGGCTCCTTCGATAAAGGCGTCATAGACATTGATTCGTGCGCGCAGACCGCTGACAATTAAGCCGCACATCGTGCCGAAGAGGATGATGGAGGCCATCGTCGTACTGATGCGGCTGAATAGATCGGGGGGCAGGACGCGGGCTGCATAGATGGCTCCTCCGATGAACAGGAAGGCGGAGAGGAGGAAAAGGAGAAGGGGTTTCTGGACGAAATTGATCCGTTGGCGCATGCCGACGGCCAAGATGGCTACGAGCGTGGAGGCAAAGGTGGCGATGAGGATGGGGACGAATATGTCGGCCGGATTGGCTGCACCGGCCTGCAGACGATAGGCCATGATGGAGGAGGGGATGATCGTGAGTCCGCTGGCATTGATGGAGAGAAACATGATCATGGCGTCGCTGGCCCGATCCTTCTGTTCGTTGATGCTCTGCAGGCTCTCCATCGAACGGATGCCGAGAGGGGTGGCTGCATTGTCGAGGCCTAGTAGATTGGCCGAGATATTCATAAAGACATTGCCCAGGGCGGGATGGTCTTTGGGTACGGAGGGGAAGAGCCGACTGAGGACGGGCGAACTAAGATGTGCCAATCGGGCGATGAGGCCGCTCCGCTCGGCTATCTTCATCAGACCGAGCCACAAAGCCAGCACGCTGGTCAGTGCCAAAGAGATCTCAAAGGCTGTTTTCGACTGACTAAAGGTGGCTTGCACCATCGTGTCGAAAACGCTGACATCTCCCCAAAAGATCAGTCGTATGAGGGCAACGATAAGCGATACGAGGAAGAAAGCGACGAAAATATAATTGAGTACCATGAAACTGCTGATTGAGAGGTGATACTATATTCTTTCCTTACGTATGCGCTACGGATGAGAGCGCTTATTGGCAGTGATGCTTATTTGGCCAAAAAGCGCTTGATGGAGGTTCGGATCTGTTCGACGCAAGTGGTCAAATCATCATTGACGAAGCGAAGATCGAACAGGTGGGCATAGCCGATTTCTTTTTCGGCCTTCGCCACTCGCTGTCGGATGGTGTCGGTAGAGTCGGTACCCCTCTTTTCCAAGCGTGCACGCAGCTCTTCGATGGACGGCGGAAGGATGAAGATGGCCAGAGCACGATCGCTATAATACTTCTTGATGTTTTGTGCTCCTACCACATCTACGTCGAAAATGACGTTCTTTTCATCTCGCAATATGCGATCCACCTCACTCTTGAGCGTACCATAATACTTGTCTTTGTACACTTCTTCGTACTCCACGAATTCGTTGGCTTCGATCTTCTCCCTGAACTCTTGGGGAGTCAGAAAATAATACTCGCGTCCGTGGATCTCTTCGCCCCGCGCATCACGACTGGTGGCTGATATGGAGAAATGGAGGTTGAGGTCGGAGTCCTGCAATAGCTTTTCGATAATGGTACTCTTACCTGTGCCGGACGGAGCCGAAATGATGATGAGTTTGGTCATAGTCTTTGTCTGAAGTAATGGGATTAGGGGAGGAGCATTTATAAAACGTTGAGTACTTGCTCCTTGATTTGCTCCAATTCGTCTTTCATACGTACAACGATCTGTTGCATCTCGACGTGGTTGCTTTTGGAGCCGAGGGTATTGATTTCTCTGCCAATCTCTTGTGCAATGAAGCTGAGTTTCTTGCCTTGTCCGGCTTCGCCTTGCAATGTCTCGAGGAAGTATGAGAGGTGGTTGCGCAGACGATGCTTTTCTTCATTGATGTCCAACTTCTCAATGTAGTAGATCATCTCCTGTTCGAATCGGTTTTTGTCATAGTCTTTTTCGGAAACCTTGGAGAGGTTCTCCTCGATTCGTTCTTTTATCCGCTGGACGCGTTCGGGTTCGTAATGCTCGATCTCCAGAAGCAGGGCGGATATATTGGTGATCTTGTCCTTGAAGACTTGCTCCAGCATAGCCCCCTCCTGACGACGAAAGTCTGTCAGTTGAGCCAGTGCTTTTGTACAGGCTTCAATCACGATATTCCATTCTTCATCGGGTATCTCTTCCGATTGGTCTTCTTCGGCTTGGACGACTCCGGGCATACGAAGTATTTGCTCGAACCATCCGCCGGCGGGTACTGCCACACCCATCTGCTCTCCGAAGCTCTTGAGCTGAGAGAAGTAGTAGGCCATCTTCTGTGTATTGAATACTTGTGCAGTAGCGTCTGAGTTGCCGGAGTCTTCGAGCAGTAGGTTGAAGTCAACTTTACCTCGCTCGATCTCTGCAGCAACCAAAGCTCTCAGTGGTAACTCTCTGTCGCGATAGCGGCTGGAAAGCCTCGTGGACAAGTCGAGCTGTTTGCTGTTGAGTGACTTGATGGTGGTAGTTATTTTTTTGTCGGCATAGAGAGCTGTGTGCTTGCCGAAGCCGGTCATCGAAAGAATCATAATAGGTATTATTGGGGAAGAATGAAAAAAAAATCACAGACTATACATGCGTAATACGTTGGTCTCCCGGTCGCATCGTGTTACATGTTTCTCATAGTCTGTGATTCTCTTACAATAAAGGATTAGAGGTTACGTCCGTGGCACTGTTTGAACTTCTTGCCGCTACCGCAGGGACAAGGATCGTTTCGGCCGATCTTATTGTCGTTTCTTATGGGAGCTTGAGGAGCAGGTCCTTGTGGCCTGTTAGCGGCCTCGCGTTGCGCCTGCTGTTGCGCTTCGATATCGTCCTTTTGCGTACGATATTTGCTCATATCGGCACGTTGTTCAGCTGCACGGCGAATTTCGATTTGTCGCTGACGTTCCATTTCCTCTTCCGATGGAGCTTCGGGTACAGGGATACGGGCACGCATCAGAATGGCTACCGTCTTGCGATTCATCGCTTCCACCATCTTGCGGAATAGCTCGTAGGATTCCAGCTTGTAGATGAGCAGAGGATCCTTATTCTCGTAGCTGGCATTCTGCACGGAGTTGCGCAGTTCGTCCATCTCGCGCAGGTGTTCCTTCCATGATTCATCGATCGTATGCAGTACGATGGCCTTCTGGAATTCTTTGATGATGCTCTTACCCATCGTCTCGTCGGCCTCACGTAGGTTGCAGCCGATGTTATAGACGCGTTTGCCGTCTGTGACGGGGATGAGGATGCGCTCGTACACAGCTGCTTGATTCTCGAATACTTGGTGTACTACCGGATAGGCAACTTCGGCTATCAGTTCTGATTTGCGTTGGAATGTTTTGTATGCTTCATCGAAAAGCTGATCGATCAGCTTCTCGGCTTTCTTGCTCTTGAAATCTGCTTCGGTAATAGGCGATTCGATAGCGAGTGCGCGCATCAGATCCTCTTGGAAGCCTTCGTAGTCGCCGGCTTCCGTATAGTTTTCGATCAACGCCTTGCAGACATCGTATATCGTGTTCAGCACATCCATGCCGATACGCTCTCCGATGAGGGCGTGACGACGACGCGTATAGATGACCTCACGCTGCGAGTTCATCACATCGTCGTATTCGAGGAGGTGCTTACGGATACCGAAGTTGTTTTCTTCTACTTTCTTTTGGGCTCGTTCTACGGATTTGCTGAGCATATTGTTCTCCAATACCTCTCCCTCCTTGAATCCCAAGCGATCCATCAACGAGGCGATTCTTTCCGTAGCAAACAGACGCATCAGGTGGTCTTCGAGAGAGACATAGAAGATAGACGAGCCCGGGTCACCCTGACGTCCGGAACGACCGCGCAGCTGACGGTCAACACGACGAGATTCGTGACGCTCTGTACCGATAATGGCCAAACCACCGGCTTTCTTTACTTCCGGCGAGAGCTTGATGTCGGTACCACGACCTGCCATATTCGTTGCGATGGTAACGGTACCGGTCTTACCTGCTTGTGCTACAATGTCGGCTTCTTTCTGGTGCAGTTTTGCGTTGAGCACATTGTGTTGGATACCTCTCAAGCGAAGCATACGACTCAGCAACTCGGAGATTTCCACAGAAGTGGTACCCACGAGTACGGGTCTTCCTTCTTCTACCAGACGAACGATCTCTTCGATGACAGCGGCGTACTTCTCACGTGCAGTCTTGTAGATACGATCGTTCATGTCCTTACGGGCGATGGGCTTGTTCGTCGGAATAACGACAACATCGAGTTTGTAGATGTCCCAAAGCTCTCCTGCTTCCGTCTCAGCGGTACCGGTCATACCTGCCAACTTGTGGTACATACGGAAGTAGTTCTGCAGTGTAATGGTCGCAAATGTCTGCGTAGCAGCTTCCACCTTTACGCGCTCTTTTGCTTCGATCGCTTGGTGAAGACCATCCGAATAGCGACGACCATCCATGATACGGCCGGTCTGTTCGTCGACGATCATTACCTTATTATCCATGACCACATACTGGTCGTCTTTTTCGAATAGGGTATATGCTTTGAGTAGCTGATTGACGGTGTGTACACGCTCGCTCTTGATGGAGTAGTTAGCGATGATCTCGTCTTTGGCTTCGCGACGTTTGTCCGCATCGGTCTCCATATTGTCCAATGCCGAAAGCTCTGCAGCGATGTCGGGAAGGACGAAGAACGTGGGGTCGTCTGTTCCGGAGGTGAGAAGATCGATACCCTTGTCGGTGAGTTCGATGCTGTTGCGTTTTTCTTCAATGACAAAGAACAGATCGTCTGTGACCAAATGCATATTACGCATATTCTCAGCCATGTAAGTCTCTTCCGTCTTCAGCATGGCACTCTTGACGCCCGGCTCACTCAGATACTTGATCAATTGCTTATTTTTGGGAAGACCTTTGAATGAACGGTAGAGTAAGAGGGTACCCTCTTCTTGTTCTTTTTTGTCTTCAGAAGCCATTTTGTGCTTGGCATCGATAAGCAACTGAGCACAGAGCTTCCGTTGTGCTTCGACCACTTTTTCCACATTGGGCAGGAACTCTTCGAACAGTTGGTCTTCTCCCTTGGGAGTTGGTCCGGAAATAATCAAAGGCGTACGGGCATCGTCAATCAATACTGAGTCCACCTCATCGACGATCGCATAGTTATGCTTGCGCTGTACGAGGTCTTGGGGACTTGTCGCCATATTATCGCGCAAGTAGTCGAAGCCGAATTCGTTGTTAGTTCCGAATGTAATATCGGCATTGTATGCCTTGCGACGAGCATCTGAGTTGGGCTGATGTTTGTCGATACAGTCCACGGTCAGACCATGGAACATATACAAAGGTCCCATCCATTCCGAGTCACGCTTAGAGAGGTAGTCATTCACCGTCACTACATGTACCCCGTTTCCGGTAAGGGCATTGAGGAATACCGGCAGCGTAGCCACCAACGTTTTTCCTTCACCGGTCGCCATTTCGGCAATCTTTCCTTTGTGCAGTACGGTACCACCGATTAGCTGTACATCGTAGTGCACCATGTCCCATAGGATTTCATTACCACCGGCTACCCAATGGTTCTGATATATGGCCGTATCGCCGTCTATGGTTACAAAGTCGTGATCAATGGAAAGGTCACGGTCGAGGTCTGTTGCCTTTACACGGATTGTTTCGTTTTGGGTAAAGCGACGTGCTGTATCCTTGATAATGGCAAATGCTTCGGGTAGAATCTCGTCAAGGACAACTTCCATCTTGTCCAAAATTTCCTTTTCGAGCTTGTCCACCTTGCTCCATACTTCTTCGCGTTCTTCCAAGCCTTTGCCTTCGACATCGGCTTTCAACTTGTCTATTTCTGCTCTCTCGTCTTTGACGTAGTCTTGTATTTTTTGACGTAGGAGTACTGTCCTGCCACGCAGATCGTCATCTGACAATTGCTCTATTTCTCCATATACAGCCTTGATCTTCTCTACGAAAGGTTTTACCTCTTTCAGGTCGCGCTGTGATTTGTTGCCGAATAGTTTCGACATGAATTCATTGAATCCCATATGTCTATTTTTGTTTTGTAGCTATTTGTGAAAAGTGTGGAGCCTCTTAGGGCGGACTCCGGAGTTCCCATCCCGATCGGAAGATACTATATGGCCACTTCGGGTAGAGGCAGGGCCTTAGCATCTGTCGGAGGGCGTATACGCAGGATGTAAGCCAGAGTAGGAGCAATCTCGGTTGATGAAATAGTCCGATGCACCTTCTCCCCTTTGGAGGTGGGAGTAAATAATATAAAAGGGGCAGCCACGGCATCGTAGCGTACCTGCTTCTGTTGAGAATCGGTAGGAGACTCTTCCTCTCCTTCTATCCATCCGCCTTGTAGTTGAATGCATACGTCGGCAGTCTCTCCCGGTTTGAATGAACGAGCGAAACGCAACCCTTCTTCGTTGACCATGCCACTACCCACTTCGTGAGCAGCCATGGCAAACCGCACGCCACTCATCTGGCGGGCAAATTCGGCTACTTCGGACTGAAGATTCCGTATGTCGAGTTGTTTTTTCTCTGCTAGTTTCTTGTCCAGTATCAGCCTGCCATCGGTGTAGTCCAGTACCCATTGTCCCTGTCCGTGCAGGGCCATCAGGTACATATTGATCAGCGCCTTGCAGCGCTTCGGACTGAAGTAACGGCGGCGTTTGAGTACGGTTGAACTTGTTGTCGGGGGAGAGCTTTCGAAGTGTCCTGTGCCACTTAGCGCGATAATGCAGTGTGCCAAACCGATTTTCTTGTCCAAAGCTGTCAGCAGACGTGCGATCTGATCATCCAGTCGGCGATAGGTATCTATCATCTCCGCCTGATGTTCGCTCTGCTGCTTGGCGGGATATCTGCCGGCGTAGTAGGTCAGAGATAATAGGTTGGGCTGCTTGGCCAGCTCCAAACCGCCGTATTCTATCAGACGCAGGGCGAGCGTGGTCACTTCTTCATTGACGGGAGCCGAGCGCTTGAATAGAGGAATATTCGATTGGCTGAATCGATATGAGAATGTCGCAGGGTCACCACCTGCAGGTAGCGACTGTGGTGCGCCCACAGGTGTCCATACGATATTGTTTATTCTGGACGAGGGAGACTCCGGTAAGGAGTTGAATCGATCTATATACCAAGGGAAGTCCTTATAATAGGTGGTAGTGGCCCATTTGCCCTGACGGTCTTCGATCCAGAAAGCTCCGTTTCCGGATTGACCGGCAGCTACTATGGCAGCTACTGCATTGGGTGCTATGGCATAGACTTTGCTTCGTCCGTCTGTCGCAGCGCGCAGTTCATCCCCGATCGTCTCGGACTGTAGATTCTGAGGAGATAAACGTTCAGAAGTATAGTTGCCCAGATAGTTTTTGTCTTCGAGGATGGAGACTTGACTGTTCTTCTCTGTGTCGAATGTCGTGCTTCCGGTGATCCCGTGACGATTGGGGTAGGTGCCTGTATAAATGCCCGCTATAGCCGAAGCCTCATCTACTCCGTCGAATCCGAAGTCAACGTTGCTGAAGACGAGTCCGTTATTGAGTAGACGATTGAATCCGCCGGGCCCGTACTCGGGTATGCAATATGAGAGGAGATCACCCCGCAGTTGGTCGATGGTGATCACCACTACCAGTTTGGGGTGTGTCGATTCTGCCTGTGCCTTGCCCCCGCTAATGGCTAGTACGGCCAAGAGCGTGGTGACCAGTCGTTTCATCGAACGTTCTTTCTCCATTTATTTATCAGTATCCAACGAGCAGAAAGCAACCACATGGCAATACCCGTCACATAAAGAGGCATAACGACCTGCTGTGGCAGGAACCATATGACCAAGCCTATCAGGCTTAACTCCGCAAAGTTAATAAAATGATAGACAAAGCCTGCCTGTCTCAGTCGCGGTATGGCCGTTAAGGGCAGTCCGATGAGTAAATGAAGCGGATGCAATAGGAATAGGATGTAGTTGGGGCTGGTATGTGGATGCACTGAGAAGAATACCATCGCGAAAATGATGCAACCCGACAATCCGACTATCCCCATAACAATCGAGTCGTAGAGACGACAGATTTTTCTTCTGTGTATATCCATCACAACAATCCCAATCGTGAGTGCCAGTAATACGATTGATGCAGCCAATGGGGTAGGCCATCCCTCCTCTGAAGGTTCCGTGCTGAAGGGAAGAGGGGAGAATAACTCTATTGTATCCATGACCAAAGGGCTTGCAGAACCATCGGGGCGAAGAAGTGTGGTGTGCGGGAGCATATCCAGTATTCGGCCTGGCAGGAAGAATTGTTCCTCCGTGGTTGCTGAGGCATCTGCCTTGCTTCCGATAACCATGTCTATACCCAATTGCACCCACGGGGCGTCGGTGCAGCATCCGTTGATAAGCTCTCGCCAAGTCCTTTCTTCCCCTTTATCCGGTATCTGTAGCGTGCCACCGGTCGCTTCCTTTACGATGCTGATGAGACGCGTGGCGCAGTTGTCGTATAAGAAGTTGTAGCGGTATTGTCTGTTCTCGGGTTGGATATTCCGGTTCAGATACGTCTGAACCCTTGATATTTCTTCTTGTGACAGGTTCAGCACCAGCTCGGTCACACCTCTACCATTCTGTATAAACTCATTGAGGTAGTAAGCGGAAGGGAGGGCTTCGACGTAATAGTCTGTTTCGCCTCGCATGAAGCGAATCTCAAAGTTCGGTATCGTATTGTCGAAGGTGCCGTAGTTGTAGATGATATCTGAGCCCGCATCTTCGTCCATCAACCTGATGGCAGCGTGTCCGAAGCGATTATAGACAACGTCTGTCGAGGGGGAGCATATCAAGATGCTTAGCCGCTTTGTCTGTGGCAGCGTTTCAGTCGTTTGCTGCGACCATGCCACCATTGGTAGCGCCATGACGAGGACGAGGAAGGCTATGCTTGCCATCAGGATGGAGATTCTCTTTTTGAGCAGATGTGTGCGAATCATTATTATATGCTTGGTAGGCTGAACGTCTTATTTTCCACAAATGGTTACAAAGGGGCAATAGCTGCAAACCTTGGTATCGTCTGTACCAGCAAAAGGAATGTCGGGATCGAACATTTGGTCCAGTCGTCGGCGCAGCTTTTCCTCAAATGTGTCGCGAATTTGGTCAAAATCTGTGAGACTGCTATAGCCTCCTCCTGATTCCGGCACACATATCACCCCTGTGTACTCATCTTTATCCTTGTAAAGACTTTGGAAACTGTATATTGTGGGGCAGAGGGGCAGATTTCTTTTCTCCCCGTCTTTCTCCATTTGCGTTCGCATCATGAAGGCATAGAAAAGTGTCTGTGAGATGGCGGATGGTTGATCTTTGCCCGGTTTCCCGTTTATGTGGGAGAAAAGACTGTCCCATGATTTCAATGAAGCAGAGACACCCCCGCTTTTATAATCTACGATGCGACGCACCTCACCGGGGAATTCGTCTATGCGGTCGATGACCCCTTGTAGGCGTACGCGATGCCCGTTGCTAAGGGCGAGACTACCTCTTACACGCTTTTCGGAAGCAATGTAGCGGAATGGGGCGATGCTCTTGTCATGCTCCAAAATCCGTCGTACATACTTCTCTATCATCACACAATAGAGATGATTGAGGCCGGTGAGTTGTCCTTTGACATCTTTTGTGTGCAGATACTCTTCCGAGTAGGCCTGTCGCACAGTTCTTGCTATGATGGCGTTGGCAGGATCGAGCCACTGCGACAGCATTTGAGTGGAGACTTCTCCTCCCGAACAGCAGGGTTGATAGATGAGTTCCATGGCACGATGTACTACGGTCCCGAAGTCATTGGCAGCCATCAGTTCTTCGGGCGCATTCTCTTCTCGTATCCCGCGCACATATTCGTAGTAGAATCGGAGCGGACAGGCTGCATACGTATTGATACTGCTGGCTGAGAGTGCCGGTAGTTTTAGGTCGGAAGAGGCGTGTTCGTCTTGAGGTGTTTCGAGGAATCGGTATAGCTTTTTCAGCGTCTCACCCTCTTTGGGTACACTTATATGCGGAGAGTTCGGCAGAGAACCGATCAGATGCAACTCCTGCACCTCGATGGGCGTGTCGAAGAGGTAACGCATCTGTCTGATGTAACGACTCTCTTCTCCACCGCCGCTCTGGTCGGTACGTGCATCGTACAGCATCGTCACTCGTTTGGCTCGCGGCAAGAGACGGAAGAAGTCATAGATCTGCGTTGCTTCGTTTATCTCATTGACCGGCAACCCGTAACCCCTGCGCAGGGTATAGGGTATCATCGTCGTTTCGTGTGTGCGGGAGGGTAGCTTGCCCTCGTTGGCAGAGAGTATGATGAGGTGCTCAAAGTCCAATGCCCGAGTTTCTTCCATACTCATGATTTGCACACCTATGAGTGGCTCTCCCTCGAAGGGGATGGCTGTGCCCGTGATCAGTCCTTGCAATAGAAGTGCAGCCGATTGGGGCGACATAGTCATGGCGGCCTCTGAGATCAACCCCTTGAGCCTGTTCACCGTATTGCGATAATAATAGAGTTGTTCCAACTCAATATTGGCCACTTGCTCCGCTTTGTCCTCTTCTTCATTAGACGGTCTGTTCACTTCTATGCTCTGGGCTATTGACTCCAGCAGGGCAAATAGTGTGTCCAGCAAAGCAGATCCGTCGGCCGGTGGGGTGAAGAGGTGCTTCGTCAGGCTGTCGCATTGCAGCTCTGTAGCAGATATATAGAAGGTTTTTGTTCCCTCTAAGGTCTTCATGAGCCGACGCGATTTGTCGGTTAATAGCGGACTAAGGAGCAGGCTGTTCAGTAGATCGATCGCAGCCTCAGTGCGGAAGTGTAGCACGTCGTGTATTGTGCGCATATTCGCCTGAGCCTTGATCCATTTATCCGCCAGGAGCGATATACTGCTTTGCGCCAATGGATACCCCATGGTTACATTGATGCGCTCCACTGTGTCCACCAAGCTGTTGAGCACGGGCATCAGCATTCGCTCGTCCGGTAGTAGGATGGCTGTTTCGATGCCGTTGTTGTCCGTGTATCCTGCGGGGTATAGCTCTTCGATGAGTCGTGGAAGCAGCTTCGCTTGTACGATCTCCGAAGCTGTGCGTATGACACGGATGGTTGGTGTCTTTGTTGGCATGGATGCATCTTCCCCGCCTGCTGTCGATTGCGATTTCCATCCAAACGTTTGGCCGAATACCTCTTTGTCGTGGTCGAGAATCGTGCAGGCCAAGCTGCCGCCTGACTGTATTAAGGGCGATTCGTCATCGAAGCAAAACTCGCATAGGCCCTCATCTTTCATCCGACTGAGGATGTATTCTTCTGCAGGGGAGAGAGCAAGCAGGCCTGCAAATACATATTTCTTCGGAGCTTCGTCGTTACCTCTATAGGCGGATTGGAGCAATTCTCGTACCGATATTTCTCGTTTTTTCAGAAGCTCTGCTGTCCGACGTACCATCATACCCGCATAGCCTTTGCTTTGTGCATCCAAGCGACTTTTGAATCTCGTGTATAAGGGTGACAAAAGTTGCCAGAATTCCAAAAAGTTTTGTTGGCAACTGTCCTCTGTCTCTCCGCCTTTTGTCGGACTGAATGAGTTCCAAAAGCTGCGTATTGCTTCCACCTGTCTTTCGTTGAGGAAGGAGAAATCGCTGTCCAATTCCCGATAGTCTTTTAGATTACTGTACAGCATCGTGGCCGGAATGAGGTGGCGGTCGATCTCGTTGAAGTCCTTCAGGATAATATCTCCCCAGAAGAGGAATTGATCGAATGGTTCTGCCTCTGGTGCTATCTCTCTATAACTATTGTATAGCTCGAACAGCAGAGCTGTCCTGTCCAGCTCTTCTGCGGGCGACAACCCCAGAAGCAAATCCTTCAAAGTGGTCGCTTTGGGCGAAAATAGGGGCTTATCGGCTAAGTGTGACAGGTGGCGTTTGAAGAAAAGGCCGGCTCTACGTCCCGGGAAAACGAAACAGAGACGATGGATCTCTTCTCCATGCTCTTTGTAGTAATGGGTAGCTATTTGCTTAAGAAAAGGCTCCATAGGGCAAAAGCGTTATTGAGTATGTGCAGTGTCATAGGCACATATATGCTGCGTGTGTGGTGATAGGCATAGCCCAGATAAGCACCGAGGAGGATACGTGGAATGAGTCCGGCCAAATCGAAATGTACGAGGCTGAAGACGATACCCGTCAGCCAGATGGCGGCATGATGCCTATTGTTGGTAACGCGGCGCATCCATCTGAGGACAGCGCCCCTGAAGAAAAGTTCTTCTGTAATGCCGGGTATCACGGCCATGCCGATTAGGACAAGTAGTTTTCCCTCCCGTGCCATGTCGGCTATCTGCCTGGCATACATCTCGCCACTACTCTCGATCATCCTGCGTAGGCCTGTAGGCACATAAGGAACGAGAGCCTCAACGCCTTTGGCGGAGAGACTTACAGCAAGAAGACAGCCCAGATAGGAGAGTGCGAGCAGCCCTATTTGGGCCCACGTTGCAGTGTATGGCCGCAATCCTAAGAATAGAGTCGGTCGGTCGGCACACTGCCTTGCATAGCATAGAGCACCGATGCCGATGACTACTATGCTATATGTGCTTGCAGTTGCCAACGGCGATATTTTTATTCCAGTCAGCCCCAAAAGTGCAAAGACGAAGGAGATGAGTCCCGATAGGAATAAAAATATAATTAACATAAGCGCGAGCTGACTCACGATGGAGCTGTCTTTGAATACTGCTTTTCTCATTGCTTACAAAGGTACGAATGAAAGTCTATTTCTTCTTCTCCATTGTTGAAAGTGGAGCCTTATCAACATAAAAAACGTTCACAAGTGTTATTGAATCTCTTAGGTGTATTATGTCTCAAAAACTCGCGAGCAAAGGGATTTTCTTTGGCGCCATTTCGGGAAAAATTATGCGCCAAAACGAAAAAGTTTTGGCGCAAGTATTCAAGGTGTTT
>NZ_QEKY01000021.1 GCF_003096695.1 Porphyromonas loveana | reverse complement strand
TCTGTGCAAACCACCGAGATATGGCGCAAATCGCTCTCATTTCCATTTACTTACCTTTCATCCTCACCCTAATACCCTTTCTTCGAATAGTTCCCCAGCGATAGAGGCAAGCATCCCGCTGATCACGAATGAAACAGTCTTTGCTCCTGCCATATTTTTACCCAAGCTTTTCGTGTAGACCTCGTCTTCGCTGAGAGCGATGAGTACTCGCCCAAAGGGAGAATGTATGAGCTGATGTAGCACGACCCATGCCACGCCTGCCAAGATAGCAGAGAAAAAGCAATAGGCAAGTTTACTTTCGAGCTCCACTCCTGGTACTATGGCAAAAGCTGAGATACCAGGGATTCCTAAGGGACCATGGGTTACACTCTGCCAGTTATTCATGACTGAGTAGATCACGACCTGAATGCCGAGAGTGATAATAACGTAGTAGTCTCTGGTTCTATCTGCCACACGAGCTACAATCCAAGCTAATCCCCCCGAAAGTAGCATTGCCACAGGAATGTTCAGCATCGCAGGTGTCTCCCCCAGTGTATTGACATCAGAGTAGTCGTATAGGCACCTAAGCCATAGAATCCCGCATGCGTTAGCGATACCTGCCCACTATATCCTGCCACTAGGCTAAGCGACTGTGCCAAGATCGTGTAGATACAGATCAGCACAAAGAGATGTAGCAAATACTCCATTAGACCTCTGCTTTTTTGAGCCATTTGCCACTAAAGCCATATGGACGAAAGTAGAGGAGATCCCTTGAAAACTTACGTCAGTTTTTCAGAATCTTACGTCACTTTTGGAGGTAGATTGTATTGCTTTCGGAAATACCTACAAAAAGAGTTGTAAATCTTCGGTGAAAGAGAGAAATCAATCGAACTCATCGAAGAGTTTCTTCGGGGTGACGTGGGCATATCGTTCCGTGGTTTTGATACTGCCATGCCCCAACATTCGGCTCACGGTTTTGATGGGGACGCCTCCTTCCAACGTTATGAGTGTGGCAAAAGTGTGGCGAGCCATGTGAGCCAAAAGTGGGACAGCGATGTCCGCCTGAAATTGCAAAGCCTTGAGTTGAGCAAGGTAAGCCGAATAGTAAAGAGCGCAAAGAGCGTGATTCGTTCCTCTGACTGGTACCGCTCTATCAAACGCACTGCTTCGGGCAGGAGCTTCACATGACAAAGCGTGTCGGTCTTTTGTCTGCGGAACTTCGTCCTCCATGCCCCTTCATCATCCGTAAAAGGATGCTCCCGACCAAGGGTAAGCATATTGCAATAGGCAACACCTGTGAAACAAGAGAAAAGAAACAGATCGCGAGCCGTCTCCAGTGCCGATTCATGAGCGTCGAAAGTCAAAGCCCGCAACTTCTCCAACGATACCTTATCCAATGCACAAGGGCCTCTGTTCTCGCCTCGCTCTATTTCGACCGTATCGAACAACAAGCGGTCGACAAGCCCCTCTTGATATGCCAAGCGGAGAATCTTCTTGGAAAACAAAGCGATTCATCTGTAACTGCCTTGCGACAGCCCCAACACGCCCTTGATATAATGTGCTAACTGCGAGAGGAAATCATCTCCGACTTGTCCCAAGGCATAGATAAGAATATCACCCACGAAAAAGAAGCAAAGCATTGCAGAAAATCGGTGGAGCAATAGCGGGAGATTAGGTCTTTTGCAGAATATAAACTCAAAGAAATACAGCCACTTATCAAATTTATTCGATTCCTGGTGGCACCACGTTACAAAAACAGAAGACTCCTGATCTCGCGAGAGGTCAGGAGTCTTTCTTTTGGGGGTTGTTCTTTTAGTTATTCGTTGCCTCTATTCTGGCTACGATGTACTCCGATTGGGTGCCGATGCGGAACTTCGCGCCCCAGATGCCAATGCCGGAGCTGATATAATAATGCGTCTGTCCTTTGGTCAGGGAACCAAAACCCTTTTCGTAAAGTGCCTTTACAATCCAATTGAGCGGCCATACCTGACCGTTATGTGTATGTCCTGCAAACGCAAAGTCCACGCCGTTTTGCTCCACTTCTTCCAGATGATAAGGTTGGTGATCCAGTCCGATGATGTACTTCGTACGGTCGATACCTGTCATCACGTCTTGCAGCGATTTGCGTTGCGCATTGGTGCGGTCGTCACGTCCCACGATAGCGACATCTCCAAAATAGATCACACTGTCCTGGAGTAATTGGATACCGGCCTGTTTGCAAAACTCCTTGTCCCCACTTTCCCCTGCATAATAGTCGTGATTGCCCAAGATGGCATAGACGGGTATGCCCAATTGGCGGAACTCTTCTGCTGAGCCTTCTTCTCTAACGGGGCGCATGGCTCTGTCTAATAGATCGCCGGCGATAAGCAGGGCATCCGGCTTTTCCTTCTTGACCAATTCTAACCAACGGCGAAGATCGTTGCGGTCATTGTGATAGCCCAGATGCAGGTCGCTGATCATAACCAGTTTGAGGGGCTGCTGTACTTTTCCTCTACTGTCCAAAGTTATCTCTACTCTTCTCTTCTGGTTGTAATTCCAATGGGCATAAGAGAAAATGCCGCCCATAAAAGTTAGTACGGCCCAACTCCCGACTACGCTTTCTCGAACGAAGTTACGTGGAATAAGATGGGTAACCAGAGCGAGATCGAGCACTCCGAAAAGCATCACCAGGTAGAGAAGAATAATCAGCCATGAGGTGCTCACTTCGTAGCAAATCTTGGCCAAGCTGAGGGACATCTTTTCTGACAAGCCGCTCATTGACACGAAAAAAAGTGAAAGAGCTACAGCCATCAAAACAACTGCTATAATCCGCAACGGAAGGATGTCCGGCAATAACTGCCACACTCTGAGGGAGGCATAGTATTGTCCGGCCAGTAGAAGGGACAAGGGGAATATGATCCAATATAGATTCATTGCATTACTTATTCTGAGTGGGGAAGAGGTCCTGTCGATAGGGTCGAAACTTGATGATTATTATCACGTCAATCCGATCTCTGATTCTCTCTATCCTATGGATAGTAGTCAAAGACGTTACGAACCCAATAATCGGTGCACATCCATACAATGCGATTCTGTGGTCAATTGTTCATCATTATCCGTTTTTGTGCATAGGTCGTTGTGCCGATTGAGAGGTCTGTGGGCACAAAAAAAGACTGCACTGATAAGATCGGTGCAGTCTTTTCTGAGCCTCTTGTCGGATTCGAACCAACGACCCCGAGATTACAAATCACGTGCTCTGGCCAGCTGAGCTAAAGAGGCAGATGGGTAAGCTGGCTATATCGCGCCGCTACGACCTAATACCCTTGCTGCGATCAAGCCCTGGGGGAGTCAAAGGGAGCATGCCGTATAGGACTTACCCGAGTGCAAAAGTAGTAATAATTCTGATATCACCAAATTTGGCTACGGTTTTTTCCTTGCTCTGTCCATTCTATATTTCGGTAGCAACTAAGAAGCGAGATATTGAGGTAGATTATTCATGAAGGGAGAGTTGATAGGATAGTGTGTAGTTAGTTAGAGAGAGGCATGTCGTCGGATAAAATATTTGGTGAACTTTGTCGGCAGAATACCGCGATAGTGGGGCTGGGGGTAGTCCGACGGGCAGAAATTCTCGTTGCTGCAAGAAATCAGATCGGTATTTTCTGATTGTCTTGCGTGATATATAGCTCCCCATAAGCGTTTTTTACTCATCGTTCATTGACAAAGAGTCAAAAAATGGTTTTTCGGTGCTTTGTCGATAGTTTTTTGACTGAAAAATGATTTTTCTGCTGATTGTTCGTCGACAAGGAGTCAAAAAATGGTTTTTCGGTGCTTTGTCGATAGTTTTTTCGCTGAAAAATGATTTTTAAGCTCTTTGTCGACGAGTGACAATCCAAAAAATCATTTTTTGCTTTGCGCTCCCTAAAGATGAAAACAGAACATGTTGGATTGCCATTAGAGGTTATCGAATGTGCATTCTGTATAGAAGGGCTGTGCTAACCAAAGGTGTCGTACGAAGGGGATCCGCTTTAATGTTTTCGGATTATTCTTGTGTATAGCTCTTTGAGGTCATCATCATGTAGCTCTGCATATAGTTCGAAGTCAGCCCAGGTTGTATAGCCGGACATAATTGCAGAGAACATGATTAGAAGTAGGTAGTCGATGGGATATGTCAAATGATTCCCATGACGAGAATCCGGAATAGTTGAAAGGATAGAGAAAATATTATCCATAATTTTATATCTGATATGCCTCTAATTGGCTGATAATCAGATATAGAGATACTAAAAAGCATCAAGGTGGCCAAAGAAATTAGAACTAATTTACTGAGTATTAATGACATATCATATACTTATGTTCGGATGCGGACAATCACAGTTCAAATGCGTTATGTTTGTGCTCTCCTTAATCCGGAGAGGTTTAGCGAAGCCTTCACCGATTGGCTCTCCTCGGTTTTTAAAATGACGGGGCAGCACATCTGCATTGATGGCAAGACGATGCGGGGAGTGAAGAAATTCACTCCGGATGCAGAGGCACACTCCGTTACTCTGCCTATATTGCAGGTCTTAGAGCTTCTTCCAATCAGGTCTAAATCTCTCAAAAGTCCAATGAAATCAATGCCATCAAAAAGCTACTTGATTTGACAGACTTGGAAGGCAATGTGGTTACCATCGATGCCATCGGCACACAAAAAGATATCGTAAAGAAGATTGTGGCAGGCTCAGGAGATTACATTCTGGATATAAAGGGCAATCAGCGGGCACACTCTTGGAGGCAGAGGAGCTTTTCAGTCCCTTTTACAAAGACGAAATCATAAAGACGGAAGAACCCGATGCCGGGCATGGTCGCATAGAGAGCTAAAGAGATTGAGCGGAATAAGGAATTGGACAAGTGGATGGCACTGCATTCCATCCACAAGATGACGCGGAGAAGACACAATAAAAAAGACGGCTCGGAGAGTATCGAAATCTCTTACTTTATCTCCTCTCTTTCAGACTCGAACAAAATCTTTCACGTTATCAGAAACCATTGGGCGATAGAGAATAACCTACATTATTGTCTGGATGTGATTATGGGAGAGGACAAATCTTAAGACGTAAAGGTAACGCCGCCAAGAATGTCAATATCATCCATAAAATGGCACTGTCCTTTCTCGAAGAATGAAGAAAAAGAAAAAAAGCACTCGCAGCTCTACAAAAGATCAATGCCACGAAACAGCCTGCCGACATTATCAATATGGACTATCTATAAAATTTCAAATGCGTGAGTCCTGGTAGAAAGGGGAGGGTAGTGTTGTATATTTCCGAAAAAACTTATCTTTGCACTGCAATTGCAATGTGGTAGCATGCAGTGCAGGTCCTATAGCTCAGTTGGTTAGAGCACCTGACTCATAATCAGGGAGTCCTTGGTTCAAGCCCAAGTGGGACCACCTAAAAAGTACGGCGAACGGCCGTACTTTCTTTGTTATAAAGGCGCAAACAACCTATACGCAAAGATTCAAACAGCCGAATATGCCCGTTTATATCCGAATGTATCCGCATAATTACCACCACAATTACCACCTATGGCAAGTGTGAGTTTTTTTATCAAATCTGCGAAAGGGAGATCGAGGAATGCTATAGTTATGCAAGTGAGCATAAAAGCGAGCATAATTGTAGGAGGGAAAAGAAAGTACACTCCTGTCAGGATGAGCATTGGAATTTCTTTGCCTGACAATCAATGGGTAAATGGTCGAGCTGCTGTAAAGTCGGACAAAAAAAGGGGGTGGAGGCTTGTCCAATAGCCTATGAGATTAATAGAGTTCTTGATGATGCGCGCAATCGCGCTCTTCAGATAGCCTTTGTCTCCGAAAAAGAAGGTGTATCGTATTCCGTATTGAATGATAGGCTTTTATCGGACGTGGAGCTCTCCCAGATAATTGGCAGGAAGCGGGCTTCTCAGTGCGCTATAGATTGGATAGATGAGCATATAGAGAATAGGCGAGTGACGGAGCCGACAAAGAAGCAAATGAGAATGACAGCCGAAAAGATGAGAAGATTCGACAAAGTTCGCGGAAGTGTTACTACATGGGGGGGTATAGACTATCAATATTATGATGCATTTGTGTCATTTCTCTTACAGGAGGGTCTTTCGCAGAATACAGTTTTTGACAAGCATGTTAAGAACCTGAAAACGTTTTTGCGTGCAGCCGAGCAAATGAAGATTGATGTTCCGAATGATTATAAAGTCGGATTGTTTAAGCGTAAAAGGACAGAGGTGGATAGCGTCTATCTCACAGACGCTGAACTCGACAAGATAGCCGCCATCGATTCTTCCGAACCGATACACTATCACTAAGCAGTATGGACGAGTTATGTATGCTCTTGAATAACATAGAAAAGGCAACGGCTTGAAGATAATTCTCCTCACGCCCTTTGGCCTTTGTCTTTATGTCTTCCAGTGCGATACGTATCGTTCTGCCCATACTAAAAAAGAATACCCCTGCGGAGGTAGCGTCTCCGAGGGGTGATTCTAAACTCCCGAATGGGGAGGATGTTTCAGCCGTTAAACGCTACTTAACGATGCAAGGATATAAACAAAATTGATATGAGCAACATAGTTGATAAAAAGACCGTCTAAGTCGTGCTTATCGATACTTGTTAGCGAACGAATTTGTGTCAAAAAAGCAGGATTTAGCGGACAAGATGGGTGTAAATAAATCTTCCGTATCTCGTGCGTTCTCCGGCTCAGATAGCTATCTGACCGATTCTTTTTTAGAGAAGTTCAGCGATTGTTTCGGAGGAATCTTTAATATGGGTTGGCTCCTCACGGGTAAAGGCTCCATGTTTGCTAACAATCCCGACGGCATAGTAGCAGGCAGAGACAATAGCGGAGACAATAAAAGCAACAACGGGGACAACAGGGGCAATACGACAAATAACTACTATGGCGGATGCCTCGAGGGAAAGGAACAAGACCAAAAAAAGGTAATGGATTTCCGCCCACGCATACCAATCGAAGTGGCTGCCGGATCGTTGGCTGTAATCGCGGAGAATGGAGTGAGTAGGCAGGACTGTGAAATGTTTCCCAAGATAGGACAGTTCCCATCTTATGACTTCACGACCTTTGTGCATGGCGATTCGATGGAACCACGGTTTGAACGCGGAGCGGAAATAGCCTGTAGGCGCATCAATAGTAGCGGTTTCATACAGTGGGGACGTGTCCATGTTCTGGACACTTCACAGGGAGCTATAATAAAGCAGATATACGATGACGGGGATAACATAAGGTGCAAGAGTTTCAATCCCATATACCCCGACTTCCTTGTTCCAAAAGAGGAAATCTACTCGATTAACCTCGTAGTGGGGAAGCTGACGTTTGAGTGAGATACACGTTTAATTAATATGCAATAGTGTGGAGAAAAAGAAGACTATATCCAAAAAGGGGAATTTTTTAGGAGGGGGCTTGGCTGTAATATCCCTTGTTGCAACAATTGTATCTTCTTCAATTACGAGGACATGTATACGAGAAGAGCGACAGGTCAAGGCCAACCCATCATTCCTTGTTGAACAGGGCGAAGGCGAGGCGAGAATCGCAAGCAGGTTCGAGTTGTTTGGTATTAAAATCGGCATGCAGAGAGATGTGTGCGAAAAGTATTTATCAGAAAAAGGGCTTGTTGTTGAGAAAGTATCCTTAATGGGGTTGAGGTAACGGGTGCTTATGGTGCAGACATAAAAGATCTGCATGAGAGGCATTTGATTCAATGATTGTGGCATATGGGGAGGATGGGAATGTAGCCCATGTCGTTTTGAGTAAGGAGGTCGGTGCGGTTGGCGAAGAAGAAACAAAGGTAAACCTCGAAAGATTTATAGATAGTGCTATTCAGAAGATAGAGTTTAGAACAGGTCTTAAGAGAGAGGTAGGCAAGGATGATAGTCTTTTTCAATGGGTTTCGTATAGGCCGTCTCTGCTCTTTGGAGCGGTTTATGAAAATGTCAATGGAGAATCATGTGTTGCTATGGTTTCAATGGTTGATATAAATAGATCTTTATAAAGATTGTATCCGGTTATTATAAAGTTCAGAGGGTAAACTTTATGAGTTTACAATCCCTCAAAAGCTATTCCTGATGACTAAAAACAGAAAGTCCCCGTTGCAATCTGCTACGATCGCAACGGGGACTTTATGCTTTTGGCGATGTCAGATAGCCTCTATTTTGCTCTACATGCCACCGAGAAGGAAATAGTTTTATACATGCTCATAGGCTACACAGGTGACATTGTGCGGACACATAAAAGAAGATAGGAGGGGAGCCGGTTGATTCCCGCGGGTCAGATACATGGGATCGTTGTTTATCGTTCTCATTTACTTCTGGTTCTATTTGATATTCAATCATTTACATCTTTCAGCTTTGCATGCTGTTGTGCAAATGTAGCAAAAAGCAGTCTTCCGACCGTCTCTGCTGCCGATACTGTTTTCGGATGCTGCAGATAGCTTGACAAATGAATTGAAATGCGACAAAATGTCAGTTTTGATGGCTTTGGCACAAAAATTGGCCGTTGATCATTAAAAAACGAATAAAACAATGAACATCAACAGTTACACAATCAAAACACAGGAAGCTCTACAGCAGGCTGTGGAGCTGACGCGCAGGAACGAACAGCAGGCCATCGAGCCTCAGCACCTCCTCAAAGCCGTTATAGAACAAGGAGAGAGCCTGACGGATTTCCTCTTTGCCAAGCTCGGCATGAACAAGGCTACCATCGTCGCAGCCGTAGATAAGCTGATCGAGAAGCTCCCACACGTTACGGGCGGCGAGCCGTATCTGTCACGCGAAACGAATCAGGTGCTGCAGACGGCCGAGGACGTGGCGCACAAGATGAAAGACAAGTACGTCTCACTGGAGCATCTCTTACTGGCTATCCTGATGACGCGATCGGAAGTATCTACTCTCCTCAAGGACGCAGGCGCCACAGAGCAGATGCTACAGTCGGCCATCGACGAATTGCGCAAAGGAAAGAACGTGACCAGCCAGAGCGCAGAGGATCAGTACAACGCACTGGAGAAGTATGCCATCAATCTGTGCCAACGGGCACGTGATGGCAAGCTTGACCCCGTAATCGGTCGGGACGAGGAAATACGTCGCGTGTTGCAAATTCTTTCGCGTCGTACGAAAAACAATCCGATCCTCATCGGCGAACCCGGCGTGGGCAAGACGGCCATAGCGGAGGGATTGGCACACCGTATCGTGCGTGGTGACGTGCCGGAGAATCTGCGCAACAAACAGATTTTCTCTCTCGATATGGGTGCGTTGATAGCTGGTGCCAAGTACAAGGGCGAGTTCGAGGAAAGGTTGAAGGCCGTCGTAAACGAGGTGACCGGTGCGGAGGGAGAGATTATCCTCTTCATCGATGAGATACATACGCTTGTGGGTGCGGGCAAGAGCGAGGGAGCCATGGATGCCGCCAACATCCTCAAACCTGCTTTGGCACGTGGCGAACTCCGTTCCATCGGTGCCACGACACTAGACGAGTACCGCAAGTACTTCGAGAAAGACAAAGCATTGGAACGTCGATTCCAGATGGTGATGGTGGACGAACCGGACGAGCTGAGCTCCATCTCTATCCTGCGAGGACTGAAGGAGAAATACGAGAATCACCACAAGGTGCGCATCAAAGATGATGCCATTATCGCTGCCGTGAGACTGTCGCACCGATACATCACCGACCGATTCTTGCCGGACAAAGCCATCGATCTCATGGACGAAGCAGCGGCACGCCTGCGTATGGAGGTGGATTCACTGCCGGAGGAATTGGACGAAATCTCTCGTCGTATCAAGCAGCTGGAGATCGAGCGCGAAGCCATCAAGCGCGAGAACGATATGGAGAAAATGCACTTCCTCGACAAGGAGATAGCCGAACTCAAAGAGAAGGAAGCTTCTGAAAAGGCGCAATGGCAGAACGAGAAAGACCAGATCAATAAGATCCAGCAGCTGAAAATCGAAATTGAAGAGCTGAAGTTCCAAGCCGACCGCGCCGAGCGCGAAGGCGATTACGGACGTGTGGCAGAGATACGCTATGGTCTGATCAAGCAGAAAGAGGCCGAGATCAACAGCTTGCAGGAGGCCCTGCACGAATTGCAGCGCACAGGCTCCATGATCAAGGAAGAAGTCGAAGCCGATGACATTGCCGATATCGTATCGCGTTGGACGGGCATCCCCGTCAGTCGTATGCTGCAGAGCGAAAGGGAGAAACTCCTGCATCTGGAAGATGAGTTGCACAAGCGCGTGATCGGTCAGGACGAAGCTATTCGCGCCGTTGCCAATGCCGTGCGTCGCAGCCGTGCCGGACTGCAAGACCCAAAGCGACCCATCGGTTCGTTTATCTTCCTGGGGACTACCGGTGTCGGTAAGACGGAGCTTGCACGTGCCTTGGCGGAATTGCTCTTCGATGACGAGAGTATGCTCACCCGCATAGACATGAGTGAGTATCAGGAGAAGTTCAGCGCTACGCGTTTGATCGGTGCTCCCCCGGGATATGTGGGCTATGACGAGGGCGGACAATTGACCGAAGCCATCCGTCGCAAGCCGTATTCGGTGGTGCTGTTCGACGAGATCGAGAAGGCGCATCCCGATGTGTTCAATGTCCTCTTGCAAGTATTGGACGACGGTCGTTTGACGGATAATAAGGGACACGTGGTCAACTTCAAGAATACGATCATCATCATGACGTCCAATCTCGGCTCGGATATCATTCGCGAGCGGATGCAGCATCTGACGGCCGAGAATCGTGAGACTGTGACTTCCCGAACGGCGGACGAAGTGATGCAGCTGCTTAAGCATACGATCCGCCCCGAGTTTCTCAACCGTATCGACGAGACCATAGTCTTTACTCCTTTGAATGAGGAAGAAATCTTCTCGATCGTGCGCTTGCAGCTCGACGGTATCGTTCGACAGCTTGCAGCCAATGGTGTGGAGATTCGCTATTCGGAAGCCGTACTTGCCTATGTAGCTCGCGAAGGATACGATCCGCAGTTCGGGGCACGCCCCGTCAAGCGTGTTCTCCAACGTGCTGTCCTCAACGAACTCAGCAAGGCCCTCCTTTCCGATAGCGTGGACACCGGCAAACCTATCCTCATCGACTGCAAGGATGACGCCATCCTCTTCCGCAACGAGTAAGTGTTAAAGCACATACTTCAGTTTTACGACTCCCCGAAGCTCTATTCTGTGTGCTTCGGGGAATTGTTTTTTAGTCGTGGGGGATGTATGCTTGCTTGACGTATTGCGTATTTCAACGATGGATATGAACCTTTTGGGATATTTGAGGTTTTATCAGTACGAAAAGTACGCCGAGGAGTCGGCGGAATAATATAATAGATCAAATGTCAAAAGTATTAGTTATCAGTGGACATCCCTCATTGGAGCATTCCCACGCCAATAAGGCCATATTGGAAGAACTACAGAAGTTGCTTCCCAATGCAGAAATCAGTCGTTTAGATGTTCTATATCCTGATTTTAAAATCAATGTAGCTGCCGAGCAGGAGAAGTTGGAGAAAGCCGATGTTATCGTGTGGCAGTTCCCCGTGAACTGGTATTCGCTTCCGGCCTTGCTCAAGAAGTGGCTCGACGATGTGTTTACCTATGGTTTTGCTTATGGAACAGACGACACCAAGCTGAAAGGGAAGAAGTTGATTCTTTCTTGCACTACAGGCTCTCCCGAGGAATCATATCAGTACGGACAAGCTCAGAACTATCCGTTTACCGACTTCCTCAATACACACCGCCAAACTGCCAACCTCTGTAAAATGGACTTCCAAGAACCGATTATTTCCTATGGCATGATGTATATGGAAGGCGTAATGCCGACCGAAGTGCTTACTTCAATACAAGAAAGAGCCAAAGCACACGCCAAGAAATTGGTTGAGCGTATCGGCTAATCCTCCTCCCCATAACCAAAACTCCCCTTTCGTATCCGCACGGATCGAAAGGGGAGTTTTCTTTTTTCGGAATATTCATGATCTCCTTCTCTTGTTGGAGTAGGGGAAATCCAACTTTTTAGCTGGCGAGGGGACTGATGAGTAGGAGTCGACAGCTGTGTGCGGGGAGCGTCAGTGGAAACGGTGCTTGATGCGTAGGGGCAACGAGGGAGAAGTCTCCTGAGAAGAGATCGGTCATGCGACAAGCCACATTATTGCGGAGAGGCCAAGCATCGAAAGCATGAGCCGGTAGGCGCAACCCTAATGCGACAGCATCGGGAGAGAAATTAGCCACTGCTATGAGGACTTCTCTATCGTTGTAACGGCTGTAAGCCAAGTGGCTTTCGTGTCGGAAGCCGTCGGCAACTGACTGGGCGTAGCCGAGGTCGTAGTATGCCCCTTCTGAAATGATGGTAAGTGGACAGATGTCGTGTAAGAGACGGGCATGCAGATGCAGTAACTTCCGCTCTTCTTCATTGAGAAGTTCGTCATCGTAGGCACCTTCATGGATGCGACGCTGCAGTTTATCGAGACTCCAATAGTCGAATATCGTCGTGCGGCCGTCCACACCGCTGAAGCCCTCCGCATCCATGCCACGCTCTCCAAGTTCTTGTCCGAAGTAGAGCATGAAGGGCTGCGTGCCTATCGTGGCAGCGACTACGGTGGCAGCGAAAGCCCGCTCTGCATCACCCACAACAAAGTCGGATGCAAGACGCTGTTCGTCATGATTTTCGGTGAAGTGCAACATACGGCTACCAAAGTGGCGGCCTGCTTCTGCTGCGTCGGATACCGCCCATGCAGGACCTGTGTTGCAAGCTGCAGCACGCAAGGCGTCGTACATACCGACCTTGTCGTACAGATAGTCGAAACCTGCATTCACATAGCCTTCGTATAGCGCCGGCTGATAAATCTCCGCTATCATGATGACGGGGAAGCGACTTTTGAGCTGTGGGATCACCCACCGCCAGAATGCGAGGGGCACCATCTCGACCATGTCGCATCGGAAGCCGTCAACACCTTTCTCTGCCCAAAAGAAGAGGATTTCCCGCATCCTGAGCCATGTAGTAGGGATCGGCGTAAGGTGCTGCGCACCACCGCCGAGGTAGTCCACGCCGTAGTTGAGCTTGATCGTCTCATACCAATCGTTTTGTCCCACATGGGGGGAGAAACAGTCATTGCCCGAAGCTCGCGCCGGCTCCTCGTGATAGTTTGCAGCCTCCGGCGATGTTATCTCCAATCGAAGTGCTTGGTCGGGGAAGTAGTAGAAGCAATTGACCGGAGAAAAAACCTGTTGTGGATCGTCGCCTTCACCCAGATCAGACACCGAAGCAGGCTTGGTGTCAGAGTGGTATTCGCGTGCTACGTGATTGGGGACAAAGTCCATCACGAAGCCCATTCCTGCCCGATGCGTGCGTTCTATCAGCCCGTGAAACTCCTCCATCCGTTGTGCGGGGTCTTTTGCCAGATCGGGATCCACGTCGTAGTAGTCGCGGATGGCATAGGGCGATCCGGCACGCCCCTTGACGATGGCAGGAGTGGAAGGCCGTATGCCTATATGGCTGTAGTCGGTTTGTGAGGCGTGTGCCACCAGTCCTATATACCAGATATGCGTAGCACCAAGCTGCTGAATGGCAGTGAGAGCTTTTTCGGTGAAAGCTGCCAGCTTGCCGCATCCATTCGTTTCGATACTGCCACTGACGACAGGGTTCGTGCAGCGGTTGTCGTACAGTCGAGGGAGTACGGCATAAAGGATCATCTTGGAATTCATCATGTAGGGGTCTCTGATGCTTCATTGAGCGCATGGAGGGCCTCTTGGTAGCCGATGGCTGCCAATTCACGAGCCGACTCCACGCTGAATAGCTTGAAGTGCGATAGTTCACGAGGTTCGATCAGAAGATCGCATAGCTCCCGATCGAGCATGGCATTAGCCCGATAGATATAGGCAAAGCTGCGCTCAGCAATGCCGATGATATTCTTTTTGTATTCGGTTGGTTGTTTGGGATTGAGGTGTACTCCGATGAGATATTGGCAGTCGTCTCGTAGAACAGAGGCCGGCAGATTCTTGAAGAGACCGCCATCCACATAGGTGACACCATCGATCACAACAGGATTGAATAGAACAGGTACGCTACTCGAAGCCAGCACAATGTCGGCCAATGGACCGCTTGCAAACACTTTGATGGTACCATGATCCAAATCGGTCGCCACGATGCGCACTGTAAGGGGCAAGTCTTCCAGAAATTGATGGCGAAGCGTAGCTCGCAGAAAATCCAAGAGACGACGTGTCTCAAAGAAACCCTTTTGTGGCAGCTGCCATTGGGTCATAGCTCTGAAGTCGCGATCCATAAACAAGTCTATAATCTCTTCCGGCCGATAGCCGTCGGCATAGAGCGCTGCTACAATGGCTCCGGCACTATTGCCGGCGATGATATCAGGGCGTTTGCCACACTCTTCAAGCGCTTGTAGTACGCCAAGGTGAGCAAATCCTTTGGCGGCACCTCCGCTCAGTGCGACTCCAATCCGAAAAGGTGCTGTTGCTTTCGTTCTTTCTGTCATGATGTGAGAAGTTGGTGTTCGTAAATATAAAGTTCTTTTGCCTTTCTTCCCAAATGCAGCCCATGTAGTTAAAAAAACGGGACTGTGCTTCGGGAGTTTCACAACTCCTTCGACACAGCCCCGCGCAGGGATATTGTCAGTAGGCAATCAATAAGTGTGATCGCCTTGTTCCATTTCCTGTTTCGTGATCTTTCTGATATCCAATGCACGCCATGCGTAGAAGATGTAGGCCAACACAAATGGGATCAGGATCGATACATAGCTCATCGTCCGAAGCGTGAATTCGCTCGAGCTGGCATTCTCGATCGTCAGGGAGCTTTGCAGATCATATGTGGAAGGATACCACGACGTGTGGTTCCATCCTGCCACGAGAAGCAGCGCCAGCACTGTCAGCACGACACCCGTTCCGTGTAACCAGATACCACGTTTGAAGTTCGGTCTAAATAAGGTGAGGCCGATGCCGGCAAGTACCAAGACAACTCCCACGAGGAATGCAGCTAATACCGCGGGCATGGCGAGGAAGTTATGGAGATACTTGTACGATTCCATATAAACCTGCTTGTTCTCCGGATTCACGGCAAAGCCGTCCGTCGTCAGCAAGAACGCTACGTAAGCGAGGAAGAGTACGAGGAATGCCAACGTATTGGCAACCAGTCTCCGCTTGGCAGCTGCATAGAGATCGTTATCGTCGATATTGTTGATGAAGTAGAGTAGTGCCGATACTCGTGCGAGGAAGAATACGGTCAAGCCGAGAACTACATTCCACACGTTGAGTACTGCCTCCAGACCCATCAATAGCACGCCGTTATAAGGCTGCCACTGGGATACGATCTGGCTGCCGCCCGTGATATCGAACATCGCCATCTTGTTCACGCTGAAGTTACTTCCTGTAAAGAAAGTTGATACCGCTGCGCCGAGCAGTATCGGAGCCAATACGCCGTTGATGAAGAGCAAGACCTGATAGGTCTTCTTGCCCCACACATTGCCGTGCTTGGATTGGTACTCATAAGATACTGCCTGAATGATGAAGCAGAAGAGAATCAGCATCCACACCCAGTAGGCACCGCTGAAGCTCGTGCTATAGAAAAGCGGGAAGGAGGCGAATATCGCTCCACCGAAAGTGACAAGCGTCGTGAAAGTAAACTCCCATTTGCGTCCGGTCGAATTAACCATCATCTTTTGGGTCAGTTTGTCCTTACCCAGACTGAAGAGGAAGCTTTGGCCTCCTTGTACGAACAAGAGGAATACCAAGAGGGCTCCGAGTAGCGATACCAAGAACCACCAGTAGTGCTGCAAAAAACTATAGTCCATGATGTTTTGTGTGTCGTTTATAGGATGAATAGATGATGAGACTCTTAATGAGATTCTGTTTCAGGGCCTTTCTTGATGGCCTTGCGCATGATATTAACTTCAGCGATAAGCAGAGCCGTGAACAGAACGAGGAAAACGAAGAACGTGATGACAACCGAACTGACTTCCAACTTCGACACCGCTGCCTGCACAGGCAGAAGGTTTTGGATCGTCCACGGCTGTCGTCCCACTTCGGCAACGATCCAACCGCTTTGGCTGGCCATCCATGCGAAGGGCATGCACACAATGGTCACGATGTGGAACCAGCGCATACGACCCAGTTTCTCAGGTTTGAAGCTCAGCAACCAAGCCACGAGGAATACCAAGATGAAGAGCATACCCAGCCCCACCATGATGCGGAAGCTGTAGTAGGTGATGCCCACGGGCGGTACTACCTCATTCTTGTCCTTGATGTAGCCATAGCCGAAGTAAGGATAGTTCTCATCGATGATCGCTTTGTACTCTTCTGCAGCTTCCTCATTGCCTACCTGCTTGGCCAGGCTGTATTCGTTCAGTGCCATGATAGCCTTGCGTCCGCGCATCATCATGGTGTCCACCGATACAGCCATCGTGCCGTCCGGCTTCATGTATCCGCCTTCGAGTATGTTGTTGATGCCCGGTACATAGCCACTCGGATTGCGCGTTCCCAGAATGGAGAGCACGCGGGGCACTTCTATGTTGAAGAGGAAAGCATCCTGTCTAGATTGAGGACTTTTCTTGGCCGGATTGAGGACGCCGAATACGCTGAGCGGGAGCCCTTTGCCGTCAGCCGTCAGGCCTTGAGCATCCGTCTCGCCTGCATCGTACAGCGCTTCCATCGCCGCCAACTTCATCGGCTGCTTCTGCGCTACATTATAGGCAGAAGTGTCACCCGTATAGGCCGTGAGCAGAGAGGCAACAAGACCAAAAGGAGCAATGATCTTGACGTTCTTGAGCGCAAACTCTTTGTGTTTGCCGTCCTTGCGCAGCAGGTAGATGCCGCATACCCCCAGAGCGAAGACAGAGCCTAGCGTCCAGCAAGAAGTGATCGTGTGCCAAAACTTGTTGATGGCTGTCGAGGAGAATACCAGCGCCCAGAAGTCCGACATCTCGTTACGCATCGTATCCGGATTGAACGTCATGCCGATAGGCTCCTGCATCCAAGCATTGGCGATGAGGATCCACACTGCCGATATGCTCGCGCCGATGATAACCAACCACGTAGAAACGAGGTGGAAGCCGCGACTGACTTTGTTCCATCCGAAGAACATGACTGCGATAAAGGTGGCTTCCATGAAGAAGGCCAAAATACCTTCGATGGCCAATGGGGCACCGAATATGTCACCTACGAAGAGGCTATAGTTCGACCAGTTGGTCCCAAACTCAAATTCGAGAATGATTCCCGTCGCAACGCCGATAGCGAAGTTGATACCGAATAGCTTCTGCCAGAACTGCGCATAGCGCTTCCATTCAGGTTTGCCATTGCGATAATAGATTGTCTCCACTATAGCCATGATGACACCCAAGCCGAGTGTCAGCGGGACGAACAGCCAGTGGTACATGGCCGTGAGGGCAAACTGCGCACGCGACCATCCTACTAAAGCGTCTAAATTCATAATCATAAGCTGTATTATTTGATAATTAGGGGGTTACTCCACGTCGTATAAGTTCCTGCTGTACGTATTGCGACTTGGCGGCACTGTCACTGCCGGCATGTTGTTTGAGAAAATTGGGGAAGAAGAATGCTTTCAGCACCGCAAACATGATGAAGAGCTTGATGAGGATAATCACCCACAAAGTCCTACCTTCTTTCATATTTCGGAAGCCTTCTACGTAGAAGGAAACGATGCGTTTGAAGATGTTGCCCTTCAGGCCGGATGCTGTTGCCATGCGCGTATCTTTACTTTATGTGAATGATGATGCGATTTGGAGCGTCACAATAAACAAATGTATATATAAATATGCCTTTTTGGATAGGTTTGGTTCGGAAAATGCCAAATTTCGTTCGACAAACTGCTTTTTTCGATTTGTTTTTGACAGCTATGCCCCGCTTTAGTACCAACATGCCCCTTCGCGATTAGTCATGAACAGCTCCACATGTGCGCCGGAGCGTATCTGTTGCCATGTAATATAGGAGTGGTGATAGGGCTTGCCGTCCACCTTCACCGACTCAATGTAGAGATGTGTCCGGCTCAGTCGATGAGCTGTCAGTCGGAATGTGCTCCCGTTCGGTTGCGGTATCGCTACATGGGTGAATAGGGGAGTCCCCAACTCGTACTTGTCGCTGAGCGGATCCACAGGATAGAATCCCATGGCCGAGAATACGTACCAGGCCGAGAGTTGTCCGCAGTCTTCATTGCCACATAGGCCATCCGCGCTATTGCGGTATAGCTCCGTGAGGATGCGACGCAGCAGCCGTGCTGCCTTCCATGGTTGCGATACCTTATTATATAAGTAGGCCACGTGGTGGCTCGGTTCGTTGCCGTGGGCATACTGTCCGATCATCCCTGTACTGAAGACGGGCAGTGAGATGTGCGACGGGGTAGGAGTGTCGAAGAACTGATCGAGACGCTTCGCGAGCGAATCTTTCCCGCCGAATAGTGCCGTCAGTCCGTCTATATCGTGTTGGACGCCGAAGAGGTATTGCCAGGCGTTGCTCTCCGTGATGTCCTCGCTGTAGGCGAAAGGATCGAATGCCTCCTTCCAAGCCCCTGATGCCAGTCGGGGACGGAAGAAACCGCTTTCTCTGTCATATACATTTTTATACGCCTGTGCTCGCTCTTCGTATCGGGCAGCCTGCATCGTATCGGCTACGACCTCGCGCGCGAAGACTGCGATGCAGGCATCGTCGTAGGCATACTCCATCGTCTTGCTCATGCTCCAGTGCGCACTGTCGGCAGGCACAAAGCCCAAGTGGCGGTAGTTGGCTAAGTCGGGCCCCGATGCTTCTGCCATAGAGCGGAGCAATGCCATGATACGCTGAGCATCGGGCTGATAGATCCCCTTGCGGTAAGCATCCACAATGACGGGGACAGAGTGGTAACCTATCATCATATTGGTCTCGCCTGCCCACATAGGCCAGACGGGGAGGCTGCCTTTGTTCTCTTCGCCGAAAGCTAAGAGGCTCTCCGCCATGTCGGCGGAGCGATGCGGGAAGAGTATATGGTAGAGCGGGTGTGCCGCCCGATAGGTATCCCAGAGCGAGAAGGTGCTGTAGTGTCGGTGTCCTGCGGCGAGACTGTGTATTTGACGGTCGGCTCCCCGATAGCGGCCGTCCACATCGCTGAACACCGTGGGGCAGAGCAGGCTGTGATAGAGGGCTGTGTAGAAGACGGTGTCCACCTCGGGCATGATGCCTGCTACTGCACGGATGGTCGTTAGGGCTGTATGCCATTGTCGGGAAGCATCCTCGCGGTATCGGTCGAAGTCGTGATGCGGCGCCTCTGCGGATAGGTTGGCCGCCGCACCCTCCTCGTCCACGCCCGACAGGGCTGTGGTGATGACGATGGTGCTGTCTGCATCGTCGCGTAGGCATAGGAAGGACAGATGTGCCACCAGTCCGTAGTCGGCTACCTCTGTTTTCTCCTCGTCTTTGTAAAGTGGTATGCTGTCTATCCTCACATGATCGATCGGGCGTGAGAAGCGTGTGCGAAAGTACACCCGCTGATCGCGTGCCCATCCGTCGGAATAGCGGTAGCCACCTATCGTGCAACTGTCGATCAGTCGCAAATGGCTGTCTGTCGTTCGGTCCCAATTCATTGTGTTGTATAGATCGAGGCGAACCTCCACCACGAGATCGTGCACCGTATAGCGTTGTATGCCACAGTGCTCGGTCGCTGTCAGCTCCACGCCGATGCCGTTGTCCATGCGTACGGCATAGTATCCTGCTTCTGCCTTCTCATGACGGTGACTGAAGCTCGTGCGCACGCGTTCGGAGGGGACGATCTCTTCTGGCGCTCTCTTGGCAATGGGCATGAAGCGGATGTCGTATAGATCGCCGGCACCCGTGCCGCTCAGATGCGTATGGCTAAATCCCATGATCATCGTGTCGGGATAGTAATAGCCGGCTATATAGTCCCAGCCATTCTTCCCGTTGTCGGGACTCAGCTGTACCATTCCGAAGGGTACCGAAGCCCCCGGATAGGTATTGCCCACCCAATCGGTGCCGATAAGCGGATTCACATATTGCTCAGGATGGAAAAGCTGCTCTGTCCTGCTGCGACAAGAAGTTGTGAATAGCAGGAGAAGCAGCAGTAGGGGGGTGTGGAGGCTGTGGCGGTACATCATGCTCTTGTAGTGTGGGTGGAAAAAAACACAGCCGAGACTCGCATCCGTCGTAAGAGGGGGAGCGGTCTCGGCTGTCGCTTGTCGTGTGGCGTCCAAGCTCCTATTGATCGGGAGTGCGCCATCGGTGGGATCCGATTATTTCTTGCTGACTTCCGGCTGGATGAAATCCATGAAGCACAGACCGGCCAAAGCCGTACCGTAGCGCTTCTCGATGGTGATACCCTCGGTGATGAAGTTCAGTTCGCCCAGATAGTACTGGCTGTAGGTCTTTTGGTGCAGGTCGTTGATGACACGGATCAGACGCGACTCCAACTCTTCGATGCGGTAGCGTCCACTCACCTCGCAGACTAGTCCGCCGGCTTTCTCGTCGAAGTTCTCGTCCTTGTACATCCACGCATATACCACGCCGGCCGATACGAACTCGTCCTGATAGCCGTGTGACACGGCCATGATCGTCTTCAGCTCAGAGCCGAAAGGAGGCAGGTCTATTTCGTCCATCGTGGCCAAATGAGCCGTTGCAGGCA
Source organism: Porphyromonas loveana (assembly GCF_003096695.1). Taxonomy (GTDB): domain Bacteria; phylum Bacteroidota; class Bacteroidia; order Bacteroidales; family Porphyromonadaceae; genus Porphyromonas; species Porphyromonas loveana. Next base: position 1,914 of record NZ_QEKY01000021.1, on the reverse strand, counting down.
ATACGGAGGAGTAGGTCATGATGTTGAAGTCCGAGATACCGGCATCGAACAAAGCCATGTGATACGAACCGGCATGCAGTTCCAGATCAGACTCGCCACTACCCTTGGTAATGAAAAAAGTGTTTGGGATGAGGTTCCCTACAAGTTTGCTCATTTTCGTTATTATCCTTAGTATGATGTTAGTACTTACGCTTTTGCGTTCGACAAAGATAGGTTATTCCGCCGATTTTCTTTACACAGGGGCAGGACATACCATATAATATATAGGAGCATTCATGGCAGCGGACACGGGGCTCTGGATGCATTATCGATTGGCGTAGATTTGGGCGCACACATAGGCGCCCCTACGCAAACCGCTTCAAGTACGCGTCCGCAGGGTCAAAAAATGGTGTTTTCACGCTCACACATGTACGCAAAGGGAAAAAACGCAGTTTTCATGTTCACGTACTTGTCTGCAGAGTCAAAAAATGATCGCCAATAAGTGATAACAAAAACAATCAACAATGAGAACAATTCTACGAATATTGGGCTTTCTTGCCCTGCTCTGTCTCCCCTTAAAGGCATCGGAGGCAGATAGAACAGCTTACATTTGTGTAAGCAAGAATGCAAAGGTCTATCATCTTGATAGAGATTGTAGAGGACTGAATCGTTGTAATCACCAGATTAGGGCGGTAAAACTGAAAGAGATAGCGAAGTATCGGAGAGCTTGTAAGATCTGCGCTTGATGGAATGAAGTATCACCGTTTTTACCACCACGGACATTGCAATCCCTTTGTTGTAGAGGGGTTTCGCGACCAAGAGGGTCCACTGGAAAGGGGATGCGGAAGCGTCCCCTTTTTTGTTCTTGTTTGAGATATTATTAGTGATATTGATTATGTGCTTTACAGTTAATAATAGGCCGTTGGTCGAAGCGGTCTTCCGTGGCGATATTCCTCAAGTGTTGGAGATGGCAGAGGCAACCGATGTGGAGAAGATTTTGCAATATGAAGATAAATACAACAGCATCTTTGTAGGGCTGTGGCCGTTGCTGTGTGCCTATTATGACTGTGTCTTAGAGTGGTCGGATACGATGTTACGTGAGCGAAACATACAAAATATGTACACTTGGGTGGGGGACTTCCTTCAGAAGGATACACATGTTGATTACAGTCTTTATCCGTTTATCCCATACAATCCCTATGATGAAGACTTGGATAAGCTGACCATTGACGAAGAGGAGGCTAGACTACTCGTAGCACATGGTGTAAGGATGCTGGATATAGCCCTTACCAATGAGGCAGTGCAGCATCGCGAGCAGAAGACCATCGCCCTCCTGCAACAAGGGGCTACCCCCTATTTTGAATGTAAATGGATGCACGAACCGTTGGAAGAGGAAGACTACACATATGATCATGTGGCTTGTGGACTGGAAATATTCGAGTCAGAGAGGGATTTCTCGTGGACTACTTTCCGTTTGTATCATTTGCAAGATTTGTCCGTTTTGTCTGCACTTTCGGAGGAAGAGTTCTGCGATCTGATAGAAGGCTTATTCATTTATGCAGCGAGCTCTCGTATGCTGAGGATCATAGACGAGTATATTACCGATGAAGCTCGGCAGACAGGTATAGAATTGATGCAAAAGTATTTTGGCGATAGCTTTCCCATCTATCCCTAAAAGGAGTCCGAAGAGGGGATAGTTGGAGGCACATAGGCATTGATACCCCAGAGGGAGCTGTTTTCGATGCTAACGACGTAGTATAGAATGCAAAAAGAGAGAGGCTGCGTCATATTTTATGACGCAGCCTCCTCAGTATTAAAGTGGCAGGGTTGTGCCGCTATGCCTTTTCTCGTTAGTTGATCACGACTTTCTTGGCACTTCCATTCGTTGTCGGACTCTGCAGGTTGACAACGTAACCACCCGCGATCATCGGATCG
>NZ_QEKY01000020.1 GCF_003096695.1 Porphyromonas loveana | reverse complement strand
ACTTTGTTCTATAAAGACCGACTTAAGGCGGACATTATCTCACAAGACTCATATACACTATGCCCGCCGGCATAATCCGAGTATAGAACTAAGAGAGGCGCCTATCCGTTGCTGCAATACAGACCCCCCCTCACAAAGGACTCCTGATTCTGTATAAATACTCACATCCCGATGCAGACTCTCTGCCAATATCAATACAAAGGTAAACATTTTTTGATTTTTGCAACACATGACACACCTATCCGTACAGCCTTTGGCCATCTTCTGACACCGAAAACACATCACAAACACCTGTATACCAACACCTTATAATTCATTCTGTTCAATTCTAATTATTTGAAAAATAAATTGTTTTTCACAATTCTGCATTCACATAACAGGTACTTGCGTTTGCTATCAGGGTAGCGGGGCTCTCAAACCGATGGTGGAGGTATCGGAGTAATCCGAACAATCAGGGCAATCAGATTTATTATCAGCAATTGGCAACGTAAAACCAATCGAGGATTGAATGGGAAAACTTGCGGCGTTGATCAGGTAAAAACTTCGTTTTTGGGCTTTGCAGACATGTATGCAAGCATGAAAGCTCTATTTTTTAACTCTACGTACACATACGCGAACACAAAAGCTCCGTTTTTTGAGTCTGCGTACACGTACGCGAAAGTGAAAACTGCGTTTTTAGGCTTTACGTACGACTACGCAGGTAGGGAAACGCTGTTTTTTGTTTTGTCATACCTGTACACCATGTCAAAAAAGAAAGCAATATCAGCATTTCTCCCGCGCGCGCTATTAGCTATTAATTACAGTGTATTTTTGTCTTTATGAGGTTTCCTGCAGAGGCATAACCGCAGTGGACTGATTTGAAAGAACAAAGGATCGACAGAGATCAGTCATACATCTTCCGCCATTTTGACAGAAAACAGTGATTTGAACTGCCTCCTCGGAACAATTCTTATTATAAAGAATGCGATCTGTTGCAGGCGGCACGATAATTGCAAGAAGGATAAGTGATATGACAAACGACTTCACTCAGACATTCCGTAATGCGCTGGAATACAGCTACCAAGAAGCATCTCGTCTCGGCACAACCGTCGTGACGCAGGATATGCTCGTACTCGGCATCATTCGGGATGGCGACAACGGAGCCATTGACATCATGCGTCACTATGGGATCAATCTGGACGACCTCAAACGGCAGATCGAGTTGGAAGCCATGGCGAAAGACATCGCCCCTCCGGAAAAAGAGTCGCCCCTCTTCACCTCATCCGCACGGGAAGCCATCGAGTATGCCACCGACATCTGTGCCGAGCTGGAGGACGAAGCCGTCAGCCCTGTCCATCTGCTGCTGAGCATACTACGCTCGAAGCAGGAAAACTTAACGCAGAGGATATTTATGAAACAAGGAATAAAGTACGACAACATCTTGCCCGACTATTTCGGTCAGCGACACGGAACCGATCAGGAGGAAGCAGCAGCGCCAACCATTATCGACGGATACAAGGACAACGACTTCGACGAGGACGAAGACGAGTCCTCCATCCCTCCTTCGAACAATGGTCCGAGCAGGAATTCAGGAGGAAGCCCTGAGCAAGGTGGTGGCGACACAACTACGACTACGCGCAACGGAAACGACACTCCGGCACTGGATGCCTTTGGCACGGACATCACTGCACAAGCGGCAGCCGGCAAGCTCGACCCAGTCGTAGGTCGTGAGCAGGAGATCGAGCGCGTCATCCAAATCCTCAGCCGCCGCAAAAAGAACAACCCCGTACTCATCGGAGAGCCGGGCGTGGGCAAGAGTGCTATCGTGGAGGGACTGGCTGAACGCATCGTGAATCGCAAGGTGAGTCGGGTACTCTTCGACAAACGCATCATCAGCCTTGATCTTGCGCAGATGGTGGCAGGAACGAAGTACCGCGGCCAGTTCGAGGAGCGGCTCAAAGCCGTACTGGAGGAGCTGCAGAAGAACCCACAGATCATTCTCTTCATCGACGAAATACACACCATCGTAGGCGCCGGATCGGCTGCCGGATCGATGGACACGGCCAATATGCTTAAGCCAGCTCTGGCTCGGGGTCAGGTGCAGTGCATAGGCGCGACGACGCTGGATGAGTATCGCAAAAACATAGAAAAAGACGGCGCCCTCGAACGCCGCTTCCAGAAGGTACAAGTGGTGCCCTCCACCGCGGAGGAGACGCTCACCATCTTGGAGAACATCAAGGAACGCTACGAGGAGCACCATGGCGTACGCTATACCGACAAGGCTCTCCGCGCAGCCGTGGAGCTGACCGAGCGATATGTGTCGGATCGTTTCTTCCCCGACAAGGCCATCGACGCCATGGACGAGGCGGGAGCCAGCGTACACGTCACCAATGTGATCGCTCCCAAGGAAATAGAACTGCTGGAGACCGAGCTGGCCACCGTGCGCGAGAACAAAATCGCTGCCGTCAAAGCTCAGAATTATGAATTGGCAGCTTCCTTCCGCGATCAGGAAAGACGCACGCAGCAGCAAATTTCGGAGGAAAAGAAGAGATGGGAGGAACAGATGTCCAAGCATCGGGAGACGGTGGACGAGGATGTGGTGGCCCATGTGATAGCCCTGATGACAGGCGTGCCAGCCGAGCGCTTGGCGACCGGCGAAGGCGAACGACTGCGGACGATGGCGGATGACCTCAAAGCCAAAGTGGTGGGACAAGACGGTGCCATTGAAAAGATGGTGCGTGCCATCCAACGTAACCGACTGGGCCTGCGAAACGAAAAGAAACCGATCGGCTCGTTTCTATTCCTCGGTCCTACGGGCGTGGGCAAGACCTATCTGGCCAAGAAGTTGGCCGAATATCTATTCGAAGACGAGAGTGCCATGATCCGTGTGGACATGAGCGAGTATATGGAGAAGTTCTCCGTATCGCGTCTCGTCGGTGCACCTCCGGGCTATGTGGGTTATGAAGAGGGAGGACAGCTGACGGAGAAAGTGCGTCGCAAGCCTTATTCGGTGGTCTTGCTTGACGAGATCGAAAAAGCTCACTCGGATGTGTACAACATCCTACTCCAAGTAATGGACGAGGGACAACTCACGGACAGCTTGGGCAGACGTGTGGACTTCAAAAATACGGTGATCATCATCACCTCGAATGTTGGCACCCGTCAGCTCAAAGAGTTCGGACAGGGCATCGGATTCCGTCCGGAAATGGACGAGCAGGCAGACAAGGAGCACAGCCGCGCGGTGATTCAGAAGGCACTAAACAAGACGTTCAGTCCCGAATTTCTGAACCGTTTGGACGACATCATCCTCTTCGACCAATTGGGCAAGACGGAGATCCGTCGCATGGTGGACATTGAGTTGCGGGACGTACTGGCTCGCATTCATCGCGCCGGATTCGGGCTGGAACTGACGGACGAAGCCAAGGATGTTATCGCCACGAAGGGGTATGACATCCAGTACGGAGCCAGACCGCTTAAGCGCACGCTGCAGACCGAAGTGGAGGATCGCCTCACCGACCTCATCCTCTCGAGCAAAATAACCAAAGGACAGACGCTCACGCTCACGGCTCGCGATGGCGAGATCGTGGTGGCGGACTAAAGACAAACATTCATTTTCTCTTGACAAAGAGGAGGAGACTGCTGCCGATGCCATGCACCGACGGCGAGTTCCTTCCTCTTTGTTTTTATATACGGGAGGAAACGACTTGGCTATTAAGCGAAACAGAGGCTCCACGCGCGTGTTTTTCGTATATTTGTAGGGTATGAAACGTTTTCTTTCCCTCAGCATATTCGTAGTAGCTCTGGCCGGGCTGTTCTCCGCCACGGCTCCAACACAAACACAGAGAAGTCCACGCCCTGACAAAAAGTCGGAGGGCTACCCTTTTCTCTTGTTCGAAGGCATCAAAAAAGAGGAACTCTCCCGCTGGGTCGATGCACAAATGAAGAGCATGAGCGTGGAGCAAAAGGTGGGGCAACTCATCATGCCCATCGTCTATCCCTCCACCCAAGCCGACAAGATGCGGCAGGCGGAGCAGCTCGTGCGCAACTGCCACATCGGAGGCATACTCTTCCAAAAAGGATCGCTATCGGACCAATACACGATGACACGTCGGCTCCAAAGCGCAGCACCGACTCCGCTGCTGATCGCCTTGGACGGGGAGTGGGGCTTGTACATGCGGCTGAAAGATGCACCACGATTCCCCCGCAACATGGGACTAGGACAGCAAAAGGACAATCAGCTCCTCTACGACTATGGCCGTGAGGTGGCTCGAGAATGCAGGCTGATGGGCATACACATCAACTTTGCTCCTGTCTTAGACATAAATAACAATTCTAAGAACCCCGTCATCGGGACTCGCAGTTTCGGAGACAACCCACACCAAGTGGCAGAGAAAGGGATTGCATATGCACAAGGGCTGGAGGACGGTGGCGTAATGGCTGTGGCCAAGCACTTCCCCGGCCACGGCAATACGACTGAGGATTCGCACAAGACGCTACCCACAGTCTTCGCCTCGCGTCAAGAGTTGGACAAGACGGAGCTGTATCCTTTCCGAGAGTTTTTCCGTGCCCGTCTGAGCGGTGTGATGACCGCCCACCTCAATGTGCCGGCACTCGAATCTCGTCAGAATACACCCTCCTCGCTCAGCTATGCCATCTGCACCGACCTATTACAGAAGGGAATGGGCTTTGGCGGTCTCATCTTCACGGACGGACTTGCCATGGAAGGGGCGAAGGTAGCAGGCTCACAACCGATATCTGTTCGTGCCATTCTGGCAGGGAACGACATCTTGCTCGGCCCTGTGGATCCCAACAAAGCCTTTACAGAAGTGCTCGGTGCTGTCCGATCGGGAACGATCAGCTCCGAACTCCTCGACAGTAAATGCAGGAAGATTCTATCCTTCAAGTATGCGCTCATTATACGCCCGGGATTACCACAAGAAGAATCAGCCACCCGCGTAGTCAACCAAGTGAACAACCGCGAGGCCAAGCAGATGGCATCTAAGTTGTGGGATGCATCCATCTACATCCAAAAGAACAAGAAGCAACTGCTCCCTCTCAGACAAGAGAGCCGCGTGGCTTGCGTCAATCTGGAAGCTGCCGCCACCAATACTTTCACACAAGCAGCCGGCTTCTCGACCAAAGACTGCTATGCTTATGTCAAAGGAAACTCGACGGCTCGTATGCGCGAACTGCTCGCCAGCCTCAAACGGTACGATGCCGTAGTGGTCACCGTCCGTCAATCTCAGCCGGACTGGGCAGGAGAATTTCTCCGTCAGCTCACAGAACAGAATGCCACCGCCATCGTTTTCTTCTCTACGCCGTATGCCGAGAACAGAATCCGCACCGCTGCGGACAAAGCGCAAGCCATCGTCATGGCGTATGAGAATACAAGCGAAGCGGCACTTGCCGCAGCAGGGCGCATTCGCGGCACGACCAACAACACGGTCACGCCTACTCAGGGATCGTCTGCCGTCGAAGAAGGAGAGGCAGATCCCACAGCCTACATGATGGCCTCGCCCATTGCTCCCCCTTCGGTCTCCTCTTTTGAAGAAGGGCCTCAACCACCCCCTCCCTCCATAACGGCCATGCCCAAAGTTGATCGCATCGCACAAGAGGCTTTGTCACGCGGAGCCTTCCCAGGCTGTCGGGTACTGGCCATCCATTGCAACAAGATCGTATACAACAAAAGTTTCGGCACACTCGACGGCTCGGCACGTGGAGAGAAAGTATCTTCTTCTACTATTTATGATCTGGCTTCGGTGACCAAAGTATTGGCGACGACTCCTGCAGTGATGCTCCTCATTCAAGAAGGCAAACTGAAACTGACTGACCAACTCGGTTTTTTGCTCCCACGCTTCGCTCATACCGATCTGAGCAATATCACCGTGCAGCAGCTTTTGCTTCACGAAGCAGGGCTACGTCCGTCGGTCAGCTTCTACGATGCACTCATCGACCAAAGTAGTTTGAATGGCAGACTGACAGGGGCGCGGCAGAATCCGGGTTGGGTACAATTAGATACAAACTCGTGGGGCAATCCGTTCTTTGCATTCCGTCCCGAACTCGTGTCTCGCACCCAAAACGCCAACTATCCACTACGATTCTCGACTGATCTGTATCTATCCGAAGAGGTGAAGAACATCTTGCTCAATACCATCGCATCCACTCCCCGCTGTGGCGTAGGCAATTACAAGTATTCAGACCTCGGCTTCATCTTACTACAACAGATCGTAGAGAAAATATCGGGCAAAAGCCTCGACTCTTTCGTTGAAGAACGTATCTATCAGCCTATCGGAGCCAATACGCTTGGCTACCAACCGCTCAATAAATTCAGTGCTTCGCGTATCGCACCGACCCAAAACGACAAATTTCTACGCAAAAGTATCATACGAGGTACCGTGGACGACGAAGCTGCGGCATGCCTCGGCGGCGTATCAGGCAATGCAGGTCTTTTCGGAACAGCCGAGGATGTAGCTCGCGTGTTGGAACTGTTTATCCAGGAAGGCTCCTATAACGGCAAGCAAATCATTGACAGAAAAGTCTTTCGGCAGTTCATTACCACGCACGGAAAGGGGAATAGACGCAGCTTGGGCTTTGACAAAGGAAGAGCAAGCATGGCTGATTCCGCATCAGCATCCACCTACGGACACACAGGATTTACAGGCACTTGCGTTTGGGTTGATCCCGACAACGAACTTATCTTTGTGTTCCTTTCTAATCGTACCTACCCCAACAGACTCAACAAAAAGCTGATGACAGAGGGCATTCGACCCAAACTGCATCAAGCCATATACGAGGCTTTGGGTATAGGAGTGTAGGATTAAGAGCGTAATTAAGAACAGACAATCACAATAGAAGGAGACAGAATCATGATTTTTGGACATGGTGACGAAGGCTTTGCAGCCTCATCGAAAGGAATTATCAACTTCAGTACCACCGTTTGGAGCGGTGGAGATATGGAACGTCTGGGAGCGCACCTGGCAGAAAACCTCGGGTGCATCTACCACTATCCGGAGCCGGATGCCGGCACACTGAGGCAGATGCTTGCCAAGCGTAACGGAGTGGACAAAAGCGCCATACTCGTGACCAACGGGCCCACCGCCGCCATCTATCAGATAGCGCAATCCTTCAGAGGTAGTCGCAGCCTCATTGCCATCCCGTCTTTCTCGGAATACGAAGATGCTTGTCGCATGTATGAACACGTGATCAGCTTCTATCCGACGACCGAAGACATCAGTAAAGCTGATTTTTCCCATATCGATTTCTGCTGGCTCTGCACTCCGAACAATCCCGACGGCAGACAACTACAACGTGCCGAGCTGATGCGTCTGCTGAACGATCATCCCGAGACGACGTTCATTCTGGATCAGTCCTATGTCTCCTTCACCACTGAGGAAGTTATCCGCCCTGCCGACATCAAAAACAGAAAGAACCTCGTCATGATCCACTCCTTCAGCCACGCATACGGTATCCCCGGCCTGCGCATCGGTTACATCGTAGCCAATAAGGATTTCATGAAGCGCGTAGCTGCTTTCAGTACCCCTTGGTCTGTGAATGCACTTGCCATAGAAGCCGCCAAATTCATCCTCATCCATCCCGCTCAGTTCACGCTTCCCATCCGCAAGTGGCAACGCAATACGGTGGACTTCATCACTGCACTCAGTCGCATCGACGGCGTCGAAGTGCATCCTTCCGGCACTACTTTCTTCCTCCTGCGGCTCAAGAAGGGCACAGCAGCCGAACTGAAAAAGTATCTATTAGAGGAGCATAAAATGCTCATCAGGGACGCATCCAACTTCCGCGGTCTCGACGAATCCTACGTCCGTCTCACCACTCAGAGCCCTGCTGAGAATCAACTCTTCATCAAAGCACTGCAACAGTTCCTCAGCCAACACTAAACAAGCTGATGATCAGCCTCAGTCTCTGTCCTTCTCCCGCGCTGTACAGCTACTATAAGACAGACTCCGAAGCCTATACGGTGGTCATCGTGGACATCTTCCGCGCAGGCACCACTATCACCACGGCACTCATGAACGGTGCAGTCGGCATCGTACCCATAGCCGGTATAGAGGAGGCAGAAGCCTATGCCCGCAACGGTTATCTTGTCGGAGGCGAGCGGGGAACGAAGCGTTTGCCCTTCGCGCGATTTGGCAATGTTCCCGAGGAATATACCCGCGAGGCTGTAGCCGGCAAGACCATTGTCCTGTCCACGACCAACGGCACGCGTGCTGCCGACATCGCGTCCGGAGCTTCGCACGTCATCATTGGCGCCTTCATCAATCTGGATGCAGTGGCTCGCTATTGTATCGCCCGCCACCTACCTGTCATGGTGTTGGCTTCGGGTTGGCAGAATCGGATGAGTACGGAGGATTGTCTGTTCGCCGGCGCTTTGGCTGCAACCATCGTCCGGCTGGGCGAGGCTGTCGATTGTGAAGACGGTGCAGCTGCTTACTACGAGCTGTGGCGCTCCTACGACACGCATGAGAAGCTCACGGCCTACCTCAGTGGGCGCGATCACTACGGACGGCTACGCGCCAACAGTTTGGAGAAGAGCGTCCCTTACTGTACCTCGCTCAACCTCACCGACATTGTACCCGAACTAACCTTCCGTCCGACGGCTCCCGCTGTCGAGTGTCCTGCGAGCCGTCTCTTTCTCCCCGTCTCCCCGCCTTTCTAAGGGGATCGGCTCATAGTTTGGTGCTGCTCTGAGTCTTTTCATTGTCCCGCACGTGCTATCCCATACGGGCAGGCTGTATCGATAATCGGTACAGCCTGTGTCCTTTTTGGGAGAGACTTCAAGTAAACATCAGAAAAACATACACCAAAAACGGGAGAGAAATGGCGCCGAAACACTTTGCTCTAATGAGCTTTTACTATCTTTGTGCTCCGACGGAACCGAGAGGCGAGGCCTCATCATATCGCAGAGTTCCTCTCTCGGGAAGAAAAAACCACCACACTGTAAGCACATCAGTTATGCAGACTCAATCCGCCTCAGGCCGATCAGCCATCCTCCTCATCTATACAGGAGGCACCATCGGCATGATTGAAAATCGGGAAACAGGGGTACTGGAAGCCTTCGACTTCAAATACTTAGAGACGAATGTGCCGGAGCTGAAGCAGTTCTGTTTCAAAGTCGATTCCATACAGTTCGATCCTCCTATCGATTCGGCCGCCATTACACCGATGCTGTGGGTACGTCTGGCCGAGACCATCCGCGAGAACTACCGTGCCTACGACGGTTTTGTCATCCTCCACGGCACCGATACCATGGCCTATACAGCCTCTGCCCTAAGCTTTATGCTGGACAATCTGCAGAAACCTGTCATACTTACCGGCTCCCAATTGCCCATCGGCACGCTGCGTACTGACGGCAAAGAGAACCTCATCACTGCCCTCGAGATAGCTGCGGCCAAGCAAAACGGATATGCCCGTGTGCCGGAGGTGTGTATCTTCTTCGACAACTTCCTGATGAGAGGCAACCGGACTTCTAAAGTCAGTGCCGACCAGTTCGATGCCTTCTCCTCCTACAATTTCGCTCCGCTGGCCTATGCCGGTATCGACATCCGCTACGACGATGCTCTCATCGCCCGCAGAGGAGCCGATGCAGCCCTCAGCGTCCAAACAGAGATGGACCGAAACGTGGTCATTCTCAAGATATTCCCGGGTATAACCCGCGAAGTAGTCGAGTGCATCCTCGGCATTCCTTCGCTCAAAGGCGTGGTATTGGAAACCTATGGCAGCGGCAATGCGCCCATGGAGCCGTGGTTTTTGGAAGCGCTGGAGCACGCCGTCAAGCGTGGTCTGGTGATCGTCAATGTGACCCAATGTGTCTCCGGCTATGTGGATATGCACCGGTACGAAACGGGGCACCAGCTTGAGACCATCGGGCTCATCAGCGGCTACGACAGCACCACCGAGTGCGCCGTGGTCAAGCTCATGTACCTCTTCGGACGAGGCTATACACCCGAGAAAGTCAAAGAAGAGATGGGACGCTCACTCAAAGGAGAGATAAGCGTAGGCGAAGAATACGAGAACAATAAGAAACGGTGCTAACACGAACAGCATCGGACACTGACAAGGAGTAAAAGGAATAGACGGAAAGATGATCAAGTTCATGAGTATAGCCAGCGGCAGTAGTGGCAATTGCTACTACCTCTCCAATGGCAATCAGGCACTGCTTATCGATGCCGGCATACCCTTGCGTTCCATATCCAAAGCCCTCAAAGATCAGCTCCTCTCCGTCGAGGGGCATGTCATGGGCGTACTCGTCACCCACGACCATGCCGACCACATACGTACCGTAGGCTCGCTGGGAGACAAACTCAATCTGCCCGTATTCGCCACCGAGAAAGTGCTCAATGGCATCGACTGCAGCCGCTATGTGGATAGTTTGCCGATGGCCTCGCGCCGGATGATCGTCCCCGAACAGACCTTCGCATTGGCCGGATTCGACATCACGCCGTTCCCGATTCCGCACGATGCCACAGAGAATGTGGGTTACCATATCACCGCTCCGAGCTTCAGCTTCACGCTCTGCACCGATGTCGGACACATCACCGACACTATCTCACACTACGCTTCCAAGGCCGAATACTTGGTCATCGAAGCCAACTACGACTGCGAGATGCTCCTCAGCGGCCCCTACCCTCCTTTCCTCAAGGAGCGCGTATCGGGTCCCCTCGGCCACCTCAGCAACCAAGAGACCGGCGACTTCCTCGCAAGAATCTTCCGTCCGGAGATGAAGCACGTGTGGCTCTGCCACCTGAGCAAGGACAACAATCACCCCGAGCTCTGCTGGAAGTCCATCGAATACCGCCTCTTCAACGAAGGTATCCGTGTAGGAAAAGACTTAGACCTGACCGTCCTCAAACGCTCATCGCCTTCCGAACTGTACACGCTCTCGGGCGACTAAGCGCAAGGTTGTGTCATAAAGGGCGAACTGCTGCGTTGCTTTGGAGATTCGGCTACGAGGTATAAAGCACAAAAATTCAAGAGAATAAGTTCCCTTTAACGCTTCCATCCGAACGGATGGGGAGCCAAAGGACAGCCTGCCATGGGGTGATAGTCTCCGCGAAGACCTATCGGTGTCGCATTGCGTATATCATGCACGATCTGGATGCTGTTGCGAGCCTCGTCCAGACCGAAGCCTTCGCCCGCCAAAATGCGTCTGTAGCTCTCTGTGTGCAGCTCCGTGAAACCCTCGCTAAACTCGAAGGACTCTCCGTTGATCTCGATCGTACGGTAAGTGCGCTTCTCGCCCTCTGCGGCATCGGCCGGCAGGAGAGCCTCATTGATCGAAAGGAAGTAGCGCACACGTGCATGCTCCAACTCCAAATAACCTGCCACCCTGTCATGCGCCGCGACGTGCACCACATTGCTTCGCACGCTGCCGAATACCCACGTGAGCATATCGTAGAAGTGCACGCCTATGTTGGTCGCGATACCTCCGCTCTTGCGTTCGTCGCCCTTCCAACTGGTGTAATACCAATTGCCGCGGGAGGTTATATAGGTAAGGTCCACGTCGTAAATCTTACCCGATGGACCGGCTTCGATCTTCTTCTTGAGCGCCACGATGGAGTCATGCAGACGCAGCTGCAGGATATTGTACACCCGTCTGCCCGTCTCGCGCTCGATCTCCTGCAAAGCGTCGATATTCCACGGGTTGAGCACCAGCGGCTTCTCACATATCACATCGGCGCCCAATCGCAGCCCGTAGCGGCAGTGCGCATCATGCAGATAGTTGGGCGTACAAACGGACAAGTGGTCGATGGCCTCCCGGGTACCTCGCAACTTGGAATTATGACGGTCGAATAGCTCATGCTCAGTAAAGAAAGCCGCTTGCGGGAAGAAGCTGTCGATGATGCCCACGCTGTCGAATCGGTCCAACGCTGAGATCAGTTTTCCTCCCGTATCCTTGATAGCGCGAAGATGTCGCGGAGCAATGTATCCCGCCACGCCAATAATTGCAAAGTTATTCATGCTTGATAATTCTATATGAATTGGGTCGGCACTTCGTCCGATACTCACAAAGGTAACGACTAAAGACGACACATATTGCTTGCCACATGGGGCTGATCTCAGCCTCTCATCCGATACTCTCACAGAAAAGGCACCGCAAATCGGCAAAAACACGCCTCAGATTCAAGCGAGAACTCACGCCATTTCCATTTTGTTTTGGCACCATTTTCCGAAAAATTATGCACCAAATCGAAAAACTTCCGGCGCATGTTTCCGGCTCAGATTGGCGCGACTTTTCTGCCCTTTTCAGCGCATAAACCGCCTCAGTCCGCCACGATGGCGGAAAAGCTCTGACGGACTGCGATTTATTTGTACTTTTGTAGCTAATGTTGTCCTCAGACAATTATCCCATACAGATGAGAGCAAAGATTTTGCAAGTATTCTTCGTTTCCCTTTTTCTATGCTTCGGGATTTTCTCCGCAGTGGCACAGGGACGAAATCGCACATACGAGGCCTACGTGAAGCAATACGCTGACGAGGCCATACGGCAGATGAGCCGTTACAACATCCCGGCAAGCATCACGATGGCACAGGCACTGGTAGAGACAGGAGCCGGAGCCAGCACTCTCGCCAGCGTGCACAACAATCACTTCGGCATCAAGTGCCATAGATCCTGGACGGGCAAGCGCACCTACCGGACGGACGATGCACCGGACGAATGCTTCCGCAGTTACTCCCATTCGCGGGAGTCCTACGAGGATCATTCCCGCTTCTTACTACAGCCACGCTATCGCTCGCTATTCGATCTCAGGCGTGACGACTATCGCGGCTGGGCTACCGGTCTGCAACGATGTGGCTATGCCACCAATCGCGGCTATGCCAATCTGCTGATCAAGATGGTAGAGGTCTATGAGCTTTATGCACTGGATCGCGAGCGTTATCCCTCGTGGTTCAACAAGAGCTATCCGGGTACTACAGCCAAGGCTGCACAGGAGACCAAGCAAAAAGCACAGAGCGGCCTCAAGCACGAAGCCTACTTCAGCTACGGACTCCTCTACATCGTGGCCAAGGCGGGCGACACTTTCGATTCACTGGCCGAGGAGTTCGACATCAGTGCATCCCGACTGGCACGGTACAACGACGCCCCCACGGACTTCCCGCTGGAGAAGGGCGATGTGGTCTATCTGGAGAAGAAGAACAGCCGTTCGGTATCCAAATATACCCGACATGTGGTGCGTGTGGGCGACTCCATGCACAGCATCTCGCAACGCTACGGCATCCGCCTCAAGAACCTCTACAAACTCAACGACAAGGATGGGGAATACATCCCCCAAGAGGGCGACGTATTACGCCTGCGCTGACAAAGAAGAATCTAAGAGCATACTGATCGTATATGTCAAACGAACGCTATAACCTGCGCGGAGTGTCAGCCTCGAAAGAGGACGTACATGCCGCCATCAAGAATGTGGACAAGGGAATATTCCCCCAAGCCTTCTGCAAGATCATTCCCGATATACTCGGCGGCGACCCCGACTACTGCAACATCATGCATGCCGACGGCGCCGGCACCAAGAGCTCGCTCGCATACATCTACTGGCGTGAGACGGGCGACCTCTCCGTATGGAAGGGGATCGCTCAGGATGCGCTGATCATGAACATAGACGACCTGCTCTGTGTGGGAGCAGTGGACAACATATTAGTGTCGTCCACCATCGGACGCAACAAGCAACTCATTCCGGGAGAAGTTATCTCCGCCATCATCAACGGGACGGAAGAGCTGCTTGCCGATCTGCGCAGCATGGGGGTGAATGCCTATGCCACAGGCGGAGAAACGGCCGACGTGGGCGACCTCGTGAGGACCATCATCGTGGATAGCACAGTGACCTGCCGCATGAAACGCTCCGACGTGATCGACAATGCACGCATCAAAGCCGGCGACGTCATCGTCGGGCTCTCCTCCTACGGACAGGCGACATACGAGCAGGAATATAACGGAGGTATGGGCAGCAACGGACTCACCTCGGCTCGTCACGATGTCTTCGCCCACTATTTGGCAGAGAAGTACCCCGAGAGTTATGACCCCTCGGTGCCGGACGACCTCGTCTATAGCGGCAGCATGAAGCTCACCGACGCCATCGCCGGATTGGGACTGGATGCGGGCAAGCTCGTACTCTCTCCCACGCGCACTTACGCACCGGTGGTCAAGACCATATTGGACGAGATGAGTCGCCGCATCCATGGCATGGTGCACTGCTCCGGCGGTGCGCAGACCAAGGTGATGCACTTCCTCAAGAACAAGCGCGTGATCAAGGACAATCTCTTCCCCACCCCTCCGCTCTTCGAGATGATACAGCGCGAAAGCGGCACGGCATGGTCAGAGATGTACAAGGTCTTCAACATGGGGCACCGCCTCGAAGTGTACCTCTCGGAAGAGAATGCACAGCGCATAATAGAAATATCCGAGAGCTTCGGCATCCCCGCCCGCATAGTGGGACGCGTCGAGGAGGCTCCGGCTAACGAACTCATCCTCCGGACACCGCACGGAGAGATCCGTTACTAATCCCGTCTGAGCCCCATATATCTCGCACTTATGTCAGAGAACAAACTCTTAGAACGTTTGGATGGCTTAGAGAGCCGTTTCGAAGAGATTTCCACTCTCATCACAGACCCGGCCGTCATAGCCGATATGAAGCGCTTCACGAAGCTGAGCAAGGAGTATCGCGATCTGGAGAAGATACATCTGGCCGGTCGTGACTATCGCAATCTGCTCGGCAACATAGACGAGGCCAAGCAAACCATGGCCAAGGAAAACGACGAAGAGCTGCGTGAGATGGCGCGAGAGATGCTCGCCGAAGCCACGGAGCGACTACCGCAGCTGGAGGAGGAAATCAAGATGCTGCTCATCCCTGCCAACCCCGAGGACGACAAAAATGCCATCGTCGAGATACGTGGAGGTACGGGAGGAGACGAAGCGGCGTTATTCGCCGGCGACCTCTATCGCATGTATGCCAAGTTCTGCGAGTCGAAGGGCTGGCAGATTGAGGTCACCAACCTCAGCGAGGGAACCACAGGCGGGTACAAAGAAATTATCTTCTCGGTACATGGAGACGGCGTATACGGTCTCCTCAAGTACGAGAGTGGTGTGCACCGTGTGCAGCGCGTGCCGGCAACAGAGACGCAAGGGCGCATCCACACATCGGCTGCGACTGTGGCCGTTCTGCCCGAGGCCGAAGAGGTGGACGTGGAGATCAACCCCGCGGACATAGAGATGCAGACTTCCCGTTCGGGAGGTGCCGGCGGCCAGAACGTCAATAAGGTGGAGACCAAAGTGCAGCTCACCCACAAACCGACGGGTATGGTGGTCGTGTGCCAGCAAGCCCGCTCGCAGATAGCAAACCGCGAGCTGGCCATGCAGATGCTGCGCTCCAGACTCTACGACATCGAACTGTCCAAGCATAACGAGGCCATCGCTGCCCGACGCAAAACGATGGTGTCCACGGGCGACCGCTCGGCCAAGATCAGGACATACAATTATCCGCAAGGGCGAGTGACCGATCACCGCATCAATATGACAGTGTACAATCTCCCGTCCGTGATGGATGGAGAAGTGCAGCCGTTTATCGATGCGCTGATAATAGCAGAAAATGTTGAGCGTATGAAAGAAGCCGCTCTATAATAAATAATAGTAGATAATGAATAGAAAAGAACTTTTTGACCAGATTTGCCACAAGCGTTCTTTCCTCTGTGTAGGATTGGACACCGATGTAAAAAAAATACCACCCCATCTGTTGAATGAGGATGATCCCATCTTCGCCTTCAACAAGGCCATCATAGACGCCACGGCCGAATACTGCGTCGCCTATAAGCCCAATATGGCTTTCTATGAGAGCGTAGGCAGCTTCGGCGCTTTGTCTTTCGAGAAGACGGTCGATTACATCTGTGAGAACTATCCCGAGCTGTTCATCATAGCCGATGCCAAGCGTGGCGACATAGGCAACACGAGCGATATGTATGCTCGTTCGTTCTTCGAGCATCTGAAAGTGGATGCTCTCACCGTATCGCCCTACATGGGAGAAGACAGCATCAGCCCGTTCCTGAGCTATGCCGGTAAGTGGACTGTTCTGCTGGCACTGACATCCAACAGAGGTTCGCAGGACTTCCAGATGATGCGCGACGCCGATGGCGAATATCTCTTTGAGCGCGTTATCCGCATCAGCCAGACATGGGACAATGCCGATCACCTGATGTATGTGGTGGGGGCTACTCAGGCTTCGATGTTGAAAGACATCCGTCGGATCGTACCGGACGCCTTCCTGCTCGTCCCCGGTGTGGGAGCTCAGGGCGGAAGTCTGGAAGACGTGGCAGAGTACGGCATGAATGACCACTGCGGACTGCTGGTCAATGCATCCCGCAGCATCATATATGCAGACAATACAGAGAGCTTTGCCTCCAAAGCTGCAGGTGAGGCCGCTGCCATGCAACGGAGTATGGAAGACGCCCTGCGTCGCAAAGGGCTTATCTAAGAAACGGTATCCATCAACTAATCTCTGTCACATGGAGTTCACAGCTCAACAAATAGCCGACTATCTACACGGAACCATAGAAGGAAATCCACAGGTGCGACTGCACGACTTTGCCAAGATAGAGGAAGGTCGGAGCGGTTGCCTTTCGTTCTTGGCCAATGCCAAGTACGAGCATTATCTATACGAGACAGCATCTGACGCCGTATTGGTCAACGAAGACTTCCGTCCACGTGAAAGTGTGCGGACTACGCTGATACGCGTTCCCAATGCTTATGCTGCATTGGCGCAACTGATGCAGCTGGTGGACAGCATGAAGCCGCAGCGCAAAGGAGTGGATTCGACAGCGTTTGTCCACCCGTCTGTGTCTGTGCCGGATGACTGCTATATCGGTGCATTCGCTTATGTGGCTGAGGGCGCTTCGCTGGGCACCGGTTGCAGCGTATATCCGCACGTTTATATTGGTAGCAGTGTGTCGGTGGGAGAGAAGACAACGCTTTATCCCCACACGACTGTATATGACGGCTGTCGCATAGGTGCACGCTGCATCATACACGCCGGCGCTGTGATCGGAGCCGACGGATTCGGTTTTGCCCCCGACGCCGATGGTTACAACAAGATTCCGCAGATGGGTAACGTTATTATCGAAGATGATGTGGAAGTCGGCGCCAACACCTGTATAGACAGGGCTGTAATGGGATCGACGATCGTTCATCGCGGAGTCAAATTGGACAACCTCGTCCAGATAGCACACAACTGTACGGTGGGCAGCCATACGGTCTTCGCCGCACAGGTGGGGATGGCCGGCTCGTCGCACGTAGGTGAGTGGTGCCAATTCGGCGGTCAGGTAGGTCTGTCGGGACACATCAAAGTGGGCGACCACGTCAGTTTAGGCGGACAGACAGGACTGCTGAGCAACGTCAAGTCCGGCTCTGTCTTACTCGGATCGCCGGGCATGCCGGTACGAGATATGCTGCGCACATCTGTTATCCTGCCCAAACTGCCGGATATGAGTCGCCGCATAGACCAATTGGAAAAAGAAATATCAGAACTAAAAGAAATATGCAAAAACAGCAAACCCTAAAAGATAGCTTCAGTCTGCAAGGCAAGGGCCTTCATACGGGACTAGACATTCAGATCACGTTCTGCCCCGCACCAGAGGATACGGGCTATAAGATCAAGCGCCTCGACTTGGAAGAACAACCGATCATAGATGCCATAGCCGATAACGTGCACAGCACGAACCGTGGCACCTTGCTCAAGAAAGGCGATGTGACCGTAAGCACCATTGAGCATGCCATGGCTGCTCTCTATGCCTTGGGTGTGGACAACTGTATGATAGAGGTGAACGCTCCCGAGTTCCCAATTCTGGATGGTAGTGCCGAGCCTTATGTGAATGAAATCCGTCGTGTGGGACTGGTGGAGCAAAGCGCTTTGCGTGAGTACTACATCGTCAAGAAACGCATGGAAGTATCCGATCCCGAAAGCAAATCGAAGCTGATCTTCCTACCGGACGAAGAGTTCTCTGTGGATGTACATATATCTTTCCCCAGCAAGGTACTCAGCAACCAATTTGCTTCGTTGGAGTCCCTGTCTGACTTTGAAGAACAGATTGCCGGTGCTCGTACTTTCGTATTCGTTCGTGAGGTACAGATGCTTCTGGAAGCCAATCTTATCAAGGGTGGCGATCTCGACAATGCGTTGGTAATCTATGATGAGCTGCTGCCACAGGATCGGCTCGATGCAATGAGCGATATGATGGGAGTAGAGCGCAAAGAGGTAAACGAACTGGGTTACATCAACAACAAACCGCTCATCTACGACAACGAACCCGCTCGTCACAAACTTCTTGATGTGTTGGGAGATCTGGCTCTGATCGGTAAGTACGTCAAGGGACGTATCATCGCTACCTGCCCGGGACACAGCATTAACAACAAGATGGCGCGACTGATCCGCAAGGACATCAAGCTGAACGAAGCACAGGCTCCGCATTACGACCCCAACAAAGATCCGATAATGGATGTGAACAGGATCAAGGAACTATTGCCTCACCGCTATCCGTTCCTCTTGGTGGATAAGATCATTGAAGTAGGGCCCGACTATATCGTCGGAGTGAAGAGTGTGTCGGGTAACGAACCATTCTTCCAGGGTCACTTCCCTGCCGAGCCTGTAATGCCGGGTGTCCTCCAAGTGGAAGCAATGGCACAGGTGGGAGGCCTCTTGGTGCTGAACACACTGACCGAACCAGGTAGCTACTCCACCTATTTCTTGATGATTGACAAGGTGAAGTTCCGTCGTAAAGTAGTCCCCGGAGACACCTTGGTATTCAAGTTGAGAATGATATCCGAGATACGCAGAGGCGTAGCCAATATGAGAGGCTTGGCCTTTGTAGGAGAACAATTGGCTTGTGAGGCCGAATTCATGGCACAGATAATTCAAAACAAAGAATAATGTCAGAGACGAAGATAAGCCCATTGGCGAGTGTGGACCCACATGCCGAGATAGGCGCAGGCGTAGAGATCGGTCCCTTTGCAGTCGTGGAGGCGGGAGCTAAGATAGGAGATGATTCCATCCTGCATCCCCATGCTGTAGTTCGCTACGGTTCAACTTTGGGCAAAGGATGTGTGATCCATCCGGGAGCAGTGATCGGCGGTGTGCCGCAAGACTTGAAGTTCCAAGGAGAGGACTCGACTGCCGTCCTTGGGGACTATACGACGGTGCGTGAATGCGCCACAGTCAATAGAGGTACCGCCTCGCGCGGCACTACAGTAGTGGGCAGTCGCTGTCTCTTGATGGCGTATAGCCACATCGCACACGACTGTATATTGGGAGATCAGATCATCATTGGGAATGCCACTCAGATAGCGGGCGAAGTAGAGATTGACGACCATGCCATCATCAGCGGAGGCGTCCTCGTGCACCAGTTTGTGCGGATCTCTCAACATGTGATGATACAGGGAGGTTCTCGCGTGTCCAAAGACATCCCTCCGTATGTATTGGTTGGTCGCGATCCGCTCGTCTATTGTGGCATCAACATCGTAGGACTCCGGAGGAGAGAATTCTCCAATGATCAGATCTTCCTGATCAACGATATATACCGCACGCTCTATCAAAGAGGTCTGAACAACTCCGATGCACTCGAAATCATCCAGCTTGAGTATGTAGACTGCTACGAGAAGAACCTCATCCTCGACTTTGTCAGAACATCCAAACGTGGTATTGTTCGTGGCACCATGGAGTAATAATGTATCATGATTGGGATATTTACCGGAGCACGTATCAAGGAACTTGATCGCTATACGATCGAGCACGAACCTATTTCCTCGGTCGACTTGATTGAGCGAGCTGCCGGTATGTGGGTGTACGAGTTCGAGCGACTCTACACGCAACAACGTCGCGTGGTCGTCTTCGCCGGCCCGGGTAATAATGGAGCTGATGCGCTCTGCGCTGCCCGCATCCTCAACGACGACGGCTATTCGGTGGAGGTCTTTCTCTTCAACGTAAACGGTTCGCTCAGTCCCGAATGCAACGAATACCGCAAGCAACTCCTTAACTGCTCAGGCATTAGAATGACTGAGGTGGTGGATCAACTCACGCTGCCCGAATTGTCTGCCCAGACGGTGGTTGTGGACGGTCTCTTCGGCGTGGGACTCAATCGTCCTCTGCAAGGAGGTTTCGCCAAAGTAGTGGAGTTCCTGAACCAATCGGGGTCGGAGATTGTGTCGATAGACATCCCGTCAGGGCTCTTTGAAGAGGATAACTTCGGCAACAATCCCAATGCCATCATCCGAGCCACACATACGCTGACCTTCGAATACCCCAAGCTTTCTTTCCTCTTTTCAGAGAATGCCGATTATGTGGGCACATGGAAGGTCCTGAACATAGGATTGAGCGTCGAGGGTAAGCAAACAATCAAGACAGAATACTTCCTCAATACCGACTTCGACATCTCCGGCATCATCCGCCGACGTCCCCGATTTGCCCACAAAGGCAGCTTCGGCCACGCTTTGCTGATAGCAGGCAGTAGAGGCAAGATGGGTGCTGCCTGTCTGGCAGCGCGCGCTTGTCTGAGAAGCGGCATCGGCTTGCTGACGGCCCATATCCCTGCCTGTGGCGAGCCCATCATGCAGACGGCCGTGCCCGAAGCGATGGTTCATGCCGATGACAGAGCCGATTTGGTGAGCGACTATTCCTCTCCCCAAGTCTATCAAGCTGTAGGCATAGGCCCCGGAATCGGTAAAGCAGAAGCCACCGTACGCTTGGTAGAGAAGATGCTCTCCGCCTCCAACGGCCCGTTGATACTCGATGCCGACGCCCTCAATATCATTGCTGAGAACCGTGGCTGGCTGGACCGTCTGCCCATCAATAGCATCCTCACGCCGCACTCTCGCGAACTGGAGCGACTCACCACGCATTGCGCCACCGACTACGAGCGCTTACGACAGGCTCGTTTCTTGGCAAGCCATCATCACGTCTATGTAGTCCTCAAGGGAACCTATAGCGCTACCTGCATGCCCGGAGGTATGGTCGTCTTCAACAATACAGGCAACCCCGGTATGGCCACAGGCGGTAGCGGCGACGTCCTGATGGGTATCATCACCGGACTGTTAGGATCCGGCTACCCTCCTGCCTCGGCTTGCGTGCTGGGCAATTACATTCATGGCTTGGCCGGAGACATCTATGCCGGACGCTACAGTGAGGAAAGCCTTGTCGCTTCCGACCTCATCGACAATCTCGGCACTGCTTTCAGGCAAGTCCGCGATTAACCTTCTCCGAACAAACAAAATCTATCGACATAAAGGGCGCATTCCACGTGAGGGATGCGCTCTTTTTGTATATGCAATCGCCTCTTCCCCGAACGGTATTTGTACTGTAGTTACATTGTAATGGATTCGTAATATCCTACTTCTACTTTTGGCATGTGGATAAAACAGTATGAAAAATGAAAATGAACAAAAGACTTATTCTATCGCTCTGTATCGGGGTCTCCGGTATCGTAGCAACGGCTCAAACCAATCATCAAGACAGTGTCCTCCTCGCTCTTGAGGAGCGAGTGAGCGCACAAGAAGAGGCTGCACAAACCAAGAACAAACTCAAAATCTCCGGCTATGTACAAGGCGTCTTCGGGATCGGACAAGAGCAAGCGTCTCTCTTCATAGGAGAAGCCAACAAGGAAGCAGACAAGGACTTCAATCGAATAGGTATCCGTCGCGGACGCATCAAGTTTGCCTACGAAGAGAAGTGGGGCAAAGCCGTTTTGCAGCTCGACCTAACTGAAAAAGGTGTGGGACTGAAGGATGTGTATCTGGATCTGAACTCTCCCTTCGGTGATGCCGGACTATTCCGTGCAGGGGTGTTCGATCGTCCATTCGGACATGAGATCGGCTATTCTTCTTCTCGCAGAGAGTCTCCGGAACGCTCCTTGATCGTGCGCACACTCTTCCCCAACGAGAGAGATCTTGGTGCAATGTTCATGCTACGAGCCGCGAAGACTTCGCCATGGCACTTCCTGAAACTGGAAGCAGGGCTCTTTGCCGGTAATGGCATCAAGCCGGAGATTGACAACCGCAAAGACTTCATCGGACGACTCTCAGCTACGCGCACCATCGGAAGTCATGCCGAGTGGGGTATCGGGTTGTCATATTATGGTGGAGGCGTATATCAAGGTACCTCCAAAGTATTCCGGATGAAGAAAGACGGATTCGAACTGGATGATGCGCAAGCCAACGTGGGAGCATACGCCCGTCGTCAGTACTATGGCATAGATGCACAACTCTCGTTCTATAGCGATGCCCTGGGCGTGACCAGCATTCGCGGAGAATACATCGGAGGCACACAGCCCGGCACCGAATCTTCGAGCAAGAGTCCCAATTCGGCCTCTCTCCCGACGGTCGATACATACATCCGCCCATTCAGCGGTGGTTACGCACTCCTGGCACAGGACTTGGGCACGTTGCCGCTTACAGCTTTGGTCAAGTATGATTGGTACGATCCCAATACCAGCGTATCCGGCAGCGCCATTGGTACGGCATCATATACAGGCAAAGCAGATATCGGTTACCAGACTTTAGGACTGGGCTTGCTCTACAAGGTATCATCTGCTGTCAGACTCACGGCCTATTACGAGCTGATCAATAACGAAAAGACCCCATCGCTCGCCTCCTATGCAGCTGACCAGAAGGACAATCGCTTCTCCTTTGTTGTGCAATGTAAATTCTGATTCCGTGAAATCAATCGTAACAGAATCATAACAATCGCGCAAAAGAGCTGTAACAATCCGCCCGCACTTTTGAAGCGGATCAAAAACAGCAATTAGAATTAAGACATAACGCAATCCAAACACAAACAAGACACAAAAATGAAAAGACACGTTTCTATCGCAGCCATGCTTATCGCCATGGCGTTCTCCCTTCAAGCACAGCGCATCAAGGGGTCCGATACCGTCCTGCCTCTTTCTCAGAAGGAGTCCGAGCAATATATGAAAGAGAATCCTTCTGCACGCCTCACCATCACCGGTGGAGGGAGCGGAGTGGGCATCGCCGCGCTATTGTCCGGCAGCACCGATCTGGCACAAAGCTCACGTCGCATCAAATTCTCGGAGCGACAGAAGATACAAGAGAGTGGTCGCTCGGTACGAGAGGTCGTTATCGCATACGACGCTCTGGCTGTAGTGGTGCATCCGTCCAACAAAGTTGGCAAACTCACACGCCAACAACTGGAAGGCATCTTCACCGGCAAGATCAAGAACTGGAAAGAAGTGGGAGGAGCCGATATGAAGATCGTCCCCTACTCTCGTGAGACCTCGTCCGGCACTTACGAATTCTTTAAGGAAGTAGTCCTCAGCAACAAGAATTATATGAATGGCATCATGAGCATGCCGGCTACGGGAGCCATCATACAATCCGTAAGTCAGACAGCAGGAGCCATCGGATATGTAGGTCTTGCCTATCTGAACAAAGACGTGAAGGCACTGTCCATATCCTTCGACGGCGGCAAGAAGTTTGCCGCTCCGTCTGTTGCCAACGCCAAGAATAAGAGCTATCCCATCGTGCGTCCTCTCTATTACTACTACGATACACGATCCGAAGCCAAGGTGAAGCCGTTCATCAACTACGTTCTCTCCGAAAAGGGACAGGGCATCGTCAGCAAAGTAGGCTTTATCAGCATCAAATAACTATCGCCCCCTGCGGCGAAAATGATATGACCAACGTGCAAGCCTCAAGACAAATATGAGAATCCTAAAGACAATCCTCGGACGGATAGTAGAGGCTCTTTTTACAGTTAGCGGTGCCATCACCAGCATCGCTATCTTACTTATCACCGTATTCCTCTTCAGCGAAGGGATCACGCTCTTCCGCTCGCCGGCTGTCGAGGAGGGCTATGCCCTCTATCGCCATGCCGACAATCGGGTGCAACAACTCTCGCCCCAAGACCTCAAGCAGGTCTTCGACGGAGAGGTAACCAACTGGAAGCAATTGGGAGGAGACGACCAAGAGATTATGCTCTTTCGCATCGACGACCTCTTCTCCATCTACAGTGAGGACGAATTGGGCGAGGACTATGCCCTCCTGCCGGATAAGATAGAAGAGGTGATCCGAGCCAATCCGAACATTATCGCCTTCCTGCCTCAGAAATATGCTCCTGCCAACAATGGAGTTGTGCGGGTCATTGACACGGGAGACATCTCGCTTGCCGACTTTTTCGGCGGCACGGAATGGATGCCCACTGCGCTACCTGCCCCATTATTCGGCATCCTCCCGCTTGTCTTGGGCACCCTCCTGGTCAGCTTGGCCGCCATCGCTCTGGCTCTTCCGCTGGGGTTGGGTGTTGCCATTTACCTGTCGGAATTGGCTTCAGGGCGCGTTCGGAAGATCCTCAAGCCCGCCATCGAGCTACTGGCCGGGATACCATCGGTCGTATATGGCTTCTGGGGCTTGATCGTACTGGTGCCGTGGGTGCAGCACACCTTCGACCTTGCAGTAGGAGAGACAGCCTTCACCGGCAGCCTTATCCTCGCCATTATGGCCCTGCCCACGATCATCACAGTTGCACAAGACGCCATGGGCAATACGCCGCGAGCCATGCGCGAGGCCAGTTTGGCACTCGGTGCCACGCGGTGGCAGACCATCTATAAAGTGGTGATCCCTTATGCCAAATCGGGCATATCCGCAGCCGTAGTTTTAGGTATCGGTCGCGCCATCGGAGAGACGATGGCTGTGCTCATGGTCACGGGCAATGCTGCCGTGATGCCTTCGACCTACTTCGAATCGGTGCGGACGATTCCGGCCACGATCGCAGCCGAACTGGGCGAAGTGCCTGCTGGCAGCTCCCACTATCAAGCGCTATTCTTGCTCGGCTGCATCCTCTTCGTCATTACGATGATCATCAGCATAACGGCCGAAGTAATCTCCAAGAAACAACCCAAAGCATCGGTATAGACACTATGATAATGAATAAGAAAAGTAGCGAGCGCATCGCATTCTTCATCTTCCGATTGCTCGGCTTCTCAGTATTGGCCCTGCTGCTGGCTCTGCTCGGCTTCATCGTATATAACGGCATCGGGGTGATCAATTGGGAATTCATCACGACGGCTCCCACCGAAGGCATGACAGCAGGAGGCATCTACCCGGCCATCGTCGGCACACTCTGTCTCGTTGCGGGCAGCATGATCGTGGCTTTCCCCGTCGGCATCATGTCGGCTATCTATACGCAGGAGTACGCCCGCGACGGTTGGCTCGTGCGCATCATACGCATCATGACGAACAATCTGGCCGGCATTCCCTCCATCGTATTCGGACTCTTCGGCATGGCCCTGTTTGTGAACACCTTGGGCTTCGGCGATTCCATCGTAGCCGGCTCGCTCACCCTCGGGCTGCTGGCGCTGCCGCTCGTCATCAGAACGACCGAAGAGGCGCTGAAAGCCATACCGGACACTTATCGCACAGGTAGCTATGCCCTCGGAGCCGGCAAGCTCCAAACTATATTTAGGGTGGTCCTGCCGGCTGCTTTTCCGGATATTATTACGGGGCTCATCCTCTCCATCGGCAGAGTGTCGGGCGAGACGGCCCCCATCCTCTTCACAGCCGCCGCCTACTTCCTGCCCAAGCTGCCTTCGAGCATATTCGATCAGGTGATGGCGCTGCCCTACCACCTCTACGTGATAGCCACAAGCGGAACGGACCTCGAAGCCTCCCGACCGATAGCCTATGGCACTGCTTTGGTACTCATCACCATCGTCCTGGTGATGAACCTTCTGGCCACAGCCATCAGATCGTACATATCCAAAAACAAAAAACAATCAGCCTAAGCATACAAAATGATAGAAGCTAAGAATATAGACTTTTTCTACGGTGACTTCCACGCGCTCAAGTCGGTCAGCATGAAGATGGAGAGCCACACAGTTACCGCTCTCATCGGGCCTTCGGGTTGCGGCAAGTCCACTTTCCTGCGACTTTTCAACCGCATGAACGACCTGATCGAAGGCACCCGACTGACGGGAGAATGCCTGATAGACGGCACCGACATCAACGACAAATCCGTCGCAGTAGATACGCTGCGCAAGCAAGTGGGCATGGTGTTCCAGAAGCCCAACCCATTCCCGAAATCAATCTTCGAGAACGTGGCATACGGTCTGAGAGTTAATGCCATGGGGAATAAGGAGTTTGTCGCGCAGCGCGTGGAAGAGTCATTACGAGCCGCTGCTCTCTGGGATGAGGTCAAGGACAAGCTGAAGAAGTCGGCTTTTGCCCTCTCCGGGGGTCAGCAGCAGCGTCTATGCATCGCACGGGCCTTGGCGGTCTCTCCTTCCGTCCTGTTGATGGACGAACCGGCATCGGCGCTCGATCCCATCTCCACGGCCAAGATAGAGGAGCTGATACACAGCCTCAAAGAGCAGTACACGATCGTCATCGTCACCCACAATATGCAGCAGGCTGCGCGTGTGAGCGACAAGACCGGCTTCTTCATGCTCGGAAAGCTCATCGAGTACAACGACACGAAGAAGATATTCCTCTCTCCCGACTCCGAGCAGACGCAGAACTATATCACAGGTCGCTTCGGATAACAGCCGCTCTCCCCACCGGATATTTATTCAAATAAGGAAATCACAATGAAACATACCGAACAAGAGATGATCCATCTCAAAGAGGAAGTGAAGCGCATGTGGCAGCTTGTCCTCTCCCAATTGGAGAAAGCCCGTCAGGCTTTCTTGACGCACGATAGCGACGTGGCACGCGAAGTAATCAGTCGGGAGAAGCGCGTCGATGTGTACGAGCTCAAGATCGAAAGCGACTGCGAGAACTACATCGCCCTTTACAGCCCCGTGGCTGTGGATCTGCGACTCACCCTCTCGCTGATGAAGATCTGCAACACGCTGGAGCGCATAGGCGACTTTGCTGCCGGCATTGCCCTGCATGTGCTCGACGACGACTGCCAAGGCATACCCGACTCGCTGGTAGAGAAGCTCGAGATGGAGCAGATGTTCGACGTCCTGCAAGGGATGCTATCGGACTGCTACGTAGCCTTGGAGAATGAAAACACCAAGCTGACCGGTCGCATACTCTCGCGCGACAACGAGGTCAACGCCATCTATCATACTGCCCCCAAGGTGCTCAGCGAGTTCATGGCAGAGCATCCCGAGCACATCTACTGCGGGCTGAAGCTGCTACTCCTCATACGCAAGCTGGAGCGCATAGGCGATCACTGCAGCAATATCGTCGAGGAAATAGTATTCTATGTGGATGCCAAAGTGCTCAAACACAGCAAAAATCAAAACGGATAAGCAGCTCCTTTGAGCCAATGAGGCCGTCGCCCGTGTGCATCATGATGAACATGCGGCCTGAGCAACGGTTCTTTCCGAATATCCCCTCGCCCGCACGCCCTTTGTTTTCGCGCCGGAAACGAAGAGCGTGTGGCGCCAATCGATTTTTTTGCTTATGAATTATCTCGTTGGATAATAGAGTGTTACCGCTTCGTGGTGGATGGGTGGGTAACGATTTGGAAATGAGTGGAGTGCTTTGGAGCACATTGTTTTGAATACCCAAAGAACGCTCACTATTCTACTTGCAAAGATAACACTTTACATGGAAATATATTGGATTTGTTAGATACTTCTGTCTTGCTTGTTTAACATAGATTATAAGCAACAACCAATTCGGCTGATATAATGTATTTCAATTCCTTTCTATGTCATACGGCAGAAAGACCTG
>NZ_QEKY01000019.1 GCF_003096695.1 Porphyromonas loveana | reverse complement strand
GTGGCAGGGGATGCTGTGAACATCCTATTGGCAGCTGCTGCTTACAACTTCAAAAGAGCCATGAAGGCTCTTTTGCACCTGCTCAAAATAATAAGCGAAAAGCTAAGCGAGAGACCATCGATGAATGACTTCTCACTTGCAAATGCTTTTTAAGGGATGACTATTTCGTCTTATTTCTATTAAGGGGGAATGATTGGAGGGTTGCCGTCCCGAGTAAGCCGTATGGGATGAGTTACGCTTGGTCGGTGATGGTGATCTCGCAGTTTTCGAGGCTCTGGATAATGGCCAGCGATTCCACGCGGATACCCTTTTCAATGAGAATGTCACGCCCGTGCTGGAAGGCTTTCTCGATGATAAAGCCCATGCCGGCGATCTGCGCGCCCGCCTGATCTGCCAGATCAATAATGCCTTGTGCGGCATTGCCGTAAGCCAAAAAGTCGTCGATAAAGAGGATGCGGTCGTCAGCTGTGAGGAAATCATGGCTGATGCAGACCGTATAGTCTCTGTTCTTTGTGAAGGAGTGTACCGTCGTTGTGAGCATATTCTCCATCGTCTTGGGCTGTTTTTTCTTCACGAAGACCACGGGCAGATTCATGATGTAGCCCACCATGATGGCAGGGGCGATCCCACTTGCTTCGATGGTGACGATTTTATTGGCACCGCTGTCGGCAAAGAGTCGTGCAAACTCCTCGGCTACGTGGTACATCAGCTTGGAGTCCATCTGATGATTGATGAAGCTATCGACCTTCAAGATGCCACCCGGGTAACATTTACCGTCTTGTAGGATTCTCCGTTTAAGCAGTTCCATAGTTCGATTCTATTAAAGCTGTGTCGAAAAAACGCTTACTTGCTGCGAATGACAGCGTTGGAAATGATGGCCGCCAATCCGCCCGTAGTGATACCGGAAGAGAAGATTCCTTTCAGATTCGGCGACACATTCGTGAGAATATCCGGCATGAGCTCCACGCCCAGACCCAGCGAGAGACTGATAGCGAGAACCATTGTAGCCTTGCGATCGATCTCCTGAGAAGCGATGATGCGTATGCCCGCTGCAGCCACAGTACCGAACATCAAGAGAGTAGCCCCTCCGAGTACGGGATCGGGCATGACCGAGAAGATGAGACCGATGCCCGGGAAGAGTCCGAGTATGATGAGCATGGCAGCAATATAGTAGCCCACGTGTCGGCTTGCCACGCCAGTCAGTTGGATGAGACCGTTGTTCTGTGCGAAAATGGAGTTGGGGAATGAGTTGAACACGCCGGCGAGGAGAGAGTTGAATCCGTCTGCCAATACACCGCCCGAAACGCGCTTCACGTATTTTTCTCCTTCCAGCGGTTCGCCGGATATCATGGAGTTGGCAGTGATGTCGCCCGACGCTTCGATCGCCGTAATGAGGTAGATGAGACCGAATGCGATGAGCGAAGAGATATTCAAATCCAGACCATATTTGAACGGTACCGGTATATTCCATAGCGCGATGTCAGTCGTCTGCACAGCCGAGAGGTCCACTCGTCCGAGGATGAAGGCCAGGATGTATCCGACGATAAGCCCCAAGACAATGGAGCTCATGCGAATGTATTTGTTGCCACTCCTATTAAAGAAGAGTACACCGATGAGTACAAGCGCGGCGATGCTCAGATTCTGCCAACTACCGAAGGTGCCGTTGTCCATGGCTGCGTGACCGCCACCGCAGGCGATGATGCCCACCTTGACCAGGCTGAGTCCGATCAGCAGAACCACCGTTCCCGACACCAGTGGCGTGATGATACGCTTGAGATAGCGGAAGGAGCGGCTTACAATCATCTCGATGGGCGCGGCCACTATCGTACAGCCGAATATAAGCGGCAGTCCACCTACGAGCCCTGCACTGATGATGGGACCGATGAAAGAGAAACTCGTTCCCTGCACGCAGAGGAGTCCGGCTCCGACGGGGCCGAGTCTACGACACTGGATGAAAGTAGATATGCCCGAGGCGAAAAGAGCCATGGACACGAGGAAGGAAGTTGTCTCCAGATCCAAATCAAGCGCTCCGGCTATGATAAGCGGAGGCGTGATGATAGCCACGAAGATGGCGAGTAGGTGTTGGAATGCAGCGAAGAGCGCATCTTTGAAAGAAGGTTTGTCTTCGATCTTGTAAATCAGATCGATCTGTGGGGCTTTTTCGTTCGATGTGGCGGCCATATTTATCGATTAGTAATTGTTCTCAATACTTGGTTCCTCATGCCGAGGAGGCACAAAAGTATTGAAAATAAGCAGACAACCCCTTCCTCATGCCGCAAATCCGCGGGAATTGTGAGTCGAGCACGCGCGAGCGTCCGGGGCTTATTCCCGTCCACACCTATATAATAAGAGTGGCAGCCCCTCCGAAACAGATGGGTGCTGCCACTCTTTTTGTTGGATGTTGTCGGTAGTCCGATCAGAGCAAACGCTGGCTTCGACGGATAAATTCGGCCAACGGTTCTCCCGTGAGCAGGCCGCTGCCCAGCAGAGCCAGGTCGATAAGCTGCCCGATGAGCTCGTTGCCCTGCGCATAGGTCGTCAATTGTTCATTGATGCTGCCTTCAGTCTTCGCCAACTCCATGGCATTGTTCTCCTGCGCCTCCTTCGTGGCGGCGGGGATTTCTTCCGGCTTTTTGCCTTGCACTTCTGCGCTGAGCTTTTGTTCCTCAGCCTGCAATTCGGCTACCCGTGCCCTTAGTTCTGTGAGCGAAGGCTCCACAGCCTCTTTCTCTCCGGCGAGTACGCGGGCGATAAGCGGATGATCTGCATTAAGAACCAAGTTGTATGAGTCGGGCAACTCGCCGTAGAAGCTCATGCCCGGTTGGAGCTGTGCCATGTCGCGCATGCGTCGCATGAACTCACCCTGTGTGATGAGAACGGCTTCCGCTTCGGTGCCGAGCGATTCGAAAGCGACGTTGAAGTGCTTCTTTTCCTCGCGAGGCAGCCGTGCCTCGAAGAGCTTGATCAGCGAGGAGCGCTCCACGTCTGAGAGCTTCACCTCTGAGGAGGGCTGTTCCTTGCGGATGAGATTGTTGATCGTGTCGCTGTCCACACGTACAAAGTGCGTCTTCTCCAGCTTCCGTTCCAGTTGGCTCACGGTATGCGTGTCCAGCTGTCCGTCAAGCACGAGGACGCTATAGCCTTTGTCAGTAGCACGCTTCACATGGCTGTATTGAGCCTCTCGATCTGTGGCGTAGAGGTACACCACTTGTCCGTCGCGATCGGTCTGCACTCCTTCTATGAGTGTGCGGTATTCGTCGAGGGTGTACTTATGTCCCTCGATGTCGCTGAGGAGGAAGAACTTCGTGGCACGGTCGTAGAACTTCTCGTCCGTGAGCATGCCGTATTGGACGAAGAGTCTGAGGCTGTCCCACTTCTCTTCGAAGGTGGAGCGGTCGTTCTTGAATATCTCTTCCAGACGGTCGGCCACTTTCTTGGTGATGTGAGCCGATATTTTCTTCACGTTCGAATCGCTCTGCAGATAGGAACGAGACACGTTGAGGGGGATATCCGGTGAGTCGATGACCCCGTGCAGGAGCGTGAGGAAGTCCGGCACGATGCCCTGTACCTCGTCCGTGACGTACACTTGGTTGGAGTAAAGCTGTATCTTATTGCGCTGTAGCTCCAGATTGTTCTTGATCTTGGGGAAGTAGAGGATACCGGTCAGATTGAAGGGGTAGTCTACATTGAGATGGATCCAGAAGAGCGGCTCGTCCGACATGGGGTAGAGTGCGCGGTAGAAAGTCTTGTAATCCTCATCCTTGAGGTCGGCCGGTTTCTTCGTCCAAGCGGGGTGCGTGTCGTTGATCTGATTGTCTTCGTCCGTGTCCTGCATCTTACCGTTCTTCCATTCTTGCTTCTTGCCGAATATGATGGGCACGGGGAGGAACTTGCAGTACTTCGTCAAGAGGCTTTCGATTTTCTCTCGTCCGAGAAATTCACTGTTTTCCTCATCGATGTGCATCACGATGTCCGTACCGCGCTCGGCCTTGTCCGTCGCTTCCAGTGTGAACTCCGGCGAGCCGTCGCAGCTCCACTTTACGGCCTCGGCACCGTCGCGGAAGGAGCGGGTGATGACGTCCACGCGCTCAGAGACCATGAAGGCCGAGTAGAATCCGAGACCGAAGTGCCCGATGATGGCCGCTTTGTCGTCTTTGTATTTCTCCAAGAACTCTTCGGCACTGGAGAAGGCGATCTGATTGATATACTTCTCCACCTCCTCTTCTGTCATACCCACGCCACGGTCGCTTACCGTGATCGTACGTGCAGCCTCGTCTATGGTGACGGTGACGCGCAAATCGCCCGTCTCTCCCTTGAACTCGCCTACGGAAGCCAGTGTGCGGAGCTTCTGTGTGGCATCGACAGCATTGGAGACGATCTCGCGGAGGAATATCTCGTGGTCGCTGTAGAGAAATTTCTTGATGACGGGGAAGATGTTGTCACTCGTTACCCCGATGGTTCCTTTCTTACTCATTTGTGTAGTGTGATGTTGATTTGTTTTTTTCGATTCTGACAATTAGAAAGACAAATCTAATGCCATCTCCTCCC
Source organism: Porphyromonas loveana (assembly GCF_003096695.1). Taxonomy (GTDB): domain Bacteria; phylum Bacteroidota; class Bacteroidia; order Bacteroidales; family Porphyromonadaceae; genus Porphyromonas; species Porphyromonas loveana. The sequence continues at coordinate 30,573 of NZ_QEKY01000019.1, read as the reverse complement.
GACTGCCATTGTGGCAGAACGGATGCCTCCTTCTTCCTTTCTTGTCATACTCCTGTTACCCTTTGCTTGCAGATGTGCACACTTTCAATAGATGACAGCGCTCATGCAAAAAAACGTGCAAATATGTTGAGATCTCCAACGTGTGTATCTTGTCGCAAAAAGCTGCGCCAAAAAGAATTTTTTTTGGCGCCATTTCAGAAAAAATTATGCGCCAAATCAAAAAAAATTTCGCACGTGTTTGCCCAATGTTTTGGCGCCACATTCTCTTGGTTTCCCGCGCATGAGTCGGAGAACTATGCTCCATGCTTCACAATGCACTATGGCAGGTAAAAAAAACTGAAGCCGTATGACACTTTGCTTGTTCAGCCTCCTGTTCCTCTCCTCGCCCCGGGGAGAGGCTTTGTCATGCGTCGCTAAGGGGTAAATAGCACTCGAGTCTGTTCCATTGGAGGGATTGTTTTATCTTTGGATAGATACATATTTATAATAGGAGTATGAAGAAAGTCGTCATCGCCATAGACTCTTTCAAGGGGTGTTTGAGTTCCTTTGAGGCAGGTGCAGCGGTAGCTGCGGGTGTGCGTGCTGCCTGCCCAAACAGTGAGGTCGTCGTGCAACCGGTAGCCGATGGAGGCGAGGGGATGCAGGATGTGCTCATCGCTGCCACGGGAGGCAGGCGCATCATTCTGCAGGCACACTCCCCGCTTATGGAGATGCGTGATGCCTACTATGGCATTTCGGGCGACGGACGTACTGCCTTTGTAGAGATGGCGAGCATCAGCGGGCTACCCCTCGTGCCCGAGCATAGGCGCAACCCCATGCTCACGACCACCTTCGGCACTGGCGAACTCATCTGTGATGCGCTGGAGCGTGGTTGTAGAGATTTTGTCATAGGCATAGGCGGCAGCGCCACGAATGACGCCGGATTGGGCATGTTGCAGGCATTGGGTTTCCGCTTCACGGACAGAGAAGGGCGTACCTTGGGAGAAGATACTGCCCTTTGTGGCGGTATGCTCGCGCAGGTGTGTGGCATAGACTCGTCGGCCGTGCATCCGGCTCTTTCGGAGTCGCGCTTCCGAGTGGCATGCGATGTGCGCAATCCCTTCTGTGGTCCCGACGGGGCTGCTTTTGTATTTGGTCCGCAAAAGGGGGCCGATGAGGCTATGGTAGCGGAGCTGGATGCGGGGATGCAGCATTTGGCAAAAGTCATACAAGAGCATACGGGGCGGGACATAGTGTCGGTGGCAGGTGCCGGAGCCGCAGGAGGCATGGGCGGCGGTCTGCTGGCTTTCCTCGATGCCGAGTTGGAACCGGGCATTGCCTTGCTGCTGGATGTATTGCATTTCTCCGATCTCATAGCGGATGCCGATCTCGTCCTTACGGGCGAAGGCAAAGCCGACAGGCAGACCCTCATGGGCAAGGTGCCCTCCGGCATTTTGGCAGCTGCCGCAGCGAGACAGATTCCTGTCGTCCTCTTGGCGGGGAGTGTGGAGGATGCCGAGATGCTCACGGCAGCCGGTTTTTTGGGTGTCTTCCCCATTACACTCGCACCGGTGAGTCTGCAAGAGGCTATGGAGCCGACTTATGCGCAGAATAATCTCCGCCGCACGGCCATGCAGGTGTGCCGTCTCTTGGACTACAACCGAGTGGGGCGATAGGCTTATTCCCCTCTGGCGCTGCATCTGCTCTGCGCTTATCGGCTGATCTGCACCCTATAAATAGGTACAGAGGCGTGTATATATAGTCATTTGTGGTGATATGGCAAGTCGTTCTTCTCCTCTACTTTTGTGTAGGTGAAACCATACAATTATTCAAAAACATGAAATCAATCGGAATCTTCTACGGTTCTTCTACAGGAACGACGAGCGATCTGGCTCAAAAAATTGCATCTGCACTGGGTGTCGATGCTGCTAATGTAATAGATGTGGCAAGTGCCGATGTGGCTGCTGCCACCAAGTTCGATGTGCTTCTTCTCGGCTCTTCTACATGGGGACTGGGTGATCTTCAGGATGATTGGGAGTCTTTCCTCCCGAAACTCAAGGGTGAGAATCTGAACGGAAAGAAGGTGGGACTCTTCGGTTGTGGCGATGCTTCGGCCTATAGCGACACATTCTGCGCTGCTCTCGGCACCATCAAGGCTGAGTTGGCAGGCACAGGCTGCACCTTCATCGGTGCTTATCCCGCCGACGGATACAGCTACGATGAGACGACAGCAGAGGAAAACGGCCAGCTCATCGGCTTGTGCGTGGACGACACCAACGAGTCCGACCAGACGGAAGCCCGCATGGAGCGCTGGATCGCTGCTCTGGGCATCTAATCAGAAACTCCTGAGTCGGGGAACGAGAGGGGGCTATACTCCGCGCGATGCGGGACTATGCCAAGGTTCACAATACCCATCCTCTCGCTCCCCGCTCTTATTGCCATCCCCCCCAAACAAGCATCATCGGAACAATGGAGACGCAAACACTCAACAGCGATTTGCGCATATTCATGCACCATATATACGAGTTCGAAAAAGGCGTGCGCAGCATGGTGCTCAGCACACTGGCCAACGAGGATATTCCCTATGCCGAAGAACGACTCCGCAACCGACAGATCCACTTCTTCACGCAGCCTACGCCCAATACCGAGCGCACCAATCTTTTCTTCGGCTGTAGGGAGTGCATGGAGGCCATCCGCCTCTTTGTGAACGGACGCTCGCTCAGCAGCCTTTCGCCGGAGGAGGACTTCATCATCGGAGCCATGCTCGGATACGATATTTGCAGGCAGTGCGAGCGCTATTGCCAACGCAAGGCTAACTCATAGAAACCCGCCTGAGATTCAACTATTTGCCGTACTTTTGTCGTCGGATATGACGCCAATCCGTTTTCTTTATTAAGACAGACAGTGGCAATGACGACGAACGAAGTCAAGGACAAGCAGCTCGAACTGGACAAGCGCTATCTGCGCATGGCGCGCATATGGGCGGAAAACTCATATTGCGAAAGGCGCAAAGTGGGAGCATTGATCGTCAAAGAACAGATGATCATATCGGACGGCTACAATGGCACTCCGTCGGGCTTTGAAAACATTTGTGAGGACGAGAACAACGTCACCAAGCCCTACGTCCTGCATGCCGAAGCCAATGCCATCACCAAGGTGGCTGGCAGCACCAACAACAGCTCCGGAGCTACGATCTACGTGACGGCAGCACCCTGTATAGAGTGTGCCAAGCTCATCATCCAGAGCCGAATAAAACGGGTGGTTTATTCCGAAAAATATCGCCTCGACGAGGGGCAACGCCTGCTGGAGCGGGCGGGTGTCGTCGTCGATTTTATTGATATTTCCGATACTCAGGAGTAACAAACCATCATGAAACTTCCATCCTCTTCCGGCAACACGATCTCCTATATACTCGTTGCCGCCATCTTCAGCGTCGTCGGAGCTCTCGCAACACACTTCTACTTCAAACACAAAAGCCCGGGCAACCTCAAGGAAGTTCTTGAGCTGATAGATCGTAACTATGTGGACTCCGTGGATACGCAGTCACTGCAGCGCAACATTATCCCCCTGCTCTTGGAGCAGTTGGATCCGCATTCCGTCTATCTGAACAAGTTGGACAACGAGGAAGAGACCGTGGCGCTAAGCGGAGAGTTCTGCGGCATCGGGGTCACCTTCAATATGCTTCTGGACACGATTGTGGTCACACAGGTGGCACCCGGTGGCCCTTCTGAGCGCGCGGGTATTCGCCCGGGCGACCGTTTGCTCCGAGCCGGCACGCAAGTATTATACGGCAAGGGTGTGGACTTCGAGAAAGTGTCAGATGCATTCCGTGGAGAGAAAGGCTCAGTCGTCAATATCCTCGCACGGCGCAATGGCAGGGAATTGCAGTACCGTGTCGTGCGTGATGACGTGGCTTTACCTTCACTCAGCGCGTACTTCATCCTCGCTCCTGCGGTAGCCTATATGCGGATAGACACTTGGTCAAGCACGACGCACGCCGAGTTTTTGGAAGCTTTCGGTCGTTTGCGCAAAAAAGGTGCTACCAGTCTCATTCTCGACCTGCGTGGCAATCGTGGCGGTTTGCTGGAACCGGCCATAGCGATGGCCAATGAATTTCTCGGGAAGAACCTCCCGATCGTACAGATCGAGGGCAAGGCTTATCCGCGAGAAGAGATATCTTCCGACGGTAAAGGGATCCTGCAGAAGGTTCCTTTGGTGGTATTGGTGGACGAATTGTCGGCCAGCAGTAGCGAAGTCTTCACCGGAGCCATGCAGGATCATGACCGCGCACAGATTATAGGACGTCGCACTTTCGGCAAGGGGTTGGTGCAGTTGCCGTTCGATTTGGCGGACGGTTCGGCCATTCGCCTCACCGTGGCACGCTATTATACGCCTTCGGGTCGTTCCATTCAGAAGCCATATTCTTCCGGTGTGGACGTGGCCTATTACCAAGATCTCAAGAATCGTTTCAATCACGGCGAGCTATATTCGGCGGACAGTATCCCCCCTTCGGGCGGCAAGACGTTCAAGACCGATAAGGGACGTCTGGTTTATGGCGGTGGCGGTATCGTGCCCGATATTTTCATCCCGCTCGACACCGTGGGCCTTAACTCCTATATGATACGTGTGGAGGACGCCGATCTGATCCAGCATTATGCGTTCTTGTACAGCGATGCGAATCGGGATTATCTCAGTCGCTTCAAGACTGTGGAGGAATTGGCCGATCATTTGGATCGTACCTATCTGATCTTTGACTTCGCTTCGTTCGCTCAGAAGCAAGGAGTACCCATGCGTACATCGCTTATCAACGAGGCCCGCGACCGCATCAAGCGTCAGATCAATGCAGCCATTGCGATGAACTTCTTTGATCTGCAGGGGTATTATCAGCTCATGTTGCGCGACGATTCGTTTATTCTAAAGGCTATCTCGCTGATCAAGGAGGGCAAAACCATTCCGTCTGTCAATGGCAAAAAAGGAGCTTAGAGCACAGATTCGCCAGCGCAACAGAGAACAGCTGACTCCCGAGAGTCGCGAACTGTGGTCGCGTGCGATCGTGGAGCGCATCTTGCAGTCTGATTTTTTTGCCACGGCCGAGCGTATCGGTCTATATCATGCTCTGCCGGATGAACCCGATCTGTCCGTACTTTTGCGACAATTTTCTGACAAGAAACAACTCTTCATCCCACGAGTGGAGGGCGATGACATCGCTTTCTATGCTTATACACAGGAGTCCGATCTGACTCAGGCAGGGGCTTATGGCATAGCCGAGCCGACGGCCGATGCGAGTACGGCCGTTGCTCCGGCATCGTTGGACTTGCTGTTGGTGCCTGGTGTCGCCTTCGACCGCCAGGGCAACCGCATGGGACGGGGAAAAGGCTATTACGATCGTTTTCTTCCTGCTACACAAGCACGCCTGATCGGGATCACCTTTGGGTATCGTCTGTTGGATGAATTGCCCACTGACCAGTGGGATTTGCCAATGAATGGCGTCATCACCGACAGCGAGACACTCCTTTTCTGACCATTTATCTCCATATCCATAAAGCCATCGCAGTCCCTCGGTAAGAGATGACTGCAATGGCTTTGTTGTTAGAGCGGCGAGGTCGTAAACCTCGCGATGCTGAGATTATCTGAAGAGCATCTCTGCTGTGATGGGAGCGAACTTCTCTTCTCCGGCGCGACGGATCAAGATATTTCTGCTACTCCAGTAAGTAGGCCAACCGCCTTGAACGGCTCCCACCCAAATCGTCTTGATGGGGTGATAACCCTTTTGGAGGGCGCGACTGCTGTTCTTGCGAGAGTATTTCTTCACCTCGCCCACATTGTCGATCAGCTTCACGTTGTCAATCCAGAATTCACTGTTGTCTGTGGAGAATTCGTACACGCCATCTTCCGGTATGAGGACGTAGCCCGTAGCTTCTACGGCACTACGCTGTACTTCGTCGAGGGAGTTGACGAGTTGTTCCTTCACCATTTCGCCAAACGAAGTGATGCTGCCCACTCTCCAAGATGTTGCCTGTGCAAGATCCGGCACGTCGTAGAAATTGCCGTGCGCTGTCCGTGTCGTCAGTCCGGGCTTCGCTCCGGGCACATCCATGGCAGGGCTGTAAGCTTGTTTCTCCACGCGGATTGTCCGCACAGGACTCATCTTGCCGCCGGCCATTACGCTGCGGATTTTGAGGATGCCCGACTCTGTAAATTCGAGCGGTGCGGTATAGGCTGCCGACTCTGGAGTCGGTTCGCTCTCGTCCAACGTGTACACCATTTTGATGGGACGCGAGGTTGTGAATGTCAGCTTGACCGAATCGGTGAAAGCAACGAAGCCGGATGAGCCGTTGGGCTGTTCGGGTTGGGGAATGTGGTAGTTGATGCCGTGCATATCCATGCGCACAGAGGCATTCTCCAAGCGGCGACAGAAGTCTTCGTAGTTCTTCTTGTCGAGCGGAGACCACGTTGCTTCTGCCAGAGCCAGCATATGCGGATAGGCGTGATAGTCATAGAGATCTGCCGTGTAGAGGTACTCGGCCCAGAGATTTACTTGTGCTCCGAGGACATAGTGATGCTTGTCGGCGGGCAGTTCTTTGGGTAGTGGATTGTATTCGTACACAGTCTGCAGAGAAGAGCTTCCGCCGATGCTCACAGGCTCGACAGTCGGGTCGCCATGATAGAAATTGATGTAAAGGCCTCCGCTCATAGGCGTCATGATCACATCGTGATTCATATTGGCAGCAGCGACTCCGCCTTCTTCTCCGCGCCAACTCATCACAGTGGCAGAAGGCGCGAGTCCTCCTTCGAGGATTTCGTCCCAGCCGATGAGTTTCTTGCCATGCTTTTGCAGCATTTCTTCGGCACGACGGATGAAGTAACTCTGTAGCTCATGCTCGTCTTTGAGCCCATTCTCACGAATGCGCTTCTGGCAGAGCGGGCAGGTCTTCCAGCGATCTTTGGGGCATTCGTCCCCGCCGATGTGGAAGTATTCGCCTGGGAAGAGGGGAGCCACCTCGTCGATGACATCCTGTATGAAGCTGAAGACGCTGTCTTTGCCGGCGCAGTACACATCTTGCTCCACGCCCCAAATGATACGTGGCTTGAAGTCTCGCGGATAACAAGCGAGCTGAGGATAGGCTGCAAGTGCCGCCAAGGCATGGCCGGGGAGCTCTATCTCGGGGATGACGGTGATGAAGCGTTCGGCAGCATAGCGCACCACCTCGCGCACTTCATCCTGCGTATAGAAACCGGCGTACTCTGTGCCGTCACCTTCCGTTCTCGTGCTTCCCACTTCGGTCAGGCGCGGATATTTCTTTATTTCGATACGCCAAGCCTGATCTTCGGTCAGATGCCAGTGGAAACGATTGATCTTGAACATAGCCATTATGTCGATGTGCTTCTTCACCTCGTCCACCGAGAGGAAGTGACGACATACGTCCAGCATGAATCCGCGGTAGCCGAACCGGGGTTCGTCTTGGATGTCCACACCCGGTATCTCCCATGCGAGAGCCACCTCCTTCGGGGACTCTACCTCGGAGGGCAGGAGTTGCAGGAGCGACTGCATACCGTAGAAAGCACCGTGGGCCGACTTGCCCTTGATAATCACACCTTTCTTGCCGGACTGTAGCGTGTAGCCTTCTTCTTTGAGCGTAAGCATCGGGTCCACACCGATGTAGATGCTGTTGGATGTAGGCTCATCACCGATCAGGATTTCCGGGGAGAGATCGGCAGATGCCTGCAGCTTGCCGGCGAGGAACTCCGCGATGGGTTTGAGTTCTTCGGCGGCTACAATAATCTTGGTCTTGCTGTCGAGGGTGAAGCTTTCGCCCGTTTCTGTCAATTCTTTGGGCAGAGGAATGATGTTGATGCCCTTGTCGTACTCGGGAGTTTCCATCTGACGGGTTTTCTGCGAGCAGGCGACGATGGCGAGAAGGCAGCATAGTATGCCGACTCCGAGAGTCAGTCGTTTCATTGTTGAATGCGTGTTAGTGATCATAAAAAGAAAGCACGCAAGCGGGAGGCGGAACCGTATCCGGCACCACACGCTTGCGTGCTTCGTTGGGGGATGAGGCAACAACTTCGCCTACCTCACGGAGAGACAGGCGGGGATGCCCTTGTACATTACCAAGCAAAGAGAGGATAAGCAGCCATCATCTTGTTCACCTCGGCACGGACGGCAGCTATCACTGCTTCGTCTTCGGGTGCAGAGAGTACGCGATCAATCAGTTCTACGACGTAGGGCATCTTATCTTCCTTGACGCCACGCGTGGTGATGGCGGGAGTACCTACACGGAAGCCGGAGGTCTGGAAGGCAGAGCGAGAGTCGAAGGGTACCATGTTCTTGTTCACCGTGATGTCGGCGGCTACGAGTGCCTTCTCTGCCACCTTACCGGTGAGCTCGGGGAACTTGGGACGCAGGTCGATGAGCATGCTGTGATTGTCCGTACCGCCGGAAATCACCTTGTAGCCCTTGTCCATGAATGCCTGTGCCAATACGGCGGCATTCTTCTTCACCTGGGTCTGATATACCTTGAACGAAGGATCCAGCGCTTCACCGAATGCTACGGCTTTGGCTGCGATCACATGTTCCAGCGGACCTCCCTGCACGCCGGGGAATACGGCCGAGTCGAGCAATGCGCTCATCTTCTTGATTTCGCCCTTCGGTGTCTTCTTGCCCCAAGGATTGTCGAAGTCTTTACCCATGAGGATGATACCGCCGCGCGGACCACGGAGTGTCTTGTGCGTCGTTGAGGTAACGATGTGGGCATACTTCACGGGATTTTCGAGCAGGCCGGCAGCGATAAGACCGGCGGGATGTGCCATGTCGATGAGTAACAAGGCTCCTACCTTGTCAGCGATCTCACGCATGCGCTTGTAGTCCCACTCACGAGAGTAGGCCGAGCCACCGCCGATGATGAGCTTGGGCTTGTGTTCGAGGGCCATCTTCTCCATGTGGTCGTAGTCCACCATGCCCGTTTCTTCGCTCAGGTTGTAGCCGATGGGGCGATAGAGGATACCCGAGCTGTTAACGAGAGAGCCGTGTGAGAGGTGACCTCCGTGCTCGAGGTTGAGCCCCATGAACGTGTCGCCGGCGTTGAGGCAGGCGAGGAGAACTGCCATATTGGCCTGTGCACCGGAGTGGGGTTGCACATTGGCCCATTCGGCACCGTAGAGTTGTTTGATGCGGTCGATGGCGATCTGTTCGCTCTGGTCCACCACTTCGCAACCACCGTAGTAGCGCTTGCCGGGATAGCCTTCGGCATACTTATTGGTCATGCAGCTGCCCATGGCTTGCATAACTTGGTCACTCACGAAATTTTCTGAGGCGATCAGCTCGATGCCTTTGAGCTGACGCTGGTGTTCTTTTTCGATCAGGTCGAAAATTACATTGTCCTTTTTCATTGCTTATTTGGTAGATATTAGTCCTGTGTTTGGTGCTATTATCCTTGTTGTTATACGTGCAAACGCAAAGATAGGTATAATGTTTGAGTTGCGGATAAATGCATAAGACTGCTGAGCCGAGCCTGTTTCATGTCTGACCTATAAACGAAATTCATTGTAGACTCCTAGTAAGTCCGACACAAAAGATTAATTTAGTAAAGAGCTTTCGATTGGAGGTGTTTCTGGCCCCCCTCCGCTCGGCTGCGAGATCATTTTAACCAATTCTTCTCGTGTCTTTTTCATAAGATTGTTTTCTGCGAATTGCCTAAATGCTTCATATATCTCTTCCTTGCCATAATAGTCGTTTTGAGTGGGTGAGTGTAGAATACTGTCTGCGTCAAAGTTTTCGCCCAATAATTTGAGATTCAATATATAATTAATCATTGTAGACTGATATGATAAGCAATTGGGGCTAATAGTGTCAAGGATGTTTCTATACAATAAATCTGCCTCCTTATATTTTGTCATTGCTTGTATTGAATCTTTTTTGTTTTGTTCGAGAATGGCACCAATCATTGTTTTTAAGTCAGGATTTTCAGGATTAATCTGTTCCATTGATTTTAATGTAGCAAAAGCATCATCCATTAATCCTAAACGATATTGAAATGTCAACTTATTCCAGTAAGCTAAATAGTAATCAGGCTTCATAGCAATGACCTTATTCAATAATTCGATTGCAACCATGATTTTTGCAGTGTCTCCCAATGAGCCGATTGCAACAGCACTGTCGTTTAATTGTCGTACTTGCTTATTAAAATTATCTTTTTCCGCTTTCGAATTGCAACTCAAAAGCAATAGGCATGAGGTAATGAACGAATAAATATGTAACTTCATTTTCATAATCATAATCTGTTAAAGCTCTTACTTCTGTAGATTCGGAGCCGCTTTCACCTATTTCTCCTCATTATATCTTGATTAACAACCCTTTTCAAACATATACATATGGTATACAATATGCATGTATATATAAATATTACAGCAAAAGAAAGAAGCATACTGATCATTATGGGCACATCACCATAATGAGGGAAAAAGCCCGCTAAATGAGCAATATATTTTGATGCTTCAAATAAAAGCCATAAAGACAATCCCATAAAGATTGTGGTCGCAAACATTTTTTTTGCTTTTAAAATGCAGTAGCACATGCTTACAGTAACTCCTAAGAACAAAGCTCCTTCCAGTATTATTTCAATATTGGATTGGATATAAAAAACTCGTTCGCAATCGGTACATGGAATGTGAAAAATATACTTTAAGCCAAACATCAAAACGAAATAAGCTGTTTGCAATAAACAGATTCTTATATTTAAATTAGTAGTTGACATATACATATGTGATTTTTTGCAATCTGGTTAGGCTATAAATTTTGCCAATATTCGCCCCCACATCAATACATCCTGCAGATCCTTTAAAGAGTCCACCATGAAGATAAAATCCGCTCCGTGCCGAATTATTTCTCACTACTTCCAACGGCACATTATGAGTACCCCAATCTCCACCTAATATCAACCGTTTAATCTGCTGAATCCTTGTCATGGTTTGCCATTTGTTATTTTTGTAGCTATATTCTCCTTCGGGTATCGGCCCTAAATTTTCTATATGTTGCGAAGCTGGATTATTCATGTGTTCACCTTTCCCAGAAGTTGCTGATGTAGAATAGATCACACTACCGTCTTTATCCACAACAGACAACTTCGCTCCATCATATGCCAACGAAAGTCTACTATTAATTCCTTGCTGTAAATGATTCAATCCAGCAGTCATCAATCCTATGGTTACTCCTTGCCAAAAATCGCCTCCTGTTACAGCTGCAGAAACACCTCCTACTAACCCAGAAAAAGCATAATTGCCAATGATATTGGCTGCAATCTGAGCTGGCGCATATATCATAAAAGCGGAACCGGCCAAAGAACTTAAGCCACCGGAGACAAAACCTGTCCCAAAATTGTCGCCCTGTATCCTTGTTATCATTCCATTTGCGGCTCCATGTGACAATGCGCGATAGGCTTCACCGATAATCCCGTTGCTTCCTACCGCTCCGAAAGCTTGTCCTATACCTGCGGTAAGAATGCCAGAAGCCGCTCCAAAGCCCATAGACTTGGCAAACTGCCCCCAATTCCAATTACTGAAGCCGCCGGAACTCATTGCTACGCTTGCCGTATATGTGGCTCCACCGATTACAGCACCCCAGCATGCAGCATCAATAAAAGTTCCTAATCCGGGAATAAGGAAAGAAAAAAAGAATTCTCCGCTAGGATCCGTAAACTTGAGGGGATTATTGAGGCAGTAGCTGTAGCGGTTGAAGTTTTGAGAGAAATCCGGCATTTGCACATAGGGATCCGGCGAGAGGAAGCGTCCGATAGCAGGGTCGTACAGTCGGGCATTCATATTGACCAATCCAAACCAGGGAAGATACTCGTGCCCTGTATAGCCCCGTCCGAGCAGGAGCAGTCGGTCATAGTCGGTGGACAACTCTTCGCTTCGGGTATAAGGTGTACCGTCGGTATGCAGCAATTTTCCCCATGGGCTGTATCGCATGCGGTGCACCACCGTGCCGAAGGCATCGGTAATATCCGTCACGCTGCCTTGATAATCGCGATAGATATAATGTAATTTCCACTGTCCTGAGTTGACCCGCACATAGACCGCCGGAGCTGAATAGGCATCTCCGCCGATATAGTAACGCTCGATATTCTTTCTTTGTGTACCGTATGAATCAGCTTCATAGTTGCCGATGTAAGTTCTTTTGAAGAAAGGATCTTTGAGCATGGGGGTTCTTACCGTCATAGTCGTACGACTATAGTCATCAGCATAGGTCAGCGTTGCTGTATAGCCGTTCCCTGAGATCGTAAGCGGCCGGTCGAAGGAGGCATAGGTGATTCGCTGAATAGTTGTATCAGCCAAAGCCACTGCTCCTTCGATAAGCGTCATCCCTGTCAAGCGGTAAGGACGAGCAGAGGAATATCGCATTTCTCCGATGTTGCTCACAGTCGTGAAGTTTTTATTACAAAGGAAGCTTTCTTTTTGAAAATCAACAAGGGGTTCATCGAGGAATTTGTATTTTCCTTGAGGAAGTGCACTTCGTAGGCGTAATGTGCACTGATGGTGGGCGAGGGGCTTTTCTTTTTTTGGTTACCTTTGTTTGTCGGCAGGTGGGGCTACAATCCATAAACAGCTGAGTCCCAATAGACACCGACCGATAAATTTCAAAGGACTATGTAGTAAATGAAAGCAATGATGAATAACGAACCTATCGGCAAAATCGGCGGGGATAGCTCTGCCTTACTCCTCTTTCCCCTATCTGAACGGTGCAGCATCGGAGCTATAGCAATCCGAACGGCCAAACATTATCACCTCTCGATCATGAATAGGATGGTATAACCCTTTGCCTGTCATCGCAAAGAGCAAGAAGCACCCGTTGAGTTCGCGACCGAACTCAACGGGTGCTTCCTTATTGTCACGATCCGAAAGGGCTTAGCAGGGATGCAATAATTAGGTTTTCGAGATCTAAACTATATAATTTTCAGGTGCAAAGATTATAATTATCAGAATTGATTTTTATAAATATTGAGTGTAAGAATTATAAAGATCGTCACCGGTTCCCTAATAATCACCATCCGGCTCTTGTCCTCGTGTTTTACTGCATTTTTGTTCTCCGACTGATCTTCAAAAGTCTGCTTATTTAGAATGAATCCAAATAGCTTTTCGATGTTGAAATCTTTTTCATATTTTAATTAAGGATTAAGCCAGTGGTGACCATAAGCAAGAGCTTCAAAGTAATTCCTCTCGAAAATAAAATCAATGAGGCTTTTACCCTGTGAAGCTACAAATCCCTGTCGCCCATAATGAAGTAAGAAAGTGTCTCCCAGCTGGCGCAGGTCTCTGGCCTGTGCTGACGAGGCTTTCCTTATAGTGAGGCGCGGGCTAATAACCCGCGCCTTGCGGGGAGATACTTGTCCCGAGAGCTTTCGGGAAGTTAGAAACTTGCGCCGGATAAGTAGCACTGCCACACTAATTCTTTAACTGTATTCGTATCGTATCGCTTATGATAGACTTTTCCTCACAAGTGATGAATTTTGAGGGTAAAATTAATATCATCCCTCTTGATTTTTGATATGGTACAGTTGATTGTAAATTGCACGAAAGAGTTATTACATCTCCTCTTTTGGTTTTGATTTCCTTCCCTGTTAATTCTACGCTGTTTAGCCGTAAACGAATATTTGTAATTGTGTCTTCACCGGAAGTTGGTTCTATTTTCAATAACTCCGTATTAACAACATAATTACCATTAAATACACAGCGTATAAGCACTCCCGTAGAGAATGAAGAGCCTCTTATTACCATTGTTCCACAGTCACTGGATAAAATATACTCCCTTTCTCCTTGTACTACAAAAGGTGTCGACACATCACAAGAAACACAGAAAAAGGTAAAAAATAACAACACTAATGCTTTTGTTTTCATAATTATAACTGTTTTTATGTTACCACCAATAGCTTCCATAAGCTTGGTCTTCAAAATAATTATACTCTTTAAGAAAAGAACCTCCCATTAACATTGCGCCTATTCCCTGTAATCCGTAATTCAAAAGAAATTTGTCGCCAAAAGCACGTGATTGCCATAAGTGGTGCAGTTCGTGTGGATACATAGTTGGATCATTAAAAAGTCCACTATTCCCAACTACTGAATGTGCACCAAATCCAGAGGACCAATCTTGAGGATCATAAAACTTATCGACAATGCCACCTGTGTAATTTAAAGATAAATTTTCCCAATCAAAATTGATTTTACCTCCAAAAGCTAAGTTGCCTAAACCAAAAACATTGGTAGCAATGTTTCCTAAATTATTCTTCCATTGTAATAGTTTTTGTCCTTTGCCAAGAGTTAGATTAACAGGTCCAACTCCCAACGTTACTTTTGAAAACGGATTTTCACCTCGTGCCCAATTATTGCCTATCGAATTTCCAGCCGTTCCAATCATTTGATAACCCAATTTGCCTGCTAATTTGCCAATATCAGAGGTGGCTCCAAATCCTTTTACCATTCCAAAACCACCTGAAGCGTTCCAAGCACCTGTGGCTAACCCGACAATTCCTGCTTTCCAAGCACCGTCCCAACCTTCACCGGAAAAGGCATTCATTGCAATATTAATAGTTCCGCTATTCAACATTGAACTTACCAAGCCTGCCGATTTCGTGGCAACGGCAGTAGCTCCGTAGGTTCCGTTAGCTGCTATTGTCGTCATACCTGTTGCTCCTATTGCCCGCGAGTAGCTCCATGCGGTGGTCTTGCCAGATGTTTCGGTTGTTTGTGTGGGGAGGTTGTAGGTGTCATTGAGTGAAAATAAGTTTTAGGAATAAAGCTACCCCGCCGCAGCGGGATAGCTGTCGGTATTTTCGAGTTTTTTACTACGATGTGTTGTTTGTCTTTTTTTTGCGCATGGTAATATAATTTGTTATATTGTTGAAGTGAGAATTGCTGATTTAAGATATTGCTTATCTGTTACAAGATAAATCGAAATAATATCCTTTCTTAATTATAACAAATAATACCCCGTCTTTTGGAGCGTCGGGAATGCCTTTCTTTTCGGCTTCTGCTTTTGTAATCCGTTTTGAACTTTTTATATTAGTAAATTTGAATTGATTTCTAAAACAATCCACTTTTTCTTTCTCTCTAATTATTAATCCATTTAAGATCAATAAGGGATAGGTAAAATGACAATCTATTCCTGCATTTTTACGCTCTTCAATATTTTTATCACTTGTTAATGGATAAATAATGGCAGGATTACCAGAAGAAACTATAACACTGTCGGTGTTTTGACAAACAACATTTGTTGTGTTGATGGTTAAAAACACAAAAATAAAAAACTTCTTCATAATTACATCAATCCGTTTAATGTGCACCTAAAATGAAATATAATATTTTCGTTTTAATTTCTTTATTTTTTTGTCAATGAATTATCTTTTTGCCGGTAAAATAGATGATGATTATGCTGTTTGTTAAAAACATGGAAAGCGAGTTTTGTATACTCCACTCTTTATCCTCTCAAAGATTTCATCAGGGTTTATTACAAGGCCTATTTCTGCATCTCGATTTTCTCCTCTGAGCTCACCAACAAACTTCATTGGTTGGTTAATTTTCCACACCAACCAACGTTTGGATACAGGGACATAACCATCTTCATCGTAGGTCCTAAAAAGGACATTCACGTCTTCTTCGAAACTGATCCGACCAACTTTATACCACAAACCCGACTGAATACCCCATCGAAGGACTGTGTGTGCATAAAAATCAACCTTACCCGCGGTAATATTTTCTAAGATCGGGGAATAGCCTAAGGGATACTCTTCCACAAAAGCACGTATTACGTTACTGTTGAGCTGTGTCATGTCATTTGCGATGTACTGAATGTATTTCTTGCAATTATCCAATTGGACTTCAAAAACGTCCCCTATCCTTGTGATTATTCGCTTTGCCATGCTCTTATTCTTCTACCTCATATCTATCATTGCAAGATCCTTTCCCGACCACGGGTTAATTCCATTCGCATACGAAACACCAATGGTTGAGGCTACTCCATTGCCATGTTCCGTCCCATACCGTTAAATGAATTAGAGAATGCGACATCCAAACTTTTCCCTTGAACTTTCTAATTAAGAAAGTCGTTGTTAGACTCTCTTAAATCATAAATTGTCATCTATCTTGAATTCTTGAGCAATGATTACGATTGTGCTTTTTGTGGAATTGGTTTCAATCTCATAATAATTTAAGTCAACATCATCGATCAATCCTTTCCATTTTTTATAAAGCTCTTTTACCAAATAACTGTTTCGATCTTCTGAATACGCTTTGAAAATAGAATCTAAAGCAACTATGCCAAAATTCATTTCAAAGCTGGCGAAATATACATTGCTAAAAGTTATTGTACTTTTTATCCCATTAGTCCAGATTATATCTAATTGGATAATGTCCCTTTTCCCAGGGTTACTTCTGTCGATGGATATGTTTTTGATTACGGCATCATGCCAATTTAAATCATTAAAATCCATTTTTTTTGTTTTATTTATGCCACCAAGGCCATCTGTTAATGTCGAAAATATGTGTTTTATTCCCATTTAGATGGAAATGACTTGTGTTTGGACCTTTATATCCTGGAAGAGTTGGAGGATCTATTCGTACAATCTCAATAAATTTTCCATCCACTATCTTTCCGTAACTTCCAAATCTTCCGTATGGATTTTCTATCAAATTATCAGGAATATAAGCACCTTTTGGTAGAACTATACCGTCAGAAGTCACTGTAAATACATCCGAATAAGTATTTAAATCATTAGGTTTAACTTGTGACGAAATAGAGGTATTTAAAGATTTTCCTGTCCACGGACTTATTCCATTCGCATAGGAAACGCCAACGGTTGAGGCTACTCCGATGGCTCCTCCTATTGCCATGCTCTGTCCTATACCGTTAAATGAATTAGGGAATGCGACATCCAAACTTTGCCCTTGAAGCAAACCAGCCGTAGTACCACCTGCAATATGACCCGCTCCAGCTGCTAAAGGCGAAACTACTGCCGAACGAAGAACAGGGCTATTGATGTTGTTTACAAGCAGAGATGAATTGGCTGCCCAATAACCGGCACTTCCTCCTGCAAATCCAGATACACCACCAATGCAGGCATTTTTCCCAACCTGCGTCCAGTCAACGTTCTCTATCCCACTAAAATTTTTTCCGGTTTGAGCAACTATATCATTATTCGTGGATACTAAAGCCCCCATTCCGGCAGCAATGCTTGCTATTGTTAAAATTCCGGCACCTGCCGCCGCCACAACTGTCGTTGCAACTGCAGCGGCAGAACCAACAATAAAAGATGAAATCCCATCCCAAAAACCTTCAATATTTTCTTTATTAGAAAAGAAATTAAGCCCTCCTCCCAATGCCGCTACCCCCAGTAGAACCCAAGCAAATTCTCCGCTAGGATCCGTAAACTTGAGGGGATTATTGAGGCAGTAGCTGTAGCGGTTGAAGTTTTGAGAGAAGTCCGGCATCTGTACATAGGGATCCGGCGAGAGGAAGCGTCCGATAGCAGGGTCGTACAGTCGGGCATTCATATTGACCAATCCAAACCAGGGAAGATACTCGTGCCCTGTATAGCCCCGTCCGAGCAGGAGCAGTCGGTCATAGTCGGTGGACAACTCTTCGCTTCGGGTATAAGGTGTACCGTCCGTATGCAGCAATTTTCCCCATGGGCTGTATCGCATGCGGTGCACCACCGTACCGGCAGCATCGGTAATATCCGTCACGCTGCCTTGATAATCGCGATAGATATAATGCAACTTCCACTGTCCGGAATTGACCCGCACATAGACGGCCGGAGCCGAATAGGCATCTCCGCCGATATAGTAACGCTCGATATTCTTTCTTTGCGTACCGTATGAATCAGCTTCATAGTTGCCGATGTAAGTTCTTTTGAAGAAAGGATCTTTGAGCAAGGGAGATCTCACCGTCATAGTCGTACGACTATAGTCATCGGCATAGGTCAACGTTGCTGTGTAGCCATTCCCTGAGATCGTAAGCGGCCGGTCGAAAGAGGCGTACGAGATGTTTTGTCCCGTAGTATCGGCAAATGCTTCCGCTCCCATTTTCAGCCCCATATTCACTATTCGATATGGGCTTTGAGTAGAATATATGAATTTCCCAATGTTGCTAATTTCCGTGACGTTGCCGTTAGGAGTATAGTAGAAAGACGTTAGTGTCGCTATGCCGAGGTCGCCGTTTGGTCTATGTTCCGCTGCTCCGGTCAATCGATTAAGTCCGTCGTAAGAAAAGTTTTCATATCTACCGGAATTCTTATCGCTTCGCATCAGGAGATTTCCCGTTTGAGGATCGAAATCGTAATTGAATCCACCCACGCCGGTCGTAAATCGCTCGGTAGGTAATCCCATGGTCGAATACTTGTATTCGCGAGTGCGGTTGCCGGTCCTTACTTTAGTAGGCAGTCCCATCGCATTTTCCTTCAAAAGCTGCCAGATCAAGCTGCCGTCCTGCAGCGTTTTGCGAGTCAGTGTACCACGCGTATACTGATAAGTTTCTGTCACAGTCGCTCCCGTCGGCAAAGTCGCTGTCTTGCCCTGAAGCAGTCCGAGGGTATTGTACGAGAGTTGTTCGATGAGATTTTTTCCTTCGACTGTCTCCTCTGTGCGAATGAGACGATCCAAATGGTCATAATCATATGTGCGCGAATAACCGCTGGTCGTTATGGCTGATTTGACCAAATCCTTGTCATAGGTATAATTGGTGGTGAATTCGGGGGTCACGGTTTTTTGGAGTCTCCCGAATTCATCATACATAGAAGTAATAACCTTTTTACGGGCATCTTTGCGGACGGTTGTACGGCGGCGGCCGGTCCACGTTTCAGTCGTCTCTATTCTGCCCGCACTGGGGTCGATGATAGCTCTCTGACGTCCGTATTGATCATACTCGAATAGGGTCTTGACATTGCCGGGGGCTTTTATCTCCGACGGTTGTCCGTCAGGTCTGTAATGGTATGTGATTTCGCCACCGGGATCGGATACCGATTCCAACAGTCCACTTGCATCCGATACGCGTGTAGTCGTGATTGCCTCCTTGGTTTCGGACACACGTCTTGGTGTATATGCCCATGTCTGCACTGCTCCTGATGGCATGGTTTGCTTCACAGGACGTTTATAGCGGTCATACTCACAGGTATTCCAATGTAAAGGCGTATTTCCTTTGAAAGGCAAGGACTCCCGCTTGAGCATGCCGGCCGCTGTATACTCTTTGGCCGTGTATAGCCAACTACCGTCGAAACGCAGCATCCCCGTCTTCACCTCACGACCGTACGCGTCATATTCTGCCAGAGTTTTTCCTCCATCGTTTGTTGATGTTATGACCTGAAGATTACGGGGATATCCGTTTGTCAGTAATTGGCGGCTATATTCTTCCTTGGATCCATCGGCATTCCTTATAGAGGCAATATTACCCCAGGCGTCATAGACTGAACGTATCTCATTACCTCGGTCATCACGAATAAGGCATGGGTGCCCATACGCATCATACTCCTCGTAAACGGTCTTCTGTCCGAATATATCAGTTTCGCTTGCAAGTCTACCCTTATCATCGTAGGTATAAGTCTTGCCTCGGAAATCGGTGGCATCGTATGGAGCACTCGTCTCCGTCGTCATATTGCCTGCATCATCGTATTCCCTCCTTATTTCCCCTGTTTTAAGGGTTCCGTTTTCACCGGTAAATGAGATGATACTGATGGGGAGAAGAGCAGCGTTGTAGGCAATCGATTCTTTCTGCATCCACTGGTTGCCATTCCTTTTATGAGTCGTAGTTTTAGTCAACGGCAATCCAAGGCGATAAGAATTGCTTTGCTTGATGTGACGGTAGGTTTGCTCAGTAATAGTCTGTACGCCTTCACCATTATCCTCTGTCGTCTTCACGGGGAAATCTTCGGAATCATAGGTGTAAGTCCTGGACAGCGTAGTGTTATTGAGCAGATCTGATTCCTGGGAGGAGATGAGTAGAGGCTTCTTCCACGGTCCCGTTTGTCCATTGCTCTGATAGATGAAGGACGATGCTTTGATTTTGTCCGAGCTATTGAAGCCAATTCTTGTTGTGGAACTAAGAGGGACTCCTTGCTGCAATGGATCATATTGTGTAACGGTTTCCACTCCATCTCCAAAAGCATAATCCCATGAGGTATAGGTTTTCGTCTCCTTGAAACCGCAAAATCCCAGACCGTGACGATTGATCACACCATCCGTGAAGGTGTATTCCGTCAATTCCCGATGCGGCTCCCCCTTTATACCCTTGGAAACCTTGGATACAGTCTTTAGCGGAAAAGAAAGGTAATTATATCCATCCGGAAGAGGCGGGAAAGTATAGCCGGACTTAGGAGCAGCATATTCGTTGGTTTCAATCAATCCGGTACTGCTTTGTACTCCGGTAATAAGGTGGCGGGTCTGTTCGTCACAGGAAACTTCAAAGTAATAACCAATATTTGATTTAAGTCCTATGATGGGGCAATTTCTTCGTGGGCTAAAATTATTTGATTGAATCAAATCAAAATCATTAGTGCTGTTGTCCGAAAAATCTTCAGATAAGATAAAATCAGAAGGGCTGAATTCCCCATTACGATTAAAAAAGATACGTATGAGATAATTTTTTTGACTGTGAATATGATCATATGGAGTTGGTGCTAAATCTTTGCGTCGAACTTTTTCTAATAGATCAGGGAGTCCATCCTTGTTGATATCCATTAAATAGAAAGAACTTAACAACATATTTCGAACTACTTCAATTTGTTTTGTAACAATTTTTTCCCCATCGAAGAATTCTATCTTCCATTGCTTCCCTTTGTCCAGTAAAAATGCCCCTTCACCTTCATATGGGTATAAGCCACTATGCGGATGTCCAGGGTGTGGGAAAATTGTATAATACGAAGCTGTTGGGGAAATGAGTTGATCGGGCTTCCCATCACCATTTATGTCTGCTATTAAAAATTTCTTTGAATTTGTTATAAAACTGTCATCCTCCTCATCTAATTTCGTCGAGAAAAGTTTTATATTTATTTTGTCTGAAGAGAAGTCTTTGACTTTTTCAATCCATTTGAATGTGTTATATCCTGATATGGTAGAACAGACTAATTCTGCTTTTTCATCACCAGTAATGTCTCTAAAAAAAAGACCTTTATCGATGTTATATCCGTAGAGATGATTCGATATGAAGGCTTTTTTTTGTTTGAAGTTAAGGAGTGTAAGATCGAATAGTATTTGATCTCCATTGTTCTTCCCCCCTTTCCCTTTCTCGGGAATAATTGCAATGGCGTCAATCGCCCCATCTCCAGTCGCATCTCCCAGGAGAAAAGAAATATTGGTATAATAAGATTTTGGGTATGTCGAATAAGTCGTTTCTTCTTTGTTAAACCTGATTCCATCAAAATAATAGATCCAGCAATAAGTTTTCTGAGCATCGTATAACCCTTTGTTCGCTTTGTCCTTTTTGCTATCCACACTTATACAAATGATCTCATCTACCCCATCTCCATTAATATCTGCTACCTGAATACTTCTTGTGTATTTTTTTACTTTCAATGAGATAGGAGCGTAAGCAAAATCTTCGCTTGGAATAACAAATATTGAGTTATTATCTTGTGCTTGCCATTGATCGAAAATTCGATTGGAGAAACAGATGAAGCCATCCCTGTCACTTCCTTTAAAAAACCGTCCTCTACTCGTTATTTTATCTCCAGCTCCAGTGTCGAAAAGAGGGACAACTTCTCCCGTTTTATATATCTTATCTTCTTGAGAGGAATCGAATCCATATACAAAAGACAAAGGACTTAAAGATCGCTTCCCAGTTTCACAAGAAATTTTTTGTAATTGGGATTTATTGTGAGATGCTTTATATAGTAGAGTATATTTACGTAGGAGCTTCCCTTGGCCGTAAGAGTGAATACTTTTAAGACGCATATTGCTTTCATATGGCTGCCCGGAGATATAATGGACAGTACAATTTTGTCTGCCTTCATATTCAAAATCTATATGATTAAAATGGCTGTCCGCTGTTCGCCCTCCGTAAGCGACTTTAGTAAGAAAATATACGTTCCCAGACAAACGATAAGAATAATCCACACGGTACCCCAATGCATCGGTGTAAGATAAAATTGGATAGGAAGCTTGGGGCGTCGTATTATCTGGCAGTCCAAATGTTGCCCTTCCCCCATCTGGCATAAGAGCATCAAAGGAAATCAAAACATTGTCATTGTTGTACTTAGGTGTTATTCTCACCTTGCCCATTAAAGTTGTTCCACTTATTGCTCTATCTCCGTCTAAAGAGAGGGCGTATGTGTTTGGGTTAGAGAAGTCTACAGCACAGATGTCGTTGTCAAAATAAAGCGTTCGATTAACAAGATTAATTGCAGATGCTCCCACGATATTCCATCCAACACCAGCTACACCCTCCTGAATCGATTGGCTGTTATACGAAAGAGCTATTGTCGGCTTCGCTCCGACCGATGGAGCAGTGAAGATCGGTACGGAATAAGTCTTGGCTCCCGAAGGGCTCACTCCGGATTGATAAGAAATCTCTCCCGGATCCACATCCATATAGATGGGGAGGTTGTCTAACCCAGATATGGTTGCTGCAGCTGCATTCGCTGCTGCTTGAGCCTCTCGCAGTTCACGGATCGAGGTCGCTTTTTGTCTCTGCGATAAGGAGTCAAGAACTTCCAGCGAGAGGATGTCGGCTTTGGATGTAAGCGGAGAACAGAGAAAAAATGAAGAAAGGGAGAGAAGCGAGGCGTAAAGTTTTTTCATACGTCTATCCTAAATGTTAAAGTAAAAAAGTTTTATTTCTTAATGATTTTCCATGTGGATTGCTCTTTGCCGATAAAAAGGCGCATCGCATAGTTGCCGGCAGGAAGTCGACTCATATCAACCTTCGTCTCTCGATGATCCAACGATCCCTGTAGGACTAAGGAGCCATGGATATTGAAGATAGCGTACCTCCCTTTATCCTCGATAGAGCTGATGGATATGGTCAAAACAGATTCTACCGGGTTCGGATACAGTCTTATCTGTGTGTCTCCCAAAATCTCATTGAACTCTTTAGGTTCGTCTCTTTCTTCTTCACTCGACTCTTCACCTGTCGCAATTATGGAACACATAATGATAACTCTTGAAACCCGATTGCCGGAGGCATCATAAACAAAAGAGAGTGTCTGCTGTGCTCTGGCACCAAGGCATCCCAGAAAAGAGAGGAACAATGTAAAAAACAAATGTTTCATAGTTTGACTGTAATTATTTTAGCAACAAAGGAAGTGTATTTATCGAATATGAACAAGGCTCCTTTGTACATTCCTCCCATAAGTGCATTTGCGTTGCCCCTCGGTATGCAAAGAGAGCACCCGAATTGCTCGGATGCTCTCTTGTTTGTTGAATGTGTGCAGTCTACAGACCGCCGCCTATGCTCCCTTCTGCGCCGCTGCTATCACCGCCTTGTGCGGGAGGTGTCGGTATCGTCCCCTCTGTCGGAGAAGAAGAGAGGTCGTATGCAGGTTTCTTCTTTCTCTTCGGTTTGGGGAGCTGATCCTCGGGAACGTGGACGAGCTTCCCCTCCTCGATGCGATGCCAACGGTCGTCATCCTTTGCACCATCCATGTAGAAGGAGATGAGGTAGTGACGATTCTTGCCCGTGCCCAGTGTGCGCCCTGCAAAGGCCACCGTCATCCCTTTTTCGGTAATGAGCTCCGGTAACATGGGGCGGAGCAGTTCCTTGAAGGCGGCACGGCGCTTCTCGGAGGCTGCCCTACCGTATGCCGCGCGACGGGCTAGCTCGCTGCTCTGCTTGATAACGAGATTGTTGTACACCGTGATCAGTTGCCTGATTGCTTCGCTCGACTCCAGATTGTGCAGGGCATCGATCCTGTCGGTAACCGTTTCGATCCTGCTGTCCGTCTCCGTGCGCAGTCGGCGGATCTCCACTCCCACTTCGTTAGTGACCGATTTGAGTCGTTGGAGGTAGAGCGTTGCGAAAGTCTTGTTGATGGCATCGAGGTTGTCGATCATCTCTTTCAGTCCCAGCTTCTGCACTGCGGAAGAGAGGGCAGTGCTGCGGAGATCGGTCACCAGATTGGTGATGCCGCCCGTTTCTTGCGAATAGGGGAGATAGATCAGTCGCGGGTATCGCTCCAGCACGTCTTTTACAGCACGTGCGGCAGATAGCACATCGGCTTTTTTGCTCAGAAGGTCGGCTTGCACCTGCAGTGAGATCATGCGCCAAGCCCTGCCGCGTTCGTTGTCGAGGTGTGCCAGCTCCTGCGATCCCTGCTCCTTGCGTCCCAGATTGAGCAGAAGGTCTTCCTCCTTCAGCGCTTGTTCAAGCGGAGTGAGTACGGCATTGAGCTTACCGATGTTAGCTTCACGACAGAGATTTAGCACGTTCTGTGCAAACTGAAAATGCTCCAAATTGCGGAGTCTGCTTGTGGTGAATGATTTTGTCTTCATTCTTTTTGAATTAAATTAATTTAAGTTATTATTGTGGCAAAGCCATAGTCCCCTGAGGCGTAGCACGGGTTCTATCTACATCGGATGGAGCAACGGGGGAGTCCGGACGTTCTGCACGGGGCAGCATATCCCTTAGTCTCGTGGTCGAAAGAGTCGGCTATGTGTTTTTCGCCCGACTCTTATGTGGCTGCAACCTCGGGAATAGTCTCATCAAAACCTATTCCACCGGATCGAAACCTAACCCCAAAAAAACTACTGATGCGAATCTCCCGCGGCCAAAGCCTTAGGAAAATTCCGGACGAACATACTTCTCATGGTCTTTATCACCTCTAAAAGATATATGTGCGTGCACAATCCAATTCAATATAATCCCGACGCTTGGCCGAGCGGCTATGAGCTTTAGCCGATGCAAAAGTAGACAAAAGTCGGAAACTACCAAACGGGACGAAGCAAAACAATTGAGCGTGCACATTCCACTCATAAGGTGGAACATTGACTGTATAGGTAATGAAGCGCTATAAGGACAAGGAGGGACGACAAGCACGTCCGCCCTTACAGCTGCCGTTATACAATGAGAGCGTCTGAGTCTCTCAGGTTCTCTCTCTCGTTTGGGTCTGTACTGTGCCGTCACTTATGTTCCCTCTGCGTATTCCCTTGACAACCATGAGAGGGGGCATTTCCCTAAAGAGGAAAAAGTCTCTTTCCGGCTTCCTCTTTTCTATTTCTATGTCACGTACAAGTATGATAATAAAGAGTATACGGTATACGTCACGTCGACAAGAGGTGTTTCGTCGACTTCTTGTTCGGAAACTATTCTTTTACAGTGATTCCGTATTGGGAAACTCCTTTTGAAATGATTTGGAGAAAAAGAGAGTCAAAAAAATTTTCGATTTGATGGTTAGAAAAAAATCAACCTCACTATTTTCAATTCTTTCCCAAAAGTTTTAGTGCTAATCCAATGGTTGCAAAATTCCTCTTTGTCGTAAGTTAATAGTCCTCTTGCCGGATCGGCAATATAAAATGTATACCGCCCTTTGTTGTGTTTTTTCAGTTTGTAGAATACGACAAAATGATTTTGCTCCCAATGAATGATACAAGGCAGAGTTGCCTCCGTCAATAATGTATCAAAATTCAATCGCCCACCAACAGCTTTAAATCCAATCTTTTCAGAGGCATTACTGATACCAAGCAGAGAGACTCCATCTTTCCCAAATGAGCAAATATTTCTCAAATAGTCACGGTCAAATCGCAAGCTGTAGTGCTCTGCAATCATTGCCAAACACGCTGGTCCACAATCCATTGCGTCAGTCTGAGCTAAAAAAGAGAAGGATTTTTTTTCTTCATTTATGTTAAGTGTACAATGTTAAGAGAGGAATTCGGCTAAAAGTGATACTGCAGAGCAAGAGAAAGGCTGTATGCCTTCAGCTTATACTTGGAGTAGGAGGCGGTGGCATCCGTCAGGGAGAGCATCTGATACTCACTCGGTGCCGAGTAGATGAAGCTGAGCGTCCCAATCCAATGTTTACTTGTCTTCTTTACAGACATGGAATAGAAGTCGCCTCGCGTCTTTGTATCCTGTATCATATGGCGGTTGTTCCATTGCGCCCCTGCAGTAATGGCGATCTGACTACCCGGGAATACCGCCAATTGAGCTCCCCATATCTGATCGGTCAAATTGATCGGCCTGTCCGAAATCGTCCACTTCCTTGCCGAAAGCTCCCCGTTGAGAGACAGCTCCATCCATTTGAACGGCCGACTGAGTAGTTTCCCTCTCAGCGCGTAGGCCTCCGTAAGCACTTGCAAAGTAGCCTCCTGATGAATGACTGCCGATTTGTTCCGGTCATAGTTTGCCTGCAGAACGAGTTTGGACGCCAACGGTCGGTAGAAGAAATCCGTAGAAGCACTGACAGAAGAATAGCGCAGAACGGTGGGAATGGGGGCAAAGGTAGAAGATAGAGAGGAGGTATCCAGCTGCTCTGTGACAGAGGTGTTGGACTTCGTCCGACCTAACTGAGCTTCTATGTTGGCAAAGAAGAACTTGAGCGGATTCTTGTATTTGGCTCCGACCAGCAGGACATCGTTCGTCTGCTTTTGCCAGAGTCCGCCACCGGCTTTGTAATAAATATAATCCATCTGAATGGGAGCCGAGACAAATCCGGAGAGAGAACCGAGTCTTTCGGTGTGAGACGCTCTTGCGAAGAGACGGATGCGGGACGTAAGGATGTAGTCAAGGCTGCTTTCTGCGCCGAATACCGGCTTGCGGAAGGTATCCTTCGTCAGCGAATTTACCTTGTCCGAAAGGAAAAGCGCATGGATGCCCACGGGGAATTGGATGACAAAGAGTATGCCCCGTGCCCGATTGTTGTACGCATATCCGGGCATGGCCGTTGCCACCAGTCGGTTGGCGATGAGATCGTTCCGATCCAGTGCCGTGCCCCACTCTCTGAGAGTTGTCAGCTCGTGGTATTCGTAAGCCAGATCCGTCCCGAATCGAAGTCGATGATTCTTTCCCAACGGGCTTTCCCAAAAGGCCGATGTCTTGGACTGGAAGAACGAGCCGTTGAGTCGCTGCCGATGAGGCAGCGTGTCGG
This sequence comes from Porphyromonas loveana, assembly GCF_003096695.1. Lineage (GTDB taxonomy): Bacteria > Bacteroidota > Bacteroidia > Bacteroidales > Porphyromonadaceae > Porphyromonas > Porphyromonas loveana. The sequence goes on along the minus strand of NZ_QEKY01000019.1, from coordinate 3,538 downwards.
AGTTCAGCAGCGTCAGCTCGCTCTGCGGCGAACGGGCATAGCTGACCAAGAGATTCATCCGGAACGACCTCCCGTTGTTGTACTTGGAGTACTCGCTCTTGTTTTGGAAAGAAAAGTTCTTGTGGTGCAGAGACTCCTCCAAGAGAGAAGGAGTCCGGAGGCGGAAGTTATTGTCTGCGAACGCACCTTTGCCCTGGAAGGCATTCGTAAAGTACACCTTCGGTGTGTTGAGCTTGTAGTTGGCAGTAAGCTCCACTTCCCTGTTATCCTCATCGAAAAGACGATTCTCCTCGATCAGCACTTCGCCCGTAGGCGTATAGAAGATACGCGAGCGATCGTATGCAAAGCGATCCTCGTCACGTAGGTACTTGGCATTCATTCGCAAGGTGGCATATTCGCCAAACTTCGTAATCGCATTAGAGCCGACTAAGAAGTCTTGCCCCGTGATGTATCTTTCTTTGGGGATCGGGAGGTAAGCCGCAGCACTCCCCGAAGTCCATTCCTCGACAAGGGTCGAGAGAGGCTGTAGATCGAAATAATGTTGGTTCAGCTCCTCGGCTATCTGTTCGCCGGAATTGGCCATCTTGACGGAAGTAAGCGTCTGAAACTTGGGATTGAACAGCATCCCCAGCACGCCGGCACTATACTCCGATCTCTCGGCATAGCCATAACCTCCGCTGAGAGCAAAAGCAGGCTTGAAGCGTGCTTTCTTCGAGAGTTTCAGATTCAGTGCCACATTGTCGGAGACCTCCTTACCTCGTTTCTGTGCCATGCGCTGGTGATTCTCGATAATCTCCACGGCGCTGATCATATCGGCTTCCAAGTTGCGCGTCGCGACATTATAAGACCCGCCCATCAGGTCCAGCCCTTCGATGTAGAAGTCATTGATGGCACGCCCTTGATAGGAGATGGCACCCGATTCTGCCACTTGTATCCCGGGAATGCGCTTGAGCACATCCTCCACTGTGTAGTCTCCTTTTCCTTTGAACTGATCGGTCAGGATGCGCAACGTGTCGCCGCGCTCCCTGATTACCGGAGCCGAGACGACGACTTCTTTCAGAGCATTATCTTTCGGCCTGAGGCTGAAACGGTATTCCTGCTCTTCTTTTTTAAGTGGGACTTGCTCCGTGCTATAAGCCAGATGAGAGACTTCTATGCGAAGTTTCTGTTCTGTGTCTGGCTGTGCGTAGGAGAGCTGAAAAGTTCCTTGGGCATTAGTCGCCGCAAAGGAGAGAATACGGTGGTTACTGCCATATACTTTGACGATGGCCTGTTCTATGGGGCGCCCGGTCTCTTTATCCGTCACCCGCCCTTGGAGCGAGAGGCGAGTGGTCTGTGCAACTACCGCTAAGAAGCAAATGCTCCAAAGCAACGAGGCGATACCTATCTTTCGAGAGCAGCACATCGGAAAGGCGATTTTCGGAAGTGGACTCCGTTGATAAGCATCTGTCCTTCGATGACGGTAACCTCCCTAATGGCTTCCATTGACAACTGGGACATGAAAGCATCGGGATTCTGCTCGTAGATATTTTTATTCTTGACGAATTCGTCCCTTGCAGTCGCGATGGTGCTTTTGGTTTCGGGTTGGTATATACCTGCACTGCTCTGTTGCAGGCTGATGAGTTCAAAGACGTGACTCTTATCAGCCGCTTCCGCTCGCATGACCATACCGGGCAGGCCGCATAACTTCCAAGGCCCTGCATCAACAGCGATCTCGGGAGCAAACATCACTCGCCAACGGTGCCCGCCATAGTCGCAAAAGGCTTCTTGACACAGATAGCCTGCTATGCTGTCGGTCGCCTCTCCCATCTCCCACATAAGAGCGGACAGAGGCTCGTTATAGCGATACTGCTCTACTGCCAGTTGGTCATAGACAGTCATGTCCCCGCCTATCGGTCGTTGTACCACGGGGTCGAAGAAATCGGCATTTTGCAGATAAGCTCGCCATTTCTGTTCCTTCTCTTCATTCGTACTTGTAGGAGCATGATTCACGGAGTCCAGTTGGTAGAGTGCATAGTCCATGCAAGAGGTGACATTATGCCCCACTTGGAGCATCAGATAGAGGTCATGTGGCTGACTCTGTCCTGCTTCTTCGCAAGAACGGGTGTACTTGTAGATGCAATGGTAACGAGAGTGATCCACGGAGGACTGGGCCGATACATCGTTTGCCGCTGATAGCATTAGCAGAAAAACTGCACAAAAGAAGAATTTTTTCATTTTGACATTTTATTATGATTTATGATGGCAAAAAATACGCCTCATTCACACTCCACCCTGCATAAACAGAGTTCTGCGAGAGAATATCTATTGAATAGCTTGCTTGCAGGAGAATTAATGACATCTGTACAGTCCTTATTCTTAGAGATCGAACATACCCTCGAAAAAGGCAAAATCAAATTTCTTTTTCCGTCCGTCTACCAATGCGAATACATTGTCTTTTTATGCCCGATAATAGGTGTAATTCCATTTCTCGTGGCTGCAATAAATGGTTTGTTAATGTTGCGCAGATCTGAATTATTTTTTAGGCGGATGCAGTCAGAGGGTAATCCGTTATCTTCGAAGAAATTTTTTACCCCGTAAATGTTCAAAAAATATGGGTGGCAAGTGATGCGAAATTTTATTTCATCCTTGTTTGTATTTATGTTGAAGAGTCTTAGGTAGTTTTGAATCGTTTTTGGCGTCATATTTTAATTAAATGTGTAGATTCCTGAGTTGGTTTGGTGATTGTGTATCAATTCTTGTCTCTTTTTTGAGACAGACAAATATAACTGCTTTTTTCGATATGTGCGCGTTCCACCGAGCGCAGCACTAAGGCAAATTAAGAAAGAAATATTCGAAAGGTGTTCAATACATGAGTTTGCTCGGGTTATTGTTTAGTTTCTGTTCGATCATAGGAGCTGTTTAGGGTTATGTTGATGAAAGAAGAAAGCTTAGGATATTGCCGAATGAGTGTATGCGGGAGTTCGATGTGCGGTTATTCCGTAGAAGAGTATGGCCCCTGGCGAAATACACCGGCACCTTGAGGATCTTTTCAATCTTATCAAAGGTTATGAACTCTGGTTCGTTGTGATAGAATAGTGTAGTTGCTCTCTTCGTTTGAGATAGGTCGGTCTCTTGATCAGTTCTTTGACCAAGGGCTTTGCCTTGCGTCTGTGAGGTAGTAGCCTGAATAATGGAATAGTCAGTTTTCCGATCAGAGAGTGTGTGGTGAGAATCCTTGCGAATTTATGAAGCGGCACGATAGAGTATCGTCTAAAAGCAGATTCTATTTCTCTTAAGCGTATGAAAATCTGATGGCAGAGGAAACTGTGTCACATGGATGAGTCTGTGCTTTAGCATTGAAAGGCGGTATCGAAATATCTGTCCATCTCTTGACCAGGAGTGGAAACACCAAAACGTAAATTGAGTCCTTAAATAGTCGTCCCTTAAAATTCGTTTTAATCTCTGATATTCAGCAAATTAGTTTGCGAATATCTTTGCTAAATCTGCAAGTTTTCTTATCTTCATAGCAGAAAACTTGCAGATTTTATGATTAAAA
>NZ_QEKY01000018.1:27659-36732 GCF_003096695.1 Porphyromonas loveana | reverse complement strand
TGACTACCACCATTTACGACTACAAAACTACTGCTTTTGAGGTTACTACAGGCTGTCATAACCACTAAAACGTTTGCTTTAGATGGCATGATAGGGTGTAACGGTATCAAAAGCAGTTACTTTAGATACCATTACAGGCTATCATGACTATTAAAGTATTTGCATTTGATGGCATGATAGGATGTAACGACCATGAAAGCATTTGCTTTAGTAGGCATGATAGGCTATAGTAACCTCAAAAGCGTCTTAGAAATATGTTTCTACCGCAGTAGAACGCCTACTTTTCGTTGTTGTGTCATCTGTACCGATAGTTTTCGATGTATGACACCGTGATTGGCTGCTTTGTCTCCGTTATTTCATCGTCTAACCGGTCATTTGGCCGATGAAGAGGCCGATGAGCAGCATCTTTTTGTTTTTTGCTATCCGAATTGTTAGTTAGCATATTTGCATTGAAATGTTTGTCATTGAATTTGCTTTTTCGCAAGAAGTTTTCTATGTTTGCTGTCGGATAGTCGTCAATAAGAACAAAAAAACTATCTTAATGCTGACAAAATCTTTTTTATCGGGTTGTTTTGCCGATAGAATCTGTAAAAGAAGATGAAAGCATGTCCTATATTGCAGATTATCGGATAGTCGTTTGCCGACTACCGTCTTATATATGAGAAAGAGCTATGATACATGCCAGTCGCTACTTTTTGGCTGCTGTTTTCAGCGGCCTCTTTGTCTGCTATCAAGCGGCAGCCCAGTCTCCCGGGGGTGTTTCGGGATGTGAACTTTGGTATCGAACCGAGTCGGTAACAGATGATCTGCATGCCGATTATCACTATCGTGATTTTTCCGGCGATACGACACGCCTGCTCTACTTGCGGGATGGCGTATGGAAAGAGTTCAGGCAGCAAAAATCCCACATACGCACCTATAATTTCCATCCGGCACTCAATCTGTCGGTGACCCATCCGGATACGGCCAAGATCAGCCGCTTGCGTCGTAGCGATCTGTCCCAATGCACCATCGTGGGTGTTTTTGGCCCGCGATCTTCGGGCTTGACCTCCGACAGATTGCTCTACGGGGTAGATGCCCGACCGGGCAAAGGTTTTCTGGTCAGCAAGACCAAAGCCTTTCATGGATATCATCCCGACACCATCGGCTATTCGGCAAACAATATTGGCAACCTGCTTTCCGGCCTCTCATCTCCGTCTGCTTTCCGAGAACAAGCTTTGCGCGTTCTTTCCTATCATCGCAGCACGGCTCCGACTACCGGTGTATGGTCAGCTGTCGGTCAGGAGGCCACCTTGATCCAAGGTGTCGGTTCTGTAACGGGAGCATCCTCCATCCAAACAGCCTTTGGCAGTCTCTTGAATCCGTTGGGCGCATTCGATGGCTATACCCCTGAAATGATCGTTTATGCGCGCAAACTGACCCCCTTCGAGCAGGTTCAAATCAGCAGTTATCTCTCCATCAAATATGGCATCACTCCCACTCATTCGATCTATCGGGGGACTAATTTGTTGCGTGATTACGAAACAGGCAATCGTTACAATCATCGGTTGGCCGGCATCATGCGAGAGCGTTCTTGGGATCTTTATCAACGCGTCGGGACGACCTCCTATGAAGAGGCCGACAATTATAGCGACCAGTACGACAGCTTCTTCGAGAGCAATCCCTATAATGAGACGAGTGAGCATCGGCTGTTGAGTATTGGCCGAGAGGACGGGAATACGATGGATGAGGGTAGTTATCTGCTTTGGAGCGACAACGACAGGCCTCTGACGATGGCTCCCGTGGCAGCATTCGACGGTCTGCTCTTGATGCAGCGGGGGTGGCAGACCTATTCCGGAGGAATGGCTCCGCCGACAATACAAAAAGAAAACTTGTGGCAGTCGCAGTTGTATCTAACGATAGCTTCAGGTTCTTATTACACCTCGTTCTCTCAAAAAGAAATGAACCAATTGAGTCGGGCCGTCACGAAAATTCCGTTCTTGGAAGAGACCGGCAGTTTTTCTTTCTTTCGGAACCAGCTCCAATGTGAATACGTCCGGATAGGTTTTTCCGTCACAGATGCTGCCGTATCGGGTTCGACCTGTTCCTATGGTTATCAAGTTCGCAGAGATGGTCGCATTTATATCGTAGTCAATAATACGGTTGGGAATCAGGTTGCGACGGCCGGAGCCAATGACAAGATCAGCATTTGTAAAAACAAGACACAGCTCTACCTGCGCATAGGCTCACGAGTAGTTGCCTCCTCTTTTATTTCGATTCCGGTTTCAGACCGTTCCAGAAAGTTTTTCGGCATTGTGCAGTTCAAAGGAATCAATACCGGTGAAAATAATCTAACTGTTCTCACGCAGTTGCGATCCGGCGGTTTCTATGATACGGGAAACAAAGTAGAACTCTCTTATTCTATTCCTCCCATGCAGGTTCCGATGTCCGATATGCCCCATCAGGTTTTCTTATGTCGGAATATGAATGATGACTTTTACACAATAAACAAAATTGAATTTATTCGAGCCTCAGAGGTCGATCCCCAGCGGCAAAAAGTTATTTTCCACAATCTCTTTTGGGATGCCAAGACTTACTTCCGATTCGGCTATATTACTCGTACAGCCATCTCTATCGACACTGAATCACCGGACTGTGACGGCATGCGTTCACAGTGTAACGGCTCGGTGGATCTGTTGATCTTGAGCATGACTCCCGAATATGAGTATGTGTTGAGCGACTCGATCTCACCGACTGAACCTCGGCACGAGGTTTGCAGGGGGATCAGTTCCGATACGCATCTGCATATCGGCAATCTGGCCGAAGGCTATTATACCTTGGAGATATTCTGTGACGGAGAGTTGTCCGAAAGTCTCTCCTTCTTCTTAGAAGCAGAGTGTCGCAAAGCTCAGCAGCAAGCCGAGGCAGAGCTTCAACCGGCAGAAGAGGAGCTGATGCAGTCCTTATCGGATCGGTTCTTGGTTTATCCGTTGGATGCATCCGAAAAGCGATTTAGAGCGAAATACTGCACGGATGAATCCGAAGCGTTCAGTCTGCTGGTATTTGACGCAACAGGACGTATGATTCTCAAACGAGAGAAATACGCGGTCAAGCCGGTGCATCATCCGGCGCTCCCACCCTTTTGGGAGGAACCGGCACCCAAGGATTCAGTACCTCCCTTTATGCGGGAGTGGGAGCTAATTTGTTCGATCTCACATTTGCCAGCGGGACTCTCGGATTCCAACTGGGATTCTCAAGAAGTGTGAACGAGGATGTATTGGCATTCATGGATCTCAACGGAGACGGACTGCCCGACAAAGTATTCAAAAAGAACGGAAGAGTTTTCTTTCGAGCCCAGATACCGGGTGCATACGGATCCACTCCCACCTTCTCTGCTCCCCGCCCAATACAAGGACTTTCCACCCTCTCCAAGGGAGTCACTACTGCCGTCGAAAAGGGTGCGAAAGGCATTGTCGGCATCGGCCCCATAAGCTTTGCAAAAGGACTCAGCTTCCAAAACAGCTATAGTATCAATAAAAACTACTTTGCCGATGTCAATGGAGACGGATTGCCCGATTACGTTTCGGGTGGGCGTGTTTACTTCAATTGTCCGGTAGAAGAGAACGGGTTGGTCGTTCCCCGATTCCTCCTTGGCAGCCAAGCCAGTCCCAATCCGATTCAAGGCAGTCCGCTGACCATTCCGGATGATGAGTACGAATCCGGAGAGAGTCCGGACTCTCTCCAAGTCTATTCGCCCATGCAGGATATCGTCCGTGTATGGACGGCTCCCGTGAGCGGAGAGATCACCATCGGAGGAGCAGCACAACTACTGCCGCCCGAAGAAGGGTATGATACAGACGCTTACGCTCATGCCGACGGTGTGCGACTGGCCATCCAACACGGGGCGGCCGAATTGCGTCAATTACAAATCAACAAAGGAGACCACCTTCCTCATTCGATGAGTATCTCCCGACCGATCAATGTGAGTCGGGGAGACAAGATCTACTTCCGTCTGCAAAGTGGAAACACTTCCACGAGCAACGGTAACTTCGACCGTGTGAAATGGGCACCGACCGTCTCCTATCTGACAGATGCCGGCGGTCCTGTCATCGCAGGGGTTGGAGGTACTCCATTGGCAGAGATGGACGAAAACAATTCGTTGAGAGGCTCCGGCGCAAGAATGCAAGAATCGGGTGATCACCATGTTTTTGCTACGGGAACGGATACCAATGGCTATCCTCTCGGGTCGTATGAATCGTCCCGCTATATTCAAGAGGACGGCCATGGCATGATCAAGTTGCCTGCCGGCGTGACCTCTTTTACCCTCTCGGGCAGCATCGGCAAGGAAAAGACATCGGACGGCATCCTGTTCTCCATCTGGCCGCAGCTAAATCTTTCTGAGGGCAGCCTTCAGCCGATAGGAGGCACCACGACCGCCCCGTCTATATCTCAGCTGTGGCAGCAGGCTATGCCTGCCGCCGCCGGCCAACAGACGATCCAAACCACTTTCTCGGGGCTTCAAGACACCGTCTTTATGCTCAGAGGGGAAGCCGGCACGCAAATCGCATGGGAGAAAGTATCGACGGATCTGAAGATTTCTTATTCCCTCCCGACAGATACCACTACCATCACACTACCGATTGTCCCGAAGCTGAGGCGTTATGCCGAATTGTCTCCTTCGAGTATTTTCATGTTCATGCAACCGGTCAGTGGAGCAGCATCTATCGGTCATATTCATGTCTTTGCTCCCCCGACAGGAGTTTTCTCCCAAGAAGAGCTCCGACGTCCCTTCCGGATGGTCGCCAAGACGGCCGATGGCCTTGTGTCCGAAAGGATGCTGTCGCTGGCACAGGCGATAGCCGGTACCCAATTCGAGTTTGCCCTCGAACCCCTCAAACAATTTGAAGTCAATATATTGACGAATAATTATGCCTTTGCCGAGAAGCTCAAGAATCATTGCTCTTTCGGCTATATCGGCAACGGTATGGGTATTGAGGGCGTTTCGTTAGGGATCTACATCCCCAATGATTCGTTGGATCTCTATGCCACTAATCACCGCAACTGGGGACAGTTCATTTACAATGCCGGCGGAGACCGCTACAGCCGCCCCATTGACGAAGCAGCTTTGGCCAATCCTTATGGAGAAGATCCCGAAAATGTGAGTTCGCTTGATCTGCCTTTCTTCCCGTTACGGGCAGAATCGGCTCGCAAGAGATGGCTCGGATCCAATCCCGAACTATATGTGGCGGGAGATACCGTATGTACGGGTCGTCTGTATGCGAACGACGTGGTCAATTCGGGTGTGAAGGTGCGAGGCGCAACTCTCTCAGCGGGCGAGGTACAGGCTGTTCCTTTGGTCTCCAAGACCAAGAGCACATCGGACTACACCGGAGTATTCATCACTACATTCTCTCAGGCAGGAGGGAAGAGCCAAACGGAAATGGGCTATCAGGATATGAACGGCGATGGTTATCCCGATATTCTCACGCCCAAGAGGATTCGCTATACGAATGCTTTGGGGCAAATAGAAGAAGATCTCTCCCTTGACGGGTCCACGACTTCGAATAATACGTCGGCCTCCGCAGGTCTGGGCGGCAACCCCGTCCATGCCTATTCAGTTGTCAGCGATATCGCCAAAGGCAATTTCAAGAGTCTCGTCGGATCAGACCAAAACCAGGCCACGGATTCGCGAGCAGCTAATTTCCCCCTTTCGGTGGATTTATCGCAACAGCATAACGAGGATACCGCCGAGTCCGCTTTCATTGATGTCAACGGAGACGGATTGCCCGATAAGATTTTCAAAGGCGGAAGCGTGGCTTACAATTTGGGTTACGGCTTCACCAATCCGGTTCCTGCCTTCGGCATAGCGGATTTACGGTCGGGACAAGCCGCATATACGAGCGGTGGTTTGGGGTTGGGCTTCTCCATAGGAGCCGGCTCCATTTCCGGCGGTTTTGGTTATTCGCAGTCCGACAATCATGAGACCTATTCATTCAGCGATATGAATGGTGACGGACTTCCGGACTACATCCATGTAACGGGAGACGGTGTCTATGTATCCCTCAATCGAGGCGATCATCTGGCATCGCCGATCCGGTGGGGATCCGTTGATCAATATAGTCACAGCCAGTCCGTGTCGGAATCGGGCAATATAGGCGCGACCGTATCTTTCCCCGTCTTTTTCCTGAAGTTTTCTGTGAATATGGGCGTTTCGGTCTCCCAATCCTTGAGTCGTCCCCGTACCATGCTGGCTGATGTGGACGGGGATGGTTATCCCGACTGGGTCAGATCAGAAGATGCCAACGGTCTGTCGGTACATCTATCCTCCATCCGCAGAACCAATAAGCTTAAGCAGGTGCGCAATTCGGTGGGCGGCAGCTTCACGATCGACTATACCCGCACGACACCCGACCCGCAATTGCCGGGCGGAAAATGGGTGATGAGCAGCCTCCGCATCGATGACGGCGTGCAGGCGGATGGTGTGCCGAGCATGATGCGGTTCGAGTATGCTCAGGGGCGGCACGACCGTCGCGAGCGTGAATTCATGGGCTTCGGCTCTGTCGTCACCATTGATGTGGATACGAGACCGACGCAACCGACTGACTACCGTCGTCGGGTGAATGTCTATGACGTGAGCAACTACTACAGACGAGGACTCGTTTTGGAGAATCGGGTAGAGACTCCCACGGGACAGAAGTTGACCGAGACGGCAAACGAATACGATGTCTATCGCCTGACAGCCACGGGTAATCTCTACACCTTCTTCAAGGACAATACCTATGCGGCAGACAACGGCTCGGCCTATGCCCCGCTTCGCTACACACGCAGCCGACAGTACGAAGGCAGTCAGTCGCTGGTGGTTTCGACCGTTTGGAATGACTACTACTTCAATACGGGCCGCTATGGCGAACTCAAGAGCGGGCGCTTCAGCGAGAAGGGTACCCTCCGTCCGGACGGATCCGGCACATACGATTATCAGACAGATGTCTTTTATACGGACTTCCCCGGCCGCTATGTTCTGGGCCTGCCGGTCCGGTTCGAAGTGCGGGGCGCCTCCGGTGCCCTGCTCCGGAGCATAGAAGCCACATATAACACCGAAGGACGAATGCTCAGCTTCAGCCGGCAGCTGAATGCCGATCGTCGAGCCGTCTTCTTGTTCGACTACGATGACCTCGGGAATCTGATCAAGAAAACCCTTCCCTCTGCGACGACGGGAGGGGACGCGATGAGCTTCTCCTATACCTATGACAACTATAAGCGGCAGTTCATCACCGTCATAACGGATGGAGAGGGGCTGACCAACACATTCGATTACGACTACGACTACGGCGTGATGACCCGCTTCACGGACACGAACGGACAAGAGCATACGAGCTCGATCGATGCCTTCGGGCGGTTGGTATCGATCAGCGGCCCCTATGAGCAGTCAACGGTAGGCAATGTCCCGACGAAACCGCTTATCAAGCATGAATATCAGCTCACGGGCACGAACGGAGGGTCACCGGTGGCGTCACCGCTTAATGCCGTCACCACCCATTACGACTACCGGAGCAACAAAACGGTTCGGACGTCCACCTTCAGCGACGGGTTCGGTCGGGTTGTGCAGGTCAAGAAAGACGGCGTGATCGCAGGGGGAGCCGACAGTCTGCGCTGCCTGATCGTGAGCGGGCGGGTGCAGTACGATGCCTTCGGCCGGGCCGATTCGACCTATTATCCGACGACGGAGAGCGATCTGTCACGATTGAAGACCTTCACCGCCGCTCCGGATCAGATCGCCCCGACTCGTACGATCTATGACCGGACGGACAGGCCCACTTTGGTGATTCTGCCCGACGGCAGCCGTACGCAGAGCACCTACGGCATCGACGCCGGCCTCCATGCGCTGACCACGACGATCACGGATGCCCTGGGCAACCGCGTCCGGACGGGAACGAACGGAAGAGGTCTGACGCTGCTCAGCCAACAACTGAGCGGCCCTCAGGGCACGATCACGACCCGGTTCGAATACGACGCCCTGAGCCGCCTCACCAAGGTGACGGATACGGAAGGGAACGAAACGCTCTCGACCTATGATATGGGCGACCGTCGTACGGAACTCACGCATCCTGCCTCGGGAATGACTACCTTTGCCTATGACGACAGAGGTCTGCTGACGGCTCGGACCAACGAAGGCAGCACGATCAGCTACGAGTATGACAAGGCCGGCCGGCCGACGCGAGTCGTCACCCTCAACGGCAGCGTCGCTGACAGCGTGAGCTACTACGGGAATGTGCACGCCCCCGAGGGCGAACGGGGCCGTCTGGTGCTTCGGGAAGACCGCACGGGGGCGAGCGCCTACCGGTACGGCCGACTCGGAGAAGTGACCGAGGAGGTTCGCTCCCTGGTGGTTCCAAACCAACGGGTATTCACCTTCCGGACGAAGTATGATTACGACAGCTACGGCCGTCTGCGCGAGGTGGAGACCCCCGATCGCGAGAGGGTGAGCTACCACTATGACGACGACGGCAATCTCTACCGGATCACGGGTCGTGCTGTGACGGGAGTCGGGACGCCGGATAACACCCTCTATCGGACGGGTATCCGGTACGACAAGTTCGGCAGCAAGGCGCGGGAGCGGAACGGCGACGGTACGACGACCACCTACGCCTATGACAACCGCAGACGCCTGACGTCCATGCAAGTGCAAAAGGGATCGGGTTCGCCGCTGTTGTCGAATGCCTACGGCTATGATGCGGTGAGCAACATCCTCACGGCCGAGACGACTTCCGGCGCGAACGGATGGGGTCAGATCAGTCAGAGCTATACGTACGACGGGCTCTATCGCCTGACCTCCGCCACGGGTCAGAAAGCCGGCGGCACGGGCACGGCCTACAGCCTCACGATGAGCTATGACAATATGCACCGGATTGTGAAGAAGAAACAAGACCTCCGTCAGTCGAACGTTCAGTTCGCGGGTCAGCTCTCGGCGGGCTACGAATTGGACTATGCCTACCGGGGCGAAGCGGGGAGCCGCTTCCGCCTCGACACGCTCCGAGACAGACACTATTGTGTGGAGGGTGCGCCCGTTGCGGGAGACGAAGAGCGTCATGCGTAC
>NZ_QEKY01000018.1:0-27561 GCF_003096695.1 Porphyromonas loveana | reverse complement strand
CGAAGCGGGGAGCCGCTTCCGCCTCGACACGCTCCGAGACAGACACTATTGTGTGGAGGGTGCGCCCGTTGCGGGAGACGAAGAGCGTCATGCGTACAGCTACGATGCGCGAGGCAATCTGACGGGAGTGCGCACGGTACGGCTGCGGTCAGACGGTGCGATCGATGCCGACATGCGTCATCGTCGCCTGCGCTGGGATTCAGAGAACCGTCTCACGGCCTTGTCTGAGAACGGCTTCACGTCCCACTACTTCTACGATGCCGATGGCGAGCGAGTGCTCAAGGTCGGCGACGGCGATGTCAGCTTCCGAGTGAACGGCAAGCCAGCGGGAGGACTGACGGCTCATTCGGCCTTCACGCTCTATGTGAGTCCGCTCTTCGTGATGCAGTCTGGAGCGCGCTATAGCTCTCATATCTATGCGGGCGGTGAGCGTATTGCCTCGAAGGTGGGATCGCTTTCTGCTCAGATGTTGGAGACGCCGGCCGCAGCAGTGGCGGATGTACCGGTGGACTATAAGCAGAAGTATGAGTCCCTGCACCGAACGATCGATGAGACGTACCGTACTTTCGAGAGCGATTACAACGGTCAGAACCTCAGCTACGAGGCGGCGAACAACACGAACTTCAAGGGAGAACCGACGCCCGATGCGGCCGTTCGTTACTTCTATCACAAGGATCATCTGGGCGGCAGTCTGCTGGTGACCTCTTCGACGGGGGCTGTGATTCAGCAGGTGTCCTATCTGCCTTTCGGGGAGGTCTTCCTCGAGAAGCGGAACGGAGACTGGAGCTCTCCCTACCTCTTCAACGGAAAGGAGTTGGACGAAGAGACGGGTCTCTACTACTACGGCGCCAGATACTACGACCCGCGAGCGAGCGTGTGGCTGAGCACTGATCCGCTGCAGGAGAAGTATCCGAATGTTAGCAGCTATTGCTATACTTTCAATAATCCTGTAAATCTCATAGACCCTGATGGAATGGATATTTGGGAAATAAATAGCTCGGGCGAGATCGTTAGTCGAACAAAAGACAAAACACAAGATGCTTTCTTTATGGTTGCCAAAGATGCTGACGGAAACTATCAACGAACGTTCACAATAGATGCGGAAGGTAAAAAAACGTATAACTCTGTTTCTTTTAAATATGGTACTATTGAAACTCAAGAAACAAAAAAAATAAACTCGACAGACTCTTACGATATGTACAGAGTAAAAGGTGATAATAATGGGACTCAAATGTTTGAGTTTATGAGTCAGAATACAGATGTTGAGTGGTCGCAAGCAAAAACAGGTGTGGAAGGTTATAAAGGATTAAATTTTATAACGACTTCTCATGGTGAAAAAGTGGAAAAAGGAATGGCGGATTTATATGTTTCGCAGTTATATAATGGTTATACAATACGTGAGTTGAATCATAGTCACCCTAATGATACTGAGTATCCATCAGGATCTTTTATTCATCCTAGAAATGGTAAAGGAATTGGCGAATGGGGTGATATTGGCTTTGCTCGTGATGTAACAAATTACCAGGAGAAAAATGGTTTTAAAGTTCCAAACTTTAATATTTATTTGACTGGAAGTGGTTCTTATGTTAAGTATAATTCTGGTTCAATAAAAAGTGATTATGAAAAATAAATTTATTGTTGTGCTGTTGTTTGCTTTTTGTTTTGTTGTGTGTCGAGCACAAAAAAGCGAATATCCTCCGTTGATGATGAAGCAAAAAACATATTCTTTTGCATTGCCTGCACTACAAATTGATAGTGCCTTTATGGCGAATTTGCGTGCAGTACTGTTCGAAAGGAATGACCATATTATGAGCCCTTTACCTTCTACACCTGATAAAGGATGGCGGCATTTTCATATAGGATTTGAAAAAACAGACAGTTTGCATTATTGTGTAGAGGTGAGTTTATGGGATATTCCGGCAAGGATATCAGTGGGTTTTTTGGAGGAAAACGGGTACTTTTATTGGTTTGATAAGAGTGCTCCACCGAATATTATATTGAAGAAAAATCAGAAAAGGCGGTTTTTTTACAAAGATCCTATTTCTGGCCCGTATGATCCACCATTTTTGTATCTGATTTACAATCATGAAACAAAATTAATTGAACTTCGAGATGATACGTCTGGCAAACGTTCAGTTCGCGGGTCAGCTCTCGGCGGGCTACGAATTGGACTATGCCTACCGGGGAGAAGCGGGGAGCCGCTTCCGCCTCGACACGCTCCGAGACAGACACTATTGCGTGGAAGGCACGCCCGTTGCGGGAGACGAAGAGCGTCATGCGTACAGCTACGATGCGCGAGGCAATCTGACGGGAGTGCGCACGGTACGGCTGCGGTCAGACGGTGCGATCGATGCCGACATGCGTCACCGCCGTCTGCGCTAGGATTCAGAGAACCGTCTCACGGCCTTGTCTGAGAACGGCTTCACGTCCCACTACTTCTACGATGCCGATGGCGAGCGAGTGCTCAAGGTCGGCGACGGCGATGTCAGCTTCCGAGTGAACGGCAAGCCAGCGGGAGGACTGACGGCTCATTCGGCCTTCACGCTCTATGTGAGTCCGCTCTTCGTGATGCAGTCTGGAGCGCGCTATAGCTCTCATATCTATGCGGGCGGTGAGCGTATCGCCTCGAAGGTGGGATCGCTTTCTGCTCAGATGTTGGAGACGACGGCCGCAGCAGTGCCGGATGTACCGGTGGACTATAAGCAGAAGTATGAGTCCCTGCTCCGAACGATCGATGAGACGTACCGTACTTTCGAGAGCGATTACAACGGTCAGAACCTCAGCTACGAGGCGGCGAACAACACGAACTTCAAGGGAGAACCGACGCCCGATGCGGCCGTTCGTTACTTCTATCACAAGGATCATCTGGGCGGCAGTCTGCTGGTGACCTCTTCGACGGGGGCTGTGATTCAGCAGGTGTCCTATCTGCCTTTCGGGGAGGTCTTCCTCGAGAAGCGGAACGGAGACTGGAGCTCTCCCTACCTCTTCAACGGAAAGGAGTTGGACGAAGAGACGGGTCTCTACTACTACGGCGCCAGATACTACGACCCGCGAGCGAGCGTGTGGCTGAGCACTGATCCGCTGCAGGAGAAGTATCCGAATGTTAGCAGCTATTGCTATACTTTCAATAATCCTGTAAGATTCGTTGACCCCGATGGTAGAGATGCAATTTATATTGCTTTTCCCAAGTACAGAGCAAATGGTATTCCATTTACAGGACACGCAGGGGTATTGTTAATTGACAACAAAACAGGGTTAACAAAATATTATGAATATGGAAGATACGATAAAGAGGGTAAGGGTTTAGTTAGGACCGTTCCCGTTTCAAACGTCGTCATAGGAAAAGACGGAAAACCCACTACTGAAAGTTTGAACAAAGTAATGAAACAGCTTTCCGATAAATCAGGACACGGTGGCGACATAGAGGGAGCTTATATTATAAGTGATAAATTCAAAGAAATGAATGATTACGCCAAAGGTAAAATGTCTGAAAACAGCGACCCCGATAGAAAAAAATATTCTATACTAAGTAATAATT
Organism: Porphyromonas loveana; assembly: GCF_003096695.1. Classification (GTDB taxonomy): domain Bacteria; phylum Bacteroidota; class Bacteroidia; order Bacteroidales; family Porphyromonadaceae; genus Porphyromonas; species Porphyromonas loveana. The sequence continues at coordinate 24,023 of NZ_QEKY01000018.1, read as the reverse complement.
GTGCGACTTTTGCAGAAGATGTTATTACCCAAGATAAAAGTGTTGATAAACCAAGTAGCATAATCAATAGTCCTGTAAATATTGTTAATGAGTATCAGGAAGAGGGTAATGCAAGAGTTCAATACAAAGCAAAAACTCAAACTACCACAATAGGTGTAGGTAACGAAAAAGATGCAAAGGTTAAAAAAGAATTGGCAATGAGAACTAAATTATTATATCTGTTGGTTGGGTTAATTGTATTTATAGTTTTATTTATTATTTGGTTATTTAAGCGACCTTGTAAAAAATGGGAAAGACCTGTAAATGTGCCTATTTCAGCTGTTTGGCAAGGTGGCTGCGATGGTGGAAATTGGATGAAATTAGTAGATATTAGAGATGATACAATACGATTACGAATTTATCGTGACTGGAACGGCAAATTGATTTTAGACGCAGATTTTGTTTCTGAAAATTGCAATGATTTACCACTCACAAAAACAAATTGGAGTGAATATGTCGATTATTTTGACGGAACGAAAATTTACACTAAAATACAAGTAGGTAGTTGCTATTGTCGATTAATTCCTATTTTCCCCGCATATTACGAAGAAAAATAAAAAAGAAAAAGAACCGCACTTGCGAGATTTTTTATTTGTTTTAAGATAATAGATGTAAATAAATATAATATAGAAAAATGAGTAGAAGTGTCTTTCGCTATGTGTTGTGTTTTCTCGCAGTTTTTTATTTTATGAGTTGTAGAGAATCACATGAGGATTTTTTTGAGATGATTAGATATCCAAGTGGATGTGATAGTACCTTCGATTGTTCCAAATGCGATTCACCTTGGATTCCTTACCCATGCTTGGGTCTTGATAAGAAAACTTTTGAAGAAGTTGAGCAGGTATATGCAAAGCCAAATTATATTTCCTGTGATACTCTTTTTTATGGTTATAATAAAAACGGAGGAATGTATGAATTAGAAGTGTGTGAAATGTTGTCCGAAGTGCCCTATGCAATAGTTACTTTTGGTTGTTGGGTTTTCTCTGAAAATAAAGAGTTGTGGCTGTATTTTGTGAAATACAAAAATAAAAACATTGTGTTTTATGGATTTTTCCTTGATCCTGAAAATTTGCGAGAATAATAAGTGTCAGATCATCTTATCCGAATGGTGTTTAAATCTTATTGCGTAAATGCAAATCCTCGATCACCAGATAACTCTGCAAGCACAACCATTGACGGATCTAAACGGGCACGGCCTACAGCCTCACGATGAGCTATGACAATATGTACCGGATTGTGAAGAAGAAGCAAGACCTCCGTCAGGCGAACGTTCAGTTCGCGGGTCAACTCTCGGCGGGCTACGAATTAGAAAATGCCTTGCGATACCTTATGAGTGATACAATCTGCATACAAAATCGATTTACCCAGTGATTCCATGATGAAAAAAGAACATGAAAATTTTCGAAAGATAGTGATAAGAAAATCTAGGTTTAGAATCTCTGACTTGTTTTATATTGGAACTTTTTTGTTCTTTGTGTATCTTGTTGTTGTTGAGGCTATAATTTCGTTCTTTTTGATCTTGTTGTGCTTTTTAATGGCTTTTTTTGTGCTGAGAATTATTCAGCGACAGAGAGACGTTACTGAACAAATCGTTGTTGATGAAAACGGAATAACTCTGCATCAATATAGTAGATTGATTGAGTGGGATAGTATAAAATATGCTTACTTAAAACAAAAGGTTATTGGACTAGGGCACAGCACAAGGGTTGTTGAAAGCTTTCATGTAGAGACCAAGAATAAAGAATATACTGTAAGTATGGACGATTTAAGCTATAACCCAAGACTGCTTGCTCAAAGTATTAATTATTATAGTGGAAGGGAAATTGGACATATTTCCAACAAGCTAAACGACAAAGCATTTTCGTTGGTAAAGAATAAAGAATTGGCAGAGAAAATGTACGTTATTTTTAGTTCTTTTTACAAGAAGCAGATGAATGTGTCACTCTTAGTCTTATTTGTGTTTTTATCGGTCTCGATATTTCTTCAAATAATTGTTGATTTTCCATATGTTTTTGCTATAGGTTGGACTTTAAATCTTTTGGTCTTGATCGTTTGGAGTTGGTATGCAGAGAAAGTGTTTCGTAATCATGAGCTATTAAAACATTTAGATGACAAAACGTATGAGAAATTGTCGGATGAATATGGGAGGATATTTAATCATAAAAGCTCTAAAGGACAGAATGTGGCAGGGGCTATTTTTCTGTTTATAACCGTTTTGATAGTTTTTGTTGTTTCGTATATGATACAATGATTTTTTTTTGCTATTTATTTTGAAAATTGTGTAAGACGAATAATAGGGCTACCTAAACGTCCGTATGATTAGTATCATACTAAAGAATAACATTATAAGGTAAATTCTTATGAAACTAAAAATCATAATATGCATTATTTCTGCATTAGCTTTTTTGAATGCCAATGCACATAATCCAAACAGCGATAATCTTTGCGTTTATATTGACAATATCTTTATCGGTAAAAGATGCTGTGTTGATTATGACAAAATTCTATCAGTCTTCTTGGAAAATTATTATTGTAATTATTTGTTTAAGTGCAGTCCTGCTAAGCCTTCTGTTAATGACCCTTTTCCTTCAGTAAACCCGAAGGCAATAAAGCATCTCTTTATCGAGAAAGGCGATATGCTAAGTACAAATAGTATTCTGCATATCCGCACTAAAAAAGCAAAAGACGGTTTTCTTTTTGTGAATAAATGCATTATGGATAAGGTTGCAAATTTAAATTGTGAATCGGATAAAATGGAAGTGTTGTATGTGTATAATAACAAGGCTGTAAGGACAAAGAAAGACGTAATGCGGGTTCTTAGGTTAAGAGAGAAGTGTATCCAAATTTCAGAGATTACACAAGATGAGCAATTGGGGATAATAACCGTATATATTATTGACAAATAGTAAGGGTAAGTCTTACAACGGGATTAGCGGCAGGTATTTGAGGTGATATTTTGTACTTTCGTGGACGGTAATCGGAGGAATCGGAGAAATCTGAGTTATCAGAGTGTGCGGGTCGTTGGAATAATCGGATCATTCGGAACTCTCGGATGATTCGGATTGTTCCGACTACTCAGATTTGACAGATAGTTATTTGAGCAGCATGAAAGGACGATATAAGGAAGAGATGGCGGAGCTACAGACGTCGGGGGCATGGCGGTCTATACGCGGTCTCGTACATGAGGGGAAGTATGTCACGGAGGGGGGAGTGCGAATGTTGAATCTCTCATCTAACGACTACCTCGGCATCATGAGCCGCCCCGATATGCTGGAGGCATTCTATGCCCAATTGGGTGGTGAGGATGCTCTATTGGGGAGTTCTTCCTCCCGTTTATTGACAGGCAATTGCGCGGCTTATGAACGCTTGGAGCATCGACTCGCCCAGCTCTTCGGGCGTGAAGCTGCTCTCATTTATAATAGTGGCTACCATCTGAATACGGGTGTGCTGCCGGCTTTGTCGGACGAGCATACGCTTGTGGTGGCCGATCGGCTGGTGCATGCGAGCATCATCGACGGCATACGGCTGAGCGGCCGACCGTTTGAGCGGTTCCGTCACAACGATTTGGAGCATTTGGAACGCATCATCCGAAAGAAACAGGACGCATACGCCCGCATCATCGTTATGGTGGAGAGCCTCTACAGCATGGATGGCGATTTGGCCGATTTGCGCGGGCTCTGTGCGCTCAAAGAGCGGTATCCCATCATCGAACTATATGTGGATGAAGCCCATGCCATCGGCGTACGGGGCGGAACGGGACTCGGCATGGTCGAGGAAACGGGTACCACGAGGCAGATCGATTATATCGTGGGCACCTTCGGCAAAGCTATCGGCTCAATGGGGGCTTATATCGTCTGCGATGCCGATGTGCGGGAGCTGCTGGTCAATCGGAGCCGTTCGCTCATCTTCTCCACAGCATTACCGCCAGTATCGGTGGCGTGGACGGACTTTGTCATGAGCCGGATAGCCGCCATGACGGCCGAGCGTGCTCGTCTGGCTGCCGTCTCTGCCATCCTGCGCAAGGCGATAGCCGATGCCGGAGGGGAGATGCCGTCCGAGAGCCATATTGTGCCGTTTATGGTGGGAGAGAATGCTCCCTGTATCGAATTGGCAGAGTCGCTACGCCGAGCAGGCTTCTTTGCGCTGCCGATACGCCACCCGACAGTGCCGGAGCATACCGCCCGCATCCGCTTCTCACTCTCCTCTGCCATCGACGAGGAGGAAGTGTGTCGTCTGATAAACCTATTACCCTTATGAATGTGCATGCGTTTCCTCTCAACGGGATGACAGGGCGCAAAGGCCCTCTTTACTGGTTGCTATTGGGCTATAGTCTGCTCTTTGTGGCGATGATGATAGCCGCCTATATTCGCGGGGATGAACCGCTGATCCCGATGTGGTTTTTCTTCCTCTCTGCGCTGGTTCTATGGGCATGTATGCCTGTGGCGGTCGTTATTGACGAGGAGAACGGACGATTGCGTTGGGCGGTGGCTTTCGGTCGGGTGATCACGCGCGGGAGGCCGCTGAGCAAGTACATCCGTGCCACGAAGGACGAGCACCACAGGTTGCGCGTACGGATAGAGCAGGGAAAAAGGCATATCTTTGTCGAGGTACGCGATCCCGAAGCATTCTGTGAAGCCTTGAACGAGGCCATCGGGCGATGCCATGAATAAGAATACTTAGAGAAAGATACTCATGCAACAGACGTTCTATATGCGGGGATTCTCCCGTAAACGTGGATGGAAATTTTGGTTCGGGATCCTCTGCTTGGTAGCGGTGGTGATATTCTCCGCTCTGATTTACTTCACTGAATTTGAGATGGGGTATATTACTATTGTATATATGGGCGGGTATGGTGTGTTCTGTGCTTTCCAACCCGAGGCATTCATTATCGACACAGAGCGCCAGACACTGCGCAAGGTGGTGGGATTCGGTTATTACGTGACCCAAGGTCGCCCGCTATCCGACTATAAGGATGCTTCGCTCAGCCCCAATAGTAAATACATGGTGAAGCTGACCACACAAACGGGGAGTTCGTTCGTGGCGATGGCCGAAGCGGAATCGTTCTGTGCAGCACTCAATGCCATCGTGCAGCATCCGGCCGAAATGGCGGAATAAACTCCCGCCAAGCTGTGCTGTGGACATGCCCGTCCCTGTATAGTCAAGGTTCAAGAATTCTATCCTATCAGATGACTGACAAAGAACTTATCCTTTCCAAAATAGACTTGCCGATCTTCCGCCTCATCGGTGAGGCGGCTGACGAAGTGGGGGTGGAGACCTACGTCGTAGGCGGATATGTGCGCGACATATTCCTCGGGCGCCTGTCCAAAGACATCGACGTCGTCGCCGTAGGGCGGGGCATCGATCTGGCTCGCGCAGTAGCCCGAAAGCTGGGGCGGAAGGCGCATCTGGCTGTCTTCGCCAACTTCGGTACGGCACAGGTGAAGTACGGGGACATCGAATTGGAGTTCGTAGGTGCGCGGAAAGAGAGCTATCGGCACGACAGCCGCAAGCCGATCGTGGAAGATGGTACGCTGGAAGACGATTTGAGTCGCCGCGACTTTACCATCAATGCCATGGCCGTGTGTCTGAATCCGAACCGTTACGGCGAACTGGTGGATCGATTCGACGGACTCTGCGACCTCGACGATATGCTCCTTTGCACACCATTAGATCCCGATATTACTTTTAGTGACGATCCGCTGAGAATGATGCGCGCCATCCGCTTTGCTTCGCAGCTCCCGGGGTTTACGATTCTGCCTCGCGATATGGAGGCGATATGCCGCAATGCGCACCGGATAACGGAAGCCGTGTCGGCCGAGCGTGTAATCGAAGAGCTGAACAAGATCATGATGTCGCCGAGGCCTTCAATAGGCTTGTCGTTATTTGAAGAGACGGGGCTGATGGAGCACGTCTTCCCCGAACTGCTTGCCCTCAAGGGGGCGGAGACGCGCGATGGCATCGGGCATAAAGACAACCTGACGCATACCTATAAAGTGGTGGACAATCTGGCTCGGCATAGCGACAATCTGTGGCTGCGCTGGGCGGCATTGCTACATGACATCGGCAAGCCGCGGACGAAAAAGTTCGTCGCGGGTCAATGGACTTTCCATAACCACAACTTTGTCGGCTCCAAGATGCTGCCCGCCATCTTCAAACGCCTGCGCCTGCCGTTGGACGGTAAGATGCGCTATGTACAGAAGCTCGTGGATCTGCATATGCGTCCTGCAGCGTTGGTGGACGGCGGAGTTACGGATTCGGCGGTGCGTCGCCTGCTGTTCGAGGCGGGAGACGAAATCGAGGATCTGATGATGCTGTGCGAAGCCGATATCACGAGCAAGAATCCCGACAAGGTGCGTAAGTACATCGACAACTATGCCTTGGTGCGTCATAAGTTCCGCGACATAGAGGAAAAAGATCATGTGAGAAACTTCCAACCGCCGGTGTCGGGCGAAGAGATCATGCAGACCTTCGGGCTCAGACCATCAAGACACGTCGGCACCATCAAGGAGGCCATCAAGGAGGCCATCCTCGATGGCGTTATCCCCAACGAATATGATGCCGCCCGTGCCTTTATGCTCGAGAAGGCTGCGGAGCTGGGATTACAACCTATCAAACAATAGAAAAATGTCTGCGCGAATAGATTTGCGCCTGCGTCCCGAAGAGGCAGCAGACGAGCGCATCCTCCACCGCCATGCCGCCCGTCAACTCAGGCGACAGGAAGATGATATACAGCTGGTAATCATTCGTCGTCGAAGTATCGACGCCCGACAACGGCAAGTGTACGTAAATCTGAGTCTGGACGTGTATTGCGACGCTGAGACGCCCGTCGAAGACAGCTTCGAGGACATCGTCTATCCCTCGGTCGAGGGGCGTCCGTCTGTCGTTGTCGTTGGAGCAGGTCCGGCCGGATTATTCGCTGCATTGCGACTGATCGAACTCGGTTTGCGTCCTGTGATTCTGGAGCGCGGGAAGTCGGTGCATGAGCGCAAGGGCGATCTGGCACGCATCCCGAAAGAACAGCGAGTGGATCCGGAGTCTAACTACGGCTACGGCGAGGGTGGGGCAGGCGCTTTCTCCGACGGGAAGCTCTATACGCGAAGCAAGAAAAGAGGCGATGTGACCAAAATACTCCGTGTCCTATGCAAACATGGAGCGCAGCAGGCTATCCTCATCGACGCACATCCTCATATCGGGACCGACAGGCTCCCTCTTATTATCGAACGGATCCGCAACCGAATAATCGAAGTGGGTGGCGAAGTGCATTTCAGCTGTCGCATGGATAGTCTTATCATCCGAAACGGCTGTGTCGTGGGAGCGCGCGATAGTCACGGGCAGGAATATAGCGGTCCGGTCATTCTCGCCACGGGGCACTCGGCACGCGACGTTTACCGCTATTTACACAGGGCCGGCGTGTCGCTCGAATCGAAAGGGACGGCTATCGGCGTGCGGCTGGAGCATCCGCAGGAGCTTATCGACCGTCTTCGCTACCATAGCCCCGAAGGTCGCGGTCGTTTTCTGCCCGCAGCAGAGTACACCTATACAACTCAAGCACGAGGGCGGGGTGTTTATAGCTTTTGTATGTGTCCGGGCGGTTTTATCGTACCTGCTTCCACAGGACCGGAGCAGATGGTGGTCAATGGAATGTCGCCTGCCAATCGTGGCTCTAAATGGGCCAATTCGGGTTTGGTCGTTGAGATTCATCCGGAGGATGTCATGCAAGCACAGCAAGACAATCCCTTTGCATTGATGGATTGGATAGAAAATCTGGAGAAAGAGAGTTGGCGTCAGGCCGGTTGCAGCTTGCGAGCACCGGCACAGCGCATGACTGATTTTCAGTCGGGAAAGCTATCGACCGATCTGCCAAAGTCTTCCTATAATGCGGGCCTTACATCTTCACGCCTCGATGAATGGTTGCCACGTCCGATCACGGAGCGGATGCGCGAAGCCTTTCGGGTCTTTGACAAGCAAACACGAGGTTTCCTGACGGCCGAGGCACAGCTTATCGCCATCGAAAGTCGTACCTCTTCCCCTATACGTATCTTGCGCGAGCCTGCCCATTGTGAACATCCCTTGCTACCGGGGCTATTCCCCTGCGGTGAGGGTGCCGGTTATGCAGGTGGTATCGTCTCTGCTGCCATGGATGGAGAACGCTGCGCCGAGGGGGTAGCCACTACAATATGATACTGTCGGCTTCTGATCAGGCGTTTCATCGAAAAAAATGCGCAGAACTCTTGTATAATTAGATTTTGTTTCTACCTTTGCAATCGCAAAAGAACAACGGGCAGTTACCAGAGTGGCCAAATGGGGCTGACTGTAACTCAGCTGGCTTACGCCTTCGGTGGTTCGAATCCATCACTGCCCACTTCTCTTGCATGACAACGTTAAGGTCGCGGAAGTAGCTCAGTCGATAGAGCATCAGCCTTCCAAGCTGAGGGTCGCGGGTTTGAGCCCCGTCTTCCGCTCTTCTTTGAAATCAGGGGCCCGGATGGTGGAATGGTAGACACGAAGGACTTAAAATCCTTTGGCCATTATCGGCTGTGCGGGTTCAAGTCCCGCTCCGGGTACCATCTCCCTATTGTAATAGCGTTGTTACTTATATGATTGCGGAAGTAGCTCAGTTGGTAGAGCATAACCTTGCCAAGGTTAGGGTCGCGGGTTCGAGTCCCGTCTTCCGCTCGAAGAGGCTGTCTCGATAGGAGATGGCCTTTTTTTGTTATTGTCTTATAAAAGACAAACTGTGGCGTTGCTGGCGAGATTCGGACTCAGTCATATGTATCCTTTTCTAACGCAATCCAAGAGAAGGGACTGAGCCGAAACAGAAGTTTCAACTCAGCCCCTTTTTAGTTGGCAAGCGACGTAGCAAGGCCACGCCCTGCTGACCATAAACCGCTTAGTGAGCGATGATGAGCTTACCGGTATAATCATCGATGCGGATGATGTAAGTGCCGCTCGGCAGGTGAGATAGCTTGATCCGTCCTGTGCCTGCTGTAAGCGTAGTCTTAGCTACGATGCGTCCTGCCTGATCGAAGAGCACTACCGATGCATCGCCTGCTGCAGGTGCCGAAATGGTGGCATAGTCCTGTGCAGGATTGGGGAAAACACTCACATGAGCTGTCTCGACAGTTTCGACGGCTGTTGTGTTAACTATTTTTACCCGATAGCTCAGATTGCCGGTGATATAGTTTTGGATGCTATTCCCCACGACAGGCAGAATACGGACGCTATAGAGACCATCAGGGACATTTATATAGTGCTCCAAAACGGGCGTATAGACGAATGAATCGCCTTGCCCAAGGTACATATTCTTAAAGCCCAAGTTGTAGGTGGAGGAGCCGTCTGTGGCTTGGAGTCGCACGCCGAAACGTCCATCAAAAGGTAGTCCCACATTCTTCACTATGAAGGGAGGCAGCTCATAGCTCTGTCCCAGAAGCAGTAGCGTTGTCTCGGTCTGTTCGTGGTTTACTTGGAGAAGCGGATGGGTGTAAACGGTGGGCTGTTGTACAGTGACATTACCGATCTTTTGCCAATTGTAGTCTGACTCTTTAGCGGAGTATTTGTACCAAAGCACATAGGTGCCTACTTCGGCGGGGACGATACCCGTGGAGAAATTCAGCGTGTAGTCATTGCTGTGGGCGGGTGCTTCGGCCATGCTCCATCCAATAGAGATGATCTGATCGTTGGTGCCGGAAATACCGAAGGCAACAGGTGTGCGTATTTCGTCTGCAGTGGTGTTTTGGAATTTAGCTGTGATCGTGCTATGCTCAAAAGCATTGAGATTGGCTACTACACTATTGGGCACGAGGGTCAGTTCGCCACTATGTTCGAAGGTCGTTACCTCCACGTTGTTGGGGTTAGAGGTATTTACGAGGATGGAGCTTTCGAATCCACCCTGCATATGACATAGTTCCTTCCACTCGGTTGAACCCTCGCGGCGGTAGAGGAGTGTAATGGTGTGAGGACCGATGGCAAACTGATCTTTTGAGATAGAGAAGTAGATGTTTTCATAATCTCCAAAGCCAAACCAGCGCAGCGTGTGTGTGGTTTTGTTTACTTCGGATACTGATCCGTCAGGTTTCTGCAGGCGGTAGCCAATATCGAGGCGAGAGCTTGTCTCGCCTAAATTGTAAGCGGTGTATTCCACCTCCAGACCGTAGTTATCATACTCTGCATTCAGTTTGTCGAAAGTTAGATCAGTGAGTGCATCCGTACCGGCTTGGTCGGGCGTATAGGCCGGCTCTACGCCCGTGAGTATCTCCTGATATATTGTGAAGCCAATGCCCTGTCCGCCGATTCCAAGCGAGGTGGGAGAGAGGAGAGAGAGGCGATAATAACCATTGGAAACACCACCCCAACCCCAGTTGAAGTGGAACGTACCGTCGGCAGCATAACCGTCGCAGACAAAGGCATGTCCCACGCTTTGGTTATTGCCCGCATAGTAGACAGGGCGATTAGCCGCGATCTCGCGTCGGACCATGTCTTGCCACTGCTGTGCCGTGTAAAGGAAGCGCACATGTTGCTTCACAGACTTCTTGTAGCGAAAGTGGTCGCGCAGGGCATCGACAACGTAAACACTGTAAGTGCCACTGCCGTTCTCATAGAAACTCATATTTACCGATGCACTCACATCGCGCATGAATGTGGCATATGCATTCACCTGTTCGGCAGGAACATTTTGCAGATTAGGGTTACCGGGCATATTATCCCACTCATAGGTATCGCCGAAGGTGCCTGACCATTGTCCTACGAGGGAACCAGCATAGTAGTCGAACGAACCCTCTGCAGTGTTTGGCCAGCGATGGTAGCGCATGATTTGTGCAATGGCAGTAGCTACACATCCCGTATAGCCGTGCTGACCATTCGGTAGCATTGGTTCCTTCTCATTCCATGGATAAGCCTGATTCCAACGTATGGGATCCGAAGCAAAGGCCCCATTGTCCATAAGTGGTAGAATATCTGCAGGTACACCATCGGTGCGTAATGCATCAGAACTTGCCTCAGCCTTGCCTGATAGGATGAGTGCAATCTCCTCCTCATATATTTGTAGCCAGGTACGTAAGTTGTCTGGCATCTTTTCCATGGAGAATCTTCCCACGGGCGAATAGGCCAAAACGGCGGGGAGTTTGTCGTCAGCAGCGATGAGGACATAACCATCATTCGCACCGCGGTGAGCTACGTAAAAGTAGGCAGGGGCATTGTTGTCTTCTGTCATTGTGCCGCGCTTGGCATCACCGGCATGATACACCTGATCAATTGTGATCTTTTGCGTCACAACGTCTGCTCCATTCCGAAGTGGATACTGCTGCAATAGACTGCGAGCAATGGCGACGGCCTGCTCCTTACTCACCGGTGCGGCGAGCCCTGTCATGGTAAAGCTGAAGAGCAGTACCATAACGATCAGTAGATTCTTTTTCATTAGCGTTATTATGTTTTGCGTGGTTGTATCGTTCATGAATGCTTTGCGTAATTACATGACTACAGCATTGACAAAGGAGCCCTCGCAAAGTAAAAACAAATTGGCCGTATTTTGCTGTTTTTTCGCTCATGACACAAGAAATATATATAGTGTGTAGGGAGAACGAATGATAGACTGAATAAGGGGTAGAGTTTATAGAAAGCAAAGAGAGATGCACCAAAATCTAATTTTGACACACCTTCTATCTAATCCTATTCTGACTTAGTTACTACTGCTCTATTGTAAGCCTTTTTGCCGAATGATTAAAGGTCGTTTCTTTTTACAGGCAAACATAATGGATTATACTACGTTGATTGGGTGGCCGGATAGAAATGCGCGGAGATTGTCCATGACTGTCTGAGTAAGACGGCGCTTAGCAGCTGCTGTGTTCCAACCCATGTGAGGCGTCAGGTGACAATTGGAGAGAGCGAGCAGAGGATTATCGGGGCGTACCGGCTCTTGCGACAGGACATCCAGCCCTGCGGCATAGAGCCTGCCCTTACTCAAGGCGGAAGCCAAAGCAACTTCGTCGATAAGTCCGCCACGCGACATATTGAGGAGAATGGCAGAGGGTTTCATCATGGCGAGGCGCTCAGCCGATACTATTCCGGTTGTTTCCTGTGTGAGAGGGCAGTGTAGTGAGAGGACATCGGCTCTGGAGAAGAGTTCTTCCAAGCTGTCTGTTTTCTCTATATAAAAAGGTAGTTCCGTTTCTGATTTGGAAGTATAGGCTAGCACTTTCATGCCAAATCCCTGTGCAATTGCTGCCACACGCGAGCCGATGGCTCCGAGTCCTACGATGGAGAGTGTGAGGCCATAGAGTTCTATCTGATGAGTATTGCGGGCGATGCGTGCATAGTCGTCATGCCAGAGCCCCTCCTTCACCTGCTGGGACAGGGGGGCAATCGGCATGGCGATGTGCAAAAGGTGGGCGATAGTCATTTGAGCTACAGCCTCTGTGCTGTAGTGGGGTACGTTGGTGACGGTGATGCCGCGTCGGTGGGCGGCTTCCATATCAATGAGATTTAGCCCCGTAATCATTAGCCCGATGCAACGTAGGCGAGGCATCTGTTCCATATCGGCATCGGTGACAGGAGTTTTGTTGATGAGTAATACTTCGGCATCGGCAGCACGTGCAGCCAGTTCGGGTGGATGGGTACGATCATAAAATATACATTCGCCCAAGGTTTCAATGCCGCTCCAGTCGAGATCGCCGGGCAAGGCGGCGTAGCTATCGGCAATTACGATCTTCATTCTTTTGCTGCTCTATCGGTTGTTTGGTAGTAGAATGGTTTATGGCCTGATTTTGTTCGCTTGACTCCTTGGCAAATAGCTACGTCCCCAATGAAAAAAGGCCATGCCATAATTTGCATTATGACACGGCCTTCAACAGTTATAGAAACTAATTGTACGAAGATTGGACGTGGATTATCCGCACTTAGATGCTCCGCAGCTGGTGCAGATGAGGCAACCTTCCTGATAGATCAGCGTCTCTTGTCCGCAGCTGGGGCAGGTCTGGCCCGAAGCGGAAATACCGTTGGGCAGATAGCGCTTGAGGGCACGTTCGACACCATTCTTCCATGTATTGATGGATTCGTCGTTGAGTGACATCCCTTGTACCAGGTGTACTACCTGCTCAATAGGCATACCATAGCGCAAGACTCCGGATATGAGCTTGGCGTAGTTCCAATACTCAGGATTGAACTTGCTGTCTAAGCCCTCAATAGTCACTTTAAATCCTTTCTTATTGCAGAACTGAAAATCATAGTGTCGATTGCCATTCTCATCTTGATTCTTGATGATCTTGCCTTGCGTAACGCTCTTCGGCACCATGATACCCTCGTCGTCATCTGCAATACCAGTGAAAATCTCATACGGACGGCCATCTTTGAGTCCTACGAAAGCAATCCACTTCTCGCGATTGTTTTGGAAACGAACGACTTCTGCTTCCAGTTCACGAGGACGAGAGATGAGCTGATGGGGCAGGGTGGTCTGGAGGGTTGCCGGTTCGTCTTTCTTGTCTTTCTTCTTGGGCTTGTCAGTGATGAGTACGCCGCTTCGCGATCCGTCACGGTAAACAGTACAGCCTTTGCAACCGTTCTTCCATGCTTCGATGTAGAGCGTATTGACCAGTTCTTCACTAACGTCTGAGGGCAGATTGATGGTAACGCTGATAGAATGATCCACCCACTGCTGGATGCGTCCTTGCATCTTCACCTTAGCCACCCAGTCCACATCGTTGGCCGTGGCCTTGTAGTAGGGAGAGCGGGCAACGAGGTCATCGATCTCTTCATTCGTGTATTTGCGATCGGGGTCGTATCCGTTTGTGCGCATCCAGGTGACAAAGTTGTGGTGATAGACAACGAATTCCTCGAAGCTGTCGCCCACCTCGTCCACGTAATCGATCTGTACGTTCTTGTCACTGGGATTCACTTTGCGACGACGCTTGTACACGGGCATGAATACGGGTTCGATACCGGAGGAAGTTTGCGTCATCAAACTGGTAGAACCGGTGGGAGCAATGGTGAGACAAGCGATATTGCGTCGTCCGTACTGCTTCATCTCCTCATAGAGCCAAGGATCAGCTTCTCGGATACGAGCGATGAAAGGATTGTTCTCTTCGCGTTGTGCATCGTATATCTCGAACGCGCCACGCTCCTTGGCCATCGTCACCGAGCTGCCGTAAGCTGCCAAGGCAAGTGTCTTCTGTACTTCTTCTGCAAATGTGATGGCTTCATCCGATCCGTATCGCAATCCCATGGCTGCGAGCATATCCCCTTCAGCCGTGATACCAACACCTGTACGACGTCCCGCAAGGGTCTTGTTGCGGATCTTGTGCCAGAGGGTCCGCTCCGAATGCTTCACTTCTTCTCCTTCGGGATCGCTGTCGATCTTGGAGAGGATGAGCTCAATCTTTTCAGCTTCGAGGTCGATGATGTCGTCCATGATGCGCTGGGCCAAGGCCACATGTCGGCGGAAGAGATCGAAGTCGAAAGAGGCTTCGGCGGTGAAAGGATTCTTGACGTAAGAGTAAAGGTTGATGGCCAAGAGTCGGCAGCTGTCGTAGGGACAGAGGGGGATCTCGCCACAAGGGTTGGTGGAGACTGTGCGGAATCCTAAGTCGGCATAGCAATCGGGCACCGATTCGCGAATGATCGTATCCCAGAACAGAACACCCGGTTCGGCCGATTTCCATGCGTTGTGGATGATTTTGCTCCACAGGTCGCGAGCTACAATCTCTTTTTCCCATTTGGGCTCTTTGGAATCAATGGGATACTGTTGTTTGTAGGGTTTGTCCTCAACGACGGCACGCATGAATTCGTCGTCAATCTTCACCGATACGTTGGCACCCGTTACTTTGCCCTCTGTCATCTTGGCATCGATAAAGGACTCAGAGTCGGGATGCTTGATAGATACAGACAGCATGAGGGCTCCGCGTCGTCCGTCCTGTGCTACTTCGCGCGTACTATTAGAATAACGCTCCATGAAAGGAACAAGACCAGTAGAGGAGAGGGCTGAGTTCTTCACAGGCGATCCTTTGGGACGGATGTGAGAGAGGTCGTGTCCCACACCTCCGCGACGCTTCATGAGCTGTACCTGCTCTTCGTCAATGCGGATGATGGCGCCATAAGAGTCGGCATCGCCATCCAAACCGACAACGAAACAGTTAGAGAGTGAGGCTATCTGGAAGTCGTTTCCGATACCTGTCATCGGACTGCCTTGAGGCACGATGTAACGGAAATGATCGAATAGAGCGAGTAGCTCTTTTTCGGACAAGGGATTAGGATACTTCTTTTCGATTCTGGCTATTTCGCCGGCTATGCGCTTGTGCATATCCTCGGGGCTCTTCTCGTAAATATTGCCCTGTGCATCTTTGAGTGCATATTTCATCACCCACACTTTTGCGGCAAGCTCATCGCCGTCAAAGTAGGCAAGAGAGGCTTTGTAGGCCTCGTCATAGGTGTACGTTTTGCGTGACATAAGTAATTGGTAAATGATTCTTTCTTAGCGTCTGCAAGTTTATGAAGTATATCTTAATTGCGCAAGAAAAAATCATTCGTTGTTGATAAGTTTTCCAAAAATAATCTCTAATACGCTGTTTTGTAGCGTATTATGATTTTTGAAAAATCGAAAAGTTTTCCAAAAAGTATAGCGATGTTATAGATTTGCAGTGTAATCCGAAAGAAAAGATGGGGAAACTGATGGAGTGAATGGCCGGATAATGAGCCGGAAGAGAGGGCCAGTGCTCGTGTAAGCACCTGAAACGAGTGCAACTTATTTGGACTCTGTTACGACAGTCGTAACGGATCCGTCAGCAAATCGTGTGACAAGCTTGTCGCCGTAGGAGAGTTCAGCCTCGGATCGGACAGCTTTGCCATTTTTGAGAACGATGGCGAAGCCGCGACGAAGTGTGGCGTTAGGATGCAGTAGTCGAATGGCTTGTTCGCTCGCCTCCAGCTGGCGATTGTAGCGCTTCATATTGACAGCTGCGACGAGAGGGAGGCGGGAAGTCAGACGTTCCAAGCTCGCAGTGCACTGTTTTAGTTCGCCCTGCATCAGTGCCGGAAGCTTTTGAGTAGTGATTCGCAGTTGTTGGAGGCCGTAGGTGGTTTGTTGCTTGGCGGCGAGTTTGAGTCGATCCTCCACAGCTTTTATTCGATGTTGCTCGCCGCGTACCGATGCGCTGAGCACAGATGGGGTGCGAAGTGACAACTGCATGAGTTGCTCATGATTGTACATCATCATCAGTCGTAGGGCATCTGCTGCACGACTGCGCAGCGCATCTATCTGCTTCCATTCTTCGCGATGGCTCGCCACGAGGCAGTCGGCAACGGCAGTAGGCGTCTTGAGTGAACGATAGGCAACCAGATCGGTCACCGTTTCGTCTCGGTCGTGACCGATCCCGGTGAATATGGGAAGGGGAAAACTGGCGCAAGCACGACCGATGGCTAATGAATCGAAGGCTGCCAATTCGCTCTCGGAGCCGCCGCCACGTATGATAACTACTACGTCGAAGAGTTCCTTGTGCAGCTCGATGCGTTCGAGGGCGGCCAGCACCGACGATTCGGTCTGGTCTCCTTGCATAACGGCTTGAAAGAGTACGGGATAGAAACGGAAGTTCTCTTCGGAATGCTCCAGATGAGCGATGAAGTCCCCATAGCCCGCGGCTGTGCCTGATGATATGACGGCAATGCGCCTAATGGGGCGGGGAAGGGTGAGGGAGCGATTGCGATCGTAGAGGCCGCTCTTGCGCAGCTCTTCGATAATCTCCTTGCGCTTGCGAGCCATCGCCCCCATCGTATAAGAAGGGTCTATGTCGAGAATGCGCAGGCTGAAGCCATATTGTTCGTGGTATGTGACAGCTACCATGACCAGCACACTCATGCCGGAGTCGAAGGCTGCGCCTGTCTCCTGTCGGAATCGTAGCGAGAGAGTGTTATAATCGGAAGCCCAAATGATGGCTTTCATTCGGGCAGTCACACGCGATCCGGCAGCGTCTTTGTCCAGCAGCTCCAGATAGCAATGCCCCGATGTGCCCACGCGCACGCCGATCGTCTCCGCACTTACCCAATAGCGGCCGGGGAATCCGCTCTCAATGCAGTTCCGCAGGGCGGCAGCCAGTTGGGTAAGTGTGTAAGAAGGCATTTAGTGTCGGTGATGTCGGGCGAAGGGCGAGCTGCTTATTGCTCTCCTTCGGGTATTCTGATGCCCCGATTGAATCCTTCGGCTAAGGATATGAGTGTCTCGGTGGAGACGATGCCCGGAATCTCCTGAATCGTTGAGTTCAGAATGTCCATCAGGTGATCATTGTCAACGGCGAAAAGCTTGATCAGGAGAGAGTAGGGCCCCGTCGTGTAATGGCATTCCACGATCTCGGGAATATTGCTTAGATGGGGCAATACATCCTTGTACATGGAGCCTTTTTCGAGTCTTACACCTATATAGGTGCAGGTCCTGAAGCCTAATGTTTTGGGGTTGATGTTGTAACCTGACCCTGTGATGACACCCATTTCGATCATCCTTTGCACACGTTGGTGGACGGCAGCGCGGGAAACTCCGCACTCTTCGGCCACATCTTTGAAAGGCAAACGGGCATTGTTGGAGATGATGCCCAGGATTCGCCTGTCGAGCTTATCTAACTTATCCATAAATGATTTTGACTAAGACTGACACAAAGGTATAAAAAAGCATAGTTTTCTGCCTTTCTGCTCCGGATAACTGCACAAAAGATTGGCAAGACCTATAAAATATGTGTTCGATATAAAGATTCATGTGAGGGTGCGTGGTGGCGAAATGGCACTCCCTCCCCTTGACTGTGCCGTACGATGTCGGGGTATTCGGACTGCACCGTAGAGGTCCTCTGGCTGCACCTTACGGGATACGGCGGTACGTTGTAGGGCGCAGGCCGGCTTTTTCCGAATAATGAGGTCAGAAAAAAGTCTGCACTGTGGCTTTTTTGCTACGGGCAGCCTCTCGAATGATGTCGAAAAGTGGTGATTCGTTTAGCGGATAGGCGGACTATCGGCCGAGGGAGTCGGCTCTTCGCTTTCGTCGAGAACGCGGAATTCGGTTCGGCGATTGAGTTGGTCACAGACGGCTTGCTGCTCGGGCGTGAGTTGGGCGACGAAGTCTTCCGTCAGTACGTCGCCCTCGTGGAGGAAGTCGTACCGCTCGGCTATCTTGGCCGTTATCTCCTTGGGCGTGGACTTGCCGTAGCCCTTCCATGTCAGTCGTTCGGCCGCAATTCCTTCGCTTGTGAGGTAAACGACGACGGCCTGTGCCCGTCGGTCGGAGAGATCGATATTATATGCATCGGGTCCCTTGCGGTCGGCATGCGAACCCAATTCGATTCTGATGTCGGGATTGTCGTTCAGGATGCGCACCAGTTCGTTCAGGCTCGCCTTGCTTTCGGGTCTGAGCGTTGCCTTGTCGAAGTCGTAGAAGATATTCTGCAATCCTTCGGCTTTCTCTCGCGAAGCCAAGAAGAAATCGACATAATACGTCTCGCTCTGTCGGGCCGTATCGGTCTTCAGCTCCACGTACTGATTGAGGTAGCCACGTGCGCCGGCGAGCATCACATAGCGCGTGTCGCCCTGTACGCTCATCTTGTAGAAACCGTCGTCACGAGTCGTCACCTGTCCTTGCCCCACGGGGCCACGTTCGCCTACGATTCGTACCGTGGCTCCGGCTATGGGGTTCTCTTCTCTATCTAATACATAGCCTTGTATCTCGGTGAAGATGGCCGGCAATTCAAAGAGGAACAGATGTGGCCAACCGCGTGCATCGCCGCGAGTGGAACAGAAGACGCCCCGCATGCCGCTTTCGTCCGTTACGGATCCGACCTCATCCTTGCCCTTAGGCTCGATGACGAAGCCGTAGTCGTCCGATGGAGAATTGATGGGCTGTCCCATATTGACCACCGTCCATTGTCCCGTGGAGTCGAGTGTGGCTTTGAATATATCCAGTCCTCCCAACCCGGGATGACCGTCCGATGCGAAGAAGAGCGTGCTATCCCCTTCCATATAAGGGTACATTTCGTTGCCGGGCGTATTGATGGCACTGCCCAGATTCTCGGGCGATCCGTACGAACGATCCGATATTTTGGCGCGATAGATGTCCTTGCCGCCGTATCCGCCACCGATATTGCTGACGAAGTAGAGATAGTCGCCCGAAGCCGACAGGGCGGGATGGCCTGCGAGGCGGAGCGAGTCGCGCATGATGTCCACCAGCGAACCCGTTCCCCAACCGCCTTCGCCGCTACGCGTGGCGGAGTAGATCTGCGCCGTACGATCGTAGTCGGCCCCTTGCTGCGCCACGGTATAATAGATGGTGGAGCCGTCGGGGCTGATCGAGGGCACGCCCTCGTCCCACGGCGTATTGATGCCGCCCGGCACGCTGTCGGGGCGTCCCCAGCGTCCTTGCGCATCGCGCTTGATGATGTAGATGTCGTTGGGCTTGAGTCCCGTGATGCGGCTCTCTTCCAAGGAATCGTCCTTGCTGCGGCTGGAGGTGAAGTAGAGGGCAGAGCCGTCGGGCGTATAGGCCGGACCGAAATCGCCTCGCGCCGAGTTCCAAGCCGTAGCGCGTCGCACTTCGTAGCGGGTGGGGTATTCCTTCTGAGCGACGGCAAAGCGACAGCCCTCCAGCCCCACTGCACCGAAGTAACTATTGGGATAGGCTTCCAAGTATTCGCGATAGAGCGTTTCGGCTTCCTTATAGTTGCCTCCTTGCTGATAGGTCTGTGCCAGACGCAGGAGCACCACCGAATCGGGATAACCGTATCGACGGGCGTTGATATAGCCGCGTAAAGCTTTGGCCTGACGTCCTGAGGCTCGATAGTTCTCGCCTGAGCGAAATGCCGTGTATGCCTTCATTTCCAACTGTGTGCGTCCGGCACGGCGGTAGAGCGTGTTGTACATCTCGGCAGCTTTGGCGTACTCTTGGAGGTCGTGAGCCTTCTCTGCATCCTTGAGCTTCACCGTCTTACAAGCGGCAAAAGCCCCCAAGACGATGCAGGCGAGCAGGAGAAAATGGTGGATTCGGAATGTGGAGTGCATAGGCAATAGTGCAAAAAAGGGAGGGAGCAATAGTCTATGGTATATGGATCAGCTTGTGCATCTGTACGCTGAATCGCCAAGGAGGAGTCGCTTTGACAAAGGCAACGCAACGCTCTACGGCCGCAGGATCGAGCTGCATGGCATCGTCGCCTACAAAAATGGGGCTGACCAGATAATGGCGGGCGGGCGGCAGTGCATCGACAGATGGCGGTAGTGGCGTATCAATGCCGAGGGGGAAACGGAATTCATCTACGCCATCGGGGAAGTTGCGGTCGAGAAGCATTATCGCCTCCGGCTTCGGACTGCAAGAGATGTAGTCGATGCCTTTGGGTAAGGGACGGGTCCCGTTGGTCTCGATAGCCTGATAGTAGCCCAGCTCGTGGAAGTAGGCCGTGATCTCATCGGTCAGTTGGAGCGTGGGCTCACCTCCGGTCCAAATGAGAAAACGAGCAGGGTACTGCCCGATATGCTGTGCTATTGCCCCGGGGCTCATCTCTCTGCCATCGACAAAGTCCGTATCGCAATACGAACAAGCCAGATTGCAGCCTGCCAACCGAACAAAGACGGCAGCGCAGCCGGCATTGGCTCCTTCGCCCTGAAGGCTGTAGAAAATCTCGTTTACGAACATTCTCCTTACACCTATATATTATATGGTATAGGTCGCCGAGCATTTGCGCGTTTCATCCACCTTGCAGGAGACGAGCGTGACGCCTGTACCGGCCAATTGCTTCGGCCCGATGACTTCCGTCAGGTAAACCGCCATGTTCTCCGCCGTAGGGTTGAAAGGAACGACAACCAAGTCGTCGGGCACTGTCTCCCGCAAAGCCGGCAGCAAAGGATCCTGCTCCCAAAGCATCATCTTATGGTCCCAATGATTCTCCAGCCAGAGGCAGAGCAACTGCTTGATCACGCCAAAGTCAACCACGCGCCCTATCTCATCGAGCGAAGGTGCGCTACAGATAAAATGGATGCGATAGTTGTGCCCGTGCAGATGCCTGCACTTATGGTCGTGTCCTACTACGCGGTGACCCATACTTATGTCGTGATAACGTTCGGCTGTAATCATATATTGCTGAGCTAAGTTTCTGCTCATCAAAGGTAATCAAATAATCCCCTACCGTATGGGACACTGACTCCGCCTTGCCTGTCTTGCTATGTCATTATCTTTTTTAACGCTCCGCGGTGCGTTGAGAGTTATGGCGCATACTTCTCAAAATTATGGGGCAAAAACGGTCGAAATATGGCGCCGGTTTTCCTCAACAACTCGCGCCAAAAGTTTTTTGATTTGGCGCATATTTTTTCTTGAAACGGCGCCAAAATCATTTCTTTTTGGCGCGCATTTTCTCGGCAATCCTGGTGTGTTGGAAATTGTAACACTTCTGCATACTTTTTCAGACGAAACGATCTGCTCACTTCATGCCTCATCCTTCTCTGTCTCAATGGTGGGAATAACGTCCACAAAAAAAGAGAAGGATTATCTTTGCTAACGTATGAATCACAGACAATCGCAAACGATGACGCTGCTTCGCTACTGCCTCCTCGCCCTCTCTCTTGGGCTGGTGGCACATGATGCTGCACGAGCGCAAGAGATAAATATCTCGACGAGAAAGCTGACTGATAAGGTCAATCCCTTTATCGGAACCGCCAACTACGGCACGACCAATCCGGGGGCAGTCCTCCCACACGGTCTGATGAGCGTGAGCCCGTTCAACGTGAGCGGATCGACAGAGAACCGTTTCGACAAGGATGCCCGTTGGTGGAGCACACCTTATTCGGCAGACAATGAGTATTGTATTGGCTTCAGTCATGTCAATTTGAGTGGAGTGGGGTGCCCTGAGTTGGGCGGCCTTTTGCTGATGGCTACGACGGGGAAGTTTACACCCGACTATCGACTCTATGGCTCTCCCCTTACACAAGAATATGCCCGTCCAGGCGAATACCGCACCGTACTGGAGCGGTACGGCATCGCAGCAGCCTCGACGGTAACGCTTCGTACCTCGCTCACGGCTTTTACCTTCCCGGCTGGCGAAGGGCACATATTGTTGAATCTGGGGCAGGCACTGAGCAATGAATCCGGTGCAACGCTGCATTTTGTCAACGACTCCACAATGGTGGGCAGCCGGCTGATGGGCTCTTTCTGCTACAATCCGCAGGCTATCTTTCGCCAATACTTTGCCATGCGGGTAAGTCGGCGTCCTCATACGGCCGGATATTGGAAGAAACAACCACCCATGACGGTGGAGGCACAGTGGGACGCAACAGCAGATTCTTATAAGCTATACGATCGCTATCGGCAGGAGATGAGCGGCGATGATGTGGGAGTGCGCTTCTCCTATCGTTGTGAGGAGGGGGAGATCCTATATGTGCAGATGGGGGTATCGTTCGTAAGTGAAGCGAATGCTCTTCAGAATCTGGAAGCCGAGCAAGCCGATCTGCTGAAAGAGAGCAGAGGGGACTATGCGCAGGCCTACACCGCAATGCTCTCCCAAGCTGTGGATACATGGGAAAAGGCTCTCGGCGTGGTGCAGGTGGAAGGTGGTACGCAGAATGAGCAAACAATATTCTACACCGCTCTCTATCATATGCTCATCCATCCCAATATCCTACAAGACTCGAATGGCGAGTATCCGATGATGGGTGGATCGGGCATAGGACGCACGGAGCATGATCGCTATACGGTGTTCTCCTTGTGGGACACGTACCGCAATGTGCATCCGCTGCTCTGTCTGCTCTTTCCCGACAAGCAAGAGCAGATGGTGCGTTCGATGCTTGATATGTATCACGAGGGCGGATGGTTGCCGAGATGGGAGCTATACGGTCAAGAAACGCTGACGATGGAGGGCGATCCTGCCCTTATCGCCATCAACGATACTTGGCAGAGAGGCGTGCGAGGATTCGACACCGATGTCGCTTACGAAGCCATGAAGAAGAGTGCCACGACTGCAGGAGCGGACAATCTCATCCGTCCGGACAATGATGACTATCTGTCCTTGGGGTTTGTCCCTTTACACGAAGCATATGACAACTCAGTGTCGCATGCGTTGGAATACTATTTGGCAGATTGGAATCTATCCGAATTTGCTCGTGCTTTGGGACGACATGAAGATGCAGCACTCTTTCGCAAGCGCTCATTCGGATACAGACACTATTATAATAAGGAGTATGGGATGCTTCGGCCGTTGCTGCCTGACGGCTCGTTCCTCATGCCCTTCGACCCGAAGTTGGGGGAGAACTTCGAGCCTAATCCGGGCTTCCACGAAGGCAGTGCTTACAACTATTCCTTCTTTGTGCCGCATGATGTGGCAGGACTTTCGCGACTGATGGGCGGGCGTAAAGCCTTCGTGGATCGACTGCAACGCATATTCGATGACGGACACTACGACCCCACGAATGAACCGGACATAGCTTATCCTTATCTCTTCTCTTACTTCCCCGATGAGGCATGGCGCACACAAAAGCTCACACGAGAGCTGATAGACCGACACTTCTGCAATGCAGTGGACGGCCTGCCCGGCAACGATGATGCCGGCACGATGAGTGCATGGCTCGTCTATTCGATGTTGGGATTCTATCCCGACTGTCCGGGTAGTCCCTCCTATACGCTTACCTCTCCAGTCTTTCCCAAGGTCACCATCCGATTGGATAGGCGATACTATCCGCAGGGGCAATTAGTCATCACGACAACCTCTCAGAGCGATGCTGCTAAGTGTATCTATATCAAAGATGTACACGTCGGCGGGCGGAAGATTACGCAAGGCCGGCGACGCATCAGTCATGACGAATTAGTCGGTTGTGGGGAACTTCATTTTGATCTGGGTGTACGACCATAGCGATCAAGTCTATGGCTTAAATAGTCGTCCCTTAAAATTCGTTTTAATTTCTGATATTCAGCAAATTAGTTTGCGAATATCTTTGCTAAATCTGCAAGTTTTCTTATCTTCATAGCAGAAAACTTGCAGATTTTATGATTAAAA
>NZ_QEKY01000017.1 GCF_003096695.1 Porphyromonas loveana | reverse complement strand
GTGGCAGGGGATGCTGTGAACATCCTATTGGCAGCTGCTGCTTACAACTTCAAAAGAGCCATGAAGGCTCTTTTGCACCTGCTCAAAATAATAAGCGAAAAGCTAAGCGAGAGACCATCGATGAATGACTTCTCACTTGCAAATGCTTTTTAAGGGATGACTAATTAGTAACGATCGTCATTGCGGGGAGCACGGCGAGGAGCGCGTTCGGGGCGATCCATCGCTTCCTTTACGATCAGTTTACGACCTTGGAATTCATGATCGTAAAGCTCTTCGATAGCACGGCGTGCATCGTTGTCATCTTCCATCTCGACGAAGCCGAAACCGCGTGAACGGCCGGTTTCTCTGTCGGTAATTACTCGTGCGCTTGAGACTGCGCCATACTGTTGCAACAGACCTGTGAGGTCTTCTTCACGAACCCGATAGTTCAGGTTCCCTACATAGATGTTCATACTCATCTTTGGTTTGTAAATGAAAAAAGGCAAAAGAGAAATTGCTGAATTGGGTTAACGCCTTCGTGTGTCATTTCGATACCAAAAAGAGATAAAGAATCTACCCGTTATTGCTAAACTATTCGTCGCATTACTGCTTTCACTGAGCGCAAAGGAAAGCAAATAAACTGATTATACAAGCAAAACAGCCTGATGATGCAAAAAATAGTTGCAAATCTCTATCGAAACTGGGAGGAAATAGATTAATCGAAGCGTTTGCGACGCAATTCGAAGTCACGTCCCAGATACTTCTCGCGTACCACTTCGTTGGCGGCCAACTCTTCGGCGCTACCTTGATAGAGCACTTTGCCTTCGAAGAGGAGATAGGCGCGATCCGTGATACTGAGCGTTTCGTGTACGTTGTGGTCAGTGATCAGGATGCCGATATTCTTATGCTTGAGCTTGGCTACAATAGCTTGGATGTCTTGTACGGCTATCGGATCGACACCGGCGAATGGTTCGTCCAGCATGATAAAGCGAGGAGAGATGGCCAAGCATCGTGCGATCTCGGCACGACGACGCTCTCCGCCGGAGAGGCGGTCGCCCAGATTCTTGCGCACCTTCTCGAGATGGAACTCAGCGATTAGGCTTTCGAGCTTCTCGTGTTGGTAATCTACCGGCAGTCCTGCCATCTCCAGAACGGAGAGGATATTGTCCTCGACGGACATCTTGCGGAAGATGGATGCTTCTTGCGCCAGATAGCCGATACCGGCACGAGCACGCTTGTAAACGGGGTATTGGGTGATATCCTGATTGTTGAGAAATATGCGGCCTTCATTGGGGACAACGAGTCCCGTCGTCATATAGAACGTCGTGGTCTTGCCTGCTCCGTTGGGGCCGAGGAGTCCGACGATCTCGCCTTGACGAACTTCTATCGATACATGATTGACGACCGTACGATTTCGGTATCGTTTGACCAAATCCTCGGTACGCAGTACCATGTTGGTATTCTCTTCCATAAAGTCTGATGTGTGTGGGAAATAGGTGGACTTTGGGGCTTATTCTCTTACGGCAGCTCCCCACATGAGTTTGCGCCTGAGTGTCTCGGCAAAGGAATGGGGGCGTAGTCGGATCATCTTCAGATCGTGAGGAGCACGTCGCAGGATAACGGATGTATCATAGGGTAGCGTAGCCGTCTTGCCATCCAGGGCCAGCAGATAATTGCGATTCCGCGTATCTACTTCGAGACGGATCTCCATATCATCCGGCACAACCAACGGACGCATATTGAGCGAGTGTGGTGCGATGGGGGTCAGGACAAAAGTCTTGCACGACGGGACGATGATTGGCCCGTTGCCGCTGAGCGAGTAAGCTGTAGAGCCCGAAGGCGTGGCCACGATGAGACCATCGGCATCGTAAGCTGCCAGATAGTCTTCGTTGAGATAAGCATTGACCCGAATCATGGAGCCGGTCTCTCGCTTAAGGATGGCGGCTTCGTTCAGAGCATAGGCGGGAGGATTGTCTCCTAATTGTATTTCCAGTAGGGAGCGTGTCTCAATTGTATAGTTACCTTCCAACAGATGGGTAATCAGCTCCGATGCTTCGTGGCAATCTACATCGGTGAGGAAACCCAATCGACCGGTATTGACACCCAAAATAGGTATTTGAGAGATGCCGATATGATGAGCCGTGCGCAGGAAAGTACCATCGCCCCCCATACAGATGACATAGTCGATATGCTCGGGGAGCGTATCGATCACGCCACAAACGGCAGGATGAAAATCCAAATCCTGTTCGAGGAAGTTGAAGAACTTGCGCTCTATATAAAGAGGTGTGCCGGCTTCTTCCAGCTTCAAGATCAAAGCCTTGATAGGTGTGGCCTGTTCGCTCTTGTGGCGGCTGCCAAATATGGCTATTTTCTTCATTGGCTTATTCCTATTTCTCCGGGGTTCAGCAAATAAACGTTACATTTGCATAGTTCGCAAAATTAGTAATAATCGTAATGGCAAAGCTAAGCGTAAACGTAAATAAAATAGCAACACTTCGTAATGCTCGCGGAGGCAATGTGCCTAATGTCCTACAAGTGGCTCTCGATTGTGAGCGATACGGAGCCCAAGGGATCACCGTTCATCCCCGCCCCGATGAGCGGCATATCCGCCGGACGGATGTATATGATCTGAAAAAAGTGTTGACAACAGAGTTCAATATAGAAGGTAATCCCGACGAACGATTCATCCGATTGATTGAAGAAGTGCGTCCTGCGCAGGTGACAATGGTACCCGATGCGCCCGATGTGCTGACTTCTAATGCAGGATGGGACGTGGCCAAAAACTACGATCACTTATGCCGTCTGGTGGAGCGTTTCCGTTCGTGGGGTGTGAGAACGTCTATCTTCATCGACACCGATCTGGAGAATATCTCCTGGGCAGCCAAAACAGGCGTGGACAGAATAGAGTTGTACACAGAGCCTTATGCGGCCAACTACGCTCGCAATCGGGAAGATGCTGTGCGCAACTATGTGGCAGCATCGGCTCATGCTCACGCATTGGGTTTGGGCATCAATGCCGGACATGATCTCAGCCTGGAAAATCTGCGCTACTTCACTGAGCAATTGCCCCATCTGGATGAGGTGTCTATCGGCCATGCCCTGATAGCCGATGCGCTTTATTTGGGCTTGGAGCAGACCATCAGACAATATAGAGAACAACTCGCGTTGTAGATAAAGTACAAACACTAATAATGATATTGATAATCCAATGAACTTCTTAAGCATCCCTTTTCTGCAAATAACTGCACAACCGGCTGGTACGCCGATCGACTCTCTTACTACAGTAAACGCTGCGGCCGCACCTGTCGAGACCTCACTCTCCATTATGGACCTGGCCGTCAAGGGTGGATGGATCATGATCGTACTGGCTCTCCTTTCCGCATTGGCCATCTACATCTTTGTACGCAAGGTAATCGAAATCAGAGCGGCAGGACGTGAAGAAGATTCCTTTATGGATAGAATCAAAGACTACATCCACGAAGGAAAAATCGATTCGGCCATGCGTCTCTGTCAAGACAAGGGTACTCCTTCGGCACGCATGATCGCCAAGGGTATCACCCGTTTGGGAAGACCTTTGAGCGATGTATTGGTAGCCATCGAGAATACCGGCAATATCGAGATCGGTAAAATGGAAAAAGGTCTGCCCATCATTGCCACCATTGCAGCCGGAGCACCCATGATCGGTTTCTTGGGTACAGTAACCGGTATGGTGCGTGCTTTCTTTGACATGGCCAATGCCGGAAGCGGAGGCGTTGACGTAGCGCTCCTATCCGGTGGTATCTATGAAGCCTTGGTGACGACCGTAGGGGGTTTGGTGGTTGGTATCGTAACTCTATTTGCCTACAACTATCTGGTGGCTCAGGTGGACAAGGTGGTCAATAAGATGGAAACCAAGACGCTGGAGTTTATGGATCTCCTTAACGAACCCATTAAGAAATGAGCCTGAAACGTAAGACCAAGGTCACAGAGCTGTTCAGCATGGCTTCTATGACCGACGTGATATTCCTCTTGCTTATCTTCTTCATGGTGACGAGCACGCTTATCGTGCCCAATGCACTTCGGGTTTCCCTTCCTTCTGCCATGCAGCAGTCGGCACCTGAATCTCCGTTGGCCCGAATTACCATTTCAGAAGATATGCGCTACTTCGCCGCTTTCGGACAAGATAAAGGGCACGAGGTGGCTTTCGAGGAAATACTCCCATTGTTGCTGCAAGAACAAAGCCGCAATCCTGAGATGTTTGTCGCCATATATGCCGATGAGACCGTTCCCTACCGTGAGGTTGTCAAAGTCCTAAGCTTGGCTGCAGAAAACAAAATGAAGGTGGTCTTGGCCACCAAAGCTCAAAGCAAACAGTAATCTCATGCAACAAGAGAAAATCAAACGCAATGTCATCGCTCTGGCAGTATCTGTAGGAGTGCATGTCGGTCTGCTTGCCCTCTTGTTCGTGCTGCACCTCCGTGCTGCTCCCCGTGAAGAACCCGAGGAGCTGATTCTCATCAACTTCGGTACTACGGAACTCTCCTCCGGTGACTTCGAACCTGCCCCCCAAGAGTCGGTATCCAACCCCGATGTGCAACAGGAGCAACTGCCTCAAGAGAGTCAGCCTGTAGTCAATAAACCGACAGTTCGAGCCAAATCGGAACTCCGTCAGGAGATCGAACCTGCTCCGCATATGGCCAATGCAGAGAGAGTACGTCGAGAAGCTGAGCAAAAACTCAGACGTGAGGCCGAAGAAGCTCGCAAGCGTGCCGAAGCTGCTGCCGAAGCAGAGCGCAGGCGTAAGGCCGAGGCCGGACAAGTCATCAGCAACAATGTGGCAGGAGCTTTCGGTCGAGGTGCGGGACAGGGTAGCACTCAGGGGACAGGAAACACCCCCAACGGCAATCAAGGTAACCCCGGCGGCAGCGGCTCTTCTTATTCGCTCACCGGACGAACCATTGTAGGCAATGGTGGCTATCCGCAGAGGCCACAGTATAGTAAGCCGATACGAGGTACCGTCAGAGTCAATATCGTTGTGAATAATGCAGGCCGAGTTACCGAGGCCAGTATCAGGTTGCGTGGTACGAACCTGACCGATGCTTCAGCTCAGCGAGCAGCCATCGAAGCTGCCAAAGCTACGCGCTTCAACGCCATTCCCGGCGGTGGAGATCAAGAAGGCGTAATCACTTACCACTTCGACATCAAATAATCAACTAACACAGGACTACAATATGAAAAAGACAGCATTCGTTTTTCTGGCACCCGGCTTTGAAGAGACCGAAGCCATAGGTACACTGGATATCCTCCGCCGCGGCGGCCTTGCAGCCGAGTTCGTATCCATCACCGACTCTCTCGAGGTGCAGGGTGCCAATGGCATTACCGTGAAGGCCGATCGCCTGATGGACAATCTGCCTGCTGTAGATGCTCTCGTGCTGCCCGGAGGTTTGCCCGGGGCGGAACATCTGAATAATTGTGAACCCCTCCACGCCCTGCTCAGCGCCTACTATACCCAAGGAAAGCTCGTGGCCGCCATCTGTGCTGCGCCGATGGTATTTGGTAGCTTGGGCTTCGTAAACGGACGCAAAGCCACTTGTTATCCCGGGTTTGAGTCTAAGCTCGAAGGCGCTACCTATACTGCCGAAGCTGCTACTTGCGACGGCCATATTATCACCGGTAAGGGGCCGGCTTGTGTCTTTGCCTTCGCTTTGGAAGTCGTGCGTTACCTCCAAGGTGATCAGGCAGCCGACGAAGTAGCTGCCGGCACTCTCTTCCGGTAAAATATAACAGATCCTATTTCTCAATAAAACAAGGTTGTGTCATAAATTCGATTTTGGCTCAGCCTCAGAGGTTGTGTTAGAAAGGGTGAAATGTTAGGAGCTGAGAGTGAGGATACGGGAGTATACTATGGTATATGACTGAACCCGAATCTCGAAAGCAACGTAGCAGTTCGCCCTTTAGGACACAGCCTCAATATCAGGTACGAACGTGACCAACCCCATTCATCAATGAGTACGAACAACATCAAAATAGGTAGCCGTGTACGCTTCCTCAATTCACAAGGTGGCGGAGTTGTCTGCCGCATCAGTGGCAAAATTGCCTGGGTAGAGGGCGAAGACGGATTCGAAATACCCACCCCCCTGCAGGAATGTGTGATGGTGGGTGAGAACGACACCTTTATTCCCGCTTACAAATCCCCCATGGATAAGAGACGGGAAGAAGAAGCCAAGAAAGGTCAGCAAGAGAAAAGGCGACAAGAGCCCGCCTCCCTTGCACCAGAAAAGCATAAGCCTGCCGATGCCCAGCCTCGTCTTCTGCACACCGAATTGGCAGGACATGACAGTCTCGAAGTATATCTGGCCTATCTGCCCATGAATGAGCAGCGTCTGGGTACGGAGCCTTACGAGTGCTATCTGATCAATGACAGCAACTACTGTATCCACTACCATTATCTCTCCCTGCTGCCTACGGGGTGGAAGCTGCGAGCTTCGGGCATGATAGAGCCCAATACCAAACTATTCATCGAAGAGTTTACTGCTGCCGACCTCCAAGATATGGAACGGGTGTGCTTGCAGCTCATGGCCCATAAGGAGCGAAAGACTTTCCTCCTCAAACCTGCCTTGTCTGTGGAGCTAAAGCTCGATACCATCAAGTTCGTCAAACTCCATTGCTTCAAGGAAAATGATTTCTTCGAAGACAATGCGTTGGTCTATCCTGTCTTAGAGCACGACAGACCCGTGACCGAAGCTGTCATTGATCCGCAGACCATTGAAGCAGCGATGAAATCTAAGGAGCTGATCGATCGTACTGCACCGGCTCCTGCTCGGAAAGCTCCTGTGTCCAAGAAGCCCGAGATTGTAGAGATCGACCTGCATGCGGGGGAACTCCTTGAGACCACAGCGGGCATGAAGAACGGTGATATTCTACAATACCAGCTCGATAAATTCCACGAAGTCATGGCCGAATATGCCCAAAGCAAAGGCCAGAAGATCGTCTTCATTCATGGCAAGGGTGAGGGCGTACTGCGCCAAGCAATTGAGAAGGAGTTACGCACACGCTACAAACAGCATCGTTTCCAAGATGCTTCCTTCCGTGAGTATGGCTTCGGAGCCACCATGGTCATTATACATTAGTAATAAAGGAAAGGTACACGCTGCCTCCTCTTTCTTATAAGAGAATCATTATTTTATCATCACTACATGGAAATAGAAAGAAAGTTTCTCGTCCGCAACGACGACTTCAAGGCGCAAGCCGTCAAGGTTCGTCATATCACGCAAGGCTATCTTGTTGCAGACGGTGTGCGCACCGTGCGCATCCGTCTATGTGAAGAGGAAGCCTGCATCACGGTCAAGGGTAAGACTCAGGCGGGTGGATTCAGTCGCCATGAGTATGAATACGCGCTGCCGCTTGAGGATGCGAAGGAGATGCTCTCACTATGCTTGCCCGGTTATATACGCAAGACTCGCTATTGCATCCCCTACGAAGGGCATATGTGGGAGGTAGATGTATTCGAAGGTTTGCACCACGGCTTGGTCATCGCGGAGGTAGAATTGCAGAGAGAAGACGAGGATGTAGCCCTGCCCGATTGGATAGACCATGAGGTGACGGGAGACAAACGTTACTACAATTCCTTTATTGCGGGTATCCAGCGGTAGGGCACCGCCCTCTCCATCCTTTGAGCAATAACAAAAACATCCATACAAACTTAAACCCAATAATAATGAAGAAAAAACTATTGCTTCCCCTCTTTGCGGTTCTTTGCCTAACGCAGATAGCCCGTGCCGATGAAGGTATGTGGCTGATGCAGCAACTGAGCCGGAAGTATGCGCAGATGAAAGAACGCGGACTCAAGATGAAAGAATATGATCTCTATAACCCCGACGGCACGTCACTCAAAGATGCCGTCGTTCTCTTCGATGGAGGATGTACGGGTGAGGTTGTTTCTGACAGAGGATTAGTCCTGACCAATCACCACTGCGGCTATAGCATGATTCAGGCTCATAGTACCCTCGAACATAACTATCTTGAAGATGGTTTCTGGGCAATGAATGAGGCAGACGAACTGCCTAACAAGGATATTTCAGTTGTTTTTATTGATAAGATTGAGGACGTAACGGACTATGTCAAGAAAGAACTCAAGTCTATCAAGGATCCTAACAGCATGGAATACCTCTCGCCTAAGTACCTGCAGAAGTTGGCGGATAAGCGAGTGGGCAAGAACTTCAGCACCAAGAACCCCGGTCTTTCAGTTGAAATCAAGGCATTCTATGGAGGTAATCTCTATTTGATGTTCACCAAGAAGACCTATACGGATGTTCGTCTTGTGGGTGCACCTCCGAGCAATATCGGGAAGTTTGGTGCCGACACCGACAACTGGATGTGGCCGCGCCACACGGGCGATTTCTCTATCTTCCGTATCTACGCAGACAAGAACGGCAATCCCGCTCCTTATTCTCCCGACAATGTACCCCTGAGACCGAAAAAATACTTCAACATCTCCCTCGGTGGTGTACAAGAGAAGGACTTCGCCATGATCATGGGTTTCCCCGGGACTACACATCGCTATTTCACCGCTTCTGAGGTGGACGAATGGAAGAGTTTGGACAACGACATCCGCATCCGTATGCGTGACATCCGTCAGGGTGTTATGTTGGGCGAAATGCTTGCCGATCCTCAGATCAAAATCATGTATTCGGCCAAGTATGCAGGTTCACAAAACGGCTACAAACGTGCAATCGGAGCCAACTGGGCGATCAAAACGCGAGGCCTCCGCGAAACGAAACAGGCTATGCAGGACCGATTGATAGCTTGGGGCAATGCACAAGGCAAGCCTCAGTATGCTCAAGCTATTAGCGAGATCGATGCTACTGTGAGCAAGCGCGCCGATCTGCGTCGTCGCTATTTGATGTTAGAAGAGGGCATTATACGCGGCATCGAATTTGCTCGCGCTCCCATACCTACAGAGGCAGAGATCAACGCCCTCAAGAGCGGCGATGCCAATGCCCGCCGCACCATGATAAGCGACCTTCGCACCCGATACAATGCTTTTGCTGATAAGGACTATAGTGCCGAGGTGGACAAGAAGATAGCTGTGGCTATGCTCACCGAGTACATCCGCGAGATACCGTATGAGAAGCTTCCCGCACACCTGCAGCTCATTCGCGACCGCTTTGCCGGTAATGTCCAGGCCTATGTGGATGACATCTTCGCACGTTCCATCTACGGCAGTGCCGGGCAATTCGCTCGTTTTGCCGACGGATCACCCTCTGCCGAGCAGCTTGCAGAGGACCCAATGATACTCTTTGCTGCTTCGGTCTTTGGCGAATATCGCAAGCTCTACCAAGAACTTCGCCCCTACGACGACCCTATCCTACGTGCTCAGCGCACCTATATAGCCGGTCTTCTGGAGATGGATGGTGAGCAGGATCAGTTTCCCGATGCCAATCTCACACTCCGCTTCACCTACGGACAGGTCAAAGGGTATTCTCCCCGCGACAATGTTCACTACGGACACCAGACCACACTTACCGGTGTGATGGAGAAAGAAGACCCCGACAACTGGGAGTTTGTCGTAGATCCCAAGCTCAAAGACTTGTATCAGCGTCGCGATTATGGTCGCTATGCCGATGCCAATGGAGCCATGCCCGTAGCCTTCTGTGCCACAACGCATACGACGGGAGGTAACTCCGGCAGTCCCGTACTCAATGCCGATGGAGCCTTGATAGGTCTCAACTTCGACCGCAACTGGGAAGGTGTCGGCGGTGACATCCAGTATTTGGCCGACTACCAACGTAGTATCATCGTGGACATTCGCTATGTCCTTCTCGTTATTGACAAGGTGGGTGGCTGCCAACGTCTGATCGACGAAATGAATATCGTTCGCTAAAGCATCGCGACACAGCCGCATCGAGGCTGATACGCACAAACGGAAACGGCCGCGTCATAATGGAGTTTATGACGCGGCCGCTTCTGTTTGTCCTTTCTGAGAGGCTCTTCATCCGGGATGGAGGGGGTTAGTCGCAGGACTTGTCCCAGATAATTTCGCCGCCCGTGGTGCGCCACACTTCTTTCCTCGCCAAGACGAAGAAGTAGTCGCTCAGTCGATTGATGTAGCGCATCACCGGTTCTTCCACCAGCGCCTCTTCACTCAGACGCAGGATGAGTCGTTCCGCTCTGCGACAGACGGTTCTGCACACGTGCGCCAAGGACGTAGTGCGGCTTCCTCCCGGGAGGATAAAAGCCTTCATCGGAGGTGCCAATGCGTCGAGTCGGTCTATCTCTTTTTCCATTCGTTCGATGGTTTCGGGCATCACACGGCTTTCGATGTGTAGCTCGGTGCTCTCCTGATTGGTCGCCAGATACGACCCGATGGTAAAGAGTTTGTGCTGCACGCCTCGCAGGAAGTCTTGATCTTCCGCGGGCAAATCCTCGCTCATCAGTAAGCCAATGAAGGAGTTTAGCTCGTCGATAGTACCGTAACTCTCGATGCGTTGATGGTATTTGGGCACACGTTCACCTCCTACGAGGCTGGTCGTACCCTTATCACCCGTGCGGGTGTAAATCATGCTTTTGGCCATTTGTTCGGATCGTTTATTGCTTTTGACGTAATAGTCGGACGGGTACGGCCTCTGCCGCTAAGGGCAGAGGAGTAGTCCATTTATAGAAACGCTTTGTAGCGTCGCTTGTTCAGTCCGCTATGAAAAACGACGATGAATACTTCGCCGACATCTACCAATATCCGTGCTTCGGGATGCTCCCACATCTGCTGACACAGCGTGCGGACAGCTCCACGACGGCGGGGGCAATGTAAAACGAGAATAGAGCCATCAGCGAATGAGCCTTCCGCCAATGCAGACATGGCCGCCGTGGCAAGAGCCTCCTCTTCCACCACCATTAGGACGGGGGCGGACTTTTCCACGAGGGGAGTTGTGTCCAAGTCCTTTGCCGACACATATGCTATTGTAGAAGAAGCTGCTTGCACATATTGCTTGAGCACAGACGAATCAGGCGAAAAGGCGATGCAACGTTTGGCTCCGGTGTAGAGGACGAGCCGAAAGATAAGCTCCAATACCCGCTCATTTGCGATCCCGCTGTAGGAACAACTCCTGCGAACATCCCGCGTACCGGCTGCCAACGAGGCGAAGCAGTAGTAGGGCGTGCGCTCTTCGATCACGCGCGTAATGAGATAGAATACGTACGGCGAGTGCACACCATGCCCTCTGCGATGCAGGAGATAGCGGCCGAGGCGTATGGCTTGCAACCGCACGTAGTCGTATGGGGAGAGCTTAGGTCGCAAGTCGGTGCCGTGCGTCATAGAGTGGAGGCGTGGGAGGGCCGGGGATGCTTGCGCTCAATCCTTGTCTTGGGGCAGTACGAGGTTGAGCAATACGCCCACAATGGCTGCCAGACCGATGCCGGCCATCGAAAACTCTCCGAACGAGATAACAGCTCCGCCGATGCCCAATGTAAGGGTAAGAGAGACGATGATGATGTTGCGCGTCTTGCTCATATCCACCTGATGGTTCACCATATTGGCTATACCGGCAGCAGCGATCGTACCGAACAGCAGCAGCATGATACCGCCCAATACAGCCGAGGGGATGGACTTGAGCAAGGCGCTCACCTTACCCACTACGGAGAAGACGATACCCGTAACGGCAGCGATGCGTATGACGGTGGGGTCAGTTACCTTGGTTAGAGCCATGGCTCCCGTTACTTCCGAGTACGTAGTCACGGGAGGGCCGCCGAGGAAGCCCGCAGTCGCACAAGCCAATCCATCGCCCAAGAGCGTACGATGCAGCCCCGGGTCCTTGACAAAGTCCTTCCCCGCCACTGTATTGACCACATAGACGTCGCCCACATGCTCGATGACGGGAGCAATGGCTACAGGCAACATGAAGAGGATGGGAGGAAGAGAGAACTGCGGGAATGAGAACTGGGGCAGACCGATCCATGCAGCTTCGTGTACCTGAGTCAGATCTACATCGAAGAAGATCACTGCCACGACATAACCTACCACTATGCCGCAGAAGATGGGGATAAGCTTAAAGAGGCCTCGCGCTACCATCGTCACCGTAATGGCAGTAAATAGTGCCACGCAGGCAAGGATCCAGTTGGACTGTGCCATCTGCACTCCTGTACCCGCCAAAGACAGACCAATGAGGATGATAACCGGCCCGATTACTACCGGTGGGAACAGACGGCGGATGATGCCTACGCCCTGCCATTTGACCAAGGCGCTCATGAGGAAGTACACAAGTCCCACGCCCACCATGCCGGAGAGTGCGCCCGGCAGTCCGTACATCTCAGTGGCTTTGATGATGGGTGCTATAAAAGCAAAGCTGCTGCCGAGGAAGATGGGCACCTTCCCTTTCGTGACGAGGTGGAAGATAAGCGTACCGATGCCCGCCGTGAAGAGGGCCGTCGATGGGTCTAAGCCCACCAAGAGGGGCACTAAGACGGTGGCACCGAAGGCCACGAATAAGAACTGCACGCCCACGATACCTTTGCGGAGCGGAGAGAGTTGGACTGGTTCCATAAAGTTATGTATTGATGTTTGCCAAATTATTGCCCCGCAAATATAGATGATTTGGGTGGAGTGGGGGACGGCTTTCCTTGGGGGATACGATGGTTGTCAATCTCTTAGGCTGCTTTCTGATAGGGCTTATCTACAGCCTTTCTGCCAAATGCGTCAGTATGACGGACGAAGGCCGGCTCTTCTTGGCTGTTGGGTTATGTGGTGGCTTCACCACATTCTCCACTTTCTCGGCCGAGGCATTAGAGCTTTTGCGAGCGGGTCGATGGCTGTACGGCGCACTTTATTCGGAAGGGAGCTTTTTCTTGGGGCTCCTCGCCGGTCTATGCAGCCATGCGCTTTTTGCGTATTCTAATGCTCTGAATAATTCTGCGCTTACGGCAGGACACCGCCGAAACGAACTGCGCGCCAAAAAGAATCTACACATCGTCTGTAAAAAGCCGGCGCATAAACTTTTCCGATTATGCGCCATTTCTCCCAAGATTATGCGCCAAAACGAAAAAGAAATGGCGCCATTTTTCACAGATTTACGCGCCACAATCCTCTCATTTTTCGCCCGAAGAGGGGGTGTCCTCTCAGCTTTTGCCGACAATAAGTGCCCTGACGCAGTTTTGCTTGCTTAGAAAAGTCTGCATTTCCTCGTTATGGAATGACAACTTACCAAGGAAAGGAAAAATAGCGCGTCAATCGGCCGCATAACAACTGAAATATACTATTTTTGCAAAGAAATTGGGAGGCTTTAGCCGTTTCTGAAGGATCGGAGCAGTGCGATACCCCATGACCGATAATAAAAGAACGCAAAACTGAATAGGCCGTAAGAGCCAAGCATACGCTGTATTCTTACCCTGAATAGTCGTAATAATAAAGATGTCACACAAAAATAAGAAGCGGTCTTCGGCCTTCTTCCATTCACGGTTTCTGGCCATTATGAGTATTGCTGTAGTCCTCTTCCTGCTGGGCGTTATCGGGGTAATAGAGTCCATCGGCAAAGGTTTGGGAACAGCCGTGCGCGAGGACTTGTCTTTCAACCTCCTGCTCTCTTCCGATTTGGACGAGACTCGTACCCGGGCGTTGGAGCAGCAGATCGCTGCGGCTCCTTTTGTCAAGGATGTTACCTATATATCGGCCGATCAGGCACTGGACGAAATGCGCAAGGAGTTGGGCGAAGACGATCCCGTGAAGATGTTGGGATATAACCCACTGCAACCGGAAATATCCGTACATCTCAAAGCCCAATATACACATCCCGACAGCTTACAAGCCATCGACTCTGTCATTCGCTCATGGGAGGGCGTGGACAATCTGCAGTACCGTGCCGATATGTTCGACATTGTGCATCAGCATGCACGTCGCATCGGGATCATTCTGCTGGCATTGGCGGCCGTTCTCTTGCTCATCAGCTACATACAGATCAGCAATACCACCCGTCTGCTCATCTATTCGAAGCGTTTCAGCATACGCACGATGACGTTGGTGGGGGCTACTCCTCGCTTTATACGCAGACCTTTTGTGCGCTATAGCATGGTCAACGGGTTGGTGGCAGCATTGCTCGCCATCCTTCTTCTCGCAGGAGCTCTCTATGCAACCGACGAATATGCCTTCGCGGGCAGCCTCCGCACATACCTTACGGTCGAGCGTCTGTCGATTGTAGCAGGGGGTATGCTGCTGGTGGGGATCCTCATCTCGGCCCTCTCTGCCCGTGCTGCCACGAACAAATACATCCGTATGGACGGGGGCAAGATGCATCTTGTATAAGGTGCGGCTCACAAGAACGAATCATAAACATAGAATCGAAATAGGATATGCTATTCGGCAAAAAGAACTTTATCCTGATGGCTGTATCGGGACTTCTCATCATTCTGGGCTTCATCCTCATGTCGGGAGGCGGCTCGGCAGACCAAGTAAGTTTCAATCCGGATATCTTCAGTGCCAGCCGCATACAGCTGGCTCCGTGGGTATGTATGGCCGGATTCGTCTTAATGGTGTATGCCATCATGGCAGCTCCCAAGAAAAAGGATCACGAGGAATAATCCCCGTGGCATGCTCCCATAAGAAAAAATAAACCGTCGGTATGGGCTTGTGGCCTGCTTCCGAAGGAAGAGTTTTGCACGATCATCAAGGATAAATGACTGTACTACAAGCTATCGTTCTGGCCATCGTAGAGGGACTGACCGAGTTTCTGCCGGTTTCTTCCACCGGCCATATGATTATCACCGAAGGAATCATGGGTATGGAGAGCACGCCCTTCGTCAAGGCGTTCACCGTGATGATTCAGTTCGGTGCCATTCTATCTGTTCTCGTGCTCTATTGGAAGCGTTTCTTTCGCTTCCCAGTTGCTCCGCGTGCCATCGGTAAAGGCCGTCGGGCAGAGTTTTTGAGCCGCTTCGACCTCTACTGGAAACTACTCATTGCCTTGCTGCCGGCTGTAGTCATGGGCTT
Organism: Porphyromonas loveana; assembly: GCF_003096695.1. Taxonomy (GTDB): domain Bacteria; phylum Bacteroidota; class Bacteroidia; order Bacteroidales; family Porphyromonadaceae; genus Porphyromonas; species Porphyromonas loveana. Next base: position 22,630 of record NZ_QEKY01000017.1, on the reverse strand, counting down.
CCTCTTCGATGACTGGGTGGACAGAATGCTGGGCAGCGTGTGGATCGTGGCCGTGGTTCTCTTCCTCGGAGGTGTCTTCATGCTCTTTGTGGACAAGCTCTTTGCTGCATCGGACAAGGAACATGTGAGCTACTCCAATGCCTTGGTTGTGGGACTCTTCCAATGTCTGTCCATATTCCTGCCCGGGCTTTCGCGCTCGATGGCTACGATCGTGGGCGGACAGCAACAGAAACTGAGTCGCAAAGCTGCTGCCGAATTCTCCTTTTTTCTGGCCGTACCCACGATGTTGGGGGCTACTTTGCTCAAGGCTTATAAGCTATATCAAGAGGGTGGAGTGGAGATCTTCCGCGAGCATATGACTGTGCTCATCCTGGGCAATGCAGTGGCTTTCCTCGTGGCGTTGGCTGCCATCCGCTTCTTTATCGGCTTCCTCACCCGCTATGGATTCAAGGCTTTTGGTTACTACCGCATCTTTGCAGGAGGCTTGATTATTATCCTGATGCTCTCGGGCGTATCGCTTTCGATCTGACACTGACCTATGAAACAGATAGATCGTCCGCTACATATGCGTGAGGGCGAAGTGCTCTACTTCGACAAACCTCTTACCTGGACTTCCTTCGATTTGGTCAATAAATTCCGCTATCGGGTGTGTCGCCGAATGGGGATCAAGAAGTTGCGCGTGGGGCATGCTGGGACTTTGGACCCGCTGGCTACGGGTGTGATGATCCTCTGTACCGGACGTGCCACCAAACAGATAGACATATTGCAGGCAGGAACCAAAGAGTATATAGCAACGATACGTCTCGGGGCTACGACGCCGACCTATGATCGGGAGAGCGAGCCGGATGCTTTCTTCCCCTATGAGCACATCACGCGTGAGACCGTACTGGATATTCTGCCGCGTTTCGTCGGTGAGATAGAGCAGGTGCCTCCCGTCTTTTCTGCCGTCCGCGTTGACGGTCGTCGTGCCTATGATTTGGCAAGGAAAGGACAAGAGATCGTGCTCAAGGCACGCATCCTGCAGATCGATGAAATAGAACTGCTGAACTTTTCCCTCCCTCTGATTACGCTGCGCATCGTCTGCAGCAAAGGGACCTATATACGGGCTTTGGCTCGCGACATAGGCGAAGCATTGCAATCGGGCGGTTATCTGGAAGCCTTACAGCGCACTCGGGTAGGTGATGCTCGCATCGAGGATTGTCTGTCGATAGAAGATCTGGAACAATGGTTCGACCGACTTGGTTTTGCTAATGAACCAGAGTTCGACATGCAGCCGAAGAGTTTGTCTGCTTTGGTTCCCGCAAATACGAATAACTAACGGCAATATATATCGCTATGAAACTATCTAAGTTTAAGTTTAATCTTCCGGACGAGCTGATTGCCCGGGAGCCAAGCAAATTCCGCGATGAGTCGCGTTTGATGGTTGTCCATCGAAAAACAGGTGACGTAGAGCACCGTGTATTCAAGGACATTCTCGATTACTTCGACAAGGGCGATACATTTATATTCAATAATACACGTGTATTCCCTGCCCGCCTCTATGGCAATAAGGAGAAGACCGGAGCTCAGATAGAGGTTTTTCTCTTGCGCGAGCTGAATGAACGGCTCAAACTGTGGGATGTGCTGGTCGATCCGGCTCGTAAAATCCGTATCGGCAATAAACTATACTTCGGGGAGAATGAGGAATTAGTAGCTGAGGTGATAGACAATACGACCTCTCGCGGACGTACGCTCCGGTTCCTCTATGACGGTCCGCATGACGAATTCAAGGAATTGCTCTTCCGACTCGGTGAGACACCTCTACCCAAGTATATGGCACGCAATGTAAATGAGGATGATCCGGAGCGATATCAGAGTATCTTTGCCGATGTAGAGGGTGCTGTGGTGGCTCCTGCTGCCAGTCTGCACTTCAGCCGAGAGCTGATGAAGCGCCTCGAGATTAAGGACACACGCTTCTCTTTTATCACGGTGCATCATGCGCTGGGGTCTTATCGCGACATAGATGTGGAGGACCTCACCAAGCACAAGATGGATAGTGAAGAGATGTATATCGACGACGAAGCTTGCATCAATATCAATCGTGCGTGGGACGAAGAGAAAAAGATTTGTGCCGTAGGGACTTCAGTTCTTCGTGCCATAGAGACTGCCGTGAGCACGGACGGACACCTCAAACCCTTCGAAGGATGGACGAGTCGTTTCATCTTTCCTCCTTACGAGTTCCACCTGCCATCGGCTCTGGTGACCAACTTCCATATGCCTCTCTCCACGCTGCTGATGATGACGTCGGCCTTCGGTGGACATGAGCAGATCATGAATGCCTATAACTTGGCGGTCAAAGAGAAATATCGTTTCGGTGCGTATGGAGATGCCATGCTCATTATAGACTGATAATGGCTACGGTATATCTATCTCTGGGGAGCAATTTGGGAGACCGTCATGCTCTTCTCGGTGCAGCTTTGGATATGTTACAGGATAGGGTGGGCTGCATGCTCGCCCTTTCTCCTTTTTATGAAACTGAGCCTTGGGGATTCGAATCGCCTCACTGTTTTCTGAATGCTGTGGTAGTGCTCCGGACAGCAATCGGCCCTCGAGAGTTGTTATCCGTTACGCAGGGAATAGAAAAAGAACTGGGGCGTACGCACAAGAGCGCCGACGGTATCTATTACGATAGGCCTATTGACATTGACATCCTGATACATACATCCTGCCCCCAGATGCAGACCGAGGAGCTTATACTACCTCACCCGCATATGTGGAAGCGGGACTTTGTGCGCCTTCCGCTACTGGATGTGGCCCCACTATTGCGGCTCGATGAGCCACTCAAGACCCCATAAAAAGAGAGAATGTAAAGATGAATGTGAACGAATTTGAGATAATGGCTCCGGTCGGTTCGTACGAATCGCTCATGGCGGCCATCAAGGCAGGAGCCGACTCGGTGTACTTCGGTATCGAAGGACTCAATATGCGGGCGCGCTCAGCCAATAACTTTACCACCGAAGACCTCTATAAAATCGCGGAGATCTGTCGTGAGCATGGGGTGAAGAGCTACCTCACTGTCAATACAGTGATCTATGATGAGGATTTGTCTTTGATGCGCTCCATCATTGATGCGGCACAGCAAGCAAAGATCTCAGCCATAATCGCTTCGGATGTGGCGGCTATGACCTATGCCCGCGAGATAGGTGTAGAAGTGCATCTCTCCACACAACTTAATATCAGCAATGCAGAGGCCTTGCGCTTCTATGCACAGTTTGCCGATGTGGCAGTCTTAGCCAGAGAGTTGAACATGGATCAGGTGCGCAACATCCATGAGATAATAGAACGGGATCACATTTGCGGACCCAAAGGAGAGCCGGTGCGTATAGAAATGTTCGCTCACGGCGCTCTTTGTATGGCCGTTTCGGGCAAGTGCTATCTGAGTTTGCACGAACATAACAGCTCCGCCAATAGGGGGGCTTGCTCTCAGTCTTGTAGAAGAGCCTACACGGTCAAGGACAAGGACAGTGATTTGGAACTGGACATTGAGAACCAATACATCATGTCGCCCAAGGATCTGAAGACCATCCACTTCATCAATAAAATGATGGATGCGGGCGTACGCGTATTTAAGATCGAAGGAAGAGCACGCGGGCCGGAATACGTTTATACGGTGTGCCGCTGCTATAAGGAAGCTGTCGAAGCCTATTGTAACGGCACGTATGATGAAGAGCGCATAGCCGAGTGGGACAAGCAGCTGGCTACGGTCTTCAATCGTGGCTTTTGGAACGGCTACTATCTGGGACAGCGATTGGGCGAATGGACGCACCGCTACGGATCGGCAGCCACGCGTCAGAAGGTATATGTGGGCAAGGGAATCAAGTATTTCAGCCGATTGGGAGTAGCCGAATTTGAGATAGAGGCCGGAGAACTACATAAAGGAGACGAGATCGTGATCACGGGACCTACTACCGGAGCCTTCATCCAACAAGTGGAAGAGATAAGATACGAGCTGGAGTCTGTGGACAAAGCCGTCAAAGGGCAACGCATTTCCATTCCGGTAAGAGAGAAAGTGCGTCCGTCGGATAAGCTCTATCGCTTCGAAGAAAGAGAATAACACAACGACTCAGGGAGGTATGCGCCTCCCTGAGTCGGCCAAAACTATAGAAAGATATGAAAGAAAAGAACTATTTGTTCTCCCTCGACATGAAGGTGAGAGATTACGAATGTGACTTACAAGGTGTGGTGAACAACAGCAATTATCAGCGCTATATGGAGCATGCCCGCCATGAATTTTGGGAATCGCTGGGGGATAATTTCGGACGTATGCACGAGATCGGACTCGATGCTTTTGTGACGAAAGTGACCATCAACTTTAAGCAATCCCTCCGCAGCGGTGACCGTTTTCGTAGCTGTCTGAGCTGTTATAAGAAAGGTCCCAAGCTCATTTTCGCTCAGGATATTGTACGCGAAGACGGTGTCATGGCTGCTTCGGGCGAGGTGGAAGTGGTCGCTGTACAGAACGGTGTACTGACCCGTGGCGAGTACTTCGATGAGCTGATGAAGGACGTCTTGCAGAATCCTGCCTAATAAACATTGTCTTATCAGTCGGGGAGAGGCTACGGACGCTTGCAGCCCGTAGTTTCTCCCCGCTCTTTTCTCCCCGCTCTTTTCTCCCCTTACACCTATGCTTATCCTGATCTCCTGCGCCAAGACGCTCAGTATCCCCAAGCGTCTACCCGCTCTCCCCAAGCCGACGGTGCCGATGTTCTCCGAGGCTTCTCACAAGATTGCGCTTGCTGCCGCTGCTTGTGACATAGACGAACTGTCTCGTCTACTCAAAGTAAACCGCAAACTGGCAGAGGAGAATTTTCATCGTTGGCAACAGATATTCGATGAGAATACGCCCGTAGCTCCTGCAGCACTGGCCTATACGGGCATGGTTTTCAAGAAACTAGCTCCCTCCAATTTCGACGAAGAAGCTTGGCGTTTTGCGGCTGATCACTTGCTCATCACCTCTTTTCATTACGGTCTTTTGCGCCCGACGGACGCTATCCGCCCTTACCGCATGGAGGGAACGGCACGCCTCGGTACACCGGTGGAAGACGAGGTGTTCCATTATTGGCGACCGATTCTCACAGATTATCTGATCCGAAGAGTAGAGGAGACCGGAGGCGAATTGTGTTTTTTGGCGAGTGAGGAAATGAAACTGCTCTTCGATTGGGCACGTGTGGAGGCAGCCGTTCGCGTAGTGACACCGACCTTCAAAGTGCGACAGGCCGACGGTAGTCTCAAGCAAATAGTCATCTATACGAAGATGGCGCGCGGACTGATGACTGCGCATCTCATCGCTCGTCGCAGCGCACATGTAGAGGATATGCAACTCTTTGCACCCGAAGGATTTACATTCCGACCCGACTTGTCTGATGAGCGGGAATATCTCTTCGTTATGGAGTGAGAATAACTTTTTCGTGCCAAATCCGAACCTTTTTATACTGTTGATGTTTTAGTATTGAAAGAACAATCGGAGGATGGCTTACCACCCTCTGACAAAATAAAAAATCATGACAATTAAAACGTTCATCATTATGACTCACGTACTCGTAACGCTTCCTTATGCAGTAGATGCTTTGGCACCTGTAATCAGCAAAGAAACGATCGAATTTCACCACGGTAAGCACCTCAAGACTTATGTGGACAATCTGAATAAACTCATCGTCGGCACCGAATTTGAGAATGCTGATCTCAATACTATCGTACAGAAGAGCGAAGGCGCCATCTTCAACAATGCAGGCCAGACGCTCAATCACAACCTCTACTTCACACAGTTCGGCCCCGGAAAGGGTGGTGCCCCCAAGGGTAAGCTTGCAGAAGCCATCAACGCCCAGTTCGGTTCGTTCGAGAAGTTCCAAGAGGAGATGAACAATGCCGGTGTTTCTCTCTTCGGTTCAGGTTGGGTTTGGTTGGCCTCAGATGCCAATGGCAAGCTCTCTATCGAGAAGGAACCCAACGCAGGTAATCCCATTCGCAAGGGTCTGAATCCCATCCTTGGTTTCGACGTGTGGGAACACTCTTACTATCTGACCTATCAGAACCGTCGTGCTGATCACCTCAAGGATCTCTGGAGCATCATCGACTGGGATGTAGTAGAAGCTCGTTACTAAGAGATTGTGCGGTTCTGCCGTACGCATGCGATATAGAGAAGCCTCTGTCCGAGCCTACGGGTCGAGACAGAGGCTTCTCCTTTTTTGTGGATGAATGATTGATTGTGAACTCCGTTGTTTCCAATAGAAACAACATTCTTTTGTATTGTTTCTTCCGAAGAATATGTACTTTTGTCGCGTTCCCATCGCGGTAGTAGCTCAGTTGGTAGAGCATCAGCTTCCCAAGCTGAGGGTCACGAGTTCGAGCCTCGCCTACCGCTCGCGCTGATAATCAGGTAGTTAGATTTGTTCTGGCTACCTGATTTTCTGTTTTTTGAGATGCGCTATTTGCCTTTTACGTCCTTTTGAGGCATGTAAATACTCAAATTCCATGCAAATGAATTTAATGTGATATGGGTGTAAACTCCATCAAACACCACTTCTGAAGCAAATCCGCAAGCTCGCTGACTGCGCGGAAAAGGCTGACCGAGCTTCATGTTTTTTAACCTTCTGTGGGGCGTTGAGAGGGAAGGAGTGTATTTCTCGAAATTGTATGCCGAAAACCGACAGAATCGTGCGCCATAAATCATGAGGAAGTCGCGCCAAAAGTTTTTTGAATTGGCGCCATTTCTTTTCCGAAACGGCGCCAAAATATTTTCTTTTTGGTCTGAGATTTCTCGACTGCATGCACAGGCAGAAAATCATAACAGAACTACATACTTTTTCACAAACCTCACATTTGTCTGAATATCAACTCATCATTGAGGAGGTTTTATCGAGGAGATTGACGTGCACCGCCATCGGATTTCGGAAAAAGACAGGGGCAGCCTTTCGGGAATAGTGCGTACTTTTGTACCTCACAGAAATAAGCATAATTCATTGATTCAGATACAATATTCTATGGAATACAACTTTCACGATATTGAAAAGTGCATACAAGCACAGTGGCGCGAAGGCAAAGTGTACCGCGTGACGGAAGACTTGCAGAAGGAACCCTATTACGTCTTGGATATGTTTCCCTATCCATCAGGGGCGGGACTGCACGTAGGACATCCGTTGGGCTACATAGCCTCGGACATATTCTCCCGCTACAAAAGACTGCGCGGCTTCAATGTGTTGCACCCGATGGGCTACGATGCTTTCGGTCTTCCCGCTGAGCAGTATGCCATACAAACAGGCCAACACCCTGAGAAGACTACCGAGGAAAACACAGCGCGATATCGCGAACAGTTGGATAAGATCGGTTTCTCCTACGATTGGGAGCGTGAGATTCGCACCTGCGATCCCGACTACTATAAATGGACGCAATGGGCTTTCTTGCGTATGTTCGACTCTTACTACTGTCGTCAGGCAGCTCAGGCGCGACCTATCGCGGAGCTGATCGAAGTCTTTGCTCATCAAGGCTCCGAAGGTTTGGATGTGGCTTGTAGCGAAGAACTGCACTTCACCGCCGATCAATGGAAGGCCATGAGTGAGCGGGAGCAACAAGAGACGCTGATGAACTATCGACTCGCCTATCTCGGCGACACAATGGTAAATTGGTGCCCTGCACTTGGTACAGTATTGGCCAATGACGAAGTGAGCGAGGGACTCAGCGTTCGCGGAGGACATCCTGTCGAGCAGAAGAAGATGCGCCAGTGGTGTCTGCGTGTATCGGCCTATACCGAGCGTTTGCTCCACGATCTGGATACATTGGACTGGACTGAGTCTCTCAAAGAAACTCAGCGCAACTGGATAGGACGCTCCGAGGGAGCGGAGATGGACTTCTGTTTGTCAGGCTGTGATCGCAAGTTTACCATCTTTACCACACGTGCCGATACGGTCTTCGGCGTTACTTTCATGGTGTTGGCTCCCGAGAGCGAACTTGTATCGAAGGTGACGACCGATGCGCAACGCGGCGCAGTGGAGGCCTACCTCGCAGAGACTAAAAAACGCACGGAGAGAGAACGAATCGCCGATAAGCGTGTATCGGGTGTTTTCTCGGGCAGCTTTGCGATCAATCCGCTGACAGGAAAAGAAATTCCTATTTGGATCAGTGATTATGTATTGGCCGGATATGGCACAGGGGCTATCATGGCAGTGCCGGCACACGATACACGTGACTTTGCTTTTGCGCGTCACTTCGATCTGCCTATTGTGCAGGTAGTTGTGCCTGAAGGAGAAGAGGCCACAGACCCCGCTGCCTGGGAAGATGCCAAGGATAGCAAGAGTGGTACGATGGTCAATTCGGATTTCTTGAACGGACTCTCGGTATCCGATGCCATCGCACGCACCAAGGAGTATATCCGTGCGGAAGGTTTGGGCAAGGTCAAAGTGAATTACCGTCTGCGCGATGCCATCTTCAGCCGCCAACGCTACTGGGGAGAGCCATTCCCCATCTATTATAAGGAGAACGGTATGCCCTATGCATTGAGTGAAGATGCATTGCCGCTACGTCTTCCAGAGGTGGACAAATTCCTCCCGACAGAGAGTGGTGAGCCGCCACTGGGCAGAGCTGCCGCTTGGCATACCGCAGAAGGGTATCCGTATGAACTGAGCACCATGCCGGGATTTGCCGGTAGTAGTGCGTATTATCTCAGATACATGGATCCGCACAACAATACTGCATTGGTAGGACGTGCTGCCAACGAGTACTGGCGCAACGTCAATCTGTATATCGGTGGGACGGAGCATGCGACGGGTCACCTCATCTACAGCCGCTTTTGGAATAAGTTCCTATACGACCTCGGAGAAGTATGTGAGGCCGAACCATTCCGCAAGCTTGTCAATCAAGGGATGATTCAGGGACGATCCAACTTCGTTTATCGCATCAAGAACACCAATACATTTGTCAGCTACGGTCTCAGAGAGCAGTACGACGTTACGGCTATCCATGTGGACGTAAACATCGTGTCCAACGACCAGCTCGATCTCGAACGCTTCCGTGCTTGGCGTCCCGAATATGCCACGGCCGAGTTTGTCTTGGAAGATGGCAAGTACATTTGCGGTTGGGCAGTGGAGAAGATGAGCAAGTCGATGTTTAACGTGGTCAATCCGGACGACATCATTGCGCGATATGGTGCCGACACATTGCGTCTGTACGAAATGTTCCTCGGGCCGTTGGAGCAAAGCAAACCGTGGGACACCAATGGTATCGATGGCGTACACCGTTTTTTGAAGAAATTCTGGGCATTATATTATGGTGCTGATGGGCTACGCGTCACCGATGCCGAGCCGACAGCGGAGGAACTGAAAAGCCTGCATAAGTTGATCAAGAAGGTGGGTCAGGATATAGAAGGATTCTCTTTCAATACTTCGGTGCCTGCGTTTATGATTTGCGTGAACGAACTGACGGCTGCCAAAACCACTTCTCGCCCTATCTTGCGAGACCTCTTGGTCGTGCTTTCTCCCTTTGCCCCTCATATCACTGACTGGTTGTGGCAGGCATTGGGCGAGGCGGGTAGTATCGTTAGGACCGATTGGCCGCAATACCGCGAGGAATATCTGGTGGAGAGTCAGGTACGTTATCCCGTGAGCTTCAATGGCAAGGTCCGTTTCAATATAGAACTACCGGCCGATATGCCGAAGGAAGAGGTGGAAAAAGCGGCTCTCTCGGCTACAGAAGCTGCACGATGGCTGGAAGGAAAGACCCCGAAGAAGGTAATCGTTGTACCGGGTCGCATCGTCAACGTCGTCCTCTGAAAAATAGATTTATAGAGCAAAAAGCCCGAGCAGTCGTTGACTGCTCGGGCTTTGCTTTTACATTGTGGAAGCTGTTTTTAACCTCCTGCAAGCGTCTCTTTTAGTATCTCACCTACCGTCGGGTGGGGGAAGATGACGCGTTCGATCTGCTTGTCGGTCATACCGTTTTCGATGGCCATGGCAGCCGTCACGATCAGTTCTCCGGCAGGGTTACCGATCAAGTGTGCTCCGACCAGACGATTTTCTTCGTCGAGTAACAGTTTGCACTCGCCATTACCTTGTTCGTTCTCAGCCACGAAACGACCGGAGAAAGCCATTGGCAGGCGACGCACTGTATAAGCGCGTCCTGCTTTGCGAAGCGATTCTTCCGTTTCGCCCACACCTGCAACTTCGGGATTGGTGTAAACCACACCCGGTACGGCGCGGTAGCTCATCGTTTCATCGGTAATACCCAGTATCTGATCTACGGCCACTTCAGCTTCGCGTACGGCTGTATGAGCCAAGAGAGAGAAGCCTGTGATATCACCGGCAGCATACACATTGGGGATAGAAGTCTGCATCTTCTCGTTGGTCTTTACACCTCTGCCGGCAAGTTCCAATCCGAGCTGTTCAAATCCGCTGAGCACAGGACGACGGCCTACGCTCATCAGGATGCGTTCGCCTTCGATATCCTTTGTTTCTCCTTCAAACTCTATGGTCACAGCACCGTTGCGTACGGCCGTCACCTTATGTCCGAGGTAGAACTTCACACCCTCTTTTTCATAGTGAGCACGGAGCGTAGCCGCCAGTTCGGGATCGATGCCGTTGAGAATCTCAGGCATCATCTCTACCACATGGACTTCGGTACCAATGCTGTTGAAGAAAGAGGCAAACTCCATCCCGATTACTCCTCCGCCAATCACGACGAGAGATGCAGGTATTTCTTTGTTTTGGAGTGCTTCGCGATTGGTCCAGTAGTCCGTTTGCTCCACACCGGGGATGGGCGGAATAAACGTCTCCGAACCCGTACACAGAAGCAGATGAGCTGCTTCGTACTGTACTTCTCCGGCCGTGATATGGATCGTACCATCTGCTTGGCGACCTGTTACCGTGGCTTCTGCAGTCACCATCTCCACACCCGCCTCAGTCAGGCGCGAGCGGATGCCGGCAGTCAGTTTGCGGATGATCTTGCCTTTACGAGCGATTACTTTACCGAGGTCGAGGCCTTCGGCCATTCCGCTGACAGCATACTTCGATGCCGTCTGTATATGATGCAGCACCTTGGCTGAGTATAGGAGCGTCTTGGTCGGGATACAACCTTCGTTCAGGCACACCCCACCGAGGGCGTTCTTTTCGATCAGGAGGGTTTTCAGTCCGCCTTTGGCAGCACGTTCGGCAGCCGTGTATCCGGCCGGTCCTCCACCGATGATAGCTAAGTCGTAACGCATAGTTTTATAAGTTGTTGCGTTCTATATCCTTGAAATAATTATAAGTACCCACTTTCAATTCCACACAGGCGTCTTCATCGCATACGATGATACTCCGAGGGTGTAATTGCAGTGCAGTGATTGTCCACATATGGCTTACTGCTCCCTCCACAGCTTCGTGCAAAGCGCGTGCCTTCGAGTGTCCGTTCACCAGGATCATCACCTCACGAGCATCCGTTACTGTGCCAACGCCTACGGTAAGCGCACGCTTGGGAACCAGATTGGTGTCGTTGTCGAAGAATCGGCTATTGGCCAGAATGGTGTCCGTCGTCAGTGTCTTGATGCGCGTACGCGAAGTTAGGGATGACCCTGGTTCGTTGAAGGCAATATGCCCGTCAGGACCTATCCCCCCGATGAAGAGATCAATGCCTCCTGCTGCTTCGATAGCTTGTTCGTATGCCTCACATTCTGCTATCAAATCAGGAGCATTGCCATTGAGAATATGGATATTCTCGGGTAGAATATCGATATGATCGAACAAATGGCGGTGCATGAACGCATGGTAACTCTCCGGATGATCAGTGGCGAGTCCCACGTATTCGTCCATATTGAAGGTGATGACGTGACGGAAAGAAATTCGTCCTTCCTGACAAGCTTTCACCAACTCTCGATACATGCCGATGGGCGATGAACCCGTAGGCAGACCGAGGACGAAAGGTCTCTCAGCCGTAGGTGCAGCTTCCCGAATCCGTTGGATGGCGTAGTTGGCCGCCCAAGCAGAGAGCTTGTCGTAGTTCTGTTCGATGATGAGTCTCATAATGATGAGATAGGATCAGGGTGTATGGAGATTCTGTTAGGAACGGTCAGCTTTTAGGCGTTCAGCGATAGCCAAACCGAGTTGCCAACCTTTCTCGTACATATCATCTGTGATGGACATCTTCTGTTCCAGCGCATCGCCTATCAACTCCCAACCCATTTCTTCTGCGAAGGGAACGATCTTCTTCACAGCCTGACCAGCCCAGGAGAAGGAACCGAATACGCTGAGGTAGCGATTCTTCACCTCACGCAGACGGATCATCTCCATGATGTTTCGGATCGGAGAGAAGATCTCATTGCTGTAGGTAGGACTGCCGATTACGACTGCCTTGTACTTGAAGATGTCGCGCAGGATGTTCGATGCAGGGCTGTAGGCTACGTTGTGGCATACGACCTTGCGCACGCCACCGGCTGCGATGCCTTGTGCAATCGTGTCGGCCAGCACTTCCGTATTGCCATACATCGTACCATAGAGAACCACGGCACCTTCTTCTGCTTCATATCGGCTCATGCGATCGTAAATGTCGAAGGCCTCGCTGAAGTGCTCGGGTGTCCACACAGGGCCGTGTGTAGAGCAGATGTATTGTACCGGCAGATTGGCTTCCTTGAACTTGGTCAGCACCTTCTGCACGAAGCTGCCGTATTTGCCCACGATGCAGGCGTAGTAGCGATACATCTCTTCCCAACGAAATGAGAGATCCATGTCTTTGTCAAAGATATGACCGTCGAGCGTGCCGAATGTGCCGAATGCATCGGCCGAGAAGAGTACCTGCTGCGTAGGCATATAGGTGAACATCACCTCTGGCCAATGCACCATAGGCGCGAGGATAAAGGTGAGTTCATTCTTGCCGAGTGAGAGTACATCGCCCTCCTTCACTTCCAGCAGACCTTCCGTAATATGGTGATAGCCTTCGAGCATGCCGTGGGTCTTCTTATTACCCACGATCTGAATATTCTGATAGCGCTGACGGAGCAAGCCGATAGAGCCGCTATGATCCGGCTCCATGTGATTGACGATAAGATAGTCGATGGTGCGACCCTGCAGGACCGTGTCCAACTTCTTGAAGAACACTTCCGAATAGCACACGTCCACCGTGTCGATGAGAGCCACTTTCTCATCCACTACCAGATATGAGTTGTAGGATACGCCGTAGGGCAAGGGCCACATATTCTCGAATAACGTTTTCGAGCGGTCATTGACGCCTACATAATAGACAGCATCCGTTACTTGAGGAACTTGATACATCATGTTTTCGATTATTTTATTTGATTATTGCGTTTAGAGTTATTTCTGAACGATTGGATTTTTCAGAGCGCGTACCATGAGCCAGATACCCACGGTCACGAACGGGATGCTGAGCAATTGTCCCATATTCATTCCCACTGATTCGATCAACTTTAGTTCCCACGGCTCCTGAACGATCTTGATGCGTTCGATAATGAAGCGGGAGAGGAAGATGCCGGTGAGGAAGAATCCCACGATCAGCCCCGAATATCTGCGAGCAGCATCGCGCTTCCAGTATAGCCACATACAGACGGCAAAGACCACGAGATAGCAGAACGCTTCGTATATCTGTGTCGGATGGCAGCCCATATCCATGGCTGGGACAAGCTGTCGATATTCTTCGGAACGAACGAATCGGAAGCCCCACGGCAAGGTCGTAGGACGACCGAATATCTCACTATTGGTCAAGTTGCCGATGCGGATCATGGCCGCCACCAGCCCCGTAGGCACTGCCAGACGATCCAGGACCCATAGGATCGATTTGTGTGACACTTTGCGTGAGTAGATCCAGCAAGCCAAGATGATACCTATCGTGCCACCGTGACTGGCCAAACCGCCCTCCCACGTGAAAAAGATTTTCTCCGGATGGGCGAGATAATAGGTCGGGTCGTAGAAGAGTATGTGTCCCAATCGGGCTCCCACGATGGTACCCACAAAGACATAGACAGCCAACGACTCATACCATTTCGGGTCGAGCTTCTCGTGATCCCACATTTTCTTGGCTATCCATGGGCCTAAGATCATCAGTCCCAAGGCAAAGAGCAGACCGTACAGAACAACGGGATGTCCGAAAACGGTAAAGATGACAGGGTCAAAATCCCATGTGATGAATGCGGGTAGTGTCATATGCGTTAAGCCGTTTATGGATGAATAGTTATGAGAATAGTGTCGCTATGATTATTTCTTCTAACAGAGCTGACTGATCCATTGGTCACGGTCGCCAGGCAAGAGGTCGATGACAGGGATCTCCTGCAGGGTATAAGCTCCGGGTTGCTGACGCAAGGCCGCACGAGCTGCACACACCAGTGCCTGTCCGGTCAATGCCGGATTGTTGATGGTCATGTCGAAAGAGAGGCGTTGGTTCTGAGTCATGCCGCTCACGCCTTTGCGTACCATGTGCACACCGTGTCCCATGTCGATGAGGGCATCCACGTCCTCCACTTGTGTGACGTGTGTCTCGTCATGGGCAAAGTATTCGTCCGCTTTGATGGCAGCTGCCACATCGTCGATCTGATACCCGGGGAGTAGCTCCACATAGACCATGCGGCGGTGTACGCCCGTACCCATCGGGATAGTCATAGAAAGGGCTGCTTTTACTCCTGCTATGGCTTTTACTGCCACAGTATGTCCCATGCTCATGCCCGGGCCGAAGTTGGTATAAGTGATTCCTTTGGGAACGATGGCCTGCATCAGTGTGCGCACTACGGAGTCGCTGCCCGGATCCCATCCCGAGGCAATGACAGCAGCTGCTCCGGACTTACGGGCAGCCTCACCGAGCGAACGGCGTAGTGCCAAAATATCTCCGTGTATGTCGAAGCTGTCAGCCGTAGAGATCCCTTTGCTTAAGATCGCCAATGCCGTACGCTCTACTTCGCGACTGGGCGAACATAGTAGTGCCACATCTACGGGCATGAGTTGCTCAATGTCCGATACGACGGGCAGACCGCGAAGCTCGGCTGGAATATCTGTAGGATTGCGGCGCACGACGCCGGCTATTTCAAAGTCGGGAGCTTCAGCCAGTGCTTGCAGTGCATAGCGGCCGATATTGCCATAGCCTACGATGGCAGCCCGAATCTTTTTATCATTAGTCATAGATAGAAGCGTGCTTGGAGTGAATGTTATTATTTGAGTAATTTGCCTTGTTCGCGGAACTTTTTCGTCACCGCATCAAGCAATCCATTGACGAAGGTGCCGCTCTTGGGGGTGCTGAAGAGCTTCGATAGCTCGATGTACTCGTTGATTGTCACCAGTGCGGGTATATTGGGGAAATGCAGCAGCTCGGCTATGGCCATTTGCATGATGAGCATATCCATGTCGGCTATACGTTCCACTTCCCAATTGATCAGATTGTCGTGGATGATCTGCTTGTATTCTGCGTCGTGGATGATGGTTTGATGCAGGAGTGCCACGCCGAAAGAAGCATCGTCCTTCTCCTTGTAGATTGGTATCAGGATGCTTTCAGGATCGGTTTCGGCATCGATGTGACGGATGGTCTTGAGGACAAACTCCTTCACGATCTCGGTGGGCGCATTATCTTGTGGGACGATCTGATAGTTGCCTTCGGCTTGTGCCTGCTGCACAGACTGCTCCACGTCCTCGATGTCGGGCTGGTCTTCCGTTTCGATCTTCTCGATCAGCTGTGTCTCATTGTCCCAGAATACGCTGACGGCCTCCATCACCTCGGCCAGTTCCTCGTCGGGCATGACGATGTCGCGCATCATTTCGATCCAAAATTGACGATCTGCCTCAAAGCTGTCGGGGGCATCCTGTGCCATATATCGGGCAAATAGATCGGAGGCGTGAACCTTCTTGAGGAGGCGACGGAGGAATGCTTCCTCATTGCGCCAATTGAGTACGTTCTCTTCGGCACGTATCCACAGCGGCCTACAGCTGTCTATCTTAGCTGCAAGTCGGTTTTCTGCCATTCGAAGGTTGGGGTTTTTGTCTTCGGCTGTGGCCAAACGCTTCTTCTTCTTGGACTCAAGAAATTCTGCATGTAGCCTTGTCAGTTCGGGGATCAGTAGGAGATGAAATAGGTACAAGTCGTATGTACGCTCCAGACTATTCTGTAATTCTTTTTCTGTAGATTGTATGTCAGCATCGTCCCGATGGTAATACACATATGCTTGTTGTAGAACGCGGGAGCGAACCAGTGCTCGATTAATCATTCTTTTAGTCCTTGAAATAATTGTCTGACAAAGGTAATCACACGGAGCCAAACGGGCAACAATATTGGCGCCATAGTCTGCTCAAAGCAAGAGGCTGAACCAAAACAAGAGTTTTGGCTCAGCCTCTTGGATTACGTTAGAAAGGGATACGCCATAAAATGCAAGGCCGCAATTCCCTTCTCCAACAGAGGTGTCATTAGAGTCCGTGCTCTCCCAAATAACGCTCCGCTTCGATAGCAGCTTTACAGCCGGATCCTGCGGCCGTGATCGCTTGGCGATAATGCGGATCCGCAACGTCACCGGCAGCAAATACACCGGGCACCTTGGTGCGAGGCGATGCTCCTTCGGTCAGGATATAGCCCACTTCGTCCAGATCGAGGTAGTCGGCAAATATCTTGGAGTTGGGAGTATGACCGATGGCGAGGAAGAAGCCGTCGATGGCTATGTCCACCATCTGTTCGTCGGGTTCGCCCTTGCGCTTGACCAAGTGAGCTCCCTCTACGCCGTCTTCACCGAACAGACCTACTGTATTATGTTCGAATAGGACAGTGATGTTTGCTGCATTCATCACACGCTCCTGCATGACCTTGGAAGCGCGGAGATAGTTCTTGCGCACGATCAGATATACATGTTCGGCCAGAGAAGCCAGATAGAGAGCTTCCTCACAAGCTGTGTCGCCACCGCCCACTACGGCTACTTTCTTCTTGCGGTAGAAGAAGCCGTCGCAAGTGGCACAAGCCGAAACGCCCATACCCGCATACTTGGCTTCGTCGGGCAAGCCCAGATATTTGGCGGTAGCGCCTGTAGAGATGATGAGGGTATCGGCTGTGATTTCTTTCTCACCGTCGATCGTGATGGTATAGGGAGCCTTGCTCAGATCGGCTTTGGTGGCAATACCAGAGCGGATATCTGCTCCGAAGCGCATGGCCTGCTTGCGGAGGTCTTCCATCAGTTCTTGTCCCGTAATTCCTTCGGGATAGCCCGGGAAGTTTTCCACCTCGGTTGTCGTTGTCAATTGACCACCGGGTTGTATGCCTTCGTAGAGGATAGGATTGAGGTTAGCGCGCGAAGCGTAGATAGCTGCGGTATAGCCGGCAGGACCGGAACCGATGATGAGGCAGCGTGCGTGTTCTGACATAATGATCGTTAGTGTTTGTTTGTTATGAGTTTTGTTTGTTTATAGGTGAACAAAGATAGTAGCCTTTTCGTTTACAAACTCCATGAATTCTGCTCCGACTCCCGAATGAGAGACAAAAAAGATGACCGCATCAACGAAAAAAGCTGTGCTACGAACAATCGCAACACAGCCTAACACATTAACAACAATCTCTAAAAATTGAGCCGAAAGCCGGACTCGAACCGGCGACCTATTCATTACGAATGAATTGCTCTACCAACTGAGCTATTTCGGCAACCTATAGACGGCCTTGCGACCGCCCGCCCTCTCTCGAAAGCGGTGCAAAGGTAATCAATTATTTCATATCTGAAAGAAGATCAGCCAGAAAATTGTTCAGATCTTCATCCAAATTCTCCAAAAGAGACGAATCCAGTTTGATTAGTTCGTCATCGATGAAGAGGAGTTCCTCGATAACGGTGAAGTCTTCTTCGGTCAGAGCCAATGAGAAAGGACGAACGAAAACATCCTTGTCGAAGAAGTTTTCGGCCTGCAGTCTCTTGACCACAGTACGAAGCTCTTGCATCATCTCTGCCGGAATCTCTGTTCTTCCTTCTTGGATCCAGTCGTAAATAACGACCTGATGCAGCTCTTCGTCCTTGTCGTTGAAGAGTTCTACTTCGCCCGTTGCAGGATCTATCTGGACAAAAAGATCGTTTATTGCCAACGGAGAAGAAGCCGATTCGGCTTTCTCGATGGGCGTGCGAAATAAGCGTTCGAGCTGGATTTGTACTTCATTCGGTTTCATCATACTATTGAGATTGTATTGTTATTTGCCGGACTGCATCTGTTGCAAGCTCTCACGCAGTGTGGCGATTCGTGCTTCGGCATCGCTTTGTTTCTTGCGTTCCAAGGCGATAACGGCTTCGGGCGCTTTGGACACAAAGCTCTCGTTGCCGAGCTTCTTCATGACGGAGGCGAGGAATTTCTCTTGATAAGCCAGTTCTTCGGATAGCTTCTTGATTTCCTCTTCCACATTGATCAAAGCTCCCATCGGGATGGCATATTCCTGCGTGCCGATCAGGAAGGAGGCGGAAGCAGCCGATTTCTCCACGATGGGGCGGATGCATTCGAGGCCTGCCATCTTGATGACAACGGCATCGAAGGTGGAGTCGTGCCCCTCGGCTGTTTCGAGTACGAGCTTTTCTTTGAACGGGATGTTCTTGCTCGTGCGGATGTTGCGGACGGCAGCGATCAGCTCGCAGGTGCGATCGAAGCGACGTAAGAAGTCCTTGTCGATCTCTTGCGGGTCGAGCAGATAGCTGAGCATGATGGTCTCTCCCTGCAAACGGGGTTCGAGTGCGTGCCACAGCTCCTCGGTGATGAACGGCATAAAGGGATGGAGCAGACGCAGGAGCTGGTCGAAGAAGCCGACCGTGCTGCGATAAGTCCGGGCATCCATCGGTTGGCCATATGCAGGCTTCACCATCTCCAGATACCAAGAAGAGAAGTCATCCCAGAAGAGTTTATAGAGTAGGGTGAGGGCTTCGCTCAGGCGATACTTGGAGAAGAGATCGTCCAATTCGACCTTCACCTCGTCGAGTCGGTAGCCAAACCACTTGACGGCTAATGCCGATGCTTCGGGCTGTGTGGCAACTTCGGACTGCTCCCATCCCTTGACCAGGCGGAAAGCATTCCATATTTTATTACAGAAGTTGCGTCCCTGTTCCGAGAGTGACTCGTCGAAGAGGACGTCGTTGCCCGCGGGAGCGGCCATCATCAGTCCCATACGCACGCCGTCAGCACCGTATTTCTCCATGAGCATGATCGGGTCGGGGGAGTTGCCGAGGCTCTTGGACATCTTGCGTCCCTGCGCATCACGCACGATACCGGTCAGATAGACGTTCTCGAAAGGTTTCTTGCCACGGTATTCATAGCCGGCGATGATCATACGGGCCACCCAGAAGAAGAGGATATCAGGAGCTGTCACGAGATCGCTCGTGGGATAATAATAGTCCAGCTCCTCATTCTCACTATCCATCACCCCTCCGAATACGCTCATCGGCCACAACCAAGAGGAGAACCACGTATCCAGCGAATCGGCATCCTGGCGGATGTCTTCGGCCGTGAGTGCTTGGTTGCCCGTCGTGCGACGTGCTTGCTCCAGAGCATCCTCGGCATTCTCGGCGACCACGATGTTGCCGTCGGGCAGGTAGTAGGCCGGTATGCGGTGTCCCCACCAGAGCTGACGGCTGATGCACCAGTCCTTGACGTTCTCCATCCAGTGGCGATAGGTATTCTTGAACTTAGCGGGGTGCAGCTTGATCTCATCGCCCATCACGGCATCGAGAGCCGGCTTGGCCAAGTCTTCCATCCGGAGGAACCACTGCATCGAGAGCTTAGGTTCGATGGGTACGTCCGTCCGCTCGGAATAACCCACCTTGTTGGTGTAGTTCTCCACACGCTCCATCAGTCCCGCATCGGTCAGGTCTTGCTCGATCTGCTTGCGCACGTCGAAACGGTCCATGCCGGCATAGCGTCCGCCATGGTCGTTGAGAACTCCGTTGTCGAGGAATATGTCGATGCTCTCCAAGCGGTGCTTCTCGCCGAGCATATAGTCATTGACGTCGTGTGCGGGAGTCACCTTCAGACAGCCGGTTCCAAACTCCATATCCACATATTCGTCCTCTATCACAGGTACGGCACGTCCCACACCGGGCACGATCACGCGCTTGCCCTTGAGCCAATGGTAACGCTCATCATTGGGGTTGATGCAGACAGCCGTGTCGCCCATGATCGTCTCGGGACGCGTCGTCGCTACCACGATGTAACGCTCCGGCTCGTTCTCCACGAAGTAGCGCAGGTAATAGAGCTTGCCGTTGGATTCTTTATAGACCACCTCCTCGTCCGACAAAGCGGTAAGTGCTTGCGGATCCCAATTGACTACGCGAATGCCGCGGTAGATGAGTCCTTTATTATAGAGGTCGATAAATACTTTGATAACACTCTCGGATCGCGACTCATCCATCGTAAAGGCGGTACGCGTCCAGTCGCAGGAAGCACCAAGTCGCTTGAGCTGCTCCAAGATGATGCCTCCGTGCTCGTGTGTCCAATCCCAAGCATGCTTCAAAAATTCTTCGCGAGAGAGATCCTGCTTGCGAATGCCTTGTGCAGCCAATCGGCCCACTACTTTCGCTTCGGTGGCGATGGAGGCATGGTCTGTCCCGGGCACCCAACAGGCGTTGAAGCCTTTCATGCGGGCACGACGCACGAGTATGTCTTGGATCGTATTGTTGAGCATATGCCCCATGTGGAGGACGCCCGTCACATTGGGCGGAGGGATAACGACGGTATATGGCTTGCGTCCGTCAGGCTTGGAGATGAAACAGCCATATTCCATCCAATAGTTATACCATTTCGATTCTACCTCTTCGGGGTTGTACTTGCTCGCTATTTCCATACGATGATGATTTGCTTCTGTAAGAGTCTGTGTATCTGTGTCCTACTCACATAGTAGCGGGTGCATTGCCCCCGCATCGAGAGAATTCGGCACAAAAGTAATAATAATGGTGCATGATGATCCCTTTTGTACCGCTTGGATTGGGGATAAGCAAGTAGATACACGCGGATTGGGAGAGTTTGTATGTGGCTTATCTGTCAAAATAAGGCCTAATCGTTATTGATTTTCTAGTTCTAATACTCCGAGGATTTGTCTTTTTGCAGAATTACAGGATAAAGCTTGTCAGCATGAGATATAGCTTCAAACTTTTATGTTGCCTGGTATAACGAAGAGAAAATTTAAGTATTGTTTTTCAATTTTCTCATTATTTCATTATATTGTTTTTCGATACTTCCAGCTTTAATATATTTCTTCTCAAACAAGTTTAGCAAGAAGTCGTTAAACGAATCTTTTCCTTTTTTGTTGCTGATATATTGATAGATGATGGGTGATAACACCAGACTGCCTTCAACATATTCGTCAAATTCTTGATACACTTCACGGTCGGTTTTTAATCCCAATTTTCGTGAGATATAGGTTTCAGCTGCAACAATAAATGCTTCGTTTTTTCCCTCTCCGTGTTTTTGCGCAACATCCTCATTCTTTCGATAGAAACTGTCATTTTCATAGAGTTCGTCCAATTTATCTATTAAACTTTTTGATAGATATAATCGATGCAAATTTTCGTGAATATAAACTTGTATGAAGTTTATCCGATATTGCTTTGCTATCTCTTTGTTGAGTAATATTGGAGTGCAACAGAAAGTTTCATCGTTTAATGAAAAAGCATTGTCTATATCCAATATGTATATTTTGGGATACTGTTCTCCTAAAGAAGTATTCCCTGCCATTTTTTCTAATTCAGTATGGATTTTATCCAATATGCCTTCTTCAAACTGGTACCCATTGATTTCATCTTTTAATATTGGATATACCTGTTCAAACCAGTATTTTGGGTAGTTTGCATCAATGAGTTTCTGAAGGACTCGAAGAATTTCTGGCATGACACTAAATATATTGTTTACATATTGTCCATTGAATTTTTCGGGGATATCCTCTTGCTTAAGCGAAGTGAAAAAATCATAGCATTTTGATGCATCATCTTTGTCAGTAGGAAGACTTGCATACAAGTTGCAGATATTGGATGGCCTTACTTTTTTATTTATTATTTCAATGTCATTTATAAAGACCGTGTCTTTTGCTAACGTGCTTTCGAAGTATGGACTTTTAATGATGTCCTCATATTTATTGAAGCTTGAAAGCATATCGTAACACAAAGACGTATGGAATACTTCGTGGGTTTGACCGAAAGCCATTGTGTTAAATAAGGCTACTATCAGCATGATAAATTTTTTCATAATAATTTTTTGATGATTGTTTGTAACTAGACTTCAACGTGATTAACCATTGTCGATTTCAGATAGTTTTTTGTTTATGTTCAATTTGTTTTGATATGTAGCCTTTTTTCGTTTTCTGGGCTTGGGTAGTTTGGAGTCGGGCACGAGGAGGAACAGCTTGCCCTTCGCGCGGTACCAAGATCTTCTACCTCTCCGTCCGCTTTTATTACTGCTATCAGGTAGCAGCGCGTCTTCCCCGTGCCGATGGAGCGCCCTGCGAATCGCGCTTCGGACAGATTTTCCACCTCTTTCAGCTCCTCCAGATGGTGACGGAGCAGTTCCTCTGTCTCCGCTTTGCGCTTGGCAGTCGCGGCAGAACCTGTTGCAGAGCGACGTTTGAGTTCGATCTTCAACTTCTGCACAAGGGCGTTATAGCGATTCACCAACGCTTCGATGGCAGCGTCAGGCTCGAGATCAAGGAGCGA
>NZ_QEKY01000016.1 GCF_003096695.1 Porphyromonas loveana | reverse complement strand
GTGGCAGGGGATGCTGTGAACATCCTATTGGCAGCTGCTGCTTACAACTTCAAAAGAGCCATGAAGGCTCTTTTGCACCTGCTCAAAATAATAAGCGAAAAGCTAAGCGAGAGACCATCGATGAATGACTTCTCACTTGCCAATGCTTTTTAAGGGATGACTATATAAGGGTACGCCTATGCACCCCCGGACGGGAAGTCAAGAATCGGGAACAAGAGGCGGGCAGCCGGACGAAAAAGAGGCGGATTGTGGTGCCGAATAAGAGAATTGGTGTACGTTTGGGAGAAAAAATCCGCGCCGGACTGTAACCGAACGGATGCATCTGCGTCTAAGCAATGAGATGGAGAAAAACCCCGACAGCTACTACATCAGCGCCGTGCAGGCGGGCGACACCGAGAGTTTCGGCTCGCTGGTAGAGCGATACAGCGACATGCTGTACACGCTCATACGACGCTTGGTAGAGGACGAAGACGATGCTGCCGATCTGCTACAGGACACGTGGGTGAAAGCCTTTGGACATATCGGACGATTCGACGGCCGCAGCACCTTCTCCACCTGGCTCTATCGCATAGGCTACAATGAGGCCATCGACCATCTGCGCCGTCGTCGCCGCCTCGTCACGGGGCGCACAGAGGAGTTGCCGGACGTAGAGGACGAAGCGTCGGAGCTGCCGGACGACACCACTCCGGAGCAGCTGCAGCAAGCACTCGACGCCCTCCCCCAAAACGACAAGGCACTACTGCTGATGTTCTACTCGGATGACTTGTCCGTACGCGATATAGCCACCGTCACAGGCATGTCGGAGAGCAATGTGAAAGTGAAGCTCCACCGACTTCGCACCAAACTCCACAAAATGATAAAAGGATGAAACAGAATATCGAAGATAAGAAGCTGAAAGACCTCTTCAATCAGCTACCCAAGCAACCGTCGGGGCTTAAACTCCAATACGATGTGATGCGTGCCGTACGACAAGAGGCGGCCAAGCGCGAACGGCGCAGCCATCGAGCCTTCGCCTTGAGCATCGGCGGTATATGCGCATTGGCTGTAGCCCTCTTTGCTTTCCTCGGCAAGCGGGGCCTATTCAGCAGCATTGAGACGAAAGACTGGTCGCCGGACAAGGCTGTCTGGACCAATACAGTGGAGAATTTTGGCAGCTGGATAACCGAAGCACCCTTCATTGCCCTTGTCGTGATCGCCCTCTTCGGGTTCTTACTCTACGACCACTATCGCACGATCAAGAAGCAGGAGAAATAAGCCCGTGGCACAGTCCTCGGAGGAGCGAAGAGCACTCTTCCGTTTTCTATGCGCCGAAAAGCGGCGACAAACCGCGCCTATTCTACGAACAAACACGCGCCATTTCATTTTTGATTTGGCGCGTATTTTTACTGAAAATGGCGCCATTTCTCTAAAAATTATGCGCGAGAACTCGCCACTTTTTGGCGCAGGAAAATGAGGGATTTACGCGCAATCAAACACCCGGACAAGCAATTATCGTATCGCAAGGAAGCAGAATCGCGAACAGCATCGCTGGAGAGATCATCCGTGGGTACTATTTTTGATTATCTTTGCAGCGTTTTTGATGACTCATAGCCTCCGGCTCAAGGCGGCAGGTGTGATGGGAAATTAGGACAAGACTAATTTTGAGTAACACAAAAAGAAAGAAAATGAAAACATTTCAACTCAACGGCACACCTCGTGCCGAGTTCGGAAAGAAGGCTGCCAAAGCCATCCGCAGAGAAGATCTGATCCCTGCCATCATGTACGGTGGCAAAGGCGAAGGAGTGAACTTCGTAGTATCACAGGACGATGTACGTAACCTCATCTACTCTTCCGAGATCTTCCTCGTAGAGCTTACGATAGAAGGTGGTGCCAGCTACAAGGCTATCTTGAAGGAAATCCAGTTCCACCCCGTTACGGACCGTATCCTACACATCGACTTCCTGAAAGTAGAAGAGAACAAGCCTGTCGTAATCGAAGTGCCCGTTACACTCGCCGGCCACGCCGAAGGGGTGAAGGCAGGGGGTAAGCTGAGCCTCGAAATGCGTAAGCTCAAGGTGAAAGCTTCTTATGACAAGATCCCCGAAAAGCTCACGATCGACGTATCCAATCTTCAGCTCGGCAAGACAATGCAGGTGGGCGAACTCAACTTCGATGGCCTCACGCTCATGAATGCAAAGAACGCCGTAGTATGTGCCGTGAAGCTGACTCGTGCGGCTCGTGGTGCAGCAGTGAAGAAGTAACAAGGAATCCCATATCGGGGTGGTCTCTGCCACCCTGCCATCAGAAGAAGAGCCGCCCCGGCATCCCCCATCCATACGGGGCAGCGGAGGCGGCTCTTCTGCATATACGACAGCATAGAGCATGAAATACCTGATCGTCGGCCTGGGTAATATCGGAGGAGAATACAACGGCACGCGACACAACGTAGGCTTTAGGATGGCCAATGCGCTGGCCGAAGACGGCGGAGCACAGTTTGCCGAAGCCCGCTACGGTGCCATCGCACGCATGCGTGTCAAGAGCGCGGAGCTGATCATACTCAAACCCTCCACCTATATGAACCTGAGTGGCAACGCCGTGCGCTACTGGATGCAGCACGAAAACATCCCACTGGAGCAAGTACTCGTACTGGTGGACGATCTGGCGCTACCCTTCGGCACGCTGAGACTGAAGCCGAAAGGGAGCGATGCGGGACACAATGGGCTGAAGAACATAGCCGAGGTCACGGGTTCCACAGCTTATGCCCGTCTGCGCTTCGGCCTGGGCGATGAGTTCGCTCGCGGCGGACAGATCGACTTCGTACTCGGCCGATTCACAGCCGAAGAGGAAGAAAAGCTCCCCGAAGTGACCAAGCGCGCCGTGGAGATCATCAAGAGCTTCTGCCTTGCGGGCATACAGCGGACGATGAATCAGTACAACTAACCGCCCCACCCTACACTGCCTATCAAGACTCCTACACCGACACAAAGACAATGGACGAAGTGAGAATAGACCGATGGATGTGGGCTACACGCATCTTCAAAACCCGCACCATCGCCACAGATGCCTGCAAGAAGAGCAGGGTGACCGTCAACGGACAACCGGCCAAGCCGTCCCGCGTGGTGCGTGTGGGCGACGTCATCCAAGTGCGCAAGCCACCGGTGACCTACTCGTTCCGCATCCTGGCATTAGCACAGAATCGCATGGGAGCCAAGTTGGTGAAGGACTATTTGGAGAACATCACGCCACCCGAAGAGTACGAGATACTGGAGTTGCAGCGCATATCGGGCTTTGTGGACAGAGCCAAAGGGTCCGGTCGTCCCACCAAACGCGACAGACGTGAATTGGAACAGTTCAGCGAAGCAATGCCCGACCAAGACTTTTCGTTCGAATCCTTCGACTGGGACGAAGATGATTTCGCCGACGAATGAAAGAGACTCCACAAGAGATTGAAGGACAGGGATTGATCGAATTTGACGCCCTCATCCACAAAGTACCGGACATGGACGCGGCCTACATTGAGATACCGGTCGATGTCAAAGCGGTCTATGGCAAGGGGCGCGTGAAAGTGGCTGCCACCTTCGACGGACACCCCTACACCGGCTCTATCGTGCGCATGGGTCTCCCCTGCCACATATTGGGACTGCGGCAAGACATCCGTCGCGCCATCGGCAAGCAGCCCGGCGACTATGTCCACGTGACACTCCTCGCCATCTGATAAGGAAAGTCCTGCCTCTCCGTTTACCTCTTCCCCCACCGGCTCGCACGTTGCCCTATATATAAATAGGTGTAGTCGAGCTGTTATACCTGCGGACTTGGCGCCATTTCATCACCCTCTTCTGCCCGATTCTATTCGCAAATCGCACAACAAAACAAGAGAGACAAGACAAAAAGAATAATACAGGCAGAGGAAGATGAGCGAAAATTACCGAAAAAGACGTACCTTTGCCGCGCTGATTATTATCAAATGGTGCCGAACGATTTGATTTTCAGTGTGTTTTTGTCCGAAAGGAGCAGCTCAGTGTCCGCGCGTAAAGCTCCAGATGCATCGGATAATCGCATCGAAAAGAAGATCAACGGTTAATTACAAACAAACAAAAAACAAGCAGTGGATACTTTAAGCTTCAAGACCATTTCTGCGAACAAAGCAACTGTTACGAAGGAGTGGGTCATTGTAGATGCTGAAGGACAGACCCTTGGCCGCATGTGTGCCAAGATCGCAAAGCTCCTGCGCGGCAAATACAAGCCCAACTTCACCCCGCATGTTGATTGTGGCGATAACGTGATCGTTATCAACGCAGACAAGATCGTCATCACTGGCAACAAGTGGGATGGTCGCATTTATCACCGCCACACGGGCTACCCGGGCGGACAACGTCAGTTCACTCCGCGTGATCTGATGAACAAAGGCCCCGAACAACTTTTCCGTAAGGTCGTAAAGGGTATGCTCCCCAAGAACCGCTTGGGCGACAAAATCATTGGTAACCTGTACGTGTATGCTGGCACAGAGCACAAGCAAGAGGCTCAGCAGCCGCGTCAGTTGGACATTAACTCACTCAAATAATCGACAGCTATGGACTATATCAATGCAATAGGCCGACGTAAGGCAGCTGTGGCTCGTGTTTATGTGAGCGAAGGCTCCGGCAAGATCGTTATCAACAAGCGCGAGATCGAACGGTATTTCCCGTCATCTATCTTGCAGTACATCGTTAAGCAGCCCCTCCTCAAGCTGGAAGTAGCTGAGAAGTACGACATCAAGATCAACCTGCGTGGTGGTGGGTTCAAGGGACAGAGCGAAGCTGCTCGTCTGGCTATCGCCCGTGCACTGATCAAAATCAATCCGGAAGACAAACCGGCTTTGCGTGCCGAAGGCTTCGTTACTCGCGATCCTCGCGTTGTAGAACGTAAGAAACCGGGACGTCCCAAAGCTCGTAAGAGATTCCAGTTCAGCAAGCGTTAATCTCCTTATTGGATTTTTCTCGCGTTTAGTATCTAAATCCATCGGATTGTAGCCCTCGGGGCTTGCTCTACCGATCTTGGATTGCAAGTAGTAACATTACAAAGAACGTAAACGAAAATGTCAAGAATTTCTTTTGACCAATTATTAGAAGCCGGTGCTCACTTCGGACACCTCAAGAGAAAGTGGAACCCGGCTATGGCTCCGTACATCTTTATGGAGCGCAACGATATTCATATTATCGACCTGCACAAGACAGTTGCTAAAATAGAAGAAGCAGCCGAAGTGATTAAGGGTATGGCTAAGAATGGCAAGAAGATCCTCTTCGTTGCCACGAAGAAACAAGCCAAAGAACCTATCGCCGAATTGGCCAAGTCTGTAGGAATGCCCTACGTGGTAGAACGCTGGCCGGGCGGTATGCTCACCAACTTCCCCACCATCCGCAAGGCGGTGAAGAAGATGACCCAAATCGACAAAATGACGGCTGACGGCACATTTGATAATCTTTCAAAGCGCGAAAAGTTGCAGATCACCCGCCAACGTGCGAAGCTGGAGAAGACGCTCGGTTCTATCGCCGAAATGAACCGTCTGCCCTCTGCCCTCTTCGTAGTGGACGTGATGAAAGAACATATCGCTGTTCGTGAGGCTAACCGCCTCGGCATCCCCGTATTTGCCATGGTGGATACCAATAGCGATCCTTCTCTCATCGACTACATCATCCCGTCTAACGACGACGCTCTCAAAGCTATCGAACTGATCGTAGGTACTATGTGCCAAGCTATCAGCGAAGGTCTGATGGAGCGCAAGGCTGTGAAGCCCGAAGAGGAAGAAACGGAAGAAGCGGCTCCTCGCCGTGAACGCCGTACCCGCGCCGGTGCTCGCCGTCCTCGTCAGAATGAAGACGAAGAAGCGAACGTAGCTCCCGAGGCGGAAGAAGAAGCTCCTGCAGCAGAAAGCGCAGAATAAGCGGCACACATGAGTTTATGAGTTATGGGTTATAAATCATGAGTGCCCTGTGAGCAGGACAACAAACTCATGGTTTATCACTCGTAGCTCATTTCTTTTTTCTGAACAAAATAACCCATTCATTATAGACAAACAATGGCTGTAACAATTCAAGACATTGCCAAGCTGCGCAAGATGAGCGGTGCCGGCATGATGGACTGCAAGAGTGCTCTCGAAGAAGCAAACAACGACTTCGAGAAAGCAATGGAAATCATTCGTAAGAAAGGACAGGCTGTAGCGGCCAAGCGCTCTGACCGTGAAGCAGCAGAAGGTTGCGTGCTTTCGGCTGATAAGGACGGATATGCAGCAGTCGTAGCACTCAAGTGCGAGACCGACTTCGTAGCCAAGAATGCCGAATTCATCGAGCTGACTCAAAATATCCTCAACGTAGCCATGGACAAGAAGCCCGCAACAAAGGAAGACCTTCTGACTCTGCCTATGGCTGACGGACGTTCGATCGCCGATCACATCACAGACCGCATCGGTGTAACGGGTGAGAAGATGGAGCTCGGCTGCTATGAGTTCATCAGTGGCGCAGCTGCAGTATCATACATCCACCCGGGTAACAAGTTGGCTACGGTAGCTGCTTTCAACGAAACGATCGATCATCAGATGGCTCGTGACATCGCCATGCAGATTGCAGCAATGAACCCCGTGGCTGTACTGCCAGAGCAGGTAGATCAACACATCATCGACCAAGAATTGCAGATTGCTCGCGAAAAAGCTCTCGAAGCAGGCAAGCCCGAAAATCTGTTGGATCGTATTGCTCAAGGTGCCCTACAGAAGTACTACAAGGAAAATACGCTCTTGCAGCAAGAGTTCGTTAAGGACAACAAGCTGACTATCGAGCAGTATCTCCACACTGCCAGCAAGACGCTGACAGTAGTAGGCTTCAAGCGCTTCACACTCAACGCTGACTAATCACTCGCAGCCACTCGGCTGTCACCAATAAAACGGCTATGCTCCGGTATCGGGGCATAGCCGTTTTTGCTTTATGCAGACCTTAAAAATGAGAGAATATGACTTCTACATCGGAATGCTGTGAAGGAGAAAGAGGTTTATCTTTGTATAAATAGTAATAAGAACGGGAGACAAGGACAGATGGATTACAAGCTGACATCACGATTCAGGCCCACGGGCGATCAACCGGAAGCGATCCGCCAATTGGTGGAAGGCATCCATGAAGGTTATCCGGCGCAGACATTGCTCGGTGTAACCGGCTCGGGTAAGACCTTTACCATAGCCAATGTCGTGGCAGAAATCAATCGGCCGACACTGGTGCTCAGCCACAACAAGACCTTGGCGGCACAGTTGTATGGGGAGTTTAAGGCGTTCTTTCCCGAGAATGCCATCGAGTACTTCGTCAGCTACTACGACTATTACCAACCCGAAGCCTACCTGCCAACGAGCGACACCTATATAGAAAAGGATATGGCCATCAACGCAGAGATAGAAAAGCTACGACTCCGCGCTACTGCTTCGCTCCTCTCCGGCCGCAAAGATGTACTCGTAGTCAGCTCGGTATCCTGCCTCTACGGTATGGCCAATCCCGAAGCTTTCTCCGAAAAGGTGATCAGCCTCCGCACGGGACAGCGTGAAGACCGAGATCGCTTCATTCGACTCTTGGTAGAAAGCTACTACACAAATAACAAAGTAGAGTTCGACAGTGGCAACTTCCGCGTCAAAGGTGATACTGTAGATGTATTCCCGGCAGTCGAAGGTTACGACGGCGTAGCCTATCGGGTGGAGTTTTGGGATGGTGAAGTCGAGCGCATCAGCACCTTTGATCCGCGCAGTGGACGCGAAAACGGACTCCTCTCAGAGTTGAAGATCTATCCGGCCAACTTATTTGTCACGACCAAAGAGCAAGTCGATCGTGCCGTCGGCCTCATAGATGTAGATCTGGGTAGTCAGGTGGACTTCCTGAAAGAGATAGGCAAGCCGTACGAAGCCAAGCGTCTGTACGAGCGTGTCACCTACGATCTAGAGATGATCCGCGAACTGGGATACTGCTCCGGCATCGAGAACTACTCTCGTTACTTCGATGGCCGTTCGGCCGGTGAACGTCCGTTCTGTCTGTTGGATTATTTCCCCGAGGACTTCCTCCTCGTTATTGACGAGAGTCACGTCACGATCCCTCAGATACGGGCCATGTATGGCGGCGACCGTTCACGCAAGGAGAATCTGGTGGAATATGGTTTTCGCCTGCCCGCGGCCTTGGACAATCGTCCGCTGCGATTCGACGAATTTGAATCACTCACGCCTCAAACCCTCTATATCAGCGCAACCCCTGCCGACTACGAACTAACGAGAAGCGAAGGGGTAATCGTAGAGCAATTGATCCGCCCCACAGGTCTGCTCGATCCCATCATCGACGTAAAACCGACAGCCAACCAAGTCGATGACCTCATGGAAGAAATCACTCGCTGCATAGAAAAAGGAGAACGTGTTCTCGTGACCACACTCACCAAACGCATGGCCGAAGAGTTGAGCGAGTACCTCCTGCGTCACGGCATCTCGACCAGTTATATCCACAGCGACGTGGATACGTTAGAGCGCGTCCGCATCATGGAAGACCTGCGCAAAGGAACCTATAACGTGCTGATCGGGGTGAATCTACTCCGCGAAGGACTCGACTTGCCGGAAGTATCGCTTGTTGCCATTTTGGACGCCGACAAAGAAGGCTTTCTACGATCGCATCGCTCGCTCACGCAGACTGCAGGACGAGCTGCCAGACACATCCACGGTCGTGTCATATTCTATGCAGATAAGATTACGGAGAGTATGCAGCTCACGATGGACGAGACGGCACGACGCCGCACCAAGCAGCTGGCATATAACGAAGCGCATGGCATCACGCCACAACAGATCGTCAAGAACAGCGCGGCCATTTGGGGTGATGGGGATATCTCGACAGCTTCGGCACCCGCCGAAAGCGGCGCTTATATCGAAACGTCCGGCACCATGGCGGCCGACCCGCTGGCAGCCTATCTGACGCGCCCCAAGCTGGAAGCCCTGATAGCCACGACCAAGAAACAAATGCTCGCCGCAGCCAAGGAATTGGACTTCTTAGAAGCAGCACGACTCCGAGACGAAGCCTCGCGTTTAGAGAAGAAACTGGAAGAGATGGCCTAACGAGGCAGGAGTCTTCGCTTCAGCTTTCGGAAGAGAGTCGGATTCTCTTCTTGCACCGACTCTTCTATCTTATTCAAGTTCTTTTCCGATACGATCAGCAGCACATCCCCCACTTGCAGGTGCATACGTCCTTTCGGGACACGATAGCCCTCGCCTCGTCGCACAAGAATCACCAGCTCTTCGTCTTTGAGGGAGAGGTTCATCAGCAAATCACCCTCGGACAACATTGAGGCTTCTACCACCCGTTCTTCCAGTTTCGTACCCGTCTCCTCGGGTATCTCCACTCCGAACAAACTACCTGTCGGTGGAGAAGGAATGTCGAGCTTGAGCCAACGCGCCACCTGCGTGATGGTACTTCCCTGCACAAGCAACGAGATAATGGTGATGAAGAAGACCACATTGAACATGGCTTCCGCACCAGGGACTCCCTCCACCAGCGGGTAAGTGGCAAAAATGATCGGTACTGCACCACGTAAGCCGACCCAACTGAGAAAAGTCTTACCTCGAAACGACATCTTGGGAAAGGGCAGCAAACAGAGATAAACTGCCAAAGGTCGCGCCACCAGTATCATAAAAATCGCCACAACGAGAGAGAAAGGAGCAAACTCCATCATCTCCCGAGGATTGACAAGTAAGCCAAGCAGGATGAAAAGAACGATCTGTACCAACCAGGTAAGACCGTCGAAAAACGTATTGATGCTCTTCTTGTGAATCACCCGGCTGTTCCCTACCACCATACCGGCAATGTACACGGCGAGATAGCCGTTGCCTTGCAGAAGTGTAGTCCCCGCAAAGGTGAAAAAGACAGCGCAAAGCAATGTGATCGGATATAGCGTATCATTGTGAATATTCATCTTATTGAGCACCAACACAGCCAAACGCCCCATCAGATAGCCCAACAAACCACCCACAACAAACTGCATAACGAATGAGAAAATGATGGGACCAGGGCCACTCTGCCCGGTTGTGATAAAGTCTATCAGCGCTATCGTGAGCATATAGGCCATCGGGTCGTTACTACCACTCTCCAGCTCGAGCGTAGGAGCCAGATTCTCCTTGAGCTGCATTTTCTGCGAACGTAGAATAGCGAAAACCGAGGCAGAGTCCGTACTCGCCATCGTAGATGCCAGTAAGATAGCTGTCGATAGCGGGAAGACGTACGAAGCCACGGCCGTACCGCTAAGCCAGAAGATAAAGAAGCCTGCCAATAGTGCCGTAAGCAAAACGCCCAAAGTCGAGAGGATCAGACCTTGGGCAACAATCGGACGCACCTTCTTCAGTCGCGTATCCATACCACCGGTGAAGAGGATAATCGAGAGGGCAATCATACCGACAGACTGCGATACCCCCGGACTGGAAAAGCGGAATCCGAATCCGTCCACGCCGAAGAGCATACCGGTAAAGAGGAAGATCAAAAGAGCAGGTATCCCAAATCGATACCCGATCTTCCCGGCCATAATACCGGCAAAGAGCACTATCGAAGCAAAAAGGAGGAAGTGTTCTGTCGTTAACATTGTTCGTTATGCGTTGTTTGTCGTGAGAAATTGGACATTATGTTCCGCAGGTTTTCGGAACCGTTGCCCACAAAGATAATAAAAACAGAGGCTTTTTTTGCACACTTTTACCTCTAACGTGAAAGAAAAATGAGCACTCGGCACAAAAAAGCTGTGCCGAAACTTCCATTTCGACACAGCTATTTCTTGCGGCTTATAGGGGAAAGCCGATACTATTCGAGGGTATTACTTCACGCGCTGGTAGCCATATACGGCACGAGCACCAAGCTCCTCTTCGATGCGGAGCAACTGATTGTACTTGGCCATACGGTCGGTGCGACTGAGCGAACCGGTCTTGATCTGTCCTGAGTTCGTAGCCACAGCGATGTCGGCGATGGTAGCATCTTCCGTTTCGCCCGAGCGGTGAGAAGTCACGCTGGTGAAGCCGTGACGATGAGCCATCTCGATAGCGTTGAGCGTCTCGGTCAGCGTACCGATCTGGTTCACCTTGATCAGGATCGAATTGCCGCACTTCTCTGCGATACCACGACGGAGGAATTCCACATTGGTAACGAAGAGGTCATCACCCACGAGCTGAATCTTGTCACCAAGGGCAGCCGTAAGTTTCTTCCAACCTTCCCAGTCGTTTTCGCTCATACCGTCCTCGATAGAGTCGATGGGGTACTTGGCCACAAGTTCGGTCAGATAAGCCACCTGCTCGTCGATGGAGCGCTTCACGCCCTTTTCGCCTTCGAACTTGGTATAGTCATATACACCGTCCTTGAAGAACTCAGACGAAGCACAGTCCATAGCGATCGTAATGTCCTTACCGGGCACGTATCCGGCTGCCTTCACTGCTTGGAGGATCGACTCGATGGCATCTTCAGTACCGTTGAGGGCAGGAGCGAAACCACCTTCATCGCCCACAGCCGTACTCAGACCGCGGTCGTGGAGCACCTTCTTGAGTGCGTGGAATACTTCGGCACCCATACGCAGCCCCTCGCGGAAGCTCTCGGCACCTACGGGACGAATCATAAACTCTTGGAATGCGATAGGAGCATCCGAGTGCGATCCGCCGTTGATGATATTCATCATGGGCACGGGCAGCACATAAGTATTCGTACCACCGATATAGCGATAGAGGGGGATATCCAGATAAGCGGCAGCAGCTTTGGCTACGGCCAGCGAAACGCCCAGCATAGCATTGGCTCCGAGATTGCTTTTGGTTTTGGTTCCGTCCAGCTCCAGCAACTTGTGGTCAATGGCCGTTTGCTCCAGCACAGACATGCCGTAGAGAGCAGGTGCGATCACCTCGTTTACGTTCTGCACTGCCTTGAGCACACCCTTGCCGAGGTAACGCTTCTTGTCACCGTCGCGCAGCTCGATAGCTTCGTTTTCGCCCGTGGATGCACCACTGGGAACGGCTGCACGGCCTATCACGCCGCAAGCCAGATGAACATCTACCTCAACTGTGGGATTGCCTCTGGAGTCGAGAATCTCTCTACCAACGATTTTTACTATTTCCATCTTTTACTCTGTTATTATTAAGGATTGATTACTCTGTATCTCTAATGCGGCACAAAAGTACACCTTATTTTCCACTAAACGACGCTATTAGCGATCTCTCGGGGAGAAATCCGGCCATCAGTTTCGCCGCTTTTCTGGTGCTAAAAAAGTTTTCAACACCGAAGAGCCGTTTAGATTCATTCTAAATAAGCCGCTTTTTGCAGGTCGTTCGGGAGGGGAAACGAAGTCGGAGAGGAAATTTGAAAAGTCGAAAAAGCTGTCTTTCCGACTATGGATGATGAAGATTATAATTTTTGGATTCAACCTTTATAAAGATCGTTTCTGATTATAATAATCATTGCATTTGATATTTATAAAGTTCAGATGTCATCTTTATATAGTTTGCACCCTCCGAAAGGCATTTGAAGCTGCAAAAACGGAAAGTCCCCGTTGCGTTCAGGCACGAACGCAACGGGGACTTGGAGGCTTTCAGCTATGAGTTTCGGGAGATTATGGCATCTTATTCATCGGCAGAGAAACAACAAATATAGACACTCGGACAAGCGCTGATGCCTTGCCACGGTACTATCGAAAGGGGAGGAGAGAGACGGAGGGGGCTTCTATCGGCCATATACAAGTGTTTGTTATTCATCATTGCTTTCATTTATTACATATTATTTCTTGTTCTTTCCGTTAGCCTGCTCTGATATTCAGTTATTTACGTGTCGTTGAGCTGCCGGTCAGATTGCAAAGGTAAGAAAAAGTGAGACTCACCCCTCGCGAGATACGATTGGCCTATTCCTCATCCACCCCCTGTTCAGACACGATTATGCTCCACGATGATTTTCGTCCGTGAAGAGGAAATAATTCTTGATTTGGCCCTGCTCAACTTTCATTCGCACATAGCGTGCTGGACGATCGGCAGAAAAGCGGAAAAATTCGAGGTGTAGCTCCGCATCTTCATATCCACCCTCGAGGTGATCTCTCCCAGCCAAACGGCATCAACCGAAAAAGGCTTAAGGGTCAACATTTCGGAATAGTCAGCACTCATTGATCGAATCGGAACTCAATGCTCCTTGCTTACAAAGCACACAGATTCTACTATCTTTGCACGAGGCGAAAAGCGACACCATCTGACCACAAAGCGACAACGAATGAAAGTATATCTGATGCGCCACACCTCCGTACTACTCAACGGCAACGAACATTGCTACGGGTTCACGGATGTGGACGTACGTGAAACCTTCGAAGAAGAGGCCACCCAGGCTGCAACTCGTCTCCGAGGACTTAAACCAGAGGCCGTTTACACAAGTCCTCTACAACGGGCTACTAAGTTGGCGACCTTCATCGGTTATCCTGATGCGATCCGCGATGATCGACTCAAAGAAATGAACTTTGGAGAGTGGGAAGGCAAGCCCTGGGAGGAAATTCTGGACACGACGGACGTCGAAGCCTTTTTCCGACGATATATTGACGAACCGGTACCTGGAGGGGAGTCCCAACGCGAGCAATACGAACGCGTCCGAGACTTTATCATGGAGAAGAAAGAGGCGGGATACCGCTCCATCCTCATATTCTGCCACGGCGGCGTCATCAACTGTGCACGCACATTGGCAGGGTATTGTACGCTGGAGAGTGCCTTCGCTTCTCTTCCTCCTTTTGGTTCCCTGACGGAGCTGACAATATAAAGACGCCAAGAGATTAAACATACGACACCACACATTGTCATATCGAAAATGAAAAGGAAAGCCCTCGGCCCAAATAAACAATCTGCCAAAGGGAAGCCTCTGACACCTCGCTTCTACCTCTATTGGCTCGGCATTCTGATCTTTGCCGTAGCTTTTACCGGCATGCTCTTGGGAGATTTCAATGCCGAGATACGGCCTGCAAGCATGGAATTATTCTTCCACATAAGTGGTGCCGTGGCTTTTTGTTTCGCCTTGGCTGAGCAGGCTGCCGTCTATGTCGGTCACAAGCAAGGCCGCATCCCCTGCGAACAGGCAATGCGCTATGCAGGTTTCATGGATCGCAACGGTTCATGGAGTGCTCCGCTCATATGTCTCACGTTTGTAGCCTTCGGACTGATGACAGTGATGCGCGAGGGCGTGAATACGTGGGATCTGGCAATCGGCTGGTTCTTTGTCGTCGGATTTGGCTACGCCATCGTGCGTTTCTTTGTCCGACTCTTCCGCAAGAAATAGACTCTCAATACGATTCGAATACAATTACTATCAAACAATAATCAAGTATGAACAAAAGATTCTTTACCGCCTGTCTGGCTATCGCCTGTCTCCTGCCGACCTTCACGGCCGAGGCGCAGAGCGACTATTTCTTCAGATCGAAGAAAAAGAAGCCTGCCAAAGAAGCGTCCGCCCAGAAATCCAAATTTGACCAAGCAATCACTGGAGCCACCAAGAGCGAAGGCCCCTTCACCGTCTATTTCACGAAGAAAAACGAAGTATTCTTCGCCATGCCCGACTCGGCATTCAAGAGAGACTATCTCCTCAGCAGCCGCGTAGCAGCCACAAGCGACACGCGCGAAGCCGTAGCAGGACAGATGAGTACCGATCCCTTCCTGATCAAATTCTCACGCGACAGTGCCAATGTATATCTGCACAGAGGCCAAGTAGGAGCCGTCGTACGTGAAGATGATCCCATCGTACCGTCGTTCAAGAAAAACTTCCTCGACCCCGTACTCAAAGCTTTCCCCATCGTTGACACCAAGAATGGTGTGGTATTGGTAGACGTGACCAAATTCTTCCGCGAAGATGAGAAGAGCATCACGCCACTGACTATCCTCCCCCCTACGGTGCAGAATGCCAATGTGATCAAAGGTATGCTCGACCCCTCTGCCAGCACAGTAACGGAGGTGAAGAGCTTCCCTCGCAACGTGGAGATCAAGAGCATGCTCACTTTCAAGACACAACCCTACTCCGAGCCATATACGCTCATCATGCAACGATCCATCCTACTCCTGCCGGAGAAGCCGGCACGTATGCGTCTGCAAGACAACCGCGTGGGATTTTTTAATTCATACCGTCAGTTCTTCAGCACGGAGAAGGACAAAGTAGAATCCTACAAGCTCATTCACCGCTGGGACCTCCAACCCAAGGACAGCGCAGCTTATATGCGCGGCGAACTCGTAGAGCCGATAAAGCCCATCATCTTCTATGTAGACTCTGCCTTCCCTGCCAAGTGGCGCGCAACCATCAAACAGGCCATCGAAGACTGGCGCATTGCTTTCGAGGCAGCCGGGTTCAAGAATGCAATCATCGCCAAGGACTATCCCACAAAGGCTGAGAATCCCGACTTCGATCCGGACGATATCCGCTTCAGCTGTTTCAAGTATGCGACTACAGCCACAGCCAACGCCATGGGACCGAGCTACGTGGACCCGAGAAGTGGCGAGATCATCTGCGCGGATGTGATCTGGTATCACAACGTTCTCTCTCTCGTACACAACTGGCGTTTCGTTCAGACCGGTGCTGTGGATCCCCGCGTGCGCAAAGCCGTATTCGATGATGATGTGATGCGCGAGTCGCTCCGTTATGTGGCTGCCCACGAGATAGGTCACACGATCGGCCTCATGCACAATATGGGTGCCAGCTATTCCTTCACCATCGACAACCTCCGCGACCCGCAGTTCACACAGAAATACGGCACTACGCCCAGCATCATGGACTATGCCCGTAACAACTTCGTGGCTCAGCCGGGCGACTTGGAGCGTGGCGTACGCCTGACTCCGCCGCTTATCGGCGTATATGACATCTACGCCATCAATTGGGCCTACCGTCTGATCCCCGGCGCAAAAACTCCGGAGGAAGAAAAATCTACTCTGAATGCGTGGATCGCCGAAAAGAAAAATAACGCCATGTATACTTTCGGAGCGCAACAGTTCCCTTACACGATCGACCCCACCGACCAAACGGAAGACCTCGGTAACGACCACTTCCGTGCAGGTGACTTGTCCATCAGCAACCTCAAAATCATAGCCAAAAACATGGACAAGTGGCTCCTCGACAAGGATGCACGCTACGATGACGTGCGTGATATGCACGAACAACTCATGTACCAATACTACCGCCACGTAGGACACATTATGCCTTATATTGGGGGGGTAGAACACTTCGAAATCCGTCAGGGAGAATCCAATACGCTCTCTCGCCGCTTCATCACCAAGGACAAGCAACGCCAAGCCATGGAATGGCTGCTCAATCAAGCTCGTACTTATCGCCAATGGCTTGCCGAACCGACTTTCTTAAACAAAATAGAGCAGACGTCAACGATGCCGGACGTGCTGGGCAAAGCTATGGTAGCTGCACTCTTCAACCCAGGCAGTCTCGGTAGAATATACGAGGCAGAGCAATCCGGACAACCCAATATGTACAAGCTCACGGACTACGCCAATGACTTGATTGCCTCTATCTTCGAAGTGAAAGGCAACCTGACCGATGCTGATCGCAACATCCAGAATGTAGCCATCGACCTCATGTCGGCCTATAGCGGTCTCTCTACTGAGAGTCAGAACAGTGTGCGCCGTCTGTCGGATGAGTTCGATGCCATGGCGGCTCAAATGGAACAAGACAATCTCCCCTGTGCATTGGGTTGCAGCGGTCACCACCATGTAGCTGACGAGGGCGAAAACTCTTTCTTCCGTCTGACGATGTTCTCAAAGAATGCTCCCAGCGAAGTGATCGCTCCTCTGCTCTTGCAACAGCTCAAGCGCGTACAAACGATCTATCGCACCCGCAGAGCTACGAGCAATGCAGCCGATCGTTCGTTCTACGACTACCAACTTCTGCGTCTGGAGCGTCTGATGAAGACCAAGTAAGAGTTGATTTCAAGCAAAGCTGAAAGAGCTTTTCAGCTTTTTTGATCACAAATTATTATCCGCCGGCATCTCGATTGAGTGTCGGCGGATTTATTTTTGGCACCAAATTCGAATAAAAAAGACTATTTTCGCGTGATAAAACGTTGCAAATTCGACAAGAATCACTGAATAGGACAACATGGCACAACAGGAAGATCTCTTCAAAAAAATAGTTTCCCACTGCAAGGAATACGGCTTCGTCTTCCCTTCATCTGAGATATACGACGGCTTGGCTGCAGTATACGACTATGCCCAATACGGATCAGAACTCAAAAACAACATCAAACGATACTGGTGGGAGAGCATGACCCTCCTGCATGACAATGTGGTCGGCATCGACTCCGCCATCTTCATGCATCCGTCCATTTGGAAAGCATCGGGACACGTGGACGCTTTCAACGATCCACTCATCGACAATAAGGACTCGAAGAAACGCTATCGTGCGGATGTACTCGTAGAGGATTACTTAGCCAAGATCGAAGAGAAGATCGACAAGGAAGTGGCCAAGGCTGCAAAACGATTCGGCGAAGCCTTCGACGAAGCCCAGTTCCGCGCCACCAACACTCGTGTGCTCGAGTACCAACAAAAGTGCAACGAGATACATGAACGATTCACCGCAGCCCTCAACGACAATAATCTGGACGAAATACGCCAGATTATCCTCGATTGCGAAATCGTGTGCCCGATCAGTGGTACACGCAACTGGACGGAAGTGCGCCAGTTCAATCTGATGTTTGCCACCGAAATGGGCTCCACGGCCGACGGTGCGATGAAAGTATATCTCCGTCCCGAGACTGCACAAGGCATATTTGTCAACTTCCTCAATGTCCAGAAGACAGGACGCATGAAGATCCCCTTTGGCATCTGCCAGATCGGAAAGGCATTCCGTAATGAGATCGTAGCCCGTCAGTTTATCTTCCGTATGCGTGAGTTCGAGCAGATGGAGATGCAGTTTTTTGTACGTCCGGGAGAGGAACTACAGTGGTTCGAAAAGTGGAAA
The DNA here is from genome assembly GCF_003096695.1 of Porphyromonas loveana. Classification (GTDB taxonomy): domain Bacteria; phylum Bacteroidota; class Bacteroidia; order Bacteroidales; family Porphyromonadaceae; genus Porphyromonas; species Porphyromonas loveana. The sequence goes on along the minus strand of NZ_QEKY01000016.1, from coordinate 33,678 downwards.
AACCTCCGGATGCAGTGGCATAAGGCTCTTGGCTTCGGGGAGAAGAAATACCGTTTCCACGACCACGACAAGCTGGCGCACTATGCCAATGCCGCGACGGACATTGAGTTTGAGATGCCTTTCGGCTTCAAAGAAGTCGAAGGGATACACAGCCGTACGGACTTCGACCTCTCACGCCACGAGCAGTTCAGCGGCAAGAAGCTCCAGTACTTCGACCCTGAGCTGAACAAGAGCTATGTACCCTACGTGGTAGAGACCTCTATCGGTTTGGACAGAATGTTCCTGACCATCCTCTTCGGTTCTTACTGCGAAGAAGAAACTTCCAATGGAGAGACGCGTGTCGTGCTCAGACTGCCTGCAGCACTCGCCCCCGTCAAACTGGCTGTCCTGCCGTTGGTGCGCAAGGATGGTCTGGACGTGAAAGCTCGTGAGATCGTACACGATCTGCGTTTCGACTTCGCTTGTCAGTACGACGAGAAAGATTCCATCGGCAAGCGCTATCGTCGCCAAGATGCCATCGGTACGCCTTTCTGTATCACGGTGGACCATCAGTCGCTCGAAGACAATACCGTGACCATCCGCTATCGCGACACAATGGAACAAGAGCGAGTAGAGATCAGCCGCCTGAATAGCATTATTTCGGAACATGTAAGCCTCAAAAGCTTGCTCAAAAGAATAGAATTATGAAAACAAAGAAGAATATCATCATCGCTCTTCAGCTACTCTTACTCGGCTCCACCCTCTTCTTTACTTCTTGTAAAAAGAGTGCCGACGAAGAACAACTGCGCAGACGTGAGAATGAAATAGCATTCAACGCCTATGCCGACAGCACCGACTTCAAGAAAGTTTCGGTGAGTGGCTCCACAGGCTATGTCTATATGCGCTGGAAACAGCACGGAACCGGCACCGTCAATCCGATAGCAACCTCGCGTGTACAGGTACACTACCAGCTCTACCGTGTGGTGGGGAATATATACGTGGAGGGCAATTACGACTCCGAAACACCAGCACGATTCACGCTCTACCGCAACGAAAACGACAAGAGCATCATGGGCTTTAGAATTGCCCTGCAAAATATGGTTGTGGGCGATGAATGCGAATTTGTTGTGCCATGGTATCTGGCCTACGGAGAAAAAGGTGTTCCGGCTTCTGGAGCTAACCTCGTTGCAATTCCCACCTATTCAGCACTCCGCTTCATCGTAAAACTCGACGATATCATCGACGAAGAAGCAGCAAAAAAATGAAAGAAGAGTCTATCGAGATATTAGTCTCCAATGATGACGGATTCAGAGCTCAAGGCATCCGTGAGCTGACAGAAGCACTTCGCCCTCTGGGCAATGTAACAGTAGTGGCTCCGGACGGTCCTCGCTCAGGAGCCTCGGCCGCCATCACCTCCACACTCCCCATCAAACTCAAACTACGACACCGCGAGGAGGGAGTAACCATTTACAGCTGCACGGGCACACCTGCGGATTGCGTCAAGTTGGCTCTGAACACCATATTCAAAGAGCGCAAGCCTGACCTATTGGTTACAGGAGTAAACCACGGCAACAATGCCGGGATCTGCGTGATCTACTCCGGCACTGTAGGAGCAGCCATGGAGGGATGCGTGAGCGATGTGCCGTCCTTGGCCGTCTCACTGGACGACCACAGCGAAATCTGTGACATGAGTCATGCCACGGCATACGCCGCACGTGTGAGCCGTATGATACTACAGAACGGACTACCTCACGATACCATGCTGAGCATGAACGTACCCCAGGGGAAACCATTGGGACTGAGAGTATGTATGGTAACAGACGGGCGCTTCGTGGACGAATTCATGACGTCTGAAGACGCACGAGGCAATGCCGTTTACTGGATGACGGGCAGACAGATCAATAAAGGAACCGTAGAAGGTGATTTGGAGCTCATGCGTGCCGGTTACGTCACCCTGTCTCCCATCAAACTCAATATGACCTCACGGCGTTATCTGCCGGAGTTGGAGCGACTCATCAACGAAGGCATCTGACCTCTTCGTTCTTACCTTAGCTTCTCTTCCCATTATGCGTTATTTCATCATTGCAGGCGAAGCTTCGGGCGACTTACATGCAGCCAATCTGGTGCGTGCTCTCAAAGAGCATGATCCCGAGGCTGCATTTGCTTTTATGGGAGGAGAGATGCTCACAGAGGCTACAGGGATCGATCCCATTACCCATTATCGCGAAGTGGCGTTCATGGGAATCATTCCGGTACTTACACATTTGGGAGCCATACGTCGGGCAGGGAAGCGTGTACAGGAAGAGATGCAGGCCTTCAGCCCCGATGTCGTTATCGCTGTGGACTACCCGGGCTTCAATATGCGGTACGTGCTACCTTTTGTGCGAGAGCAACTCGGCAAACCCCTCGTTTACTACATCTCTCCGAAGGTCTGGGCTTGGAAATCATGGCGTTTCAAGACTTTGAAAAAATATGTGGATCTGATGCTTTGCATCCTGCCCTTCGAGCAAGAGTTCTTTGCAAAGCATAATTTCCCCATCGTCTATGTGGGAAATCCCTGCTACGATGCCGTTGCGCCTTTCATTCGCCCCACGATATGCGAACAGGAACAGGCCGTGCGAGAATCCCGTCAGGTGGCACTCCTCTGCGGAAGCCGTCAGCATGAGGTGAAGGAGAATCTGCCCTTGATGCTGCGTGTCATGAAGCATTTCCCCGACTACAGCCCCGTTATTGCCGGAGCACCGGGTCTGACAGCGGAAGACTACGCTCCGTACATACGAGGATACAACGTCCCGATCGTATTCGGCCAAACGTATCAGATACTCCGCGAGAGCAAAGCCGCTCTGGTCACCTCGGGCACTGCAACTCTGGAGACAGCTCTCATCGGCACACCTCAAGTCGTATGCTACCATGTAGGTGGTGGCCGATTGGCCAACTTCGTATTCGACAGATTCTTTACCACACCTTTCATCTCTCTCACCAATCTCATAGCAGGAGAAGCTATAGTCCCCGAGCTTTTCGGCGGATTGTTCACAGAAGAGCGACTAGTCTCACACCTGTCTCTTCTTCTGGATAATGCCTCTCCCGAACGTGCCTCTCAGCTATCCGGCTACGAACTGATCCGCACGCGAATAGGGCGAGGTAACACTTCCCGCCAAGCCGCTCAGGCCATCCTGACACGTTTCTCAAAAAAATAAATCGCGACACCCACATATGAATATCCAGCATAGCGAACCTTCCTGTCCCACACAAAGTCTTGTTTCTCCCGCTGTCAATCACCGTCCGGCAGTTGCTCTTACCGATCTTCCGGTAATACTGACGATAGACCCCGAATGCGGTCTGGAAATCTGGACACAGGACTGCTATGCTCTTCTCTTTCACATCGGAGGCCATCCTGTCACGCTATCGGGAGCAGCCGACTCCGACAATCTGCATCTGACAGAAAGCAACACCATCCTACTCGCCCCCAATCTCCGAATCCTACTGCGCGTGGGAGAAGGACAGACCAAGGTCATCTGCTTCTACTTCCGCCCTACCATCCACCTATGCATGGGTATCTGTCCGGCCTCAGGCAATAAAAAAGAGTGCACGAAAGAGGACAAATCGCGACAGGTCTCCACCCTACAACGACTGCCCATTCTCGATGATTGGGTTACCTCCGTCCTCAACTATCTGTCCGACACACCTTTTTCTCTGGAGATATTCGAACTGAAACTGCGCGAACTCTTCTTCATCTTCCGCTCAAAGTACTGCAATGCAGAGATAGAGAAGTTCCTCTCCTCTTTCCACTGTCGCAACATAGGCTTCCGCGCTTTCGTCTTCCGACACCATCTTGAGTGCAGAACGGTCGAGGAACTCGCGGCCAAGATGCAACTCTCAATGAGTTCGTTCAAACGTCACTTCTACCAAGAGTTTGGCCGTGCACCACTAACATGGATGCACGAGGAGAAGGCCAAGCATATATACACTGACCTATGCAATCCCAAACTCTCTCTGCAAGAAATTGCCGAGAAATACCTATTCTCTTCCGTTAGCTACCTATGTGCTTTCTGCCGTAAAACACTTGGCAATACCCCCTCAAAGCTGCGCAAAGAGCTGACCGAGCAATCGGAATAACCCGACTCCGCCAATCAGCGGAGGGCTTCAGACACATTACGATTCTCTGCCAGCATGAATCGTCGAAAAAACTCGCGCCATTTCAAAATTATTTTGGCGCCATTTCGAAAAGATTTATGCGCCAAAACAAAAAATTTTTGGCGCGATCTCCCCTCTGTTTTTGGCACCATATTCTCGACGCTTTCAGCGCATATTATCGAGAAGGATGTTCCACAACGCTCAAGGCTGTATAGTGAATTAATAAGGATATTGTCTCGTCAGATTTTCCCATGCAGACGAGATCCGTAGGAAATTCCCCTGATTCGCTCAGCCAGAAAGTGCAGGAGCAATAACAGAGAGGATTGAGGAGAAACGGAATTGAGCTGCGTTGTTAGTAGCCGCGCAGGATTTTCTTGATTCCGCTCAGGAGATTGAGAGCCTCGATGGGTGTAAGGTTGTTGATGTCCAAATCCAAGATTTGCTCTCTGATCTGGGACAGGACGGGATCGTCAAGCTGATAAAAGCTGAGCTGATAGCCGTCGATGCTCCGTCCTTTCTCATCACGAGGAAGTGAAGGCGATGCCTTTCGCACCTTGTCGGAGGGGCCGTTCGGTTTCTTTTCGGACGGAGCAGATTCTTCTCCCTCGACACGTTCGCGTTCCCGCTCAAGCCGTTGCAATATATCCATGGCACGCTCCACAATCTGATGCGGCATACCACCGAGGCGTGCCACCTGAATACCGAAGCTGTGCTCGCTACCACCCGGTTCCAACTTGCGAAGGAAGAGCATCTTCCCGTCCACCTCACGAGCCGATACATTGTAGTTGTGTACGCGTTCGAGCTGTCCGGCCAATTCGTTCAACTCATGGTAATGAGTCGCAAAGAGCGTGCGAGGGTGTGCCTTGGGGTTGTTGTGGATAAATTCGACAATAGACCACGCGATGGAGATACCGTCGTATGTACTGGTACCGCGTCCCAATTCGTCGAAGAGGACGAGGCTGCGTGGGCTGAGGTTGTTTAGGATATTGGAGGCTTCCTGCATCTCCACCATGAAGGTAGATTCGCCCATCGAGATATTGTCCGAAGCCCCTACACGAGTGAAGATAGCATCCACCAAACCGATGCGTGCGCACTCGGCAGGAACAAAAGAACCGATCTGTGCCATCAAGGCAATGAGAGCCGTCTGTCGCAGCAAAGCCGACTTACCACTCATATTGGGTCCGGTGACAATGATTACCTGCTGACTCTCCGTATCCAACAAAATATCATTGGCGATATATGGCTCCTCAGCAGGTAACTGTTGCTCGATGACGGGATGGCGGCCGGCTTTGATATCGATGATCATACTGTCATCAACGACGGGGCAGATGAACTTGTAACGGCGAGCCGACTCGGCAAAAGCAAGCAAGCAGTCCAACGAAGCCACCGCTTGACTATCATGCTGGAGCGGAGCGATGTAGCGCTGCACTTCGGCCACGAGGAGGGCATAGAGTTGTTCTTCGAGTGCTGCTATTTTCTCTTCCGCTCCGAGGATTTTCTCTTCGTACTCTTTGAGTTCCTCGGTAATATACCGCTCAGCACTGACGAGAGTCTGCTTACGGATCCACTCGGGTGGCACCTTATCCTTGTGCGTATTGCGCACCTCGATGTAGTAGCCGAACACATTGTTATAAGCCACCTTGAGACTCGGGATGCCCGTACGCTCTATCTCGCGCTGCTGTATCTTGAGCAAATAGTCCTTGCCACTATAGGCCAATGCACGCAGTTCGTCCAGCGTAGCATTGACACCGTGCGCAATGACAGGCCCTCGTCCGAGAGCGGCAGGGGCATCGGGTGTGACTTCGCGGAGTATCCTGTCGCGCAGATCGGGACAGGGCTCGAGCTTCTCGCCCATCGCACGCAAGCTCTCTTCATCGGCTTGGGTACAGATCGTTTTGATCGGCTCCAGTGCTTGCAACGCCACTCGCAACTGTACCATCTCGCGCGGGGAGATTCGGCCCATGGCACTCTTGGTCACGAGGCGTTCCATGTCCCCTATCTCGGTCAGATGCTCGCTGATAGTAGCGCGCTCCTCGGGATGACGGAAGAAATACTCCACCACTCGCTGGCGCGTCCGGATGCAGGTTGTATCTTTCAGCGGGAATACGATCCACTGCCGCATACGGCGTGCCCCCATAGGCGTAACCGTATGATCGATAATATCGAGCAGGCTTTTGCCTCCTTCATTCATCGGAGCCAACAGTTCCAGACTCCGCACCGTGAATTTATCCAGACGAACGTATCGGTCTTCGTCCAGACGACTGAGCGAAGTGACATGTCCCAACTGATGGTGCTGCGTCAGGTCGAGGTAGTTGAGGATGGCACCCGCTGCAGTCACGGCCGCGGGTAGTTCTTCGAGACCGAAGCCCTTCAAGCTCTTCAGATCGAAGTGTTTGTGGACACGAAGTCGGTTGTTCTCTCTGGAAAAAGCCCAGTCCTCCATGTCGAAAATAAAACCGCTCCAATGAAACAATTCATTGAAACGGGTACGATCCGACCGCTCCACCAGCACCTCCTTGGGGCGATAATTGGTCAGGAGCTTCTCCACGTAGCCGGCATTACCCTGCCCGGCCATGAACTCACCGGTGGAAATATCTAAAAATGAAACCCCGAACACATCTCGCTCGCACGACACGGCTGCAACGAAATTGTTCTCCTTATGCGAGAGAACGTTGTCGTTGGTGGAGACTCCCGGCGTCACAAGCTCCGTAATGCCTCGCTTGACCAAGGTCTTGGTCTTCTTGGGATCTTCGAGCTGATCGCAGATGGCTACACGCTTGCCGGCTCTGACGAGCTTGGGCAAATAGGTGTCCAGCGCATGATGCGGGAAGCCTGCCAGCTCGACAAACTGCGCGGCACCATTGGCACGGCGCGTGAGCGTGATGCCCAGTATCTCCGCCGCCATAATGGCATCTTCCGAGAAAGTTTCGTAGAAGTCCCCCACCCTGAATAGCAAGATAGCATCGGGGTGTTTTTGTTTGATTTGGAAGTACTGCCGCATCAAGGGCGTTTCTACTACGGACTTAGCCATCGTATAAGGATTTGATCGGGAGTGTGGGAGAGGAGGGAGGGGGATTATTCCTCCTCGTCTCCCTCCTTCATGTTGTGGAAGACGTTCTGTACGTCCTCGTCTTCCTCGATGCGTTCGATGAGCTTCTCGATCTGCTCGCGTTGCTCGGGCGTTACTTCCTTGGTATCATTGGGGATGCGAACAAATTCGGCCGATGCAATCTCATAACCGGCTTCTTCCAAATACTTCTGGATATTGGAGTTCTCGGCAAAGTCGCCGTAGAGAATGATTTCGTTCTCGTCCTCTTCTATTTCGTCCACTCCGTAGTCGATGAGTTCCAACTCCAAGCTCTCCATGTCCATAGCCTCTTGCTTGACGATGTGGAACACACACTTGTGCTGGAAGAGGAATTCGAGACTGCCCGTCGTACCAAGCGAACCGCCATGTTTATTGAAGTAGCTGCGCACATTGGCCACGGTACGTGTCGTATTGTCGGTAGCCGTCTCCACGAAAATGGCGATACCATAGGGACCGTAACCTTCGTAGTTCATCTCCTTATAGTCGGTATAGTCCTTGGAGGTAGCCTTCTTGATGGCACGTTCTACGTTCTCCTTGGGCATATTCTCTTTCTTGGCCGTCTGTACCAAGATACGCAGACGAGGATTGGTCTCAATATCGGGGCCTCCCTCTTTGGCTGCTATGGTGATTTCCTTTCCGAGTTTGGTGAAGACACGGGCCATATTGCCCCAACGTTTCATCTTTCTTGCTTTGCGATATTCAAATGCGCGTCCCATACTTTAATGATATGTCGATTTTTATTTTGTTGTTTCCTGTTCTGTTTTGTCTTGCCTCATCGCAGCTGTGCCCCGAGTTTCTGCTCCAGCGTGGTACGTATCTTGGACATGATGGCTTCGATCTGCTTGTCGTTGAGCGTCTTGTCGTCGTTGCGTAGGAAGAAGCTCACGGCGTAGCTCTTCTTGCCGGCAGGCAGATTCTTGCCTTCGTACACGTCGAACAGCTCCACACGTCTCAGTAGTTTCTTCTCGCAGCCGCGAGCCAGAGACTCGATATCTGCAAAGGAGACGTTCTTGTCCAGCAGGAGAGCCAAGTCTCTCTTTACTTCGGGGAAGCGGGGCAGATCCTGCGCCTCCAGCTTGTAACGAGCCGATTCACGCATGAGTGCTTCCCAAAGCAGTTCGGCAAAGAAGACAGGTTGTTCGATGTCGAAACGCTTGGTCAAGCGAGAAGACACCTGCCCAAACGTCCCCAACAGCTTGCCGGAACGCAGCTTCACCTCCATGGCTACTGCATAAAGATCATTCTCGGTCCGCTCCAACGTATAGGCACCTGATTCTATTCCCACACGACAAAGCACCTGCTCCACGGCAGCCTTCAGCTCGAAGACAGAAGCCGGCTCATTAGGATGCGCCCAACTGTTTTCCACACGCTGACCGCTAATCCAAAGGCCTAAACGCTCATCCTCGGAATAAGCCGCAAGAGGTGTAGTCTCTGTATGCTTGGCTACATCGTATCGGTAGCAGCGTCCCCACTCGAAGAGATAGAGCGCGTGATGCTTGCGACGCAGATTGTGGCTCACTGTCTCCAGACCTCCGAAGAGGAGAGTCTGTCGCATACAGTTGAGTTCCTGACTGAGCGGATTCATCAGCTCCACTGCCGAAGCACGCGGGACTGTCTGAAGCTCATCGTAGTAAGCACCTGCCGTGAGCGAATTGTTGAGTATTTCGTTGTATCCGGCACCTACAAGTTGCTCGGAGATGACTGTCTGCCACTTATAGCACATGTCTGTCTCGGTCTTGTGCCCCAGATTGGCGCGTACATAGCCCGTCAGCTCTACTTGATTGTAACCGTAGATACGCATGATGTCTTCAATGACGTCCACGTCGCGTGTCACGTCCGTTCGGTAGCGGGGCACCTCCAAGGTCATCACACCATCCTGCTCTCGGACAATACGGATCTCCAGACTGTCGAGGATGCTGCGCACCATATCCGGTGCTATGGCTTGACCGATGACGGTATTCACCTTGTCGAAAGAAAGACTGATTTCATAAGGAGGTTGCGGATGGGGATAGACATCCGTCATTCCGCCGAGACGTCCTCCGGCGATTTCGAGAATGAGGGATGTGGCACGACGCAAAGCCCAATCCGTACGTTCGGGGTCAAGCCCGCGCTCGAAACGGAAAGAGCTGTCAGTATTCAATCCCAAACGGCGAGCCGTACGGCGCACCATCGTAGGATTAAAGTTGGCACTCTCGAGGAATACATCTTGCGTGGCCTCCGTTACACCGGAACCCAAGCCGCCAAATACACCGGCCACACACATGGGCTGTCCACCAGCGTTGCAAATCCTCAGATCAGTCGCCGCGAGCTTGCGCTCCACACCGTCGAGCGTGACAAAGGGCGTACCCTCGGCCACAGTCTGCACGATCACCCGACCGCCCTTTATCTGAGCCATGTCGAATGCATGTAGCGGATGTCCAAACTCATGCAGCACATAGTTGGTGATATCCACTATATTATTGATCGGTCGCAGACCGATAGCAAGTAGTCTATTGCGCAGCCACTCAGGACTTTCTCCCACAGTCACACCACGAATAACCATCCCTTGGTAGCGAGGACAAGCCGTAGCATCGGGTACTTCCACGGGCATCTTGTCTGCAACATCGCCCTCTGGGAGGTGCACATCGGGCAGGCGAAGCGCTGCGGGACGGCCATAACGCTTGAGAGCAGCCGCCAGATCACGAGCCACACCATAGTGCGAGGTGGCATCTACACGGTTGGGCGTAATGTCCACTTCGATGCAGTAGTCGCTTTCTACGTGATAGTATTCGGCAGCAGGCATCCCCACAGGCGCATCGTTCGGCAGGACGATGATACCATCGCTTGCCGTACCCACGCCGATCTCCACTTCGGAACAGATCATTCCGAAGCTCTCTACACCGCGGATTTTGGATTTCTTGATACTGAACTCCTCCTCGCCTTGATAGAGCGTGGTACCCACCGTCGCCACTACGACCTTCTGATCGGCAGCGACATTGGGCGCACCGCATACGATCTGCAGCGGCTCATCAGCCCCCACATTCACTGTGGTAACATGAAGGTGATCCGAATTGGGGTGCACTTCGCAGGTGAGGACATGGCCGATCACGAGACCGCGAAGTCCGCCTCGTATCGTCTCTATCTCTTCTACTCCTCCCGTTTCCAATCCGATGGAGGTAAGCGTATCGGCTACTTCCTGCGGAGCGAGATCACAAGGCAGGTAATCCTGAAGCCATTTGTATGAAATATTCATCTTTAGTTACGTTAGTACGCCCAGATTAGTGCCACGCATAGCCCATTGCAACAGGCACTATATGGTAAATTTATGAGCCTACAAATTTAGCTTTTTTCTCGGGAGTACTTAGAATCTCGCGCGTCTTACTCCCGTTTATACGCACGAAAATCTCACACGCCTCCTTTGGAGCGACAAGAATTTAAGCTATGCACAGTGCAACTAAACTGTTTTCTCAAGACAATATCATCATCTATCACAAAAAAGCGGAGCATCCGTAGTGGAGGCTCCGCTGTATGGTAAAAAAGAAAAGAATGGTAAACCCATCAAACCTTGCCACGAAAGACAGGCACGCTAATGTGATATTTGACGGCTATGAAGCGTACAGCTATCACGATAAAAGCAGCAATGAACTGCACGATGCCGATAGGCACTGTCGTAAACAACAGCCCCACATAAACAGCTCCTCCGAGGAGACAAGCAGTAGCATATATGTCTTTGCGGAATATCAGAGGTGTCTGATTGATAAGAATGTCACGTATCATACCACCAAAAGAGCCCGTAACAGTACCCATAACAATAGCCAACCACCAGGCATAGCCACAGTCAAACGTCTTGGCAACGCCTACAACGGTGAAAAGGCCAATACCGATCGTATCGAAAAGGAAGACGGTATTATTGAGTCGCACGACATACTTCCTAAAGCTGATGGTAAAGATGAGAGCCAACAGAGAAATGAAGAGATAAGAGGGTTGCTCCATCCAAAAGGGAGGGATATTGAGCAGTACATCACGCACTGTCCCGCCACCAATAGCAGTTACAACCCCTACGACATAGGCACCAAACCAATCGAATCGTCGTGCGGCGGCCAATCTAATCCCACTGATGGCAAAAGCAAAGGTGCCAAGGTAATCACACCACGTGATAAATTCGGTAACGCTCTCTTGGATACCCGACATGGTACTGTAAGCTTACTTGATAATCCAATACAACGAATGAGTGACAGCTTAGTACTGCTCGTCCTTATTGGGGAAGTCCATGCTCTTCACATCTGCAATATAATGCTTGAGAGCCTGAGCTATGTCCGCAGAGAGATTGGCATAGCGTCGCAAGAAACGTGGGCTAAAGCCTTCCGTAATACCAAGCATGTCATGCATGACAAGGACTTGACCGTCCACACCACCTCCGGCTCCGATACCAATAACAGGAATGCTAAGCTCTGAAGCAACGCGCGCTGCCAACTCGGCAGGGATCTTCTCCAGAACAAGAGCAAAACATCCTAGCTCCTCCAACAGATGGGCATCTTGGATAAGCTTCTCGGCTTCTGCCTCTTCTTTCGCTCTCACGTTATAAGTGCCAAACTTATTGATGCTCTGAGGCATCAGCCCCAAGTGTCCCATTATGGGAATACCTGCCGAGAGAATCCTGACGATGGACTCGCGCACTTCGGCTCCTCCCTCGAGCTTGATACAGTCGGCATGGGTTTCCTTCATGACACGAATGGCCGAACATAGTGCCTCCTTCGAGTTACCCTGGTAAGAACCAAAAGGCAAATCAACGACAACAAGCGCACGTCGAACAGCTTTCATCACAGACTTCCCATGGTAAATCATCTGATCAAGCGTAATAGGCAAGGTCGTAATGTTACCGGCCATAACGTTCGAAGCAGAGTCGCCCACGAGGATGATATCCATACCGGCCTCATCAACGATCTTAGCCATCGAATAGTCATAAGCTGTGAGCATGGAGATCTTCTCCCCACGGCTCTTCATCTCAAAGAGGCGATGTGTCGTCACCTTACGGGTATCTTCCGGTTGGTATGTGGACATGATAGGTGGGTATTATTAGATGTAATACAATGTTGTGATACGATGTCACAAAAGGAATCAACTGAGGTTATTCCCACTCGATCGTGCTGGGCGGCTTGGAAGAGATGTCGTAAACCACGCGATTGACACCGCGTACCTTGTTGATGATCTCGTTAGACACCTTCGCCAAGAAGTCGTATGGCAAGTGTGCCCAGTCTGCACTCATGGCATCCATCGAAGTGACAGCACGCAAAGCGACTGTATATTCATAGGTACGTTCATCTCCCATGACACCTACAGAGCGTACGGGCAGCAAGATAACTCCTGCCTGCCACACCTGATCATACAGTCCCCATTCACGCATGAGACTCATGTATATGTCATCTGCATTCTGCAGTATCGTCGCTTTCTCCTCTGTGATCTCCCCAAGGATACGGATACCCAATCCCGGACCGGGGAAAGGATGGCGATGAATGAGGTGAGGCATCATACCCAACTCCAAGCCCACTCGGCGCACTTCATCCTTAAAGAGAGTCCGTAAGGGTTCTACGAGACGGAGGTTCATTCGCTCGGGCAGTCCACCAACATTGTGATGGCTCTTGATCACCATACCGGTGATACTCAAGCTCTCTATCACGTCGGGATAGATAGTACCCTGTCCCAACCACTTGATCCCTTCGAGCTTATGCGCCTCTTCATCAAATACTTCGATAAAGCCACGACCTATGATCTTACGCTTCTCTTCGGGATCGGTCACACCTTTGAGTGCGGAGAAGAACTTCTCTTTCGCGTTCACTCCTATGACATTGAGCCCTAAGTGCTCATAGTCTTGTAGTACGCGTTCGAACTCACCTTTACGTAGGAGGCCGTGATCCACAAATATACAAGTGAGGTTACTGCCGATAGCTTTGTTCAAGAGCACCGCTACAACAGAGCTGTCAACGCCACCTGACAACGCCAAGATCACCTTGTCGTCACCCAACTTATTTCGCAATTCTTGCACTGTTGTCTCAATGAAGGATGCCGGCGTCCAATCGCGCTTCATTCCGCATATATCAAGGAAGTTGCCGAGAAGCTTCGTGCCCTCTTCCGAGTGATATATTTCGGGATGGAACTGAACACCCCACGTCTGCTCCCCTTCGATACGGAAGGCTGCATAGGGAACATCCTCTGTCCCGGCTATCACGTCAAAGCCTGAGGGAAGAGCTGTGATCGTATCTCCGTGAGACATCCACACAGTCGTACCGGGCTGCAATCCTTTGAGAAGAGCATCATCGGCTTGTTTGAACTCCAAGTGAGCCCGTCCGTACTCGCGGGTTTCGCAGGACTCCACTTTGCCACCGGCCTGATCTACGAGGCTTTGCGCCCCATAACAGATGCCCAACAAAGGCAGTCTGCCTCGGATTTCGTCGAGAGGGATGCGGAAGGCTTTGCTGTCGTACACGGAGTAAGGGCTACCCGATAGGATGATACCGCGCACTCCTGTCAGGTCTTCCGGCAGTTTGTTATAGGGATAAACCTCGCAGTAAGTGTTCAGTTCGCGAATACGTCTGGCGATAAGCTGCGTTGTCTGTGAACCGAAATCAAGAATAATGAGCTTTTCCAACATGGAGAAAACAGTCTTTTAATTGTATTACAGGCGCAAAGGTAAATCAAACGGTTCATCCCACCAATGATATGAGCCGACAGAGCACAGCATAGTATCTCACAGGTGTAAGAACCGGCAAAAAGCATCCCCTCGAAAGGGCCTGACCGGACTTTCGAGGGGATGGTATAAATGAGATATCGTGAAGGACGCTTAGAAAGCGTATTCTTGAACGAAGGTCGTCGCAGCTTGTATCTGCTTGTACATCACGACGTCGTCTTCCACTTTCGGTGCCACTTTGCGCAGTTCCGTCAGCATCTTCTCCAAGTAAGGAGAGGTCTTTGTCGGACGACGGAACTCGAAAGCCTGAGCGGCATCCAATAGCTCTATCGCGAAGATCATCTCCAGATTCTCGATGATGGAGAGGAGCTTTGTAGCAGCATTTGCGCCCATTGACACGTGGTCTTCCTGTCCGTTGCTGCTGACGATACTGTCGCTTGCGGCCGAGAAGCAATACATTTTGTTCTTGCTCACCATAGCTGCGGCAGCATACTGCGGGATCATGAAGCCACTGTTTAGGCCGGGATTGGCGACAAGGAACTCAGGGAGTTCGCGCAAGCCCAGGATAAGCTGAGCGGTACGACGCTCGCTTATGTTGCCAAGTTCAGCAAGTGCGATGGCCAAGAAGTCGTAGACGATGGCCAAAGGCTGCCCGTGGAAGTTACCACCCGACACTACTAAGTCCTCATCCGGGAAGACGGTCGGATTGTCAGTTACTGAATTGATCTCACGAACGACCACTTCGGTGACGTAGTTGATCGCGTCGCGACTGGCACCATGAACCTGAGGCATGCAGCGGAAGCTATAGGGGTCTTGTACCTGCTTCTTAGGTTTTGCCAGCTGTTCGCTACCGTTCAACACTTCCTTCAGATGGCGTGCTACTGCCAATTGGCCCGGATGGGGGCGGATGATGTGCAGGTTATCAGTGAAGGGAGCATCGAGACCGTCGAAGGCTTCGAGCGAGAGCGCTCCGATGCAATCGGCAACTTCTGCCAGGCGATGCGCCTTGAGGAGAGCGTAGACACCATGGCTACTCATGAACTGAGTGCCATTGAGGAGAGCCAGCCCTTCCTTGCTCTTTAGGATGATCTTTTCCCATCCAAACTCCTGCATCACCTCGGCGGCATCGCGCTTCTGACCCTTGTACATCACCTCTCCTTCACCAATGAGCGGGAGGAAGAGATTGGCCAATGGGGCGAGATCGCCCGATGCACCCAACGAACCCCTATCGTAGACGATGGGGAGTACATCGTGATTGAGCATGTCGAGGATACGTTCGACCGTGCAGAGCTGTACGCCGCTATGTCCCAGCTGTAGAGCATGTGCCTTGAGGAGGAGCATGAGACGCACGATGTCGGCATGTACGGGTGTGCCGCAACTGCAGGCATGGCTCTTGACCAAGTTCTCCTGCAAGGCGGTGAGTTGATCCGGCGTTATCGTACGATTGCACAGAGATCCGAAGCCTGTCGTCACGCCGTATATGGGCTTATCAGACTGCTTCACCTTCTCATCGAGGTAGCATCGGCAGTGTTCTATACGGGCGACAGCCTCGGGAGATAGTTCCAAACGGAAGGGATGATCGAGGTATTCGCGGAGCAAGTCCAGCGAGAGAGCCTCGGAACCTATCTGAAATGTGGTGCGTGCCATCGTATTATTCGCAAGCTTTTTTAGTGATGGCGAGTACCTCTGCTTCGCGTCGTACAGCGTCCGCCTCTATGGCATCCGCTTCCTGAGCATGTGAGCGTACGAAGTCTTCGTCCTTGATGGAAGTCAGGTTGATACGTACGTTCAGCAGGGCACCGATAATAGCAGTGCGGGCACACATCATGGCCACGCAGCCGTCAGTAATAGCATTTTGGTTACCCTTGGCTACTACTGCTTCGATGAGAGGAAGGAGACTATGCACACGGCGCGCCACTTCCATGGGGACGGAAGCTGCGTACTTGGTCATCTCTTGAATCTGAGCTGAGCGCACAGCCTTCTCGTCGTCAGTCTCCTTAGGGAGCTTAAATGCTGCGAACACCTTATTGTAGGCATCGCTGTCACGGTCGATATCCAGCACCAGTTCCTTCTGGATGGCAGCGGCCTGAGCAGCTATCGTTTGCATTTCAGCTTCGACTTCCACATACTTCTTCTTCCCTATCGTCAGGTTGGCCACCATTTCGGCAAGCGCAGCAGCGATAGAACCATTAAGGGCGGAAATACTGCCGCCTCCGGGTACAGGCTCCTGTCCCGCTGTCTCGGCGAGGAAGCCCTTTACTGTAAGATCTGTTAGAATCATATGAGTGATGATTAGTGATTATAGGAATGGTATCTGATAGATGAAGCCGGCACGAAGGGTATTGGTGCTCTCCGTCGCCGTGGCGTCGTATTGGTAATGACGGCCGATATAGGTGAGGAAGAGACGGAAGTTCGTCTCGGTAGGATAGTATTCCACCCCTCCCATATAACCGTATGAATGGCGGGTATGGCTCGTATTGCCGTATTGGGCAGGAGCGTATCCGTACTCGTACATACCCTTAGCGAAGAGATTGATGCTCTTGTCGATGCGGAAGTTCCACTTCGATACCAGGGCTGCATACTTCACGTCGGTGAGGGTCTTCCCGCCGCCGTATCGCATGCTCATGATACCCTTGTCATCCAGCCCTTCAATAGAATAAGTGAGGTCTATGTACCCGTCGATATTACGGGTGGGACGTATCAGATGGCCGGCAGTAAAGTACCAGAGGTTGCGTTCCTTGGCGAGATGTCCGAGGGAAACAGCGTAACGCATATGGAGAGCACCCTGTAGAAAGGTACCGTTCCAATGTGTCGTATAGAGGAGAGGATAGCGCGTGCGGGTAGCCACATCGGCTGTCACTTGGTAGCGATCCTCGAACGAATCGTTGTAAGCATTCAGTATCTGTAGCTGTACTTGATGCTGTGGGTGGAGGTTCCAGGCAAAGTTGACACCCGTGGTATAACACGTCATATAATCTACAAGGTCACTATACTGATAGATGTCCACGGGGTTCATGTCGTACTCTATACCGCCGAATCGGGCGTATTGCCTACCAAAGAAGAAGGACACCTTCTCGTTGGGATGCCAGTCCACACCTGCGATGTCTATGGCATTGGACAGATTGTCGGCGAAGGACGACCCGTCGGCTGCGCGGTTGAGACGCTGCCTCCAGTCGAAACTAAGCTGTCGGGATAGTTCGCCGTGCGCCTGGATGCGTAGTTCATGTACCTTGAATCGTGCGCGTTGCGACTCGTCGTCATTGAGCGGATGTTCGAAGAATGACTGGACACCGAGGTTGACTTTGAGCTTCTCCGATTTCTTCTCCAAGCCGAACACACGCTCGGCCAGCGAGCGCTCGCCCTGATGTCTCTCGTGAGATCTATGTTGGGCAGTGGCAGCGGCGACAGTAAGGAGCAGGGCTGCCCAAGTGAGGATGGTTCTGTTCATATCGTGTCGTTAGCGATGTGATGTGGTGTGCTTAGATGAGGGAGATCAGGACGAAAAGCCAGTGAGCAAAGATGCCTGCCACGAGACCGCCGATAGTGTGCGCCGTGATGGCTTGTGAGATGAGGCGGCGATACTTCAGGCTGTCGAGCATGGCCGTATGGGTGCTCAGGAAGCCACTCCAGCACATACCCATGGCAGTGAACACGGCGACGGCATTGCCATCAAGGATGCCTTGGTCGGCGAAGTTAGGGACGAGACCGAGGGCAGCACCTACGGCTCCGAGGGCAGTAATAGGAAAGGCGATGAGACGCGAGTCCTCGAAACCGAAGAGCCAACGGAAGATGAAGTCCACCTTATCGGCCAATGCGGGCAGCAAGCCCACGCCCTCGTAGGCCTCACCATTGTATATACCGTCGGCACCGGGGCCGTTGGTGAGCATCATAACGGCAGTACTGATGATAAGCACGCCCGGTATGATGGCCAGGCCGAGATCCACTCCTGTCTTGCCTCCGTCCAGGATGGCATTGAGGGTACGTATGAAGATGTTGTCGTGACTATCCTTCACTTCCTCCTCCTGCATATTGTCCACATGGACGGGACTATCGAGTTCGGGGTAACGCTTGAGCGTGCTGCGCTGCATGAGACGTGTGCTCACGATGCTACCCACGATAGCTCCTGCGAGGCCTATCATCGCGCCGGATCCGTGCCCCTTACCTGCCATGAAGATGATGACGACGAGCCCCATGCCGAAGGCCGTACCGAAGTTGGTGAGGCTGACGAGCTGATATTTCTTGAAGAAGGTACAGAACTTCCTGTCCTGAGCCAGTGTGATGATGGCAGGATTATCACTCAGGAAGGTGAGAATGCCCCCGAGGGCGGAGACGCCCGGCAGGTTGTAGAGCGGCTTCATCAGGGGCCTTAGCAGACGCTCCAGCATATCTACGATATGGAACTCCACGAGCAGACTGCCGAGGGCACCGCTCAGTACTGTGATACCCATGATATAGAACACGGTCTCGAGCAGTAGATGGTAGGAGGTCTGCATGATAGTATTGAGCATATTGGGCAGGCTCATTACATGGCCGATATACCCAAAGATGCCGAAGAAGAGGACGATGAAGCCGAGGGCTTCGATCAGATGGCGACGGAATTTTCTGTTGTCGTGTTCTTGCGATCTTGTCTCCATAGGGACGATAAGCGTGTGTGATGTGTGGAGTGAGGACACGACGGCGGCCGGGCGGCATCGTGATGTCTGCCGGACCACCTTCGTGTCGTGTGATAGGATTAGTTACTTGGCGTAAACGATGCGTCCCGCCTTGATCGTGTGCGATACGAGGTTCATGCCGAAGTGGTAGGACAGGAACTTGTAGGAGGGATATTCGAGTACTACGAGGTCGCCCTTCTTGCCCTTCTCGATGCTACCGATCTGTCGTTCGCGGCCGATGGCTGCGGCGCCGTTGATGGTAAGAGCCGTCACAGCCTCCTCCACCGTCATGCCCATGTAGATGGTAGCCAGTGCGAAGAGGAGGGGAATGGAGGCAGAGAAACAGCTGCCGGGATTGAGGTCGCTGGCCAAAGCCACGGCACATCCGGCGTCGATCATCCGTCGTGCGGGAGCATAGTCCGCCTTGAGGCTGAAGGCAGTACAGGGCAGCAGGGTGGCGATGGTATTGCTCTTGGCCAGGGCTTCGATACCGCGGTCCGAGATCTGCAACAGGTGGTCTGCCGAGAGACAACCCAGCTCTGCCGCCAGCTCCGCCCCGCCGAAGGGGACGATCTCATCTGCATGCATCTTGAGAGCGAGGCCTGCTTCGCGGGCAGCCGTCAGCATCTTGCGGGTCTCCGCGTGGTCGAATACCCCCTTCTCCGTGAATATGTCGCAGCACTCTGCCAAGCCCTCTCGGGCGACAACGGGCAGTACTTCGCGGCAGAGGTACTCGATGAAGTCGGTGCTCCTACCTTTGTATTCGGGGGGCGTGTCGTGTGCTCCCATGAAGGTGGAGAAGATGTCGAGGGGCTGGAGTTCTTGGAGTTGGCGCACGACGCGAAGTTGTTTCAGCTCGGTCTCCAGCTCCATGCCGTAGCCACTCTTAGCTTCTACGGTGGTGACGCCCATGTGCATCATATTGGTCAGATGGCGTAGTGCCGAGGCACGGAGCGTGTCCTCCGACTCGGTACGAGTGGCGCGCATCGTGCTGGCGATACCGCCTCCGCGCTCCATGATACTCATGTAGCTGTCGCCGGCGAGGCGCCATTGGAACTCATCCTCCCGATAGCCGCCGAAGACCAAGTGGGTGTGACTGTCCACAAAACCAGGGAGTACGCAGCGTCCCGTGGCGTCCAGCTCCTCGCAACCGGCTGTCTCTCCGCGGGGGACGTCCTGTTGGGAGCCGGCAAAGGTGATGATGCCCTCGCGGATAACTACTGCCGCGGGGCCTTCGATGACGTGGAGGTCGCCCATGGCTGCCTTGCCGTGTTTGGCTTCGGAGCCGTGGCATGTGACGAGCTGGGCGATATTTTTGATGTAGAGATTCATGTCCTTCTGTATGGGATGAAAGGATAGAGACGGGGGGCAGATACCGATGCACCTGCCCCCTGCCTACTGATATTACTCCATGATACGCGACTCGAGTATCTGGTCGATCGAGAAGTTCTCAATGCCCAGATAATACTCGGCACAGTCGATAAGAGCCTGCATGGGCACGAGGCCGATCACCTCGCTACCCACCACACTGACACCATAGCGGGCGGCCTCCATGCGTACCATTTCGTGGGCACGATAGACGGCTGTCTTGGTGAAGTCGGTGAGGTTCATGGACACCTGCACGATGCCGCGGTCGGTAAGCTCCACGCCCATGGCTTTGCAGAAGCGTAGTCCGCCGCCGAGGAAGCGTACCTTCTTGGCGATGGCATCGGCAATGGAGAGGTCGCCCGTATTGAGGTTCACGTTATAAGCCACGAGTGGCATGCGGGCACCCACTGCGACGGCACCGGCCGTCGGGTGGCAGGCTGCGGGACCAAAGTCGGGACGCCATGCGGGTTCCTTTATCTTCTCTGCCATGCCTTCGAACTCGCCCTTGCGGATCTTCGCCAGATTCTCGCGGTCGGGATGCGTAGCTGATTTCTCATAGAGGAACACGGGCACGCCGTACTTCTCACCGATTACTTGTCCCACCTCCTTGGCGAGCTTGTCGGCATCTTCGGCCGTTACATTCTTGATAGGGATGAAGGGGATCACGTCCACGGCCCCCATTCTCGGGTGCTGACCCTCGTGACGGGTGAGGTCGATGAGCTCGACGGCGATGCCCACGGCTTCCAATACTGCCTCGCGGAGGGGCTCGGGTTCGCCCACCACCGTCACGACGAGACGGTTATGATCCTCGTCATTGCTGTAGTTGAGGAGCTTGACTCCTTCGCGGGTACGGAAGGGGTTTACTATCTTCTCGATCTTCTCTTTGTCGCGGCCCTCCGAGAAGTTGGGCACGCATTCCATGATTCTTGATAGCGCCATGTCAATGTTATTAGTTGTGGTTAGTTCCTTATATTATAATAGGAGTATCGTTACAGTCCGCCCCCTATGCTACCCTCGGCACCGCTGCCGGGATCGGACGGTGTGGCGGGAGTGGCAGACTGCCCGCCGGGTTTCTTCTTGGGCTGCGGCTCCACACGCTCGTATGTGAAGGCCAGCTTGGACGAGCCCGGGCGTATCTTGCCTCGTGCGATGATGCCCTTGATCTCGGCAGAGGGCACGTAGACGAGTCTGTGGCGAGCGATCTGATCGACGGTAAATTCCTTCGGATTGAGCACTTGGGGGGAGCCGAACGACAGGCGGAAGCTGCCCAACTCACCGATGCGTACCGTCTTACCGTTGGGGAGTTCGTCGCTGAGGATATTGACCAGACGGTCGAGAATCCCCTTCACATCGGCCGATGTCAGGGACGATTCCTCGGCAATGCGCTTGCAGAGGCTGTGGAATGTGATGATGTCTTGCGCCGCAGGCTGGGCAGAATAGACGTCTTTACCTTTGTTGGGGCCGATGGTGGCCACACTTTTCTTGAGTACGTACTTCAGTGGCATACTATTGTCATTATATTATAATTGTATTGGATCTCATTCTGTCGTTCTCGGACAGCCCTCGGAAGGCTCCTCACACAAGGATACTGTTACTCGCCGAAAAACATACTGTCGTTTCGGGCGAAACATACTGTCGTTCCAAGCGAAATATACTGTCGTTTCGGACGGAATATACTGTCGTTTCTTCCGCACCATCACGAAGCCTCTCCACCCTCCTCGTGTCATCACCCCAAGAACGTCGGCTCGTAGCGGCTCGCGCCTCGCATCGGTAGCCCCGACACATCGGCTCCATAGCCCGCCGCATTAGCCGCCGCAAAGGTATCAAATAGTTCGATTATCCCATACCTCGCAACGGCATTCGTAACCTATCGACAAGATTGTATCATGGGATAACCACCTGCATGATAGAGACAAGGTCCGCGAGCTTGCATTGTTTTTTTATTACTTTTGGCCGGAAAAATCATATCGACTACTGCGAGTCAACATGAGAGAAGAAGGCAGCACAAGGGGAAGAAGCAGCCTGAGAACCGGAAATATTAACGAATAATCTTAAAAGACTTGTGAGAATCATTCAGAGTATCGTAGGATGGGTCTTAGTAGCTATGGTTATCTACAACTGTACTTCCAGAGACCAAACACAGGTTGCTCCTGCACCGACCGACGGGACACGCATCGTATGTAGTACTGAAATCGGTATCGGTAATAAACTAAAGTTGAAATTAGCAGGTCGGTCTAACAGCATCTGGATCGACCTAAACAACAATGGCAGCTACGATAGCGGCGAAAAGGGGATAACGGGTGATGACTATACTTCCTACACGGTAGCCTCAAAGGACTTTACCATCTATGGAGACGTCACCATGCTGGACTGCTCGAACAACCGACTGACCAAGCTCGATCTCCAACATAATACCAATCTTACCGACCTTGTATGCTCGAGCACTAAACTCACGAGCCTCGACCTTAGCCAACAGACAGATCTACAGACTCTTGACTGTGAACACAACAAACTCGTGACGCTTATCTTCGGCAACAATAAGATGCTTACCTCCGTAAAGATGCATTGCAACGACGTGGAATTTCTGGATCTTTCCTTGCTGCCCAAACTAACGTATCTCGACTGTTCGCTCAATCATCTTACACGTCTGAACGTGCAGAAGAATGCGGATCTCGAATACTTAGACTGTGCCTTTAACGATATTAAGGTCCTCGACGTAAGGAACAATGCTGAGCTAATGACACTGGAATGTGAGGGGGAGCGGACTGTACGAACTTGATGTAACGGCCAATCTTGCCCTCGAAAGGCTCGGCTGTGCAGGCAACAATCTTAGTACGATAGACCTGACCAAGAACAAGAAACTACTGAGCCTCAATATCGCGAAAAACCGATTTGAGCAGATAAATCTCATGGGCAATCTGCTGCTCACCGAGCTCGACTGCTCGTACAATAGGTTCAAAACGCTAACGACCAACTGGAGTGTCAAGCTGGAAAAACTCAACTGCTCACACAACCAATTGACCTCCTTATCAGTACAAACCAACATACACCTCAAGTCCATCTGGTGCTTCAATAATAAGCTCTCCGAGAGTGAAATGGAACGATTTGTCAATTCCCTCCCGACCGTCTCCTATGATATTACCACTCATTCGGGCGACTTCATCGCAGTGAACCACAGCGACAGTCAGGAAGCCAATGAATGTACGACAGCTAATGTGCTCAGAGCTTTTCAGAAGGGATGGATCACATACGACTATAATGGTGCGGCCGAGAACAAGATCGAATTTGAAGGACTCCCTAATTGTTACTGAAGTTCGGGCAGAAGTTATAATGATTATAAGTAACGGCCTCCACAAGGTACAATACGGAGCCTGAGCGGACAATTTCGCGCCCGAGGTGGCCGTGCGCCAAGGTCTCTGCACCGCCCCATCACTAAGGGAAAGCCCGTGGGAGCTTTCCCTTTTTGCATTCCCACGGGTCGGGAGAGGGGGCGGAACGAGTTTCTTTCGTATTTTCGTCACCGAATTATCCCGAGCATTACAGTAATCAAATAGCAATATGAACACCAAATTACTCTCACTGATGACAGCAAGCATCATGGGTGCCGCCGCGTTAGGCTCCGGCATGGCTGCCCAAGAGCGTCTGACACCCGAGTTATTCATGACCATGTCGCGTGTGGGCGAGATGTCGCTCTCTCCCGACGGTAAGACGGCAGTCTACGCTGTGAGCTTCCCCGACGTCAAGGCCAATAAGGCCTCGCGCGAGCTATTTACCGTGGCACTCGACGGTACGGGACGCAAGCAAATCACCGAAACATCGGCAGGAGAATACGCTCCCGTATGGATGAACGACGGCAAGCGCATCGCCTTCATGACCACAGAAAGCGGCAGCATGCAGCTATGGACGATGCGGGCCGACGGGACCGATCGCCGCCAACTTAGCGACATCGAAGGAGGCATCACGGGTTTCCTCTTCTCTCCCGACGAGAAGCAAGTGCTCTTCACCAAGAATATTAAGTACGGGAAGCGCACAGCTGACCTCTATCCCGACCTGGACAAAGCCACGGGACGTATCGTCACCGACCTGATGTACAAGCATTGGGACGAGTGGGTGGAGACGATCCCCCACCCCTTCCTTGCGGTCGTTGCCGACGGGATGATCACTTCTGGCCGCGACATCCTCGAGGGCGAACCCTACGAAGCTCCCATGAAACCCTGGGCAGGCATCGAGGACTTCTCCTGGAGCCCCGACGGCCAAAGCATCGCATACGCCTGTCGCAAGAAGACGGGCAAGGCGTATTCGCTCTCGACCAATTCGGATATTTACATCTACAACATCCCGACGGGCAAGACGCGCAATATAAGCGAAGGGATGATGGGTTACGATACGTATCCCAAGTTCAGCCCCGACGGTAAGCAGATAGCCTGGATAAGTATGGAGCGCGACGGCTATGAGAGCGACCTGAAACGTCTCTTCGTTGCCGACCTGACGACGGGCGAACGCAAGCACGTGAACCCGACCTTCGACTACAACGTCGATATGCTACAGTGGACACCCGACAGTAAGGGCATCTACTTCCTCGCCTGCAAAGAGGCCGAGACCCACCTGTGGGAGATCGCCCTACGCAGTGGCAAGATCCGCCGGATCACGGCCGGTCAGCACGACTACGCCGACTTCTCCGTGCGCAACAATACGATGCTCGCCAAGCGACATTCCTACGAAGTGCCCGACGATCTCTACAACGTCAGCCTCAAAAATGGTGAAGCCCGCGCCATAACGGCCGAAAACAAGGCCATACTCGACCGCCTCTCTCCCATCACCTGTGAGAAGCGTTGGATGGAGACGACAGACGGGGGGCGCATGCTCACCTGGGTTGTATTCCCCCCCAACTTCGATAAGAATAAGAAGTATCCTGCCATACTTTACTGCCAGGGAGGACCGCAGAATACCGTCAGCCAGTTCTGGTCGTTCCGCTGGAATATGCGGCTCATGGCCGAGCAAGGCTACATCGTCATCGCACCTAACAGGCATGGTGTGCCGGGCTTCGGACAGAAGTGGAACGAGCAGATAAGCGGTGATTACGGCGGGCAGAATATGCGCGACTACTTCACTGCCGTCGATGAGATGCGCAAGGAACCCTACGTCGATGCCGACCACATAGGAGCAGTAGGTGCGAGCTACGGCGGGTTCTCCGTGTACTGGCTTGCGGGTCATCACGAGGGACGCTTCGCAGCCTTCATCGCCCACGCCGGTATCTTCAACATGGAGATGCAGTATGCCACCACCGAAGAGATGTGGTTTGCCAACTGGGATATGGGCGGTGCTTTCTGGGACAAAGACAATACAGTGGCGCAGCGCACCTATGCCACTTCGCCGCACAAGTTCGTACAGAACTGGGACACCCCCATCTTGATGATCCATGGCGAACTCGACTTCCGCATCCTGGCATCACAAGCCATGGCGGCCTTCAACGCGGCCCAGCTCCGCGGAGTTCCCAGCGAAATGCTCATATACCCCGATGAGAACCACTGGATCCTACAGCCCCAGAACGCGCTACTCTTCCATCGTACCTTCTTCGGCTGGCTCGATCGTTGGCTCAAACCCTGACGTAGCAACCCACGCAAGAGCCCGTGCCATACCGCTCGTATGACACGGGCTCTTCCATGTAACAACCCTTTTATCATGATCAAAAATATCGTATTCGACCTTGGTGGTGTCCTGATCCATCTGGACCGATCAGAGTGCATTCGCCGTTTCCTATCCATAGGTGTCGCCGACATCGAAGCCATGCTCGACCCCTATCTACAGCGCGGTCTCTTCCTCGACTTGGAATTGGGTCGCAAGGACGAACCCACCTTTCGGGCCGAACTATCCCGTCATATCGGCCGTGACCTCACGTACCGGGAGGTGTACCATGCGTTGCATGGCTTCCTGCTCGAAGTATCTGTGCCCAAGTTCGACTATATCGACTCTCTGCGACAGCACTATCGTCTCTACCTCCTCTCCAATACCAACCCCTACGTACTCGACTATGCTGCCGGCGACACGTTCCTGCCCTCGGGCCGTACGCTCGATACTTACTTCGATCGCATATACGCAAGTTGCCGCATGGGTCTCTGTAAGCCCGACAAGGCTATCTTCCTATCTATGATCGCGGACAGCGGGATGGTACCCGAGGAAACGCTCTTCGTCGACGACGGACCGGCCAATGTGGCGACGGCCGAGGCACTGGGCTTCCACACCTACTGCCCTGTCAATGGCGAGGATTGGATACCGACGCTCGAGCGCATACTCTCCGAGCATCAATAAGAAAAAAGGCTGTGCCGCAGAGATAGCGACACAGCCTTCCTTATGATACTTCACTCTCTTACTTACTGAGCGGGCTCTTCCATCGAGAACTCCACATTGATCTTATTCTGATCAAATTCATACCAATTGCCCGTGATAGCATCTATCGCTACCGGCAGAACGCCACCAAGTACATCGAGAACGACCCACTTGACTGCCACACGATTATTGATGATTCGCATGATAGGTTTCTTACCGGGCACGCGGAACTCCACGTTGTAAG
This sequence comes from Porphyromonas loveana, assembly GCF_003096695.1. Lineage (GTDB taxonomy): Bacteria > Bacteroidota > Bacteroidia > Bacteroidales > Porphyromonadaceae > Porphyromonas > Porphyromonas loveana. Next base: position 7,222 of record NZ_QEKY01000016.1, on the reverse strand, counting down.
ACTTGTTGGCCTTGAGCGAAAGTTGCAGAGGAGTAGTCCCCATTCTCTCTCCATCCACGAAGACTTCGGCTCCGGAAGGTGTCGAAGCCATCTCCACTTGGTGTGATTGCTTGCCGAAGAGCGTGGCACAACCCGTAGCAGCAGCTACGCAAAGCACGGCACCGGCCAGAAATAATAGCGCTTTTTTCATTGGAAATATTGGTTTTTATCAGTTAGTCTCCATAATTAAATCAGTTGTGTAGGCCGAAGGAGACACGCGCCCTCCACACAGAGAATCGTATCATACCGGCATAATATCCTGCCTCTCCTACGATTTACAGGCGACAAAAATAGCATAAAATACTCTCCCCTACCTACATCGACACAACTCCATCCCCCTAAAAATAAAGAGGCTGCGCGGGCATTGTGATGTGATGCGGGCGCAGCCTCTTCGTGTCGATTCGGCAGGAAGTTACCTTACTTCTTCTTAGCAGTCTTGGATTGTAGCTTGAAAGAAACCGGTAGACTTGCCCGCACCGCTATCTTCTTACCCTTATCTTCAGCAGGTATCCACTTGGGCATCGACCTAACGACGCGCACTGCCTCTGCGGCCAATATGGGCGATGCGCTCTTGGCTACCTGCACATCACTCAGGCTTCCATCCTCCTCTACAACGAATGTTACGATGACTCTGCCCGATATGCCCTTGTCCTGAGCTTCCTTCGGATAGACGAGATTTTCACATAGGAACTTCATCAGCGCCTCGTTCCCTCCAGGGAAAGAAGGAAGTATGCCCTCGGTAAATTCCTTTACTTCGCGCACAGGCTTCGAAGGCTGCTGAGGCTGAGATACCAACGCTTCTGCAGGTTCGTCTCGGAGCATCTCCGCGGGCGCTACGCTCGTCTCGGACTTCTCACTCGTCACGACGGCGACATCGTCATTAGCCCACACCATGTTACCTCCCATCAGCATAAGAGCAGCCAATGGTAGTGCGACAAGATAGCTTGCTCCGGCCGCACGTTTCGATTTCGATTTGTTCATCATTTTGATTCTTTCTTTTAAGTCATTTATATTGTAGGAACAGCTCAGAGGCCCGGCCGTGGCACTCATCGTCATCCCTAACAATTCGTATTGATAGTCGCGGCTGTTGCTGCCGCTGCGCAGTACGGCACGGTCAGCCAGATACTCCAGATTGCGCCTCAGATCGGCACGTATCAGCCACACAAAGGGATTGAACCAAAGCAGAATAGAGGACAATTCTGCCAGAAGGACATCCCAATGGTGCTTCTGTCTGACGTGCTCTCTCTCATGAATGAACACGTTGCGAAAGGACGGATGCTCCGTCAAAAGCGCGGGAACATAGATACGTCCCCAAAAGCTGAACGGGGCATGGATGCGGGACGACACATAGACGACTCCGGCATCGACCTCCACTCGTCGCATACTCCCGAGGAGCTTTCTCAAGGCACATAAGCGCACCCCCAGACGTACCGACAGGAGCAGCACGCCCGCCAACCATACCAAGAGGGAATAGCGAGCTACGATTTCTACCCAAGGCACAGTATCCTGCCGAAGGTCTGCTCCACCCTCTCCGACAACTGTGACGCCGATCGTGCGCAATACGACCTCTTCCATCTGCGCGGACGGGGCGGACAGCACCTCAATCGACGGCAGCAAAAGCCCTATGATCGGCAGCATCCAAACGGATACAAGTGCCGTCAGATAATAGGCACGACGGAGCGAGCTGATCGTATTGGCGTGCAGTATGAGTCGCTCAAACGACCAGAACAATGCCACTCCTACGGATACGAGCAGCAGATAGGGGACAAGGGCGTATGACATAGCTGCGAGGTTTTAGTATGGATTAGTCTTGGGAAGGTGTTTCGCCTTGCTCGATCATGCGGATGATCTCCTGAAGGTCCTTCGTCGAAATATCGCTACCGGCGGCAAAGAACTGCACCAGATGTTTGTAGCTGCCGGTGAAGTAATTGTCCACCATGCGGTGTACAGTGCGAGCGGCATACTCCTCTTTGGTGATACCGATGCGGTAAACGTAAGTCTTGCCGTCGCGATAGGGCTTGATGTAGTGCTTGCGCTCCAGATTCTTGAATACCGAAGCCAGCGTCGTGTACGGGGGCTTGGGTTCGGGCACTTCTGCCAGTACTTGGCGGATGCTACAAGTGCCCAATTGCCAGATGACGTTCATCGTATCTTCTTCGATGGCAGTCAGTCTTTCGATATCGTTCTGCATGTTCGTTTTCTTTGCTAATGTATTGACACACTGCAAACATACGAACTTTTCGTAAATACGCAAGCGCTTTCTACGATTTTTACGTAGATCTATTTCAAGAGAGGTAAAGCATGGCTATCGTGACGGCAGCCAATAGGAAAAGAGCTCGCGCAGTACGAGCAAGAAGAGGGTTAAGGGCGGCGCCATCTTGAGTACTGAGACGACGATAATTAGCCATAAAGAATGCCAGGTACAAGAGCAAGAACAGGAAGCCCGGAGCAGAATAGAAAGGATAGAGCACCATGATGGAGAGCAGCCCACAGGCCAAATAGAGACGAGGGCCGAGGTCTCGTCCTTTGATCACGAGTATAGTACGTTTGCCACTGCGCCGATCCTCGGCATAGTCGCGGTAGTTATTGACGACCAGGATGTTTACCCCTGCAAAGCCCATGGAGGCACCCAAGTGCCAAAGCTCCATGGGAAAGTGTCCCGCTTGAACATAATAGGTGAAGAGGACGGGTACCAAGCCGTAAAAAACAAAGACAGCCACCTCACCCAAGCCGTGATAAGCTAGCGGGTATGGGCCCGCACTATAGGCCAAAGCGCCTATGGCAACAACAATGCCCACCCCAAGCATCCACCAACTACTCACCGCACAGAGCGCAAATCCACTGAGAGCAAGGAGAATAATAAAGAAGAACAGTGCACCGAGCACCTGTCTCTCACTCAACCATCCCTTGGAAATGCCACGCTCGAAGCCTACGCGAGCGTCCGTATCCGCTCCTTTTTTGTAGTCGAACCAGTCATTGGCCACATTGCTGACGGTCTGCGCCGTGACGGCTACGACCAAGGCGAGTATCGCTTGCAAGGGGCGAAAGGTGCCATCTGTGAGGGCATAGGCTAGGGCTACAGCTACGGGACTGATCGATGCAGGCAACGTGTGCGGACGCAGGAGCGCAAGCCATGCCCGAGAAGCCGACGGAGAGGACTTAGCGTTCATCGGAGAAAAGACTCTCAGCCAAGGGGCGCATATTATAGGATGACGCCATAACGGCTCCGTAGGCACCTGCCGAACGGATAGCAAGATAGTCGCCACGCTTCAACTCCGGCATAAGCAGATCGCGTTCGAAGACGTCACTGGATTCGCACACGGGGCCGACGATGTCGTATGGACGCATGGCGATTGGAACAGGAGAGGCCGGGATTGTCCAATTATCGGGTCGGACGAGCTGAATCTGATGATGGGCTTCGTACAAAGCAGGGCGCACCAGATCGGTCATGCTTGCATCGACGATAGCAAAGGTTTTGGTCTTTCCCTCCTTGATATACAAGACTTGCGTGATGAGACTGCCACACTGTGCGACGACCGATCGCCCGGGCTCAATGTGCAAACGGGCTCCATTGGCTTCGATCAGCATCCGAAAACGCTGGATATAGGCAGCAAAGTTCGGAATCGATTCGCTCTGAGGCTCTGCATAATTGATACCAAGGCCTCCTCCCAAGTCCACAATTTCGGGAGAATAACCGATAGTACGGAAAAGCGAAAGGAGGTGATTGACCTTATGGCAGAGAGCTTCGAAGACTGCGGCTTCGCGTATCTGCGACCCGATATGGAAGTGCAATCCGCGCCATGAGAGAGCATCGGACTGTATCAGGTGAGGCATCAATGCAAGAGCATCATCGGGAGCAAGACCGAATTTGTTCTCGGCAAGTCCCGTGGTGATGTGGCTGTGGGTGTGAGCATCGACCTCCGGATTGAGGCGGAGCAGAACAGGAGCAATGCAGCCGTTCGCCCGAGCCAATTGCTCGATATTGAATAGTTCGGCAGCACTCTCCACGACGAAAGCACCTATCCCGGACTGCAGGGCGAGCAATATCTCCTCATCGCGCTTGCCCACTCCGGCAAAAAAGATAGATGCAGGAGCAACCCCCGCAGCAAGAGCGGCTGCAATCTCTCCGCCGCTCACACAATCCGCCCCCATTCCACGAGCCGCTATCTTCTGCAAGATGCGCGGATGGTTGTTGGCCTTGAGGGCATAATGTACTGCGACGTCGTTCTGCTTGGCATGCTCAGTGAGGACAGCAAGCGTGCTGTCCAAGAGTGCCATATCGTAGTAATAGAAAGGAGTTTTCATCGGAAATGAGGCGAAGCGAGACGGCGCTTATGCCGTCCCCACATTCGAATTGAACAGCTTGTCGCTTAGGACAGTCAGAGCCTTTTTCTTGTCCTCGGCACGGACTAGTACAGAGACATTGTAGTTGCTGCCGCCGTAGGAAATCATCCGAATGGGAACACCCTTGAGCGCATTGATAATTCGAGCCTCAAAGCCTACATTGTCCCACTCCATGTCACCGACAATACAGATGATCACCATGTCACGATCAACCGTAACGTCGCCAATATCGGATAGTGCTCGAACAATATCGGGCAGATTCTTATCATTGTCGATGGTGAGTGAAACGCCCACTTCACTCGTAGCAACCATATCGACAGGCTCTTGATGAAACTCGAATATCTCAAACAGCTTGCGCATGAAGTGCCAGGAGAGGAGTTTATTGCTACTCTTCACCTTGATAGCTGTGATGCCATCCTTCGCGGCAACGGCCTTGATGCAATCCTTCTCCGTGTCCAGAGAGATGAGCGTACCCGGGGCATCAGGGTCCATCGTATTAAGCAAACGCACGGGGATGTTCTTCTCCTTGGCCGGTTTGATGCAGGTAGGGTGCAAGATCTTAGCGCCGAAGTGAGCTAACTCTGCGGCCTCCTCAAAATGGAGGCGGCGCACAGGTGCAGTCACATCCACGACGCGCGGGTCATTATTGTGCATCCCGTCAATATCGGTCCAGATCTGAATCTCATCAGCTCCGACAGCAGCCCCGATCAGGGAGGCTGTATAGTCGCTTCCGCCACGCTGGAGATTATCAATTTCCCCAAAGGCATTGCGACAGATGTAGCCTTCGGTCAAGAAGAGTTGGTTCGCATCGGGATGAGCGTCCAGCATAGGTAAGAGATGCTCGCGGATATATACCTTATCAGGCTCTGCATGCTTATCCGTTCGCATATACTCCAAGGCCGGCAGCATCACAGCCTCAAATCCGATCTCACGCAAGTAGGCCTGCATCATGGCCGTACTCATCAGCTCTCCGAGGATCAGCACACGTTTCTCTTCGAAGAGTGTAAATCCCTCTACGTCACACATATGTTCGAGGGTGTCAAGTATCGTATTGATTTCGGTCGTTGCCGCATTTAGACTTTCGATTTGCTTGTAGAGCGCACCGATTTCCCGACGGTACTTCATCCGCAAGGCCTGTACGACGTCTTTGGCTTCTGCGGTATTTCTTTTGACAAGATGCGAAGCGATTTCAACAAGCGAGTTCGTCGTTCCGGCCATAGCCGATAGGACTACTATCTTTCTGCCCTTCTCCGATGTGATCAGTTGGGCAACACTCTGGATACGCTCGGCATCACCGACAGACGTACCCCCAAACTTGAGAACTTTCAATTCCTGATTCTATCGTGCTAATCAATTACAATATGGTGCCCTGATGCGGAAACATCAGCGTGTAATTCTATCAATGTGGATGCATCACCATTCTTGCGAACGGCAATCGTTCGTGCCGGAAGATCGGATAGCAGGCGACTATTGTGCGTACTCAGCAAGACGGCTGTTCCTTGTTGACTGATCTCATAAAGCAAACAGGCGATCTGCAGCCCAGTCTCCGAGTCAAGATTGGCCGTAGGCTCGTCTGCAAGAATAAGAGCAGGCTTGCCAAGCAATGCGCGAGCGATGCCCACTCGCTGCTGCTCTCCTCCCGAGAGTTCGTGCGGTCGCTTATATGCCTTACGAGACATCCCAACCCGCGTGAGAACTTCTTCGATACGCTGTTCGCGATCTGCACGGTTTTTCCAGTCCGTGGCTCTCAAAACGAAATCCAAATTCTCAGCCACAGTCCGATCATTGAGAAGCTGAAAATCCTGAAAAACGATACCCAAATTCCTTCGCAGGTAGGGCAATTGCTTCCTCTTCAGTTTCGCCAGATCATAATCAATGACACGAGCTGCTCCTGCCGCTATAGGCACTTCGGCATACAAAGCCTTCAACAAGGTACTTTTACCTGAGCCTACGGAGCCAATCAGATAGACAAAATCACCTGCAGAAAGAGTCAAATTCAAATTTTGGAAAATGACATTTTCCTCTTGGCAAAGCGTTACGTCTCTCATTTCTACAACAAGAGCTTTTTCGGTCATACTATTATCGTTCGTTTATTGGCGTAATTTTCCTACAAAGTTACGAATAAAAAGCCCATAGTCAACGGCAAATTCCGTTTAGCATTTCCTTGTGGAAAATGCTCTTCAGAAGGTTTGATGGCACGTGATCAGAGGTATTCTCTTCTCAAATCAGGTAAGATTTCTGCAAAATTACGCCTCAAGATTGCATGATATCTCGCGCCATTTCCAATCCGTTTTGGTGCCATTTCTACAAAAATTATGCGCAATTTTCTTTTTCTTTTGGCGCGACTTTGTAACGGCATCCGACGCCGCAGTCTCATCGTTTATCGCAGCAGAAAAAAACTGCTCCAAGCTGCGATTCCTTTCCTTTATCACGAGAAACAATGAATGGACTGCAACTGGCTTTCGCCAAGGAAGGCTTTGCCACGCGTCTCTGCATTATTGACATGGCTCTTTCGAATCTTTCTTCCTGTCTTGAACACATGACGTCTGACTTGTGCACTCATCTTCTCTCTCCACATCCTTCTAAAGCCAAACGGTAGCATCCGCCCTTCCGCCGAATACTACCGCTCTCTTGGCATATATACTGGATAGTTCTCTTCAACAGAGAACGAGCTGCATTTGCAAAGAATCTTCTCCCTGATGCAGCCCGTTCTAGTTTATTGCCCACGTCTATCTTGTCAGTCATTCATCCCTCTCTCTCCCCTCCGCGAAAGCGAAGAGGGAGCATCCGTCTATCTTTCGACGAATACTCCCTCTCTCTCTTCTAAAAAAACGGCGGC
>NZ_QEKY01000015.1 GCF_003096695.1 Porphyromonas loveana | reverse complement strand
AAACACCTTGAATACTTGCGCCAAAACTTTTTCGTTTTGGCGCATAATTTTTCCCGAAATGGCGCCAAAGAAAATCCCTTTGCTCGCGAGTTTTTCCATTTATTTGGCGCCATATCCTCCGCCTTTTCGGCGCATAACTTTGCAAGTCCCCCTACCTCCCGTTTTTAAACCTCCACTAAAAACAAAAAAGATGATCCGACATCGAGCTGTCTTAAGTAGTCGGGATATTAAGGGTATCGGCTTGATTCTATGGGACAAGCCCGGGAATATCGCCATGACAGCATTTGAAAAGGATTTTTCCGAGACCTTTCTCGTGACCAAGAGGGGCATTTACAGTGCTTAGCATTGGTCCAAGAACAAGGGCAGACAATCGTTTTTGCTACCTTTGTATCCCAACAAATTAAACATAGACATAGAAGAAATGGCTGCATGGTTCGAATGCAAGGTTACCTATGAGAAGGTAGCCGACAATGGAATGCCGAAGAAGGTATCGGAAAGTTATCTGGTGGATGCCGATTCCTTCACGCTGGCTGAAGCAAGAATAATCGAAGAGGTGACTCCCTTTGTAAGCATGGGAGAGTTTAATATCAGCAATATCCGCAAAGTAAATTACGCCGAACTCTTCCTCAACGAGGAGGACAAATGCGACAGATACTACCGCTGCAAAGTCTTGTACGTAACCATAGATGAAAAGAACGGAGTAGAAAAGAAAGCTCCGGTATTTGTACTTGTAAAGTCGGACAGCCTACCCCATGCCGTGGCAGAACTGGAAAAGCAGATGGACAAAGGGCTTGCGGACTATGAGATTGCCTCTGTGACAGAAACGTCTCTGATGGACGTATTTCAATACGTGCCGAGCAAATGACACAAATCGCAGACCGCCTACGGGCGATCCTTGAGACACTACCAGAGGGCGTACGACTCGCAGCCGTTTCCAAATTCCACCCAGTGGAAGAACTGATGCAGGCTTACGATGCCGGCCAACGGATATTCGCAGAGAGCCGCGTGCAGGAGCTTGCAGGCAAAGTGGATGCCATGCCCAAGGATGTGGAGTGGCACTTTATCGGGCCGCTGCAAACGAACAAAGTGAAGTATATCGCCCCCTTTATCTCAATGATCCACAGTGTCTCTTCGATGCGACTGCTTGATGAAATCAGTCGGCAGGCACTCAAAGTGGGGCGTACAATCCCCATCCTACTGGAAGTGTTCATAGCCGATGAAGAGACGAAGAGTGGATTCTCTCCCGAGGAGCTACCCACAGTTTTGGAGTCTGTATTGGCTCGCGGGCCGGAGAGCGGAATTCAGATTGCAGGTCTGATGGGAATGGCGACATTCACCGACGACAGAGAGCAAATCCGCCGCGAATTTCACATGTTATCGACACTATACAAGGAAATGAAAGAACTTTTCTTTCCTGACTGCGCAAACTTCTGCGAGCTGTCCATGGGGATGAGTGGCGATTACAACTTGGCCATCGAAGAAGGGAGTACGATCGTGCGCATCGGGACAACGATATTCGGAGAGCGTCGGTACTGACACCATTACCCCAAAGCCTACGGAAGAGGAAATGCTGCAACGAACTACTCGCTGTGAAAGAAATACCCATGGACAAATAGAAAGGACTACATGACAAAACCTTTGAAAATATATTCCATAGCGGAATTGGCTAACTGCTCGAATGCTCAATCGCATATACTGGGCAACAAAATTCTCCTACTTGAGGGACAACTTCCCTTGCCAAAGGATCGGTCTGCTGCTTCCTTCGCTTTCGAATCTCTGGTTTTTGTCGTATGCACGGCAGGTCGGTTGCGTCTGAACATGGATTCGACAGCAATAGTGATGCGGGAGGGAAACCTGCTTGCCCTCATGCCACGACAGGTGATACAAATGGCTGAATCCGAGGGGTTTGAGGGGAAGTACCTATTCTTGAGCAAAGAGATCCTGTCTCACTCCCTCGTAAAGATGAATAGTTTTGTCTCTATTGCCAACAAGCTACACAATAAACCACTGAATCACCTCGGCACTGAACAGCATGTCTTTTTCACGTCGATTCTTGATCTTATCCGGCAGACTTTGCATAACAGAAACAGTCACAAAGAGGAGATGATCATCCATGTTCTTCAGACACTATTCTATTTTGTGGATGACCTTCTGTCCGAAAAAGCAGAAAGCAACGGAAAGCCATCAAGAGCCAATACGATATGCCGCAACTTCCTGCTCCTCGTTTCCGATCACCATAAGAAGGAGCATACGGTGAAGTTCTACGCTGAGAAGCTCTGTCTAAGCCCGAAACACTTGGCACTGACGGTCAAGAATGTGATGGGGGAATCTGCATTGAAGATCATCAACGACTTCATCATCCTACAAGCTAAGTCGCAGCTACGTTACACGGACAAGACAATTCAGGAAATCGGATATGAGCTGAACTTCTCGACACAGTCGTTCTTCGGGAAATACTTCAAGCAACACACAGGCATGAGTCCCGGTGAATATCGCAGCCTGGACAACCAAGCTGCGCTGCAAACGGAGGCAGAGCGAGAAGACTGAGGCTCCCAACTCCGTACAAATCATCACAAAACAGATATAAAAAAGAAAATAGGCTGTCCTCGACTCAGTGTCATTGGGACAGCCTATTGCACTATAGTTGCGGAGGCAAGACTCGAACTTACGACCTTTGGGTTATGAGCCCAACGAGCTACCACTGCTCCACTCCGCGATCAATTGTGGCACAAAAGTAATCATATTTGGTGAACTTCCAAAGAATACGCCCGAAAAATCAACAATTCAGACTATTCGACTGCTTTTCCTGCGCGTAAATAGCGATTATAGATGACGTTCTGCATGGTAAGAGCTGCGTACGAGCGGTGCACTCTCTATCTTATTGAAGCCTTTCTCAACACCTATGAGGCGGAGACGTTCGAACTGCTCCGGGGTAACATACTCCACAACGGGTAGATTCTTACGAGAGGGTTGCAAATACTGTCCTATGGTAATAACCGAGACGCCTGCAGCGAGAGCGTCGTCCATCAATTCCAACACCTCCTCCTCCGTCTCGCCAAGACCAAGCATAAGACCGGTCTTGGCCGGCATCTTGCCAGCCTGAGCGATGCGACGCAGAACAGAGAGACTGGTGTCATAGGTAGCCACACTGCGGACAGAGGGGGTGAGACGACGCACCGTTTCCAAGTTGTGAGAAATAACATCGGGAGCAGCTTCGATAATCTGATCGACCAAGTCCAATCGACCTCTGAAGTCAGGGATCAAGACCTCAAGCGTCACATCCGGATTGATGCGACGGATCTCTTGGATAGTCCTGACCCAGTGAGCAGCTCCATAGTCGGGCAGATCATCACGATCCACACTTGTCACCACAGCATGGGTGAGCTTCATGAGCTTGATGCTTAGGGCTACACGAGTGGGCTCTGCCTCGTCAAGCGGATTGGGGCGACCGGTGAGCGTATTACAGAAGCGACAAGAGCGTGTGCAGATGTCACCTCCAATCATGAACGTTGCCGTACCACGGCTCCAGCATTCACCCATATTGGGACATTTGCCACTGGTGCAAATCGTGTGCAGACAGTGACCTTCGACTATCCTTTTAGTCTCGGTGAACTTTTCATTGCCGCCAAGACGAATCTTCAACCACTCGGGTTTCTTGACATGTAGAGCCATGGAAAATCTGTTTACAGTTCGTGATCAGAGGTTATCGAATAAGAATTTGGCTTTGCGCGTATAGAGGTGGTGTCGCGTATTGCCGCCATAGATACTATGGTTCTTGTCCGTATAGATGGCCATATCGAAGGGGATATTGGCTTGCACTAAGGCTTCGGTAAAGAGCATGGTGTTTTGCAAATGCACATTATCGTCAGCCGAACCACTGATGATGAGAAGCTTGCCTTGGAGCTGAGCAGCTACTTCAATGGCAGAAGAAGCCTTGTAGCCGGCCGGATTTTCCTTGGGTGTGCGCATAAAACGCTCAGTATAGACCGTGTCGTAGAAGCGCCAATCGGCCACGGGAGCTACAGCGATTCCGGTTTTGAAAGTCCCATTACCACGACAAAGGCTCATCAACGTCATATAACCACCATAGCTCCATCCCCAGATTCCGATGCGATCGGCATCGACATAGGGCAGACGTCCGATCGCTTTGGCTGCGGCAATCTGGTCATCGCTCTCCAATATACCAAGCTGCATATACGTGCACTTGCGCCATTCTTCGCCACGAGCGCCCGTGCCACGTCCATCTACACAAATAGTCACATATCCTTTGGAAGCGAGATAATGCTCCCAATCGAAGCTATAGCGATCCAATACCTGCTGAGAATTGGGGCCACCGTATTGTACCATGAGAACAGGATATTTGCGAGAAGGGTCGAAGTCGAGGGGCTTCACGATCCATGCATTCAGCTCAAGACCTGCATCAGTGCGAATCGTGGTGAACTCTTTCGCATTGTAACGATATGTGGCAAGTCGCTCACGGAGAGCCGCATTGTCCTCCAATGTGCGTAATTCCTTGGCACCCTTGGTACGATAGACAGAAACCACGGTGGGAGTAGTGGTGTTACTATAGGTCTGAATATAGTATGCATAGCTGTTGCTGAACATGGCATCGTTCGTACCCACGCCTTGACTCAACTTAGTTTTTTTGCCCTTGGTGTCCACGGCATAGACAGCTCTGCGTATCGGGCTTTCCTCTGCCGACTGATAATAGACCGTACCCACGGCATCCACACCGTACAACTTGGTCACATCCCAACTACCGGAGGTCACCTGCCGACGCATCACCCCCTTATTGTCATAGAGATAAATGTGTGCAAACCCATCCTTTTCGCTTACATAGGCAAATCCGCCTCCGACTGTAAAGACGAGACCCTGCACCCAGTCACTGTCCACATAGCGTTTGTTCACATCTTGGAGGATGAGCTTGGGAACAAGGCTCTTGGGATGCACATAGTACATCTTGAAGTCGTTCTGCTGACGATTGAGCGTCATAACGGCCAACTCATCGGCATTGTCGGTGAAAGCGATACGAGGGATATAACTCCCCTCATCAATGGGCAGTTTTACGGCTTTGGTACTCCGATCTGTCACGTTGTACAGATGCAGAGAGACCGAACTATTGCGCTCTCCGGCTTTCGGATACTTGTATGCATAGTCTTCGGGGTAGAGCAAGCCCTCGTACATCGGCATACGATACTCGGGCACGGCCGTCTCATCGCTACGCACATAGGCGAGGAAATCGCTATCCGCACTCCAACTCATCAGATTGGTCACGACTAATTCCTCTTCATATACCCAGTCGGTAACCCCATTGAGAATGGCATTGACGCGTCCGTCGGTGGTCACCTGCACTTCCGTGTCGAAGTCAAATTTCTTGATGAAGATATTATTGTCTCGCACAAAGGCCACCATCCGTCCATCAGGACTGAACGTCGGTATCATCACTTTGCCCGAATTCTCGCTCAGCGGCTTCACCAAATTGCGACGCACATCGTAGTCATACACGGTGGCACGATAGGAATGGCGATAGATATCCTCAATATCAGTGTAGAGCAGGATATGATGGCCGGTGCTGCTCACCTCATAGTTTTGGATACGGTCGAAAGAGCATTCGCGCGCCCTGTTCACATTAAAGAGGGTGTCAACTGCCTGCCCCGAAGCATAACTATAGCGAATGATGGCCGTACGTTCACGGTTCATCTCCGTATAATGCTCCCCATCTGCCATGGAACGGATGCCTCCGCCCGCACTGCGTGCATAGAAAGCTCCGCCGGTAATTTCCTTCAGGTCTACAATCTTGCTCCCCGTCTGAGAATAAGCGGCACTCATACCCAAGATGATGCCAAGGAGTAGCGTTATCGTTTGTCTTTTCATAAGTAAGAGTATTTGTTCTTTCTGTCATGCAAGGGGGCCTCCCCGTTGCTCTATCGTTTCATGGCACGATCCATCTCGCGCCTATCGTCACGTTCTTTGATGGATGCACGTTTGTCATATTCTTTCTTTCCTCGTGCCAGTCCTATCTGCAGCTTGGCCAGTCCTCTCTCATTGATGAAGAGTTTTGTAGGCACAATGGTCGTCCCCACGCTCTTGGACGCCTCTTCGAGCTTGCGTAGTTCCTTGCGATTGAGCAGGAGCTTACGATCTCGGCGCGCCACATGGTTGTTGTATGTGCCGTAGAAGTACTCGGCTATATACATATTTTTCACCCACAACTCACCACCATGGAAGTAGCAGTATGTATCCACAAGACTGCCTTTGCCCTGCCTGAGCGATTTGATCTCCGTACCCACCAATACAATACCAGCCGTAAAGACGTCCAGTATCTCGTAATCGAAGGTGGCACGTTTGTTCTTTATGAGGATATTTTTCTGAATCTTTTCTTTCATAACCGTCTGATAATTTGTCTCCGGATCGATCTATCGCGGAGCCTTTTTGTAGAGATAAATGGCAATGATGATAAACACAAAGTTCGGCACCCATGCAGCCATAAACGGAGAGAGCGCACCACTGACGGCAAAGGTGCCGGCAATGGTCAAGAAGAGGATGTAGGCGAAGCTCAGTCCCAAGCCGATCGCAATGTTGATGCCCATACCGCCTTTGACCTTACGCGAAGAGAGTGAAGCACCGATAATGGTCAAGATAAAAGCCGAGAAGATCGCAGCATAACGCTTGTGCAGTTCAATCTCGAACAATTTCACATTCCCCACTCCCCTTTCCTTCTGTCGTGAGATGTGGGACTGTAGTCCGGGAGTGGTCATCGTCTGCACATCATCCTCTGCAACGAGGAAGTCTGCCGGCCGCACTTCTATGATGGTATCAAGCGAACTACCACTCTCCACAGTCTCTTTATAGCGACCGAAGTGACGTATCCTATAGTTGTACACGCGCCAATTGTATAGCGAGTCATATTCGATGCGCTCAGCCGTGAGACGAGAGACAAGTTGCTTGTTCTTGAACTCCTCCAAGCTGAATTGATAGCCGGTGCGCATGGCATCGCTATAGGAGCCAAAGAAGGCAAAGATACCTTTCTTCACTTCCAGTTGCACGCTCTCGGCATACTCCACTCGCTTGTTCTTGATGTATCTGTTTTGGAACTCAATGCGAGTCGCATTGCCCGGTGGGATAACGAAACTGTTCAGCAAGAAGGTCAGCAATGCAATCACCGCTGCCGATATCATGTAAGGCACCATCAACCGTTTGAAGCTCATGCCTGTAGAGAGCATGGCGATGATCTCCGACTTATCGGCCAATCGTGAGGTAAAGAAGATGACCGAGATGAAGACGAAGAGCGGACTGAACAGATTGGCATAGTAGGGAATAAAGTTCAGGTAGTAATCGAAGATGATACTATGAAGCGAGACCTCCGGCTTCATGAAGTCGTCGATTTTTTCGTTGATGTCGAAAACGACAGAGACCGATATGATCAACAGAATGGAGAAGATAAACGTCCCCAGAAACTGTTTGATCAGATACCTGTCTAACCGTGTAAGCCCCTTCATTATTTCGTTCTGCTATTACTTACAACCGATTATCAAGCTGACGCACCATGGCCGTCTTCCAACTACGGTAGTCCCCCTGTCGTATATGCTCCCGCGCCTGTCTCACCAGATCAAGGTAAAACGCTAAGTTGTGGATGGAAGCAATCTGCAATCCCAACAACTCCTGTGTATGGATAAGATGGTGCAGATAGGCTTTGCTATAGCGACTATCCACATAAGACGTCCCCTCCGGATCAAGTGGAGAGTAATCATCTGCCCACTTGGCATTGCGTATGTTGATCGTACCATGCCAAGTAAAGAGCTGCCCGTTACGGCCGTTACGCGTCGGCATGATGCAGTCAAACATATCTACCCCACGGGCTATGGCCTCCAGTATATTGATAGGCGTACCCACTCCCATGAGATAGCGTGGACGATCCTTGGGCAAGATGGTGTTGGTCAGTTCTATCATCTCATACATCTTATCCGTAGGCTCACCCACGGCCAAGCCTCCGATAGCATTTCCAGCGGCACCTACGGCAGCCACCATCTCGGCTGAGCGGCGGCGCAGATCGGGATACACGCACCCTTGTACGATGGGGAAGAGTTGCTGTTCATGACCATAGAGCGGCTCCGTCTCGGCCATTCTCTTGAGACAACGTTCCAACCAGCGACCCGTCAGGAGCATGGAACGGCGGGCATAGTCGTGATCCGCATCGCCCGGGCAGCATTCATCGAATGCCATGATGATATCCGCCCCTATGACACGCTGTATGTCCATCACCGACTCGGGTGAGAAGAGATGCTTAGAGCCGTCTATATGCGAGCGGAAGGTCACGCCCTCCTCTGTGATTTTGCGATTTTCTGCCAAGGAGAAAACTTGGAATCCACCGCTATCGGTCAGCAACGGACGCTCCCAACTGTTGAAGCGATGCAGCCCTCCTGCACGTCGGAGCACATCGAGGCCGGGACGCAGATAGAGGTGATAGGTATTGCCCAGTATGATCTGGGCGCGAATGTCTTCCTCCAGTTCGTGCATGTGCACAGCCTTCACACTCCCCACAGTGCCCACAGGCATGAAAATGGGAGTTTCTATGGCGCCGTGATCTGTAGTGAGTACACCGGCACGTGCTTCGCAGTCGGCACATGTATATTGGAGATCGAATGTCATTGATGCTTCTTTATTTCCGAACAACAAAAGTAGTCTTTTTCGCCGTAGCCTTTCCTCCCTTCCGAGCAAAAAGCACTGTCCGGACACTCAGGGCAACCGCTTCAAAATAGGGACTACTTTCGTCAGTTTTTCAAAAACAATCTATAACAGTGTAGAAAGTCAAATTCGATAAATAGCCAGACTGTCTTTTACAGACTAACGAAAAGAGGACTGCAGAGGAACAACATCACAAAGGACAAAAGTGTCCTTTATAAAGGATAGATTTGTCCTCGACTGAGGATAGAACCGTCCTTACCTAAGGACAAAACAGCTTTTCTATATAATCGGCCACACACATCGCCATTCCACCATTCGGCCGGCAGATAAGAGCAAACGAGAATTTGGCCCCCCTCCCAAGAAAACTGCATCACAATGTCCTAAATCCGTTCGATGGTATCTACTGAGGGGATCCCGGGAAGATAACCCCTATATGATGCAGTTGCCCTGTTGTGGATACCTTCCGCAAGCGCGAGACAGAACAACCCTAAAACAAAAAACCCACCTCGCGTAGAAACGCAGGGCGGGATTTCGCAATCTCAGGCTGTCTCCCGACAGCCTTCGATCTTCTGTTAACCTTAAATCTAATACTATTATGAAAAAACCACGAAGCAAAGATAGGCGTTATTTTCATATTACCAAATCTTTTGCCATGAAAACAGCGCTTTTCCACCCCAAAACACACCGAAAAAGTATTTTTATTGACACTTTGACTGAGCTTTTGCAGTTTCCATAACTCGCAAAAAATTCTCCCCCCAAAGGAGTCGGAGTTGCGTTGTCGTATAGCCACGGCGCAACAATTCGACGGTCAGACGGATCAAATCGTTACTTCCACGACATCCGATCAGCTCGCCATCACCATCGAAATCGGATCCGATGCCCACATGCTCGATACCAAGCAAACGCACAAAATGGTCAATATGGTCAGCCGCCATGACTACAGACGCAGCCTCTTCCTGCTCGCAAATAAAGCCAGCATAGAGACACACTTGCACGACTCCTCCTCGCTCGGCAATAGCCAAAGCATCCTCGTCGGTCAGATTTCGCGGATGATCACATAATGCCCGTGCAGAAGAATGACTGGCGATGATGGGAGCCGTGCTGATGCTGAGCACATCGCGGACTGTCGTAGGTGCAGCATGAGAAACATCAACCATAATACCCTGACGATTCATCTCACGAACGACCTCGCGGCCCAAGTCACTGAGTCCGCCATGCTCCTGCTTACTCTTACGAGCTGAATCACAGAGATCGTTATCTCCGTTATGACAGAGTGTAATATAACAAACACCCATTTCGCCGAAACGTGCCACGTTGGAGATGTCTTTTCCTATAGCATAACCATTCTCAATAGCCGGTACAATGACACGCAAGCCAAGCTCTTTGGCTCTGCGAATCTCTTCTACAGTCGTGGCCACTGTGGCGATATCGGGATGAGCAAAGGTAAGTCTGCGGATGGATTCCAACTTGTCCACGGCATAGTTCGTTGCCTGTCGGAGCGAGTCATCATCTCGTTCTCTCTGCGGCAGATAGGCGACCATGACGGATACATCAACCAATCCTTCCTCCATCTTTGGGAGATCGACCAATGTATTGCCTCGCTGCCTCAAATCGAAGTCCGGTGTAAAGTGCATGGGTGTATCCACATGCGAATCCAGAACGATAACGGAGCGATGTACAGCCTTGGCTTGCGCGAAGAGCGTAGCCTCTGACACCAAATGAGCGAATAGCTTTTGTTGTAGAACGTCTCCTGCATAAGCCATCTGTTCTGGGTGCCATTGCACTGAAAGAATAGATTTCTCCGGATAGGCTTCCATAGCTTCGATAACACCATCCGCTGCAAGGGCAGTCACACGGAAAGATTTCGGAACCCTGCTCACGGCCTGATGGTGTATGCTATTGACCTGAATGGCATCGCCATCTTGCAGTCCCAATACGCGTGCCAATACAGAATCGCCCTGCAAACACACTTGATGAGCAGGGAGAGTCTTGGGTATCTGCGGATTATGCCCCTGAGCGTTCGGCAGCTGTGCATAGATATCCTGATACATTCCTCCACAAAAAGCTGTGGCGAGGAGTTGATGACCTCGACAGATACCCAGTATCGGCACATTGCGGCGCACGGCTTCTGCGACGAGCAGGAGTTCGCTCCTATCTCTTTCGGGGTTTACTTCGCCCAAAGTCGGAATAGGATCTTCGCCCAAATAAGCCGGCAACAGGTCATCCCCGCCGGACAGAAGTAGCCCGTCAATCTGAGCAGCATAGCGACGCAACACCTCTATATCTGTGGTCAACGGAATGAGTACCGGCAATCCACCCGCCTGGATAATCGACTCGGTATAAGCACGAGCGATACATGAGCCCGAAGCATTGTAATTAGCCGACAGGCCGATCAGAGGACGAGCATCTCGTTCGCCTCTAAAGACTTGCGGCGCACCGTCAAGCTCTTGGTAGAGTTGTCGGAGCGCCGCAGGATAATCTTGATAGTTCTTAGGACTAAGCATCTATTCGAGCATAAGTAGCATTTTCTTCGATAAACTCCCTACGCGGTCCCACTTCATCCCCCATCAGCATGGAGAAGATGGAGTCTGCCTCGGCTGCATTCTCAATGGTTACTTTACGGAGCGTTCTGTTGGCAGGATCCATAGTCGTTTCCCAAAGTTGCTCTTCGTTCATCTCACCAAGACCTTTATAACGCTGTACGTGCACACGGCTCTCATTGCCATCTGCAAAGCGATCGACAAAGGCCTGACGCTGCTGCTCTGTCCAGCAATACTGCTGTTCCTTACCCTTCTTACAAAGGTATAGCGGCGGAGTGGCAATGAAGACATAGCCATTCTCGATGAGTGTACGCATATTGCGGAAGAAGAATGTGAGGATAAGCGTGGCGATATGACTACCGTCCACGTCGGCATCGGTCATAATTACCACCTTATGATAGCGAAGTTTGGAGAGATTAAGTGCCTTGCTGTCCTCTTCCGTACCGATGGTCACCCCGAGAGCAGTATAGATGTTGCGGATCTCTTCACTCTCGAATACTTTATGCTGCATGGCCTTCTCCACATTGAGGATCTTTCCTCTGAGGGGGAGAATCGCTTGGAATTCACGATCACGACCTTGCTTGGCTGTACCACCTGCCGAATCCCCCTCGACAAGGAAAAGCTCACATTGCTCAGGATCCTTGGAAGAACAGTCGGCCAACTTACCCGGCAAGCCTCCACCCGAGAGGGGAGATTTGCGCTGTACCATCTCTCTGGCTTTACGAGCTGCCTGACGAGCAGTCGCGGCCAATACCACTTTATCCACGATGAGCTTAGCCTCCTTTGGATGCTCTTCCAGATAGTATTCAAGGGCTTCGCTTACGGCCATATCCACGGCCCCGGTCACTTCGTTGTTACCGAGTTTAGTCTTGGTTTGACCCTCAAACTGAGGTTCTGCTACTTTGATGCTGATCACGGCTGTCAATCCTTCGCGGAAGTCGTCGCCCGTGATCTCCACTTTCACCTTGTCCAGGAGTTTGGAGTCTGTGGCATACTTCTTCAACGTGCGGGTGAGACCTCGACGGAAACCCGCCAAGTGAGTACCCCCTTCAATGGTATTGATGTCGTTCACGTAGCTATACACATTCTCCAGATAAGAAGTATTATAGGTCATGGCCACTTCTACGGGGATACCCTGCTTCTCTGTAACAATGTGTATCACATTGTCCACGAGGGGCTCTTTCATACGATCGAGATGACGAACGAACTCTTTCAGACCTTCCTCTGAATAGAAAACATCTTGCTTATAACCGCTACCGTCTTCTTTCATCACACGCTTGTCTGTCAGCGAGAGGGTAATTCCCGCATTCAGGAAAGAAAGTTCGCGCAGGCGCTTGGCCAAGATGGAATATTGGTATTCTGTGACAACGAAGATGGAGCTATCGGGCGCGAAGTGGATAGTAGTACCGGTACGATCGGTCGTGCCTATCACTTCCACATCATGTAGCGGCTTACCACAGCTGTACTCCTGCATATGGATTTTGCCATCTCGAGACACCTCTGCTCGCAAATAGGTAGAGAGTGCATTCACACAGGAAACCCCTACGCCGTGCAGACCACCAGATACTTTATAAGAACCTTTGTCGAACTTACCACCGGCATGGAGTACGGTGAGCACCACTTCTAGAGCACTCTTGCCCTCTTTCTCATGAAAGTCCACGGGAATACCACGCCCATTATCGCTGACGGTAATGGAATTGTCTTCTTCGATGGTGACCTCTATATTGTCGCAATAGCCAGCCAAGGCTTCGTCAATCGAATTGTCTACAACCTCATAGACCAAGTGATGCAAACCCTTCTCACTTATATCACCAATATACATGGCGGGACGCTTACGCACGGCCTCCAATCCCTCCAACACTTGAATATTACTGGCCGAATATTCCGATGCAGAGGTGTTTTTAATGTCTTCGTTCATTATAGTAATAATGCTAAAATCGTTCTTACAAAGATAGTTGTTTCCGCTCGTAATGAGATCTATAATCCTTTTTGTTTTGCCTCATTCCACAGGGCATCCATCTCAGAGAGAGTCATGTCTTTGAGCGCCTTTCCTTGTGCTTTGGCCTGCTGCTCCACATAGGAGAAGCGGCTGTCAAATTTCCTATTGGTGCGCTCCAGAGCATTGTCGGGATTCACGCCGTAGAGACGAGCGGCATTGACCACGGCAAAGAGCAGATCACCAAACTCAGCCTCGGTAGCAGTAGCCTCTTCCTTGATGGCAGCGCGCACCTCGTCCAGTTCCTCTTCCACCTTGGTCCACACATCTTCGCGGGCCTCCCAGTCAAACCCCACTCCGGCAGCTTTCTCCTGCATCCGATAGCTCTTCACGAGGGCCGGCATAGAGCGAGGAACACCGGAGAGGACGGACTTATTGCCGTCCTTTTCGCGAAGCTTGAGCTGCTCCCAATTGCGCACCACTTCGGCAGCATCCTCCACCTGCACTTGTCCATATATATGCGGATGGCGGTAGATAAGCTTGTCGCAGAGTGCATGGCATACCAAGGCTATGTCGAAGTCTCCTTTCTCCTCTCCGATCTTCGCATAAAAGACAATGTGCAGGAGCACGTCGCCCAATTCCTTGCAAATATCGTCGGGACAATCGTTCAAGAGGGCTTCGCTAAGCTCATAGATCTCTTCTATCGTATTCGTTCGGAGGCTTTCGTTCGTCTGCTTCCGATCCCAAGGACACTGCTCTCGCAAGGTGTCCAGGACATCTAACAGACGACCGAAAGCCTCCAACTTTTCAGCGCGTGTGTGCATCGTCAGATGATCTGCGATTATTTGTTCTTACGCTTTTTAAATTCATTCAGACCGCCCTTGAGGAAGTCGATGTACAATGGCACGTCTTCGTTATAAGAATAGGAAGCTCCCAGTGGTTTGCCTTCGTGGTCGAGTGCCACGTAGAATGGCTGTGCATTGGCTCCGAACTTACTGCTCTGGAGATAGCTCCACTTGTCACCCACTGTACGCAGGGTCTTTTCCTTGCCGTCGAATACGATTTTCAGCGGTTCGGCAAGCGGCTTCTTCTCGTCCACCATCAGTGTGATGAGGACATAGTCTTTTTCCAACATGCTCTTTACAGTGGGGTCGATCCATACGGCATTCTCCATCTTGCGGCAGTTCACGCAGCCGTGACCAGAGAAGTCCACGAGGACAGGCTTGTTTTCCTGACGGGCAAAAGCCATACCGGCCTCGTAGTCGGTGAAGTGTGCATGCACCTCGCCACTATATAGATTGAAGTCCTGCGTATGGAGCGGTGGAGCGAAAGCACTCACAGCCTTGAGAGGAGCACCCCACAGACCCGGCACCATATAGACGGCAAAAGCCAACGACACAGTCGCCATCATGAAACGCGGTACGGTCAGATGCGGCCATTCGCTGTCGTGACTGAATCGGATCCAGCCTAAGAGATAGCAGCCCAGCAGAGCAAAGATGATAATCCAGAGAGAAAGGAACGTCTCACGGTCGAGGATATGCCACCCGTAAGCCAAGTCAGCCACGGAGAGGAACTTGAGGGCAAGCGCGAGCTCCAAGAAGCCGAGCACCACCTTCACCATATTGAGCCAACCACCGCTCTTGGGCATTCCCTGCAACCAGCTCGGGAAGATGGCGAAGAGCGTGAAAGGCAATGCCAACGAAGTGGCAAAACCCAACATCCCCATGGCAGGAGCCAATTTGGAACCTGCCGTAGCTGCCTGTACCAAGAGAGTACCGATGATGGGACCCGTACAAGAGAACGACACCAAAGCCAACGTAAAGGCCATGAAAAAGATACTGAGCAGACCGGTAGTAGAGTCGGCCTTGCTGTCCAATTTGTTGGTCCAAGATGCAGGCAGTACCAATTCGAATGCTCCGAAGAATGAGATCGCGAATACTACCAACAGGAGGAAGAATATGATATTGAATACCGCATTCGTGGCCAAGCTGTTGAGCGAGTTCACACCGAATATACCCGTGATGAGCAATCCGAGCACCACATAGATAACGATGATAGAAGCGCCATAGGTAACTGCGTCACGCACGGCTTTCTTCTTGTCCTTATTGCGCTTGAGGAAGAAGCTCACCGTCATCGGGATCATAGGCCACACACAAGGCGTAAGCAGTGCCACGAAGCCATAGAGGAATCCGTAGATAAATATCTTCCACGGGGCGCTTTCTGCCTGCTGGAGTGTGCTGTCCCCATAAGCGCGGAGCTCGCTGACAACCGGCGTCCAAAGGTCGGCATTGGATGAGAGAGCTCCCACGGCAGCGGTCTGCGACAGACTGTCGGCAGTGGTCGTCGATGCAGCAGTATCTTGGTCGGCAACGTCTAATGGCGCCTCTCCTTCAGTAGCGGGAGCAGCAGCCTTGCTCTTGATCATCGATGCATCGAAAGAAAAATCTGTCGTCTCAGGAGGGAGACAGTTCTCATCGTTACAAGCCATAAAGCGAACACCACCTTTGATGCTGAACTTAGCAGGATCGGTCACCTGAATCTTCTGTCGGAAAGTTACGGAGGACTCGAACCAACGCAGATCCATTTCGAACTGCTTGTCGTACTTGTTGATCGGAGCCTTGTTTGCCTGAGCCTTGCCCACCAATTTGGCTCCCACTATCTTGTCGAAGAGGAACTCCAACGAAGTGGGGCCGTCATCCGGCAAGTTCTGGTCGTACAAGTGCCATCCGGGCTTGATCGTGGCCGTGAAGACCAACGTTTTCTCCGGCGTGTCGCTGTCCTGAAGCGACGTCTTCCAGACAATTACATCCGTAAACATCTGAGCCGATGCCCCGAACGGCAGCATCGAAAGAAACAGAAGGGCCAAAGCCAACATCCATTTGCAGTTTCTGAGGTTCATGTTCATCTTTATATTTTTGTTTGGGATTATATTACTCGCAATACTATTTCGAACGTTTTTTTTCCTTAGATATTGTTTCCGTGCGTACGCTACCCTCTTCGAGATGCATCAGCTGACGGAATAACTTGGGCAGAGGCAGCTTATACTCCCGCTCTTCTCCCGTCTCGGGATGGCGCATCACAAAGCGCGTCCCCTGAATAGCCAGACAGTCCAGATGACGGAACGAACTTCCCTGTCGCCAGTCTCCCGCGATGGGGATACCAAGCTGGCCCATCTGTCTGCGCAGCTGATTGTTGCGTCCGTTCAGCAGTGTCACTTCCACCAGCGTACAGACGGCACCCTTGCGGATTACCTTGTAGCGGGCGGCACCGGCCGAATCGCCCGACGGTGCCTCTGCCACCACTTGCGTGCGGCGTCCTCGGGACTGGTCTTCATGACGAGGAGGAGCCAGCAGACCTTCTTCGGCGGGCATGTCGCCCTCGACGGCCATGACAAATCGCTGCTCGGGCACGACCTCCGGCCAACGCCCTACCACATACTCCTGCACGCGCTTGGTCTTGGCAAAGAGGATGATACCGGCAGAGTCTCGATCCAACCGATTGAGCATGAACACCTTCACTTCGGGATCGTACTGCTTCAGGTGATTGCTCACGATGCGCAGAGCCGTCCTGTCTTTCTGGATGCCACTCCCCACGGTGGGAATGCCGACCTTCTTCTCGACAAGGATGAAATAGTCGTCCTGCCAGATGATCCTCACCAACGGATGTCGCAGCTCTTCGGGCAGTTGGACGCGATGCAGCACCACCTTGTCGCCGGGCTTCAACTCCGTATCGTGACGCGTGCTCGGCACAGCATTGACAGAGACACGTCGGCTCGTCAGGTACTGCTTCACAGTCGTGCGACTATTGTCCGTGAGCATACGGATAAGGAAAGGCAGAAGCGTATCGGCCTGATCCACAGTCCAAATCCTATCCTGTGCTCGTCGCGGACGAGATGGGCGTGTATTCTTGTTTTGCATATTGGTTGTATTTCTGTCGCTGTCCCGACTTTATTGTCTCGACTTTTTGTTCGTCTCCCCCTTTTTCCCGCTGCGCCACAGCAGAAGTACCGAAGCGTAGATCATATAGACGACGCCGATGGTGAAGAATAAGAGCCAGAGCGAATCGTTCCTGAGAAAAATCAAAGCAGCCGACACGACGAAGAAGGCTCCCGATAGCACATTCATCCTATAGAGTCTGCGCGTACGCATATCCAAGTCCGCCACGGGCGTCAGCATGAAAGACAGCAGGTAGAGCAAGGCTCCGAGGGCATACATATAGTCGCCCGCCGCCATGCCGCCGAGTGGCAACAGCCGTAGCACGGCACCCAATATCAGCAGCAAGCTGCCGACGCGGTAACCATATTCACGTATTTGCTGAGCATTCATCGCTTGATGAGGTATTATATTTAAGTGATACGGTCTTACTGCTCCACGTCAGTCAGCACGCACA
The DNA here is from genome assembly GCF_003096695.1 of Porphyromonas loveana. Classification (GTDB taxonomy): domain Bacteria; phylum Bacteroidota; class Bacteroidia; order Bacteroidales; family Porphyromonadaceae; genus Porphyromonas; species Porphyromonas loveana. The sequence continues at coordinate 37,846 of NZ_QEKY01000015.1, read as the reverse complement.
CTACTGTCTCGGATGAGGAAAATGATCTCCTCGGGGCGCTTCATCAGATAGAGCTCCCGCGCCGTGTGTTCGATGCCCTGCTTATTGGCACGAATCTCTTCTAGTCGCAAGCTGTCCTGATGGTACTGCTCTTGGACTTCGCGCAGCTCCTTCTTGAGGCTGTTGATCCGATTGGCATAGCGGATGCGTCGGCCGATATTGGCATCGCCGAAGACGAAAGTCACCAATACGAAGAATCCGATCACCACTAAGTACTTGACATACTTGTGACGACCCCACCACGCAACTACGCGCTGTATTCTTTCTTCGACCTTGGCTTTCCAACCGCGAATATCCATACCGGCGACTTAATTCCCACACATGAGACCTGCAAATGTATCATTTTTCCACGACACGGCATCAACACCTCTCTCCATATATTCCAATAGGATTATTGCAGCCGATCTACAAGCTCGTCAACTCCTCTGCTCGCTCTATTTTTCGCAACCGAACACCTCGAAGCAACTGCATCCGATCCAAAAACACAGAAATTAACAAGCAATGGAGGAGAAATCTTAGGATGATGCCCTCGACACTTTTCCATCTGGAATCGGCACGCATCCGATCTGTTAAATTACGATACGCCGATCTCAATTCTTTTGTTCCAAAAAAGTTATCAACACCGAAGACAAAGTTAGACTCATTCTAAATAAGGAGCTTTAGGGAAGGTGACTGATGACCTGAAGGAGATAAAAAATGCTGTTCGGAATGTAGAAATCCAACTTTTCAGAGCGAGGAGAACAAGATATATAAAAGTTAGATATGATCTTTATAAAAATGATTTCAAATAATTATAATAATCACTTCCAAACTTCTAATTATTAAAAGGCAATAATTATAATATTTACATCTCCGAAAGGCCTCTTTGACGGACTGAAAAGGGAAAGCCCGTGCTGCGTTCTGCCATGAACGCAACACGGGCTTAGTGCTTTTAGCGGTCTATCGAAGCCTTATATCATGCTATCTATCACCAGTCCGCAAACACTTATTCACACACTGCTCTACCACACAGCGACTGCCATGCATGCACATACAAGAAAAGAAGACGGGAACAGGAGTAGTCAGGCAGACTACACTCCCGAGGCTAGCATTTATCATCATTGTCATTTACCACTATTATTCAATTTCATCAATCGGAACTTTCTGACATCCAATCATTTACACAACGCCAAACTCCTTGCCGATGCACAAAGGTAACAAAAAGACAATGAACCGACCGCTTGCCGATCGAAGCGTTCCTGCATAAAAACGCACTCTTCTACTCTTGCATATTTTTTTCTTTCTTCTTACCTTGCGGCATGTTTCACACATTTAACTCATTATTCACATGAAGAAGCTAATTACTCTTTTGGTTTTATGCCTAATGATGCCGATGATGCTTTTAGCACAGCAAGTTTCAAAATCTGATGCACTACAGTTAGTCCGTCAGCTGTATACTTCAAGTGAAGTAGGCTCTTTTCGCTTCTCTACTGCTGTGAACAGCATTAGAGCAAACTCCGTGATTCATGCAGGAATGCAGGAGATCATTTCCCCAAACAATTCCTCTGCAGGCAATTTATTAGGCTCCGGACAAATGCTTTCTATTCCTTCTGATCGAAATACAGAATACACCCTTGAGGTTATCCGCCACAATGACAACTACAAAGACTATGCACTATCAGGATTGCGTCAGTTAAAACAAAAGGCCGTCAATCCTATACAGAACCTAAGCTACAGTTATGATAATGGGCAGCTATCTATCTTGTGGAACGCACCTAATCCAACTCCCAGAGGTGGCATTTTGGTGGACGAAAGCTTCACGGATATTCTGACTTACGAATTACCTTCCGGTTGGCAAACAATTGACGGTAATAATGATGGATTTAGTTGGGTGGTTTTGAATTTACCAAAAGCTGGTTGGCAAGCAGGGCACAATGACGATGTAGCCTGTTATTCATATTCGAGGGTTAGCAATGGACAGCCGACAATATTCCCCGATGAATATCTGATAACGCCGAATATCGCAGGAGCTAAACACTTGAGCTTCTGGGTGGCGAATATGTCTGATTACTATCTGGATCACTACGGCGTATATGTTTCTACAACAGGTATACAAAAAGAGGACTTCATTTGCATTTACGAAAACGATATTTTTGTTGAGAATGCGACAAAAGCTAAGACAACATTTACATGGCATCAAAAGGACTTTGATCTGCCGGAAGGTACCAAGTATGTGGCTTTCCGACATTTCGATTCTGAAGGCCCCGATAATTGGTGCGTGCGGATAGACGATGTGCTGATCACGACTGAAAGTCCGGCCAGCGACTATGTGTACAATATCTATCGGAACGGGCAATTGCTACAGGGCAATTGGCCCTCTACTTCATTCTTCCAAAACGTGGAGGAAGAGAATGCCGAGTACTGCGTACGTGCCGTTTTGGATGGTGAAGAATCCGAACCGGTATGCCTCACAGTCAATACCACCGGAATGGGAATGGCAGAGAGTGCAGCCTTTACGGCACAAGGCACGCAAGGAGCCATCAATCTCATGGCAGAGCACGCGCAAGTGTGGATATACGATATGAGCGGACGTTTGTACCACAGCGGAGAGGTAACCGGACAAAAGCGCGTAGAGCTTTCCTCCGGCCTTTATCTCGTGAAGATGGTCGGTGACACACGCTCTCTGCAAACGAAAGTAAGGGTGGATTAGACCTAACACTCATAGACGACAATGGAAGGCAGTGTCGAAGATTTTGGCACTGCCTTTCATCGCTCATAATATGTGAGGAAGACACAAAAGTATGAACAACACAGTGAGCTTTGACCCATATCACACGCCAATGCTTACCTTTGCGGCGACACATTCTCAATCAACACGATACAAATAGAACTACAAGAACTCTGATGAAACCCACACTCTTTATTTTGGCTGCCGGCATGGGCAGCCGCTACGGTAGCCTCAAGCAACTTGACGGCATAGGCCCGGGTGGCGACACGATCATGGACTATTCCGTTTACGATGCCATACGAGCCGGATTCGGTCGGCTTGTATTTGTCATCCGTCACTCATTCGAGCAGGATTTCCGCGAGAAGATTATCACCAAGTACCAAGATCGCATTCCGGTGGAAGTGGTTTTCCAAGAGATCGACAAGCTGCCGGCAGGATTCACCTGCCCCGAAGGGCGAGAAAAACCATGGGGCACCAATCATGCCGTCCTAATGGGACGTGAGGTGATAAGCGAGCCCTTCGCTGTGATCAATGCGGACGACTTCTACGGACGCAATGCCTTCGAAGTGCTGGCACGCAAGCTCTCCTCTCTGGGAGGGCAGCAGGGCAAATACTGTATGGTGGGTTATCGCGTGGGCAATACGCTGAGCGAAAGCGGTGGCGTATCCCGCGGAGTGTGCAGCATGGACGAGCACAATCTGCTCACCGGCGTGGTGGAACGCTTCAAAATCGAGCGCAAAGGAGGAGTTATCACCTTCCATGACGAAGAAGATCGCGAGCATACGTTGGCAGAAGACACTCCCGTATCCATGAACATGTGGGGCTTCACGCCCGACTACTTCGATTACTCGGAGGAGCTTTTCGTACGATTCCTACAAGAACGCGGACAGGAGCTCAAGAGCGAATACTACATTCCCTACGCGGTGAACGACCTCATCCACACCGGCCGTGCCTCTGTGGAAGTATTGGATACGACGGCTCGATGGTTCGGCGTTACTTATCCGGACGACCGCGACGGCGTAGTTGCCAAGCTCCGAGCCCTGACAGCGGCAGGAGAGTATCCCGAACAATTATTCCAACGATGAGTTATTATCACTACTAATCATTACAATACAGCAAGATGAACAAGACAATCAAGTTTCTTATTCTGGCTCCGGCCGTTGTCGGAGTTCTGGCTCTGTCCGGCTGCGGCGGCAAAGACCGCTCAAGCTCAGAACAGAAGCGTGTACCGGTACCCGCCATCGACCTCACGGCCATGGACACAACAGTGCGCCCGCAGGACGATTTCTATCGCTACTGTAACGGCAACTGGATGAAAAACAATCCCCTCAAGCCGGCATACAGCCGCTACGGCTCGTTCGACATTCTGCGTGACAGCACGACCGAACGCGTGCATCAGATCGTAGACCGCCTCGCAGCCAAAGATCACGAAAAAGGGACCAATGAATACCGCATAGCCACGCTTTACCGCCAAGCCATGGACAGCGTGAAGCGTAATAAGGACGGTGCCACTCCGATTCGTGAGGATCTCGGCAAGATCGAAGCCATCGCCGACAAAGCCGGCATGGTAAAGTATGCCGCGGCACAGGACAATATGGGTGGAGGCACCTTCTTCGGCTCTTATGTTTATGCCGATGCCAAGAATAGCGAGATGAATATCTTCCACATGATGCAAACATCATTGGCATTGGACAATCGCGACTACTACCTCAAGCAGGATGCCAAGTCACAAGAGATCCGCAACGCATACGTGGCTTACCTCGAACGGATAGCACGACTGGCCGGCTATGACGAAGCGGCCGCCAAGCGCATCGCTGCCAATGCGATGAAGACAGAGACAGCATTGGCTCAGATATGCTACAGCAAAGAAGAGCTGCGCGACACTCATCGCAACTACAACAAAATGGCCGTAAAGGACTTCACAGGCAAGTACAGCGGCTTCGACTGGAAGACTTACATGGCCGATCGCCAATTGGCCAACTTGGAAGAATGGGATATGGAGCAGCTGGACTTCTTCAAGAAGTTCGACTCTTGGTATGCCAAAGCAGACCTCAACGAGCTGAAGGATTACCTCCTCGCCGGCACAATCAGCGGTGCAGCTTCTTATCTGAGCGACGAGTTCGAGCAGGCAAAATTCGACTTCTTCGGCAAAACTCTCAGCGGCACGACCGAAATGCACCCGCGCTGGAAGCGTTCCGTGGACATGGTAAACGGCATCCTCGGCGAAGCATTGGGTGAAGTGTATGTGAAACAATACTTCCCGCCCGAAGCCAAAGAGCGTATGCTCAAGCTGGTGAAGAATCTGCAGACGGCTCTCGGCGAGCGCATCAACGGCCTGCCTTGGATGGGCGACTCCACCAAAATGAAAGCACAAGAGAAGCTCAATACTTTCATCATCAAGATCGGTTATCCCGACAAATGGAAGGATTACTCCAAGATGGAGATCAAGGGTGACAACTACTATGCCGACATCAAGCGCGCATACAAGTGGATGCACGATGACAATATGGCCGATCTGGGCAAGCCCGTGGATCGCGATCGTTGGCATATGAACCCGCAAGAAGTAAATGCCTATTACAGCCCCATCACGAATGAGATCTGCTTCCCTGCAGGTATCCTCCAACCGCCGTTCTTCAATATGGACGCTGACGATGCTGTCAACTACGGTGGTATCGGCGTGGTGATCGGACACGAGATGACGCATGGCTTCGACGACCAAGGGCGCAACTTCGACAAGAATGGCAATATGGTGAACTGGTGGACAGCTGAGGACGCGAAGAAATTCGAAGCCACAACGAAGAAATTGGCCGATCAGTTCAACGAGTTATTCGTAGCCGACGGTGTGCATGCCAATGGTAACATGACGCTCGGCGAGAACATTGCCGACCAAGGAGGTCTCCTCGTTTCCTATCTAGCTTTCCGCAACGCCACGAAGGGACAGAACTTGGAGAAATTGGACGGCTTTACGCCCGATCAGCGTTTCTTCATCGGTTATGCTCGTCTTTGGGGACAGAACATTCGTCCCGAAGAAGTACTCCGACTGACGCAGATTGACGTACACAGTCTCGGCGAATTGCGCGTAAATCAGGCATTGCGCAATATCGAAGCTTTCTACGAAGCTTTCAATGTTCAGCCGACAGACAAGATGTATCTGGCTCCCGAAAAGCGCGTAGTCGTTTGGTAAACTGACGACTGCTCCGTCTACGGCTAACGAACGAGAGGCCGTGTCGCAAGGATGACTCCCTGCGACACGGCCTCTCTCTTTTCTGATAAAGAAGCGTGCTTGCTATTCCGCTGCGACGGAGAGCAGCGTACGAAGAGAAGGACGACGAGTAACAGCCGCTACCAAGACGCCGATCTTTGCGGCAGAAGCAGCTGCAAGGGGTTCGGCAGCGGCCTGCACGGTGGCTCCCGTCGTGAGCACATCGTCCACCAACAGAATACGAACGCCGGCAGGATGGGCTGCTGAATGGAGTGCAAAACGTCCCGTCATGGTCGTCTTGCGTTCAACATAGCCCTGTCCTGTTTGGCTCTCCGTGTAGGTACTACGAATCAAAGCCTCGCATACGGGGATTCCCGTCACGTGGCTCAGGCCGCGCGCAATGAGCAGGGCCTGATTGTAACCGCGCTCGCGTTGTTTGCGCGGATGAAGCGGAACCGGAACGATGAGGTCGTACTCACGGGACAGCATCGGGTAGCGACGCCCCGCCATACGGCCGAGCATCTCCCCCACCTCGGCATGGCCACGATACTTGAGCGCGTGGATCATGGGACGGACACCGCCATCATCTTTGAAAATGAAGAGCGCATGGAGCGCATCGATATAAATGTCTCCATTCAGACGATCCAACCCATATTGAATCCCCTCTATGTAACGAGGCATCTTTACCACGCAATGAGAGCAAACGCCAATCTCCGTCTCCGCGAGCATCGCCTCACAGACGGGACAATAGCGCGGGAAGAAAAAATCCAACGCCTTGCGCACAAACAATCGCAGCCTCAGGGAGTGTGGGCTACCATTCTTCCGCATCGGCATTCTGTATCAGGCGCGAAGCCTCTTTCATCACACGATCATATTCAAAACCTCTCCCAACAGCCCATCGCACCAAATGCTGCATACGGGTGCGATCGTCCGCGGCTTTGACCGTGCGCAGCTTCCGCTCCATCAGTTGCGGCAATGTGTCTTCGGGCTTGTCATCCCCCTCTTGAAGGGCCAAGAGAGCAGCCGTAACCACAGCCGTAGGGATGCGACGCCGTCCCAGTTCGAGCGCGATTCGTCGCGGCCCCCAGCCGTTGAAGCAATACTTATCACGGGCATAAGCATGGGCAAAGCGCTCGTCATCGAGAAAACGTTCCTCCACAAGCTGCTGCAAGATCCGTTCGCAAAGAGCAGCATCGGCCCCCGCCTGCTTCAGCTTGGTCTCCACATCGAAGCGACAACGCTCGGCACGAGCACAGTAGGCCTGCATACGATTCAGCAACTTCTTTTCCGTATTCATATGGCAGCAGAGGTCAGATATTGAGCCGAGAGAAAGCGATTCTTCCCCGAAAGATCCTTATGCAACTCCACACCATGCCAAGAGGAACGTGCTCTAAATAGAGCGCACGTCTCCTCAGCCAACCGTGCATTCAGCTCCACATAGAGACGTCCGCCCGGACGTAATTTCCCGGACTCTGCCATGTCGGCAATAGCACGATAGAACAGGAGTGGATCGGCTTCGGGAGCAAAGAGAGCCAAGGAAGGCTCATAGTCCAGCACATGAGAAGCCATGGCCGCACCTTCCGAAGGCATGATATAAGGCGGATTGCTGACAATGACGTCCACGGGAGGCAACAAATCCCATCGGGCATCGGGCACCAATACATCGGCTTCGACCAATGTGATGCGCGCACCCTCCGTCACATTACGGCCGGCCACCACCAGCGCTTCGGAAGACACATCCATCGCCCACACCTCGGCGGGCAGCATTCTCGCCAACGTAACAGCCAGACACCCGCTGCCCGTGCCCACATCCAGCAGATGAAGCAGAGTGACAGTCGCCTTTTCTCTACTGAGAACCAGCTCCACCAACTCTTCCGTCTCGGGGCGCGGGATCAGCACCGCAGGGCTAACCTCGAACTCCCGTCCCATGAAAGGAGCATGCCCCACAGCGTATTGCAGGGGCATTCCCTCTCGCATGCGGTCGAGGCAGCGCGTGAGTGTACCCTCGGCTTCGCTCGATAAAAGCGTATCTTTGTGTGCAAGCAAAAGCTGAGTACGGCTCAGCCGTGTGGCTTCCGACAGCAGTTCGCGCACTATACTGCGTAGTTCGTCCGGTTCGTACAGGCGGAGCAGTGCCGACTCGATCCGCTGTCCGGCTTCGTCAAACGTTATCATCAGAAACAAAATTAGCAATAAAGGTATGACTCCCGCCTCCCTCTATATGCGCCGTGCCATCGAATTGGCACAGAATGCCGAGGGCTTCACCTCCCCCAATCCCCTCGTCGGAGCCGTCATCGTGGCTCGCGACCGCATCATCGGCGAGGGCTATCACCACCAAGCCGGCATGCCCCACGCCGAGGTCATGGCCGTGCGCTCCGTACGCGACAAGGCCTTGCTGAAGGAAAGCACCCTCTACGTCAGCTTGGAACCGTGTTCGCATTATGGCAAGACGCCTCCTTGTGCCGAACTCATCCTCCGAGAAGGCATCCCCCACGTAGTAGTCGCCATGCTCGATCCCTTCCCTGCTGTCTCGGGGCGCGGCATCAAGATGCTACGCGACGGAGGCGTGACGGTCGAAGTGGGACTCATGGAAAAGGAAGCGGAGCAACTCAACCGCTATTTCCTGACGGCCCAACGCCTGCACCGCCCTTACGTCACGCTCAAATGGGCAGAGAGCAACGACGGCTTCATCGATGCCCTGCGTGATGATGCCTCCACGCCTCCTGTGCGACTGAGCAGCCCGCTGACCACCAGGTTCGTACACCACAAACGGATGCTGCACGATGCTATCTTGGTGGGCACCCGCACCGCCCTCCTGGACGATCCCTCCCTCACCGTGCGCCACTGGTACGGACGCCATCCTCTCCGCGTGGTCATCGATCGCGAACTGAAACTCCCCCGCCTCCTTCGACTCTTCGACGACAGCACCCCCACACTGGTGTTTACCGAGAGAGAGGTACCGACCGACTTCCCCCCGTCCGTGTCCTTCGCACACATCGACAGCTCCCGACCGATCATCGAACAAATCCTATCCGAACTATACAGCCGCGGCGTACAGTCGCTTTTCGTGGAGGGTGGCCGACAGCTACACCAGTCGTTTATAGACAGTGGTTTGTATGATGATGTGCGCATCGAGCGCTGTTCCTGCCTCTTGCACGACGGCACACCGGCTCCTACCCTACCCCGCAACTGAGTCTGACGCACCCCAATCCAGCTCGACATACTTAGACAGAAAAAGGCTGACGCTCGGGAGTGTCAGCCTTTTTCTAAGCATCACTTTTTTTAACTCACCACACGGCGTCAAAGGCAACGGAACGTACTTCGCAAAACTATGAGCCTAAATCGACGAAAACATGGCGCCAAAAACAGCAAGAAGACCGCGCCAAAAACTTTTCGATTTGGCGCATAAATTTTTCTGAAATGGCGCCAAAATAATTTCTTTTTGGCGCGAGTTTTTCCGACAAAGTGCGCAGAGTGGAAATCATAACACAATTGCATACTTTTTCACAAGCCCACCTCAATTTATCCAAAAGGGGTGCATCATGCTTGTTTTTCGATGGATAGAATAGCCACAAGAATCGGCGAACGCGTACACAGAAAAACGGGGCACTCCCGTTGAGATTAAGCGCTTTACGTGGATAAGTCCGCTATGTTTAGTACTTTTGTTCCACAAAAACAATCACAAACAGAAGAATCCTTTATCATCATGTACAGAACAAATACCTGCGGCGAGCTACGCCTTACCCACCTTCAGCAGACCGTAACCCTCAGCGGCTGGGTACAGCGCGTACGCCGAATGGGAGGCATGACCTTCGTGGACTTGCGCGACCGTTACGGCACGACACAGTTGGTTTTCAACCGCGAGTCGGCCTCTGCCGAACTATGCGATCGCGCCGAACACATGGGACGCGAGTGGGTGATCCGTGCTACCGGCACCGTGATGGAACGCTCCAGCAAGAACCCTAACATACCCACGGGCGATATAGAGATAGCAGTAAGCGAGATGCAGGTGCTGAACCAATCCGAGGTTCCGCCCTTCACCATAGAAGATGAGACGGACGGCGGCGACGACCTGCGTATGAGATTCCGCTACTTGGATCTCCGTCGTCACTGTGTGCGCTCCAATATGGAGCTGCGCCACCGAATGGCTCTCGAGGTGCGGAAATACCTCGACGGCGAAGGTTTTATCGAAGTGGAGACTCCCATGCTGATCAAGTCCACCCCTGAAGGGGCACGCGACTTCGTCGTCCCCTCACGCATGAACCCGGGACAATTCTACGCCCTGCCCCAGTCGCCTCAGACCTTCAAGCAGTTGCTGATGGTAAGTGGATTCGACCGTTACTTCCAGATCGTTAAGTGCTTCCGTGATGAGGACCTGCGAGCCGATCGTCAGCCCGAGTTTACGCAGATCGACTGCGAGATGAGCTTCGTGGAGCAAGAGGATGTACTGACCACATTCGAGGGCATGACCAAGCACCTCTTCCGCACGATCCGCGGCGTAGAGATAGCCGACACATTCCCCCGGATGGCGTGGCACGACGCCATGAAATACTACGGTTCGGACAAACCTGACACCCGATTCGACATGCGTTTCGTGGAGTTGATGGATGTGCTCAAAGGACATGGCTTCGGTGTCTTCGACTCGGCTGCCTACATTGGCGGTATTTGCGCCAAAGGTGCGGCCTCTTATACCCGCAAACAGCTCGATGCGCTCACCGACTTCGTAAAACGCCCGCAGATAGGCGCCAAAGGAATGGTGTACGCTCGCGTGGAAGCCGACGGCAACGTCAAGAGCAGCGTGGACAAATTCTACTCACAGGAAACGCTCCAAGAGCTGCGCAAGACCATGGGAGCAGAGCCAAACGATCTCATCCTCATCCTGAGTGGCGATGACATCATGAAGACCCGCAAGCAACTATGCGAGCTACGCCTGGAAATGGGTGCGCAGCTCGGCTTGCGCGACAAGAATACATTCTCCTGCCTCTGGGTGGTGGACTTTCCCCTATTTGAATGGGACGAAGAGACGCAGCGCTTCTATGCCATGCACCATCCCTTCACCAGCCCGAAGCCGGAGGACATACCTTTATTGGACACCGACCCGGGTGCCGTGCGTGCCAATGCCTACGACATGGTGATCAATGGCGTGGAAGTAGGTGGAGGCTCCATCCGTATTCACGACAGCGCACTGCAGCAGAAAATGTTCGAGTTGCTCGGCTTCACACACGAGAAAGCACAGGAGCAGTTCGGCTTCTTGATGAATGCCTTCAAATACGGTGCACCTCCTCACGGCGGTCTGGCCTATGGTCTGGACCGATGGGTATCACTCTTTGCCGGACTGGACAGCATACGCGACTGCATCGCCTTCCCGAAAAACAACGCCGGGCGCGACGTCATGATCGATGCTCCCTCTGCCATCGACGACACACAGCTCGACGAACTATTCTTGGCTCTGAAACCGCACGAGAACTAATCCCCCGACGATGGCACGATACTACGACATAGCATCTCCCGCATACGTACTGGAAGAAGACCTCCTGAGGCGCAATCTGGCTCTGATAGCATCTGTAACCGATCGCACCAGCGTGGAGATTATCCTCGCTTTCAAGGCGTATGCACTCTGGCGCACATTCCCGATCATCACGGAATACGTGCCGCACAGCACTGCCAGCTCGGTATGGGAGGCACGTCTCGCATTCGAAGAGATGGGAGCGCCGGCGCACACCTTCAGCCCCGCCTACACGCGAGAGGAGTTTCCGGAGATACTGCGTTATAGCAGCCACGTCACATTCAATTCGCTCAGTCAGTACCGTCTGCTTGCCCCCATGGTCAAGAACGTGGGCGTTTCGCTCGGGCTCAGGATCAACCCCGAATACTCGGCCGTGGAGACAGCACTCTACAATCCGTGTGCGCCCGGGTCACGCTTCGGCGTCTCGGCATCGGAGCTGGGCGACACCCTGCCCGAGGACATCGAGGGATTGCACTTCCACACCCTTTGTGAAAGCACCAGCTACGAACTGGAGAAGACGCTCGCCATCATAGAAGATCGCTTCGCTGCCGTGCTCAAGCAGGCACGTTGGCTCAACATGGGGGGTGGGCATCTGATGACGCGCAAGGACTATGACGTGGAGCACTTGGTGCGCCTGCTCAAGGACTTCTCTGGTCGACATCCTCATCTGCACCTGATCATGGAACCAGGTAGTGCCTTCGGTTGGCAGACGGGGTTCCTCAAGAGCACCGTCGTAGATATTGTAGAGCATCAAGGCATAGCCACGGCCATCGTGGACGTGTCCTTCACCTGCCACATGCCGGACTGTCTGGAAATGCCCTACAAGCCTGTGATCAGAGGAGCTCACCAAGAGCCGGTGCAGGGACTGCCGACCTATCGCATAGGAGGATGCAGCTGCCTAAGCGGCGACTTCATCGGAGACTGGAGCTTCGACAAACCTCTACAGGTGGGTGACGAACTGATATTCGAGGACATGCTGCACTATACGACCGTGAAGACTACGATGTTCAATGGTGTGCGCCATCCGGATATCGTCTTGCTGCGCACCGATGGCAAGAAAGAGATGCTGCGTAGCTTCGACTACGAGGACTACAAGAACAGAATGAACTAAGGACAGAATACAACACAGGATATACGAGACATCATGGGACTATTCGGATTATTCTCCAAGAAGAAAAAGGAGACGCTCGACGAAGGCTTGTCCAAGACGAAAGAAAACGTATTTGCCAAGATCACTCGTGCCGTCGCAGGTAAGAGTAAGGTCGACGACGAAGTACTCGATGAGCTTGAGAACGTACTGGTGACTTCCGACGTGGGAGTGGACACGACGCTCAAGATCATCAAACGAATCGAAGAGCGCGTAGCTCGGGACAAATACGTTTCCACTTCGGAGCTTACGGGCATCCTCCGCCAGGAGATTGCCTCTCTGCTCATTGAGAACGGCTCGGCCGATGGCGAGAGCTTCGACATCCCAGCAGACCAAAAACCCTATGTGATCATGGTGGTGGGGGTAAACGGCGTGGGCAAGACAACTACCATCGGCAAGCTGGCCAATCGCTTCCGTCAGGCAGGTAAGAGCGTTGTCCTCGGTGCTGCCGACACCTTCCGTGCAGCAGCAGTGGAGCAGCTGGAGATATGGTCGGAACGAGTAGGCGTGCCCATAGTCAAGCAGCAGATGGGCAGCGACCCCGCTTCGGTGGCTTATGACACGGTGAGTTCGGCCGTTGCCAACGGAGCCGATGTGGTGATCATCGACACGGCCGGCCGTCTGCACAATAAGATCAACCTCATGAACGAGCTGACCAAGATCAAGCGTGTCATGCAAAAGGTAATCCCCGACGCACCTCATGAGGTATTGCTGGTACTGGACGGCTCAACAGGACAGAACGCCTTCGAACAAGCCCGACAGTTTACGGCCGCAACGGAAGTAAATGCGCTCGCTGTTACCAAGCTGGACGGCACCGCTAAGGGCGGCGTGGTCATCGGCATATCCGATCAGTTCAAAATACCGGTGAAGTATATCGGACTGGGAGAAGGCATCGACGACCTGCAAGTCTTCCGTAAGAAAGAATTTGTAGACTCTCTATTCGGCGAATGAGAAGAAACAGAGTAGATGTCATTACGCTCGGCTGTTCCAAAAATCTGGTGGACAGTGAGGTACTCATGCGCCAGTTCATGGCCAACGGCTATACTGTGCACCACGATCCGGCCACGGTAAGTGGCGAGATCGTCGTGGTCAATACTTGCGGCTTCATCGGTGATGCTCAAGAGGAGTCGGTCAATACCATCTTGGAGATGGTGGAGGCCAAGAAGAGCGGACGCATCGGGCAACTATATGTAATGGGCTGTCTGAGCGAACGCTTTCTGGACGATCTGAAGAAAGAAATCCCCGAAGTCGATGCCTACTACGGCAAGTTCAACTGGAAGCAACTACTCTCTCATCTGGGCAAATCCTACTATGCAGAGGCTGAGAACAGACGTAAACTGACGACTCCCCGCCACTATGCCTATCTGAAGATATCCGAAGGCTGCGACCGCAGCTGTTCGTATTGTGCCATACCTATTATTACCGGTCGCCACCATTCGCGACCGATAGAGGATCTCGAAGAAGAGGTGCGGGCGCTCGTCCGTCGGGGCACACACGAGTTTCAGCTCATCGCCCAAGACCTCACCTTCTATGGCATCGACCTATACGGGGGCAATCGACTGGCGGAGCTGACCGAACGTCTGTCGGACATTAAGGGCGTGGAGTGGCTGCGCCTACACTATGCCTATCCGGCACACTTCCCTCTCGATCTGCTACGTGTGATGCGTGAGCGTCCGAACGTGTGCAAGTACTTGGATATGGCCTTGCAGCACATCAGCGATCCCATGCTCAAGCTGATGCGCCGACAGATCACCAAGGCAGAGACCTACGACCTGATCGAGACAATTCGCCGCGAGGTGCCGGGCATCCACTTGCGCACGACGCTCATGACGGGACACCCGGGAGAGACGGATGCCGACTTTGCAGAGCTACTTCAGTTCGTGCGTGATATTCGCTTCGAACGATTAGGAGCTTTCACCTATTCGCATGAAAGTGGCACCTACTGCGACAAGCATTATCAAGACAAAATACCCGAATCCGTCAAACAAGAACGGCTGGGCGAACTCATGGCTGTGCAAGAGCGCATTGCGGCGACATACAACGAAGCGAAAGTGGGCAGCCGTATGCGTGTGGTCATCGATCGCGCAGAAGACGGATTCTACATCGGACGTACCGAATATGACTCTCCGGAAGTGGATCCGGAGGTACTCATACCTTTTGTAGATGGTCAAGTATTGAAGCCGGGGCAGTTCCATATGGCGGAGATCACAGAGGCAGAGCCCTTCGACCTATATGCACGAATCATAGATTGAGAATCCCAATCGGATCGACAAACAACTGGCAGGAATGATACAACAAGAGCTATGGATCGCTCAGCTGGCGACGGCATCGGATACTGACGTATCCACATCAGACGAGCTCTGGTCGCATTACTGTCGGCTGACGGGACAACTATTATCCAAAGGCGAGACCATCCGCCAAGAGGGAATAGGGCTGTGGCAAGCTGTGAAGGAGGATGAATACGTAGGCATACGCCCCGACGGTTCGCGTGTGTTGGTCCCCCCTCGTATCAAGTTGCGCCTAATCGGCCCTGTATCCTCCCCGACACGAGAGACCATGCTGCAAGCGCTTATCGATTTGACGCCCTACACCGAGGTCGTGGTCGTGCGCTGGTGGAAGGCTATTCCCGAGGTATTATCGGCGTTGTTGCAGAAGGGGCATCCGGTTTCCTGGCCACAGTTCGGTCGTTTCGAGCCGATAAAGGAAGAGGAGGAACTGACGGGTTGCCGTTTCATCGCCGAAGGTGAATTGTCGGAATTGCTCAATCGACCGTTCTCCATGTTCCCCACAATCGAATTGTCGCCGGAGACTGAGATAGCCGATACGCAGACACGACCACTGGAAGCCGCATCCACTTGCTTTATTTTATTCCGCACGGGCCATAGAGAGGAGGAGAACAAATCCGAACCTACTCCCATAACAACGGAAAAAGAAATCCCCATCGCCCCGCTCCCGACCACGGAAGAAGAGGCTCCGACCGCAGAAGCAAACTCCGAGGACGAGGAGACTCGCCCGAAAGAAGAGGCACAACCGACTGAGGAAACAGCAGCACCTACCGAAATTCCCCGCCCCAAACGAGAGAAAGAACGCATCATGACCATGCGCAGACACCTGTTGGTCGCAGCATTTCTCATCATCGGTACCGCAGCTTATTTCTTGCTCCAACGTCTGCCCATGCCCTCATGGAAGGCACCGAAGCAGCAGCCCCAAGAGAGTGTAGTTCCTGCCCCTCGTGACACGACCCCCATCGCGACAGATACTGTGCAGGCTATTCCTGCGCCGACCAATTTGGGAAGAATCGTCATGCGCAAAGGCGACATGCTTACGCGCATCGCCCGAGAGACGTATGGCGACCGCATCTTCTGGGTCTATATATATGAAGAGAACAAAGAGAAGATCGCCGACCCCGACAATGTGCCCTTGGGCACGGAATTAGTGCTGCCTCTTCCTGAGAAATACGCGATCAATGCCGCCGACACAGCTTCGCTCAGGCGAGCATTGGCACTCCAATTCGAGATCGGGAGTGCGAAGAAACGGAAATAGCATCGGTGTTTTGCTAACTTTGTGATAATGAGTACCAATAGTATAGACGTACAACAAATCAAGCAACGCTTCGGCATCATCGGCAGCAGTCCGCTGATGGAGCATGCCATCCGCGTGGCTGCACAGGTGGCCCCTACGGACATGTCTGTCCTCGTAATGGGAGAGAGTGGTTCGGGGAAAGAGTTCTTCCCACAGATCATTCACCACTACAGCGCCCGCAAACACTATAGTTATATAGCAGTCAATTGCGGGGCTATCCCCGAAGGGACTATCGATTCGGAGCTTTTCGGCCATCGCAAAGGCTCTTTCACCGGTGCCGTATCGGACCGAAAAGGATACTTTGAAGAGGCTTCGGGCGGGACGATCTTTCTGGACGAAGTGGGCGAACTCCCCCTACCCACACAGGCACGACTCCTCAGAATACTGGAGACGGGCGAGTTCATCCCCGTTGGTGCTAGCCAACCGCAGAAGACGGATGTACGGATCGTTGCTGCCACCAATGTGAATCTGAAGGAAGCTGTGGCCAATGGCAAGTTCAGGGAAGACCTCTTCTTCCGCCTGAATACTGTGCCCATCGAAGTGCCGCCGCTGCGTATGCGCCCCGACGATGTGCCGCTACTCTTCCGTCGCTTTGCCGCCGACAGTGCGGAGAAATACCGGATGCCGCCCCTGCGTCTATCGGACGAAGCGCGCGTCGTACTCATGCGTTATCGCTGGCCGGGGAATGTGCGAGAACTGCGCAATATCACCGACAGGCTCAGTATATTAGAAGAGGAACGAACGGTTTCTGCCGAGACCATCACCCGCTATCTGAATGCGGATGCCATGCAAGATCTTCATCCGGTCATCATCAGGCAGAACGATGCACGCTCCGAGGACAAGCAGATACCCCACTATGAGCGTGAGATCATCTATCAGGTGCTATACGACATGAAGAAGGAGATAGCCGACATGAAGAACATGATCAACCGCATAGCACATCACGAACAACCCTCCTGGACCGTGGGCAGTAAGGTGTGGGAGAACGAGGAGTTGCCCGCGAGGGAACAGTCTTGGACGCAGCACACACACGCAGAACCCATCCACACGGACCTGACGGCCGAGCCTATACAAGAGGCCAAAGAGTACACTGAGGAGACGCTCTCGCTGGTGGAATTAGAGAAAGAAACGATACGTCGTTCACTGGAACGGCACGGAGGGAAGCGGGGACCGGCGGCCAAAGACTTGAAGATATCGGAACGAACCTTATACCGCAAACTGAAGGAGTATGGCATCGATCAGGAATAAAATTTACGCTCTTTTTGCCCTCGTGGCAGTACTTATCGGCCTGACGGCTCTGTCGGCTTGCAGCATCTCCTATAGTCCCCGTGGCGGTTCGCTGGATTATACCCGTGTCAAGACCCTCTTCATGCCGGACGTAACCAATCAGGCGACCCGCGTATATCCCCCGTTGGCGCAAAACATGACCGAGGCTCTGCAGAACCAATTTACCCGACGTACCAAACTGAGCATGGCGCGAACGAACGATGCCGATATGGTCATCGAGGTGATGATAACCAATTACGACCTCGCTCCCCTCGCCGTCCAAGACAACGACTTGGCTGCTCGTACCAAGGTGACACTGACGGTCCAGGTGCACTATGAGAACAAGGCTTTCCCCGAACAGAGCTTCGATAACAGCTTCACTTCCACGACCGACTTCGACAGCAGCCAGCAACTTGTGGACGTACAAGACGGTCTGCTTGCCAATATGGTGGAGGACCTCGTGAAGCAGATATACAACGCTACGGTAGAGAACTGGTAAAATCACCCCGATGACGACGGACGATCTATACGCCTACATGGAGCACCCCTCGCGCTTATCGGCTGCCACGCTGCCGGAGATGAAAGCGCTGTATGAGGCTTATCCGTTCTGCTCCACATTCGTGTTTCTATACCTATATAATATGTATGTCGTGCAGGACGTGCGCTACGCATCCGAACTGCGCCGCCTCGCGCCCTATTTGCCGGACAGACGCAAGCTGTATTTGCTCGTAGAGGAATACACGCATCCCGAGCATTTGCAACCGACCGAAGCGGAGAAAGAACCCGATGCCTTCTCCCTCATCGACGAGTTCTTGGACGAGATGTCCCGCGGCGGAGCCGATCTCCCTTCCGAGATATCTTACGGGAGCGAGCATGGCGCAGCCCCCGCAGCGGACTATTTCGCTTCGATAATGCCCGACGAGGCAGCGACTACCCCCGTGTTCACCGTGCCGCCCGTCACGGAGCCTACACCGGCCTCTACACCGGCTGAGAAGGAACCCGCCACGAGCCTCTCGACGGAAGAACTGGAAGAAGAGCTCTTCACCGAGACGTTGGCACGCATCTACATCAAGCAGGGGCGCTACGACAAGGCACTGAGGATTATCAAGACCATTAGTTTGAATTATCCGGAAAAAAACCTTTACTTTGCCGATCAAATTCGGTTCCTCGAGAAGTTGATTACTAACGATAAAAACAAAATATAGAAAATGTACATCGCACTGACTATTCTCATCCTGCTCGTATCACTGTTTCTTATCCTCGTAGTAGTGGTACAGAACTCTAAGGGAGGCGGCTTGGCTGCAGGCTTTGCATCCAGCAATCAGATCATGGGAGTCCGCAAGACTACCGACTTTCTTGAGAAGGCTACCTGGTGGTCGGCCGGTATCATCACCGTCCTCACCATCGTCTCTACCCACTTCCTGCACTCAGGCAGCGGCGAAGACAACCAGAATGCTCTGCAACAATCATTGGAGAAGAAGGTGAAGACCGAAATGCCCGCAGCCGTGCCCAACTTCGGCGGAGACGCTGCCACGACGGCCCCTGCCCAGCCTGCAGGCGAGACTCCTCAGCAGGAAGGACAAGCTGAATAAGCGGTCTGCCCACTATTTCACCCCCCCTTTCGCAGGTACGGACCTAACGTCTCTGTCTTTGAGCTGTAGCTTGAGGGCAGGGACGTTTTCAGTTTAGGGACATGCCCGCACCACCGTCGGGACGGGAAGAGACGGAGGCAGAGAAACGATCTTCCCGGCCGAAGCTTCAGCCCCTTTCGAGGCAATAATCGGGCCGTTCCGAAAGGAAGATCAGACCCTCTCCGGAGGAAGATACTGATGTTCGCAGAAAAACGACAGTATCTTTCATTGAAAACGACAGTATCTTTCGAACAAAACGACAGTATCTTTTGCGAGGAACGACAGTATCTTTTCCCCACCCCTTCAGCACCTTTCGTCGGAGACGCCGAGTGCGACCGAAATCGAGGACGGTATTTTACTTCGGAAAGGACAGGAGCCGGCGAAACAATTCGCACGACATTCCCATTTAACCGTGGGGGTTGATTCCCTCCGACAGACGGGTTAATCCCGTTTGACAGAGAGGTCTGTTCCCCCGAAAAGAACAGCAACAAATGGCGAAGTCGCCCCGACGTCGCCGCCCTATTAAGATGACACAAACGCTCTTCCTGCCCGAATGGGCACCACAAGAGGCAGTACAATTGACCTGGCCTCACGCTCAGTCCGACTGGGCCTATATGCTCGATGAAGTGGAAACCTGCTTCGTCCGGATCGCCACCGCCGTGCTCCGCCACGAGCGGCTTATCGTCGTTGCCCCCGACAGCGAACGGATCTTCCGCCTGCTGCCTACGGAGCTGCATCACCGACTCACGTGCTTCGACATCCCGTCCAACGACACATGGGCGCGCGACCACGGGGGCATCTCCCTGCTGAGAGATGGTCGTCCGACGGTGGCCGACTTCACGTTCAACGGCTGGGGACAGAAGTTTGCCGCCAATTACGACAATTGTATCACGCGCGAACTACACGGCCGTGGAGCTTTCGCCGCGGATGTTTCCCTCCGCAACGAGCTATCCTTCGTCCTCGAAGGCGGTGCGCTGGAGACCGACGGAGCGGGCACGCTCCTCACGACAGACAGCTGCATATTCGAGCGCAATCGGAATGCCGGCCTGAGCAGGACAGCCATTATCGACCGCCTGAAGGTGTCGCTCGGCGTCGATCGCGTGCTCTCTCTCCGGCACGGACACTTGGCGGGCGACGACACAGACGGGCACATCGACACGTTGGCTCGCTTTGTCAATCCCCATACCATTACTTATGTCCGCTGCGACGACGCGACCGATCCGCATCACCCCGCGCTTGCTGCCATGGAGGAGGAACTGAAATCGTTCCGCCAAGCCAACGGCGATCCCTACACGCTCGTACCGCTCCCCATGGCCGAAGCCGTGTACGAAGGAGACGAACGACTCCCCGCCACCTATGCCAACTTCCTCATCATCAACGGCGCGGTACTCGTCCCCACCTATGCGAGCGAACGTGATGCCGCGGCTCTCGACGTGATGCAGGGACTATTCCCCGACCGTGCGATCATCGGCATCGACTGCCGCCCCCTCATCAAACAACACGGCAGTCTGCACTGCGTCACAATGCAATATCCCCAAGGTTTCATCCGCTAATACATCACTCCTCATGAAAGTAGGTCTCATCCAACAAGCCAATGGCGGCGACATCGCCTCCAATATGCAAAGGCTCGCCACGAAGATCCGCCGGGTCGCCCTCGACGGAGCGGAGCTAATCGTCCTGCAGGAACTGCACAACGGCCTGTACTTCTGCCAGACGGAAGACGTCGATGTCTTCGATCAGGCCGAACCGATCCCCGGTCACAGCACCGATTTCTTCGGGGCGATCGCCCGCGAATGCGGCGTGGTCCTCGTGCTCTCCCTCTTCGAGCGTCGTGCCCCTGGCCTCTATCACAACACGGCTGTCGTCCTCGAAAAAGACGGCTCCATCGCAGGCAAATACCGCAAGATGCACATCCCCGACGACCCGGCTTATTACGAAAAGTTCTATTTCACCCCGGGCGATCTCGGCTTCGTCCCCATCCAAACCTCTGTCGGCTGCCTCGGCGTATTGGTATGTTGGGACCAGTGGTATCCCGAAGCTGCCCGGCTGATGGCCATGCGAGGGGCCGACATATTGATATACCCCACGGCCATCGGCACCGAAAGTACCGACATAGCGGCCGAACAACTCCGCCAGCGCGACGCGTGGCAACTCGTCCAACGAGGGCATGCCGTCGCCAACGGGCTCCCCGTCATCGCCGTCAACAGAGTGGGACACGAACCCGACCCATCCGGCCGGACGGGAGGAATCTCCTTCTGGGGCACGAGCTTCGCCACGGGGCCGCAGGGCGAACTACTCGTCTCCCTGAGCACAACAGAGGAAGCCGAAGCCGTCGTCGAAATAGACAAAGCCCGCACCGAACAGGTGCGTCGCTGGTGGCCGTTCTTCAGAGATCGCCGCATCGACGCCTTCGACGGGCTCACCGAACGTTTCCTTCTGGGATGAAAATACGGACGTCTCCTACAGATTATCAACAATTACGGGCAGTTATCAACAGTTGTGGCACAATGTTCCACGCATGTGTCACGTTAGTAAATCGGATTTAAGTAGTTTTGGCACACAGATATTCTTGAGATATGGGTAAAATTATCGCTTTAGCCAATCAGAAAGGTGGCGTGGGAAAGACCACAACGACCATCAACTTGGCCGCGTCCCTTGCCACGCTGGAAAAGAAAGTACTGGTCGTTGACGCCGATCCCCAGGCCAACGCATCTTCCGGTCTTGGCGTGGACATCGCCTCATTGCAGAACACCATCTACGAATGCCTCGTGTGCAATCTGCCCGTCGCCGAGGCCGTACAGTCCACGCCGGTGGACGGGTTGGACATCATCCCCTCGCACATCGATCTCGTCGGTGCCGAGATAGAGATGCTCAACTTACCCAACCGTGAGAAGGTAATGTACAACCTCCTGCGCAGCTTTGCCGACCGATACGACTACGTCCTCATCGACTGTTCGCCCTCGCTGGGGCTCATCACCGTCAATTCGCTCGTGGCCGCACATTCCGTCATCATCCCCGTACAGTGCGAATACTTCGCCCTCGAAGGCATCAGCAAGCTGCTCAATACGATCCGCATCATCAAGAGCAAACTCAATCCCTCTCTCGAGATAGAAGGTTTCCTCCTGACCATGTACGACAGTCGTCTGCGCCTGGCCAACCAGATATACGAGGAGGTCAAACGTCACTTCCGCGACCTGGTATTCGATACTGTCATCCAGCGCAATATCAAGCTCAGCGAAGCACCCAGCCACGGTATCCCCGCATTGCTATACGATGCCGACAGCCGCGGAGCAGTCAATCACATGCAATTGGCCGCGGAACTAATCAAAAAGCATAAGCAGAAAAGCGTCTAATCCTCATGAAGCAGAACAAGAAAACACTCGGTCGCGGTCTCGACACGCTACTCGATGCCGAAGTCATCGGCTCGTCATCCATCAGCGAAGTAGCCATAAACGAGATACACCCCAATCCCGAACAACCCCGCCAAACCTTCGAGGAGGAATCGCTCAAAGAATTGGCCGCTTCTCTCCGTTCGATCGGCTTGGTACAGCCCATCACCCTACTGAAGAAGTCCGCCAACGACTATATGATTATCTCCGGAGAACGCCGTTGGCGCGCAGCACAGATAGCCGGCATGACCTCCCTTCCCGCCTACATCAAGACGGAAGAGGACGAACATGTCATGGAGATGGCACTGATCGAGAACATCCAACGTGAGGATCTCAACGCCATAGAAATATCCCTTGCCTACCAGAAGCTCATCGAGGTGAACAACCTCACACAGGAAGAACTGAGCACACGCGTAGGTAAGAAGCGCACGACCATCAGCAACTACCTCCGCCTCCTCAAGCTCCCTGCCGAGATACAGATAGGTCTTACCCAGAAGAAGATCGACATGGGACATGCCCGCGCTCTGCTGAGTATCCCCGATCCCGAACATCAGTTGGCGCTATACGCCGAGATCATTCGCCAGGGACTCAGCGTCCGTGCTGTCGAGAGTTTGGCTGCCCGCTACCGCGACGAGGGAAGCTCCGCCGCCAAATCCAAGAAAAGCAGGCAGCCTCTTTCGGAAGAATTCCGCCTGCTGACGGGACAACTCTCCAGATTCTTCCAGACCACTGTCAAGCTCGACTGCAACGACAAAGGCAAAGGCAAACTCACCATCCCGTTCGAATCAGAAGAAGAGCTTGAGCGCATCATGGGATTACTCGAACGTATTCGCTAACCCCTCCAGCCATTGCGTATGATCGGAAGTCGTTGGAGAATCGCTCTTTTATTACTGTGCCTATGCCTGTCATCGGCCAAGGCACAGGAGGTGACGCCCGATAGTATCGGCAGTCACGCCATTCATGCTGCCGACTCCGTGACGGACAAGCTGCCCGATACGCTCCGCATAGAGACGCCTCCTCTGCCTGCCGCTACGCAACCTCTGCCCAAACTCCAAAGCCGAAAGGAGTGGAAACCCAGCTCCTCCCGCGCCCTACTCTACTCGGCTCTCCTGCCCGGGGCGGGACAGATCTACAACAAGAAGTACTGGAAGCTCCCCATCGTGTGGGGTGCATTCACCGGATGCGCCTATGCCATCCTCTGGAACAACAAGACCTACACCGAGTATCGCAACGCCTATGCCGACTTCATGGGCGGCGATCCCACTCATACGGCCTGGCACAACTTCCTCCCCTATGGTGCCGATCCTGCCGACTACGTCAATAGCGAGCAGCTGCGCTCCCGTCTCAAGCGCGGCATGGATTACTATCGTCGCAATCGGGACCTGAGTGTCATCATCACCATAGGCGTCTATTTCCTGACGATGCTCGACTCCTATGTCGATGCCGAGCTATTCGACTTCAACATCTCCCCCGACCTCTCTTTGCACGTTACCCCTACGTTGGGCACAGACGACAAGTCCGGCCTTTTCCGTTATGGGGTTAGCTGTGGTTTCACCTTCTGATCCACTTACTTCGGATGAAATACTATCTCACCATCATAATTGCCATCTTGCTGATGCTCCTCGGGAGCCGGCCGCTGCATGCTGCCGACAGTAATTTGGCTCCGGACTCCGCACAAGAACTGCGCAATGCAGCCCGCAATCTGCTCCCGTCCACCGCGTTGGACAATGACCTGGAGCGACTCCTTCGCACTTGGCACAAAGGATATTCCACCAAGACGAAGCGCGGAGCTGTCCCCTGCACCGATGCCGATGTAAGTCCGCACACCTCGGACACTGTCTATCTCAAAAGGCTCTCTGCCCTTCCGACGGCAATACCCATGCAGTTCAACCCCGCTGTCAAGCAGTGCATCAAGCTATATACCGAGGAGCGTCGCCGACTCGTACGCTATATGCTCTCACTGGCCGATCTCTACTTCCCCCTCATCGAAGAGACACTGGACCGACACAATCTCCCGATCGAACTCAAGTACCTGACCATTGTCGAGTCCGCCCTCAATCCTACGGCAGTATCTCCTGCCGGCGCGGCAGGCATCTGGCAGTTCATGCTCGCCACAGGTAAAATATACGGGCTCACGATCAACAGCCTCGTGGACGAACGTCTCGACATTCAGAAGAGTACCGAAGCTGCTTGCCGCTACTTCAAGGATATGTACAATATCTATCATGACTGGCTCCTCTGCATCGCAGCCTACAATTGTGGCCTCGGCAACGTGAACAAAGCCATCCGCCAATCCGGTGGCAAGACCGACTTTTGGCAGATATATCCCTACCTCCCACGCGAAACGCGCAACTACATTCCCCTCTTCATCGGGGCTTACTACGCCATGCACTACCACGTAGAGCATCGGATCTGTGCGAGCGAAGTGGGCGTACCTTTGGCCACTGACACCATCATGCTCACACAGCAAGTCAGCTTCGATCGCATCCGCCAGCTCACGAACGTCAGCCAAGATGAGCTCAACCTACTCAATCCGCAATACAGGAGAAAAGTCATACCCGGCAATACGCAGCCCTGCCAACTACGTCTCCCCATCGGAGCCATCAAGCAATTGGACAAGGTGCGCGACTCTCTCTATTCGCCTGATCTGGAAGTCACCGTGGCTGATTCGCCCGAACGCGGCGGGGGACGCTCAGAAGGCTCTGGCCGAACTACCATTTACCACACAGTCAAGCGAAATGAGACACTCTCCTCCATCGCCAGACGTTACGGCACCACCGTCACAGCGGTGAAGAAAGCCAACGGCATCAAATCCACCACACTCAAAGTGGGACAAAAGCTCAAAATCACCAAAGGTTCGTCCGGATCCAAGAAAAGCAAAGCCTCCTCCAAGCGGAAATCTCGTAAGAGGAGAAAATAGGCATCCTCCCAACATCAAGAGACAGCGCAGCAAGTATTCTTTGCAGCTCTGTCTCTTTTTTCGTTCCTTGCCAATTATGCCCGATAAATTTGTAACGCATCGCACCGAAAAACATGGCGTGTATTTATTTTGAAAATGACGCCATTTTCAAAAAATTTTGGCGCCAAGTCGAAAAATTTTTGGCGCGTATTTTCACGGATTTTGGCGCATGTTTTCGGCAAATTTTCACCCGAAAACCCTTCTCTACAAACCGCTATATCGCAGCTTCTCGACAGCACATCAGAGTCGTTTGGCACGAGCGTTGTCGGCAACACCTCTGTTTTGTCCCGCGGAATGGACTAACTTTGTCCGCCTGCAGAGCCTAATCTTCCTGCAGAATAAAGCAGAACTCAAGATCTCATGTCCTACCACCTGATCGTTGATCAAGGCAATACAACTTGTAAGGTCGCTCTCGTTCGTGATCACGCCATCGAGAACATTTCCCTGCTGTCGAGCACAGCCGGAGAAGCCTTGGAACAGCTCATCGGCGGACAGCAGTTCGACGGAGCCATATACGCCTCGGTAGGGCAACGCGATGCCGTGGCCGAAACTGTCGTGATGCGCTCCGCCACGAACGTTGTCTTCATGGGGCAGGACACACCCGTACCCATACGAGTGGCATATGATCGGCGTACGCTCGGTGCCGACCGTCTGGCAGCAGCCGTGGGGGCACACAGCCTATATCCGAACTGCGAACTACTGGTCATTGATGCCGGCACTGCCATCACCTACGAACACATAGCGGCCGACGGCACCTACCTCGGAGGCAACATAGCACCGGGCATACAGCTCCGCTTCAAGGCCCTACACCACTTTACCGGCAGGCTCCCCCTCGTCGAGCAGCCAAGCCTCTCGCAAGAAATACCCCTCTATGGCGGCACAACAGAAGAAGCCATCGTCGCCGGCGTAATACGAGGATTGGCCCATGAGATCGACGGATATATCAGTACCCTACACGCTAAAACGGAACAAGCACGCGTTATAATGACCGGAGGAAATGCCAACTATTTGGCACAGATATTACAAAGCCGAACACTAATTCATACCGATTTAGTACTTTTGGGCTTAAATAGAATTTTAGAGCATAATGTATAAAGGTCACAAAGGTTTGTGCGCACTACGTCATTGGGGCGCACTGCTCGCTGTGTTGCTGTTAGCAGCAGGCAGCATGCAGGCTCAGAACAACAACTTCACCGAGTCACCCTACACCCGCTTCGGGCTTGGGCGTCTGGGCGATCGTGCTACCATAGCCGGCCACTCCATGGGAGGGTTGGGCATCGGTTTGCGCCACGGATCTTACATCAATGCGGCCAATCCGGCCTCATACTCAGCCGTCGACTCGATGACCTTCATCTTCGACCTCGCCGCCTCTTCGGGCGTCACTTGGTACGCAGAAGGAGGAAAGAGCGACAACAGGACTATGGGCAATCTCGAATACATCACTTTGCTTTTCCCTCTGGGCAAGTCTTTGGGCATGAGTGCAGGGATACTCCCCTATTCGGCTGCGGGCTATCAGTTTGGTTCCGTTGCACAAGTCGATGGCGGCACTACGGAGTACACCCGTAAGTATTTGGGTTCGGGCAATCTGAACGAACTCTACCTCGGCATCGGAGTGAACCCGATCAAAAACCTGTCCATCGGAGCCAATGCATCCTTTCTCTTCGGACGTTTCACGCATAGCAGGCAGGTTATCTTCACGACGGAAGCCCCTTACAATCCTGTACATGTGAACATCCTACAGCTCAAAGCACCCAAGTTCGACTTCGGTCTGCAATATGACCTCTCACTGGGCAAGGAGCGTTCGCTCGTGTTCGGGGCCGTCTATAGCCCGAGCGTGAAGCTGCACAGCGACTACACACGACTCAAAAACCAAGTACAAGGAGCTGTAATCGTCGAAAGCGAAACACAAGAACACCTCAAAGGGACAGACTACTACTCACTACCGGACGTATTCGGGTTCGGTGTATCCTACACCCAAACCAATAAACTTCTGCTCGGAGCTGACCTCCAATATAGTAAGTGGTCAGATGCCAAGTTCTACAAATCGGAATGCGAATACCAAGATCGCTTCAGATTGGCTCTCGGTGGAGAGATTATTCCGGATGTGAACGGCGTGGGTATGTGGAAAAAAGTACGCTACCGCTTCGGACTACATGGAGAGAATTCGTACATGAAAGTACCTACGAAGGGCAATGCATTCAAAGGATACAACATCGTTGGAGCCATTGTAGGCATGGGTATTCCGCTCAATGACAGACGCTCGTTCCTCAATATCTCGCTCGAATACGACCGATTGATCCCCAAGAGTGGCATGGTAACGGAGAACGCCCTGAAGCTGACCCTCGGACTCACGTTCAACGAATCGTGGTTCAAGAAGCTGAAAGTGAACTAAACCAAGATAATGTTAAACACCTAAAACAATAAAGAAGAAATGAATACAAGAAATTTGTTTGTCACAGTAGCCTTGCTCTTCTCTGCGGGTTCTGTCTATGCTCAGACCGGAGCCCAAACAAATACGCCTTTCGGCAGTGGTGAAGACAGCATCCGTTGCCGCCAGAACATCAGCCTCTTCTCCACACATGCCCGTTCCGGCAATTTTCAAGAAGCCTATGACTTCTGGCTCAAAGCCTACGAGGAATGCCCCGCATCGACCAAGAACATATACATCTATGGAGTGCGGATAGCCGAGTGGCGCCTACAGAACGAACAAGATCCCGCCAAGCGTCAGGAAGCGCTCGACATGCTTTTGAAGCTATACGACGACCGCGCCAAGTATTTCGGAGACGATCCCAAGTACGGACTGGACTTCATCATGGCCAGCAAGGTATCGGACTATATGCGATACATGGGTGACCAGACGGACTACAACAAGATATACTCATGGATCAAACCTGCCATTGACCAATACGGACAGAACGCCACTCCCCGTGCGCTCTTCTATCTGGGTTACTCTTCTCTGAACAAAGCAATCAAGGACGAAGCATGGCACGACAACTATGTGAAGGACTACACCTATGTAACCGAAGCATTGGACAAGCAACTTGCCACGGCCGATGATGCTGCCAAAGAAGAAATCCAGCCACTCAAGACACAGACTGACGAACTCTTCGCACTCAGTGGTCTGGCTGACTGCGAGACTCTGGTGCGTATGTATGGCGACAAGTTGGAAGCTAACAAGACGGATACGACCTTCTTGAAGAATATGCTCGGCATGTTCCACGCCTCTGACTGTGAGAATCATTCACTTTACTTCCAAGCCAGTAAGTACCTCTTTGCCGTACAACCTTCTGCAACGGCAGCCATGGGTCTGGCCAAGGAAGCGATGGAGAGCAACCGCTACGACGAAGCCAGCAAGTACCTCCAACAGGCTATCAGTCTGAGCAAGAGTGCTCGCGACCGTGCCGCCTGCAACTACACGCTCGGTCTGCTCGAGATGAGACAGGGTCGCTACGCATCGGCTCGCACATATTGCAACAAGGCTTTGGCCGAAGATGCCTCTATGGGCGACGCACTCATCCTCATCGCTCAGATGTATGCAGCTACAGCCAACTCAATCTTCCCGGGCGATGCCATCAAGGCTCGTTGCGTATACTATCTGGCAGTGGACAAACTACAGCGTGCCAAGACGATCGACCCCTCTTGTGCTCCCAGAGCCAACCGTCTGATCGGACAATACAGCCGCAACTTCCCCTCTCCTGCCGACGTGTTCATGCATCCGGATTTGGAGAAAGGCAAGAGCCTCTATATCGGTGGTTGGATCGGCGAATCAACAGTCATTCGCTAATCCCTCCCGAGCACGCAAATTCGTTTGCGCATGAGCTCCGATCGACGATCAAGAACAATCAAGAACACAACACTGCTTCTTTCCGGAGCAGTTGTTGTGTTCTTTTATATCCTCTCTACGGCAAGCTGCCGCCGAAGCAAGACAGAGGTAGGCAAGCATGACCTCAATCTCGACTCGGCCTACACCATGCACACGACGGACGTCAATACACTCATCTCTGATTCCGGACTCGTACAGTTCCGGATGAAAGCCAAAGACTGGTATATATACGACAAGGGAGCCACTCCCCATTGGTTTTTCCCCAACGGCATCTATGTTGAGCGATTCGACACGCTCAACCACATTTTGGCCACCATCACTGCCGACACAGCATACTATATGACCAACGAGGATCTCTTCATTCTCATCGGGCACGCACATATCCGCAACATGAATAACGAGAACTTTCATTCGCCCCGTTTTATTTGGGACAAACGGAATGCGATCGTTTACTCCGACGACACGGTATACATCCAAAGTCCGGACAAGATATTACGCGGAACCTCTTTCAGCGCTACACAGGACATGAGCCGATACTCCATATTCAATCACTCGGGCGACTACTTTGTGGCGGACGAAGACGGTCAGACTCACGACAGCATACCTGTAGCCACTACTACAGCCACCACTCTGCGCCAATGACCTCTACACTATCCTCAGACTGACGATGGAATATCTCTACATACTAATTGTACTATTACTATCCGGATTCTTCTCCGGCGGAGAGATTGCTTTTCTCTCTGCCGACAAATTACGTCTGGAGCTGGATCGCAACAAAGGGGGCTTACGTGGCAGAGCTTTGGGGGTATTATACCGCCATCCTGACCAATTGGTCACGACGCTACTCGTCGGCAACAACATTGTCTTGGTAGTCTATGGCCTACTCATGGCGGGACTCTTGGAAGCACCTTTGATGCATTGGTTCGACAACGATGCCATGATCGTCACCGCACAGTCCGTTATCTCGACGATTATCATTCTCTTGACGGGCGAATTTCTGCCAAAAACCATATTCAAGACCAATGCGAACATGATGATGCGCATATTCGCCATTCCCATCGCAGCGGTCTATTATCTTCTCTACCCGCTGTCCACACTCTTCACGGGCCTGTCCCGTTTCTTCATCCGTCTGGTGGACAAGGGCTACGTCCCCTCGACAATGGTATTGGGGCGCGTGGACTTAGATCATTATTTGGCAGAGAATATGCCATTGGAGAAGGAACAGAACGACCTGACCACCGAAGTAAAAATTATCCAAAATGCATTGGACTTCTCAAGCATTCAAGTACGTGACTGTATGATTCCGCGCAACGAGATGATTGCCTGCGAGACCACCACCGACATTGATGTCCTCAAAAAAACATTTATTGATACAGGATTATCCAAGATTGTTATTTACAGACAGAGTATTGATGATGTGGTAGGCTACATCCATTCAAGCGAAATGTTTCGGGGCAAAGACTGGCAAAAGCGCATCAACCCGACTGTCTTCGTCCCCGAAAGCATGTATGCCAATAAGCTTATGCGACTGCTCATGCAACGCAAAAAGAGCATTGCCATTGTTATTGACGAGCTGGGCGGAACAGCCGGCATGGTTACTTTAGAGGATTTGGTGGAAGAGATATTCGGGGACATCGAGGACGAACACGATACCCGTAAAACCACCGCCAAGCAGATCGACGAGCACACTTATCTGCTCAGTGGCCGCATGGAAATTGACGATGTAAACGAACGGTTCGGTCTCTCCCTGCCTGAATCTGACGACTATCTCACCGTAGCAGGGTTCATCCTCAATACACATCAGAGCATCCCTCACACAAAAGAAGTGGTAGAGATAGGAGAATATACTTTTACCATACTCAGATCCTCCTCCACCAAGATCGAATTAGTGAAAATGATCATCAACGATCCACCAAATTAGAAAACTATTAATTGAAAGACTTGGCATTTTGATGCTGCTTTGTATCTTTGTGCCTTGATAAAGACTCTCATAACAGTGCATATTAAATTGAAAACATAATAACAAGATGGCGACATTAGAGAAAATCAGAGGCAAAGCCGGTTTGCTCATCGTAGTGGTGGGTCTGGCTCTTTTTGCCTTTATTATCGGCGACTTCCTCCGTTCAGGATCGACCTTCTTCCGCCAAAGCCAGGAAGTAGTTCTGGACATTGACGGGGAGAAGATCAAGATCTATGACTATCAACAGCGACTCCACGAAATGGAGACCCTCGCTGAGCGCAACGGTACTCAGATGACCGATGAACAACGAGCAGCAATCAACAACCAACTGGCACAGCAGTATATCCAAGACTATGTGCTCGAACAAGAAGCCGGCAAGTTGGGACTTGCAGTGAGTGCAGACGAGCTTTTGGCTCTGATCATCGGCGACGGCGTTCAACCTTCGATGATCGCTCAGCAATTTCTTTCTCAATACGGCATCAACAGCACGGACAAGGTTGCCGTAAACGACTTCCTCAATCAGATCAGCGACAAGCAAATCAAAACGCTGCCGGCCGATCAGCAAAGTTATGTATATGCCATCCAAAACGAATGGCGGAACGTGGAAAAGCAAATCAAGGACACTCGTTTGCAAGAAAAGCTCGCTGCATTGCTGACAAGGTCATACGCCATCAACGACATTGACGCCAAGTATGAATCCGGAGTACCTAATCGCGAAATTGCACTTGTACAGGCTCCCATATCTGTAATTGGCGACGCCAATATCAAGGCGACGGACGAAGAGGTGAAAAAATACTACGACGAACACAAAGAGTTCTTCGTACAGAAATATCCCTCTACGATCGTTCAATACATCAGGGCACAGGTAGTACCCAGTGCACAGGACCTGGCTTCCGCTGAAACTGAGATGCAAAAGACTCGCACAGAGATGCTGCAACAGAACGATATGGAAGCACTTGCACGTAACTACTCTGAGAAGTTCGTTGCACCTTCGTTCTTGACGCCTACCGAACTCGACCGCATGAATCTCGGTGCCAGCATCACAGAATTCATCAAAACAGCTGCCATCGGCGAAGTGAACACTCCCATATTGGAGAACAATCACTACTCTTTGGTTAAGCTTATGGCCAAGAAGTCAGCTCCTGAATCCATGAACATTGCGATTATCGCTCTGGACTCTACCAATCTGGCAAAGGCTGACAGTATTTGCGACGCATTGAATGCAGGCGGTGACTTCGCAGCAGCTGCCCGCAAGTACAGTGCAGATCCCTCCTCTCGCGAGACTGGCGGTGTACTTGTATTCCCCAATCAGTTCACTCAGATGCCCGACAGCGCAGTAACGGAAGCCATGGCCCAGCAGATGCGTCTGGACACTCTGTTTAAAGTTCCGGCTAATAAGGTTATCAAGGTGAATCAGAATCAAGTTGTTTTCCTCGCCAAGGCGTTCAATGCTAAGGGTATGGTTGACAAATACCGAATCGCTTACATTGGGGTTGATGCCAGTTTCTCAGACGAAACATACAACAAGAAATATGCAGAATTGACCGAACTCCTCAATTCCGGTAGCACATTTGCCAAAATGGCTGAGCAGGCTCGTAAAAAGGGTCTGATCGTAGAAGAAAATGCTGAGGTGTCAGTTTTCTCCGATCGTCTTAGCGACATTACTTCTTCTCGCGAGATCGTCAGCTGGGCACTCAAAGCCAAGAAAGACGAAGTACACGACAAGATCTTCCGTTGTGGCACAAACAATCTGGTGATTGCCGCTGTCAAGGATCAGGTGCCGTCCGGATACCGTCCGATGGCTATGCTGAAAGATCAGATCACCGAACAAGTGCGTATCAAGAAACAAGGAGAAAAGTTAGTTGCTGACCTCAAAGCCAAGAAACTGAATGACCTCGATGCCTATGCCACCGCCATGAGCTCAAAAGTTGACACGCTCGTAGGCGTTAGCTTTATGCCTACCGGTTCACAAGCTGCTGAGCTGGCCGGTTATTCTATGGTGACTCCCATCTCGCAACTGTCAGAACCATTTGCTGCTCGCAACTACGTCATGGTAGTGAAGCCGTTGAGCGAAACGGATAAGGCAGCCGGTCAGAGTTTGGAAGCACAGCGCGCACAAAAACGTCGTGCTCTCGGTCAGCAAACAGCTTATCGCGCATTCCGCAAGATGCTTGATCTCGTGCCGGTAACGGATAACCGCGCTCGTTTCTACTAAATCATCTCAGAGGGGAACACCCCTACTGACGGACGAAATACTGAGAAGCCCCGCTCCTTTTTGGAGCGGGGCTTCTTTATTATAAAAAGGAGTTACGCAGGAGAATTATTTACCTTTGGGAAGAAATCATTATTGAACGACATGGAACTCTGGTCATCTATCCCCAAAGAAGTTATCAATTTCGTCCTCGTACTGCTTTTCTCCTTTAGCTTGGGCATGGAGCAGCACAAGCAAAGCATCGCGAATACGGACAAGAAAGTATTCGGAACCGATCGCACGTTCACCTTCTTCGGCCTATTGGGCTATGTACTCTTGCTTCCTTCGAAGGATCAGCTATGGCCGTTTCTGATCGGCTTTGTCGTCATTGCCTGTTTCATGATGATCTTCTACCTGATGCGAATACGCGAGGATGGCCAATACGGACTCACCACCGTCATGCTCGGCTTGCTCGTCTATACCTTCCCGCTACTCATCGATCGCTCACCGCTGTGGATATCTCTCTTGATATTCGTCGTAGTCCTGATCTTGGCAGAGATCAAGAAGCCGCTACAAAATCTGAGTGCACAGGTGAGCGAGACGGAGTTTATCACTTTGGCGAAGTTCATCACCATCGCTTTCATCGTGCTGCCGTCTCTGCCGAATGAAGATCTTTCTCCGATGATACCCGTATCGCCCTACCGGATCTGGCTCGCTGTCGTGGTGGTCTCCGCCGTGTCATACTTCAGCTACCTCCTCCGCCGCTATATGTTCCCCAAGGCAAGTCTCATCCTCTCTGGCATATTGGGTGGTCTGTACAGCAGTATGGTCACAACCATCATCCTCGCCAAGCAAAGCAAAGAGAAGAAGTACAGCCCGCAGATGTATGCCGGAGCCATCATCATCGCCTCGGCCATGATGTACTTCCGCGTCTATGTTTTGCTCTTCATCTTCAATCGCGACTTGGCTCTCGCTTCGTGGCTCTATTTCCTGCTACTCTTCCTTGTGTCCATGACGACGGGCTACTTCCTCTATAAGCGGGGAGAGAAAGTCCATGGCGATAAGACGGCAGCCTTCTCTAACAGCAACCCGTTGGAATTCAAAGTAGCCGTGGTCTTCGCAGGACTCTATCTGCTCTTTTCGGCCGTAACGCAGTTCATGGTCACGCAGTTCGGAGCCGCAGGACTCACAGCCCTCTCCTTTATCGTGGGCTTCACGGACATTACGCCATTCCTGCTCAACCTCTTTCAAGGGCACTACAGCATCACATCGACCATGGTGCTCATCGCCACCATGCAAGTGATGGTCAGCAACAACATCCTCAAGTGTGCCTATGCCAGACTTTGGAGCACAGTCGAAACAACCAAATGGACCTGGCGAGGCTTTGGTATTGTGATTGCGCTCAACGTGGCAGTCATCCTGTTGCTCTATCTTCTCTGATTGCATTTGAGCCGCATAAGGACGGAAAGCTACACCATAGAGGGCGTGTCAAAAAGAAAACTTTGGCTCGTCCTCTTCTCTTTTACAATGGGATAGACCTACAATTCCCCTCTTGTAAAAAAGTATGCTGATGTGTTACAATCTCCAATCTGCACAGAACATCGAAAAAACTCACGCCAAAAAGAAAATATTTTGGCACCATTTCCAACGAGATTTGGCGCCAAATCGAAAAAATTTTGGCGCAACTTTTTCTCTGTTTTCGGCGCCATATTCCGGCCGTTATTAGCTCATAATTTCGCAAAGCACGCCTCACTGCTTCCGACACCAAGCAGTACGTTAAAAAAGATGATGCTGTATTGGTTTTTTCTATGTAGTCAGCTACATTCTTTGTTCTCGACAGCTTTCAATACACTTTCAAACTTGGAGTCACCAGAGAATGAAATACTCTTCGCCTAACTGCGAGAGCACTTATCGCTGAGAAGAAGACCTCAGATAGGGATTCTCCTGTAGTTTTCCGTCCTCATCGCACGAGAAACAGCCCGTTTTACTACCTTTGTCCCCATTATTTAGACAAAAGAAAATGCAGGACATCAGGAACATTGCCATCATTGCCCACGTAGACCACGGCAAGACGACACTCGTGGACAAGATGCTATTAGCCGGTAAACTTTTCAGAGACGACAAGGCGGCCGAAGTAGATACCTACCTTGACAATAACGATCTGGAACGTGAGCGCGGGATCACCATCCTGTCCAAGAACGTGAGCATACGCTACAAGGGATGCAAAATCAACATCATCGACACCCCGGGACACGCCGACTTCGGCGGGGAAGTAGAGCGTGTGCTCAACATGGCCGACGGCTGTCTCTTGCTTGTCGATGCCTTCGAAGGCCCGATGCCTCAGACCCGATTTGTACTGCAGAAGGCGATCGAGATGGGACTCAAGCCCATCGTCGTCATTAACAAGGTAGACAAGCTCAACTGCCGCCCCAGCGAGGTACAGGACATGGTATTTGACCTCATGTACAGCCTCGACGCTTCGGAAGATCAGCTCGACTTCCCCACCATATACGGCTCTGCCAAGCAAGGATGGATGAGCACGGACTACAACCACCCCACAGAGGACATTACCCCGTTGCTCGATGCCATCGTCCAATACATCCCCGCTCCTGAACAGCTCAATGGCGCCACACAGATGCTCATCACCTCGCTCGACTTCACCTCCTACGTCGGTCGCATCGCCGTGGGGCGCGTACATCGAGGCACACTACGCGAGGGGCAGGACATCATGCTGTGCAAGCGTGATGGCACGATGCAGAAGCAACGCATCAAAGAGCTGAATACATTCGAAGGACTGGGGCGTGCCAAGACTGACCAGGTGGACGCAGGAGACATCTGCGCCATCATCGGATTGGAAGAGTTTGAGATCGGAGAGACGATTGCCGATGCCAACAATCCCGAAGCCCTACAGGCCATCGCCGTCGACGAACCCACGATGAGCATGCTCTTCACCATCAACAATTCGCCCTTCTACGGCAAAGAAGGCAAGTTCGTCACCAGCCGTCACATCCACGACCGTCTGATGCGAGAGCTGGACAAGAACCTGGCACTGCGCGTGGAGACGACGGACAACGCCGACAGTTGGATCGTCTATGGCCGCGGCGTCCTGCACCTCTCCGTCCTCATCGAAACCATGCGTCGCGAAGGATACGAGCTACAGGTAGGCCAGCCACAGGTCATCATCAAGGAGATAGACGGCCAGAAGTGCGAACCCATCGAGCTCCTCACCATCAATCTGCCGGAGGAATGCTCCAGCCGCATCATCGACATCGTTACCCGACGCAAGGGAGAGATGGTGATGATGGACAACAAGAACGAGCGCGTTTTCCTCGAATTCCACATCCCCTCACGAGGCATCATCGGGCTGAACAACGCCGTGCTCACGGCATCTGCCGGAGAAGCCGTCATAGCCCATCGCTTCCTCGACTTCCAACCGTGGAAGGGAGAGATCGAACGCCGCAATAACGGTTCCATCATCGCCCTCGAAAGCGGGACGGCCTATGCCTATGCCCTCAACAACCTGCAGAGCCGCGGCCGTTTCTTCATCTCTCCGCAAGAAGAGGTTTATGCCGGCCAGGTGGTAGGAGAGCACACCAAAGAAGGCGACCTCTGCGTCAATGTGTGCAAGAGCAAGAAGCTCACCAATATGCGAGCCTCCGGCAGCGACGACAAAGTATCACTGGCTCCGCCCGTAGTCTTCAGCCTCGAAGATGCGCTGGAATACATCAAATACGATGAATATGTGGAGATAACGCCCAAGAACATGCGCATGCGTAAAATCATCCTCGACGAAACAGAACGCAAACGTCAAGGACGATAACAAAGCAAAAGATTTGCATGTTTCAAATTATCGCCGTACTTTGGCGACCGAAAAACGATAAAGGCAAACAAATTGTTTCACCTATAAAAAAATAAACCAAGATGAAATTCTTTTCTCGATTAGCACTCGTTGTCGCCGGAGTATCCCTCTTGGGACTTAGTGCACTTGCACAAACGGCAGATAACAATCGTGCCGATTCATACCCCCGCAACACCGTTGTGGAAGTATTTACAGGAGAATGGTGTGGCTGGTGCCCTCTCGGAAAGTTCTTTGTTGAAAGAGCCATCAAGCAACTCCCCGAAGCAGACCAGGCCCGTGTAATCGTCAGCTATATCCACCATAACGACTTCATCACCCAACAATTCCCCGAGGCAAAAAAGCTGACCGCCGCTCTCACAAACATTTTCGGCATAACAGGCTACCCCGGAGGTCTGATTGACCGTACCAAAACGACTACGTACGGGTCATTAGCTTTCGGACCGACCTCCGGAGATGCCAAGATTCTGAAGGCTCTCAAAGAACGTTTGGAAAAAGCGGCTGAAGGGACTGTGGACTTTACTTTGGCCGAAAACGGAGGTGAGTTCACAATGGAAATTAACGGCGAGGTAGCTTCTTCTATTCTGG
>NZ_QEKY01000014.1 GCF_003096695.1 Porphyromonas loveana | reverse complement strand
TGCTACGATCAATCTTCAAGGTCTGACTAACGAGAGCTCGGTTACTCTTACAGTAGTTGGATATAATAAAGAAACGGTTGTAAAGACGATCAATATAAGTGGATCTATACTTCTTGCTCCTGTTACCAATCTTGATGTTTCTGCCGAAGGCAATACGGTGACTTTGAAGTGGGATGCGCCGGACTTTGGTGACAGTGAAATTCCCGCCTACTATACTTATACCGTTTATCGTAATATGACTATCGTAGCAGAAGGCTTAACTGCTACTACTTTCTCGGAGAGCAATCTTCCTGCAGATTTGTATATCTACTGTGTGCGAGTGATGTATCCAGAAAGTGAATCTATGACAAAATGTGTTGACATAAGAATCATCAACCCCGTAACCAACCTGACAGCTACGCAGGATGGAATGAATGTTGTTCTTCAATGGATGGCTCCTGACCCAGAAGGCGAAACAGTCCTTTTGGAAGAAGGCTTCGAGAGCGGTATTCCTGCAACATGGACGACAATCGATGCAGACGGCGATGGCAACAACTGGACGACCACGCCTGAACCTTGGGGAACACCTTTGCCCGGCCATGATAGTTCCGCAGCAGTATCTTCAGCCTCTTACATCAACGGTGTAGGACCACAGACCCCTGACAACTACTTGGTAACGCCCGAGTTGAATCTGGCCAATGGTGGCACGTTGACGTTCTGGGTATGCGCCCAAGATGCTGCTTATGCCGCAGAGCACTATGCCGTTTACGCCTCCTCAACGGGCAATGAAGCCGCAAACTTCACGAAAGCC
Source organism: Porphyromonas loveana (assembly GCF_003096695.1). GTDB lineage: Bacteria > Bacteroidota > Bacteroidia > Bacteroidales > Porphyromonadaceae > Porphyromonas > Porphyromonas loveana. Next base: position 57,781 of record NZ_QEKY01000014.1, on the reverse strand, counting down.
CTGTTGGAAGAGACACTGACAGCGAAGACAGTAGTTACAGCTCCCGAGGCTATCCGCGGCTCACGTGTACAGGGTACGTGGTACAAGAAGACAGTGCAGCTGCCCGCCGGTACGAAGTATGTGGCTTTCCGTCACTTCGACTGTACAGACCAGTTCTTGCTGAATCTCGATGACGTGAAGATCAGCGGAAAAGAAGGTGTAGATTATTCCGTTGACTACACTTACACGGTATATCGTGACGGAACTAAGATCGAGGAAGGTCTGACCGCAATGACTTACACGGATGCCGGCCAGGCATCTTCTAACCACGAATACTGCGTAGAAGTGGCGTCTATCGCCGACGCATCACCGAAGGTATGCGTAAACTACACAGACCTGAACGACGTAGTGGGCGCCAAGCCTTACACGATCACCGTAGTTGGCAAGACTATCACTGTAACGTGCGAAGGCACAGCCATGATCTACGACATGACGGGTCGCCGTCTGGCCTCCGGTCGCAACACGGTGGTTTACACTGCACAGGGCGGTTTCTATGCAGCCATGATCGTAGTAGACGGCAAGTCTTACGTAGAGAAGTTGGCTATCGAGTAATAACCTGTTGATAAGGATTTCGATCTAGGAGACTGAACCCTCCGAGATCGAACCCCATACAAACCAATCGGGTCGTCCGGCTCCATTCTGATGAAGAGTGGGGTCGGACGACTCTTTTTTCTGAGGGGAGGTGTTGAAAGAGTGGGCCAATCGGAGCAATCCGGTTGATCGGAATTATTCGAAAAGACTTGGGAGTGATACAGATTCTTTGCGTAGAAAAAAAAGAGAAATATGTGCGGAGAAACTGATTCGTGTGGCGTGAGATTTTTAGAGAAGTGGCGCCATTTCGGGAAAATTTATGCGCCAAATCGAAAAAGAATAGGCGCATATTGCCGATTGGAAACGGTGCGAGTTCCCAGTGAATGTACATGTGAGAATTCTTCTGACGAGCTATCGATGTCGTTCGATAGGGCCGTGATAGTATTGAATACGGTAGTCAAGAGCAAGATTTTGGAGCCTTTTGGGACCGATGATTGATGCTGTCTATCGGGGAATAGATGTATTGATCGTTTTGTTTTTGTATTTTTGAAAAGTGTTTCATAACATAGTTACAAACGACGATTTATCACAATTCAAGCATTATGTCACAGCAAGACGAAATTATCTGCCACTGCAACGAGATTACTCGTGGTGAGATTGAAAAAGCGATCAAGGAAAAAGGTTTGAAAACCGTAGACGAAGTAGGCGAAGCCACAGAAGCAGGAACTGTATGTGGTTCTTGTCAGGACGACATCCAGGCTATCTTGGATGAGATCAACGGCTAAGCGGAGGTTCTTTTTATTTTGTATTCACCCGTCAGCTATGGCTTCCTGCCGAGACTGACGGGTGTTTCGTTTTTCCCAGTTACGTCTGTGTGTATGAACGACATTGGGGCATCTTTGGGACAGTCGCCAGCCGTCCGAGATGCAGAAAAGGCGGGGTAGTCTCTTTATTTTCAGTACTTTTGTGGCTCGAAAATATAATTATGCGGAAGAGTCTCAGCCGTTTTTGCATGGGGCTCTCAATACGAACCAAGATAGAATAATGATTACAGTCAATGACCTGAGCGTCCAATTCGGCAAGCGAATCCTTTTCCAAGACGTCAATCTCACCTTCACTCCGGGCAATTGTTACGGTATCATCGGTGCTAACGGAGCAGGCAAATCCACCATGCTGCGTGTGATTAGCAAACAGCTCGATCCCACCCGTGGCACGGTCACTTTGGGCCCCGGCGAGCGCCTCTCAGTATTGAGTCAGGATCACTTCGCTTTTGATGAGAATACTGTGATGGATACCGTCCTGATGGGGCACTCTGTCCTATGGGCTATTATGGAGGAGAAGAATGCCCTCTATGCCAAACCCGACTTCAATGACGAGGATGGCACTCGCGTGGCGGAGCTGGAAGATAAATTTGCCGAGATGGAAGGGTGGAATGCAGAGAGCGATGCGGCCATGCTGCTGAGCGGCCTTGGCATCAAGGAAGACCTGCACTATATGCTGATGAAGGACCTGAGCGGTAAGCAGAAAGTGCGTGTCCTCTTGGCGCGTGCCCTCTACGGCAAGCCGGACAACCTCCTCCTTGACGAGCCGACCAACGACCTCGATCTTGAGACTGTATCGTGGCTGGAAAACTATCTGAGCAACTTCGAAAACACTGTCCTCGTCGTGAGCCACGACCGCCACTTTCTCGACTCGGTCTGCACCCACACGGTGGACATCGACTTCGGCAAGGTGCAGCAATTTAGCGGTAACTATAGCTTCTGGTACGAGTCCAGCCAGCTTGCTCTGCGTCAACAACAGCAGCAGAACAAGAAGGCCGAGGAGAAGCGCAAGGAGCTGGAGGAGTTTATCCGTCGCTTCAGTGCCAACGTGGCCAAGAGTAAGCAGACGACCAGCCGTAAGAAGATGCTTGAGAAGCTCAACGTGGAGGAGATCGCTCCTTCTTCCCGCCGCTATCCGGGTATCCTCTTCTCCCCGGGACGTGAGCCGGGCAATAAGATTCTGGAAGTAAAGGGATTGACCAAGAGTGTCGAGGGGCAACTGCTCTTCCGCGACCTGAACTTCAATGTGGAGAAGGATGACAAGATCGTTTTCATCAGTCGCGACCCGCGTGCCATGACAGCTCTCTTCAGCATCATCAATGATGAAATGAAAGCCGACGAAGGCACATATGAATGGGGGCAGACGATCACTACGGCATACTTGCCGCTGGACAATTCGTCCTATTTTGATACAGATCTGAATCTTGTGGAGTGGCTGTCGCAGTTTGCCAAGGACACCAATGAGGTGTATCTCAAAGGTTTTCTCGGTCGTATGCTCTTCAGCGGCGAGGAGATTCTCAAGAAGGCCTCTGTCCTTTCCGGTGGAGAGAAAATGCGTTGCATGATCTCCAAGATGATGATGCTCGATGCCAATACGCTCATCCTCGACACACCTACCAACCACCTCGATCTCGAATCGATTCAGGCTTTCAACAATACGCTCAAGGCCTATCGTGGCAATGTGCTCTTCGCCAGCCATGACCACGAGTTTATCCAGACGGTGGCCAATCGTATCATCGAGCTGACGCCTAACGGCATCATAGACAAGATCATGGACTATGACGACTATATCACCGATCCCATCGTAGCCGATATGCGCCAGAAGTTGTACGGCGAATAAATATTGAGACGCACCTTGTGCGTGCAAAAAAGGGATGAGCCTTGGAGGCGGAGTGACCGACACTCCATTCCTCCAAGGCTCATCTCTTTTTCGTTCTTGTCTCTGCTATCTTCGGATCAGCCGTTGCTGCGCTGCAGAAGCTCGCGATACATCCGTCTGTACACGGGCATGTCGATGCGCAATGCTTCGCCTTCGCGCACGACATAGCCGGTCAGCGTCTCCAGCTCCGTGGCTCCACCCAGTAAGAAGTCGCTGTGCATGGACGAGGTACTTTCGGGCGGCATCTTCTTTTGCTTGTCCAGTATTTGCTGCACGACGTCGTCGGGGAGTTGTCCGTATTTGGTGCGGAAGAGTTCGGCCACTTCCTCGATGAGAGCGAGCAGATCGGCTTCGTGCTCGGCAAGGACAGTGCCTACTGTTTTGTCGAAGTAAGCGGTTGCTGTAGCCGTGACGGATATCATCATGAATTTCTTGATGATGTACCAGTCAATATCGGTCGGATTATAGGCTCGGATACCGGCAGCTGTGAGGATTTCTGCTAGGCGGGCTTCGTCGTCGGTCTGCTTTGATAGTCCGGAGCCGAAGTAGAAGAGTTCGCGATCGGCTTCCAAAGTGATCAACCCCGGTGCGCTACGTCGGGCCGAAATATAGACACATCCTTTCCAGACCACCGTGTCGGGCAGGAAGGTACGCATGCGTTCGGCTATGTCGGCACCGTTCAGCAGCGGTAGCACTTTGGTTCCCTGTCCTATCAAGGGACGGAGAGGGGCCACTGCTTCTGCCATGTTATAATCCTTGGGACTGAAGAGTATATAGTCCACGACTCCCACCTCGGCGGGATTGTCCGTGGCTCGTGTGGGGCGGGCGATGAAGTCGCGTGTGGGCGTGACGACGTGCAGGCCGCCAGCCGTACGTATGGCTTCCAAATGCGCTCCGCGCGCTATCCAGTAGATTTCTATCTCCCCTGCTCTCGTCCTCGCATAGTCGGCAAGCATGGCTCCGTAGTAGCCGCCTACACCGCCCAGCCCGAAGACGGCAATTTTGATGGGGTGTTGTTGCTGTTGTTGGGTCATTGTTAATTGGTTTTGTCGTTATGCGCCGTGGCAGTCGTCTGCAGGATCATGCCTCCGTCCGTGTGACCGGCAAACTCCGGTGCGTACGCACATTGCACAGTAGCTATTCCCGAAGTATAAGCCCCGGGGCGTACCACCATCGTGGCGTACTCCAGTTTGTAAGTGCCTCGCACGAGTCGGTCGAAGAAGAAGCGCGTGCTGCTGTCCTTGATCTCGCAGTAGTAGAACGTGCCGGCGGCATAAGCATAACCGGATAGCTGTCCTATTGGTTCGACGGCCGCCGTACGCTTGTCCGTGAGTACGACGAAGTCCATATCCCTGTCGGGCGCAATGATCAGATGCGTCACCAGGCGAGTGCCCACTTCGAGCATATCTCCTTCACGGATCGGTTCCAAGAGTATGCGTCCGTCCACCTTACGCTCGATGTAGAGACGCTTCTCGACGGTGAGCCCGTTACCTGTGGCTACGAGATCTTCTGCGGGAGCATCATATTCGGCCAGGAAGGAAGCCCAAGCAAAGCCCTCTCCCGTTCGCGTCAGTTCGGCGTTCAGTTTGCCGGCAGGTAGCTCCTCTATTCGCATGACACGGCTCTCCATTACATCAGAGAAGGTGTCGGACAATTCTTTTGTCGGTGCCACCGCCGTTACTGTTGCGTCCGCAAGCTGTTGAGATCCGTTGCCCAAGAGCAGGGCATAGACGGCATCGGCAGTCGCCGGCAGCGTTGGCCAAGTCTGCGTTCTCTTCTGATTGAGGAGCCACATCTGGAGGGATTCGATTCTTTTGTTGTCCTCCGGAGTGCCGATTCGGGCAAAGGCTTCTATCGCCGCTGTCTGTAGTCCGTAGCGTCTGTCGCACCAGTAGTAAGAACCGGTGGGGAGAGCGAAATGTCCGCCTTGTTCGGGCGTTTGGATCATGTGCTCGCGGATCGATTGCAGATAGTCCTGTGCCAGTGCCGTGCGTCCCACTCCGTTCAATACAATAGCAGCCCGTGGCATATCCATTACAGCTATGTGCGGCAGCGAACGACTGAGGATGTCGAGGAAATAGGAGCGAGCTACATTGCCTTGTCTGTCGGGGGTGCGAGCGTCAAGGGTGAGGAGATAGAGATAATTGAGTGCGCGGTCGGGGAGAACTTTGTATCGAGTGTTGGATTTTTTCTCCTGTTCCTGCATGTCTTTCATCAGACGAGCAGCCGCATTGTTCAGTGCTTGCCATCCTTTTTGCACCATGGTTGATACCTTGGTATGGGCAGGCATCGCCTTCAAAGCAGACAAGCGCACCAGCATTGTCATGACATAGTCCGTCAGATAGTCGCTGCCCTGCATTTCGGGATACCACGCCCATGTGCCGTCACCCTTCTGCAGCCCTGCGAGTTTGTCGATGAGATCCGTTTCTCTTCGGCTCACACTGTCGCTGTTTACGAGGGCTTGCAGGCGGAGACGATTGGATTTTTCGGATAACATCTCGGCGCGCCACGGCAGCTCGTCGGACGATAAGGGATGTTTTTGTGCGAGCGTATCCACGGGTTGTGCCAGATATTTGCGGATGCTTTCGCCCATGTGCTGCATGTCGGTCACGCGCCCTTCGATGAGAGCAGAGGTCAGACTGTTGGCATATAGTGCAGAGGATACGGCGATGGCGTTGCTTTCTTTTTCGGTGGCCAGCACAGGTAGTGCTTGCAGGGCGATCCACATCGGACGGCTCACCACCTGTAGTGCCAGCGTGCCTGCTGTCGGTCGGCCGCTGCGGTGGGGGAAGAGTTTGTCTAAATCCACCGTGCGCGGTTCTCCTCCGTGGAGGATGAGCGGGATGGTCTCCACTACACGCTCTGTCGCGGGCAGCTGAGCCACCACGTGTTGCTCTCCGTCGCTGAACTTTGCGCTCGCTGCCACGATGCGCACGCCCACGGCATCATAACCTGCAATGGGGAGGAGCGGGAAGGAAACGGTAGTCGTACTGCCCACAGCTACCGTGAAGGGAAGTTCTTCTTTGCGGAGCAAACGGTCTGTGGCGGGGTCGAATATCTCCATGGAAACGGTGCCCACTTGTGTCGCTTCGCTCTCGTTTCGGATCAATACAGCAGCCGTACCGCGGTCGTTCATCCGGAGGAAACGCGGCAGATTGGGCGTGAGCATAAACTCTTTCCGCACCTCCACGGCCTCGTCCTGCATGCCAATGCGCATATCCTTGCTGTGTGCATAGAGGAAAAGGTGCCAGCGCGTCAAGCTCTCCGGCAGTGTGAAGCTCCACGACACCTCGCCTCGCTCATTGGCACGCAGTGTCGGTTCGAAGAAAGCTGTTTCGGCAAAGTTGGTGCGGAGGCTCACCTTCGTCTCTTTGGCTGCTTGATCCGCTGTCTCGAACGCACTGTCTGAGACATCGACCTTAGCCATCATCGGAACGGCAAGTGTCGGCATCATTTCTTCTGATATACTCGAAGAATGCCTGTTTATTCTCCCTGATGATTTGCCATATCCAATGACAACTATTTCGCTCTCAATGCCGAAGTCCGGGAAATAAGGGTGCATGATCCAATCACAATCCTGTGGAATCTCAATCTTTGGTTGTTTGAATGGCATCCAGAAGTTATTCTTCCGTGAATCTTCAGTCTCAATTTCATAGTCGCTTCGTGGATAATCTCTTGTAATCAAAGAGTTGACGTTAGTGCGCTTGAGGAACGTTTGTTCGTAGAAGTCCGATTTGCCTGCGACGTTGTCGAGTGCAGCGTCGTACATCCATGCAGCCAGCATGGCCTGGGATTGAGGCTTGCCGTCAGCATCTACTATCCGTAGCGACCATGTTTCCCGACTGCCGGGGCTGAGCTTGTCACGGAAGCTGCTCCATGACAACGTGAGTTCGTGCTTGGGCTGCTTCCTTGTTAATTCGATATTGGTCGCGTGCAACTCCCCTCGATACACATAGTAGAGTGTCACCAGGGCATTCTCGGGTTGAGAGTTGGCGGGGATTTGTGGAACGATCTCTACGATCTCTCCCGAACGGCTACGTATCATTTTTCGCTCGATGAAAGCTCCTGCTTTTGTGAGGTCATAGAATAGATACAGCTCTTCGGGGTTTTCTCCTTCGGGTGCACACCCCACCAAGATGCGGGCAGCCTGTCTTTCGTCATATTCTGACTCTACGACAAAGCTCCAGAGCCTATTCTTCGGGGCATGGAGACGGCGATCGGACGGACGGAATAGATAGACGTCCATACTCTCGTAAGCCGATTCTTCGCCACCACTCTCTCCATAACGTACCCGATACTGTCCTGAGGCAACATCACTCCATGCCGTAGGAGCAGCGATAGTTGCCCCCGAAGCTGTCGTGTATCGCTCTCCTATCGGGCGTCCGCTGCTGTCTGACAAGAAATAGTCGATGCTACCTTCTACCGTTTGTCCGGAGATATTGATCAAACTAAAGGTCAGCTTGGGGAGATCGTTTGCCTTCCATTTACCTGCGTTTGTCTCTGTGTATTTATCTACAGAAACCAGAACACGCTTGGGCTCGTGGCCCACGGGTATTCTGAGTTCACTACTTTGTGTCTCACCGTTAGCAGCTGTTACGTCCACGCTGAGGGTGTAGTTGAGGAAGAGATACTCTCCCAAACTTGCAGGAGCAACTATGCTGATCGGTAGCGTGAAGCTTCCCTCGGCATCGGTAACGGCTGTGTTCTCTGCGATTACTTCTTGTTCTGCATGTCCTATCCACCATCGGCGACTAAAGGATCTCGCCGTCAGGCGATAGCGCACAGAGGCTCCCGACAAGCCAATGCCGGTGAAGCTCTTGGCTTCTCCCTTGATGTGCAGACTGTCGCCGAGGGCATACGCAGTGGTTGGGCTCGTGACTGAGACTTCGAAGGTGGGGCGTTTGTATTCTTCTACACGGAAAGTATAGTTGCTATTGTTGGATGTACGAATGCTAAAAACGCCGTTTAATCGTCCCGATGCCGGCAGCGTGAAGCTACCCGAGAAGCGTCCCATCTCATTGCCTTGACAGGTCAGCGTTTCTATTTCTTCTCCATTTGGGTCATATAGCGACACCTTCACTTCTTGGTTGGGTATCACCTCGGCTTGCTCCACATGGTATCCGACCTTATAGCATTGTCCGAAAAAGTGTACTCGTTGTCCGGGGCGATAGATGGCCCGGTCTGTCGATACTATATGTTGTCGCTCTTGTATTTCATTTTCCTTGTCTACTTCTTGTGAAAAGGTATATGGGGCTATTGTCGGGTGTGCTGTATCGTCGGTCGTATATGGAAAGAATCTGTTGTAGTCCTCAGCTATTTCTATTCTGCCATACCCGTCTGTGGGGGATAGCGTGGTCTTATTCTCTTTCGCCGAGTAGTATATTGATGCATCCACCAAAGCCCCGATGATGGGTTTCCCGCAGTGAGCATCTAATAGCTGAACTCCCGGCCGGGCATTCTGTGTCAGGAGCATTAGATCCGACACATAGATCAGTCCATATCTTTCTTTGGGCATTGCTTCCGGCAGGGCACAGGCTCCTCCCGCTATTTTGACGATATACACTCCTCGAGATAGGGGGGGAAGCGTGTATAGAGTCGTATCGGCCAGCATATCTTCTCGCTTTTTTAGTTGTACTGTTTCGGTCAGTAGCGGTGTGCCTTTGGCGTATTTAGGATAGTCCGATTCATTAAGATCCGAGGCTGTGTCTCCGTTTAGCTCCGTTCGATAGAGGCTGATGATGGCCACTCCTACGTTCCGAGCCTCTATTTTCACCGTATTTGGCTGACGAGTGCGGTATATCTTGGGGAATGATGCTGTAAGTGAGGGTTTCAAGATCAACGAAGTGAGCACTTGTTTGAGCATATTGATACTCTCTGCCTGTGGATATTGACCGATAAAGGTGTTACAAAGCTCCAGTGCACGGGGGTATTGTTGGGCAGTGGCAAGACGATTGGCTTGTTCGGCTACTATGGGGATGATCTTCGGCTCTTGCGAGTACTTTGCTATCAACTTGTCTAACTCTTGCGCGTAGGACTCATCGGAGAGATGTTTTTTTACTCGTTCGTATTTCAAGAGTCTGTGTGCTGCTGCCAGACGACGACCCATGCCGGGCAAGCTGTCTCGGTCTCTCTGAAGAGCTTCTCGTAAGAGGGGCAAGAGTTCCATGGAATATGATTCGGAACAATACTTGACCAGTTCCTCCATGCAACTCTCATACAGACTCTGTTGAGGTGCAGTACAATTCTTGTGTTTTTGTTCGAAAACCGGACGGTAGACATCGGTCTCCATCTTCAAGAGAGCATCGCGATAGGAGAGTAGTTGCTTGAGGTCTCGTTCGAAGGCTGTAGTCAATTGGTGGCTTGACCAATCACTCAGTCGCTTCCCCTTAATTTCTTCTGACGTATTGCTGATGCTTCTGTAGCTGTTTGTCCTAATAAACTGAAGGTAGAGGCGCAGTCGCATCATGGCGATCATAGCACGATCGGCGGGGCGTAGCCATTTTTTCTGCTCCATGCTCTCCAAACGCTCCAAGGTCTGCTCCTCGGGGTAGTCGTTTATGTCCGCATTGGGGTCTGTCCAGAGCATGGTACTGTGTAAGAGCATGGGCGCATCGTGGCGTTGCTCCGCCAATGCACGGATTTTGAGGATTGTTTCGGCGGCCTTTTCCGATCGTCGCTTTTCTTGGTATTGTGCCAACTCCTTTTCGAGGGCAGCGTACGGATTCTGAGCATTCATCGTAGTCTTGCCGATGCTAATGGTTAAGGCCAGTATCAGGCCGAGGATAATCTGTATTCTCATCGCGTTGTCTCCTGCTAAAAATTACTATTTGACTCTTTCAAAGGTACAAAAAGCGGTGATGTGTGATCAATATGTTTGTGCGGAACAAGAGAGGAGTATTCCGCACTTGCCGGCTACACAGACAAGGCTCACGGGGTTTCATCTTTTTTAACCTGCTGCGGCGAGTAGGGCGGGGTAGCGTGCATTCTTCAAAATGATGGGCCGAAAATCCGGAGAATATGGCGCCGAAAAGCGGCATAAACACGCGTCAATTTTTTTTGGATTTGGCGCATAAATTTTTTCGAAATGGCGCCAAAATCATTTCGTTTTGGCGCGTGTTTTTTCGGGAATGCGCAAAGGCGGAGAATGTAACACATCTATACGCTTTTTTACGCGGACGCGTCAAAATCCTTTAGCCGTGGGCATTGTCTTGTCGGGGGAGGCTTGAGTCTCGGCGCGTGGCATCGGCTATTGGTGGCAATTCCGTGCAGTCTTCTCTATTCATTGCTCCATTATTTTTACTTTTGCTACCAAAACATACGGACCAATGGACAGAGCACAGTTGCGTGGTATGGGTGTAGCCCTAATTACACCTTTCGATGGAAACGGAGAGGTGGACTATGAGTCGCTACGTCTCTTGGTTGACTATCAGGTGAGCAACGGAGCGGCCTTTATCGTGGTGCTCGGAACCACGGGCGAGTCGCCCACCATCGAAGAGTCGGAGCGCGTGACTATTATCGACACCGTGCGGCAGACTATCGGCGGACGCTGTCCCCTCGTTGTCGGCGCAGGCGGCAATCATACGATGCGACTCGTCAAGCGCTTGCAGGAGATGGACACGACGGGCGTGGACGCCATCCTGTCTGTGGCTCCCTACTATAACAAGCCCACACAGGAGGGTATCTACCAACATTATAAAATGCTGGCCTCTGCCACTGATCTTCCCATCTTATTATATAATGTACCCGGGCGGACGGGTGTGTCCATCAAGCCCGAGACAACTCTACGTCTGGCTGCGGACTGTCCCAATATCATTGGCGTCAAAGAGGCTTCGGGGAGCATCGAGCAGGTGCGTGCCGTCGTGGCCGACAAGCCGGCGGACTTCATCGTCCTCTCGGGTGACGATCATCTCTCTCTTTCTTTCATCAAGGAAGGTGCCGAAGGAGTGATCTCCGTCATCGGCAACGCCTATCCCGAGCAGTTCAGCCGCCTCATCCGTCTCTCATTGGAGGGTCGCTACGAAGAGGCCGAGGCTGTGCAGCAGAAGCTCGAAGGGATGTATTACCTCATGTTTGTGGATGGTAATCCGGCGGGTGTAAAGGAGCTGCTGCATCAGAAAGGGCTCATCCGCCACAATCGTCTCAGGCTGCCCCTTGTGCCGGCTTCGGATTCTACCGCTACACTCATTGCGCGTGTGCGTCAGCAGATCGAGCAGGCAGCCGAGCTTTCCTGATCGGACGAAAAGAGGTGTAGGCCCATAGGCTTGACTCCTATTTCTAATCATTCTCATCACAACCTTGTCCATGAAGCAGAACAATGTACTATTCGTCACCGGCATAGATACCAATATCGGCAAGACCTATGCCACAGCTTTTCTGGCCGATCGTCTCTCATCGGCAGGCAAGAAGGTTATCACCCAGAAGCTTGTGCAAACGGGGTGTGTGGACTCATCCGAGGACATCGAAGCGCATCGTCGCCTCACCGGCAGTCCCCTCATAGAGGAAGATCGTATGGGATTGACCTGTCCGTTCATCTTCAGCTATCCGGCTTCTCCCCACTTCGCAGCGGAGATAGACGGCAGAGCGGTGGATTGTACCATTATTGATCGGGCTACCGAGGCGCTGCTTGCACGTGGTTATGATCGCGTTTTGCTTGAAGGGGCAGGTGGTCTCATGGTGCCTATCTCCAAAGACTACCTCACGGCAGACTTTGTGGCGGATCGCAGTTATCCCATTGCCCTCGTCACAAGTGGCAGGTTGGGGAGCATCAACCATACACTTCTCAACCTCGAAATCTGTCGCCACCGTGGCATCGCCGTCGAGTCGGTCATCTACAATCTTTATCCCCTCACGGATGAACGCATCGCGGCCGACACACATGACTACCTTGACTACTACTTGCGGCAATATCATCCTGAGACAGAATTGATCGTCATGCCTGCGCGGAGTTAATGGTTTTCACGGCAATGTGTTTTGTTTTTACTCTTGACTTTTTTCTTACTTTCGCGGCCGTTAATCCATAAAAAGAAAAGTGTAAAAATGAAAAAACAGCTCACACTACTGCTCATCGGACTCGCCACACTTTGCTGCGCAAGCAGTCTCTCGGCCCAAACGACCGAAGAGCGTCCTCTCAAACGCCACCATGTAACGGCCGATCTTCTCGGCAATAAGCTTGCCTTGGGGGCTTCGTACGAATATCGTTTCGGAGAGAGAATCAATGACATCGGGATCAGAACCGGCCTCGGTTGGTTTGGTGGTGAAGGTTCTGGCTCGTACCATGAGCAGGGGGGCGGTTATTACTACGCTAACGTACGTGCCAATTTTTGGAGCATTCCCGTCGAATGTAATGCCTTGATAGGCCCCAAAAATCACCACTTGGAGGTAGGGATTGGGCTCGTATCGTCGATCGCAACCAGCAACGTAGAGTCTTTCTCATATAACGAGAACTATACTGCCCAAGGTACCGGTATAATCGTAAGTGGCAATGCCACCGTTGGCTATCGCTATCAACGTCCGCAAGGAGGCTTTGTGTTCAGACTGGCGATCAGCCCGATGTTCAAACTTCCCTTAGGAGACGATTATATCTCCACGCCGGTACTCTGGCCTACGCTCTCGATCGGCTACAGTTTCTAATTAATAGTGGGCTGAGAGTCCGCACTATGTCGGCCACCTTTCATGGCATTTTGCAGTGAGGGGTGGCCGTAGCTTTTGCCATCGTGCACTTTATCAAAGTGTAAGATTTTCGTGCCAAAAGCCTACGTTCTGAGAAAAACACTATATTTGTCGGCAACCAAAAACAACATTAAAAGAAAAACAAAAGATGAAGAGGTTCATTATCACCCTTTTGGGGTTGTTCTTCGGCCTAAACGCATTCGCGCAACTTCCGGCCGTTAGTTTGAAAAATATAGAAGGTAAGACAGTGGAAACCAGTAAGTTAGAGAACGATGGTAAGCCTATGATCATCAGCTTCTTCGCCACTAACTGCAAGCCCTGCCTGCGCGAACTCAAAGCTATTCAAGAGGTCTATGCCGACTGGCAAGACGAGACCGGTGTGAGACTCATCGCAGTCTCTATCGACGAAGGACAGAACGCACAGAAGGTAAAACCGCTTGCCGATGGTAATGGCTGGGAGTACGAAGTGCTGCTGGACAGCAACGGTGACTTCAAGCGTGCGATGAACGTATCTCTCATTCCTGCCGTCTTCATCGTGGATGGTACAGGTAAAGTGGTGTACAACCACACCGGCTATACTGAAGGGGGAGAGGCCGAATTGATCAAGAAGGTACGCGAGTTGGTGAAGTAAGCGCTCCCCCCCGCAGTTATCAGAAATTTTCGAAAGACATACATTATGATCCGTAAGACCATATTACTGTCGGCACTGTTGCCTTTGGCCTCATTGGCTCTCGCGGCGCAGCCCGACAGCACTACCACGGAAAGCGGTCGCATCCTGACCAGTCTGAAGTCCTCGACAACGACACTCTCACAGGCGAAGAGTGCTAACGAGGATGAGAAGTGGCAGCCCATGCGCGCCAACTTCAGCATCCAGAGCGATATGTTGTTCTCCACAGAGGACAAGACCAAGAATACTTGGTTCGGCAACTCCTATATCATGGGTATCCTCAAGAATAATTACCTTGAGATGGGTGTCCGATTCGAAGAGCTTTACAAACCTCTGCCCGGTCACGAGCCGGAAATGGGACGTGGTGTGCCGCACCTTTATGTGAAAGGTAAATACCGCTGGAGTGAGCTTACGTTGGGAGACTTCTACGACCAGTTTGGTAGTGGGATGGTATTCCGTACCTATGAAGAGCGTAACCTTGGTATTGACAATGCCGTTCGTGGCGGTCGCGTAGTCATCACGCCTTTCGACGGAGTGCGACTCAAGGCTATCGCTGGACAGCAACGTAACTACTTTGACCGTATGGGCAAGGTGTTCAATCCCGACCGTGGCTATCTTCTCGGTACAGATTTAGAACTGAATGTGGAGCGCTGGAGTGCTGCCATGCGCAACAACGACTATCACCTCTCTTTCGGAGGTTCATTCGTTTCCAAGCATGAAGCTGATGAGGATATATACGTAGGTGTGGGCGATGACCGCAAGCGTCTGAATCTGCCGTTGAATGTGCCCATCATGGGCCTGCGTACCAACTTCCAGAAAGGGGGCCTGGCTCTCTTTGCAGAGTATGGATACAAGTACAACGACCCCTCGGCCGACAATGGTTATATCTATCGCGACGGACAGGCAGCTCTCCTCTCGGCATCATACTCCAAGCGTGGCATGAGTGTGCTCTTACAGGCTAAGCGTTGTGATAACTTCGCTTTCCGCAGCCAACGTAGTGCTCTCTTGACGCCGTTGATGATCAACTATATGCCTGCCTTTACACAGGCGCATACCTATTCGTTAGCAGCGATTTATCCCTACGCTACGCAGCTGCAGGGAGAATGGGCGTTCCAAGGAGAATTCCGTTACAACTTCGCACGCCGAACAGCTCTTGGTGGTAAGTATGGTACCGGCTTGCGCATCAACGTGTCTCACGTCCGCGGACTCGACAAGAAGATGCTCCATGACGATCCCGATCTCTTGATGGGTACGGATGGTTATACGTCTTCTTTCTTCGGTATGGGTGACTTGTATTACTCTGACATCGATGTGGAAATCACCAAGAAGGTAAGCTCGACGTTCAACTTTACGTTCACTTATCTGAATCAGATCTATAACAATAAGGTATTGCATGGTGCATCGGGAGAAAAGCCCGAGAAGATTTATGCCAATATTTTCGTGTACGATGGTAAGTATCGTCTGAGCAATAAGGTTGCTCTCCGCACTGAACTTCAGTATCTGCACACGAAACAAGATCAAGGTGACTGGGTATACGGTATGGCAGAACTCTCCATCCTGCCGTCGCTCATGCTCTCATTCTCTGAGCAATATAATATAGGTGAGACCAAGAAGCACTACATGATGGGTTCTGTGACCTATACGCAAGGCGCACATCGCGTGTCTCTCTCTGCCGGCAAGACGCGTGCAGGTATGAACTGCTCCGGTGGTGTGTGTCGCGTAGTGCCCGAGACCCAAGGGTTCTACCTTTCCTATAGTACTAATCTGTAATAGAAGAAAGATAACAGATGAAAAAGCTATTTCTAACGCTGGCAACCCTCGCGATGGCGTTTGCTTTCGTAGGTTGTGACATAATCGACAAGGATAATACGCTCTTGCCTGCCCCGGCTCCTGCGGCTCCTGGTGGAACAGAAACTCCTACTGAGATAGACATTACCCAGACTCACGAGGATAGATATGTATTGGCAGAGGACTTTACCGGTCAGAAGTGTCTCAATTGTCCCAAGGGACACAAAAAACTGGCAGACCTGAAGGCTCAGTATGGCAATCGCCTGACTGTTGTGGCGATACATGCAGGTTCCGAATCACTCGTTCCTCCTCTCTTCCGCACAGAAGCCGGTAGCGCATACTTTGTTCAATTGGCCAATAATGCTAACCTGCCTGCTCTTATGGTTTCTCGCAGAAAGTTCGGCACTTCTTATGTGTATGACAAGTCTTACAAAACATGGGATGCACCTATCGGGGAACAAATGCAGGAAAAGGCGCAGATGAATGTCTTTGCTGTGGCAGAGTATACTGATGCGCAGAAGATCAAAGTGACGGTAAAAGGTAAGGTGCTTGAAGGCAATAGTATCCCTGCTGCAAAGGTGCTGGTATACCTGTTGGAAGACAAAGTAATCGCATCTCAAGTGGATGGTGGTACGACCATCGAAAACTATGAACACAACCACGTTTTGCGCGGTGCTGTAAACGGCATTTGGGGCGAAAATTTTGTGGATCTCAAAGATTATGTGTATACTTACACCGTCGAACCGCTTGCGGGAATGCCGTTTGTGGCTGAGAACTATTCGATTGTGGCCTTTGTTTACAATGCAGAGACGTACGAAGTATTCGATGTCGTGCAGGTAGGTATCAACCCGCAATCCGTTATGTAACGAACAAAAAAGAAAGAAATATGAGAAGAATCTTTATGTCCTTTGCATTGATTTTCGGCTTGGTGGCTGTAATCAATGCGCAAGTCGTAATCAAATTGATGGATGGCACTGTTTTGGACAACAATGCAACAGTGGAGATTACCGAATATGAAACTGCGGATAACATGGAGTCTATGGGGCTCCTCGGAACTGTAGTCAATTTGGGAACCCCTATGAATGTTATAGGTAAGGTAACAAAGCATGAGATGATCAGTGGAGGACACTTCACACTGTGTTTCGGACAGTGTATGATGGATGACGTGGCTGTTTCTCCTATTGTATATGATCTTGACGGAGAAGGTGAATTCTTGTCTTTGCATTATGCATTCCCTGTCGCAGCTGATGGCCATACAGGATCATTCACTTTTAGTTGCTTCCCCGAGAGCGGTGCTCCGGGTACGGAATTGGCTACGGTGAACGTTAATTTCAAATACAAAGGTGGTGGTACGGGTCTGACCAATATAGGTTTGGGGCGTGTAATGCTCATCCAGAGTGGCAATTCTTGCACGTTGCAATACAATAGCAACGGCAAGCGTTTGGCTCTTGAGGTGTATAACCTCTTGGGCGTGAAGGTTTTTTCTTCCCAGCTGCCCTCTGGTTCCGGTTCTTACACGCTGCCGGTGCGCCTGCAACGCGGTGTACATATCTTCCGTATCACGGAAGGTGGCAAGCCTGCATTCGTTCAGAAGTATCTGATCAAGTAATAAAAGAAAGACTAGTCTTGGTGTAGCTTGAGTGCGTAACCGAGCTTCTTTCATCGAAAATTGAAGACTGCCCCGAAGCCATAATCAGCTTCGGGGCAGTCTCTTTTTATCTATATTTGTACAATTGGTGCTCTGAAGAAAGCTCCTAACATACAATACAATGGCAAAGATATTAATGGCATTTAGTACAGTAAGCGAAGGTTTCGAGGCGCTTACTGCACACCATGAGGTGATTTTCCCTCCCCGGGGACGAGACTTTACGCAAGAGGAAATCGCAGAACGCATAGGTGACTGTGACGTCCTCTGTTCTGTTTTTGATATTCCCATCGGACGAGACCTGATCGATAAGGGACGCTCCCTCAAGCTGATTGCAAACTATGCAGTCGGATATAATAATATAGATGTGGCTTATGCTGCATCCAAAGGCATCGTGGTGACTAACACGCCTCGTGCCGTAATCGAACCGACGGCCGATTTGGCGCTTGCGCTGCTGCTGAGCTGTACGAGACGTATAGCCGAATGGGACCGACTCTTCCGTCACGATGGGGCGAACGTGGAGCGAGGTCGCCTCTGCCGCCTCGGCGTCAATCTCTATGGCAAGACTTTGGGCGTTTTGGGCTTCGGTAACATTGGAGCTGCGGTAGCGCGCCGTTGCCAGGCGTTCGGGATGGATGTCCTTTATAATAAGCGTACGCGCTTGAGCGAGGTGGAAGAGAAAGCCTTGGGCGTGACTTTCGCCAAGAAAGACGACCTCATCCGCCAGGCCGATGTTGTGACGCTTCATACTCCTTTGACACCGGAGACTCGCCACTTGATCGGAGCGACAGAGCTTGCAGCCATGAAACCGACAGCCATTCTCATCAATACGGCTCGCGGAGCGGTGGTGGACGAGCAGGCGCTGGTGCAGGCTTTGCAAGAGAAGCGCATCGCGGCAGCGGGCTTGGATGTCTTCGAAAATAACGATGTCCCCTCGCCCGAACTTTTCACGATGGACAATGTGAGTCTGACTCCGCACGTGGGGACGCAGACTTATGACTCGCGTGTGGACATGGTGCACGAGCTTTGCGACAATGTTTTGGGCTTCCTGCAAGGCGATCGCCCGATCAGTCGCGTCAACTAATAAGAGCGAATAATTACAAATCGAAAAAAGAATATGAACGCAACAACCCAAAACAAAAACTACGTTTTGCCCATCATCATGATGATCGCCCTCTTCGGGATGATCTCGTTTGTGACGGGTTTGGCCAATCCGATGGGAGTGATCGTGAAGAATCAGTTCCAGACGACCACTTTCATGTCCACACTCGGCTACTTCGCCACTTTCATTGCCTATGCATTCATGGGCTATCCTGCCGGCATGCTCCTCCAGCGCATCGGCTATAAGAAGACGGCCTTGGCTGCCATCCTGGTTGGCTTTGTGGGAACGGGTATCCAGCTTCTGTCGGGCGAATGCAGCAGTTTCGTCGTTTATCTGATCGGAGCTTTCATCGCCGGATTCTCCATGTGTATGCTCAATACGGTCGTGAATCCGATGCTTAACACGCTGGGAGGCGGAGGCAATCGCGGCAATCAGCTCATCCAGGTGGGCGGATCGTTCAATTCGCTCATGGCTACGCTTGTCCCCGTATTGGTGGGTTACTTCATCGGCAGCAACGTCGAACAGGCTAATATCAAACAGGCCTATCCTGCCATCATCCTGGCGATGGGTATTTTTGCCTTCGCATTTCTGGTCCTTTTGTTTGTTCGCATTCCCGAACCCAGCTTGTCCCAGAGCAGCCGTAGTGAGCGGCTGCCTCACAGCCCGTTTGCATTCCGCCATTTCGTGCTTGGGGCGATAGCCATCTTCCTCTATGTCGGCATCGAGGTGGGCATCCAGCTCTTTATCAATCCTTACATGACTTCGGCCGCTGCTGAAGGTGGACTGGGTTATGACGCTACGGTGGCCGGCTCCGTCGTGGGCACTTACTGGTTCCTGATGCTCATCGGTCGTCTGATAGGCGCTGCCGTTGGGGGCAAGGTGTCGAGCAAGGCGATGCTCACATTTGTCTCCACGCTGGGTATCATCCTCGTGCTGGCTGCCATTCTCACGCCCACGGCTCAGACGTCTTCGATGCCCGTCTTCCGTTCGGACATCTCTTTCGGCTTCACCACGGTGCCCCTCAATGTCGTCTTCTTGGTTCTCTGCGGTCTCTGTACTTCGGTGATGTGGGGCGGTATCTTCAATCTGGCGGTCGAAGGTCTGGGCAAATACACGGAAGCGGCATCGGGCTTCTTCATGGTCATGGTGTGTGGTGGCGGCATTTTGCCTCTCATCCAGGGCTATTTCGTCGATCAGATCGGCTATGTAAACAGCTATTGGGTAATCGTCTTAGCTCTCGTATTCCTCCTTTATTATGCCTTGGTGGGATCGCGCAATGTCAATAAAAATATTGCCGTGGACTAGTGTATCGTCAAGCTCGGTCGGCATAGCCGGATTAAGATAGATCTCCGTTGCGTTCTATTGCGGACGCAGCGGAGATTTTTTGTTTTCGTTCGCAAACGATGGTATTCGGTCTGCCCAATTTTTTCTCTCTGTGTGCGGAAAACGGTGCTTCCGGTGTGGAGTACCGAGGGGAGACTGACAATCGGAAAAATCCAATCCGAAGAAAGAAAATTTTCCCGGCCGAGAAACTTTTCTTGACTATGAAAATAAAGTTTCTCTATGATGAAAATATTTTTTTACAGTAATGAAACTTTTGTTTTATGCTGATGAAAAAACGTGGCGATGTGCGTGGGTGTTGCCTCGTTTCATGAGACTCTTGCTGTTTTACCTATAAAAGGGGATGGAGAAAGGCTTTGTCAGTCTGTTTTTCTGACTAATTTCGCGCTCGAAAACCGCAGAGATACCAAACTCTGAACTTAACTATTGAAAAAATGATTGAACCTCAAAAATTCAAATCGGGACGTTGGCAGCAGGAAGTTGATGTCCGTGACTTCGTTTTGCGTAATGTAACTCCCTATGAAGGAGACGCATCTTTCCTTTGTCCACCAACCGAAAGGACCAAACAAGTGTGGGCTGTCTGCCTCAAAGCTCTGGAAGAGGAACGTGCCAATAATGGTGTGCGTTCCATTGACATTCACACGATCTCTGGCATCAATGCCTTTACTGCCGGTTACATCGACAAGGCTAACGAAACGATCGTTGGCCTGCAGACCGACGAGCTCCTCAGACGTGCCATGAAGCCGTTCGGGGGCTATCAAGTCGTTAAGAAGGCTCTTGAGGAAAACGGATTTGAAATGGATCCAGAGATAGAAAAGATCTTCTCGCACTACCGCAAGACACACAACGACGGAGTGTTCGATGCTTACACAGAAGAGATACGTACCTATCGTTCGCTCGGCTTCCTCACGGGCTTGCCTGACAATTATGCCCGCGGTCGCGTCATTGGGGACTATCGTCGTCTTGCCCTTTATGGGATCGATCGTTTGGTCGAAGCCAAAAAGGCCGATCTTCACGATCTCACTGGGCCGATGACCGAGGCACGCATCCGTCTGCGTGAAGAGGTGAGCGAGCAGATCCGGGTCCTCGGAGAGATCAAGGCCATGGCCGCTTCCTACGGCTACGATGTGAGCCGTCCCGCCTACACTGCACAGGAGGCCGTGCAGTGGGTTTATTTCGCCTATCTGGCAGCTGTGAAGGAACAGGACGGTGCAGCCATGAGTCTCGGCAACGTATCTTCTTTCCTCGACATTTATATCACTTACGATCTGAACAAAGGGCTTATTGATGAAAATTTTGCGCAAGAGCTGATCGACCAGTTTGTCATCAAGCTGCGTATGGTGCGCCACTTGCGCATGGGATCGTATAACGACATCTTCGCCGGCGACCCCACGTGGGTGACAGAAGCCATCGGCGGTCGTCTGACCGATGGTCGCCACAAGGTGACGAAAACAAGTTTCCGTTTCCTCCAGACGCTCTATAATCTTGGGGCAAGTCCCGAGCCGAACATCACTGTGCTCTGGAGTCAGGATCTGCCTTTGGGCTTCAAGGAATTCTGTGCACAAGTATCCATCGACACCTCTTCCATCCAGTACGAGAATGACGACCTCATGCGTGCTACACGCCACTCCGACGACTATGGTATTGCCTGCTGCGTGTCCTTTCAGGAGATCGGCAAGCAGATACAGTTCTTCGGAGCCCGTGCCAATCTCGCCAAGGCTCTCTTGCTGGCGATCAATGCTGGCCGATGCGAGAACACCGGCACGCTCATCGTGCCGGGCATTCCTGCCCTCAAACACGAGTCACCCTTGGACTATGAGGAGGTAATGGCCAATTATAAGCTCGTCCTCAAGCAGGTCGCTCGCGTTTATAACGAGTCCATGAACATCATCCACTACATGCACGACAAGTACTACTACGAGCGGGCACAGATGGCCTTCATCGACACGAATCCGAGTATCAACCTCGCATACGGAGCTGCTGGTCTCTCCATCGTCGCTGACTCGCTCTCGGCCATCCGTTATGCCAAGGTCACGCCTCAGCGCAATGCCGAAGGGCTGACGGAGGGCTTCGACACCGTGGGCGAATACCCCTGCTACGGCAATGACGACGACCGCGTGGACATGATAGCCAAGGATGTGACGCACATCTTCTCTACGATGCTCAAGGAACTGCCCATTTACAAGAATGCTCAGCCCACGCTCTCGGTGCTCACCATTACTTCTAATGTAATGTATGGCAAGAAGACAGGAGCCACTCCCGACGGGCGTGCCAAGGGTGTCGCTTTCGCTCCCGGTGCAAATCCCATGCACGGTCGTGACGAGAACGGAGCCATCGCCTCGCTCACCTCTGTGGCCAAGCTGGACTACCGCGATGCGGAAGATGGCATCTCCAATACCTTCTCCATCGTGCCTCACTCTCTCGGTTCCAATCAAGAGGAACGAGTGGAGAATCTCGTGGGCATGATGGACGGCTACTTCTCTAAGGGTGCGCATCACCTCAATGTCAATGCGCTCAATCGTGAGCAACTGCTGGACGCCATGGAACATCCCGAAAACTATCCGCAGCTTACCATCCGTGTCAGCGGTTATGCCGTGAACTTCGTTCGCCTCTCACGCGAACACCAGCTGGAAGTTATCTCGCGTAGTTTCCACCAGAAGATGCGTTGATGTATCTCTTGTTCTAAGATTATTTCGGTCCCTTCTGGAGGCTGTGTCGGGTAGGAGATTATCCGATGCAGCCTTCAGTCCTATTCGTTCCATTATTAAAATGATACTTGAGGTATGCTACCGATAGTTCGAGTACATTCCTTTGAGTCGATGGGCACCTTCGACGGCCCGGGGCTGCGCCTTGTCGTTTTCTTGCAAGGATGCAACTTCCGTTGTCTTTACTGTGCTAATCCGGACACCATCGCCAGAGAGAGCGAGAAGACCAAGCACCTCCCGGGCGATGAGATTCTCCGACGAGCTCTCTCGGAGAAAGCCTTTTTCGGCCGGCGTGGCGGAGTCACTTTCTCGGGCGGAGAACCCACACTTCAAGCGCAAGCCCTCGTCCCCCTTTGCCAAGAGCTCAAGAAGCATCAGATCCACATTTGTATCGATTCCAACGGCAGCGTCATGAATGAGGATACGCGACAGCTCTTCGACATTGTGGACATGGTCTTGTTGGACTGTAAGCAGCCCGATGCAGCGAAGCACCGCATCCTCACGGGCGTGCATAATAGCGTCACGCTGAAGACAGCCGAGATGTTGGCGGAGATGGGCAAACCCATTCGTCTCCGCTATGTAGTCGTGCCCGGTTATAGCGATTCGCCTGCCGATATTGATCTGCTGGGACACACCTACTCTCGCTTTTCTAACATTGAGCGTATCGAAGTCTTACCCTATCACACTTATGGTAAGCATAAATATGAAGCCCTCGGATGGGAGTATAAGTTGGAAGGCCTCAAAGAACCGAGAGCCGAAGACATCCAGCGCATTGCAGAGCAGTTGAGGGGATATTTCTCCTGCGTTTGGACGCAGTAACGAGCTGTTGGAGAGGATCGCCTACCAGATAAAAAGCGAAGAGCAGAAAAAGGAAACGAGGAAGGGGACGCTTAGGTCCACGACGAAGCCGTGGTAAATAGAGACGATCGTGTAGTCCGCTCCCGAATAGCGAATGATGATCGGGAGAGTCGTGTCCATCGTAGTCGCTCCGCCTACAGTGATGGGAGCCAGACGGCCGAAGTAGCGCACCAATAGAGGTGCTGCGAGCAGAGCAATAATCTCTCTGGCGATATTGGCCAAAAGCGCCATCGTTCCTGCTTCGGCTCCGCGATAACCCGACACGAAAATGGCCGAAAGAGAGTAGTAGCCAAAGCCTGATCCGATCGCCATTCCCTCTGCCACGGAAGTCTTGGGTAGCAGGTAGCCGACTATCGCACTGGCGCAAAGTGTGCCGAGGATAGTAGCCAGAGGAAGCAGAAGCAGGATCGGTTTGATGTGGCGGAAGCTCCGCAAAAGATGCGGATTATTTCCGATGCTCAGCCCTACACCGAACATCAATGCCATCAGAGCGTAAAAACTCCATCCGCCCGACGTCAGCGTATGCGGGAGGAAGTCGTAGTATCCACAGAGGATGCCGACCAGCAGGAAGAGAACGATGACGATACTACCTTTCATTGTCTTCGTCTCCGTTTGTCGTCCGTTCGTCCGCTGTTTTCCCTTTTACATACCACCATAGCACCCAAGCCAATGCCGCACTGCCCAGCGAACTGCCAATGGCGAGCAGCGATGCTTGCAAGCCCAAGCGAGGCAGAGCTGCAATAACTACCCTATTGGCTCCCACTTCTACCCCGAGCAAGAAGACCAGCAACCATATCAGTGCCGAAATGAGATTGTCTGTCTTTCGCAGTCGGTGGCGACGCAAGAGGTAGCCGATGAGGATTCCTCCACATAGGCAGGCGATAACGGAGAACATATCTGGTAGTGTATCTGTCGTTCAAAGCAAAGGGCGTGCCTTTCACGGCACACCCTCCACCTTATTCTATTGTATTGCTTGCGTTTGATCAGAAACGGTAAGAGAATGTCATCGCCAGTTTCAGATTGGAACGGTTCAGCGTAGCAGGTACAGGCGACACGACCTCCAATACGTCAGCAGGATTGGGATCGTCCGACACCATGCGGCCGAAAGTGTAGTAGTAACTCTTGTCGTTGCGATATACGACTGCCAAGTCGCCGGAGAGCTGAGGAGTGAAGCGATAGCCCAAGCCACCGGTCACCGTGTATGAATCGCCCGGCAGCTCGTAGTGTGGCATGGCTCCCATCGGGAAGATTGTCACCTGAGCAGGGCCGTCGAAACTCTTGAGCTTTACATTTTTGATCGGGTTAGAAGAGTAAGAGTAGCCGGCACGCAGACTGAAACGCGGTGTCGGACGCAATTCTCCTCCCATACGAATGGTGTGGCGTGCCCCGAAGTCTTCCGCGATGAACTTATTGTCCACGTACGGTGTGCCATCCTCGGCCTTCAATTTGATCTGTCCGAATGACTCCAGTTCGTAGTCCACACTGATAAGCCCGTGTTTGCCGGCCACAAAAGCCGCACTGGCAACGAATCGACTCGGGCTGTTCAGTTGGAATGCATTATAAGATTCCGGTGTCTCGTCGCTCATGAAGTAGTATTGTTCCGGGAGCAATTGCCCATTATCATCCAGCCCCTGTGAGTAATAGGACGAAGCCTTCGCTCTATAGTAGCTCTTCATCCAATACCAAGTGGGCGTATAGAAGGACAAGCCCAGGCGCACTGCATCCGTGGGGCGGAAGATGGCACCGACGCCGATATTCAGCCCGCTTCCCGAAGTCGATAATGTATTGTTAAGCGTCAGATAGTCCTTGATAGCTCCGTTATTGAACGTGAAGTCCTCTCTATAGGCCGTGCTGGCGTCGAACTGCAGATCACTATACGTGATGCTGGCACCCAGATACCAAGTGTCCTTGATGTTGAGACCGAAGCCCACATCGTAGTTCCATACGTGGCCGGACTCATTTAGCTCAAATCCTGTGGACGACGGGCCGAAGAGCTGATATCCGTTGCCCGTATTGTACTTGAATATGGATTCGAATCCATAACCGCCGGCAAGTTTCCCTATCCAACCCGCATTATAGCCCAAGTCGGTGAGCCAACTGCTATGAAGTCCGCCGTAATTGAAGTTCGAGGGGTTGGCATTGCCCGGCGTTTGAGCTGCCGTATAGTCGGCAAGGGAGTATTTCTGTTCCCCTCCGCTCATGCGGAACGAGCGGGCATAGTCGAGTATGCGCTTCGCTCCAAAACCAAAATTGATGCTCACATCTTCGGTCGGTTGCTCCCACGTGCCTACGTAGCTGATGGCGCTGAAGAGCAATTTATTCTTGTTGAATTTCTCACTCGATCCCTGCCAACTGACTTGATTGGACGTAGCAGAGAAGTCGAGCGTGGCAGACACCTCAGAAGAGAGGAATACACCCAGTCCGGCAGGATTCTGTCCGATCGAAGAGAAGTCTCCTCCCAAGGCGCCGAAGGCTCCTGCCATGGAGCGAAAGCGAGCCGAACCTCCGAGTTCGGTACGACTATAACGAATGGCATCGGCTTCTCCTTGAGCATGGATGGCGGGCGTACCGGCTACTATTGACAGCGCTGCACCCGCGATGTATGCAAATATCTTTTTCATTTTTTCTGGAAAGGGCAGTAGCCCCGTTTATAGGTTGATGTCTCTACACTACTACCCCCGAGAGAAGCGGGCTTGTGAAAAATCGAAGGCGACCGTTCCTCTCGGGAGGGTAGGAGAGCAGAAGTTGACTGTTGGTTATTGCTGTTATTGTTAGTTGCGACCACTGCGACCGCCACCACCGCTGCTACGCGCTCCGCCGCCCACGGATCCGGACGAACGAGAGGGCGTGGAGAATCCGCCACTATTGTTGCTATTGCGTGAGGACGGTGTGGAGAAGATGTTCCTATTCTCTGTCTGGCGATCCGTACGGACATTCCTGCCGCTTGAGCCGGAGTTGTTCGGATTGTTTTGTTGGAGTTTGGGCTGCACTTGCTGCACCGGACGTTGAACATTCGTGCCTTCCACTCTGGTGCCACGTCCTAAGCGACCGGGTCTTACGTTTGCATTGTTGTTGCCACTGTTTATCGTCGTCTCTTTTTCAGTCAACTTCGGCTTGTTTTGGAGGGTTGAAGTCTGTGCAGACGGTCTGTTGTTGAGACGTCCGTTAACCTTGCCGAGCGTTGCAGTGCCGGGACGGTTCGGACGACCGTTAGAGTAGTATGCGCCGGAGTGCTGTCCACTCGAATAGGTGTTGTGGTAATAATGGTGATGGTGGTGTATCGGCCCCGGATAACCTCCCCAGCCATAGTAGCTTCCCCATCCGTAATATCCCCATCCCATACCGATGCCATAGGGGTTGTGATACGGATTGTATCCCCAGCTCCAATACCAGTTATAACCAGGGTAGTAACCACCCCAACCAATGTGACTGCCGTAGTAGAACCACGGGTAGTTCCATGTATAATTATACCATCCTAAGAAGGATGGGTACCATGCCGTGTAGGGGAATGGATCGTACCAAGGCGAATTGACGTTCACGTACACATTGATGGGTGCATCGTCGTAGTAATAGTCATCTCCGTAGGCAAAGCGTTCGCCATCGTCCGTGACGTACACGTTGTCCGCATCGGAGATAATGATCGTGTTCGGCTTGTAGAAGCGAGCCAAGCGACGGCTATAGCGTCCCGGTACAGAAGAGCGTACGGTTTTGCGCTTCTCATCTTTGGCGACCTGCTTGCCTTCATAGGTCTGCCCCCCGCGGCGGTTGTAGGCGTCGATGTCTTTGTCCGAAGCCGTAGCATACTGTTCGTCGTCTACGTATTCGTCATCTTGCCCTTGCCACTCTTGGGTTTGCTTCTGTTCATGTTGTTTGCGTGATGCTTTACGCGAAGTATAGATGTCGTCTCCGAAGACGTCATCATTCTGTGAGTACGCCGGAAGCGTAACCAACAGCACCGCTCCCAGTAGGAGCAAACTTCTTTTTACCAGCTTCATACTCATTTTGTTTTTGGTCGTTATTACTTGAGGCTCCTTTCTTCCGGCCCCCTCTATTGATTTAGAGTGCGTGGAGAAGAGGGGTTTAATCCTTTTTCGGGCGTCAAGATACGAAATTTTCCAAACCAACCATGGTTATGCTCATCTACGCTGTATATATAGTGGTATAAAAAAGACCGAGATCGCACCCGATGCAATAGCATTTGGACGGCGATCTCGGTTGTGATCACGTATCCTGATAGTTCTCAGAATACGCGCGATGCGACAGACTGATTAGAGATTCGGATTGACTGTCTTCCAGTCTGCAATGGCGGGGATGATGCCCATGGCGATAACTTCGTCGCGCAACTTTGCGAGGTGTCCGTAGCTCTGCTTGAGTTCGGCACGTTCACTCTCATTGCCCATTTGACTCACACCGCCGTGCTTCACGCCATCCTTGGAGATGGTCGTTTCCATGGCCATCATGATGTTCTCAAATCCTGGCTCGTTCACGTAGCAACCTGCAGGCCAACGGAAGCTCTCGCCGCCCATGGCAGCGCGGATCATCTCGATGGATACGTATGAGGGGCTTTGGAACGAAGAGCGACCACGCAGTTTGATGATGTTGGCACCACCCTTGATCACGCGCTGCTTGAGCGCATCCCAATCTTCGTTGGTGAGCTTGTCCGTGCCGATCAGATCGGTCAGCGGCGTACCGTTTACCTTGGCTGTGCTGGCAAAGACTGCCATCTGCTCGCCGTGGCCGCCATAAGTGCGCGGATTGGTCACTTGGCTCTGCTGCAGACCGAAGTGCTTGGCGAGTTCGCTTTGCAGACGGGTACTGTCCAGACCCGCCAGCGTCGTCACCTGCGAAGGCTTGAGGCCCGAGTAGATGAGCGTAACGAGGCCGGTGATGTCGGCGGGGTTGAAGATGATGGTCACGTGCTTGCAGTCGGGGCAATAGCTCTTGATGTCCTTGCCGAGCTGAGCGGCGATCTCTGCATTGCCTTTGAGCAAGTCCTCGCGCGTCATGCCATCCTTACGGGGAGCACCGCCCGACGAAACGATATACTTGGCATCCGTGAGGGCTTCCTTGATGTCAGTCGTGAATGTCAGATTCAGTCCCTCGAAACCGCAGTGGCGTATTTCTTCTGCCACGCCTTCCAGACCAACGGCGAAGGGGTCGTACAGACATAGGTTGGGCGTCAGGCGCATCATTGCAGCTGTCTGAGCCATGTTAGAACCGATCATACCGGCAGCGCCGACGATGGTCAGCTTCTCTTCTGTCAAATAGTTCATTGCTACTTTATTGTTTAATGTTTGGATTACTATGATGGAGGGTACCGACTCTTCTTTGACCTTCCCTAAATTGTAACCTCACAAATATAGGCTTTTATCCTGAGAGTACCTACTGCCATCCCCCGTGCCAATTCGGATCTCCCCCTTGGTCTCTTAGGTTATGATCCTATGCAGAGAAGGAGCTCTGTCTCCCTCGGTTGCTTTTCCCTGTCGTCTGATAGGAGACAGCCCGCACTGCGTCGTTAGCAGTGCGGGCTGTTCTTATAGGAGAATAGGGGGCAAGCTCCATTGTTCTGTGGAGTTGTCTCTGGGATACTCTCTGTTTTCGAAGATGCGGGTTACTTCGCTGCCTCCCTCGAAACGGTAAGTAAGTTGCACTTTATGGCTATCCGTTGTCGCCGGTGCTCGTATCAGGAGGAATTCCTGAGAAGCATCAACAAGCTTGATCGGTTCTTCAGGAAAGTTCGACAGGTCTAAACGCAGATAGTCCGTAAAATATGGACAATACGCAATTTGGTAACCGCTCTGTATATAAGTCCAGCATTCGAGTAAAAATACTGAAGTAATATCGTTCAGAGAGCTCCCCTTGGGATGCTCTTCGTCGTAGTCATCCAAGGCAACTGCATCTATGGAGACAACCGGTTCACAGAGAGCCCCAAACGGGGGATATCCCCGTGAAGGAGTTCTGCTAAAGCTAACAGAGTTATTACGATAGGGACTGTCGTTCGGAATCATATTGTCATAAAAAGCAGTGTCTCCGTATAGGATGCTTAACTCTCGATATTCTTCTGACCCTTTCGAGTAAGTTTTCGATGCCATGAATTCATAACTCCATAAAACTTTTGTTTGCCCTTGCCAAAAGCGTCTAACCTGTATTCCATTCGGAACTATGTATGCGCGTATGAAACTCCCGGGCACAAGCGGTTTGGGTGGTTCATCCGCCTTGCTTTTACAGGCAGAGAGCCCCAATAGGGGAAGAAAGGCAAACAGCCACAGCAAATTCTTTGTCATATTGATTAGTTTTTTTGTGTTATGTTTGCTACGATACTTAACTCAACAGTATAGTTTTCTTCATAAGTGGTAGAATTTGGACTGAGAAAACCGCCACCGGCATCGTAATAGGAGTATCCATGAGCTGTATTGAACACATTGTCTAAGAAATACCCATTATGGTTGCCATTCCATCCCCAATTACAATAGAAATATGTCCAATGTCTTTGGGTCGTTCCATGAAATGAACCATAGCTGGAAAAGTGTAGCTCGAGCGTTTTTTTGACACTTCCTTCGATAACCCATGCATGTCCTACAGGACTACCATAAACCTTACCACTGAAATATACTGCATTGCCATTTTGCAATGATCCTTGTATTAGATCTCTATTGTATCCAAGCAGCTTCGTTGATGTATAGCCTAATCTTGCAAAAACACCAGGAACGACTTCAGAAGAAGCATTGGTTCCCAAATATCCCCAATTATTGTTGCAGTAATCACCTATGGTTCGGATATAAGAGGCGATTGTCTGCTTCTTATAATCATTGTCAAAGTCGGATTCTTCTGGCAATGACAGTACGGACCAATCCAATGTTTGTCCGTTTAGTATCTTGGGATGTTGGTGCCCTGTCGTTATTTGTCCAATAGCGATTGCAACGCATCCGGCAGGAGCAGGCTCGAGTTCTCCCGTGTAACTGTTCGGAAAAGTTTCTGCCATAAGGTTAAAGGGGGATCTCTGTCCCCAAATTACATTCAGCAGATTGTCGGTTTTCTGAAAACTAATGACAGCATCCGAAGTTATTGTGCCGTTGATGTAGTCATTGATGTTGATAGTGATCGGGTAGAGCGGGGACGGTGTATCACCCAACACAGATAATTGGTCTGTGAATTGTATGAATTCATTCCGAGTATAACCCTCTACCTCTTCTTTAGTCGCAAGCCCAAAGTCGATGATTCGTTGACCTATCTCCTGATAGTAATAATTGGGGAGTAATCTGATAAACAGTGCCAACCCTTTGTTTTGGATCGTATCGTTCAAAGCCATCCTCGAATCGCTAAATGCAACGGTAGAAAGAGGCAATATCCTGCTGCCGGCAACGACAATAGATCCATCTCGGTCAAAATTGACGATGTAGGCGACTGTGTCTCTCTCCGAATCTGATCGAAGTCCTGAAACAGTAACAATGGGTTCAAGGCTTTGGACATTCGGAAGATCGGCAAATGACCGCCCTCTTTCCTTCTGCATACTGACGAAATCAGATACAGCAAAGGCTTTAATCTTTTCTTCAAATGTTCTCTCTGTGGACTGTTGTCCCGGCAATCCATTTTCATGAGACTCAAAAGCCTCTTTCGTACAAGCTGTAAATCCTGCTACAATCGCAAGACCAATAAGAATCTTTTTTTTCATATGAAAAACTTTTAGAGGTTATAAAATAATCATCGCCACAAGTATAAGCAATTTTCATCAAAAAAGCCAAGTTTCTGTGTGATATTCCGGTAAATCCCTGTCGGATAGGTCTGATTTATTTTTCTTAGCTTGTGTCGGCTGCAAAAGCCTTAATGGATGCAAAGGGTAATAAAGATTTCTTTCAAGTCTCGTCGTTGTTTTCCCTCTCTCTTAGGTGCACAAAAAGTTTTCAACACCGAAGGGCTGTTTAGATTCATTCTAAATAAGCAGATTTTTGCAGGTCGTTCGGAAGGGAAAACGAAGGCGGAGTGGAAATTTGAAGAGTCGAAAAGCAAACTTTCCGAGTTCGGATGATGAAGATTATAATCTTTAGATTCAATCTTTATAAAGATCGTTTCTGATTATTATAATCATTGCATTTGATATTTATAAAGATCAGATGTCATCTTTATATAGTTTGCACCCTCCGAAAGACTATTTGATGCCGTTGAAAACGACAAGTCCCCGTTGCGTTCAGGCACGAACACAACGGGGACTTGATGCTTTTTGCTATGAGTTGGGAGGGTTTATGGCATCCTATTCATCGTCAGAGAAACAACAAATATAGACACTCGGACAAGCGCTGATGCCTTGCCACGGTACTATCGAAAGGGGGAGGAGAGAGACGGAGGGGGCTTCTATCGGCCATATACAAGTGTTTGTTATTCATCATTGCTTTCATTTATTACATATTATTTTTTGTTCTTTCCGTTAGCCTGCTCAGATATTCAGTTATCTACGTGTCGTTGAGCTGCCGGTCGGACTGCAAAGATAAGAAAAAACGGGGCTTGCTTCGAACGACGATTCTATGATGTCGGTTTGCCACGAGATATCCCTTTGCAATCGCAGCATAGCTGACGGGAAAAGCGTACTTTTGTGTAGATTTGTCACTGTCTATGAGAGTGTACACCATTCCATGCAAGAGAAACAGCATATCCATATAGGCGAGATCATAGCACGCCTGAGAGGCAGAGAGTTGCCACGCCCAGTCGTTCGTCTGCTGGAGCGTTTGATACATGAGCGCGAGATCAACGATATTCTCGACCGATATGGCCACCTCGAAGGAGTGGCCTTCATGTCTGCGCTGGTAGAGCACTTCCGCGTGGATGTGGCATGGGAGGGTGTGGAGCATTTGCCTGCGGACAGGCATTGCCTTTTCGTCTCCAATCATCCGCTCGGAGGGCTGGACGGCATCTGTCTGAGCCATCTGGTGGGCAGTCACTACGGTTCCGAAGTGCGCTACATCGTCAATGACATGCTCTTCCACCTCCGCCCCCTGCGCAAGATTTTTGTCCCCGTCAATACACGTGGGAAGCAGAAGCGCGAAAGTGTGGACCTGCTACATCAGGCACTGGAGAGCGACTTGCCCGTGATCACCTTCCCTGCAGGCTTCTGCTCCCGACAGATCGACGGGCGCGTGCAGGACACGCCTTGGAAGAAGAGCTTTGTGCGTCAGGCCTATGCCTACCGTCGCGACATCGTGCCGCTCTTCTTCGAGGGGCTCAACTCGCGATGCTTCTACCGCATCGAGCAGATCCGGCAGGCTCTCGACATCAAGTTCAATGTTGGCTCGGCTCTGCTGCCGCACGAAATGTTTAGCAGCAAGGGCAGTCGCTATCGGGTGTACGTCGGTTCGCCCGTGCCTTGGCAGTCGCTTGCTCCCGACACACGCAGTACGGCGGAGCAGGCTGCTGATATCCGCTCATTAGTATATGGCCTCAGACCCACGGCCACAACTCCATAATCATCCACTCCTATGTGTGTTCTCCCCATCATTCCGCCTGTGGCAACTGCCCTGCTCGAACAAGAGCTGACGGCCGAACGCCTGTTGCGGGTCACTAACAAAGCCGGCAACGAGATATACGTATTCACCGCCGAAGAAGCTCCCCACTGTATGCAGGAGGTGGGGCGTCTGCGCGAGGAGGCTTTCCGTCACTATGGCGGGGGGACGGGCAAGGCTGTGGACATAGACGAGTTCGACACTATGCCGGGCGGTTATCGCCAACTCATCGTATGGGATCCGGAGAACAAGGCCATCCTCGGCGGCTACCGATTTATCTATGGTAGCGAGGTGGGCTTCTCACCCGATGGCAAACCCTTGCTGGCCACGGCCGAGATGTTCGACTTCAGCGATGCTTTCTTGCGGGACTATCTGCCGAATACGGTGGAGCTGGGACGCTCGTTTGTCTCGCTACAGTACCAATCCACACGAATGGGGACGAAGGCCATCTTCGTCTTGGACAACCTGTGGGACGGCATCGGCGCTCTCACGGTGGTCAATCCCGATGCTCTCTACTTCTATGGCAAGGTGACCATGTTCAAGGATTACAATCGTCGAGCGCGCAATCTGATCCTGCATTTCCTACGCAAGCACTTCCCCGATCCCGATAGATTGGTAACTCCTATCCATCCGCTGCCCATCGAGGTCTGCGAGGAAGACGAGGCCTTGTTCTCGTCCGAGGACTTCGGCACCAACTATAAGAGGCTCAATACCGAGGTGCGCAAGCTGGGCATCAACATTCCTCCCCTTGTGAGTGCTTACATAGCCTTGTCGCCGGAGATGCGTGTCTTCGGCACGGCCGTCAATGAGGAGTTCGGCGACGTCGAAGAGACGGGCATTTTCATCGCCGTAGGGCAGATATTGGAGGAGAAGAAGCAGCGACATATCGAGAGCTTCGTTCGCAACCGGAACGGAAACGGCGAGGCTGCCAACGGTCATGGCTGAGCATAACGAGCTGGGGCATAGGGGCGAAAAGATCGCTTTGGATTACTTGCGGCAGAAGGGCCTGCAAGTGGAGGCGCTGAATTGGCAGTCCGGCAAGCGAGAGCTTGACATCGTACTGTCCACCTCGCGCGAACTCATCGTTGTGGAAGTGAAAACCCGCACGGAGGGCTTCCTCCTCGCTCCGGAGGATGCCGTGGATGCACGCAAGCGCAGACTTATATCCGAGGCGGCACACCATTATATACGTATGTACGGCATCGACCTGCCTGTACGCTTCGACATCGTTTCGGTCGTGCTCGGTCGAGATGGCTCCTGCAAGCGAATAGAACATCGGGAGAATGCTTTCCCTCTCCTGTTGAAGCGACAGCAGAGAACAGCTCCACGACGACGGAGGCTGTAGACTTCCCTGACAACGCAGAAAGTGTTTATTTTTTATGTCGAAATAATGTAGTTAAGTACTTTTTGCTTACTTTGCCTTGACCATCAATGTGTGATGGATCACTAAATTTTTAACCCCTAACTATTTTTTAGAGATGAAAAAGGTCAACCCTTTTCTTGCTCTGGCTCTTTTTGTAGCTATTTGTGCTCCTGAGCAATCAGCAACAGCACAGAGCGTGAAAAAACAAATTTCTCGTGAACAATCAAAGGCTCTCGCCCTAAAACAACAGAGAGCAAAACCGTCGGATCTTGCCCCATTCCGCGATGTCCCCATCCCAAGTGGTATGGCGCGTATTATTCTGGAAGCTCATGATGTATGGGGGGATGGATCCGGCTACCAACTTCTGATGGATGCTGACCATACTGCGTATGGCAACGAGATCCCACCCAATACTCCATTGGGACAGACACTGACAGAAGACTGCAATATTCCGGCAGATCTATATGTCCCATTCGAATTCAAAGTGCCGGCCGATGCCGATCCCTCTTGTACGCCGGAGCATCAAGTCGTGGACGGGATGTCTTCTGTCGATATTCCTGCCGGAGCATATGATTATGTGGTGGTAAACCCAACTCCTGGCTTATGTATCGTTATCCCCGGTGTCTTTGGACAGGAAGATGCTACGTACGGGAACGACTTCACCTTCGAAGCAGGAAAGACTTATCATTTTCAGGCCCTCTATTACGATGGCCCTTCCTGGCAAACTTCGGGAGACTATGTGACTTTGACCATTACAGGTGAGGGTACAGATCTGTCTGAAGTGACTACGGTCAAGCCTTATACAATGGCTATAGTGGGCAACAAAATCATGGCGACATGTAATGGCCATATTGCTCTCTACGATATGAACGGACGTTACGTAGTCGGAGGAATCGACAAGCTCGAATACACGGTCCCCATGGGATCTTATGTGATCCGATTGTCGATAAACGGCAGGACATACGTAGAAAAAATAGCCGTGTCAGATCAGTAAAAACATCTGTGTCGTTCTTTTTCTGAGAAGGATTCCTCTCAGTGTAGAATAAAGGAAAGGCGTGTCAAAGTCGAAATTTTGGTACGTCTTTCCTTGTTCTATTATTGAAGAAATTGATAGCTCTTGGGAATGGAGCAAGGAGGACTCGTCTGAGATTCTTTTTTGCTTGGTGATCGAAAAAATGGTAATTTGGCACCGCCTTAGCGCAAGGGCATTCGCCTTCGACGACAAGACAATCAAACCACAAAACATCAAATAATGAAGTTCACTCTGGACAACACCTTGCCTGCCTACCCCAGTTTCGTGGCAGGAATCCGCCGCGCTCCCGACCGCGGCTTCCGTCTTACTCCCGCACAGACACGTACAGCACTGAAGAATGCGCTCCGTTATATCCCCGTTGAGCTGCATGAAAAACTGGCTCCCGAATTTCTCGAAGAGCTGAAGACTCGTGGCAAGATATACGGCTATCGTTACCGCCCCGAGGGTGACCTCAAGGCTAAGAGTATCGACGAATACGAAGGCCGTTGTATTGAAGGAAAGGCTTTCCAAGTGATGATCGACAATAACCTCTGCTTCGACATCGCACTCTATCCCTACGAACTTGTCACCTATGGCGAGACGGGCCAAGTGTGTCAGAACTGGATGCAGTACCGTCTCATCATGCAATACCTCCGAGAGATGACCAATGAGCAGACGCTCGTGATCGAAAGCGGACACCCGCTGGGTCTCTTTAAGTCCAAACCCGAAGCCCCACGTGTGATCATCACGAACTCGATGATGGTGGGTCTCTATGACAATATCAAAGACTGGGAGGTCGCCGCTCAGATGGGTGTGGCCAACTATGGTCAGATGACTGCCGGCGGCTGGATGTACATCGGTCCGCAGGGTATCGTACACGGTACATTCAATACGCTCCTCAACGCAGGTCGTCAGAGACTCAATATCCCTACGGGAGGCAATCTGGCCGGTAAGCTCTTCGTCACGAGCGGTCTTGGTGGTATGAGTGGAGCTCAGCCCAAAGCCGCCGATATAGCCGGTGCCGTCAGCATCACAGCAGAGGTGGATAGTAGTCGTATCGACACGCGCCACGGACAAGGCTGGGTAAAGTTCCGAACGGACTCAAAGGAGGAAGCATTCCGCATGGCTGCCGAAGCGCAGAAGAAGGGCGAAGCATGCTCGATCGCTTACCTCGGCAATGTGGTGGATCTGCTTGAGTATGCTCTCAGTGCCAATATCCACATTGATTTGCTATCCGACCAAACGAGTTGCCACGCCGTTTATGAGGGTGGTTACTGTCCTGTGACGCTTTCGTTCGAGGAGCGCACGCGCTTGCTGAAGGAGGATCGCGACGAGTTCTGTCGCCAGATCGATTTCGGTCTCAAGCGTCACTTCGAAGCTGTCAAGGCACTTGTGGCTCGCGGTACCTACTTCTTCGACTATGGCAATGCCTTCATGAAGAGTATATACGACAGCGGCATCATGGAGATCAGCAAGAATGGTTTCGATGATAAGGACGGTTTTATCTGGCCCAGCTATGTAGAGGATATCATGGGTCCCGAACTCTTCGACTACGGTTATGGTCCTTTCCGCTGGGTTTGCCTCAGCGGTAAGCATGAAGACCTGGTCAAGACCGACCATGCAGCTATGGAC
The DNA here is from genome assembly GCF_003096695.1 of Porphyromonas loveana. Lineage (GTDB taxonomy): Bacteria > Bacteroidota > Bacteroidia > Bacteroidales > Porphyromonadaceae > Porphyromonas > Porphyromonas loveana. The sequence goes on along the minus strand of NZ_QEKY01000014.1, from coordinate 21,238 downwards.
TGCATCGATCCGAACAGGCGCGAGCAAGACCGTGATAACTGGATTTGGATTCGCGATGCGGAGAAGAACCAGCTCGTTGTAGGTACACAGGCTCGCATCCTCTATCAAGATGCTCTCGGTCGCATGAACATCGCTCTCCGTTTCAACGAAATGGTTCGTCGCGGTGAGGTAGGTCCCATCATGCTCGGACGTGACCACCACGATGTGAGCGGTACAGACAGCCCCTTCCGTGAGACATCTAACATCAAAGACGGTAGTAACGTGATGGCCGACATGGCTGTACAATGCTTTGCCGGTAATGCTGCTCGCGGCATGAGCCTCGTCGCACTGCACAATGGCGGCGGTGTGGGCATCGGCAAGTCGATCAACGGAGGCTTTGGTATGGTACTCGATGGCTCGGAACGTGTGGACGGCATCCTGCGTTCGGCTATGCTGTGGGATGTAATGGGCGGTGTGGCTCGTCGTTCATGGGCACGCAACCCCAATGCCATGCAGGTAAGTGAGGAGTTCAATACCAGTCATGGCGACGGTTATCATATCACCTTGCCGTATCTGGTGGACGAACATCTGCTCGATACGATACTCTGATAGGACTGAGATCATGGATAAAAACTGTGCCGAGGAGGTGAGGTAAACTTCCGCTCGGCACAGTCTTTTTTGTCTGAAACCATTGATAAAGGGTAATTGTTGGTTGTAGGAAAACACCTACATTTGTAAGAAAACCAAAATAAATAGATACAATGAAGTTTGAAGTAGCCAGCAACATGATGTTGCAGCATTTGCAGTTGATTGCTCGCGTGATAGCATCGCGTAGCACACTGCCAATCCTGGAGTCTGTTCTTTTCGAACTCGAAGGGGATAAGTTGAGACTTACGGCAGCCGATATGGCTAATCGCATGAGTACAGAGCTCACCGTAAATAATATAGGAGGAGAGAATGGTACGTTTGCCGTTCCTGAAAGAATTCTGCTTGAACCTCTCAAGGAGCTGCCCGACCAGCCGATCGCCTTCGAAGTGAATACCGATAGCAAAGCTGCCCAAATCGCTTATAGCAATGGCCACTACACCTTTGTTGTGCAGGATGCATCGACCTATCCGCAGGCAGCGGCTTTGTCACAAGACGCCATCACCTCGGTGCTGCCTGCCGAGTCTCTGATGAGTGGTCTTTCGGCCACACTCTTTGCTACGAGCCAGGATGAGCGTCGTCCTATCATGACGGGCGTCTATATGGACTTCTTCGAGGATAAGCTCGTCTTTGTGGGCTCGGACGGACAAATTCTGGTCAAGCAAGAGGATGCCAATGTGCGTAGCTCGCAACGTAGTGCGTTCTGTCTGCCCAGAAAAGCTTGTCTCCTCCTGCGCTCTGTCCTGCCCAAGCTGGAAGGCAATGTACAGCTGACGTATGACAACAACTATCTCCATATCGAATTGGGCGACTATACGCTCACAGCTCGTCTGTTGGAAGGCCGTTATCCCAATTACAATAGTGTAATACCGACGAGCAACCCCTACGAAGTGAAAGTGGATCGTCTGCAACTTCTCTCGGGAGCGAAGCGTGTGGCTATCTTCTCCAATCCGGCCACAAGTATGCTGCGTATGGAGTTTACACCGGACGGAATCCGCTTGTCGGCCAATGATATTGACTTCTCTGTTGCTGCAGAGGAGCACGTGGCAGCAGATTGTCCGGCAGACATGAATATGCGTATTGGCTTCAAGTCGGATGTCTTCCAGACCATCCTGCAGGGAATGTCTTCGGATGAAGTGATCATAACACTGGCCGACCAGACTCGTGCAGGCTTGATTCTGCCGGCGGAGAACGAGCCGGGTATCAGCTTGTGCAATCTGCTTCTGCCCATGAAGTTGATAGGGGAATAAAGACCGGACTCGCATGAAACTCAATCTGAAGAATCCGCTTGTCTTCTTCGACCTCGAAACGACGGGGGTTGATTTGGTTCGCGACAGAATCGTCGAGATCTCGATTCTGAAAGTGATGCCCGACGGAAGTGAGGAGAGTAAGACGCGAAGAATCAATCCCGAGTGCCCCATCCCTCCCGAATCGACTGCTATTCACGGCATCTCGGATGAGGATGTGAAAGATTGTCCCCCGTTCCGTTCCGTAGCGAAGAGCTTAGCCCAGTGGATTGAGGGATGCGACTTGGCAGGATTTAACTCGATACGATTCGATGTGCCCATGCTGGTAGAGGAGTTCCTTCGAGCAGGAGTGGATATTGACCTCAGTAGGCGAAAACTGATTGATGTGCAGACGATTTTCCATAAGATGGAACCTCGTACGTTGGAGGCGGCTACTCGATTCTACTGCGACCGAACGCAGGAGAATGCTCACTCGGCCGAAGCGGATACGCGTGCAACCTATGATGTGTTCAAAGCTCAACTGGATCGTTATCAAGGGACATTGGAGAATGACATGGCATTCTTGGCCGACTTCTCTCGTCAGTCACGCAATGTGGACTTTGCCGGCCGTCTGGTCTATGACGAGCATGACAACGTCATTATCAACTTCGGGAAGTATCGCGGACGCAAGGCCTTGGATGTACTACGTACGGATATGGGCTATTATGGTTGGATTATGGATGCAGACTTTACATTGAATACGAAGCAGGAGTTTACCCGCTTGCGTCTGTCGTTGAATAATCCCGAGACCAAATAAACAAAGGCCCCCTTATATAATATGGTATCGTCATTAGCCGGCAAACATATTGTCCTGGGCATCACCGGAAGCATCGCAGCATATAAGGCTGCGGTCTTGACTCGCTTGCTTATCAAGTGCGGGGCCGAAGTGCAAATCGTGATAACGCCTGCCGGTAAGGAGTTTATAACGCCGATAACGCTTTCGGCTCTGACCTCGAAGCCTGTCATCAGCGAGTTTTTCTCCGGAAGGGATGGGACTTGGAATAGCCATGTCGATCTCGGCTTGTGGGCTGATGCCGTGGTGATAGCGCCTGCCACAGCCTCCACGATCGGTAAGATGGCTCATGGCATAGCAGACAATATGTTAGTGACGACCTATCTGTCGGCTAAAGCTCCCGTCTTCGTTGCGCCGGCAATGGATCTGGACATGTTCAGACATCCGAGTACACAAGGCAATCTTGACATACTCCGCTCCTATGGCAATCATATCATTGAGCCTGCGGAGGGCGAACTGGCCAGTCACCTCGTCGGAAAAGGGCGAATGGAGGAGCCGGAACGCATCGTGGAAATTCTCGAAACCTTCTTTGCGCAAGATTCAGAGAAGCCTTTGCTCGGCAAGAAGGCATTGGTAACTGCCGGGCCTACATACGAGAAATTGGATCCCGTACGTTTTATCGGCAACTACTCTTCGGGCCGAATGGGCTATTGTGTGGCCGAACGTTTGGCTGAGCTCGGAGCGAGCGTGACGCTTGTCTCTGGTCCCACGTCGTTAGAACCCGCTGTCGGAGGCATTGACCTCGTCCGTGTGGAAAGTGCGGTGGAGATGTTGGAGGCTTGTCGGGCTCCTTTCCTCGATGCAGACATCACTGTCCTTTCGGCTGCAGTGGCGGATTATCGCCCGATGGAACAAGCAGAGACGAAAATGAAGCGTGAGACGAAAGGAGACTTCGACCTCCGATTGACGGCCAATCCCGATATTGCTGCTACGTTGGGAGCAACGAAACGCTTCGGTCAGCGCATGATCGGCTTTGCCTTGGAGACGGATAGGGGAGAGGAAGAAGCTATGCGCAAGATGAAAGCGAAGCAGTTGGATGCAATCGTCCTCAATTCTCTCTCCGACAAAGGAGCAGGCTTCGGCGGAACGACGAACAAGGTCACCATCTTCGATAGCCAAGGACGTGCGACCAGCTACCCCTTGAAGAGTAAAAAAGAAGTAGCCAAGGATATTGTGGACTATATAATGGGATTGGGATGAGAACGAGACTGTGGTGGTATTTGTGTGTGCTTTTTTTCTTCTCCACCACCTCTGTGGCCGGACAGGAACTGAATGCCAAGGTGACTGTGAACGGCGAGCGCCTCGGAAGCAACGCCAATATGGAAACGTTGAAAACCTTGGAGCGCCAACTCAATGACCTCCTCAATCTGACCCGATGGACGAATGCTACGTTTAGTTTCGCCGAGCGGATCGACTGTTCCTTTACGCTCAATCTAACCGAGGTGAAAGATGAGAGTCAGTACAAGGCCGAACTCTTGATCACCTCGCGTCGTCCTGTGTACAATTCTTCCTATTACTCTCCGCAGATCATGTGGCGCGATCAGGAAGTCAATTTCGAATACAATCAATTTGATCCCATTGAGTATAACGAGACCGATATACAGAGCAATCTCGTTGCCTCCGTTGTCTTTTACGCTTACTACATCCTTGCCGTCGATTTCGATAGCTTCAGTCTGTTGGGAGGTAATGCAGCTCGTTCTACGATGCGGCAGATTGTGGCTCGGGCACAAGCCAAGCAGGATTGGAATGGCTGGAAGGCTTTCGAAAACAATCGGAATCGCTACGCCCTTGCCGAAGCGATGAACGATGCGGAGATGGAGCCCTTGCGCCGTTTTTGGTACGAGTATCACCGACGCGCGTTGGACGAAATGGTGGCTAATGCCACCCGCGGACGGACGACGGTGATCGAACTCCTGCCTTTGCTGGAAACTGTTTACAAGGCTCGTCCCATGTCGCCGTTGTTTTCTGTCTTTGCTTCGGTGAAATTGGACGAAGTCGTCAGTATCCTGTCCAAAGCCAATGCTGCCGAGAAGCAAGACGCCTATAAACTCCTCAACAAGGTCTTCCCGACGCAGGACAACAAACTCAAACCTCTCAAAAACTAATTCTCTCTCAGGGATGTTGGCCTCGCTGCATATCGCTAATTACGTTCTCATTGATAACCTTGATATCGAATTAGCTCCTAACTTTTCTGTCATCACGGGAGAGACGGGGGCGGGTAAGAGTATCCTCCTCGGAGCGTTGGGCCTTCTCATCGGCCAGCGTGCCGATACATCAGCCATAGCGCCGGGAAAAGATCGCTGTGTCGTAGAAGGGCGTTTCACCGGATTTGATCCTGAAATAGAGACAGTGCTCGATCGCTACGACCTCGACTTCGATGCAGAGGAATGTGTGATACGACGCGAGATCTCCACCAAAGGCAAGAGCCGCGCTTTTGTCAATGACAGTCCCGCTCCGCTCACAGCCCTTCGCGAATTGTCCGATTTCCTCATCGACATCCATTCGCAGCACAAGAATCTCCTCCTCGGAGACAGCTATTTCCAACTCAACGTCCTCGACATATACAGCGGCAAACCCGAGCTGTCGGATGCCTATCGTACAGCCTATCGAGCTTATATGACGAAGAAAAAGCAACTCGAAGAACTTCGCGCTGCTGTCGCTGCGGCCGATTCGGAGCGAGACTATCTGCAGTTTCGTTACGAACAGTTGGAGAATGCACACCTCCTTTCGGGCGAAGAAACGCAGCTCCAAGAAGAGCAGCAACGTCTCACCCATGCTCTCGATATCAAACGCGAACTGAGTCGTTCCTATGCGCTGATGTCCGACGATGAGCAGGGACTTTTGCTCGGGCTTCATCGTGCCGACGATGCGCTTGCTGCTATCGAGAAGTATTATCCCGATGCCTCTGCTTATCGACAGCGACTACAGGAAATGCGTATCGAGATGAGCGACATAGCCTCGGATCTCGGTCGCAGAGCGGACGATCTCTCTTACGAGCCGGAGCGTCTGGCCGAAATAACGGAGCGTCTCGATCTGATCCACTCCCTCTTGCATCGCTATGGTGCCGATACCACCCAAGCGCTCATCGCCATCCGTGACGAACTGGGCGAACGACTCGCAAGCATCACGGCAGGGGCTGACGACATAGCCCGTCTGGAGGGTGACGTCCGGGCGTTGCATCAAGATGTATTGGCACGAGCTGCCGAGCTTACCGCCGAGCGGCTCCGCTCTGCAGAAGCTGTGGAGGAGGCTCTCAGCCGGACGCTCAGCCTGTTGGGCATGCCGCAGGTGCGCTTCAGCGCCGCAGTCCTGCCTGCCGAACCCGGTACGCATGGGGCGGACAAGGTGGAATTTCTCTTCTCTGCCAATAAGCAGATACCCCCCGAACCCGTGGCGCAGATAGCATCGGGTGGCGAAATAGCCCGTCTCATGCTTGCACTCAAAGCGCTTATCGCCGACCGTCTTTCGCTCCCGGCCATCGTTTTCGACGAGATAGACTCCGGCGTCTCAGGCGACATTGCCGACCGCATGGGGCGCATCATGGAGCAGATGGGATGCGGTATGCAAGTCATCGCCATCACGCACCTGCCGCAGATAGCAGCGCGGGGGGCACATCATTATTTCGTCTATAAGGAAGAGACAGACGAGCGCACGCATACATTTATCCGCGAGCTCTCCCCTTCTGAGCGTGTAGAGGAAATCGCCCGGATGCAAAGCGGCAATAATCTCACGGCCGTGGCTCTGGCCGCAGCACAACAACTTCTCGAAAAATGAAAAACGATACCCTCATTTTCGGCCTACACTCCGTTGCAGAAGCATTCGAAGCTGGCAAGGAGATCGATAAGATCTTCATCCGAAGAGGTCTCAAAACCGAACAAACCGACTCCATCCTGCGTCTGGCTGCCGAGCGCACCGTGCCCGTCTTGCACGTCCCTGCAGAGAAGCTCGACAGGCTCACGACGAAGAATCACCAAGGCATCGTGGCCATCCTCTCGGCCATCGAATACACGCATCTGGAGCAACTCCTGCCGATGCTCTACGAGGAGGGCAAGTCGCCGTTTCTCTTACTTCTGGACGGGATTACCGATGTGCGCAACTTCGGTGCCATAGCTCGCACGGCCGAGTGTGCAGGGGTCGATGCCATCATCATCCCCGAGCGCGGAAGCGTGTCGGTCGGCGGCGATGCCATCAAGACCTCCGCCGGCGCCTTGCACCGCATCCCCGTCTGTCGCGTGTCGTCCATCCCGAGCGCCATTCGCTCGCTGCAGGAGTATGGTGTGCGCGTAGTCGCCACCTCCGAGAAGGCCGAGCGGCTCTATACCGATGCCGAGCTGGAACTTCCTCTCGCCATCGTGATGGGAGCCGAAGACGTGGGGCCGAGTGCCGACACGCTGCGGCTCAGTGACGACATCGTCGCCATTCCGCAGGTAGGCACCATCGGTTCGCTCAACGTATCCGTCGCAGCCGGCATCGTCGTGTACGAAGTGTTGCGTCGCAAACTGCTCAACCCATCTGTTTAATCAACGAATAAAAACAACCAAACACAATGAAAAAAGTAATCAGTACGAAGAATGCTCCGGCCGCCATCGGCCCTTATAGTCAGGCAGTCATGGTAGGCAATATGCTCTTCTCTTCGGGCCAACTCGGTCTGGATCCCGCTACGGGCGACTTTGCCCCGGGTGGCGTTACCGAGCAGACGGAGCAGGTGTTCCGCAACATTCATGCCATCCTCGCCGAGGCCGGTCTCACGACGGCACATATCGTCAAGACGACTTGTTTCTTGGCCGACATGGGCGATTTTGCAGCCATGAATGCTGTGTATGAGAAGCAGTTCAGCGGACAGTTCCCCGCTCGCTCGGCGGTAGCCGTGAAGACGCTGCCGAAGAACGGTCTCGTCGAAATCGAATTCGTCGCCGTTCAGGACTAAGCGGACACTTATTCGTTTGCCATTCGCCTACAGGCTGCGCCGGCGGGGAGTCATTCCCCACGGCGCAGCCTGTGCTTTTTGGGGGAGGGGTGCGGAGAGCTCCGATTATTCCGATTCTTTTTGCTTTGACAGCATGCTCGCAAACGCTCTGCCCGAGCGGAATGCAGTAATGCGTTGCAGTATGATTCTTGTTCAAGAACAAGCTGCACAGATCGATTGTAGCCTGATTTTAGTCTCATGTCCTTTACATGGAGGCATTGTAGCCTGATTTTAGTCCCAAATCATTTGCAAAATACGATTGTAACTTGATTTTGGTTCAAATACTTTTGCAGGGCATCATTGTAGCTTGATTTTTGGCTCATGCAGCATATATTTTTATCTTTGTAGTCTGAATTTTGATCTTTGCAAATGGATTGAGACGATTGTAGTATGATTTTCATCTCCTGCAAGCTGCATGGCATCATTGTAGCCCGATTTTCGTCTCGTGCCAATAATTTGAAAACAGAGTAGCATGATTCTGTCTCCGTGCAGATGGCATAGAGCCATTGCCGTTCGATTTTAGATCGGGAAATAGATTGTTTGACCCTCGTATAAAAACAAATACTAAAGAGGATATGAAAGTAGAGTATTTCTCCATTACGCGACTCCAAAATTTGGAGCATTATCGCTTCGCCAAGAATGTGCTGACCCTCTGCCGACAAGCGAATATCGCGAAGCTGAATTTGGTGCTCGATCCGCTGGAAAAAGCCATTGCGCAGGAAGATTTGGCTCTGAATCCACCCATATCGGACGAAATGACGCCGACGATTATCTCCTTCGACAGCGAACGAATCGCGGCGTATCAATCGATCAGGTGGCGCATTCGTTCTTATACGATCGATAGCGACGGCAAGCTCCGTGAAGCTGCCAAGAAGGTAGAAGAGATCATGCACCGATATGGCAATCTGAACCGGATGAATTATGACAAGAGGACGGCTGCCATCGAGAATTTCCTCACCGACATCAAGGAGAGTTCCATCCAATCATTAGTTCGGAAGCTCTCCGTCGAGTCCGCCCTCAAGCGTTTGGAGGAAGCTAATACGGCCTTTGCCGATTCTTTTCTCAAACGATTAAATTCGGACTATCGTCGAGGCAATAATATCAAACCTCATCGAGCCGAGACGGATCGTTGTCTCGCTGCCGTTACGCTTCGCATGCAATCCATCGACGACCTGGAGCCGAGTGCCACCATTACGACGCTCATCAGTCTATACAATCGACTCGTCTCCAACCGTCGTGTGCTTCTCGCCCGTCGCACTGCTTTTGGCGATGCAGCGACGCAGAAACGGCGCGAAGAAATCGAAAAGCTGCTCGCGCCCAAGCTCGCCGAGCTGGTCCGTGAAGAAGTCGCTTCGGCCATCTTTGCGGGGCGCACCATCGGCAAGGGAAAGGCTCGCCATTACCTCGTTACGATCATCGCAGCCAACGGAGACGAGCGGGAGGAATGGTGCCGAGTGGAGCAGGACGAGCTCGTCTTCGTCCCCGAAGAGCAATTGCCCAAACCGAAGAAAAAGAAGAAGCCTGTCCATAACGTTATCCTGCCGGCTACGCCTTCCGCTTCGTCGCCGAGCGCGGGCGGTCACGACGCAGGAGCGGAAGGCTCCATCGGCGGAGGCCTGTGACGCAGCTCGCGCCCCGATGTGGCGGGGCCTCGTGTGCACGGATTTAAGCCCGCGACAAATGCTCAATCACACATAATAAGTATTACTTTTGCACCAAGCAGGACGAGAGCCACGTGTCGTGCATGTCGAGGCGCAGATGCTCGGGGCAAAAATTACGGAGAGATTAACACTACAGCATACGTAAAAGATGAACAACGAAAACAACTTTTCTGTCTTCTCGGGTACCAAGTCGCGTTACCTTGCAGAGAAGATTTGCAACAGTCTGGGTTGCCCGTTGGGGCGCATGAATATCGAGCATTTCGCCGATGGCGAATTTGCCGTTTCTTATGAGGAAAGCATCCGCGGTCGCGATGTCTTCCTCGTGCAGTCCACCTTCCCTTCGGCTGACAACCTCATGGAGCTGCTCCTGATGATCGACGCCGCCAAGCGTGCCTCTGCTCACTACATCACAGCCGTTATCCCCTACTTCGGATGGGCGCGACAGGACAGAAAGGACAAGCCGCGTGTATCCATCGGTGCCAAGCTGATAGCCGACTTGCTCAGCAAGGCCGGTATCACCCGCCTCATCACGATGGACCTCCATGCCGATCAGATCCAAGGCTTCTTCGACGTGCCGGTGGATCACCTCTACGGCTCCTCTGTTTTCATCGAGCATATCCGTAAGAATATGTCGCTCGAGAACCTCGTTGTGGCTACGCCCGACGTAGGCGGTACCAAGCGTGCCAATAGCTATGCCAAGCACCTCGGCGTGCCGATGGTGATCTGTCACAAGAGCCGCCTCAAAGCCAACGAAATCGCCGAGATGCGTATCATCGGTGACGTCAGCGGCAAGGATGTGCTGCTCGTGGACGACATCGTGGACACGGCAGGCACCATCACCAAGGCTGCCGACCTGATGATGAGCAACGGCGCGCGCAGCGTCTCTGCCATCGCCAGCCATGCCGTGATGAGCGATCCCGCATCGATGCGTGTGGATCAGTCCAGTCTGCGTGAGATGATCTTCACGGACTCCATCCCCTATCCGCATAAGTGCGAGAAAGTAAAGGTGCTCTCCGTGGCCGATCTTTTCGCCGAGGCGATTCGCCGCGTATGCTGCCACGAGTCCATCACGACTCTCTACTCTTTCTAAAAAAACCGTCCGTCGCTCCGGGACTCTTTCGGAGCAGTGCTGCAGAGTTGACACTCCGCCGCTGATCGGACAAGATACTTCTCAGTATGACTGACAGTCCTGCCTCGGATCGCAAGAAGCTACGTTGGAGACGCATCCTCTTCTGGGTGCTGATCTCTCCACTATTGCTCGTGCTACTCGTGGCAGGACTTCTTTATGTCCCTCCCGTACAGCAATGGGCAGTGGAGATAGCAGCGCGCAAGGCCTCCGAAGCCACCGGTATGCAGATCGGTGTAGGGCGGATCCGGTTGGGCTTCCCGTTGCACCTCTCTCTCCGCGACATCACAGCCATTCAGGCCGACGGCGACACGTTGGCCGACATCGGCCGAGTGCGTCTGCAAGTCTCCTTCCTGCCCCTCCTGCACAAACAGGTAGAGGTGCCGGAGCTGGGCCTATATGATGCATCCATCCACTATAAAGACAGCCTCGGACTCACCGACCTGAAGCTCAAAGCCGCTCTGATCGAGGGCGCACACATAGCTCTCGACCCCGCAAGTAAGCGCATGGGCTTGGGACAATGGCAACTGTCCGATGCCGACGTCGTCTTCTATAGTGCGGACACAACGGCTGCCGATACGGCCAAGAAAGAGCCTTTCGACTGGCAGCTTGCTCTCGACCGAATCGATCTCAACCGCGTCACCGCGCGGGTGGAAATGCCCCTCGACAGCTTATACCTCAAGACCTACATCGGGCAAGCCGCCGTGGCCGATGCCAAGATGGACGTAGCCGATATGCTCTACAACGTTGGGATGGTGGAGATAGGGGGCGGGACGAATCTCACTTACGACACGGATGACTCCACGCCCATGCCCGATGCCTTCGACTATCGTCACATCGGGCTGAGCGCTGTGGCCTTGCAAGCCAAGGATATTTGTTTCCACGATGGCGATTTGGAGCTCCGGATCGTTAACGGGTCCTTGCGCGAACGCGATCGTCTGACGCTGCGACGTCTCTCGGGCAATTATCGGATGGATGACTTCGGCATCTATCTCTCCCGCTTCGCCTTGGATACGGAGAACAGCCGTATTTCCTGCGATGCCCGACTGCCGTGGAGCCTTTTCGATAAAGATCCGACTGCCGTGATGGAATTGGACCTCGAAGCTTCGTTGGACTTGGAGGATATTCACTATCTGGCAGGCGAAAACTTCCAACTCCCTTCGCGCAGACTTGTACGCTATCCCGAGACGCCCATATCAATTGCTATATCGACTTTCGGCTCGCTTGACGAACTGACCGTGGAGCATATGTCCCTCTTCTGGGAAGGAATGGCCGATATGGACGGTGGCGGTCTCTTCACCAAAGTCCTCGACGACCGTCGCCGTGCCGGCAATTTTACACTCAATGTCGGATTTCATCAGAATGCTTCGGGCCTTTTGGCTTTCTATGACAAAGCGTTGTACGAACGGTTTGCCATACCGGCGGGTATGACTGTCGCTGCCGAGCTCAACATCCGCCGCGGTATGTATAGCGGTAAGGTGACGCTTACGGAACGCTCCGGCAGCATCAGTCTGGACGGGGATTATATCATGGGCTCGGATAAGTATCGTGCCGATATGCGGGTGGACGGGTTGGACCTTCGTGCCTTTATGCCCAAGGACAGCATCGGACCGGTCGTGGCTACGCTCCATGCCGAGGGGCGAGGTTTCGATCTTTTCAATACCAAGAACGTGGCGCAGGCCAACGTTTCGATCCACACCCTTGACTGGAAGGGGTACAAGCTCGACAGCATCACCTTCGATGCGGCACTGGAGAAGGGGAGTCTCTTCGCTTCGTTCAATAGTACCAATTCCCTCCTCAACGGCAGTATACAGTTGGATGCCCTGTTGGGTAGGAACCTGCTCGACGGTTCTGTCATGGTGCGGATGGACTCGGCGAACTTCAATGCGCTGGGACTTGCCGATACCACCTTCTCCACAAACTTCATCCTCGAAGGGCATCTCAAGAGCGACCTCGACCAAACGCACCGATTCGAAGCCTCGATGCCCAAGTGTTTCATGCGTCTGGAGCGCTATCGTGTCAATCTGGACCGAATAGACATTTTGGCCGATACCGACCCCGACAGCATCCGTCTCGATGTTTCCTCCGGAGACTTGAAGATGGCTCTCCGTGTGGGCGAAGGCATCAATGCTGTGACAGCCATATCCGAATCTCTGGGCAAAAAGATGGAAGCCATGCGCAGCGACTCCATCCACCGCTTGCGACTATCCGAAGTTATCCGAGAGTTGCCTCACACCTCCTTCACGATGGAAGCCAGGCGTTACAATCCGCTTCGCGACTATATGGAGGTGAACGGGATGATCTTCTCCACCATCCAAACGCAACTGACGGCAACGCCCGAGAGGGGATTGGAGGGTTTTGTGGAGATGCAGGGTTTCCAGCGCGACACGATTCGTATCGATCGCATTCGTCTCGATTTGGCCACGCTGTCCCAGTACGGCGTACTCTCGCCCGACTCGGTTGAACTCGCCTATGTGCCGGACTCCATCCTCAATAGCTATGATCGGGTGCTGCGCCTGACGCTCTCCGTGGACAAGAGTCGCTATCGTCGCCAGCCGGCTATGTACGGCCGGATAGTGGCCGACGCTACGCTCCAAGGCGTCGACGTGCGACTGAGTCTCGCCGACGGAGCCAAGCAGGAAGCCTATCGTCTCGGTTTGCACGGCTTCTGGAATGAAGGGGGCATGGGGATCAATGTCATGGATACCGAACCGGTCGTATTGGCGTACAACCATTTTACCGCCAATGAAAACAACCGCATCTTCTATCGCAGTAGCGACGAACGACTCTTTGCCAATCTGGAGCTGACGAGCGCGGACAAGCAGTATCTGTCCGTCTTCACCACCGATACCATTGCGGATATGGAGGAGATCAACGTCAATATCCGCAACCTGCGTCTGCAGCAATACGCACGTTTGACTCCGCTCCCCGATATGGCCGGCAGTCTCTTCGCTTATGCCCGTCTGTCGCGTACGGGCGGAGCAGGCGGCACTCTCACCGCGACGGGCGACGTTTCGGTCAACAACCTTGCATACGAGGGCAAGCCCATCGGCAACATCGCCTCGTCTCTCTTCTATGAACCACGAAATAACGACTCGCATTACCTCACCGCCGAAATTAGTTACAACGGAAATCCAGCTCTCAATATCGATGGCATCTATCACGCCGAGGACCGCAACAACAACTTCGATATCAAGGCCATGCTCAACGGCTTCCCGCTGGCCATCGCCAATCCTTTCATAGGAGCCGAGCGCGGGTCTCTTGCCGGCTTCATGGATGGAGAACTGGAGATCAAAGGCAAGGCAGATGCTCCGCTGATCGATGGCAATCTGGCCATGCGCAAGGCTTCGTTCTTCTCTCCGATGGTGGGTAATACTTTCTACTTCTCGGAAAAACCGTTGGTGTTCGATCGGCACAAACTGATCTTCGACAACTATCTGGTACATGCCCGACAGAATGAGAAGGAAGGCCTCAGTGTGGATGGGGAGATCATCCTCACCGGAGCCAGAGCCATGACGGCAGCTTTGCAAGTCAAAGCAGATAATATGACGATGCTCAACTCTAAGAAGAGCCAGAGCGATCTCCTATACGGCAAGCTCATAGCCTCAACAAATCTCTTGCTGCGCGGGCCGTTGGATGCGATGACGATTCGTGGTTCGCTGGACATCCACGGAGGCACTTCGTGTACCTATGTATATACGGATGTGGACCTCGGAACCGAGAGTATGATGGGCGATGTGGTGAGCTTCATTGACTTTAGCGATACGATCGTCATGCCTTCGCAGTCCGATATAGACAAAGAGAGGACGTTCGGCGGTATGGATCTGTTGCTCCGCATCCATATCGATCCGGTGGTGGAGTTCGGGGTAGATCTTTCGTCCGGTACTCAAGATCGTTTGGATCTGCAGGGTGGCGGCGACCTTTCTTTCTCAATGCCGGCTTTCGGTGAGATGAGTATGACTGGACGTTATGAAATGAGCGGGGGAGGTAAGATGGTCTATACCCTTCCCGTCGTGGGCAAGCAAGTCTTCACCATCGATCCGTCCAGCTATGTGCAGTGGAGCGGCAACGTACAAGACCCGTATGTCAATTTCAAGGCCGTGCAACGAGTGCGTGCCGATGTGATGGACGGTGGCAATAAGACGACCCGCAAGGTGAACTTCGACGTGGGTGTCATCGTCAAAGAGACACTCACGCATATGGATTTGGCCTTCGATGTGGAGGCTCCCGAGGATATTACCATTCAGTCTCAGCTACAAGGGATGGGAGCCGAAGAGCGATCCAAGCAGGCTATCGGCCTGTTGGCCACGGGTACTTATTTGGCCTCTCAGTCGGCCGGGTTTAGCTTCGACAATGCGCTCAGCAGCTATGCGCAGGGTATGATCAATAGTGCCCTCGGCAAGGTGTTCGAGGGTTCGGGTCTGAACATCGGTATGGAGAATCATGACGGCACAGACGGCTCCGGCACCTACACCGACTTCACCTACAGCTTCAGCAAGCAGTTCTATAACAACCGCATCCGTGTGGTCATAGGAGGAGCTGTCGCTTCCGGTTCGAACATCCCGACGAATAAGGACAGGAGTTTGGTGGACAACGTGGCTCTGGAGTATCGCTTGGATCAGGCCGGAGCACAGCACCTCAAGCTCTTCCACAAGAAAAATAACGAGAACCTCCTCGAAGGAGAAATCACCGAGACGGGTGTGGGTTACGTGATCAGTAGGAAGTTGGCACGCTTGTCCGATCTTTTCCGCTTCGGGAATAAAAAGAAAGAGACGAAGCCCTCGACGACGGTCGAAGCGCTCAAGCCAAAAGAGGAGACGACAGCCATCCCTGAAGAGGCTGCTAACTGATTGTAACCCTATCCGATATGAAACGAATCCGGCAAATATCCGCCCTATGCCTTTTGATTATGTTGGCCGTGGCTTGTTCGACGACGAAGCATCTGCCCGAAGGCGAACAGTTATACATCGGGATGGGCAAGACGCAGATCAACCAATTGGACAAGAGTCATGCCGGACAGCAAGCCCTTTCCGAGGTCGAGGCAACGCTCAAGGTGGTGCCCAACGGTGCTATATTCGGTAGCACCAGTGCATCGCTGCCGAAAGTTCCCTTCGGTATGTGGATTTACAACAGCTTTGTAGGCGATTCTTCGGTTATCTCCAAATGGATATTCGACAAGTTTGCCGCCAAACCCGTCTTCATCAGCCACGTCAAAGCCAACAATCGGTCGAAGGTGGCCACGAATATTCTTCGCGAGCACGGCTACTTCAATGCCGGAGTGGAAAGCCTCATCACTACGTTGCCTAAAGATTCTCTCAAGGCCAAAGTGACCTATACGATTGATATGGGTGCGCCTTATCGGTATGACAGCATCATCCCGTTGCCGGTCACAACTTTCCCCGACAGTATCCTTGCTCGCAGAGCAAGTCCGTCGCTTATTCGCAAAGGGGATCAGTTCAGTCTGGCCAGACTGCAGGAAGAACGGCAGACGATCAGCTCCATGCTGCGAGACAACGGTTACTACTTCTTCCGATCGCAGGACATTATATACGAAGCCGATACCCTCCTTGTCCCGGGTGCAGTGACCCTGCGCACCAAACTGTCTCCAGAAACATCTCCTCAAGCCTTGCATCCGTGGCGGATCGGTAAGCGCACGACCGTGCTGTTGGGGCAGAATGCGGAGCCGCCTACAGACTCGCTCGTAGTCGGTGATATGCAGATTTTCTACCACCATAAGATGCCGGTGCGCCCGAATGTCTTGGCCGAGCGTTTTCGTTTCTTCTCCGGCAATCTGTACCGACAGACGGACGAGGATGTGACGCGCAAGTCCTTGGCTCGTCTCGGAGCTTTCTCTGTTATTGATCTTAATTTCTCCCGTCGCGACTCCCTGTCCGATACGCTCGATGTGCGCCTCCTCACGACCCTCGACAAGCCGTGGGATGCATCGTTGGAAGCGTTGTTCAAGACTAAGAGCAATGACTTCATCGGCCCTGGACTCAATTTTACACTGGCTCGTCGCAATGTGTTTGGCGGAGGAGAGAATCTCTCATGGAATATAGGTGGCTCATACGAATGGGAAACGACAAGCCGCCCCGAAGGCAGTAGCAATAGCTTTATCGACATCAATTCGTATAGCTTGTCCACAGGTCTCAATCTCTCTTTCCCCTCCATCGTTTTCCCCGGATTGCTAGATCGGTATTACTATTACCCCACGACGACCACGTTCCAAGTATCGGCATCGGCGCTCAACAGAGCGCATTACTTCAGCATGTATTCGTTCGGATTCTCTGCCAACTATGAGTTCCAGCCCTCCAAGGAGCACCGTCATAATATCATCCCGTTGAAGTTCAGCTACAATATGTTGGGCAATCAGAGCGAGGCTTTCCAGACCATCACGGCAGACAATCCGCCCCTCTTGCTTAGTCTCCAGAGTCAGTTTGTCCCTCAGATGGGCTACACCTATACCTTCAATCGCTCCACCTCCGCGAAGAGTCCGCACCAACTTTGGATGCAGTTTGGTCTATACGAAGCGGGCAACCTCCTCAATCTTGTCTATCTCGCAGCCGGCAAGAAATACAATGAGACGAAGAACTTTATCGGAGTACCCTTCTCGCAGTTTATCAAAGCCACCGGAGAGGTACGATATACCTATATAATCGACCGCAATCAGTCGTTGGCCACACGCGTCGGTTCGGGCATTATCTACAGCTATGGGAATATGAAGGTGGCTCCGTATAACGAACAGTTCTATGTGGGCGGTGCCAATAGTATTCGAGCCTTTACCGTGCGCAGTATCGGTCCGGGCCGATTCGTGCCCAATGCCGACAACCTTTATTCCTATCTGGATCAGGTGGGAGAATTCAAGTTAGAGGCCAATGTGGAGTATCGCGGCAAGCTCTTCGGCGATTTGCACGGAGCTGTTTTTCTGGATGCAGGCAACATTTGGCTGTTGAGTGAGGATCAAACGCGTCCGGGCGGTTCGCTTGCTGAAGTCGGATCGATTGGTAATTTCCTTAATAGTATTGCCCTGGGCACCGGCGTTGGAGTGCGCTATGATCTCACCTTCCTTGTCGTTCGTTTCGATGTGGGTTTTGGTCTCCATATGCCCTACAATACGGGCAGGAAGGGCTACTACAATATCCCTCGTTTTAAGGATGCTATAGGATATCATTTTGCAGTAGGCTATCCCTTCTAATTCGGTTACGTTATAAAGGGCGACCTGCTGCGTTGCTTTCGAGCCACGGGTTCGGTCATATACTCAAGTATACTCCCTTCTCCCTTGCTCTCAGCGCCTTGCATCTCAAAACCTTCCTTCGAGGCTGATCTACAAAATAATAAAGAGACGGACAATCTGATGATTGTCCACCTCTTTCTGTGAACCGCCTGGGGTTCGAACCCAGGACCCCATCCTTAAAAGGGATGTGCTCTACCTACTGAGCTAGCGATTCAGCCTTAAAAGCGCTCCGCTTTGCAGAAACGCGGTGCAAATGTAATCATTATTCCGGTTTGTCCAAGTAATTGTCCGTTTTTTTCTCCCCCGAGGCCATCTTTTTGACCCTCTCTATGGCCTTCCTTTTCGCGATCCTGTCCTCATCCTCTTCTTTGATGAATTCGGGATCTTCGAGGACATAACGCTTATAGATCGAATAGAGAGACATGGTCAGTGGCAAGGCAACGAAGAGCCCGAAGAAGCCCATGAGGCTGCCCCACACAGAGATCGAGAGCAGGATCATGGCTGGGGACATGCCCATTTTTCTTCCCATGATATTCGGCGTCAGTATCGTGTCCTGTATCACCTGCACGGCCATCAATACACCGAATGCAAGAGCCAGTATAACGAAGAAATTCTGCCCCGTTTGGGCGGCTTTGAGCAGCGAGAGGAAGATGATGGGGACTATCCCTACAATCTGGAGATAAGGGATCAGATTGAGCAAGCCGATGAAAAGCCCGAGCGTAATACCCAACGGGAAATCAATGATCTTGTAGCCAATAGACAGCAATATGCCCACAGACAGGGCTATCAATGCTTGTCCGCGGAAATAGCTGTTCATGTAGCCGTCCACATCGTTGATGATGCTTTTCACACGTCCTCGGTGACCCAGCGGGAATAGTCGGACGAAGCCTTGGGCGAGCTTTTCGTAGTCGAACAGAATAAAGATGAAGTACAGCAATGCAATGAAGGCCACAGTCGTGTAGCTGAAGATGCTAATCGTGCCGGATACGAGTTTGCCGACTTGTGTGAGCAGCTCACGACCGGTCTCTATCAGATTCTCATGCGAGATATTGCGGAAGAGATCATTGAGGTTTCCTTCGAGCAGCTTACGCACTTGTGGTGGCAGCATATTCAGCAGATTCTCATCAATGTTGTACTGCTGGAGCATGATGATCGTCTTGTTCACCTCCTCCTGTACAGCCGGCACGAGTGAAAGAACAGCAGTGACGACCAATGCCGATAATAATGCCAGCACCACGATTACCGACAGAAAGCGAAACTTCAGATGGAGCCGATACTGCACGAATCGCACAAGAGGCATCAGCACATAAGCGAATATCCACGACAAGCAGAAAGGTATGAGGATTCCCCTCAGGCCATAGACCACAGCCATGATCCCTCCTACCAGTAAGAGGATGAAGAATACGCGAACCGTGCGATCAAACGTGAACTCTTTGTCAAAAAAACCTCTCATAAGCTATCATCGATTAGGCGGTGTGAGTAATAATGTCCTGTAAAATAATTTTTTTTTGCGACTCATCCGGTCTTTTCGGGGAAACAGCGGGTGTAGAGCTTACTTCTTCCTGTTGTTTCTGGCGCGTCGGCGTCGGTCCGGCAATGCTCCCCCTCGGTCGCCTTTGTCACCACCGTGTTCTCTTCCTTTGTTGCCCTCCGGCCTTCCGCTGCGGCGGGATCGACGCTTCTGTGGCTCATAGGCCGGCGTCTCGCCCAGTTCGGCATCGATCGGCAATTTGTACACGGTCTTGCCGAGGAACGATTCGATCTTGTGGAAGTCCGATTGCTCCTCTTCCGATACGAAAGTAATGGCCAGCCCCTCCCCGTTTGTGCCACGAGCCGTACGTCCTATGCGGTGCACATAGTCCTCGGGATCGTGTGGGATGTCGTAGTTGATGACTACGCGTATATTGTCGATGTCGATACCGCGAGCCACTATGTCTGTAGCCACGAGTACATCCACATATCCGTTCTTGAAGTCGCGCATCACCTGTTCGCGCTGAGTTTGTTCCAGATCGGAATGCATATCCGCCACATTGAAGCCCATCTTACGCAATGTAGCCGTCAGCTCACGCACTTTGAGTTTGGCCGAGGCGAAGATGATCGTGCGCTTCGGAGCCGACTCTTCGAAGAGCCGGCGGAGGATGGGTAGCTTCTGTGCCTCGTGACAGATGTATGCGCTCTGCATGATGCTCTCCGGCGGACGGCTGATGGCGATCTCCACTTCTACCGGATCTTTCAGGATGGATGCGGCCAGCTTGCGGATCTTCGGAGGCATCGTCGCCGAGAACATCACCGTCTGACAGCTCTCCGGCAGTTGTTTGTATATCTGCATAATGTCGTCGAAGAAACCCATGTCGAGCATCCTGTCCGCCTCGTCCAAGACGAAATAGGACACGTGTGAGAGGTCGGCAGAACCGAGATTCAGGTGCGAGATCAGTCGCCCTGGCGTTGCTATCACGATATCCGCCCCCATGGCCATGCCTCTGCGTTGCTGCTCCCAGGCGATGCCGTCCGTACCGCCGTATATCGCTACGGCCGAGACGGGCATGAAGTAGGAGAAGCCCTCCACCTGTTGGTCGATCTGCTGAGCCAGTTCGCGTGTGGGAGCCATAATGACGGCATTGACTACATCGGAGGAGAACTCGCCGGTGCTCAGCCTATCCAGGATGGGGAGTAGATAAGCGGCCGTCTTGCCCGTACCCGTCTGGGCGCAAGCGATCATGTCGCGTCCCTCCAATAAGGGAGGGATCGTAGCCGCCTGTACGGGGGTCGTCTCTATGAAATTCATGGCATCGAGACCATCCAATACCTCATCTCCTAAGTCTAATTCGTCAAAACGCATATGTAATACTTATCATGTGTACCTACAAAAGTACGTCTATTCTAATTATTTATATACAACTTCCTGCTGACATGCGCATTTATCCCTTTGTGCAGTTCTGAACAGGGATATTCGGATCCTGTAGGAGGTTGTGTCATAAGGGCGAACTGCAGCATTGCTTTCGAGATTCGGGTTCGGTCATATACTTGAGTATACTCCCATCGCCCTCACTCTCAGTGCCTTGTATTTCACCCTTTCTAACACAACCTCTGAGGCTGCATCAAGATTTTCATTTTTGACACGCTCTCCTACAGACGCAGATCGTTGCTCATACGTTCCCGCTGTCTGGCGCAGTGAGGTTGGCTTTCTTTTTTCGTTTTCTGGGCTTGGGTAGTTTGGAGTCGGGCACGAGGAGGAACTGCTTGCCCTTCGCGCGGTACCAACGATCTTCTACCACTCCGTGCTCTTTTATTACTGCTATCAGGTAGCAGCGCGTCTTCCCCGTGCCGATGGAGCGCCCTGCGAATCGCGCTTCGGACAGATTTTCCACTTCTTTCAGCTCCTCCAGATGGGGACGGAGCAGTTCCTCTGTCTCCGCTTTGCGCTTGGCTGTCGCGGCAGCTCCTGTTGCAGATCGACGTTTGAGTTCGATCTTCAACTTCTGCACAAGGGCGTTATAGCGATTCACCAACGCTTCGATGGCAGCGTCAGGCTCCAGATCGAGGAGCGA
>NZ_QEKY01000013.1 GCF_003096695.1 Porphyromonas loveana | reverse complement strand
CCGTGCAGGTTTACGAGGATGAGCGAAATTGGATAAAACGTTTCTTCAGTGGCTTCTACCAGCTTTTGAATATCCGTCTGGTGCTCCGAAAGATGGGTTTCTCTGACGACAGGATAGCGGAGATGTATCGCACGGAGACGCCCCTGCGAGGAACGGCTAAAGCCTATTCGGGATTATACAAGAGAGAGTTTACAGAAGAGGACAGCGAAATCCGTATCATCAAGGATGAGAAGAAGCGACCGCTCCTCACCATCAACGGGCTTCCCATTGCCGATTGGTGCGAACAGAAATGGAGACAGCTTATCAATCGCAACCGCTCGCAACGACTGTAAAACCGAAAATCCCCTTTCTCTTTCATCGTTGTATTTCAGTCCCGACAAAACTTCTCAGGAAGAAAATCACGCAAGAACGCTCACTTTCCCTCGCAAATATGTACCTTTGCAAGCAGTAAAAGTGAGCGTTCTTTGGCTATTCAAAACAATGTGCCTCAAAGCACTCCGCTCATTTCTAAATCGTTACCTATCCATCCATCCTAAAAAGGTAACACTCTACTTCTCAATAAGATAGTTCGTAGGCAAAAAATCATTTAGGGTACTTTATGCGCACTACATCAGCTATATTGCCCCAAGTAGTTTCACTGTGGATGAGTCTATTTTTATTTTAAGTATTGTGATTATCGGTGGCATGAGACGTTTGCTGCACATCTTTTATGCAGCGGTTTTCTTGGTATTGCTTCCTGAGGCTCTGCGCTTTGTCGGATATGCGTCAGATTTTTTATGGCCTAGCCTTGATCTTAGTTTTCTACCGTATGAGAAGCACAAATCAAAAGCTCTCCATAAATACGGAAGTACAAAGAGATCTCGAAAATAAAGGTTAGGATTTTATGTATGACTTATGTCTGTAAATATCCTATCGTTGATAACTTTCTTTTTAAAAACTATATTTTGCCTTTAGCCATATTTCTGAGTTGTGTTTGTACACGCCAAACATCCCTTCATTTCCTCCAAACCAATCATAGCCTGCCAAGAGTTGGATGTAGTCATTCAGAGCATAGGAGGAAGTAAAGCGGCTGAACCAGCCCTTATGGTTGAGGTCGAAATAGGTGAAGTTGGAGAGTTGCAATGTGCTTCCCAGCAACTTTTTCGATACGTTGATCGTGAGCAGTGAGTTGTGTTGTGGCTGTGCAATATGACTTTCGTATCCGAAAATGCTTTCGGAAGAAAATTGTGCCATTACCGTCCATTCGGATGGAGCATACCAATCCACGCCTATGAGATAATTCACGGTGTTGAAGCCCTTCTGCTCCATAACTCCCGCCTCGGGTTTGTAGCTGAAATGTTTACCCACGTTGAACGCCGCTTCGCCGCACAGGACAAACTGCCCTAACGGCTTGGATATATCTCCTCCGAAGAATCCCATGCGGTAGTATTGTGGAGATACGGCCATGTGGATACCTGAAGACCGGTAGGTAATCACAGGCATCTTGTTCCACGTATGCAAGGCAGCAATGGAAAAATCCACTCCCGGCAAGGTAAAGCAAAGTTTTCCTCCATATTCCATGTTGGAAAAACGGAACTTTGGGTGGCTTCCGTCCTCGTGCCAGACAAGGGGCTGAACGGTGTTTTTAGGCAGCACGCTCCATGGATTTCCGACATCGGTCGGCAACTTATATCCCTCGAAGGTCGGCACGGCAAGCAATTCTAATTTCATCTTCTCATTGAAGACAAAGAAGCGCAGGGCATTGACCGGCATACGGATGTCGTCATAGTCTTGTGCCAAGAACTCCGTCATATCCATCGGCGAAACCAAGTCGATGATACGCACACCGTCTGCCACACCCCAAATGACCAGTTGCCGACCGAGGCGAAAGCCCCAGTGCTCCTCTCTGTGGTCGAGATATGCCTCCCGCAGTTCAAATCCCGTGCGTTCCTTCAGCAAGGCATTGTGGGTGGCATTGAATGAAACGAAAAACGATGACCCTCCAAAGCTTTTTCCTATTTCGCCTCTTATTCTGGTACGTGAAGACATCAAGTCACTAGGTTTTTCAGAACGGATAGCGTGATAAGTATCTACAAAACCTTTGATCTGCCAAGAAGATTCTCCCATATCTTGCCCCCATACAGTATTTATAGGCAGGAATAAAAGAAACAGCAGCAAGAACTTTGCAGAATGATTACTTGTGTTTGTCATCAGAACCTACCTTTCTCCAAAGTGGTAACATTGAATTTTGTCTCCTCCATGGGAAGGTCATACTTGGGATTCTTAATTTCAAGAATCGTTTGATGCTCTGTCTGCACATTGGTCATGTGTAGTTTTTGGGCAACCCAAAATCCTGCGACCTTAGCAATGTCCGATAATTCAAGGCGACGGTGCAGCTTCTCCATCTTGTCATAGTACTCCACCCTGACGGCTATAAGACAGTCTTGGCGTATGAAGGCTATTTTCTTGGAATAAATCTCGCGTTTGTCTTTGGGCGTAGATTCCAATTTCCAACACTTATGCCCATCTATTTCTTCTTCACCCAGAAGTTTGTGCGTATCCTCATCCACGTTGCGACTGCCCATGTCGTCATAGGTAAAGTCACTGCCCATAAAGTAATCCTGCTTGGCAGACGAGCCACTGATACGGCGGGTCTTCTTCATGGCGGGCAGGTAGAGCCATTTATCATCGTCCTTGTCGGGATCGTCGTAATCCCACGTGAGAAACCCCGTACCTTTTACGTCACCGGGGTATTGGAAGAACATAATGCTCTTGCGGTCTTTCTTTCCTTTGCCCACGTCGATGGAATAAGAAATCAGTTTGCGCTCGCGCACTGCTCCGCGCTTATTAATCAGTTTCATCACCAATTCTGACTGACGGGTATCGCCATCGGGACGGTCTTTTACTTTTTGGGCAATCTCTCTGCCAGTTTGTGCCATTGCTGTGGTGGCAAAAGCCAATACCACCAAACTTGTTAAAATAATTCTTTTCATCTTAGTTGATATTTTGTTGTTGTTTTTATCCCATTGACTTTTCGAGCATCTTCCGGTAAGTCACCGATTGCGTCTGCAACTCTGCGTCAGTGCCCATAGCCTCAATCTTGCCTTGATTGAGCAGCACGATTTTATCGGCTCCGCGAATGGTACGCATCCGGTGGGCGATAACAATGACCGTCTTGTCCTTAATCAGTTCCGACAAAGCCTCCTGTATCAGGCTTTCGTTTTCCACGTCCAGCGAGGCAGTGGCTTCGTCCATCAGGATGATGGGAGCATCTTTCAGGATGGCTCTTGCAATGGAGATGCGCTGGCGTTCGCCGCCGGAAAGCCGCTCGCCGTTTTCGCCGATAACGGTCTCCATGCCTTCGGGCATACAGTCGATGAACTCATCGCAGCGAGCTATTCTGGCAACGCGGGCAACCTCTTCGTCCGTAGCTCCTTTTTTGCCTATACGGATATTATCTTTTATGCTGGCGTTGAACAGCACCACGTCCTGAAAGACAATGGCGTAGTTCTTCAACAGCGTCTCAGGGTCTATCTGGCTGATGTCCTCGCCACCCAATAGTATTTTACCTTTCTGAATATCCCAGAAACGGGCAGCCAGCTTGGCAAGCGTGGTTTTACCGCTTCCAGAAGGTCCGATCAAAGCTGTAACTTCGCCCTGTTTCGCAGTGAAACTTACGCCGTTGATAACAGTATAGTCCTCGTAACCGAACTCGACATCTTTGAAATCTATACTGTAATCTTTGGGGTTCATTTCCTGTTTTCCTTCCTGAACGGGCATGGTTTTAATCTCTTTGATACGCGCCACCACACCGTCGAGAGCCACGACCAGCGCCATAAAAGTGAGAATTCCCTCGATAGGCAGATAAATGCTTGTCGTGAGAATGAGGTAGGCGATATAAACAAGGATGTTGATTTGTCCGGCAATCAGCATGTTGGCACCGACAATCGCCACCGTGACG
Source organism: Porphyromonas loveana (assembly GCF_003096695.1). GTDB lineage: Bacteria > Bacteroidota > Bacteroidia > Bacteroidales > Porphyromonadaceae > Porphyromonas > Porphyromonas loveana. The sequence goes on along the minus strand of NZ_QEKY01000013.1, from coordinate 57,852 downwards.
ATGCCGAGCTTCATCAGTACACCCGCCAGTGAGGTGGCAATGCCGGCGGAGAACTCCACTTTTATCTTTGTACGGGTATTGTTGTCCAGCTTGTGGCAGAACTCGTTCAGTGACCGTTCTTCCAGGTTATAGGATTTGATTTCCTGTATCTGGTCAATCTTCTCCTGCAAATCGTCGAACACCTCGCGACCGGTTTTCACGTGTGCGTCCATAGCCTGTCGTTGTTTCTTTTTGGAAAGGGAAAAGAGCAGCAACGAGACGGGAACAACCCACAATGCCGCCAATCCGAGCTGCCAATTGTAGGCGAGTATCATAATGGAAATGATAATCGTGGAAATGGAAGTGGCATAGATATGCGGCACGGAGTGCGAGAATATCTGCTCATAAAGATTTAGGTCGCTCATCATAGTTGCAGAAAGGTCGGACACATCGCGCTTGCCAAAATAAGAGAGTGGCAGTTTCTTCAGGCGATTGGCTATCTCGATACGTGAGTTGGCACTCTCGTTATAAACATTGTCGTAGAGGCGCACATAATCCCACCTTGCCACGATAAACATCACCAACAACATCACGGCGATGATGACAATATAGTTTACAAGGGTCAGCTCTACCGGTACGGGAATGCCTTCCAAACCGCCCAGATACTGGAACAGAAACATAAATCCGACGATGGCCGGAAACATTTTGGTCAGATTCAGGATGGTATGCGAGAAAATGGATTTTTGCAGGTTCTTCGCTCCCTGATCCGACATGGCGTATTTTTGCTTTAAGAAGTTATTCATTTTTACCTCCTATTTTCCAATTGGCAGCTTTTTGATATTCGTCCCACAGTTTTTTGTAGGCACCACCTTGGGTTAATAATTCATTATGCGTACCGCTTTCCGCTATTTTGCCATTCTCCATCACAAGGATCCTATCGGCATTAACCACCGTGGAAAGCCTATGGGCAATCATCAGCGTGGTTTTGTTCTTCGACAGTTCCTTGAACGAAGCCTGAATGATATGCTCATTTTCGGGATCGGCGAAGGCGGTTGCCTCGTCGAGAATGACAAAGTCGGCGTTCTTTAGAAAAGCCCTTGCAATGGAAATTCGTTGGGCTTCACCTCCAGAAAAATAGGTTCCCTTGGTGCCGTAAACCGTATCCAAGCCCTTTTCTAAATTATCGACAATCTCTTTGGCTCCTGCCCTGACGAGGGCTTGCTCTATCTCCTTGTCGCTGGCGTTGGGGTTACCCAATAATAGGTTCTCGCGCAGGCTCATCTTGAAGAGCTTGGATCTTTGGAACACAAAAGCGATCTTCCGCATCAGTGCCGATTTCTCGAATTCCTTAATGTTGATGCCTCCGACTAAAATTTCGCCTTCATCGGCATCATAGAAACGGGCTGCCAGACGTGCCACGGTGGTTTTTCCGCCTCCCGAAGCGCCGACCAGAGCAACAGTTTCTCCTTTGTTCACTTTGAAAGACACATTGTCCAGCACTTTTTCTTTCCCGTATGAAAACGAGACGTTCCTGAACTCCAGACCATCTTCAATTGCAGTTTTTCTGCCATAAGCGAAGTCGTCATAATCCAAAGCGGCGTCAATTTTATCCAATGCCAACTCGGCCAAGTAGATGAAGTTTTGAATAGATGCACTACGCATCATAAAAACACCGAATACCGGACCTATCAACAGATAGATAACAGAATTGCCCAGCACCTGCCGCATGTCGCCGCCTGTGGTGAACAGCATGATGGCAACGGGTACCAAGAAGAATGCTGTGGAACTTGAAATTGCCTCGTACAGCGACATTTTGTTTTTGAATCCCATGCTCCACCGTACCACGAAATCTTTCATCTTTACGATAAGCGAATAGAAACGTTCGAAACTCTCCACGCTCTGGGCAAAGGTCTTCACGACCGGTATGCCGCGCACGTACTCCACCGATTCGGCGGAAAGGTTGGCAAGTCCTTCGTAGTATTCTTCCCGCATCTTCATACCATTTTTGGTGCTCATGGTTGCCATCAACAATATGCTTATGACCATCGGTATCAGGCTCACCAAGCCTAATCGCCAGTCGAAAAGGAAGAAGAATACCAACAGCACGATGGGCGAAACAATTGTCATGGCAAAGTCCGGCAGCTGATGCGCCAGCATGGTGTGGGTCTCGCCCGCTCCATCGACAATGGTTTTGCGTAGGTTACCACTTTCGCGGTTGGCGAAAAAGCCCAACGGTTTCGCCATCATCTTCTTCACACTGAGCTTGATGATGTTCGCCTCTACCTCAAAAGCGAAGAGGTGGGATACCATTAGCGCAAAGAAATAGAGCAGCATTCCTGCTGCGGCAAAACTCGCCGCCAGAATTGCATAGTACCGTATGGAAACTCCATCGACACTACTGCTCAAAATAATCCCGCTGACAATCTTATGGATATAAACCATAGGCATCAGCACCATAATACCCGAGAGGGATGAAAAAATCATCGCCAGCGGAAGCATATAGCCCTTCTTGCCTGCGTATGGCAGCAACCGCTTCAAAACGGGCGTTTTCTTCTGTTTTTTTGTAGTATTCATTTGTATTCAATTATGTTTGTTCATTCAACCCGAGTTTCGTTTGTATTTGTCTCCTTACCGAACAGGTTGAACTTTTGGAACAATATGGGAGTGACACAGAGATCGGCAAGCAGTGCCGATACAATACCTGCTACGGAGAGTACCCCCATGTGTATAAAGGAAAGGCTTTCAGAAGTAGTATAGACGGCAAAGTTGGTACAGATCACTATGCTTGTCAGCACAATCGGTGTTCCAATAGTGCGGAACGAACGGAGGATAGCCTCCCGGTAATTGCCCCGGCGGTCGAACTCCAAATGCCCGTGGTTGATAAAGTGAATGGTATCATCTACTGCCAATCCGAGAATCATCGGCATGATGGTGGCGGTCATCATATCCAACGGATAGCCAAACCATCCCATCAGACCGCCTACCACCAAAGCCGGGGTAAGGTTGGGTATCAAACCGATAAGTCCGATACGTACACTGCCGAAGACAAGCATCATCAGGATGCCGATAATCAGAAGTGAAATAACGAAAGAAACCATCTGTCCGCGAGCTACATACTGCATCATCGCCGTAAACTGTGGAATGCTGCCTACGGTAGTGACTGTGGCTTTCGGGAAAAGCTTTTTGGCATGAGCAACTATATCGTTCAACTCCCGTTCTGTTTCTCCGGAATCGTATGAATTCATCTCGACCATCAGGCGAAGGCGCCGATAATCATAATCGATCCAGTACTCTGCCTCACTACCTCCTGCATTTTCATAAAGGAGTAGCAACTGTGCCACCTCTTCAGGATTGTGAGGGATAGTATAATAAGAGGCATCCCCATCGTGCAGGGTTTGGTTCAGGTCTTTGAGGATATTCAATACCGTGGTTGTGCGCTTGGTTAATTTATACCTGTCTACGTGTTGTGCTAAGGAATCTAATCGCACTAGGATTTCGGGTGATTTTGCCAATCCATTATCAGGCAGTTCTATCATCACATCATAGGTATAGACAGACCCAAGTTCGCTTTCACCCACTTCCAAAAGGTTATTGACGTAAGCTATCTTTCGCCCCATGGTTCGCTCCACGTCAAAGGCGGTCTCTATTTTTGTGAATTGATAGATAAGAGCGACTGTGATCACTCCGGTAAGCCATAGTATCAAAGTACCATGTTTAAGTACACCGATACCTACCTTCTCTAATTTTCTGTCCAACCATCGTCCTCCTGTTTCCTGCACTTTGGGATGCGGTTTTCCGTCCTTACCAAAACTAAGGAGCACAGGCATCAATGTAATGGCTATAAAGAACGCCATCATCACGCATGAAGAAGTAGCTATACCGATAAAACGCATAGGCTGCATCGGTATGGCGAGGAAGGAAAGCAAGGCGGCAAAGGTGGTGAGTGCGCTGAACAGCACCGGCCATCCCATTTCCCTGACAGTTTCTTCTACTGCTTGTGTCCTCTTTCCATGTATGAGGAATTGGCGTTTGAAATAAGAATACACGTGGATGTTGTATGCAATGGAAACGGCAAATGTCAATAGCATGGGAATCATCACCATGCCACTATCTATCGTCATACCCACGTAACCTAACATACCGTACACGATGATGATGGAGCCTACAGCTGTGACAAGCGGCACGACCACTCCTCTAAAGGAGCGCGTTACTAATAGCAGGATAAGTATGGAGATTAGGGTGGCGATACCCAGTACACGGGGCATTTCCTTACTTATCCATTTCATTTTCATAGCGGTAACATAGGGCAGTCCCGTTCCCTTGGGATGGAGCTTTTGGTATTTGTCCTTGGTGATGATATGCTCCAGCTCGTTACCCGTCAGCACCTCAGGAGCAACGGCATTCTTCCCCTTGTTCCACACCGAGTCTTCTGGGAAAGTACGCAGCTTGAGTATGATCCATGAGAGCGTTCCATCTTTGGAAACGAGCCGTTCTGCAACGTGGGGTTTCAGGTAAGCCTTGCGGCGTATCCCTTCTAACAGAGCAGGATCTGACGGGATTGTGTCAGGTACAATCTGTTCGATGGCAATACCTTCTTCACTGCCCACCATAAATTCGATGTCGGTGAGCGATGTTATTTTGTCGGCATACGAAAGACTGTCCATCATCTCGTTGGTAAGTTCACGGATAAGTTCCAAATTCTCTTTCGTAAACAAATTGTCGCATCGGGTCAGTACCGCTGCGAAATTGTCATTGCCGAATATATCCTTGAACTCTTCTGTCTTAACAAGCATCGGATCGTCTTCGAGAAAATAGTCTTCCCACGAAGCACTCACCTTGAAGTATCTTAACCCTGTAAATCCTATGGCAAAGACGAGGATAGATAAGCTTAGTACCAGCCATCGTCTTTGTACCATCCATTTGCCCCGACGAGCAAACCAATCATTGATTCTTTCTATTTTCATATCATTTGCTGTTTGTAAGTTGTTTCATTCATTGAAGGCGGATAAAAGCGATCCGGCTTCTGATAATCGCTTCGTGATTGTTGGCTCAAAAACGAACAAAAGTCCGTCCTGTTCAAAAACAAAGCGAGCCGCCCTAAGTGGGCGACTCGTTCTATGGAATATATATGTTATTGAAACATCCCGTTTCATACATTTGATAGTTAAGGTAAGTGCCATAATTCTGTCCGAGAACATTCAGTTCCGTTACTTTCGTTTTTCATTGTAATTATATCTTTATCCGAAATCTCTTTGCGATGGGCGTTTCTCCGATTTTGCGTAACCCAAGATTCCTCACAAAGGAAAAGTCCACCTACTCCCTGTATAAGAGTTAATTCTTCATTGTTAATAATATTAGTGACACTCATATACTGTTTGTTTTTATTCTACTGGAATAGGAGGAAGTCTTACTTCCAACCATTTTCTTTTCTCTGTTACATTCCACATTCATGAGCTTTTTCCATCCTCCCGTGCTAAAGTGGATATACTCACCAATAAAACATTCTATTTCCTCTTGGGAGAGTTCTTCATGCAGTACCACTTCTTTCATCATATTAATCCACCAAGAACAAGTGAAATGTATAAAGAATGGAGAAATCTGGGTGTGTAAGTCCGGATAGAGTTCTTTCATTCTCTCCAAATATTCCATGCCGATTGCAGTGCTTTTTTCAATCCACCGCTCCCAAAAGTCATTGAATCGGGAATCTTGTGTGTCGAGAAACAGCAACTTAAACTCTTTGCGATAACGGGTTATAATGCCCATCACCTCCTGCATGGATTTACGATGATACTCCTCAGAGGTGAAAATTTCAAGGGAAAGACTTTCGTTCCGGTTATGATTGTCCAGCATGCCGTTCATCGCCTCTAAAAGCGGATGTAGGACAACAGCCAGCAAATCATCTTTACAGGGATAGTAATTGTATATATTGCTCAGACCAACACCCGATAGTTTGGAAATTTCACGCATAGATACAGCCTTGAAACCCTTTCGTAGGAAGGCTTCCCGAGCTGTATCCAGCAATAGCTTGCGTGTATAATCCTTTGGCGTTTGCATAGGTCGACATACATTGTCTCAATGTAGTTACAAATGTCTTAACATTTTCTTGCATGAACAATACCTAAAAATGACTATTTTCTACTGGCACCCAATATTCATTAAAATAAATTTTGGATCCACACTTACAAAGAGCTACTTATGTTCATATCGAAGCACAAGTCTGCAGTAAAAGGAAGAATGTAGTCCTACACACAAATAGGCTATAAGATGTACTACAAACTGGAAGATATAGAGCGGTTGACTGAACAATCCGCCTCTCCCTAATCAAAGAATTTATCACCACTAAATCCAATGTGAACAGATGAGTAATGATGTAAAAACAAAAAACGATGAAGAAATCATGTATTTTTCAGTGCCGGCAACCGCATGATGAAAGGGATAGATACCCTACAAAAAAAGAACAAACCCTTATTGGGCGGGCACCATTACCTGACGGATGGTGTGTATAGTACTCCCCATTTTTAGACAACGGGTTGACGTTTTTCTTTTACTGTTACAAACATATTCATTTTCTTTTTTTACATAGTTATTGGTTCTTCTTATGCTGCTATTATTATGCCATACTCCATGGCTGGCAGTAGCTTGGTGATACTTTGATGAGGGCGCTCATAGTTATAGAACTTAATCCACTTTCCTATTCCCTACCGTAGCCCTGAGAAAGTATCGGCTGGATTAAGATAGATGTATTCCTGTTTGATGCTTCTCCAAAAGCGCTCTATCCAGATATTATCCTTGCAGCGACCTTTTCCATCCATTCTTATCTTTATACTCTTTTCCGCTAATAGCTCTACCCACTTTTGGCTTGTGTATTGTACGCCTTGGTCTGAGTTGATAATCTCAGGACAACCATACTGCTCTATACACCCCTTTACAAGTTCTGTGCAATTGTTGGCTGAAAGCGTATTGGAGAGCTTCCAACCCACTAGAAATCGACTATAAACATCTATCACAGCGTAGAGTACATAAATCCCTTCTCCATAGGGATATAGGAAATGTCTGTGGACCAAATCTGATTGGGGCGCTCTATCTAAATCCTCTAAGCAAGTACGGATGTACATAGCTCGCCACAGTACCCTTTGTGAGACTCTTCTGTGGGTAGATAACCAGGATGTTCATCTTACGCATAAGTCGCCTTACACGCTTCGCGTTAACTAAGTAACCTCTTAGTCTCAGCATATCACGCATATGTACAACTCCTGCTGTAGGGTACTCGGTGTGGTACGCAGCAATGATACGCATCATCTCTAAATTTTCCTCACTCTCTCCCTTTGGCTTGGTTCCAAGAACGCAGTTTCGTCTTCTTGATGAAGAAGAGCACATTGAATGAAATCCTTCTCATTTCGATACGTTTTTAGTTGGTACAAAATTCGGAAATCACTCTCGGGTTATCGACATGCAAATCACTGCATATCAGTGGTAAAGAAACTTTTCCGGTGGAGATTTCATTCTGCTGTTTTTGCTCCACCAAGATCGGTAATATTCTGCTATATTTTGCGTAAGCTGGAAAAAGAAAAACTCCCGACTTCGTTTGGAAATCAGGAGTTTACGTTGTTTTGCTTTTCTTCAAAGTGGTGCCACCAGGAATCGAACCGGGGACACAAGGATTTTCAGTCCTTTGCTCTACCAACTGAGCTATGGCACCGTTGTTTTAACGGATGCAAAGATGAGTGTTTTTTTTGACTCCACCAAACATTACGAGCGTTTTTCTTCAATTTTTCTCGTCGCCAAAGGCCCTTTAGGCGAGGGATACAAGCGCATTATGGCATCCGATCTTCCCTACCCGATTGATTTCTAACAGCTTAAAGCAGCAGTGATGACTGTAAACGGTATCGAGAGAAGATTGGTGCACAAAAGAAAAGAGACCGTGCCATTAACGATAAATGGCACGATCTCTCAGTCTCTGAGAAGAGAAATGGGCTACAATCTGTAGTTAGATCGTCTGCTCAATGTTCCAGACAAAGGCGCGGAGACCTTGATTGGGGGTGGCTTCGTCAATTGTACGCAGGGATGACAAGACGGCTTCGACCTTCTCCGCAGGACAGGCTACCATAAGGGCACCATTGAGCGTAGGCCATGCATGGTTTCCGAGGTGAGGTTCACCAGTATTGCTTCCCGTACCACGTACAGTCTCCCAATAGGTATTGCCTCTGAGGTTGAACCGACTAAGGAGTCGAAGGATGATCTCGTGATAGGCCTGATTATAGGTGATGAAAATCATTTTCAGTTCCATACGATGCTTTTATTTTCTTTTCGTGCATACTTCTTTGTCAGTTTCTTGCGCTGACGTTTGATTCCGTTAGCTGCAAAGACGGCATAGACTGTGGGAACGATAATGAGCGTGATCAGCGTGGAGATCGCCAGACCCCATGCTACTGTAACGCCCATAGGCTGCCATAGCTCAGATCCTTCACCGATACCAACAGCCATAGGTACCATACCCAAGATGGTGGTGAGCGTAGTCATAAGCACGGGACGTAAACGAGAGCGGCCAGCCCTGACAATAGAAGCCAAGACACCCATACCTCGCTCACGGCAGAGACGGGTATAGTCGATGAGCACGATACCGTTCTTCACAACGATACCCATCAACATGATCACCCCGATAAAGGACATAGCACTGAAAGTGATGCCCGTAATAACCAGACCAATAATAACTCCCGTAAAGGCAAAGGGAACCGAGAACATGATGACAAAGGGATCGACCAAACTCTCGAACTGCGCAGCCATTACGATGAATACCAAAACTATGATCAGCAACATAAGCGTAGAGAGATCGGCGAAAGTCTTCTGTTGATCTTCATAGGTACCACTGATCTTATAGCTCACGCCGTCAGGAAGATCCAACTGTGCCACTTTTTCATTGGCTATCTGAACCAAATCACTGAGAGCTGCACCTTTAGCCGGTGTAGAGGACACTGTTACAACTCGCTGGCGGTCTTTACGTTCAATGGTCGGTGGCATATATAGTTCTTCTATCTTGCCTAACTCACGCAAACGGATTCCCTTGCCCTGTGGGGTGTAGACAAGGATATTCTCCAGATCGCTCAATGACTGACGGAACTCAGGAGCCAAACGCACTCGGATGTCATATTCGTCTCCTTCTTCACGATAAGTAGAAGCGATACTACCGTTCACGCGATTGCGTAGATAGGTAGCTGCTGTAGCACTATTGAGTCCGTTCTCTGCCAGCTTGGTGCGGTCAAATACAAACTGATATTCGGGCACGTAGTCCTTACGACTGACCGTAGCCTGCGCACACCGGGAGTCCTCCAACATTAACTGCTGAAAGCGACGTGCCACCTCGCCCGTCTTCTCGAAGTCGAAGCCATAGATGTCCAGATTGACCGTTGGCAGACCACCCATTCCACCGCCACTACCACCGGGAGTGACAGTGTAAGTTTTAAGTTCAGGATACTCTGCAAGCATGCTTCGCATCTGGTCACCCACTTCTGTCATCGAGCGTTTGCGATCATCTCTATCGCTGAGACTTACGTGGAAAGTAATGATATTATTACCATTGTCCTGCATAGCGGCAAACGAACTCGAAGCATCGGCCTGTCCTACGCTGAAACTTGTTCTTTGAATTTCGGGAATCTCCTTAGTCCACCGCGTTACCATGCGTGAAGCAAAGTCACGGGGCAACTCTATTCCCGTACCCACAGGATACTCAGCACGTATCATGATATAACCATTGTCCGCCTGTGGGAAGAATTCGGTCTTGAGGATGGGAGAGAGCATCAAACTACCAAAGAAAATAGCAGTAGCACTCACAATGGTGAGAATGCGATGTCGGACAGCCCAACCCAAGAACTTCTCATAGGCACGATCCACGGCATCGAGGAAACGCTCAATGGGGCTGAAAATCGCTCTCTGGAAGCGTCCCTGTTTCTTATCGCGACGCAGCAACTGAGAACACAGCATGGGTGTGAGCGTGAGGGCTGCGACAGTGGAGATAATCATGATGATGCTCACGATCCATCCCAACTGACGGAAAAGAATGCCCGTAAGACCCTGAATCATCGTCAGCGGCAAGAATACAGCCAACATGGTAAGCGTGGAGGCAACAACTGAGATACCCACCTCGTTAGTACCGTGCACGGCTGCTTGCTTGGGGTAGCTGCCTTGTTCTATGTGCGTAGTCACATTCTCAAGCACCACGATGGCATCGTCCACCACCATACCGATGGCTATGGAGAGGGAGCTGAGTGAGATGATGTTCAGCGTATTGCCCGTTGCCATTAGATAGATGAAAGAGGCAATGAGTGATATGGGGATGGTGAGTCCGATGATAAATGTAGCACGCCATCGTCCCAAGAAGAAGAGAACCACAAGGATCACGATAACAAAGGTGATCGCAATAGTATCGCGGAGACTATTGATCGTATTGACAATGTTCTCCGACGTATCGAAAAGAACACCCAGCTTCACATCTGAAGGCAGTGTGGACTGGATCTGAGGCAGGGCTGCATGGACAGCACGTGAGATAGCCACTGAGTTGGCACCAGACTGTTTGTTGATCATGATCATAGCGCCACGAACATTGTTGTTGTAGCTCTCCTGCTCGTTCTCAGCATGAGTGTCTTCTACGCGAGCCACATCGCTCAGATAAACGTTTCGCCCTGCTATGCTTGCTACTACTATATTGTTCAACTGGCGGGCATCTACAAACTCTCCCTGCACACGCAGCGAATTGGTCTTGCTACCCAAATCAATAGAGCCGGCCGGTATATTTCGGTTCTCGGCACCAACGATCTGGCTGATGCTCTCCACAGAGAGGTTATAAGCTTCGAGTTTTGCAGGGTCGCAATAGATCTGTATCTCTCGCTTGGAAGCCCCCATGATGCTCACCGCACCTACGCCGTCGATACGCGCCAGCGCATTGCTCACTTTATCTTCCAGTATTTTGGAGAGCGCCATGGTGCTTTCCTTGGCCTGTACCGAAAGCATGGTAATGGGGATATCATCCGTACCAAACTTGAAGATAACCGGTCGGTCGATGCCGTCGGGTAAGAAATTCGAGACGGCATCGAGCTTGTCACGCACGTCGTTGGTAGCCACCTCGATGTCCACACCTTCATTGAACTGGAGGGTAATGACCGAGATGTTGTCTCTACTATTGGAAACCACGTGTTTGATATTGCTCACACTATTGAGCGTGTTCTCCAGCGTTTTGGTCACATTGTTCTCTATATCCGAAGCACTCGCTCCGGCATAGGAGGTCACGACCATGATATTACTCGTCTCGATCTTCGGATATAAATCGATGGCAAGACGAGAGAGAGAGAATAGACCAAGAATGGCTATCGCTACAAATATCAGGATGGTAGTGACCGGCTTTTTTACAGCCGATTCGTATATACTCATCTCGTTTACTCTTTAATTCTGACAGCTTGTCCGTCAGTAAGGTTGTTCATTCCGGCAGTAACCACTACGTCTCCGACGTTGAGTCCTTGGAGGATCTCATAGCTATTGCCCTGCTGCACCCCGAGGGTCACCACACGGCGCACAGCCTTACCATTCTCAACTACAAATACATAGAACTCACCGCTGCCCACTTGCTTCACGACAGCCAAGTCGGAAACCATGATAGCCTGCTTGGAGCCGAAGTTCAGCGTCGCCTTTGCATACATACCCGGGCGCATCAGTTGCTCCCGATTGGCGATCTGCACTTCTACACTTACTGTGTGAGTGGTAGGATCTACTGCGGGATAGATGAGCGCTATCTTACCCTCGAAACTTTGTTCGTGTAAGGCATCAACAGATACTGTTGCGGACATTCCTTTGCGTAATCGGGTGAGATACTGCTCCGACACGTTGATCAGGAGCTTCACCGGAGCTATCTGTTCCACTACATAGATGGGCAGAGCAGGCGAAGCCATGTCGCCTTTGTCATAGTTACGGGCTGTGACTACACCTGAGATTGGGCTGCGGAGGATGGTATTCTCCAGCAAATTATTATATGCCGATTCTGCCACGTCCAATTGCATCTTGAGAGCATCCCACTGCTGCTTGGAGATACCACCTATCTTATAGAGCTCGTCCATGCGATTGAAGTTGGTACGTGTATTCTCCAGTTGCACCTTGGCCTGCGTCAGTTGGGTACGGTCCAGTTCGGCAAGCACCTGTCCTCGTCCTACCCGATCGCCCACCTCAGCAGCGAGTCGAACGATCCTATTGCCCACTTGGGGCGTGATATTATTAGTCACTTCGGCCTGCACGGTAGCGGTATAGGTGATCGTTTCGTTGAGCGTATCGAGCTTGACGACGGTAGTTTCCACCAGTCGGGCAGCCATCGCGGCAGAATCGGCTGCGGATGTTTGGTTCTTATTTTTGCCACCGCATCCCGTCAGAGCTATGAGGGACAAGAATGAGAGGGCTACCACCCCGCTCAGGATATTCGTTCTTTTCATACTGATCGTATAGAATATTTTGTTTACTGTTTTGCCTTATTTTCCTTCATCTTCAGGCACACCCGTGCCATTCATTTTATCCAACTCGGCCTTGGCAGCCATGAAATCGTATATAGACTGATTATAGTTGAGTTGCGCCTGTAGGAGTGCCACATCCGCGTCGTTGAGTTCTATGAGCGTACCCTCACCTGTCTGGTAGCGTTTCTCTGCTATCTGATAGCCTTTCTCTGCCGATCGCACAGCCTCTTCAGATGCTACATACTTGCGCATATAAGTGCGCAAGAGATTGTTCTGATTCTTGATGCCCATGCGCAACGACTGTTCCAGATGGCTGCGCTGAATATCGATCTGGCGAATTGCAAGCGAACTCTGCTTCACATTATGGAGTCGCTTTCCTCCATTAAATATAGGTATGTTCAGGCTTAGCGAGACAGCGGAGTAAGGAGTCCATTTCCGGCCATCACCCCAGAACTTAAACTCGTTGTTGCTGAGCATATAAGAGTACTGACCGCCCAAACTCAGCGTGGGTAGGAAACTGTATCGATTCAGCTTATCAGCACTCACTGCCAAACGACGCTGTATGTCCAGCTGGCGTAAGGAGGAATTGCTGCTCGCCACCGTATCGGCCGAGAAGTAACCACGGTACACCTCCTCTTTGAAGTCGGACAATGAACCGGACAGCTGTATCGGCGTATCCACATCCATACTCATCAACACCTTGAGCTGCCAGAGGGCTATAGCTACCGAGTTTTGTGCTTGGAGCAGATTCGGCTCGATATTGCGCACTTGCACGTTAGCACGGATCTTGTCGTACTCGGCCACGAGTCCTTGATCATATTTGGCTGATATGTTCCGGTAGTTGGCCTGTGCATTGTCATAGCTACGTTTGAAGACGGCATAAGAATCTTGTGCAAGCAGCACGCTCAGATAGGCCTTTCGCACTGTAGCTACCAAATCTATTCGCGAACTGCGGGCCTGTTCCAATGCCAGATCCAGCTGCTCGCCTGTCATGGCAATGTTCTTCCACAGCTGTGCTGAGATCAATGGCATCGTCACATTGAGCGTAGCCTGCGTATTGTGCGTACGCCCTACTTCGATGCCGTCTCCTGAACCAAAGCCGGGCATGTCGATGTACATCACCTGCTTCTTGAGTGTTCGGCTGTACACGCCGTTCACATCCACTTTGGGCAGCAGATCTGCTTGCGCCGCACGACGCGCATAAGCCTGCTTGCGCACATCCAGATCGGCCACTCGCACCGTAGCATTCTCGCTGAGCGCTATCCGCAGCACATCGGCTTCGGAAAGAATGATGGTGTCTGGCGCAGAAGGCTCGGCAGAGCCCGCGGCAGTCTGAGCTGCAACTCGACCGGTGGGCATGCACCATAGTAACAGCCCCACGAAGATGTAGGGCAATTGATTTGAAAAGCTCTTCATAGATATTCCTGTCTGTATTCCTCTTTATTAAGATTTGTTACACACCATCCGTAGTTCATAGTGTGAGGACAATGATGACCAATACCCCTATTGCCTTCAGAATCAGCATGTATTCTGCCACAAAGGAAGGATAAAACTTTGGATATATCTGTAACAAATCCACCTTTTTTCTATATCGATAGCACGTTTTCGTTCCAGATTGAGCATGCACAAATACACCTCAATTAACCCTTGCTTGATAGAGGAGGTCAATTACACACTAAAGAGGTTCCCACAGTTCTATCCTGCGAGCATCAACATCAAGAATGTGCAAGAAGCGTCCTATGCCTTCGAAGTCTTCGACAGAGTCTAAGATCGTAACACCTTGCTCACGAAGTTGAACGGCAAGGCGTTCGAGATTCTGAACACGATAATTAATCATATACTCCTGATTGTTGTCGCCAAAATAATCACTTGATTCGGGAAATGGACTCCATACTGTAGTACTAATTCTGTCCGAGTCCTTCTGCTCATACCACTCAAACGAATATCCGTAAGGGGTATCGGGAATACCGAGATGCTCTTCGTACCATTTGCGAGTGGCGATCGGATCTTTTGTCTTGAAGAAAATGCCACCAATACCGGTCACTTTCTTCTCTTGCGAGGGTGTATCGCCTCTACCAACTTTCATTTTTGTGCCAGAGTTCTTACCCGTCATGCACACAATGTCTAGCCTAAGTATAGGGGTTTGCATATAGAAAGTCTGTATTTCCTGAGCATAATGCTCCACATTATTGGGAATCTCTTTGGCATATTTCAGTACCAATTCTGAGACGGCTTTCTGCCTTTCATCGCCATCCGCCACGACTCTGATCTGTCCCAAACATAGGACACTGTCGTAACCTGTTAAAAAAGTTTCAGGCTCGATTGTATCTCTCAAGATGACCGAAAAGCCGACCCGAGACGATTCTCCCATGACATTTGAATGAAAGAATTCAGAGGCCGAATGCAAGTAGATACAGCCTTCAGAATAAACAAAATTAACAGGCACCGTATAAGGATAACCATCTTCATCCAACAGTGCAAGCAAACCCGCTGCAGCCTTGTCTAATATCTCGATGCATTCCTCGTTGGTAATTTGCATAACACTACTCTTTACATTATTAAATTCCATACCTCAACTTTTTATTTCTATTTGTTCTTAACACTATTGACTCACATTCCGATCTTGAATGCGACGTTAATGCAAATCTATGAAGAAGTATTAGAAAGATACTCTGTCTCCAAGCTGTCGGATAAAAAACCGGAAAATTGCAGATCAGAAGGCGAAAAATTTTTGGTTATATTTGTGAGCCGAATGGCAGCATACACAACACGCAAACGATTGAATATCAGATTATTTCGAGCAGCAAACACAAACATAACACTTGGTAAATGGAAGCAATGATGAATAAGAGACTCATGTACAAGGTCGGCGGGGATTATTCTGTCGGCTCCCTTTTTTCCGGCCTTCGGCGTACAGTACTGCAGCTATTGCTGCATAATAGTATCGATAATTTTTATCCTCTAATGAAGATTCGGATGCGGTAACCCCCCATAAAGTCATAGTAAAAGCATGAAGCACCCGTTGAATTCTGCCACGAGCTCAACGGGCGCTTTATTTTTATAGCGTCATAATATGGCATCCAACCTCTGCAGTAATTAGGTTTTTGAAATATAAACTTAACGATCTTATCTACCAATATCGTTATTGTTACAAACGATATTTATAAAGATTGAAAACAAGAATTATAAAGATTGCATCTCAGATCACTAAACATCATCATAGAGATCGAAAAAGCTGATTTTCTAATGTTTTTTGCTCTCGGATCAACCTTCAAAAGACCGCTTATTTGGAATGAATCCAAACAAGCATTCGGTGTGGAAAAGTATTTAGGCACAAAAAACAGAGAAATGAAACACTTTATTGGCCGATGTTTTTCGTAATTCTTTGCAGCTGATACAGGACGCCGGATAAACAAAAAAGGGTGTTGCCAAACGCAATGTTTGCAACACCCTTTTCTTAGTTATTATCGGTCCGAAACGACACTGTAGCGCGGCCCGGATTAGTTTTCTGAGAGCTTTTCTTTCAGAGCAGCCAGTTCGCCGAGGTCACCGAGCGTGGCCTTCTCTACCGTCTGGCTGGGTTCAGCAGCTTCGGAAGCAGCTTCTTTCTGCGCTGCCTTGGCTTCTGCTCTACGCTCTGCGTTAGCTTCGCGCTGTGCAGCCTTCTGCTCATCTTCGAACACACGGCTGTGTGATACGATGATACGCTTGGCATCCTTGTTGAACTCAATCACCTTGAAAGAGAGCTTCTCTTCCAGAACAGCCTGTGATCCGTCTTCCTTCACCATATGCTTGGGAGTGGCAAAGCCTTCCACGCCATAGGGCAGAGATACGACAGCCCCCTTGTCCATCACTTCGATAACCGTACCTTCGTGGATAGATCCTACGGTAAATACAGTCTCGAATACATCCCAAGGATTCTCTTCGAGCTGCTTGTGACCGAGGCTGAGACGACGATTTTCTTTGTCGATCTCCATCACCTGTACTTCAATGTTGGCACCTACTTCAGTGAATTCGCTGGGGTGTTTGATCTTCTTGGTCCATGAAAGGTCAGAGATATGGATGAGTCCGTCCACACCTTCTTCGATCTCTACGAATACACCGAAGTTGGTGAAGTTACGTACACGAGCATTGTGACGTGAACCTACAGGGAAACGAACTTCAATATCGGACCAGGGATCGGGCTTGAGTTGCTTGAGACCAAGTGACATCTTGCGTTCGTCGCGGTCGAGCGTCAGGATTACAGCTTCTACTTCGTCGCCTACATGCAGGAAGTCCTGAGCCGAACGGAGGTGCTGTGTCCATGACATTTCGCTTACGTGGATGAGACCTTCTACACCGGTTGCAATCTCTACGAATGCACCATAGTCGGCCATTACCACTACTCTACCTTTCACCTTGTCGCCTACCTTGAGCTCGCTATCGAGAGCATCCCATGGATGGGGCATCAGCTGCTTGAGGCCGAGAGCAATACGCTTGCGATCCTCATCGAAGTCCAATATAACGACATTGATCTTCTGATCTAGCTGTACAATCTCTTCCGGATGAGACACGCGGCCCCAAGAAAGATCCGTAATGTGAATGAGACCATCCACGCCACCCAAATCGATGAAGACACCATAGGTGGTGATATTCTTGACAACTCCTTCGAGTACCTGACCCTTTTCGAGCTTGCCGATGATTTCCTTCTTCTGTTGTTCGAGTTCTGCTTCGATGAGAATCTTGTGCGATACGACTACGTTCTTGTATTCTTGGTTGATCTTTACGATCTTGAACTCCATAGTCTTGTCCACGAATGCATCATAGTCGCGGATGGGACGTACGTCGATCTGCGAACCCGGGAGGAAGGCTTCGATGCCGAATACATCGACAATCATACCACCCTTCGTACGACACTTCACATAACCCTTTACGATTTCGTCCTTTTCGAGAGCTTCGTTTACGCGCTCCCATGAACGAGCTGCACGAGCTTTGCGATGAGAGAGAACGAGCTGTCCTTTCTTATCTTCTTGGTTCTCGATATACACTTCCACTTCTTCTCCCACTTTCAAGTCGGGGTTATAGCGGAATTCTGTCGCAGGCACTACACCTTCTGATTTGTAGCCTACGTTGATAACTACCTCACGCTTATTGATGGCAGTTACGGTACCCATCACCACTTCTTTTTCTTTGATCGTGTTCAGGGTCTTGTCATAAGCAGCTTCCTGCTCCTGACGGCTTACAGTGACCTTTGCGCCACCGGCCTCAAACTCTTCCCAGTTGAAGTCTTCTCTGGGCTGAATGTTCTTTAAGTTCTCCATTTGTTACTAATTGTTTTGTTACTAATAGATTAGACATTATATGGTCGTATCTCTCAAAAACGCTGCAAATGTACGACAAGTTTTCATTTTACGCGCGTATTTGCCTATCCTTTTGCACATTATGCAGAATCAACGGGTAGTGATCGGCAAGTGAAAAAGCATCACTTTCCTCTGCCATCCGGTTACATATATAATATGGTATAGTGCATCAGCTTCGAAAGATCTTATAAGGAATATGAGACAAATGCCCCATCACGACAGCCAAAGAGCCTCGTCGTTGGGAGAGATGCAAGCATAAGCGTACTTAGGAAGAAGGGTATCGGCGGAAGTGCAGCCACCTAATCGGGCGGTTTTTCCGGACGGGATGGCGAGAAAGGGATAAAAATAAGTATATTTGCGTGCATTATTTCTCAAACGTATAATAATAAAAAGTAGAATATGGATTTTATCTTTCTTCAGGCAGCTCCTCAAGGTGGAGGCCTATTCGGTGGAGGTTCCGCCCAAATGATTTTGATGCTGGTGCTCATGGTCGTAATTTTTTACTTCTTCATGATTCGTCCTCAACAGAAACGTCAGAAAGCGCTCCAACGTCAGCGCGAAGCTCTGGGTAAGGGCGACCGTATCATCACTGCCGGCGGCATACATGGTACAATCCGTGAGGTACGCGAAAAGGACTTTCTGGTAGAAATAGCCAACGGCGTAAACATCCGCATAGACAAAGGCTCGGTTTACGTATCTGCACAAGAAGCAGAAACGGACATGGCCGCCAAGAAAGACTAACGGCCGCAACTGTGGCATAGCAGAGAAGGAGCTGAAAGAAAAGGATCGTGATAAACTCTGATGAGTGATGGCTCCTTTGCTTTCGACTCCTTTTTTGTTCTCCCCCATCTAATCGTTATCATATCGGGAATGAAGCTCAAGCTCCTCAATACAGATAGAAAGAACAGGAAAAGTATTGACAAGACTGCGCCTCAGCGTTCCAGACGCGGGCGCAATCTCCTCGTATTTCTGGCTTTTGTACTGCTCTCGGCCATCTTCTGGTTGCTACAGAGCCTGCAACAGGTGTACACCTCCACATACTCCATCCCCGTAGTTTATTCTGAGCTACCTCCTGAAATCGGAGCCACAGGTAAGCTCCCCGACCGTCTGGATGTGGTGCTCAAGGACAAAGGCATGAATCTTCTGGCCTACAGCATAGATGGTTTCTCTCCGGTCACAGTGACTGCCACAGAGCAAGAGATCCGTAGGAAGAAGGACATGAGCATGCGCAAAAAAGAGCTTACGGAACTTATCCAGAAGCAACTTCTAAGCACTACAACCATTCTATCCATCAGCCCGGAAGAGATACAAGTGACATTTTATCCTCGCAAGAAGAAGACTGTTCCCATCATCTTGAACGGTACAGTCACACCGAAGAATGGCTTTTATGCTTTCGACCCCGAGTTATCGCCCGAAGTTGTCACTGTATATGGTAGTGAAGAAGTTTTGTCCGGCATCACCTCAGTAGAGACAGAAGCGTTCTCTCTCGATAGATTGGACAGTGATTTCTCAGGGGAAATGGCCATCAATCCGATAGAGAAAGTTCTCATCCGACCGACCAGTGTAAAGATGAAAATCCGCGTAGAGCAACTCACGGAACAAACTTTCGAGTTGCCGATCATCACAAAAAATGTACCCGAAGGCTACCTCCTACGCCCCCTCCCAGGCAAAGTGTCCATTCAACTCACAATGCCGACCTCTCACTACAAAGAGATATCTGAGGCCGATCTGCAAGTCGCAGTCTTCCATCCGTCCACACCCGACTCGCTCAAAAGTGACATCTCCCTTCCCGTCCAACTGATCATGAAGCCCGAATGGCTCAAGCTCTATAAAATCTCTCCTGCTCACGTACAGTTCATAATCGAACGCGTCCAACTCAACCAACCATGATTACGCTCGGTATTACCGGTGGAATAGGAAGCGGGAAATCAATAGTAAGCCACGTGTTGCAAACGCTCGGCATTCCGGTTTATGATTCGGATAGTAGAGCTAAGTGGCTCAATGACCACAGCCCCATTATCAGAAAAGGCCTCACAGATCTTATCGGCAGCGAGGTCTACGATGGAGAATGCCTCAGACGCGATAGATTGGCTGCTGCCATCTTTGCCTCCCACAATCTGCTACTGCAGGTAAACGCCATCATCCATCCCGAAGTAAAGAATGACTTTCTACGTTGGCGCGCCTCCTGCCCGTCCGATCTTTCTGGTCTGGAGAGTGCCATCCTCCACAGCTCAGGCTTCCACACACTATGCGACAGTATCATCCGCATTGATGCACCCGAAAAGATCCGCATAGAGCGAGCCACCGCTCGCGACGGAGCTTCTGCCGAAGCCATTAGGAAACGCATCCAAAGTCAAAGGGCCGAAGAAACAGCTCCGGCAGACTATATCATCATGAATGCGCCCCCCCATCTCATCATCCCACAAGTCATACAGATCATCTCATCAGTCCGACAAAAGGCACAAAAGTCCTGTCTAAGGGACTAAAATGCTTACTTTTGGGGTCAAAATACGAACAACATTACAAAAACACTAATAGAATCCTATGTTGCAACCCATCCTCTCCATATCCGGCAAATCCGGATTGTTTCGTCTTATTTCGCGTGGCAAGAACACCCTTATCGTCGAGGCCATCGGCACCGGACGTCGTATTCCGACCTACTCTTCAGACCGCATCGTTTCACTCAGCGATATATCCATCTATACAATTGAGGACGACAAGCCTTTGTCCGAGGTTATGGAAACAATATACAGCCGGCACGAAGGGAAACAACTCGATGTTGCCACGTTAGGCAAAGACAATGACTCATTGCGAGCTTTCTTTGCCGAAGTGCTGCCGGAGTATGACGTGGACAGAGTGTATCCGAGCGACATCCGCAAGATCATCTCGTGGTACAACATATTAGTTGACAACGGTTTCACCACTTTCCTCTCCGAAGAAGAACCAGCTGAAGCCGAAGAAAAGGAGAATGAATAACACAAAGAAAAACATCTAATAACCCCCTGTGCTATGTACAAAGGAATGAAAGAGTATCTGGAAGCCGAACTCAAGAGTATCGAAGCTGCCGGGCTGTACAAGAAAGAACGAATCATCATCACGCCTCAGCGTGCCGACATTCGAGTAAATGAAGGACAAGAAGTATTGAACTTTTGTGCCAACAACTACCTCGGGCTGTCCGACCATCCCCGTTTGGTTCAGGCTGCCAAGGATGCCATGGACGAGCGCGGATTCGGCATGAGTTCTGTACGTTTTATCTGCGGTACGCAGGACATCCACAAGCAATTGGAGAAAGCCATTGCCGACTATTTCCACACTGAAGATACGATCCTCTACGCTGCTTGTTTCGATGCCAACGGTGGCGTATTCGAACCGCTGTTCGGCGAAGAAGATGCTATCATCAGTGATGCACTCAACCACGCGTCTATCATTGATGGCGTACGTCTGTGTAAGGCTAAACGCTACCGCTACGAAAATGCCGATATGGCTGACCTCGAGCGTGTACTGCAGGAAGCTCAGGCTCAACGTCACCGCATCATCGTAACAGATGGTGTATTCTCTATGGACGGCAACGTGGCTCCGATGGATAAGATCTGCGATCTCGCAGAGAAATACGATGCCATGGTCATGGTGGACGAGTGCCACTCTGCCGGCGTAGTAGGTGCTACGGGACGCGGTGTAGCTGAGCAATTCAATTGCTACGGACGCATCGACATCCACACCGGAACGCTCGGTAAAGCTTTTGGTGGCGCCATCGGCGGCTTTACGACCGGCCCGAAGGAAGTTATCGCCATGCTGCGTCAACGTTCACGCCCCTATCTCTTCAGTAATTCCATCCCGCCCAGCGTCGTAGGAGCAGGACTCGAAGTATTCAAGATGCTCGAAGAAAGCAACGACCTCCACACCAAGCTGATGGAAAATGTAACCTACTTCCGCGACAAAATGTTGGCAGCCGGATTTGACATCAAGCCTACACAGAGTGCTATCTGCGCCGTGATGCTGTACGATGCCAAGCTGTCTCAAGACTATGCTGCACGTCTCTTGGCTGAAGGCATTTATGTTACCGGATTCTACTACCCCGTTGTGCCCAAAGGACAGGCTCGTATCCGCGTACAATTGTCCGCCGGCCACGAACGCGCACATCTTGACAAGGCCATCAATGCCTTCATCAAGGTTGGTCGCGAACTGGGTGTCATAAAATAAAGACCTTCGTTCCGCAAGACTAATAATCCCAAGGGGCTGCACCACAAGGATCAATCCTCGGTGTGCAGCCCCTTATTCTTTTCCCAACCACATCACCAAACATTCCCTCATGAACGCTCATAGTCGCTTCGATGTACAGTTCGTATCCCTCGGACCGGGGCACCCCGATCTGATAACGCTCGCAGCACTCAAGGCTCTCTTACAGTGCGACCACATCTATTATCCCGTCACCGTGTCGCCATCCGGCAAGAAGACTTCCAGAGCCGAAGAGATCATTCTGGCGCACGACATAGACACAACCAAGCTCCGTCCCTATACACTGCCCATGAACAAAGACAGAAGTGAGGCAATGCGTGCATACGAAGACGTGGCCACACAGTGCTTGGCTGACTATAGAGAGGGCCTTTCCGTCGTCGTAGCTGCCGAGGGCGATGCAGGATTCTACTCCTCCACGCACTGTATTTCCGATGCACTTCTCTGCAAGGGATGCCCTTTTCGATACATCCCCGGTGTGCCGGCCTTTATTGCAGGCGGTGCACATGCCGGACTGAGCATAACCCGACTGGACGAAGAACTACAGATAATACCCGGAAACGCCACCACTGAGAAGCTGGGCGATGCCTTGACAGAGGGCAGAAAAGTTCTGATCATGAAGTTGTCGCGCTGCGAGAAGGTCGTCAAAGACTTCTTGGAGATGAACAAAGATGTAGCTGCTGTTTACTTCGAGAACGTAGGCACACCCGACGAATTTATCTCTACCGGCATAGAAGACCTCCTCCCTCGCCCCTTCCCCTACTTCTCTATGATGTGGTTGTGGTCCAAGTAGCAGATTCCGTTATGGAGGGAAAGCGGCTCCGGCACCGATAGCTACCTGTCCTCCGCATAGGTCTGCGAACAGGAGAGAAATGAGCAGAACGGGATATTTCTTCTTCATGTCATGCTATCAATCGGCCAGTTCTATCACTTGCAAATCTCTGATATCCCGACCATCTATGACAAAGCGCATGAGCGTACGCACGGCATGGAATCCATACTTGCCGGCAGCCCCCGGGTTGAGGTGGAGTATATCGAGCTTTTTGTCGTGCATAGCTTTGAGTATGTGGCTGTGCCCACAGACGAAGAGTTGTGGCGGACGGAACATTAAGAGTTTGTACACACGAGGATCGTATCTTCCCGGGTAACCACCTATATGCGTCATGAGCACTTCCACATCTTCTACGCGGAAGCGCAACATCTCGGGATACTGCAGGCGAATATCTTGCCCGTCGATATTGCCATATACGGCACGCACGGGGGCTATCTCGGACAGATAGTCCGTGACGGCAGCAGTACCCACATCGCCCGCATGCCAGATCTCATCACAATCGGCGAAGTGTAGCCTATAGCGTTCGTCCACACAGCCATGCGTATCGGACAGTAAACCTATTCTCTTCATTCCTTGCAGTGCGTCTTCGAGGGGATCATTCTTCGTACTGGGTCGGGTCTGCTATGCCCGCCTCGCGCATGGCTTCCTTACGCTCCACACAGGTGCCGCACACGCCGCAGTGAATCTCTCCACCTTTGTAACAACTCCACGTCTCGGCATAGTCTATACCGAGAGCTACTCCTATCCGCGCGATATCTGTTTTGGTAATGGATGTATAGGGAGCCTCCGTCAAGACAGCGTTGGTGGTACCCTCGCGGATCGCTTCGGCCATGGGACGGATAAAGGCAGCACGACAGTCGGGGTAGATGGCGTGGTCGCCGAAGTGATTGGCGATATACATACGCTTCAGCCCTCTACTCTCGGCCAATCCTGCCGCCACAGCCAGCATGATGCCGTTGCGGAAAGGCACCACCGTACTCTTCATATTCTCCTCATCATATCTCCCTTCGGGAATACTACCGCCGCTGAGCAAGAGATCGCTGTGGAAGTGCTCTCCCATGAAACCCAAGGGTATGACCAGATGCTCCACACCCAAACGCTCTGCGTGAAGACGAGCAAAGGCCAGTTCGCGAGCGTTGTGCTTGGAGCCATAGTCGAAGCTCAAGGCCAATGCGATGGAGTCGCGTTTGTCATACATGAGCGTGACGCTGTCCATCCCGCCCGAAACGACTATCAAGCTATCTTTTTTTGCCTGCATACTATCGTGAAATGCTTTGTATCGAATGAAAAATGAGGAAGTCTCAAAACCGTCACTAAGCGAAATCAAGCCATCGGCGACAAAGGCTTGAGAGGTGTCCCCGTTGAATCAAAGATAGTCGTATTCGCCCAATAAGTCCGAAAAGAATCGCCGGCAAAGCAAAAAGAAAACAAGAAAATGACATCTTCCCTCCTCTTCTCCACACAAACGGCCGCCGAATAGTAACCAAAAGCATAATGACGCGAAAAAATGACAGATTATAGTGCAAAAAAATGTGGCGCCAAAATTTTCTTGAAATGGCGCCATTTCGAAAAGATTTATGCGCCAAATTGAAAAATTTTTGGCGCGTAAATCTCAGGAATTTGGCGCATGTTTCTGCCATTATCTGGCACGACAAATTGCATCCTATGCTCCGTTCAATCCTGTTTTTGAGGGCTATTTTAGTATTGACCGACTGAAAGCAGCCCAAAAAGCCTCAAGCCGAAAGCATACATATCCCAAAGTTCGTATCTTTGTATGAGGTTGCCACCTGTGAAGTGCTTTGATCATAAGGTATTCGGCAGGACGAAGCAGAGCAAAAAATACAATGACAACAGACAGTGTAGTTATTATCCCCACCTACAACGAACGGGAGAACGTAGCCAAGATGATCGAAATGGTCTTCTCTCTTCCCAAGGCATATGACATCCTGATCGTTGATGACGGTTCGCCCGATGGCACAGCCGTCATCGTCAAGGAAAAGCAAACTCTCTACCCCGACAGGCTCCACCTCATCGAGCGCAAAGGGAAGTTGGGTTTGGGCACGGCCTATATAGCCGGATTCAAGTGGAGCGTCGCGCATGGATATGACTATATATTCGAGATGGACTGCGACTTCAGCCATCCCGTGGACAAGTTGATGGATCTCTACAAAGCATGCGCCGAAGGGAATGCCGATGTAGCCATCGGCTCGCGTTATGTAGTCGGAGGCGATGTGAAGGACTGGCCCAAGAGTCGCGTGTGGATGAGTTATTATGCTTCGGCCTATGTGCGTTTTGTAACGTTGATGAATGTGCGCGACACAACCGCCGGCTTCGTATGCTACCGCCGTGAGGTGCTCGAAGCTATCGACTTGGATGCTGTCCACTTCAAGGGCTATGCCTTCCAGATCGAAATGAAGTACACGGCTCATTGTCTCGGTTTCAAGCTCAAAGAAATACCCATCACCTTTGTCAATCGCGTACTGGGTACATCCAAGATGAATACCTCTATATTCGGCGAGGCATTCACAGGGGTCATCAAGCTGCGCTACTGGCACTTATTCAAGGGGTTCCCAAAAAGAAAACGATAACGTGTAAGAGATGAAAACTCTTCTTCGCAATGCTCTTATCACCAATGAAGGGAGGACTTTTCGTGGCTCTATTGTGATAGAAGGGGCCATTATCTCCCATGTCATCGAAGGCGCACTGCCTGCCGATGCGAGGATGGAGGCAGACGAAGTCATCGACTGCTCAGGACTGAGGCTGCTGCCGGGCTGCATCGACGATCAGGTACACTTCCGCGAACCAGGCCTCACCCACAAAGCCAACATAGCATCTGAGAGCCGTTCGGCTATAGCGGGTGGAGTCACCTCCTTCATGGACATGCCCAACACCAATCCGCCCACCACTACCCGGGAGCGGCTACTGGAGAAAAGACAGATAGCAGCCGATACGGCGTGGGGCAACTATGGCTTCTTCTTCGGAGGGACGAACGACAATATCGCAGAGATCAAACGTATAGACCGCACGCTCGTACCCGGACTGAAGCTCTTCCTCGGCTCATCGACGGGCAATATGCTCGTGGACAACCAAGAGACGCTGGAGCGGATATTCGGCGAGTGCGACTTGCTTATCGCCACGCACTGCGAGAAGGAAGAAATCATCTGTGCCAACAAACGACACTACCAAGCACAGCATGGCAACGACATGGACGTGCACTTCCACCCACTCATCCGAAGCGAAGAGGCTTGTTACCGCTCCTCTGCCGAAGCGGTGGAGCTGGCCGAACGAATGAATGCCCGTCTGCACATCCTACACCTCTCCACAGCCAAAGAATTGGGACTCTTCCGCAATGATATCCCCACAGAACAGAAACATATTACCTCGGAGGTATGCGTGCACCATCTTTGGTTCACAGACGCAGACTATGACCGCTTCGGCAATAGAATCAAGTGGAACCCCGCCATCAAGAAAATGACGGATCGTGATGCCCTACGTGCCGGCGTGCGCGACGGACGCATCGACATCATCGCTACCGATCATGCACCCCATCTCCTCAGAGAGAAGGAAGGCAGCTGCCTGCATGCCGCATCCGGCGGTCCTCTCCTGCAGCATTCTCTCCTTGCACTCTTCGAACTGATGCAGCAAGGAGTATTCACTGTAGAAGAAATTGTGAACAAGACTGCCCACCTGCCCGCAACCCTCTTTGCCATACACAAGAGGGGTTATATCCGCAAAGGGTACTATGCCGACGTGGTGCTGGTGGATCCTTCCAAACCTCTCACAGTGAGCGCGGACAACATCCTCAGCCACTGCGGTTGGTCTCCCTTTGAGGGATTTACTTTCGGACACAGCATAGCCTATACTTTCGTGAATGGTTGCAAAGCCTATGCCGACGGCAAACTCGCTGAGCAACGCCCCACAGTACAACCCCTACTATTCAACTCTTAACCTCCTTATGTTACTCAATCTCCTTCTTCTCATCGTAGGTCTGGCACTGGTGGTCCTCGGTGCCAACTGGCTGACAGATGGTGCAGCCTCCATCGCCAAGCGTTTCAACGTCTCCAATCTGGTCATCGGATTGACGATCGTCGCCTTCGGCACTTCCGCTCCTGAGCTGACAGTGAGCCTGACCTCAGCCTTGAATGGCAATGCAGACATCGCTATCGGTAATGTGGTCGGCAGCAATATCTTCAACATTCTGGTCATCCTCGGAATCACTGCCATGATATGTCCCTTAGCTGTTTCACGCAGCACAGTACGCGTAGAGATCCCGCTTACCATTCTGGCATCTCTGGTACTGCTCTTTCTCGGGGCAGATCAACTCTTCGATGGAGAAGCCAATAAGTTGAGCACAGGCGATGGCCTCACATTACTAGCCTTCTTCCTCATCTTTCTCTTCTATACATTCTCCATTGCCAAGAGCGATCCCCAAGCCGAAGTGGGTACTGAAGTAAAGGTAAAGAAGAGCTATATATCCATTCTCATGATCATTGTCGG
Source organism: Porphyromonas loveana (assembly GCF_003096695.1). Lineage (GTDB taxonomy): Bacteria > Bacteroidota > Bacteroidia > Bacteroidales > Porphyromonadaceae > Porphyromonas > Porphyromonas loveana. The sequence continues at coordinate 30,487 of NZ_QEKY01000013.1, read as the reverse complement.
ACTGGCCGCTCTGGTCGGGGGTGGACGACTATTCGTGGATGCCAGTGTATCGCTGGCTCGTCTCCTTGGCATGAGCGAATCAGTTATCGGCCTGACACTCGTAGCTGCCGGAACTTCTCTGCCCGAATTGGCTACTTCTTTGGTGGCAGCCCTGAAGAAACAGAGCGACATTGCCATCGGCAATGTAGTTGGCAGCAATATTTTCAACATCTTTTTTATCCTCGGTGTCAGTGCCACTATCACTCCCATACGGACCTTGGGCATTACTATTCTGGACTATGCAGTCATGATCGGTGCAGCTGTCCTGTTATTCTTCTTCAGTCGTTACTACGGACGACTCACCCTCAAGAGATGGGAGGGCGTGCTGCTGCTCCTCCTCTTCGTAGGCTATACCGCCTATCTCTTACAGCAATGATCGGATAATAATCCGCATTTGTACGTCAAACGATGGAAGGAGAAAAGTCAAAAAATCCGCTCGAAGGCATTTCGGGAGAGGTCCTCAAGCACGTCCACCAGCTAAACGAACCGGTTCCCATCGAGCTACAAGCTCAGTACTTTCGTCTCTCGGCTGAAATGCGCAAACGCGGCATACAGCTAAGCGATAAGGAGGTGGAAGAAGCCGAACTCTTTTTGTTCGATCCGCTGCTATCAGACGACATCAAAAAAATGACGCTGCTACGCCTGGCCATTACCGGCAATATCACAGTCTTTCGGATTATCGAACGATACCTCGAATCAGCTCCTGAGTCAATACGACCGTGGGCACTGATGGCTCAGTTAGAAGCCCGCATCGGAATTCTCAACGACTTGATAGATGAGAAGCAAGTGGTGATAACCAGCGGTCTGGGAGGACATGACGGAAAAATGCGCTTCATGGCTTTCCTCCATACGGACAAGTTGCAGAATTTCGAACGGTATCAAGAGGAACTCCTTGAGAAGGAACTCCTCTATCGCATAGGCAAAGCCGAGGGAGAAATAGAGCGGCTGGAAATGCACAACAACTATCTGCTGCTGACATTCTTGGTCCCGATCAATTACGAACTGAGGCACTTCTTCACTTCCATCATCACCGAATGCAATCAGTACGGCAACTTCCTTGCCACCACATTCATTATCACCAACACGCAGCTACTCACCCCGCAAGCTGCTGATGCAGCTCTCAAGAAGTATGCAGAAGAAAACAGCCTTCCTACAACTTATTAAATATGGTATTGTGGGCGTATCCAACACGCTCATCTCCATGATAGTGATCTATCTCCTTCTCAAGGTAGCAGGGATGAAAGACGGCCCCGCCAATTTCATCGGATACATCGCCGGACTGATCAATAGTTTCATCTGGAATCGCAAGTGGACGTTCCGGAGTCAGACGTCTTGGTTCAAGACTTTTGTTCCATTCATCATCATGTTTGTCGTATGCTACGCTCTCCAATATGGACTACTCATGTGGCTGAATACGCACTCCACGTCCTACGACAACTACTATAACCATCTGATCGGGATGGTATTCTTCACCATTATCAATTTTTTTGCCAATAAATACGTCACCTTTGGCAAAGGTCGATAACAAAAAGCTTTGGTCAATAAAGAAAACTACTTATCTTTGCAGCGCAATAAAGCAACGGGGTATTAGCTCATCTGGCTAGAGCGCGACACTGGCAGTGTCGAGGTGAGCGGTTCGAGTCCGCTATACTCCACCAAAAGAAAAGGTACAAATCGGCAGCAATGCGGTTTGTACCTTTTCTTTTTCCGCACAATGCTCCTCCCCTTGATATCCGCCACGAAAAAGAAAAGAGGGCATGCCAAAATTTCATTTGACACACCCTCTTGGGTTATTCTTTGATAGGATGACGAGGCTTACTTGCCGTAACGCTCTTTGAGGATACGGATCATGTCGGCTGACATCGTCTGGAGATTGTACTCAGGCTTCCAATCCCATTCGTTGCGTGCACAAGAATCATCCAATGAGTTCGGCCATGATTCGGCAATACCCTGACGAAGAGGATCAACCTCGTAATTCATAACGAAATCGGGAATCAATGCCTTCACAGCAGCTGCTATCTGTGAGGGTTCGAAGCTCATGGAAGCAATGTTGAATGAGTTGCGATGAACCAAACGAGTCGGATCGGCTTCCATCAGCTCGACACAAGCACGAAGAGCATCGGGCATATACATCATATCCATATACGTACCTTCCTTGATGGGGCAAGTGAAGCGACCTTCCTTCACAGCTGCATAATAGATATCCACAGCATAGTCCGTCGTACCACCGCCCGGAAGCGTCACATTGGAGATCAATCCGGGGAAACGAACCGAACGAGTGTCAACGCCGAAACGCTTGTGGTAGTAATCGCCCAAAAGTTCGCCACTCACTTTCGTCACACCATACATCGTCTTAGGACGCTGGATGGTATCCTGCGGTGTTTTGTCTTTGGGTGTTTCATTGCCAAAAGCGCCAATAGAACTGGGCGTAAATACGGCACAGTTCTTCTCGCGAGCAACCTCCAATGTATTGAACAGACCACCGAGACCGATGTGCCATGCAAGCTGAGGTTTGGCTTCGGCTACGGCGCTGAGCAATGCGGCCAGATTGTAAATCGTATCAACGTGATACTTGTCCACCACCTCGGCAATCTGCTTGGCATTGGTGATGTCCACTACTTCTGCAGGACCGCTCTCAAGGAGTTCTCCCTTAGGCTCAGCTCCAGGTATATAACCCGCTACTACGTTGCCCTGAGGGTAACGCTTTCTCAATTCCATAGTCAGCTCCGAACCAATCTGTCCGGTGGAGCCGATAATAAGAATGTTCTTCATTTATACTACCTCCGTATTACTCTTTATTAGGATTCTGTAAATACGCTGCAAAAGTATAGATTATTCTCGTATATATAGGTTCTACAAGCATGAAGTATACACAGCAAAACAGGAAGCCACGAAGTACAAAAAAAGAGACCAGATACATCCCTACAATTAGGGTTGCATCCGGTCTCCGACTTAGTTGATAGTTTCTTCTTAGAAACGCATGGTCATTCCCATATAGCCGGTACGAGGCTGCGTAGGTCCGTACATGTATCCACTGTCACGGCCTGCGCCACGATCGAAATCTTTTTGGAAAGAGTTGAAGATATTGTTCATACCCACATACACTTCGATCTCTGTAGCCTTAAAAACATGAATATCGTAACCGACTTTGAATCCCAGATCAAAGAATGCAGGGGTCTTTTTCAGTTCGTCAATACGAGGAGCTGTACCAGTTTCGTCCACTATCGCAGGATTGTTCTGCAAAATATCCAACTCAGCCGAATGCACACCGTACTCGATGGCATGGGGTACATACATACGTCCCGTATAAGTTCCCGTAAGGGCAATATTCCATGAGTGAGAAGGATTGTATGCAAGGGTGAAGTAGCCGTAAACACTCGGTGTGCGAGTGATCTTTGTATCTGTCATGGACTCGTTTTTATATTCCAACAAGCCGGCATCATTTGCTTCCATAACGAAAGCTCCGGAAGCATCCTTCACTGTGTTCAGACCCCATTCCTGCGCTTCATCATACTCATTGCTTGCAAGGGTAAGACCGGCTTGGAGCTGGAAAGATTTGTATGCGAGCTTACCTTCGAGATTCAGACCAAAGACCTTGGCTCCGCTTCCATTCACTCGCGTATAACGCTTGATACCATCATGCTGATCGGGCTGCTCTTCGTTGGTAAAAACATCGTTCAAGCGCGTATAGAAGCCTTCTACGAGCAAATTAGCTTGCACATTACCAAAACGGTGGTACAAATCGGCACTCAGACTGAATGCATGAGAAATCTCCGGCTTAAGATTCGGATCGTTGAATACCTTCTGAGCTTCGCCTCCGACTACTCCCACATGGAGGTCCTCGTCAAAGACCTGAGGCGCACGGAATCCTTTGGCATAGGTAGCACGTAGGTTGATGTCACGAGTGGGATTGTAACGGAGTGTTGCACGAGGGCTTAGGATCATATCCTTCACTTCTGTGTGCTTATCAAGACGAGCACCGAGGAGGAAACTCCAGCGATCGTTCTTCCACTCGTTCTGCCCGAAGAGACTATAGTTATTGATATTCTGGTCCAACTCGGGATAGAGCGGAATCACCTGTCCGTTAGCATCGTGGATAGGATTGCCATTTTCATCCATGGCAATCTGCCATGCAAGAAGGGGCATCACATCGTTGAGTTCATCACGTGTGTATTCAGCACCGAAGAGCAACTGAGAAGGCATGAAAAGGAAGTGATCCAGATCATAACTATACTGAAGACCGGCCATATAAGTACGTCCCTTGGTCACACCATAGTTATTACCATACGCTTCTTGAGGAATGGGATAGCCTAACGAGCCTCCTACATGGCCGTTGACATCTATCTCGCCTATTCCGCCGTAATAGCTCTCACGGTTTACAATCTGGCCGGAAGTATAGGCTTGGAAGTGATGCTTATAGTTATTGGAGTAAAGGTCATACTTGAGGTTACCGCTATATACGCTATGGTCCGTTTGTTCTGCAACACCAACTACATGAGGAGGCAGGTCAATGCGATCACCTCCACGACGGAATTCACTAAGGGTATGGAACTCTCCTGTGAGCTTGCTGTAATCGGTCAAACGTAGATAGGCATGCGTGCCGAGAGAGCGGGCATTGATCTTACCCAACTCTGAATAGGAGTCACCATCTGCATCCCAAGGACTGCGATAGCGTGCCTGACCGAATACCATGGCACCGGCACGATTGTCATCGCTGACGATGGAGGCGTTGAAGTTGGCATTGTTGTCAATCTTGCTGAAATCCGTAAAGCTCATGGACTCATTAAAGGTGAAAGAATTGCGCGTAGGCTCTTTCGTGATGATATTGACCACACCGGCAATGGCCGAAGAACCGTAGAGCGCAGATCCTCCTCCACGAACAACCTCCACACGCTCAATCATATTGGCCGGTATCTGCTCCAAGCCATAGACACCTGCTAACGCACTCATAATGGGACGACTGTCAATCAAGATCTGCGCATAACGACCATCCAGTCCATTGATACGAACTTGATTGAAACCGCAGTTCTGACAGTTGTTCTCCACACGCACACCGGGTTGAAAGACTAAACCTTGTGCAAGATTGGAAGCATTGACCTGTGCAAATACCTTGTCACTCAACACATTCACGAGCGTAGGAGCAAGGCGGCGGAGTGTCAACTCTCGATTGGCAGAGATAACGACATCGTCCAATTTAATGGCGTCCTCTTCTGCTTCAAAATTGACTTCGATTGTTTTATCCTTTTGTACCAATACTACGCGTTCTTGGCTCTTGTAGCCCATTCCACGCATGACCAAGGTGATTTCACCCGGGCGCAGATTACGAAGAAAATAGTGGCCGGTAACATCGGTAGAGGTCCCAAATGTGGTACCCTTGATAGCAATAGTGATTCCGATAAGGTGTTCACCTGTTTTGCTGTCCTTTACATGTCCTACGATGTTAGCATCGGAAGGATACTTAAATTCAACTGTGGACGTTGCGTCCAGCCCGCAAAACGCAATGAGCGTAAGCATGGCAAAAAAGAATTGTCTTCTGATCATGTTTTTATAATGTTAAAAGGGAGTTATTCCCCCAAGAGAATCAATCTCCGATCTATAAGGAAGCAGGCCCATATATATATCCTTCCTTTGGAATGAAAGAGAGGCGATACTCCATATCTCTCGCCTCTCTTAACCATAATGTGTCTGCCTTATTACTGCTTTGCAGGTTTCACACCCAAAAGTTCCATCTCGAACACAAGTGTTGAGAACGGTTCGATAGTATAGTTACCACCTTCACCATAAGCCAGTTCTTGAGGGATCACGAAGTGAACCTTCTGTCCAACCTTCATTTGCTGGAGCATTTCTGTCCATCCCTTGATAACTCCGTTTACAGGGAACTCAATACCGGTCTCGTTCTTGTCAAATTCCTTACCATCGATCAATGTACCTACATATCGAACACGTACTGTATCAGTAAGAGCAGGAGTAGCGCCAGTACCTTCCTGAAGAGTCTTGTATGCTACACCACTTGCAGTAAGCTGCACACCTTCTTCTTTCTTGAAGTTGTCCAGATATGTTTTACCTGCTTCGATGTTCTTGCCGAATTGCTTCATGTTTTCTTCACGTTGCTTTTTTGTCTGATAGCGTTGCATGAATGCCTGTGCATCGGCCGTATTCATCGATATTGAAGTAGAATCCTTAAGCATTGAAGCTCGCAAAACAGCATAGAATTTGTCTACATTAATAGAGTCCTTGGCTATCTGACGAGCAAAGTTAGATGCAGTGATCGCTCCGGCAAAGTATGAGAAGCGTGTCGTATCCATACCGTCTTTGAGACCTTCCAAGAATGCTATAGAATCAATTGGTTGGCCTTGCAGACGCGACATCTCAAGCATATTGGCAAATTCCTGTCCATAGAGGACTCCCATGGCAACAGCCAGACTATCCTTCTCGCTTGCAGCTGAGGTATCGGCGGTTTTCTTACAGCTAATTGATCCGAATATCAAAAGGATCGAACCAATGATTGCAATTGTTTTTTTCATCTTGTGATTACGTGATTATTTGATTATTATTTCTTTTTTGGTTGCTGAGCCTGTGCAGGCTTGTTCCCTGTAGATTTATTGTTGAGTGACTTTACGATCGTCGGTTTTTCTACATAAGGCATAATCTCAAGCAATTCTACTTCGAAGAAGAGAGTCGAATTGGGTTTGAGTAATTCTCCCATACTGCGATCGCCATAAGCCAGTTCTGCAGGAATAACCATCTCAAACTTGGCACCCTTCTGCATTAGACACACCCCTTCTGTCCAACCGGGAATAACTTGTAAGAGATTGAATCTGGCAGGTTCATTGCGAGAATAAGAGCTGTCAAATTCTTTGCCTTCGATATTCTTGCCGACATAATGAACAAGAACCGTATCCTGTACCGTAGGATGCGGACCTTCACCTGCCTTAAGGACACGATAGAGCAGACCACTCTCAGTCTGCTTCACCCCCTGTTGCTTCTTGTACTCTTCTTGATATGCCTTGCCCGCAGCCAATGTCTCATTTTTCATTTTGGTCTGAACCTCCTGAAAATATTTTCTAATCATTTCGTTGGCTACTTCTGGAGTTACTGCGGTTGGTTTTCCACTCAATACCTCATCAAAAGCACGGACGATCAATGCTCTGTCCAATGAATCTCCAGGAACCTTTTCTGTATAGTTCAAGTAATTGACAGCTCCGCTTATACCGTATGCATAAGCAATTGAATCCGCAAACGTAGTTATAGGTTTTACCGTCGAAGCGATGGCTTGCTGCTCACTCTCTTTCTTGGGTGGTTTCTTTGCAAATGCAGACAAGTTTGTAGCTAAAAGAGCTACACTGGCAAGAATCAATACTCTCTTCATAATAATTTCTCTTTAGATTATTTGTTGATACCTAATAGTTCGATAATGAATATGAGCGTACTACCCGGCTGAATATGTTCGCCTGCTCCGCGGTCTCCATATGCCAAGTCGCTCGGGATCGTCACCTTCCACTTTGAACCCACAGGCATAAGTTGAAGAATCTCTGTCCAACCTGGAATTACTCCTCGAAGAGGGAAGCTAGCCGGTTCTCCACGATCCATCGAGCTGTCAAAAACAACTCCATTGATAAGTGTTCCATGGTAATGGCAAGTAACAGTGTCTGCCAAAGTAGGCTTTGCTCCGTCTCCCATCTGCAGGACTTCGTACTGCAAGCCGCTCGGGAGAGTGGTCACTCCCTCTTTGAGAGCATTGATCTTGAGGAACTCTTCGCCGGCTTCTTTATTTAGCTTGACTGCTTTTTGCTGAAGATCCGTGAAGTACTCGTTGATCACTTGCTTGGCTTCGTCGTACGATAACTTTGGCTCACGTATTTCCAATACGTCACGCAATCCCTGCATAAAATCATCCGTGTTGACAGCGTCGATACCAGAAGATTTGAAGTTATTTCCAATGCTCAGGCCCAAAGCATAGCTTACCTTATCCATATGACTATTATTGTGATTGTAATACGCGCGCAAAAATATGAAAATTAGTTCAATTACTCATCCCCAAACATATGGCACTTAGGCCAATACACTTGTAATGAGAGCTGTACGCCATCAACCAAATAACAGAAATACCGAAAACAGGCAATAGTGTCCTAAACGTTTTTGGGTAAAGAAGAAAAGGGAAGGTTTGCAGTAGAAGAAAAAGACAGCTTATGAGAGTTGCAACAAACCACCCTTTTCATGACAAACATGATTTTTTTGTGTTAATCCGGAGGGGTAACAAAGCAAAGGACAAATGTGTCCTTTATAAAGGATAGATTTGTCCTTGGCTGAGGACAGAAGTGTCCTTAACTAAGGACAAAACTGTTTGTCTACATAATCGGGCACACATATCGCCAAAGTCACGAGTGATTAGAATATCTGCATCAAGTCTGTCAAAGAAGAAATAACATGAGCCGGGGCCCCCTTACCATCATCGGGGCATTCCCTCCTATTGGGATTATACCAGATTGATGTGAGTCCGGCATTGGCTGCCCCTATGATATCTGCATCCCAACTGTCCCCTATCATCACACTCTCGGCCTTTCGAGCTTTAGCCTTGATCAGAGCAAAGTCGAATATCTCCTTATTAGGCTTATTGATACCGGCATCCTCTGACAAGATCATTCGGTCGAAATATGGAGCCAAGCCACTGTTCATAAGCTTGGCATACTGCACCTCTCGAAAGCCATTGCTCAAGATATAGAGTTTATAGTAGCGATGCAGATATTGAACAGTTTCCAAAGCATATGGGCAGAGTTGAGTCTTCGACCCCGTAATGGAAAGAAACTCTGTATTCCACACAGCGACTTGATCTTCTGACAATTCAAGTCGTCCGGCAAAAGGTCTGCGGAAGCGTAAGAGCGTGAGAGTTGGTTTATCAATCTGGCCATGACGATATTCATGCCACAGAGCCTCATTATGTGGCCAATAGATGTCGAAGAAAGCTTCAAAGGAATCGAAGTACTCACACCACCGATGACTGTGATACATCTCCTCAAGACTACTCCTATTATTAGAATAGGTGTCCCACAACGTATCATCAAGATCGATAAAAAGGTGTTTGATCATAGCTATACATAAAGAAAGAGGCTGTGTCGTAAACAAATTACGGCGCAGCCTCTTTATGAAAATCAGATGATTAACAAAATCCGATTAGTTTGTCTGAACAACAAGTAACTTAGAGTTCTTCCAGAAGGTCTGAGGATCCTTGATACGGAGCGTCAGCATCTTATCTTGACCGCGTTCCAACTCATATGATGATGCAGGGTGATTGGTCAGCAAGGTTGCCTTCTTCGCCATCAGAGGAATTACTCTTAGGTTGCGGAGGTCGGCCTTCGTGAAGTAACTATCATTATAACCTTCGGTCAAAACCTGACCACGGCGGATGATATTCATCTCCTTGAGGTCGCCACTTGTACCGATACAATAGCGAATCGTGTTGAGTTCGCGATCTTGATGAGCATTCCTTTCAGCCAAAGCAGCATTCTCACGTGCACTACTTTCGAGCTGAGCTCCTTGCGAAACGACAGTAGAGTCAAGAATACCGATGGCGATGTTCTTACGCTCTAATTCTCCACGCAACTGATCAATCTCCTGTGTCTTTGCTTCGAGTTGTTGACGCAGTTGTGTCAAAGTTTTCATCAGACGGCTATTTTCACGGCCACTTTTCTTGAGTTTTTCTGTCAGATCGTCAATACTCTTACGATTGGCTTGAAGTTTCTCGTTGATGAGTCTCATATTGTCATTGATGCGCTCCCGTTGGCTGGCACGAATGTCGCCGCTCAGAGGGTTGAGGTTGATCATACCTTCCATGGCAGAAATCTCCTGGAAGTTTGTGAGCACACCACTGATGATAGAGTCCATCTCAGCCAATTCTGACTCATGTTGGCTGTTTACAGCTGCGATAGAGTCATATTGCATCTTCAGCTCTTTGTAGGCACTGGAATTCTTTCCACATGATGCCAGGGCAAGAGTTAGCGCTGTGGCAATAAACAATTTCTTCTTCATGTTCGTAATACTTTTATTAGCGTGATACTTCGTTCTCTTTATTTATTATCTCTTCATTTTTCCCTTTCGATACTGCCCCACCCACGACAAGAACAAATTCCCCTCTCGGAGTTTGAATCTCGAAGTGTGCTAACAGTTCGGATAGAGAACCACGAATCACCTCTTCATGGAGCTTGCTGAGCTCGCGACAAGCTGCAGCCGGACGGTCAGCACCGAAACTCTCCACAAATTGGGACAGAGTCTTGAGTACCCGATAGGGCGACTCATAGAATATCATTGTCCGAGGTTCTTCCGCCAACTCCTTCAGACGGGTCTGGCGGCCTTTCTTCACTGGAAGAAATCCCTCAAAGACGAACCTATCAGCAGGAAGCCCGCTGGCAACCAATGCCGGAATTAATGCCGTAGGACCGGGAAGGCACTCGACCTCCACTCCTATCTCGGCACAAGCTCTCACCAAGAGGAAGCCCGGATCACTGATGCCGGGTGTACCTGCATCGGATATCAAAGCTATCCGCTCGCCATTGGAAATACGTCCTGCGAGCGCTTTGGCCGTTTGGTGTTCATTAAACTTATGGTGGCTTTGAAGCGGGCAATGAATATCGTAATGATGGAGCAATACACTACTGGTACGTGTGTCCTCAGCCAAAATCAAGTCGGCATCGCGCAACACTTTGAGCGCACGCAGCGTAATATCCTCCAAATTGCCGATGGGAGTCGGCACGATAGTCAGTCGTCCTTCCATAAGAATAAGAACCTAATTCTATCCTCGTCTCCGGAAGAAATCCGACACGACTTCTGCAAAGTCATTTACAGTCGGGTCATCTTCCTTCCACCGCATCCGCTGATGCAGGTAAGTCGTCGCATCTACCACTGATGGCAATGCATTCAGCTCCATTGATACTTCACGGATAAGCATATCGTTATCCTGAAAGAGCTCACGTCTGAAACGGAAATAATCGAGCGTTGAGACCTGTTTTCTCAGATCGAACCTGACTGTAGCTGCAGTCTCCGCCTCTTTCGTTTCTTCTTTCTGCTCGGACACTATTGTCGTAGGAGTGATAAGCTTCGCCTCGCTCATCGGTTCTGCCAATGCCAAACGGAAGAGTACGCCACTGAGTCGGCTTAGCCTGTCGTATATATCAACCACCTCGTTGCGGGTCAATCCTGACAGCTTCTGCCTATCTCCCATGAGCTGCTCCAAGTGCGATAACACCTCTATTATATCAGCATCCCGAGCTGTATTCATCAGTCCGATTCTTGAACTCAATACTTATTTGTACGGCACAAACTTACGGAAAAAATAATGAGATGGCCGTATTTTGCCACAAATATGCACAGAAAAGCATCGTTCTGTTCGTCTTTAGACAACAATTACGGAGCGAATCCAAGGCGAAAACACCCCTCCCTATGCACCTCTATACATATCAATAACGGAGAAAGGCTGCCATTTCATACGAAGGCAGCCCTTACATATATTATATTGTATGCTTAGTAGTGTTTCTGTCTCTATGACAGGGACTCTCTAATTGTGCATGACCAGTAGTGGCGTACCGGCATGGAAGAGCATTCTTCGAGCCATACTAGGATTAAAGAATCGTGCAAAGAAGTTCCTTCTATATGTATTCACCACAATCATATCCACCTTCTCTTGCCGGATAAACTTCTCCAAAGCAAGGGAAAAATCACCTTCGTCCAGCATACTCACTGCGATTTTTGCCTTGGGATAGTGATGTGCATGATACTCTTTCATCGCCGCAAGCTGCACTTGGTTCCATTCGGGCGTTCCAGCCGAGATATTAAATATACTATAAGAAGGATTGTTCTTCTCCAGCAATTTCATCATAGAATCGAAGAGTACCAAATCTCTTTGGTCAAAACTCGTAGCCACAGCCACGTGCTTAGCTTGATTCAAATCGTTGAATGGCACTTCTTCTGGAATCACAAGCACCGGCACCTTGCTTGAGTCGATAACTTCCGCAGCCACGCTTCCGATCAAGTCCGAGTCCTTACGCGACTTACCTCTTGTCCCCATGACGATGAGTACCGGCCTGTGCCTCTTGCAATAGCTGAGGATAACGTCTTCGGGAGCACCGTCCATAAGAACAGACGTGAAAGAGACTTCGGGAAGCTCTTCGCGAGTTATCATTTCGCGCAGATCTTTCTTTAACTTATTCATCAACCGCTGCACTCGCTGGTATTCCTTGCGCAGGCTCACCTCGTTGCCCAACTGGAATACGGCAGTGTCGCCTACTGTAATAGGAGTAGAGAAGAAAGGACTGATGTAAACGTGCATCAAGACCACACGCAGTCCACGACGCTCGGCAAAATTGAAACCCAGCTGACAGATTTTCATCGTGTATTCGCTGAAATCAACAGGGATGAGGACATAATCATCGGGCTCCTTTGCTCTCTTACCCACCTTCTCCTCTTGGTCCCACTTGCTGTCTTCTATGATGGCAAGGGCGCGAGGCAGATCGGTCTCTTTGATCCTCACTCGCACACCTGCAGAGATGATGGGTTGGATCTGATTGACGTTATGGAGAGAAGCCTCTATACCCTCCGTTTCGAGGAGAGACTTTAGGACCTGTGCTTTCTCAAAAGAATGGATAGCCAGGGTTACTAATTTTTCTTCTTTCATCACAATAGCATATTGATGGGGTTAGTATAGCTTGCTAAAAAGCCACCTCGGTCGCTTCATGTCGCGAACCAAAGGTGGCTTCTGATTTTATTCTTGGAAAAAAGCTGCCTGCTAAGGCTATGCATTCGCTTCGTCAAGCATTGACAAAGCTTTTTCTAAGATAGTTGTGTCGTCCAACTCAACAATACCGCCTTCCGGTCCTGCCTCGATGTGTACACCACAGCTTCGACCTTCTCTAAAATTGGCACCGCCGAAATAGTTGCGTACGGTTTCTACTCGCAGCCCCAACTCATCAGCGATGCGTTGCATAGCGCCGTCGGGTAAACTGTCTTTGATTCGTCTCAGTTCATTGAATGTGATTGTCTTTGTCATGGGAGCAATACGTCTTTTTGTGGGTTCAACAATCAGTTTGTTATCGTGCCTCTAACTTAGGCATATTATTCGACAACACCAAATATAAATGAAGAATAATTTTCTTCTTCCACGGCAAAATGAAGTATCTAAACGACCAAGACAAACTGTAAATCGACTGATATACAAAGCATTATATCGAACGAATAGATAGCAATTTTACTTCACGCCGTACTGCAAGATTCTTAGTATTTCTTTTACTTTCTCCACCTGATTGCCTTGGATGATAATCTCCCCGTCCTTGGCGGCTCCTCCCACACCACAACGCTGCTTGAGCAGGCGGGACAGCTCGGTCAGGTCTTCGGCAGCGCCTACGTATCCACTTACGAGTGTCACCTCCTTACCTCGACGTTGTTTCTTGTCCAAAGAGACGCGCAGGCGTTGCTTCTCCGGCGGTAGAGTCACTGCCTCGTCTTCATCATTCTCATGCTCATATTGGAAGTTGGGATCGGTGCTGTACATAACGCCCAGCCGACTTTTCCAGTCACTCATAGTTCTATTCTTTAATATAGGACAAAAGCTGTCGGAGAGATACTCGACCTCCACGACAGCTTCTGACACAGTATTATATACCGTCGCTCCGGACGATCTTATTTCTTCTTGGCAGTCTTGACGATGCGTTTGCGTGGTTCGGGCAGGGTCTCTACACGAACGATAGGCTCTTTGGCATCCTTCCATTTGATCTCCTTCTCGGCAGGACGCAGATAAGCGATCTCGTCGCCCTTGCGCACTACGGTACCTTGCGCCACGACTTCCGTGATGCGGCCGGTGAATGTACAGAAGACCTTCTCGATAAAGCCAAATTGGTTTTCAATGTAGCAGAAGGGCTGACCCGTATGGAACTCTGCACCGATAGCAGGAGCGATAGACTTCTCTTCCGGATCGATCTCCCAGTAGATACGTCCCGTGGCAGGGGCTATGATAGGATCGCAGCCGGCACGCTTGGCCTTCTTGATGTCCTCGTCGCTAAAGCCCTGCTGAGCCATCTGGTCAGTTTTGGCTTTCTCCAATTCGGCCATAAAGCGCTCCTTGGCGATCCCACTCTTATAGTCGCGATATTGGCGATCGTGCATGGCCAGCTCGAAGAGTTCTTCGTCGTCCTCGCCATACTCCCATCCGTTTTCGTCCATCTCCTTGCGATAGTCCGCCAACGCGTCGGGATAGAACTGCTGAGGATCCTCGTCGGAGAACTCCATTCCCTTCTCACGAGCCAGCGCTATGATCTCAGGATCGAGCTTACCGGGCAGACGTCCCGACTTACCGAGGATCATACCCCAAGTATTCTGGTCTATGGCCTGCCAACGACCTTCGCCTCGTACCATATTATATACGTTCATCAGCGCGACGTTCTTCACATACTGGCTGAAAGGTGTCACGAGCGGGGGATAACCCAGACGTGGCCATACATACTCAACCTCTTGGAAGAGACGTACAAGCAGTTGGTCAATAGTCATCTCGGGCTGTCCATTGCCTCTGAGGAACATGTTGATACCTGCATGCACACCCTTGAGGTCGGCCATCATTGATCCCATCATACCTCCGGGGAGTCCACAGCCCACAAGAAGCGAACTTGTCTCCTTATTGGACGGATCCATAAAGTAGCCGAGGAAGTCATCTATGAACTCCTGTGTCAGCGTACGAGCACGCATATAGGCATCCATATTGATTTCCGGCACTTTGAAGCCGGCATCCTTGAGCATCTGCTGGATGGTGATCACATCGGGATGCACCTTGCCCCATGAAATAGGCTCCATGGCCACGTCGATAATATCGGCACCATTCTCACATACTTCCAGCATGGAAGCAACGGAGAAGCCGGGGCCTGAGTGACCGTGATACTCTATGATAACCTCGGGATGCTTGGTCTTGATAGACTTCACCAACTGGCCGAGGAAGTGGGGACGACCGATACCGGCCATATCCTTGAGGCAGATCTCGGGAGCACCGGCTGCGATCAGCTCGTCGGCCAGATTGGAGTAGTACTCCACTGTGTGCACAGGCGAGAATGTGATGCAGAGCGTAGCCTGCGGAATCATCCCTGCTTCCAGTGCATACTTGATGGAAGGAATGATGTTACGCGCGTCGTTGAGACCGTCGAAAATACGTGTAATGTCCACACCCTGTGCCTTCTTCACCTTGTACATCAGTCGACGCACGTCAGCAGGTACGGGATACATACGGAGACCGTTGAGACCACGGTCCAACATATGCGTTTGGATGCCGGCTTCGTTCAGCGGCTTGGTAAATGCACGTACAGCTTTGTTAGGATTCTCTCCGTACAGGAGATTCACCTGTTCGAATGCACCACCATTCGTTTCCACTCGGGCAAAACAGCCCATTTCCACGATGACGGGAGCGATTCGTTCCAATTGATCCTTTCGCGGTTGGTACTTGCCTGATGACTGCCACATATCGCGGTACAGCAAGCTAAACTTGATTTCCTTCTTCATCTTGTTGCAGGAGATTTATGTTGTTATGTTGTTGACTTCTTCTTTCTTACTCAATACCGGCCAAGGTAACCGACGACCGCAGCAAAGGTATTTAAATAATTCTATCATTATTCCCTCCGGAATGTTTTTTACTCCTCTATCCTGCAAGAAAAAATGATGAACAGCTACATCCATACTTCTTGATATAGAAGAGGCGGGATTGTGGTCACACGGGAAGCATGATACAGGACTGACCATCATGCGATGGAGGCATCGAGGGGTATCCGACCATTCCGGCAGCAAAAAAGGATGGAGTATGACGTAAAAAAACATGGCGCATATTCTGGAAGAAAAACGCGCCATTTCCAAAAAAATATGGCGCCAAATCGAAAAAATTTTGGCGCGATTTTTCATGGATTTTGGCGCATGATTTCTCCGAGTTTTGGTCTAAAAATCGGCCAAGGAGCTTTGACTTCTGCTTGATCTCTACTGACATATTGGGACAAGACAAGAGTCGAATCGCATACTTTGGAGTAGCTTTGTGATATAGAACAAAGGGAATCGACCGAATGAAAGAGAAGAGCAGCATCAGAGCATTGGCTCTCCGATATAGAGAGGAGACGTTGGTAATGATTGTCCTCAGCGCGTTATACGGACTACTGACACTCCACATCGCTTCCACGGGAATGCTGACGCCACACGGCGGATTGATTGGGGCCTATCTCGGATATGACAACTATTATCGCTTCGAGACGGCCGGCGGCGTGTTCGATGTAAGCCATCCGTTTCTCAACCTCTTCTACGCCCTCAATAGATTCGGCTTTGTCTCCTTGGCCGGAGAACGCTCTGCACTGGCCATCTGTCTCGCACTGATGACGCTGTGCACGGCAGGTGGTATCACTGCTACCTATGCCTATCTCCGCCGCCTGCTACGGCTGTCAGTATCAAGAAGTGTATTGCTGACACTTCTCGTCGGCAGTAGTTTCACGGCGCTGACACTACCTTTTACGATAGAAAGCTATCCGCTCTCTTTCTTCTTGCTGCCACTCTCCATCGTAGTCCTGTCACTCAATCACAAGCGCCACCACAGTTTCGGGAAGAATAGTATTTGGTTCTTCTCTTTTCTGCTCGGTGGGATTACACTGACCAACGTAGCCAAACCGGCACTGGCATTCCTATTGGAAAAAGGTTCTTTGGGGTCAAGAATAAAGAAAGGGGCTGCACTGGCTGCCGTATTCAGTCTCTGTGTACTTCTTATCGGACTGCTCTTTACCTATCGGGCTGCCAAGCAACAACAGTCTGAGAACGATCCACGCACACTGGCCATCCGTATGTTTGAGTTCCGTCAAGGAGGCGATGAGGTGATAGCCGAGTACTTCGGTCACCCGCTTTTGATCAGCGATTTGGCATCGGCACGCAGGTACGAGGAGACTACGCTCCGCCCCACACCCTATCATGGGCTGTGGAACTATGCCGTCCCTCTACTCTTTCTGGCTACCGTAATCGCCGCCCCATTGCTCAACAGGAGAGAAAAACTTGTCTGGCTCCTACTGCTATATCTGTCTGTCGATATAGCTGTCAATGTCATTGGCGGATATGGAATGAACGAAGCGATCATATTTGGCGGACACTGGGTTTTTCTTTGGCCAATGCTTCTGGGATGGATATATCATGCTATGCAGGGACGAAAGATGCACATGGCGGACGCTGTCGTTCTGATTTTGGTCCTGGCGCAGGTCGTTCACAACCTCTCGGTCATTCTCGAGAGGCTCCATCTGTGATGAAAGAAGAGTAGAAGAAATCGGCAAGACGATCACCTCTTGCGAGGATCCCGGTCGGCATCGAGCCGAAGGAGGATGAAGATCAAGAGAGTGAACCCCCAAAGAGACGACCCCCCATAGCTGAAGAAAGGAAGAGGGATACCGATCACAGGTACCAGACCGATGACCATACCCACATTGATGGAGAGGTGGAAAAGCAGAATGCCTGCCACGCTATGGCCATAGACGCGTGAGAAAACTTTGGTCTGGCGCTCTGCCAACCAGACTATCCTTATGATCAAGGTGGCGTAAGTAATGAGAAGAAGGATGGAGCCAACGAATCCTTGCTCCTCACCTACAGTACAGAAGATAAAATCGGTATCCTGTTCGGGCACATACTTGAGCTTCGTCTGTGTTCCTTTGAGGAATCCCTTCCCGAGGAATCCGCCCGAACCGATGGCGATCTTGGACTGATCTACATTATATCCCCCTCCTCGCAAATCTTCCTCAATGCCCAAAGCGACCTTGATACGCATCTGTTGATGCGGCTGCATCACTTCATTGAAGACATAGTCCACCGAAAAGAGATAACCGATCGACCCAAGAACAAAGACAGCAATCAGGAGATAGGCAAGCAGATAACGCCTTACGGCCATCACCAATACCCATACGACCAAAAGAACAAGCAAACCATATGCTGTCCAAAGGAAATTGACCGGTACGAAATATGAAAGAGCGATGGAGACACCGTAAGCGATAGCAGTGAGTCCCAATGCCAACCAATAGAATCGACTACGCTCCTTGGTGTACAGCCTCACCAATAGAATGGCTATGAGGGAGGTCATCGTTACCACAGACCACTCGGCAGCGTCGGTATGCCCCCACCAGAGATCGCCCTGCAGCTTCAGCGCAGTCACAAAAAAGAGCACGGCACAGAATGCAATGCCAAGGAAGATTCCTGTGAGTCCTTCACGGTAGAGTGCTAGAAAGAATGCCACATAGACAAGCGCCGAACCGGTCTCATTCTGCATCAAGATGAGCAAAACGGGGATGAAAATAATCCCGAATGCATAGACATAGGACTTCATTCCCCGAAGGACGAAGTCGCTCTGGCTCAACTTCCATGCGAGAAAAAGAGCTGTTGTGACCTTGGCGAACTCCGCGGGTTGTAGCCGTAAAGGACCGATGACGAGCCACGAATGTGATCCTTTGATGTCAGGGGCTATAAATATGGTCAGAGCCAATAACCCCAACATGGCGACATAGAATACGGGAGCCAATGATTCGAATATATCGGTCTCGATGAGCAAAACCATGAAACCGATGACGACTGCCAATCCAATCCACAAGAGCTGCATCATGGGA
The DNA here is from genome assembly GCF_003096695.1 of Porphyromonas loveana. Taxonomy (GTDB): domain Bacteria; phylum Bacteroidota; class Bacteroidia; order Bacteroidales; family Porphyromonadaceae; genus Porphyromonas; species Porphyromonas loveana. Next base: position 11,819 of record NZ_QEKY01000013.1, on the reverse strand, counting down.
CGACTGCCAAAAGCAAAAAGACGTGACATATCGAAGTCATAGCTGGCTCCACAAATGGCAAACCAACCAGCTACGACCAGCAATAAATAGAGAGCGATGGTAAACCAATCGATCCGCTTCTTATAGTCTGTCCGATCTCCGTTAGAATACACTGCTGTAATGAATTGCTGAATTGGACATTCTGTTTGCTATAGCTTCTCCTTCAGGGGAGAGCTTACCGTCGCGGAGATAGTATTCCATCATCACGCGTCCGATGGGGACTCCGAAGTAGGCTCCGAAACCACCATTCTCTACATAAACGGCGACAACCACCTTGGGATGATTGCGTGGAGCGAAGCCAAGGAAAGCCGAATGGTCCTTTCCATGCGGATTCTCAGCCGTACCGGTTTTGCCACAGACCTCGATTTCTCCGGGCGCAAAGTTGGCTGCATAGCAAGTACCTCCTACGACAGCTTGCGCCATACCCGCGACGATATATTCCATATTGACAGAGCTGATTCCACTGTCCTGCCAGTTCGTATAAGCCGTATCAATAGGCATACCTTGAATACTCTTCACGACATGAGGTCTGCGGTAGCGTCCGCGATTGGCGATGGCAGCTCCCAAATTGGCTATCTGCAGCGGAGTGGCCAGAATTTCACCCTGGCCGATGGAGATTGAAATAACAGTGGAGGAATTCCATCGCTCCTTATAAGCTTTGTCATAGACCTTGCTATTGGGGATATACCCCCTGCGTTCTCCGGGCAGGTCAAGGCCCAATTTATAGCCAAAGCCGAGCTCCACGATCCGTTTTTTCCAATGCTCAAGCGCTTCCTGCACCGAGGGGTAGTAACCACGATTGTCAAGCATGGCTCTGAGTCCCCAGCAGAAGTATGCATTGCAACTGGTAGCCAAGGCCGGGATCAGGCTCACAGGCGAAGAATGGCTGTGGCAGGCAGGTCTGTTATTGAGTGGAGGAAAACCGTGATGGCAACTAAAGGCAACTGTGGGAGTGATCACTCCTTCTTGCAGAAAGATGGCTCCTTGCGCCGGTTTGAAAGTGGATCCGGGCGGATAGGTTGCCTGTATCGCTCGGGCATATAGTGGTTTGTTCTGATCCTGTTCGAGTATGCGATGATTTTTGCCCCTATCCTTTCCGGCAAGGAGGACAGGATCGTAAGAAGGGGCAGAAACAAGACAAAGGACTTCGCCCGTCTCCGGTTCGATCATGACTACAGCACCACGCTTTCCTTGCATGAGTCTTTCACCGAGAGATTGCAATCGGCTGTCAATCGAGAGCGTCAGGTCTCGTCCGGGTACTGCCGGCGAATCGTATTTTCCATCCGAGAAACGGCCTTTGATACGGCCACGAGCATCACGCAGTAGGATTTCAGTCCCTTTGTCTCCCCGCAAAATTTTTTCGTATTGGCGCTCTACTCCACTTCTGCCCACATAGTCGCCGGCAATCAATGAGCTGTCACCCTCCAAATCCCGCATATCCGCTTCAGAGAGATAGCCGAGTACGTGCGCGGCACCGTGGTATTTATACTGACGGATGGTTCGGGGGCGGATCGAAAAACCCGGGTACTTGAACAGTTGCTCCTGAAAGCGTCCGGCCTCGCGCGGATTGAGTTGAGCGAGCAAAAGCTGTGGTACATAGGGAGAATAGCCTGGGTTGAGTCGTCGGTCTCTGATGTCTTGAAAACGCTTACGCACATAATCAAGCTCGACATCCAAGGTCCTACAAAGAGCAAGGGTATCAAAGTCTCCTACTTCTTTGGTGATGACGATGAGGTCATAAGCAGGCTCGTTATAGACAAGAAGCTCACCATTCCTGTCATATATAACACCACGCGAAGGATAGACTGGCTTGTGGTAAAAAGCATTTCCCTCCGCCCGAGCCTTGTAGTTTGGACTTAAAATCTGGAGATAGAAAAGACGTATGGCATAGATGATCACCACGCTTATCGTAGCGATCACTAACAGAAATCGATGATTGTCGTGACGATCTTTGGGCTGCTTACTCATTTTCTGACATTTTCATTCTCTTACCGAAGAGCGAGTTCGTAATAAGCAACAGCAAATACGTGAACAGCATGCTTGCTCCCATACGCATCAGCAGATATGAGATATTCTGTAGGCTCCAAAAGTCGAGGACAAAAAGTAGAAAATGATGTATGACGGTTAATTCCAATAGGAGTATATAGACTCCGGATTTCAGGTTGCGAGACGAAGGCGGATACTCGAGCTCCGAATCCTTCTCCATGAAGCGCTGTGCCAAACGATTGCGCACAAAAGCCACAACTGTAAACGCAGCAGCATGCAACCCGGGCACACCGCTAAGTATATCTATGACCGCCCCAACGATGAACGAACGCCACAAAAGCGAGGTGACGGACGTATTGAGAGGCAGAAGCATGAGCAGATAAATGTAGAGGAAAGGCGTAGCTATCCTGAATAGGTAAATATAGTTGAAGACCCATACCTGCAAAAGGATGAGCAACACGGCAGCGACCAAAAACTTTAACTCTCTAAACATCAGTGAACTTCCGTTTTGGGGATATTATTCGCTTCCTCCAGATCCAAACGCTCCTCCTCGGACTTATGGATGATCACGTACACATCTGTCAGACGACCAAAGTCTGTGGACAACTCCACAGGAACGGCGCTAAAGGAGTTTCTTTCATCCAGCGGTTTGTCTTTCGTTCCGACTTTGCCCACGCGTCCCACCATCAGATTGGCAGGAAAGATTGAGGAATAGCCACTTGTCACCACCGTGTCACCTTGTGACAGCTCCACATGACGAGGCAAATCGGTCAATTGAGCGATGCGACTTCCCGGATTCTCCCACAATATCGAGCCTACATATTCGCTTCCTTTGAGCCTACAACTAAGCTTGAACTTTGGGTTAATAATCGGTATCACAAGGGCATAATGATCCGACACAGCCGTAACGGCACCGACAACTCCCGTAGCCGACACGACGCCCATCTCGGGCAGTACACCATCGGCGCGGCCTTTGTCAATCGTTAGGAAGTTTTCAATTCGATTGTAGGAAGCATTGACTACATGAGCAGTCAAATACTTCATCTCAACAGGAACGAGATGCAAAGAATCGGGTTGGAAAAGCAAGGGACGCACCGAATCGGCGACGGCTGCCTCCACAGCCCGTTTGAGCGATATATACTCCAATTCTAATCGTGCATTGGCCTCCAATAGAATACGATTCTTCTCACGAAGTCCCATATAACTACGCAATTCGCCTGTCAAACTATTGACACGGCCGGTCACAGCATTGACCGCCGACAAGCCTTGTGCACGGTGATAGAGGCTGTCGTTGAAAAGTACGACAATGGCTACTGTCTCAAAAAAAAGGAACAACAGCCAATGGCGATGTCGTATAATAAACTCTATGAGCTTACGCATGTAAAGGCATGCAGAAGAGAGATCTTATCGTATCAAGAAATTGAAAGTATCAACGTACTTCAGTGCGATGCCGGTACCTTTGGCTACTGCCAGCAAGGGCTCTTCGGCAACTTGGAACGTTATGCCAAAGCGGTCGCTCAGCCGCTTATCCAAGCCACGCAATTTGGCTCCTCCGCCAGTCAAGAATACACCATTCTTAACAATATCAGCATAAAGTTCGGGGGGCGTCTCTTCCAGTGCCTTCAAGATGGCAGCTTCGATTTTCACGATGGACTTCTCCAAGCAATGTGCCACCTCCTTATAGCTTACAGGTATTTTGCGAGGCAGCGTATCCATCTGGTCGGCACCGCATACCAGATAAGTATCGGGGGGGGACTCCAATTCTTCCAAAGCAGCACCTGCATTGATCTTGATTTGTTCTGCCGTTCTTTCACCGATCTTCACATTATGTTCGCGACGCATATAGTCCATGATGTCGTTGGTCAGCTCATCACCGGCCACTCGGATGGACTGATCCATCACGATACCTCCGAGCGAGATCACTGCGATCTCCGTAGTGCCACCACCTATATCCACGATCATATTGCCTTCTGGAGCCAAAACATCTATGCCGATACCTACTGCGGCAGCCATGGGTTCGTATATCATGTACACGTCACGACCACCGGCATGCTCGCTGGAGTCGCGCACAGCACGCATCTCCACCTCGGTGCTGCCGGAAGGGATGCCGATCACCATACGGAGCGAAGGATGAATCCAACGATGTTTTTTGCTGATCATGCGGATCATACCACTGATCATTTGTTCAGCAGCTTTGAAGTCTGCGATCACACCATCTCGCAACGGGCGTACAGTGCGAATATGCTGGTGTCCCTTCTCGTACATCTCGCGGGCAGCTGTTCCCACTGCTATCATCTCGTCAGTACGACGATCGAAAGCTACCACCGAAGGCTCATCAAGAACAACTTTTCCATCCTTGATGATGATGGTGTTAGCAGTACCCAAGTCTATTGCTAATTCTTGGCGAAAAGAAAATAGTCCCATCTTAATTTATTCTGTTTTCGGCCGTCTTTCCCGTCTGCGGCAGACGGCAGATTGCCCTTTGATTACTAATGTTTGAAATGTCTTACGCCGGTCATTACCATGGCGATACCTCTCTTCGTCGCTTCTTCGATACTCAGATTGTCCTTGATGGAACCTCCGGGCTGGATAATGGCACGGATACCGGCCTCTGCCGCGATCTCTACGCAATCCGCAAATGGGAAGAAAGCATCGCTGGCCATCACAGCACCGTTGAGATCAAAGCCAAAACTCTTTGCCTTTTCTATCGCTTGTCTGAGAGCATCCACACGAGACGTCTGTCCCACACCACTGGCACAGAGCTGACTGTCCTTGACCAATGTGATGGCATTGCTCTTGCTGTGCTTGACCACTTTATTGGCAAAGATGAGGTCATCGGTCTCATCTGCCGTAGGTACGACAGGTGTTACTGGTTCCAAATCCGTAGCCTTTGCTGTTACTCCGTCCACCTGTTGCATCAACACACCACCAAACATCGAACGGAACTGCCATTGTTCCCGCACTGGTTCTTTTTGCAGAAGAATAATGCGGTTGGTCTTACGGGTGAGAAACTCCATAGCCGCATTGTCGTAATCGGGAGCGATGATTACCTCAAAGAAGATCTTATCGATCTCCTCTGCCGTCTCCTTGTCGATGGGCGTATTCGTTACAAGAATCCCTCCAAAAGCCGACACAGGATCTCCGGCCAGAGCAGCCTGCCATGCCTCGATGAGCGTACCACGAGAAGCTATACCACAAGCATTGGTATGCTTGAGGATAGCAAAGGTCGGAGCAGTAAATTCACCGATAAGCGATACGGCAGCCTCGATATCTTGGAGGTTGTTGTAAGAGATCTCTTTCCCTTGTAGTTTGTCGAAATAACGCTCGAAGTTCCCGAAAAAGTATCCTCTTTGATGAGGATTTTCACCATATCGAAGCACCTTAGGGCTGTCTGCTGCCATGCGGAAAGCCGTTTGCTCTCCATCATCAAAGTAGCGGAAGATGGCACTGTCATAGGCCGAGCTTACAGCGAAGGCCTCACGCGCATAGTGCTTGCGTTCGGCAAGAGACGTTTGGCCACCCTTGGTTTTGAGGAGGTTGTAGAAACCGGCATATTGGGATTTAGAAGAAATGATCACCACATCCTCGAAGTTCTTGGCAGCACCACGGATAAGCGAAATACCACCTATATCGATCTTTTCGATAATATCTTCTTCCGATGCTCCCGAGGCCACGGTCTCCTCAAAAGGATAGAGATCAACAATCACCAAGTCAATCAGCGGCAAGTCGTACTCGTTTACTTCGCGTACATCTGTTTCATGTCCGCGACGAGCCAGAATACCGCCGAACACCATCGGATGCAATGTTTTCACTCTTCCTCCGAGCATTGCCGGATAGCGCGTCAAATCATCGACTGCGCGGCATGAATATCCGAGTGAAGTGATGAAATCATGCGTCCCGCCGGTGGATACGAATTCGACTCCCTGTCTATTTAGTTCGGCCAGTATTTCGGCCAATCCATCCTTATGATAGACCGAAATGAGCGCTCTGCGAATAACCTTTTCCATTACTATTAATGTGTAGCCAATTAGGAATAGTTACAAAGGTAGTGCTTTTTCTGAGAGATAATGAGAGATAAATTGAGTGATTCGCGTGTGCACATTCCCCCCTCAAGAGCAACACAGTTGTTATAGAGCGATAGAGATTAGTAAAAGAAGTAGCCAGCGGGTAGTGGCCCGCCGGCTGATAAGGTCAAGTTCGACAGGAGTGATATGGTCAATCTGCTAGTACGATAAGTAGGGAGGGGTTAGGCGTAACTCGTTGGATAAAGTTTACGCTCATCATTGAGCGCAAAAGCGGGCGTAAGGTTTCGCGTAAGTTCACGCCCTCGATGCATCGCGAGGCAGAGGTTTTATTGGTAGAGCAGCGCCGGTGGCCAGAACAGATTTCGGGTCGTTTACGCCGTTCCGACCGCCCGATGATCGGAAAGACAACGCTCTACAAATGGCTTCACGAGGACAAATGGCAGGGCGGTAAGCTCTATACCTATTGTCGTCATAGCCTATGCTCTCGTAAGCGTTCGTTGGCGACACCAATGCCGATTATATAGAAAAGCAGTTTTGTCCTTAGGTAAGGACAGTTCTGTCCTCAGTCGAGGACAAATCTATCCTTTATAAGGGATAAAGGGGTGCAAAAGTATTCTCGATCGCCCGCCCATTATCGAAGCCAAGGAGCGTATAGGGGACATCGAAATGGAATTATAGGGGCGTCAGGCAGCGAAGCAATACTGACGTTATGTGGATAGGAAGACCGGCTTTACTTTCCTCTCTCTGCTCAAGGACGGCAGGAAGTTAGAGTCTAACTTTCGAATGTAAGAGTGTTGCTCTTAATAGTGGAGAATACAGAGTGGCGACCATTAGGCGCGGAGGCAGTGGGCGATGAACTCCTTCATCTCGGGCAAATGCTCTTCGACGCTCTGCAAGAGTTTGAACTGTGCACGCGTGCGCACCAGATTGTGCTCGGGATAACGGATCTTATAGTAGGTGTCGCCGTTGATGTAGTCCGCCAAGAAACGCACGCACTGCATATAGGGGAAAAGCGTTGCGGCATAAGGCAGATGCTCTATTTCGACAGGCTTGAGGAAAGCGCGAGCACTCGACAGATAACCCTCGGTAAAGGCTCGGAAGACAGCCATGTCGAAGCTCACCCGATCGAGGTCTTTATCGTCCTCATCTCCCGTATTGGCCCCCGTGCGCAAGAAGTCGCCATAGTCCGAGAAGATAAAGCTGGGCATCACCGTATCCAAGTCGATGACGCATAGCACGCGCCCGTCTTCGTCGAAGAGCATATTGTTCACTTTCGTATCGCAGTGGCATACCCGCTTGGGGAGCTTTCCTTCGCGATACAATTGCTCGGCTCGGCACATACTCTCGGCACGCTTCTCTATCTCCCCGATGTAGTCGCGCACCTCCTGCACACGGCCGACGGCATCAGTGGCCACAGCTTCGCGCAGCTGGCGGAGACGGAACTCCATATTGTGGAAGTCGGGGATGGTCTCGCCCAATGTATCGGGCAGGTCGGCGAGCATGGCTTGGAAAAGACCGAATGCCTGCCCCGCATGGCGGGAAGATTCGGACGTGACAGCCTCGAACGTCTGTGAGCGGGGGATCAAAATCATGACACGCCAGTAATTCTCACCGTCGTAATAGTAGGTCTTGCCCTCCTCCGTCTCGATGAAAGAGAGGACCTTGCGGTCGATGTCATCGGCTCCCGCCTCCGTCAGCTTGCGGCGGATGTGTGCCGTGACTGCGGTGATATTGGCTTGCAGCAGGTCCACGTCTTGGAATATGGCGTGGTTGATGCGCTGGAGCACGTAGTCGGGCGTGTCCGTCCCTCCGGTTCGCACTCGGTACGAATCGTTGATAAGCCCTGCTCCCAGAGGAGCGATCTCGGCCACACTACCGGCGATGCGGAAGCGAGCTACTATATCTGACAATTGTTTCATTACTCTTATTCTATTGATATTCTATTATTACAATGTGCCATCCGATGCTCAGTAAGCGTAGCGTGCCGCCTGCGTAGCTTGTGCCGCCGATCGCACGGGCACAAGGGTGAAACCCCAGGTATAGTCGCGATTGGCCGGGAGCTGATGTTCCGGTTCGGGACGAGCCGACCAGCTATCATAGCCACCCACGCCTTGCTGCTTCATATCCACACACACCTCCACATAGTCACGCACGGGTACGTCATGGATGTGATGCTGACGGCGCAATACGTTGCGCGCCTTACTCTCATCGCGTCCGTCTATTTCAGCTTGGGAGAAATTGCTCCATTGATAGGAGCAGTGACTTGCCTCTTCCGAATCAAAATCTTCGACGCACTGGCGCAGCGCATTGAAGCCGATGGTCTCATCCGTCACGACGACCAGTCCCCCACCCTGACCGCTGAGCGAAAACCAGCGTGTATCGGAGCGGTGGCCGTTCTCCTGCGGACGCACATAGGGATAATACATCTGCTCCGCCGTCGTGGAATAAAGACCGATTGTGGCACCGTGATTGCGGTCGATATAGTTCTCCTGCGGACCGCGACCAAAGTAGCGCACACTTTTCATCGTTGCAGGTAGACGGAAGCGCACTCCGATGCGCGGCACTTCGATGGCTGCAGCCGCCTTGCGTGCTGCCTCTCGGCCCGGGGAGAATGTGGCCGTACGCGTAGATTCGGACAGTTCATGCTCCTCAGCGATCATGTCGATCGAGGTGAAGTGGCTGCGCACATGCACCACGCCGTCAGGGTGTATCTTATAGGTCATGTGATAGAGATTGCCCGCCGCCAAGAGATAGGTCACACGAAGCAACACCGCATTACCTTCCCTCGCCAATTCGGCATCGGTGACAAGGAAGTCTCGGCTCGACTCCTTCCACACTTGCAGACGGAGCGGAGCACCATTGCCATAGTCGTTGTCGGTAGGAGCACGCCAGAAGTTGGGTTGGACACCGAAGCCATCCGGAAAAAACTCCACCCCATCGACCCGATACGAAGTGACAAGCCCCTTCTGCTTGTCGAAAACAAAGCTGACCTTGGACGACTGCACACGCAGACGCCCCTCCTCTTCGCTCGCGTACAGCTCCGGCCCGTGGGACTGATAGGCCACCCTGTCCGCATGGATGGGCAATAGGAACTGGTCGTATGCGATCTCGTGGCCGACCGGAAGGAGCGGTTCGGGCTGTGTCGTGGTCACGCTAAAGTTTACGAAGTACTCCACGCCGGCCTCTGCCTTGAGTCCGTCGATGGGTACTGTATACTCCGCGGAAGCCTGTGGTTCGAGGTCTAAGGTGAAAGTCTTGGAGCGAAGGGTCTTGCCATTGGCCGATACGGTGTAGCGGAGTCGATACTGCCGCAGATTGGTGAAGTAGAAACGATTGGTAATCCGGAATCGTCCGGCACGGGCATCCAACACCTCGAAACCGACGTTCTGATGCACATATTTCACCTCCTGCATGGCTGGATGCGGGCTGCGATCGGGATTGACAAGGCCATTGCAGAGGAAGTTGCCATCGCTCGGTGCATCCACGCCATAGTCACCACCATAAGCAAAATAGTGACGGCCCTGCTCGTCGGTGCGACTGATGCCCTGATCCACCCAGTCCCAGATGAAAGCCCCTTGGAGATTGGGATATTGGTAGATGGCCTGCCACTGTCCCCAGATATTGCCGGTGGAGTTGCCCATGGCGTGTGCATACTCGGAGGGCACGACGGGACGGTCGCTGCCCGACTGCCCGATGGTCTCCAGCCACTTAGCATCGGGATACTGCGGCACGTACATATCCGTATTCCACTCCCACTGCGCGCGCTCGTAATTGACGGGGCGATCCATCAGCTCCTTGTCCGCAGCCTTGAGCCAGAGGTAGGCTTGGTAGAAGTTGTAGCCGTTGCCTGCTTCGTTGCCCAGCGACCAGATGGTGACAGAGGGATGGTTCTTGTTGCGCTCAAACATATTGATCACCCGATCCATGTGTGCACCCAGCCATTCGGGATTGTTGCCCAGTGTCCCTCCCTTGCGGAGGTTGTAGTACATGCCGTGGCTCTCGATATTGGCCTCGTCATAGACGTAGAGACCATACTCGTCGCATAACTCGTAGAAACGTCTGTCCTGTGGATAGTGCGAGAGGCGGACGGCATTCAGATTGTGCTGCTTCATCAGCTCCAGGTCGCGACGCATCAGCTCTTCGGGGACATAGTGCCCTGTCTCGGGATTGTGTTCATGGATGTTCACCCCCTTGAACTTGATGGGTTGCCCATTGACAAAGAAGCATACGTACGACTGTCCGTTGCCCGCTGTCTGTGCGATCGGCTTGATCTCGAAACGGCGGAAGCCCACATTGAAAGGGATCACTTCACTCACACGACCATCCTCGCGCAGCGTCATCACCAGCTTGTAGAGATGAGGATGCTCGGCACTCCATGCGCGGACGGTTTCCAGACGGTTCTCGAAGGTGAGCGTACATTCTTCGCCGGCTAAGAGACGCTCCGCACGCGTCTCGGCAGCTACCGTCTTCCCGTCGGCATCGAGGAGCTCGTAAGTCATGGATAGTTCGGCTGGGACAGCGCGACGATTGCGCAAATCGGTCTGCAACACGAATATGCCGTGGCGGTAGCTGTCGTCGAGAGTGGACTTGACACGGAAGTCCCTCACCGCTGCGCGAGGCTGTGCATAGAGGAATACATCGCGCTCGATACCGCTTATGCGCCAGAAGTCCTGACACTCCAGATAGGAGCCGGTACTCCAGCGATAGATCTTGAGCGTGAGGACATTCTTACCGGGCTTCACATAAGGATTGATCAGAAACTCGGCCGGATTCTTCGAGTCCTCGCTATAGCCTACCTCCTTCCCGTTGATATAAACGTAAACGCCGGACTTCGCCCCTGCGAGGTGGAGGTATATGTCGCGCTCCATCCACTCGGCAGGGATCTCCATATCGCGACGGTACACCCCCACGGGATTGGTCTCGGGGAGTGTGGGCGGCTGCGGGTTGCGCGGTCGGAACTCATACCCATGATTGGTATAGATGGCTACACCATGGCCTTGTATCTCCCAGTTGCCCGGCACACGGATGTCGTGCCAGCCGTCCACCGATGTGGCAGCATCGGTGACACCGGCTGGGAGCTGCGCCTCACTATCCACGTAGAGAAACTTCCACGTACCGTTGAGGAGCCGATAGTAAGTACTCTTCTCGTAGCGTCCGGTCAACGCCTCGGCTCTGTCGGCATAGGTCATAAAAGCAGAGCGTGCCGGCTCTTTGTTCACCTGCACCACCTGCACATTTTTCCAGTAGGGCAACAGCGGATCGGCAGCTTGTACGCGAGGAGCAAAAACGACACTTGCGGCAGCCAAAGTTACCGCAAGTGTCCATCGAAAATATCTCATAATTCCGTCTCTTTGGTAGTGTTAGAAAAGGATACAGGTGCTTTCACCCATTCTGAGAGTGGTTGTGTCTTAAAAGGTGAAATGCAAGGCGCCAAAAGCGAGAGTGACGGGAGTATACAATCGTATATGACCGAACTTGAGAGTTGTAGGCAACGCCGCAGTTCGCCTTTTATGACGCAGCCAAATTAAATTACTTCACCATCGCATGTCTATACCCCTGCACCTTCTTCCAGTTACCACGCGTAAAGTCCGGAATGGCCACAGGTGCCGATCCGTTCTCCATCGAGAGACGACTCAATTCGGCCAGACAGCACCACTCTGCCAAGTCATATACATCCATGTCGAGGGGCAATCCGTTGCGCAGGCAGTAGATGAGTCGGTAGTCCATGATGTAGTCCATGCCACCGTGTCCGCCTACTTTCTTGGCAGT
>NZ_QEKY01000012.1 GCF_003096695.1 Porphyromonas loveana | reverse complement strand
CTCTGTGCAAACCACCGAGATATGGCGCAAATCGCTCTCATTTCCATTTACTTACCTTTCATCCTCACCCTAATACCCTTTCTTCGAATAGTTCCCGTCTAAAGGATAAATTTATCCACCATAGAGGACAGAACCGTCCTTCCTTAAGGACAAAACTGTTCTTCAGAATAATCGACAACACATTTCGCCCTCTTACCAATCAGTTAGCAGATAAGAGCATACGAGAATTGGGCATTCCTCGTCTCCAAGGCAACCACATCAAAAAGCCTTAAGCCCCGTTCGTTGATAATACTCCCTTTATTGATGCGGTTACCTGGCAAAACAGCATCCATCTTTCGACATCAAGAGAAAAAACTGAACAAAAAACTGCACTTACTGGCGTCAGAAACAAAAATCGTTTGGCAATTTCAGATTTAATACTACCTTTGCAAGCGCAAAACGAATCATCGTCCTTTGCTAAACAACAAGCGGAGGCCCATTCGTCTATCGGTTAGGACGCCAGATTTTCATTCTGGAAAGAGGGGTTCGATTCCCCTATGGGCTACAAATTTAATTATCACAAGAGAAGGATATGGCAAATCATATTTCATCAGAAAAGCGTATTCGTCAAACAAATGCTCGCAGACTGCACAATCGTTACTATGCCCGTACGGCACGTAATGCGGTAAAGGCTTTCCGCGCACTGACGGATCGCACTGAGGCTGAAAAGAAATTCCCCGCATTGGCGTCCATGCTCGACCGTCTGGCTGGCAAGAACATTATTCACAAGAATAAGGCTGCTAACCTGAAGTCTAAGCTGGCTCGTCGCATCAGCGCCTTAGCGTAATCAGGCTCTCCCTGCCATTGGCCTCTCCGGCCATCCGGAGATAGGGAGTAACAAGCTAGTCTTGGCCCATTCGTCTATCGGTTAGGACGCCAGATTTTCATTCTGGAAAGAGGGGTTCGATTCCCCTATGGGCTACAAGTGCGATAGATAGCTACTCACACGAAAGGCTGTGTCGAAGGAGAATTCCTTCAGACACAGCCTTCTTCGTTTTATAAATATTGTCAGTCAGCGATGGGAGCTATTCAGATTCCTCAGAAGAATCCGGCAATGCGACTTGCACGTCCCTCCCTCATCTATTTGGATTATACTCAATAGCAATCGTTTTATACTCATCCGGCTCTATCTCAAGATTAGTGAGTTTCTTGCAGAACACTGGATCATCACTCAGATAGTCGAACAGATTCTTTCTCACTGCGCGCCTACTCATATCAGTTATCGAAAACTGCATGGGATAATCTGCCTCTTTCTTTTTTACCAACATTGTAATCGTTGGTTGTCAGCGTAAGCTTCTTCGTCAATGCATTCGGAGCATACAACAGACCTTGATATTCATTGCCGTCGGTAGTGTAGATCACACCTTCGATCTTCTCACGGACAATCCTATGAAGGACAGGCACTGCGACACTACAAGCAGAAAACATAACCGCCATAACCATGACAGCAAGCACAAAATACTGCACCTCCTACAAATACGGCAGAGCCGGCAAAAGGAGAAATAAGGGATGAGAGGAAAGAGATGTAGAGAATCGTTTCAGGCTAAGATGTCGTAAAGACCGCTGAAGAGACCGAAGAGAGAAATGGCAATAAAGATGATGGCAACGATACGATTGAACCAACGAATGCCTGCGATATTGATACGGCTGCGCAAAATACTAACCAAATACGTGATGAGCGACCACCAACCGATCGCCCCCAAAGCAATACCCAGCATACCGGAAGTGTAACCAACAAACATTTTGCCCGGGACATCCACCACAAAGTTGAAACGCGAATAGAGCGCAATGAAGAAGAATATGATGAAAGGATTGGACAGTGTTAGTCCGAAAGAGCTGAGCACTGTGTGCCACAGAGAGAAGTTATTATCCTTGTCCTCGACCTTGAATGAGGGTGCACTTCGATAGAGATAGATACCGAAGAGGAGCATAACCACACTACCGAGTAGCTGCAACCAAGTCTCATTACTGTCGATGAAGTTCATCACCAGACCGATGCCTAAGTAGGTCACCGTAGCATAGAAAAGATCGCTCAGCATGGCTCCGACGCCGGTGTAGAAACCGTCGCGCTGACCTCTATGCAGCGTCCTACGGATACACAGGACTCCTATCGGGCCCATGGGGGCCGACACGAGAATACCGATGACAATGCCGTATAGAATCGAAGATGCGATCATGCCTTATAGAGACGAATTACTTGTTTCTGCCAATCTATTGAATTACAAAGATACGCATTCTAAGCCGTAGAGAGTTAAAAAAGTTGATGCCCTTTTAGGTCTTTCCCTGTGGTCGGTGATAGTCAATGCAAAGAGGGCTGCGGAGAATCTCCGCAGCCCTCTTTATATCTTAATCATGAGTTCTGACTCTCTTCAAAAGCCCACCTGCACCTGAGTCATGATGGCGTGGGAGGTATTCTGAGGGCCTTTCAGATCCATCATTGCATACTGCACCTGCAAACGACATTTGGGATAGAACCAATACTGAAGTCCTGCAGTGACATTGTAGAACTTATTGAGTCTATAAAGATCCATATAGTCATATGAGGCGATGAGGTCAATGTTTTTGAAGAGCCGTGCCACACCTGTCACATAAAAACCATCAGTAACCCTATTGTCATCCTTTCCATAAAGATACTCGCTACGAAGGTCAAAATACTTTGAGCGGAACATACCGCCCACACTCCAACGAAGACGATCGTAGAGGTCGTCAGTTTCCACCTCGTAGAACGGAATTGTGAGATCTTCTTTTGCAAGCGTCTTGCCACTCATAAAGCTACCCGTGAAAGAAAGATTCTCAAAGGGGCGAAGTGTCAGACTGCCCATCAATGTCTTTTGGAGAGAGGCATCTACTCGATTTATACCCTGTCCATTGACAACCCCCAGACGATAGCTGAGCACATCATTGGAGAGATCTCCATAAACCTCAATACCGATGTCACGTCCGCTCTGAGCACCCATCAAAGGATCACTACCGTCTCCTGCTGCCAGGAAGTTGGTAATTGCAGAGCCACACGTGATCGTCTCAATGGTTGCCGGCGAGAGTTGATTCTCAATTGTATAAGCAGTCTTGAACTGTCCCAACCTGATACCAAACTCAGGTGTCGCCTTATAGGTTGTGTACAGCTCCAGAGTGGTATAACCCTTGCCAAAATCTGCAAAATAGGCTATAGACCATTTGTCTGTGATAGCTGCATCGACACGCAAAACAATCCGCTTGACATCGAAAGTATTGTAGTTGTACATCTCTTTCCCATCGGGATACCACAGAGAGGTGTAACCCGCCTGAGCATAGCCACTGAAGGTCATGCGCTCCTTGATGGTGTTTACAAGACTTCCTGCGGACTGTTGTGCACAGATGCTTCCTGCGCCGAGCATCAAGATTGATGCTGCCAAAAAGTACTTTAGTTTCATTGTCTTTAATTATTATTTGTGTGAATGATTTTCTATCGTTACATCAACTGTTGCGCCATCGACAGAGCTTGGCTTCGAGCATATCAATTAGCAAGAAAAAGAAAAATCCCGACATGCCCAAAACAACGATGCCTGCATACATCTCTGTATAGCTGATACGCATCCATGCGTCGACTATGAAAAAGCCCATTCCTCGGTCGGTGCCGTACGTTTCGGTCACAAAAAGAACCGATATGGCCGTGCCGATAGCCACACGTAGCGTGGATAGCGCTTCGGGTGTGATGGCAGGCAGAAGCAGATGACGCAGGAGCTGTCTGTGCGTGGCACCGAGCGATGTGAGAACAAGGAAACTCTCCTTCGGGATATTCCGCAGGCTGTCGCGCAGATTGATAATGATTTGAAAAATAATGATCAGCACGATCATGATGATCTTGGTGGCATCGCCCAATCCGGCCAACAGCATAATGACGGGAAGTAGAGCCAGCTTGGGTACAGGATAGCAGAAGTAAACGAAGGAGTCCATCACCTGTCCGAAACTTCTGTAGCGATACATGGCCAAAGCCATCACCAATCCAAAAAGGAGTGCAATGGCAATACCGATGATGATGCGGCGCAAACTGGCCAGCAGATGCAGGGACATGGATTGCTGCCACACGCGACCGATCTGTCCATAGACCGTCACAGGATCCACGAGAGCAGGCGTATCAAGGAGTATTGCAGCCAAGAACCAGAGTACATTGAGCAGGAGTGCTCCCATGAAGATGCGACCCAGAAGTCGCTTGGTACGCTTCATCATCGTTCGGGCTGATTGAGGGTTCGACGAATGACGTCTGCATCGGGATGTTCGAACACATCGACCAGTCTTCCCGGGCTTCCGCTTATGATGGCTACGCGGCTGCTCATCGCTACAGCTTCCTCTACGTTGTGCGTCACCATTACGGTGGTAACGCGATGTTTGTCCCAGAGATGCAGGAAGAGCTGCCGGCTCTTCTCGGCCGTAAGCATATCGAGAGCTGCGAATGCCTCGTCCAAAAGAAGTAGCTGCGGGCGTTGCAGAAAGACACGCGCCAAGGCCACGCGCTGTCGCTGCCCGCCGCTCAGCTCCCGTGGATAGCGGTGAAGCAGATCAGACAAACCGAGAATCTCAATCGTACTTTCCAGCTCTGCCGCATCGATCTCATCCTTGCGTAGCATGGCGGGCAGGACTATATTCTCCCGCACTCGCTTCCACGGCAGGAGACCATATTGCTGAGGGACAATCCCGATAGAGAACTGCTGCGGGCTCAAGGGCCGGCCATCCATCCTGACTTCTCCGTTATAATCCGTCAGCACCCCTGCCAATACGTGCAGGAGAGTGGACTTACCACAACCCGAAGGACCCGTGACGGCAAAGATCTCACCCTCCGGAATACTGAGCGAAAGATCTTCGAGGGCCTTCACTTCAGCGTTCCCGTGATGATAGGTAACGGATAGATGACGGATGGAAAGCATTATCGGATGAGGGACTTGCCGTCGTAGTCTTGCGGGACAAGCTGCTTGGCATGAAGCCAATCGATGGTCAGGCGTAAGTCTTCGTCCGTAGGCTTCTGGGCATGAGTGTACTCAGGCAAAATCACGTCATCGACCAACGGCTCCGGCACGCCGACCTCTTCGACCAGAATGCTCCGTATGGCTTGGCGATCGTGCGATCGTATGTAGTCCACAGCGAGGTCGTAACCCTGCAGGAGAAGCTCCATTGCTTCTCGCTTCTCGCGGATCGTTTTGGCGGTAAATGCGGCTCCGGTTACATATATACCCAGCTCCTGCGTGGAGACAAGTGTGTTCATGCCGTCGGCCATGGCTATGGTGATGAAAGGATCGGGCAGGACAGCGGCATCGATCTGTCCGCTACGCAGCATTTCGAGGCGGAGCGGCACCTTATTAACCTCTGTCTTGGTAATGTCTGCTTCCTTCATACCGGCCGCCTCCAAGATGCGGTCGGTCGTGTACTCGATGACCGTATTGCGTGAGATACCGAGCGTCTTCCCACGGAGAGCAAGCAGATTGTCTCCGGCAAAGTCCTTCGACACTATCAGACGAAAGTATCCGTCCAGGCGCATCACAAGCTGCAGGTCTATGCCTCCTGCCTGCTGCATAGCGGCACCTGTATAGTCTATCACCGTCCCTTCCACATTGCCGGAATGGAAAGCAGCGTCCCGTTCATTAGGAGAGTAGAACTTAACGATGTTGAGCTTCAGACCGAGGGAATCATAAATCCCCGTCTTCTGCGCTACGACGAAGGGCAGATAGTCCATGGAGGGCATGGCGCCGAGTGTGAGCGTGAGGGCCTCATCGTGCCCTTCCGAGCCGCTCCCCTTGCGACCGCATGACAGCATAGCGGCCAAAACAGCAAGGGTAAAGAGCGAAAAAAGAGTAAATGGCTTCATAACAGGATACAAATATGCAAAGAAATACACAATTGGAAAAGGTACGTTATTACTGCATAATTCAGACAGAGAAGGGGCAATGTGCGCCCACCATCCTTCGAAAAAGCAAACACGATGCACACCTTTTGAAATACAGTCACACAGGATGTAAAAAAATCTGTAGATGTGTTATGACCACCAATTCGTGCTGACAGCCGAAAAAAACTCACGCCAAAAAGAAATTATTTTGGCGCCATTTCGAAAAAATTTATGCGCCAATTTGAAAAACTTTTGGCGCGATCTTCTCCAGATTTTCCGCGCCAAATTCTCAGCTTTTTCAGCTCTAAAATTCAAAGGATACACTTCATCGCTCTCACGGCAGCATTGAGAGTAAAAAAAGATGCTACCCTTGCATCGCTATAAGAAGGTCTGTCAGCGAGAAGGCAGGGAGTCTATAAGGAGATGGAGTGCGCGGGGGAGAGCATAGTCGGCAAGCTGATCTTCGGGGATGGAGCGGAAGCCTTCTATCTCAGGCACATCATCGAGCAAAGCCGTAAGCAGGTAGCCATGCATCCAGAGATTGCGGTGAGTGAGCTGGTGTTTGAAGGTTTTGAAAGGATGGCTACCCATACTACCCGAAGTGATTTGGAGCAGGACGCTCACCTCCGTGGTCTGTAAGAGGGACTCCAATGAGGCCTTTTTGTCCAACTCAATACAGGGAAATTCGTACAGTCCCTGCCATATATCCCCCGCAGGACGACGACAGATATAGGTATAAGCCCCGGATGGTGTGATCACCCGTACATATATATAATAGAGGTAGCGATTGGAGATGCGCAACCCGCCCTTCTTAACGGGAAGCGTATGGACGCATCCGGCCACATCGGCCAAGCAGAAACGACGTAGCGGGCAGAGCAGACAAGCGGGAGACGTGGGGGTGCAATGCAAGGCGCCGAACTCCATCATGGCCTGATTGTGCGTGGCGGGATTTTCCCGGTCAAGCAAGGCATCGGCCCAAGCGGCAAAGATTTTTTTGCCCTGCGGGGTATCGATCGGGCTGTCTATATGCAGCAGTCGGCTGACGACACGGAAGACATTGCCATCCACAGCCGCATAGGGCAGATCGAAAGCAAAGGAAAGAATTGCCGCGGCCGTGTAGTCGCCTATGCCGGGCAGCTGCAGAATTTCCTTCTGCGAGCGAGGGATGCATCCGCCGAAGTCCGACACGACCATCTGTGCCGCGCGGTGCAGATTGCGGGCGCGGGAGTAATAACCCAGCCCCTCCCACATCTTCAGCACTTCGTCCTCAGTGGCTTCTGCCAAAGATTGCGCATCAGGAAAACGCTCTATGAAGCGATGGTAGTAGTCGCGTCCCTGCTCCACTCGCGTCTGCTGGAGTATGACCTCCGATATCCATATACGATATGGGTCGGTAGTCTGCCGCCATGGCAGATCACGTTTGTGCGCATGATACCAATCGGCCAGCAGCTTCCGCAGTTCAGGAAAGTAGGTTTGTGGCTCTATTTGGCCGTCAACAGACAGGCTTCGGGCACGAGACGGGGAGTTAATCATACGAAAAAAGAAGATTACCTGCGCGCAAAGATATAAATGAATGTAAACGAAAAGAGGCACACAGGCCCAAAACGACCTATGTGCCTCCCCATATAAATGCCGGAAGGAGTCTTATCCTACGCGAGGAAATAGACCATCAGCCCCACGACCACAACGTAGAAGAGTGCATAGGGTATGGCAGAACGAAGGATAGCACCCTCTTGTCCCTGCTGATTGCAGGAGGCCGTAGCGATGGCGATGCTCTGCGGCGAGATGATCTTGCCGCCGGTAGCTCCGGCCGTATTGGCCGCAGCGAGCCACTGCGTGTCCACACCGATCTGCTGTGCCACCCCGGCTTGCAATTTACCGAAGAGGATATTGGACGAGGTGTCACTGCCGGTCACAAAGGTGCCTATGGCACCGATGAGCGGAGCAAAGAGCGGATAAAGTGTGCCGGTGGCATCGGTCAGAGCCGTAGCCAGAACGAGAATCATCCCGCTATACGTCATGATGGCGCTCATGGATACGAGGCTGATGATGGTCACCCCGCTCTTTTTCAAGCCAATAACAGTCTTACCCAGAATAGCCATCAGTCGCTTCACAGAAACGCCCTGCACCAAGCCACCGAGGAAAGCACCGAGGAAGAGCATCAGACCCGCATTGCTAAGCCACCCGAAGTTGAACGTCTTGGTGCCATGATAGATCGGCAAAGCAATCTTGCTCACCAGCGTAGTCTTGAGGAAGCCGCTTATCGGTCCGCTCACAGGACTCGCCAGTACGATAAAGAAGAGGATGAAAAGATACACACTCCAAGCCTCAAAGATCTGCTTAGGGCTGTACTTTTCCGTTTCAGTCTCCTCTACTTTGTTCTTACGCGCCGTCACACGGGCAAAAGCGATGATCACGATAATGGCGGCAATACTACCAAATATGGCCGGCGTCTCGGCCCCCAAGAAGCGCGCCGAGGCGTATTGCACCGCCAACGACACCGCCCCTACCAGAAGAGCGAGGACTATATTCTTGGGTTGGCTCTTGGCGCTGCGATCCGTCAGGAAGAGGATAATGTAGGGAATGACGAACATCAGCAACGATAGCTGCAAGACGACATGGGCACTGATCACTTGTATCTCGCCCGTCGTAGCCACACCATTGGCAGCCACTTCGTTCGCCAACGTAGTCACCGGCACTCCCACGGCACCGAATCCCGTAGCCACACTATTGGCGATGAGGCTCACCAAAGCAGAGAATCCCGGCTTGAATCCCAGACTGATCAGGATGGCGGCAGGAATGGCCACGGCCGTACCAAATCCGGCCATACCCTCCAGCAAGCCACCAAATCCCCATACAAGCAGGAGCACTTGGATGCTCTTGTCCTGACTGATGCCGGTAAACTGCTTCTTAATAACCTCGATCTTACCCGATTCGAGCAATACATTATAACTGTAGATAGCCATCAAGATGATAATAAGGATAGGGAAAACAGCCTTGAGCACGCCCTCAACGAAAGCCCAACCGACGCCGGCGGTACTGAAGTCTTGGGGAGCAAAGCCCAACGCAGGGGCACCGAACAGTGCTACGAGAGCTGCACAAATAAGTGCCAATACGGCACTTTTGTCTCCCGCCATCTTGAAGCCTAACATCAGAACGATGAGGAGAACAATGGGCAGGATAGAAAGAATAATGTCCATAATCGAATATTTTTTTGATGTGTATTGTAAGTACGACTTCTACAAAGAAACTAAAAAAATCGCCCCACCAGCTCCATTATGGCGACATATTACGGTTTTCATTATCAAAATGGAAGAAAAACCATCCATTTTTACAACAAAACAGCAATTGACAAAGGGAGATTCTCGTAAAAAGACGTTCCTAATGAAGTTTTTTCCGGCTCGGGAAACAAGCTTTCCCTGCGTGGAAAAAACAATTTTCCGAAATGGGAAATTACCGATTTACACTCCAATTCTTGACAGGAAAGGTCTGTCGTCACAAATGAGTTTAAGTATCTTCCTGTTTCAAATCTCATATATACGCATGAACACATAACTGATACTGAGCAGTGGAAAAGTCTGTCAATATGCCATCGATGACACCTCCGTGCGAAGAAGCAAATACTAAATGTGCCCGTTTTTACGATAATACTATATCTTTGCAAACGGAGTACTCTCTAATAATTCAAAAAGAATGAAGATGAATAAGATGGTTGTTTTGGCAGCCGCCGTAGCTATGACGGTTGCTTTCGGCTCTTGCAAATCCAAGCAGAGCGCATACCGCCAGGCCTATGAACAGGCCAAAGAGCGTGAGGTTGCCTTAGCAGATGACTCGGAAACTGTAGCACGCCCGATCGTATCTAAGCCGGCTACCAATGTGCAAATCCGTCAGGAGAAACTTTCTGCTTACAGCGGCGAAGATGCTTCTCGTCTGGATCGCTACAGCGTAGTAGTAGGTAGCTTCCGTAATGCTACCAATGCACGTTCGCTCAAGGAACGTCTAGAATCTGAAGGCTATACTCCTATCTTGGCCGAGAACGAGCAGGGAATGCTTCGTGTGATCGTAGCCAGCTTCCCCACTCGCGACGAAGCTATCGCAGCTCGCGAGGCCGTCAAGGAACGTTATGCTCCTAATTTCCAGGATGCATGGCTGCTTGAGCGTGCCAACTAAATGGAAATCAAACAAAACTATCCCCTATCCGAGCGCAACACATTTGGAATTGCCGCACAGACGGATTGGTGGATTGACTACACTTGCGACGCCGACATCGATCGGTTGGTGAAAGACGAGTTTTTCCAAGAATGTCGCGTACAGACTATTGGCGAGGGGAGCAATTTGCTCTTCCTCGCTAATTTTCATGGTATTCTCCTCCATTCGGAAGTACAAGGCATCACCGAACTCAACAGAGATGCGGACAGCATCACACTGCGTGTGGGCTCCGGTATGGTGTGGGACGACTTCGTCGCCTATACCGTAGAGCAGGGGTACTACGGAGCAGAGAACCTATCGCTCATCCCAGGGCAGGTAGGCGCTGCCGCTGTACAGAATATCGGCGCTTACGGTGTGGAGGTGTCTCAGCTCATTGTAGCTGTTCACGCTCGCAACTACCGCACGGGAGAGACGCGCGTCTTCTCAGAGAGGGATTGTCGTTATGCTTATCGCTATAGTATCTTCAAGGAGCCGGACTATGCCGAGTGGGTCATCATGTATGTGGACCTTCGTCTGCAACTCACGCCCTCCTTTTCGCTTGAGTACACAGCGCTATCCAAAGTTCTCGCAGAGGAACAAACAACTCCCTCTCTCCGAACGGTGCGCGACACAATCATCCGCATACGACGTTCCAAGCTCCCCGACCCCGCCACGGTGGGCAACGCCGGTAGCTTCTTTGTCAATCCGGTGGTATCGGCTGACAAATATGCCACCCTGCAAGCGGACTACCCCTCCATTCCCAGCTACCCACAGCCGGATGGCAGCGCCAAAGTGCCGGCAGGATGGTTAATAGAGCAATGTGGTTACAAGGGACATCGCGACGGAGCCGTGGGCGTGTACGAACATCAGGCCTTGGTACTGGTGAACCACGGCGGGGCCACAGGCACGCAAGTGGCTGCATTGGCCGAGGAGATTATCGGCCGCGTCCGAGAGCGATTCGGAATAGAACTCCACCCCGAAGTCAAGTACATTCTCTGACACATTCCCCATTCTCTCCTTTCTGTTTCCTTCCATGCGTTGTATCTTATTAGGTTCAGGCACCAGCACCGGCGTCCCCGAAGTAGGTTGCCATTGCAGGATTTGCCGCAGTCAAGACCGACACGACAAGCGCACGCGCATCTCGCTGCTTGTCATCACAGACTCGGGCAAACGCGTTCTTATCGACTGTAGTCCCGACTTCCGTCGTCAAGCTCTCTCAGCAGACATCGACTCACTTAACGCCATACTCATCACGCACGAGCATTACGATCACGTGGGCGGGCTGGATGATGTGCGCACCATCAGTTGGCTGCGCGACCTGCCTGTGTATGGAGAGGAGAAGGTGCTGGCCTCCATACGCGAAAGGCTGCACTACGTCTTCCGGAAGAATCCTTATCCCGGAACACCTCGGCTCACACTCCATAGCGTGGAGCCCGGTGTACCTTTCCAAATCGACGGACTTACTGTCGAGCCTATCCGCGTGATGCATGGCACATTGCCCATCCTCGGTTACCGAATCGGTGATATGGCTTTCCTCACTGACGTGAAGACTATCGGCGAAGAAGACCTCAAGAAACTGGAAGGCGTGCGCCTGCTCTTCATCAACGGGCTGCGTTTCCGCAAGGAACACCCCTCCCATCAGACCATAGAGCAGGCTATTGAGATGTCCGCACGGTTGGACAATCCGGAGACAGTGCTCATCCATCTCTCCCACCATGCCCCGCTACACGAAGAACTACTGACGCTCCTACCCTCACATATACATCCAGGCTATGACGGATTGGAAGCTGTCATAGAGAATGCAGAGATAAGCATTCGAGACTTTGTGCCTCATCTATCGCGCGCCGAATACACCTATCAAGACTGTGGACGTATTGATTACGAATCGGCACTGAACCTGCAACGCGATCTCTTCACGCAAGCGGTAGATACCAAGCTCGAAGGGCATACACCGGAGAATACGCTTCTCTTCTGCGAACATGAGCCGGTGCTCACGTTGGGTAAGCACGGACACGAAGAAAATCTGCTGCTCCCTGAGCAATTACTCAAGAATCGTGGCATCCGTCTATACCATATAGAAAGAGGTGGCGACATCACTTTTCACGGACCGGGACAGATCACAGGCTATCCGATCTTCGACCTCGAACAGTATGGCATCGGCTTGCGCACCTATATTGAGATATTGGAGCAGTGCATCATTGACCTGATAGCCATCTTCGGACTCAAAGGAGAACGCAGTGCCGGAGCCTCGGGCGTATGGCTCGATCCGGACATCCCTGGACGCGCACGCAAGATATGCGCCATCGGCGTGAAGAGCAGCAGACACGTGACGATGCATGGTTTTGCCTTGAACGTGAATACGGATTTGGATTATTTCAAGCTCATCAATCCCTGTGGTTTCTCTGACAGAGGCGTTACTTCGATCGCTCAAGAGCTGGGCCGAGAGCAAGACTTCATCCTCGTCAAGCAGCAGCTCGAAGCCATCTTCCGACGCAACTTCGGCGCCTTATAACTCGTCCTTATCTTCCATTCAACCACGTTTGCTCAGAGTTCGGCCAAACATATAAAAAGGTTCGAACGGCTGCGTGTATTTGGCGCCACATTTGCATTGCAATACGAATACATTACCTTTGCGCGCAAAATACACTCCACGCCAACAACATGAGGATGAAAAATTTAGTCATCGTAGAGTCTCCGGCAAAAGCTAAAACGATAGCACGATTCTTGGGTCCGGATTTTCAAGTACTATCGAGCTACGGCCACATCCGCGACCTCAAGCCCAATAAATTCAGTGTTGACATCAAGAATAATTATGAGCCTGAATATGAGATTCCGACTGATAAGCGCTCTGTTGTCAAAGAGCTGAAGACTCAAGCTGACAAAGCCGATTACATCTGGTTGGCTTCCGATGAGGACCGCGAAGGAGAAGCCATCGCATGGCATTTGTATGAGGTATTGGGATTGCAGAACAGACCTACGAAGCGAATTGTCTTCCATGAAATCACCGAGTCGGCCATCAAGGCAGCCATTGAGAACCCGCGTGACATCGACATCCATCTGGTAGATGCTCAGCAAGCGCGACGCGTACTCGACCGCATCGTGGGCTTCGAGCTATCGCCCGTACTCTGGAGGCGCATCCGTCCTTCCCTATCGGCAGGACGCGTCCAGTCCGTATCCTTGCGCCTCATTGTGGAAAGAGAACGTGAGATCAATACCTTCGTTCCCGAAGTTTCGTATCGGACTGTTATCGAGTTTATCTTGCCGGATGGCAAGGCATTGACAGCCGAATTACAGACTCGGTTCAAAACAAAAGAAGAGGCTCGCCGTTTTCTGGAGCAGAGCATCGGAGCTGACTTCCGCATCACGGACGTCACCAAGCGCCCGGGCAAGCGCTCTCCGGCCATGCCCTTCACCACCTCCACCCTCCAACAGGAAGCTGCTCGCAAGCTCGGATACACCGTAGTCCAGACGATGCGCATCGCACAGAAGTTGTACGAGGAAGGACTTATCACCTATATGCGTACCGACTCGGTCAATCTGTCGGATCTGGCATTAGGCGCACTCAAGAAAGAAATAACGGAACAGTGGGGTGAGAAGTACTATCAATTCCGTCGCTATAAGACCAAGACCAAGGGTGCTCAGGAAGCACACGAAGCCATCCGTCCTACCTATATAAATAAGGCCGAAATAGAAGGTACACCACAGGAGCAGAAACTTTACCAACTGATTCGTCGCAGGACAATCGCTTCGCAGATGGCAGATGCCGTTCTCGAAAGGACAACTATCACCATCGGATCGAACAAATTCGAAGACACACTCTCCGTTCAAGGCGAAGTCATCACATTCGATGGCTTCTTAGGAGTCTATCGAGAGGACACCGACGAAGAGCAGACATCAGCAGGAATGGAGGAACGTCTGTTACCCTTGGCACATGCCGGCGACACGCTTCGCTTGCAGCAAGCCAAAGCGACCGAGAGCTTCACCCAGCGTCCTCCGCGCTACACGGAAGCCAGTCTCGTGCACAAGATGGAAGAACTGGGTATCGGCCGACCATCCACCTATGCACCTACGATCCAGACAATACAAAACCGCAACTATGTCGTGCGTGGCGACAAGCCGGGGAAGAATCGTGATTACGTCGTGCTCGAATACGCAGCAGGCAAGGATATAACCGAAACCGTCCGCACCGAACAGACAGGACAAGATCGCAACAAACTTCTACCCACCGATATGGGATTGATTGTGAACGACTTCCTCGTAGCTTCGTTCCCTCAGGTAGTGGATTATAACTTCACCGCAAAAGTGGAAAAGGAGTTCGACCAAATAGCCGAAGGCAAGCTACAGTGGCAAAAGCAGATCGGTATTTTCTATGACAAATTTCATCCGCGCGTAGTGGAGGCTTCAGCTTTTGATCCGGAGCAGCGCGTCGGCGACAGGATGTTGGGGACCGATCCCTCCAGTGGTGAACCTATCATCGTACGAGTAGGACGCTATGGCCCCATGGTACAGAAGGGACACACCGACAAAGAGAACGGCATCAAGCCTCAATTTGCCTCCCTCCAACCCAATCAATCGATCGACTCCATCACGTTAGAGGAAGCATTGGAGCTATTCCTCCTCCCTAAGAAATTAGGAGAGTACGAGAGCGCAGAGATCACAGTGGCCATCGGACGCTTCGGCCCTTACGTCAAGCACGCGGGTAAGTTCGTCGGTCTTCCCAAAGGAGTCGATCCGCTTAGCCTGACCTTAGACGATGCCATTGAGCTGATCCAAGACAAACGCATGGCTGAAGAGAAGAATCTGCTCAAAAGCTTTGCTGAGCATCCTGATATGGAAATCCGTACCGGACGCTTCGGAGCATACATCAAGTACCAAACCAATAACTACAAAATCCCCAAGACCGTCGAGCGTCCCGAAGAGTTGACGTACGAAGACTGCCTGAAGTTTGTAGAGGAAAGCCCTGCCAAGACGACCAAGAGCAAGAAAAAAGAGCCGGCCAAAAAGACAACGGCAAAGAAGGCTGCCAAGAAAGACTAAATGGGTCGCTTCTTTATCTACTTAGCCTATAACGGCACTCGCTATAGCGGTTGGCAGACTCAGCCTAACGCGCCGAGTGTGCAACAGACGATCGAAGAAGCGTTGACGACCATCCTCCGCACGCCCATCAGTTTAGTGGGTGCGGGCAGGACGGATGCAGGGGTGCATGCGCATGAGATGATCGCGCATAGCGATCTCCCCTGCCAAGCGGGTGAAGAAGCTGCCCTTCTCGTTGACAGGCTCAATAAACTCCTCCCTCGCGACATCGTAATCTACCGCATCGTACCCGTCCGACAGGATGCGCACGCTCGATTCGATGCCGTCTCCAGAACCTATCACTACTATCTGACAGAGGATAAAGATCCGTTCTCGGACGGCCTGATGCTCAAAACGTATCGCCGTCTCGACTATGCTCGCATGAATGAAGCCGCCGCCCTCCTCTTCGAGTACGTAGACTTCACCAGCTTCTGCAAGCTGCATACGGATGTAAAGACCAACAATTGTCGTGTGACAGAAGCCCGCTGGATACCACTTGAGAAAGCCGGACAATGGGTCTTCGTCATCACTGCAGATCGCTTCTTACGCAATATGGTCCGCGCCATCGTCGGCACGCTCTTCCACGTGGGTACGGGCAAACTGTCCGTCGAGGACTTCCGACGCATCATCCAATCCCAAGATCGCGGACAGGCCGGCTCATCGGCTCCCGCACACGCCCTCTATCTGGAGCGAGTAGTTTACCCCTCCGAGCTATTTCTTTAAGCTGTCGCGTATAGCTATCTTCCGAAGAGACGCTCCCTTATTTTTTCGTTGGTGGCAGGACGATGTCGATGACTTCGTTCAGACTCGTTGTGTAGTCTCGTGAACGATATTTGGATGACGAGATAACGGCTTTCTCTTCATGCACACCCTGTATCGCCATCGCCAGACTATCCCTTCCATAACGGCCTCGGATATTGTCCACCGCATGCAGGAAACGCTCTTGGCGAGCACGGTCTATGGGGTCGAACAGACTGAGCTGATAGGCCTCAGTGACGATGTCGGACAAGATAACTCCCGCCTGCTTATAGGGCACATGAGGGCGGTAAATCTCTTGCAGCAGCGAGCGGATATGTGGCAATAGTTCGGAAGGATCGGCCGTGGCCACGGGTAAGCTCATTTCATTGGAGGCAGCATAACGATTCTCTTGGTCGAAACGACTACTACTCACGAATATACTCAGCCTGCAGGCTCTCTCCTTCTCTCTGCGCAACTTGCCACAAGTACTATCGGCAAAGACGGCCAAGTATTTGAGCAGGGCGTCAAACTCATAGCACGGACGGGCAAAAGAACGTGTGGTACAAATGCTCTGACGGGGATGAGACGATGCAAACTCGATGCAAGCCACTCCCTTCAGCTCCTGCCAAGTCCTCACGCCCGTTATGCCCGCCAGCCGACGGACGCGCCCTTCCGACATCTGGCAAAAGTCGGTAGCCGTATTGACGCCATAGTAGTAGAGTTTTTTGGAGAGTCGGCGCCCTATCCCCCACACATCGCCTACCTCGAACGAGCGAAGCGCCTTCTCGCGCTTCTCTTCTGTGTCGATGGCACATACCCCTTTATAACCGGCATATTGTTTGGCATACTTGCCTGCCACTTTGGCGAGCGTCATCGTCTCGGCTATCCCGATGCTCACGGGTATGCCTGTGCATTGCTGCACACGACGAGCCAGTTTTCGACACAGCGTCATATAATCCGCCACGTCGGTCAAGTCCATGAAGCATTCGTCCACCGAATAGACCGACATATGCGGCACCATCTCTGTCACAAGAGACATCACCCGTCGCGACATATCGCCATAGAGGACAAAGTTAGAACTCAGATAAGCCACATCGTGACGACGGATAAGCTCCTGCACCTTGAAGAAAGGCTGCCCCATCCCTATGCCGATAGCTTTGGCCTCGTTGCTTCGCGCTATGATGCAGCCATCATTCCCCGACAGGACAACGACTGGTCGATGGCAAAGCGCCGGATTGAAAACGCGCTCGCAACTGACAAAAAAGTTGTTACAGTCTAAGAGAGCATACACAGGCGACTATCTCCTTGTCTTGTGAATACAATAAGTGACGATACCCCAGATGGTGAAGTCGTCCGACTCGGTTACGTGAATCGTGGGATAGTCCGGATTGGCGGGAACGAGCAGGATCTCTTCCGCCGTGATGCGGATCGTCTTGAGAGTGAACTCTCCATCAAGGAAGCAGACTGCCATATCCCCGTCACGCGGATTGAGGGATTTGTCGATCACCAATAAATCCCCGTCAAACACATGGGCATCCTCCATCGAATTGCCCCTCACTCGTCCGTAGAAAGTACTCTGCGGATGGGCGATAAGCTCGTGATTCAAGTCGATCGCCACATCCAAATAGTCCTGCGCCGGCGTGGGGAATCCGGCGCGTATGCCCTCGTCTGCAAAAGGAAGCAGGACGGAAGAGCCTGTATCGGTCTGGAATAATTCTATCATCTCTCGACAAATATAAAGAATTACATTAGGTTGAGATTGAGAGCTCACTCCGGAAACAAATCGGACTATCTATGCGCTTCTAATAAGCGAATCGAAGACGGGAAAAGGATTACGGGTCGGAAGAAAGGCATAACTTTGTGGCAACTAACTAACCACAAACGCGATATGAAACCCATCATATCTCCCTCGCTACTCTCGGCCGACTTCTTGCACTTGGCCGATGACATAGAGATGATCAATCGCAGCGATGCCGACTGGCTGCATATCGACATCATGGACGGCGTCTTCGTCCCCAACCTCTCGTTCGGCTTCCCCATCCTGGAGGCTATCCGCCCGATCTGTAAGAAACCGCTTGACGTCCACTTGATGATCGTGGAGCCGATGAAGTTCGTGGACCGACTGGCCGAACTGGGCGTGCACATGATGAACGTGCACTACGAAGCCAGCCCGCACCTGCATCGCTCATTGGCCGCCATCCGCAAGGCCGGCATGAAGTCGGGCGTCACGCTCAATCCCCACACCCCCGTAGAAACCTTGACCGACGTACTGGAAGAGGCCGACATGGTGCTGTTGATGAGTGTGAATCCGGGGTTCGGAGGACAGAAGTTCATCGAAAGAGCGACTGATAAGACACGTCGCCTCCGCGAGATGATAGACCGCCGAGGGCTGAATACGCTCATCCAGATAGACGGAGGTGTCAATGCCACCACCGGCAAGCAACTGATCGAAGCCGGTGCCGATTCGCTCGTGGCAGGAAGCTATGTCTTCGGAGCCGAAAAACCGGAGGAAGCCATCAGTCTGCTCAAAAGTTATCGCCGCTAAGGGGTGATATGACGTTCCTTCGGAGACTCCACATCCGCAGGCGCCCCTTTCTATCGCCGCTGCTCTTCCTCGTCGTAGGCATAGCTCTGGCCACATACCTTCGGACCCCTACCGTCGTGCTTGTCGCACTGACGGCAGGGGTCTTGCTTTTGCCTGCATCTTTCCTCTTCGGGCGCATCATTGGTCCTCGTGGCATCTATCTTCTGCGTCGGGGATGGATAGCCTCGCTCTTGATTGGCACGGGAGCCTTGTCCACACAACTCTCCTTAGAAAGGATGACAGCATCGGCTCCCGAGAACCTGCCGATGGGCACATCCTTCTATGTTGAGAGCAATCCCGAATGGCGGGGGGACAAACTGCGGATGCTCGTGCGTCCGGTCACGGGAGACACGTCGCCTTCCTATCTATTATATATACGAGGACATGAGAGAAAGGAGGCTATCCGTCGGGGCCAAGTGCTCGGCATTAACCGTATGTACACCCGCTCGATCGCCCAATGGGAGAAGCAGGCACCCGCGATGGGACGATACCTCGCCGGCAGAGGCATAAGCGGCACGCTCCACACAAGTCGGCAAGCGATCACACTGCAGCCGATAACAGGAGAACGCCCTTTCTCTCTGCGCAAGACTGCGATGGATGTATCGGACTGGTTGGCTGCAACGCTACAGACGCTCTCGCCCGCGCTATCCGACTCACAGCGCAGTATGCTGGAGACTATGTGTCTGGGACGATACGGAGATGATCCTGCTCTGCGCAAGGCCTTCACCGCCGCAGGCGTAGCACATATTTTGGCCGTGAGCGGCTTCCACGTGGTCATCATCTTGAGTGCCATCGGACTTTTATTTCGTGCCTTGCCGATCCCGCAACGATGGAAGAGAGCCGAGTGGCTCCTATTGTTGATCGGAGGATGGAGCTACGCCTTCGTCTGCGGACTGGGTGCCCCCGGCATCCGCTCGATGGTCATGGTTACGCTCTATATCATCGGCAAACTGCTGGGACGGCCTGCAGACGGGCTGAATATATGGGCTGCCGCGGCTTTCATGACACTCGTGACCAATCCTTTTGCCTACTATGATCTGGGCTTTCTGCTGAGCTATGCCGCCGTGGCTTCCATCCTGATTTTCTTCCACCCGATTATCGGCCTTGTACCCAACGTGCGCCAGCCCGTGCTCCGCCTCTGCCGCGACAGCATCGGTGTCTGTCTGTCCGCTCAGGCATTTACCTTACCGCTCGTCGCCCACTTTTTCGGACGCATCGGTCTGGTATTTCTCTGGGTCAATCTCCCGCTCACCCTCATCGTCTCGATACTCATTCCTGCCACCCTTCTCTATATGATCGTGGCGGCGTTGGGATGGTCTGTTGGGATACTGGGAAGTCTGGTCACCCTCTGTGCGCAATGGACGGAAGAGTTGGTGACGGCTGCGGCCTACGTGGCTCCGAGTTTCGAACGCACGTGGCAACCGTCTCTACCTGTAACAGCGGCGATTATCGTGGGAATGGTTATGGCAGGAATCCTTTGGCGCGCAAGTCTTCGACGATATGAATGACCAGCTTGGTCTCATCCTCCTCGGTCACCAGCTCATCGGCATTGACTACGACTCGGGCAGCCCGATACAGCTCGCCCCGCACAGCCATCTCCTCACGGACATGAGCCAGCAGTTCTGCACCGGTCTTATCTTTCACCTTCGGGCGTGTACGTTTGCACAGCTCCAAGCGTAGGGCGAGCACCTCGTCCGAAACCTCCAGATATAGCGTCAGGCCGGCCTCATTCATGAGTGCCATATTGTCCGAATGGCAGGGCAGTCCCCCACCCGTGGCGATCACCGTCTTCTCCATGCCCGACAATTCCTCAATGACAACGCGCTCTCGTCGGCGGAATACGGCTTCGCCCTCGTCGGCAAACATATCCGCTACTCGCTTGCGGAAACGATTCTCAATAAAGAAGTCCGTGTCGATAAACTTCCACCCGAGCATATCGGCCATCTTGCGCCCCACGGTGCTCTTGCCGGAGCCCATATAGCCTACGATAAAAATAGTAGTCTGCATCGTGCTTCTCGTTCCGAGATTCCCCTACCCTACACAGCTCCTCCCGATGCGGGAGAGACAGTCTCAGGATCTTTCTCCTGCTCTTTCTTCTTCAGCTCGGGATAGGTGATGCGTGAGTGGTACATGATCTTGATCTTCTCGAAGAAGACTTCCTTGCAAACGCGTATGTCACGGAATGTAAGCGGCGTATCTTCCAGCAGCCCGTCTTGCAGGATGCTATCTACGATCCTGTCGATAAGCTCGCGGATCCCTTCCTCCGTATGACGATTGAGGCTTCGGCTCGACGCCTCTATGGCATCGGCCATCATCAAGATAGCGGTCTCCTTGCTGAAGGGATTAGGACCCGGATAGGTGAAAATTTCGGGATCCACCTCCGTGTCTGGATACTGATTGCAGTACGAATTGTAGAAGTATTTGGCTTTGCCTCGGCCATGGTGCGTTCGGATAAAGTCGATGACCGAGTTGGGCAATCCGTGTTTCTGTGCCAATGCGATACCGTCAGTCACATGGCGGATGATAATGCGCGCGCTCTCATCGAAGGGGAGCTTGGAATGCGGATTCTCCGCTCCCTGATTTTCTGTGAAGTAGGAAGGATTCTTCATCTTGCCGATGTCGTGATAGAGGGCTCCCGTGCGCACGAGTTGCACGTCCGCCCCGATCTTCGTCGCCGCTTCCGTCGCCAAAATGGATACCTGTATCGAGTGCTGGAAGGTACCGGGTGCCACCTCCGAGAGCTGGCTGAGCAAAGGCGTGTTCACGTCGCTCAGCTCTACCAGACTGATATTGGACACATAGCCGAAAGCGCGTTCCACCAGATACACCAGCAGATAACTGAACATGAGGAATATCAGATTCACCCCGAAGTAGAGCACATTGAGCCCGTCGGTTGTCTCCAGTCTGCCATCCTGCATGAGCGAGAATGAGAGCTGCACTACCGAATAGGAGAGGAAGACGAGGAAGGTCGTGCGCACGAGTTGGAGACGGGAGGTCAGGCGGCGCATACTCGTCACCGACACGATACCGGCTATCATCTGCAGCATGATAAATTCGTAAGTATCCCGTACAAACATGGCAGCGATCAGCACATTGATCACATGCACAAAGAAAGCGGTACGAGAGTCATGGAACGTACGCACCAGAATGGGCAGGATGATGAAGGGGATGATATAGATATTGAACCAACTGAAATGGATGGTCAGCTCGGTGATGAGGTTAAGGATGAGCACCAGTGAAAGGATGAAGAGCGAATTGTGCAGGCGGTTGAAGAGGTGATGCCGGAAGTAAAGCATATAGGCCCACAATCCCAGCAGCAGGAAGATGATGACGAGGAACACACCCAGATTGCGTGTAAACTGATAAGCAGAGCCTCCCGAACGCTCCTCGTAGGACTTCTTGAGCGACTGTAGCACATTGTACGTGTGGCCATCCACGATCTCGCCCGTGCCAACAATACGTTCACCAGCTTGTACCACACCGGTGGATACGGACAGATTTTGCAATTCCTCTTGCAACACCTGTCGGTACATATCGGGGCTTTCCGTCAGATTCACCCGCAGATAATTGGTCAGATTCAGTTTCCGCAGCACTTCCCTGTCCAACTGAATCGGTGCCTCGTCGATCAACATCTCATAGGCTTCCTTGAGCGTATAGAAACGAGTGATCGGTTCGCGCGTGGACTGACGGTCGGACTGGAGCAGATTCACCTCCATCTCATCATTGGTATGCAGCGCCTTGCTGTCCTCATTGCTGATGAGCCCTTTCCGATAAATCTGGCGGAGGAAGTCCACGATGTAGAGGTCATACACGGACGATAGTTGACCCTTGTGATTCTTCTCATAGTCGTTGCGCCAAGCCAACTGCATCTGCGCTCCCACTGTTTCGTCCATCGTGAAATAGGGCTTGATGGTGCTGCGCACGCTGTCACGCTCGGCATCAAGTATCGCCTGCGGCTTGTAGATGTGGAAGTCGTAGGGCGCTGTCAGCAGTTCGTACTGCCAGGGCTTGCCACGATGGAACTGATACTTGAATTTCAATTCCTGCGGAGCAAAGAATGTGAGAATCAGTGCCGTCAGGAAGAAGAAAAACAATGCCTTATATTGGGTCTTTACCTTTTTCATCTGCAATAGAGGATTGAATTGCTTGTCTATCTCGATAAAATCAGAGGAGTGGAGGAGTGGAGGCGCGCTGTCGAACAATCCGCCCACCCTTTAACGACTGTTTATCACACGAATAGACAACTCTACAAAGATAGAACAATTGCAGAAGCAGAAAGATTGCTTTTCGCCAAATTCAGCCGTGCATCCCATCTATAAAACATGAGTTCGATCGATGCTTAGGAAATTTCATCCCCTCAACGGTCAATCTGCCGGCCTTTATCAGTCGAATGATTAAAATCGACTGGTTTTCAATTCATTGCAGCCTGTAGCATGCACAAAAGCATTGTACTCGAAGACTATTTCATAGTATAATGCCTACAAAAGCAAATGATATAGCAGCCATTACAGGCTGTAATGGCATCAAAAACAAATGCTTTTAACGTCATTATAGCCTATCATGCACTCAAAAGCAAACGACACAATAGTCGTTACAGTATATAATGCACCCAAAAGCAAATGATATACCAGTCGTTACAGTATATAACGCACCTAAAAGCAGTGTGATTAGAGTCATCGTACGTGAACGACAACTAAAAAAACTGTTTTCGGGACTATTCGGACATTGATGATGATCCAAAAAACAGAAATTCTACAGATGTGTAGGCGGTACAAGCTTGGTTTGCAGCTTTTTTATCATCAGATCAATGGTCATACATTGCTTGTAGAGATAACAAATAGTCATCCGCTCCGTTTGAGGGAAACAAATGGTTATGTCCAACAAATAGGCTTGCGGGATTGTTATTTTGTTATGGAGCTGCGCACGGAGGGTTGGTGTGCAGGCCGATATTAGTATTTTTGCAAGCGATCGAAAAGAGAAAAAGCAGGGTGTCAGCATAGTGAACCATCAATTACAACAGATCTATCAAGCCGTCGGAGACGGGCTTCTGAGTGAAGCCTTCGACCACGTGCGCGCTTCTGCTACGCCACAGCAGTCCTATCTGCTTACGCGTATCGACGAGTTGGAGGGCGTGTATCGACAACTCCTTTCTTATTTTGCGCGTGGAGTAAAGGACGAGAAGCAGGCCGAAATGCTTATCTACCTCCGTCGTCAGCTCATGGACATCGCCGCTGAAGTACAGCTCGGATCGATGATTGGGCAAGGAGCCGGACTATTCCTCGACCGCCTGCGCTATCGTCGCAGCATCGGCTTCGAAAACCTAACCAATCTCCTCGCACAAGCAGCAGAGAGCACAGGTCGCAAGCAATATGACGAGTTGGTGCGTCTCATCTTCGACAGCCTGTGGACTGCCGATACCCTCACCGAGGAAGAGGCCGCAGCCTTATCGCAGGCAGACGAATACATCCGTCTGGCAGCGGCTTCGGCTGTTACGATGGGCTTGCTACAGCGTTGGGACATCCGCAAGCTCTGCTTCCTGCTGGAAGAATTGGCGCGGACAAATGCCTCGGCGGACTATCGCGCCCGTCTGCTCATCGGAGCCGTGCTCGCGATACGCACCTACCCTCATCACGCACGTCTCTACTCAGAGGAGATCGGCTCCCGACTGGAAGCCATCCACGAGCAGATGCCGCTGGACTCGGCTCTGGAGACGCTGACGATACGCTTCCTCTTTGCTCGTGA
This sequence comes from Porphyromonas loveana, assembly GCF_003096695.1. GTDB lineage: Bacteria > Bacteroidota > Bacteroidia > Bacteroidales > Porphyromonadaceae > Porphyromonas > Porphyromonas loveana. Next base: position 49,109 of record NZ_QEKY01000012.1, on the reverse strand, counting down.
GACGGAGTCGATCACCAGACATCTGCAAGACGAACTCTTTGTCGATATGCAGAAGATGGCCCCCGATCTGCGCAAGTTCGGCATGGGCGACATCGACTCCATCCAAGAGACGGCCAATCCGGAGTGGATGGACGAACTGGAGAAGAGCGGTCTCGGCAGCAAGATCCGCGAGTTCTCCGAGCTACAACTCGAAGGAGCGGACGTGATGCACTCCTCGTTCATGAATTTGAAGGGGAGCAGCTTCTTCCGCGACATGCACAATTGGTTCCTGCCCTTCGACGCTGAGCACAGCCGAATAGCACCACTCTTGGAAGGCAATGCGCTGATGAAGCAGCTCTTAGAGACGATAGGGCCGCAGCTCTGTAATTCGGATCGTTACTCCTTTATCCTGTCCGTGGAGAGCATCCCCTCGGCTCTGCGTGGCTCTGCCATGGGAGCCATGGGCGGAGAACTGGAAGCGATGAAAGAGCAGATGCGCGCCGATGTGCCCACTGGTGATGCAGACAAACTCGACGCAGCCATCAAGGGCTACCTGCAAGACCTATACCGATTCTATAAGGTATATGAGCGGAAGAATGAGTTCGACGACATTTTCTGTACAACCATCTCTCCCGATCTGCCACTCATCGGCCGCTATATGCAGAAGCGGGAGACGCTCCTGCACATAGCCGAGTTCCTCTTCCGTCGCAAGCATTACGAAGAGGCGGCTAATCTCTATGCCGAGCTGACCGATGGCAAAGGCTCCACCGACACGACCCTGCTACAGAAATGGGGCTTTTCGCTCCAGCAGCAGGGACGCTACGAGGAGGCTTTGGCAGCTTATACACGTGCCGAGCTGATCGACACAGAGAATGAATGGCTCCTGAGACGGATGGCACACTGCTATCGCCTCCTGCATCGTCCGGCAGAAGCGGCCGACATATTTACCCAATTATTCGAGTGCCATCCCGACGAGGCGGCATTGCTCCTACAGAAAGGCAATGCGCTGGTCGAGGACGGACAATATAATGAAGCCCTGAAGAGTTTCTTCCAGTATGAGTTCAGTGTGGAGGATGCAGCCAAGGCTCGTCGTCCCATCGCTTGGTGCCTATTCCTCACAGGGCAGTACGAACGCGCCTGCGACTACTATGGCATGATACTCGACTCTGACAGTAATCTCACATTCACGGACCGCCTCAACGCCGGACACACAGCTCTGGCCATGGGACGGATAGCGGAGGCCATCGATCACTACCAGATCGGGCAGAAGCTGACACCGGGAGGGAAGACTGAGTTCCTCGCAGCCTATACGGCGGATATGCCGGCTCTGCTCGCCGCCCATGTGGACGAGACGACCATCCGACTGATTCCGGAAGTATTGCGGCTGCATCCTCTCTAAGAAAAAAAACTAATGTTTCATCTCACAAAATCTCAATCAATGAGTAAAAAATTTGTTTTTGCAATTAGTGTTATGGCTTTGCTCACAGCATGTAATGGCAGTAAGTCGGGAGACACAGCCCTCTCGGACAACCCTCTTTTGACGAAGAGTACACTCTTCCTGGAGGCACCGGACTTCGACAAGATCAAAACCGAGCACTTCATGCCCGCTTTCAAAGCCGGTATGAAGCAGCATCTCGCTGAGATCGACTCGATCGTAAACAATACGGAAGCTCCCACTTTCGAGAATACGCTCGTAGCTATGGAGCGTTCGGGACAGACGCTTACGCGTGTATCCAATATCTTCTTCAATCTGACCAGCGCCAATACAAATGACGACCTGCAGAAGATCGAAGAGGAAGTATCCCCCCTCTTGGCAGCTCATAGCGATGCCATCTACCTGAACGATAAACTCTTTGCACGTGTCAAGGCTGTTTACGAAGGAGATAAGACCGGTATCGATGCCGAAGGCCTGAAGCTCATCCAAGAGTATTACGACCGCTTCGTACGCTCCGGCGCCAACCTCAATGCCGAAGACAAGGCAAAGCTCATGGAGCTGAACAAAGAGGAGGCTACGCTGAGCACCGACTTCGGCAACAAGCTGATCACAGCCGGTAATGCCGCTGCCGTGATCGTGAGCTCGAAGGACTCTCTCGACGGCCTCACCGAGGCAGAAATAGCCAAAGCTGCCGATGATGCCAAAGCTGCGGGCAAGGAAGGCAAGTATCTGATCAACATCACCAATACGACGCAGCAGGACATCCTGGCTTCGTTGAACAACCGCACCATACGTCAGCGCGTACTCGACGCATCTCTCTATCGCACAGAGAAGGGCGACTCGAACGATACGCAAGCTATCGTACTCCGCTTGGCCAAGCTGCGTGCACAGAAGGCTCGTCTGCTCGGTTTCCCCAACTATGCAGCATGGAAGCTCCAGAACCAGATGGCCAAAACACCTGAGACGGTATTTGCATTTATCAAATCTATAGCTACACCCTATGCACCCAGCGCACAGAAGGATGCAGCCGCACTGCAAGCTTATGCCAAGGCACAAGGACTCGAAGGCGACCTGACAGCTGCCGACTGGAGCTACTACGCCAACAAAATGCGTAAGGAAAAATACGGTTTGGACGAGAACGAAGTGAAGCAATACTTCGTGACGGACAGCGTGCTGAAGAATGGTGTATTCTTCATGGCTCAAAAGCTGTACGGCCTCACGTTCAAGGAGCGTAACGACCTGCCCGTATATGCCGAAGACGTACGCGTATTCGACGTTATCGACCACGATGGCAAGCAAATTGGTCTCTTCTACACAGACCTCTATCGTCGCCCGACGAAGAGTGGCGGTGCATGGATGAGCAACTGGGTAGAGCAGAGCCACCTCTTGGGACAGAAGCCTGTTATCTACAACGTATGTAACTACACCAAGGGTACGAACGGCCAACCTTCGTTGATCAACTTCGACGAAGTGACGACACTCTTCCACGAATTCGGTCACGCGCTGCACGGTATGTTTGCCAACCAGCAGTATCCTTCACTCTCAGGCACTAACGTTGCTCGTGACTTCGTAGAGATGCCTTCTCAGATCCATGAGCACTTCGCCATGGAGCCCGAAGTATTTGCCAACTACGCCAAGCACTGGAAGACGCAGGAGCCTATGCCTGCCGATCTGGTACAGAAGATCAAGGATGCAGCCGGCTTCAATCAGGCTTACGCTTTGGGCGAAAACCTCGCGGCCGTCAGCCTCGACCTTGCATGGCACTCTCTCACGGTAGAAGAAGCCGAAGCGATCACGGATGTAGCTAAGTTCGAAGAAGAAGCTCTGCGCAAGGTAGGTCTCTACAACCCGCAGATTCCTCCCCGCTACCGCTCTTCTTACTTCCGGCACATTTGGAGCAATGGCTATGCCTCCGGCTACTATGCTTATCTCTGGAGTGAAGTACTGGACAACAACGCTTATCAGTGGATGGTGGCCAACGGTGGTATGAAACTCGAAAACGGTCAGCGTCTCCGCGACATGATCCTCTCTCGCGGTAATACGCAGGACTTCAATACGATCTTCACTGCTTTCACGGGCCTGCAAAAGCCAGACATCAAGGATTTGCTCCGCGCCCGCGGTCTCCAGTAATCCCAACGAAGCAAGAGGCTGTGTCGCCGGTAGTACAAGACCGAGGCACAGCCTCTTTCTTTTTTATACTATACACACATGAAAAAAGGTGACTTACTCATTCTCTTGATCATCGGCCTGATGCTCGGTTTGATGCTCTCGCCCTGGACTTCTGAGACCTTCAACTCGCTTAGCCGCAACTATCCTTATACGATCGGCTTCTTCAAGTTTGCCGTCTTGGCTACCATAGGCGAAGTACTGGCAGGACGCATCAAAGCCGGACGCTACGTATGCCCCCGTTACCTCTGGGCACGCATTGTGATATGGGGCATCGTCGGCATACTCATTGTCTTCAACTTCGCATTATACGAAGCCGGTGTGCGGGGCATTATTGCTCGAGGATTGCTACCGGATATCGCTGCTCCTCTCTATACAGCCTTCCTCATTTCGTCCGTAATGAATCTAACCTTTGGCCCGGCCTTCATGGCTGCTCACCGCATCAGCGATGCCTATTTGGACAATATGGCCGGAGGTGCCGGAGGAAGCATACGGCTCGCCGTGGAGCGTGTGGACTGGAATCGCTTCATGACCTTTGTCGTGGGCAAAACGATCCCGTTCTTCTGGATACCGGCACACACGATCACGTTCCTCCTGCCGCCCGAATACCGTGTATTTGTCGCTGCACTCCTTTCCATCGCCCTCGGGCTGATCCTCGCCTTGGCCTCCTCCCGCCAACCGAAATAATAAGGAACGAGTCCATATTCCACGAATCACAAGCAGACGCACACAAACAAAAGTTTGAGTTCTTCTGATTTATCGTGGCAAAAAGCTTGCAGGAGTAAAAAAAGATACTACCTTTGCACCGCTGCTCGCAAGAGTGTCATCATGATGGTGGGCGTAGTTCAGTGGTAGAGCAACGGATTGTGGTTCCGTCTGTCGTGGGTTCGAGTCCCATCGTCCACCCCTCAATCATTTTTTTTGAGAAGCTGTTTCAATTTCGGTTGAAGCAGCTTCTTTTTTTTATCTGCCTTTCACCCTTGGGAGATGCCGCCTAAGATGTAGCAAATGGGATAATCATTACATTTGTCACCTATCAAGTCAATACATAAACAGGAAAGACGTATGAAAACATGGAAAATAGCCACCACCCTATTTATGGGTGCATGGCTGGTAGGATGTAGCAATTCAGGCCCGAAGGATGCAGTGAAGAACTTTATGGAAAACATGGCCGTTCAGAAGGTGGACGAAGCCAAGAAGTACGCCACAGAGCGCACGCACAAGCTCATTGACCTCGCCACAACGCTCGATGGCGAGATCAAGCCGAACTATAAGTTCGTCTTCATCAAGGACAGCATCGTGGATCAAGAGGCTTGGGTTACTTTCGTCGACTTAGACAATGACACCACGACTACACGCGTAGTCCGTGTAGATGGCAAGTGGCTCGTGGATCAGCCAATGGGCAAATAGCATCGCCCTCCTAAAAACCGGTGTAGGATGCAGCGCAAATTATTCTTTTGCATCATCGGTTTCATGTCCCTCCTTCTCTGTATGGGCGCATGCTCACAGCGAAGGGGGGACAATGCCAATGTGCCGGTTTTTCCCGAAGACACCAAATTACGAGATGGCGATCTCATCTGCCGTCTGGGTACGGCATGGTATTCGCAGCTCATCAGTCGTCGAGCTTCGAGCATATCGGGATATAGCCATGTGGGAATCATCCTGCATGCAGGCACAGATAGTTGTGTCGTCTTACATACAGAAGGAGATACTGGTGCGGCTGGTCAAGCAGGTATTGCCGCGGAACCACTTACTTCTTTTCTGAAGCACTCGCGTCGAGCAGGCGTATACCGCCTCGCGCTGTCGGACTCGGTTCGAGCACGTTTCATCGCTGCGGCATTGGCCTATCGAGAGCGAGCTGTACCTTTTGATTATGCCTTCGACTCCGATTCGGATGCCGAATTATACTGCACCGAGTATGTGGCCGTCAGCTTGCTGAAAGCCGACACATTACTTCCGCTGCGTCCCTCCTTCCATATCGCCGGGCGCACAGTCTTCTCCCCCGACGACGTCCTTTCCCTCTCAGGCACAGCATGCATCGCACAAACAAACTAAACAATTTGTATCCGATCAGCCTCTCTTAAATTGTTTCGTGGAGCAGAAGGCAAGGAGCATGGGAGGAGCCTTCTTTTTGCTACATTTGCACCGCAGCAGGAAGTTAGCTGAAAAATAAACAGATGAATATCAGAACATTCTGCCCGCAAACAGTAAATGCTCGTTATAAATGACTACAATGATGAGAAATAACCGTAGTAATATAGCCCGTAGGATCTACCCCACTCTCTTCCCTTTTCCCCTAACGTGCGCGCATTGGCGTGTCCATGCAACGGAGAGATTTATAAACAATCGTTTATCATCCGATGGCAGATAGGATGGAATAAGAGCTGATCGGCCTAATCAAAGATAGAGAGTCCCCGCTGCATTCGCAATCTAACGCAGCGGGGACTTTCCGTTTTTTTGCAGTCTCAAACAGCTCTTTGGAGGAGGCAAACTTTATAAATATGACTTCTAAACTTTATAAACTCCAGATGCAATGATTATAATTATTGAAAGTGATCTTTATAAAAATCAAATCTTACTTTTATAAACTTGATCGCTCTCCTCGGTAAAAACGAATTTGCGAAAGCAAAAGGGGCATTTTTCTTCTCATTTTTTCTCTTTGGCTACCCTTCAAAAGATCGCTTATTTAGAATGATTCTAAGCTTTTCTTCGGTGTTGATAAGTTTTTTGGCACATAAACAAAGCAGGAACAGACAACATCTATTAACACAAATCGGCCTTCACAGAAGAAAAGAAACATGGCATCAAGGACAAGAGAATTCGGACAGATTATCTATAATTTTGCGTCCGTATGAAAAGAACGAATTTCAAAATAGACAAAATGGACTGTCCGTGCGAGGAAAACCTCATTCGGATGAAGCTGCAGGAAAACGATGCCATTTTCAAGTTAGAGTTCAACCTTGCCGATCGTACACTTTGCGTAGTACATGAAGACGATCCAAGGTCAATAGCCAAAGAAATCGAAACACTTAACCTGGACTCATCTCTGATAAGCACTGAAGACATCGAGCATCTTCCCCCCATAGAGAACGACACACAACAGGGCAAAATGCTATGGATCGTTTTGGCTATCAACTTTGTGTTCTTTCTATTGGAGATAACTACAGGCATCATCTCCCAATCGATGGGACTGGTCGCCGATAGCCTGGATATGCTTGCCGATGCCCTCGTTTACGGGATGAGCCTTTGGGCGGTAGGAGCAGCCGTTGCGCGCAAGAAGAGAGTCGCTCTTTTTAGCGGATATTTTCAGACAGCACTTGCCGTTATCGGTTTGTCCGAGGTCATACGTCGTTTCATGGGGCTGGAAATCATGCCGGACTTTCAATCGATGATCGGCATTTCCGCACTTGCCTTGATAGCCAATTCAACCTGCCTATGGCTTTTGCATCGCACACAAAGCCGTGACGCTCATATGCGGGCAAGTATCATCTTCTCTGCTAACGATGTAATTATCAATGCAGGTGTAATCATCGCCGGACTGCTCGTCTGGTGGTTAGACAGCAACCTTCCGGATCTGATAATAGGCATCGTGGTCTTCCTGATAGTAATACGCGGAGCCATACGGATCTTAAAGTTAGCGAGATAGCAAGGCCAAATCTGAAATACAAAACTGGGGCGTTTGGTTTTGTCGCCGGATATGTCAAACAGAATAATATCATATCGCTTATGAATCCTTGGATTACGATTACCCTACTGGTGATCTCTAATATCTTCATGACCTTTGCGTGGTATGGGCATATCAAGCTGGAGCAGATGAAGATATTCACTGATGCCACCCCACTCTACCTGATTATACTGATGAGTTGGGGGTTGGCGCTATTTGAGTATATGTTCCAGATACCGGCCAATCGCTACGGCTTCATCGGCAACGGTGGCACCTTCTCTATGATGCAGCTCAAGGTGGTTCAGGAGGTAATCTCCATTACTGTATTTACGATCTTCTCCGTCATCTTGTTCAAGGGCGAAGCACTGCAATGGAACCACTTTGTCGCTTTTGTCTGCCTCGTCCTTGCGGTCTATTTCGTGTTTAAATAATAGACGGTTCTACTACAATTCATGGACCTTACATGCATGGATGGGATATGCCACACCAAGCATCCCATACCAATATATACAGCGAGGTTTGCTGAATGCCAAAAGTGGATGCAATGAGAAAAATACTGCTCGAAATACTTGCGAGAGTAAAAAAAGATACTACCTTTGCATCGCAATCGCGGAAGTAGCTCAGTTGGTAGAGCATAACCTTGCCAAGGTTAGGGTCGCGGGTTCGAGTCCCGTCTTCCGCTCTAAAGGAGCAATAGACAGCGGTCTATGGGAAGTCTCCACATCTTTATTGAGAAGGTGATCTTGCTGAGTAAAATCGGTAGTCAACAGTCGCCCGGGTGGCGGAATTGGTAGACGCGCTCGTTTCAGGTGCGAGTGTTCAAAAGACGTGCAGGTTCGATTCCTGTCCCGGGCACCGATGACAGGCAAGCAAGACAACAAAAAACAAAACAAATGCGCGGGTGGTGGAATTGGTAGACACGCTACTTTGAGGGGGTAGTGCCGGTTTCGGTGTGTGAGTTCAAATCTCATCTCGCGTACTTGAGGAGGATGTTCATCGAATGAGCATCCTCTTTTTTTGTTTGGCAATAAGAAGCCATCCGCTCGGCGCGAAGTCGGCCGAAGCATACAAAGGGAGAAGAAAATGAGGTATCTTTATTCTTCGAAATCAATAAGTGCAGCATGAATCAACAGGAGAGTACGCAGCCTACCGGTGGCGAAGCCATCATCGTAAAGGGGGCGCGCGTCAATAATCTAAAAAACATTTCACTGTCCATCCCCCGCGGCAAGCTGGTCGTCATCACCGGACTTTCCGGATCGGGGAAGAGTTCGCTCGCCTTCGACACGCTCTATGCCGAGGGGCAGAGACGATATGTGGAGAGCCTGTCGGCTTATGCACGCCAGTTCCTGGGGCGTATGCGCAAGCCCGAGTGCGACCTGATCGCGGGTGTTCCGCCAGCCATCGCCATCGAACAGCGCATCGTCAGTCGCAATCCGAGGAGTACCGTGGCCACGTCCACAGAGATATACGAGTATATGCGCCTGCTCTTTGCTCGCGTGGGGCACACCATCTCTCCCACAAGCGGAGAGGAGGTGAAGAAACACACCGTGGCCGACCTCGTGAACTATGCCATAGGCCAACCCGTAGGGACGAAGCTATACCTGCTTGTAGAACTGCACGCCCCTGCCGGCCGCAGTATGCACGAACATTTGCAGATCCAGCAGCAACAAGGCTATACCCGTCTGTTCGTATCGGGCGAAATGAAGCGTATAGAGGATTTTTTGACAGCGGGAGAAGAGCAGTCGGAGAACGGCTCTTGTGACTTGCTGATCGACCGCCTCGTGATTACAGAGACACGCGCCGACTACGAATCGCGTCTGGCCGACTCGGCAGAGACGGCATTCTTCGAGGGACATGGTGCTTGTCGTCTGCACATAGAACGTCCTGACGGCTCCATTGAGGAGCGCATGTTCAGCAACGTATTCGAAGCAGACGGTCGCACTTTCCAAGAGCCGAGTCCGGAGATGTTCAGCTTCAACAATCCCATCGGAGCCTGCCCCACCTGCGAAGGCTTCGGACGAGTGATGGGTATAGACGAGGATTTGGTCGTACCCAACAAATCACTATCCGTCTATGAAGAATGCGTAGCCTGCTGGATAGGGCCCAAGTCTCAGATGTGGAAAGACTACTTCATCGAGAAGAGTGTGCCGCTGGGCTTCCCCATACACAAAGCCTATAAAGAACTATCCGACCAAGAGCGCGAAATGCTGTGGCGGGGCGTACCCACAGGCGAACCCGACTACCCGACCGTGGGCATAGACGACTACTTCGGGATGCTGCAGCGGGAGATGCACAAGATACAGAACCGCGTCCGGCTGGCACACTTCCGCGGCAAAGCGGTCTGCCCCGATTGTCGGGGACAGCGGCTGAAGCCGGATGCCTTATGCGTGAGGATAGGCGGCAAGAACATTTCGGAGCTGACGGCGATGACCGTGGAGGAAGCAACGGACTTCTTCGGCGCACTACAGCTATCGGAGGATGACAGGCTTGTGGGCAAACGTTTGCTGGAGGAGATAGGCAAGCGACTACAGTTCCTCCTCGAAGTGGGGTTGGGCTATCTGACGCTCGACCGTCTCTCCAACACGCTATCCGGAGGCGAAAGCCAGCGCATCAGCCTGGCCACACAGTTGGGCAGCAGCTTGGTAGGTTCTTTATACGTCTTGGACGAACCGAGCATCGGTCTCCATCAACGCGACACTAATCGGCTCATTGGCGTACTCAAGCGACTTCGGGACATCGGCAATACGGTCGTGGTCGTAGAGCATGACGAGGAGACGATACGCGCAGCCGACTACCTAATAGACATAGGTCCCAAAGCGGGCAGACAAGGGGGGGAAGTGGTCTATGCCGGCGAATACAGCCGCATAGACAAGGACACGCCCGGCTACACTGCGGCCTACCTCACGGGTAGAGAACGGATAGAAGTGCCGACGCTACGCCGTCCCTGGCATTCGTACATCGAGATAGCAGGTGCCGCCAAGCACAATCTGAGAGGCGTAAATGTGCGTTTCCCGCTCCATGTTCTCACGGTGGTGACCGGTGTGAGCGGATCGGGCAAGAGTACGCTCGTGCGCGATCTCTTCTACGAAGGCGTAAAGAGAGCTATAGAGGGCGCCGGCACAACGGGACTGGCCTTTGACAGGATAGGAGGCGACATCAAGGCGGTCAAGGATATACAGTATGTGGATCAGAACAACTTCGGCCGCAGCACACGATCCAACCCCGTCACTTACATAGGAGCCTATGACGAGATCCGTAAGCTGTACAGTACGCTCCCTCTCTCCAAACAGATGGGGTACCAACCGTACTACTTCAGCTTCAACAAAGAGGGCGGGCGATGCGAAGCGTGCAAAGGAGACGGCAGCATAGTCGTGGAAATGCAGTTCATGGCCGACATAACATTGGAATGTGAGGAATGCCATGGCAAACGGTTCCGCAAGGAAATTCTCGATGTGGAATACTGCGGAGCCAACATATACGACCTGCTGGAGATGACAGTCAATCAGGCAGTGGAGTTCTTCTCGGAGCATCCCAAGGCCGGCTATACGGACAAGATCATCGACAAACTCGAATGCCTACGCGAGGTGGGACTGGGATACATCAAGCTGGGACAAAGCAGCAGCACGCTCTCCGGCGGCGAGAATCAGCGCGTGAAGCTGGCTGCTTATCTGGGACAGGCCAAGCCGGAGCCTACGCTCTTTATCTTCGACGAACCGACGACGGGTCTGCATATCCACGACATTCGTACCTTGTTGCGCGCTCTGAATGCCCTCATAGACAAAGGACACTCAGTCGTGGTCGTGGAGCACAACATGGAAATGATCAAGAGTGCGGACTACATCATTGACTTGGGGCCCGACGGAGGTGCAGCCGGTGGCAGTCTGGTAGCGACAGGCACGCCCGAAGAGGTAATGCTCTGCCAAGGCTCCTATACGGGACAATGGTTACAGGAGGTGCTGACGGATATCCATTAGACACCATATATAGCTATGAAAGAAAAGTAACTGAATTATCAATCACTAATCAACAATAATATGTTAGGATCAATCATTATCGGAGCCTTGGCAGGCTATATCGCAAGCAAGATACGTCGAGGCAAATCATTGGGACTATTACTCAATATTCTTATCGGTCTCATTGGCGGTGTTCTGGGTGGCTACCTGCTGCAATTGCTGGGTATTCCGGGTAGCACATCATTGCTCCCGAGACTCGCTACTTCTACGTTGGGAGCCATCCTGCTACTCGTTTTGGCCGATTTTCTAAGCAAGAGACACTGAAAGTCAAGCCTCTTCCGACCGGATTATCGGGCACATCCATTGTGATTGTAAGATAATCACTTATCTTTGCACCCGCTAATACAATAGCGAAAGCAAATAATCAATTCAAAAATGGCAACAAAAATCAGATTGCAACGACACGGTCGCAAGGGCTATGCCTTCTACAAGATCGTTGTCGCAGACAGCAGGGCGCCACGTGATGGCAAGTTTATTGAAAGGATCGGTTCTTACAATCCGAACACGAATCCTGCTACAATAGATTTGAATTTCGAGCGCGCTTTGTATTGGATCGGCGTAGGTGCACAGCCTACCGACACAGCACGTAATATCCTGTCACGCGAGGGTGTACTCATGATGAAGCACCTCCTCGGTGGTGTCAAGAAGGGCGCTTTCGATCAGGCTGCAGCCGAACGCAAGTTCGACGAATGGCTGAAAGGGAAGAAGGATGCTATTAATAGCATAAAGGCTAAGGCTAAAGAAGCTTCTGCTGCAGAAAACAAAGCCAAGCTCGAAGCCGAGAAAGCCGTGAACAAGGCTAAGGCTGAAGCTGTAGCAGAGAAGAAAGCCGCAGAAGCAAAAGCCAAGGCTGAAGCAGAAGCTGCCGCCGCCGCAACGGAAGCAGAAGAAGCAGCCGTAGAAGAAGCTCCCGCTGTGGAAGCTCCCGCTGAAGAAGCTCCTGCAGCAGAAAGCGCAGAATAATTACAGACGTACGTACTTCAGGTGAACGGAGGGGGTGTCCTTAGTGATGCTTCCTTCGTTCTATTTATAGGCCTACTCTTTTTTACCTTGAGAAAGCGCTCCAACTCTATCATCATATCAACACATCTCAAAGCAAAGCAACGACTATACAGAACACGTTAAACAATATGGACTGATCTCTGCTCCTCAAAACAAACGATCAAATATGTTTTTTGCCTGAGGGGTTGTAGATTTACCAGAAATACATATCTTTGCAGCGCAAATGAGGTGAATCCCCTCAGTTGCTACGAGGATTGTCTCATGGTGTAATGGTAGCACAACAGGTTTTGGTTCTGTTTGTCAAGGTTCGAATCCTTGTGAGACAACTACAAAAAAGGGGTTACGTCAGGCGGTTGATACCGAGGGCGTGACCCTTTTTCTTTTCCATCGGAGGCAGCCTCAGATTACCGAGGGAGGGTATATACAGGTTGCATGATTCGGATTCGTGGGTGAGTCGGTCAAAAATACCTACCTTTGGGCTACTGAAGTATTAAAACATCAAAAACAAATAAAGAGGATACGACAATGAAATTCTTTATCGACACAGCTAACTTGGATCAGATTCGCGAGGCGAATGACATGGGTGTATTGGACGGCGTGACGACCAACCCGTCTCTGATGGCCAAAGAAGGTATTAGTGGAAAAGAAAATTGTGCCAAGCACTATCTGACTATCTGCGAGATTGTCGATGGAGATGTGAGTGCCGAAGTGATTGCCACAGACTACGAAGGCATGATCAAAGAGGGTATGGAGTTGGCAGCTCTGCATCCGCAAATCGTAGTGAAAGTGCCATGTACAGCCGAAGGGATCAAAGCGATCAGATACTTTAGCGAGCAAGGCATTCGTACGAACTGTACGCTGATCTTCACCGTAGGACAAGCTCTGCTCGCAGCCAAGGCTGGTGCTTCGTACGTATCTCCTTTCGTTGGACGACTCGATGACATTGCCAGCGATGGTATACTGTTGGTGGAGAATATCGTGAAGATGTTCCGCTACTATTGCTACGACACGGAAGTACTCGCAGCCAGCATTCGCCACACTCAGCACATCATCCAATGTCTGGAAGTAGGAGCCGATGTAGCTACCTGCCCCCTCAGCGCGATCAAGGGACTTCTGAAACACCCTCTGACGGATAGCGGGCTGAAAGCTTTCTTGGAAGATCATCGTCGAGTAAACGAAGGGAAATGATCGTCCGATCTCTTACACGTCACATTATCACATTAGCCTGCATCTGCGGGCTAATGTCGTTTTGTATCCAAGCCTATGCCACCGGGCAAGAGGAAAGGCAGTCCGTAGTCGTCGGAGCAGAACGAACAGAGGAGCTGTTGCCTCTGCTGAGGGGAAAAGCTGTAGCTCTCGTGGCGAATGCGACAAGTATAGTTGGTCCCGAACGAGAGCATTTACTTGACAACCTTCTCCGACATGGTGTCCAGATCATGAAGGTATTGGGCCCTGAGCATGGTTTCCGCGGCGATGCCGATGCGGGAGCAACGGTCAGAGATGACCGAGACATGAAAACGGGTATCCCCATCGTCTCGCTATATGGCAATAATAAAAAACCCACGAAAGGGATGTTGCGCGACGTAGATGTAGTTTTATTCGACATGCAGGACGTAGGCACGCGGTTCTTCACTTATATCAGCACACTCCACTACGTTATGGAAGCTTGTGCAGAGCAGGGCAAGAAGCTCATCGTTACCGACCGTCCTAATCCCAACGACAATATAGACGGACCTATACTACAGCCAGATTGTCGTTCCTTCGTCGGTTTGGATCCGCTGCCTGTCTTACACGGCCTCACGATAGGAGAGTTGGCGCAGATGATCAATGGAGAAAGATGGCTGGTGAAGAAGAGCGACAAATGCGATCTGACCGTCATACCGATGACAGGTTGGAAACACGGACAGCCCTATATCCTTCCCGTAAAGCCCAGTCCCAATCTGCCTACGCCTCAGGCCATTGCATGGTATCCCTCACTCTGCCTGTTCGAAGGCACAATCATGAGCATCGGACGAGGTACGACCTTTCCTTTCGAGGTCTTAGGCTATCACAATGAAAACTTCGGCGACTTCACCTTTACCCCACGCCCCATCCGAGGCATGGACAGCAACCCACTCTATAAAGGAAGGGTTTGCCATGGAATAGACCTCCGCGGGGTAGAAGCTCCCAAAGGATTCTCGCTCAACTTGCTGATACACTTCTATCGCATCGCCCGTGAGGAGGGACTGAGGTTTATCAATCGCAGACAGACCTTCAACATCCTTGCGGGAACAAAAGAATTGGCCCTACAGATAGAAAAGGGAATGAGCGAGGAAGAGATCCGCGCCACCTGGCAGCCAGGACTGAAGAAGTACCGCAAGATGCGACAGAAGTATCTGCTCTATCCCGATCAGTAATACATCGGTCTTCGAGTCTCTTTTCCGAAAGAACCTATTTCTCACGACGGCGAAGTATCTCTACAGCCTGACGCACCAAATCGGCTGACGTCTCGGGACGACTGTATTCGTCTATATGTACCGTGCCTCCCATACTTACTTCCGGCTTGCGGAAGCGCATAGGACTGGACACCTGATGTCGCAGAGAGCTGTGAAATTCAGTAATGCCCGTGTATTCTGCCAGAGCATCCAAATTGTCCACGCGTATGCCACAACCGGCCATGATGCCGATCCTGCCGGCTGCCTGTTGATGTAGTTGGCGCAGCATCAATTTACCCTCAACCGCCGTAGGTGCACATCCCGAAGTCAAAACACGATGAAAGCCTGCTTCAATCAGCGTTTCGAGCATCTCTGTAGGAGCTGCACACACATCGAATGCGCGATGGAAAGTCAGCTTCATCCCCTGCGCTTCTGACAAGAGAAGAGCATTAGCCTTTTCGTCATAGTATCCGTCGGGCGTTAAACAACCGATCACGATTCCTTGCGCCCCCAAATCACGAGCCACGCAAATATCGTGGCGCATGGCCTCAATCTCATGATGTGAATAGACAAAGTCTCCTCCTCTGGGGCGGATAATGACGTGAATGGGGATATTGACCAATTTGCAAGCAACGGCTATCTCTCCCGACGAGGGGGTCGTCCCCCCCTCAGGAATACCGGCACAAAGCTCCACTCGGGTAGCTCCACCCTCCTCTGCCTGCAGACAACTCGTTGCCGAATTGGCACAAACTTCTAATTGCATTGCCATGAGATTATATCAGAACCATTTGATTTTTTTGAAAAAGAGGAAAGCCACAGCCGACAAGAGCACACAAGCCCCGATGATAATGAAGAAAGAGAACGGAAAGCTGCTACCCATTATCGGCACATTCATCCCGTAGAAACTTGCAATCAATGTCGGGAGCATGAGCACAATGGAGATAGTAGTCATGCGCTTCATGACTGTATTCAGGTTGTTTGAGATCACACCGCTCAGAGCTTCCGTTGTTCCCGAAAGGATGTCGCTGTAGATATTCACCGTATTATATGCCTGCCGCAACTCGATCTGCACATCTTCTACCAACTCCTTGTCCAACGGACTCCCCGATGAGGCTCGCACCTTACCCAGCACTGCCTCGTTTCCACGAATCGAGGTACTGAAGTACACCAATGTCTTCTGCAGCATCATCAGGCGGATGAGGTCCTCGTTCCTGATACTACGCTCCAGCTCCCGCTCAGATATCGTCACCTCATTGTTGATTTGCTTCAGATATTTCAGGAACCAGACCGCCGAGGAATAGATCAGGCGTAGGATCAACTCCATCCGGTTCAGGACTGAGATACGCTTGCGTCGCGTATGCATCAGGAAGTCTGCCAACATCGGAGCCCGATGATAGCAGATACTCACCGTCACACCCGCTTTGGTCGCTATTCCCATCGGCACCGTAACGTAAGGCACGCCGCTTAGATGACTCTCTATCGGGATGCGAATAATGGCCAACATCCATTCCCCGTCGTGTTCGATACGCGGGCGTTCGTCAGCATCGGCTATGTCGGATAGGAAATCTTCGGGAACTTCGATCTTATCGATCAGAAACTTCATGTCCTCCGTGTCGGGGGCCTCTACGCACACCCAACAGTCGGTATCGAATTCGGGTTTTTCCACAAAACCCTGTTCGGCAAAAAGGTATTTTCTCATTGCTGTACTTCCTTCTCTTTTCGTTGTGGCATTGCACCACACCTCCTCCGTCGTTCAGGGATGCACAGCAATGCCTATTAGTTCTTAGTTCGGCTCGACGGAGGGAATGGATCTTCCATTTTTTGTGATTCTTATTGTGAGATTCGGACAATCGGATCGTCGGGAATAATGTCTCACGACTTCCGATAGCTCAATTACCGAGTCACAAAGATAAGATTATCACGCGAAAAATTCGCCCCAGCACGAATATACTTTATTCTACGAACCGAAAATTTGTACCTTAGCGCGCATGAAAAAGACTCATTTATTTTTGTCCATGTTCGTGATGCTTTTCACGGGCAGCTTCATGACCGCGTGTGCACAACAGAAAGCCAAGACAGAACAGCAGATCGAGGAAGATCGCAGTAGGGATCAGTACATCCAGTCGATGGACATCCTCAGCAATGTGATCGGTAACGTCAGGATGTATTTTGTCGATACTGTGAACATCAACAAGATGGCGCGCCGTGGCATCGATGCCATGTTGGGCGGTCTCGATCCTTATACCGAATATATCCCATACGAGGATATGGACGAGCTCAAACTCATGACCACAGGCGAATATGCCGGCGTGGGAGCCATCATCGCGCAACGCCCTGACAGCTCCGTATACATCCAAAGCCCCATGCAGGGTATGCCGGCTGACGAAGCCGGACTAATCGCTGGCGACCGCATTCTCACCATCGACGGCAAGGACTTCCGCAAGTCCACCACCCCATTGGTCAGCCAAGCCCTCAAAGGTGTGGCGGGCACCATTGCCAAGGTAACGGTCATGCGCTACGGAGAGACGAAGCCCCGCACGTTCGCAGTCAAGCGTCGCAAGGTGATCATGAACACCGTCCCCTATAGCGGTATGCTCGACGGTTCGGTAGGATACATCCGACTGAACGGCTTCACGGACAAGAGTGCCGAGGAAGTACGCACCGCCTTCTTCGACCTGCGAGACAAGAAGGGAGCCAAGAGTCTTGTCCTTGACCTTCGTGGCAATGGCGGTGGTCTCATGCAG
This sequence comes from Porphyromonas loveana, assembly GCF_003096695.1. Classification (GTDB taxonomy): domain Bacteria; phylum Bacteroidota; class Bacteroidia; order Bacteroidales; family Porphyromonadaceae; genus Porphyromonas; species Porphyromonas loveana. The sequence continues at coordinate 31,692 of NZ_QEKY01000012.1, read as the reverse complement.
GCTGCCATCGAAATCGTCAATCTCTTCGTACCCAAAGGCAAGGAAGTAGTCACCACCCGCGGACGCTCGGCCGAATCGGCGGCAGTCTTCCGCACGCTTACGGAGCCGGTGGACACCAAGATCCCCATTGTTGTCCTCATCGACGGACAGTCCGCCTCCTCTTCAGAGATCGTGGCCGGTGCCTTGCAAGATATGGATCGTGCTGTTCTCATGGGACAGAAGAGCTATGGCAAAGGGCTCGTGCAAACCACTCGCCAACTGCCTTACAACGGAATCATCAAACTCACCACTGCCAAGTATTACATTCCCAGCGGCCGATGCATCCAACGGATGGATTACAGCCAGGCCAATCAGACCGGTATGGCCACAACCATCCCCGACAGTCTGCACAAAGTCTTCTACACGGCCGCAGGTCGTCCCGTCGAAGATGCAGGTGGCATACTGCCCGACATCGAAGTGAAGCAAGACACCGCTGCCACACTCCTTTATTATATAGCGGTCAATAACGACGTCTTCGACTACGTCACCGACTATTTCCTCCGCCACAAGAGCATCGGCCAGCCTGAAACCTTCTCCATTACGGATCAGGATTATGCCGCCTTCTGCCGCATGATGGAGGAAAAGAAATTCGACTACGACCGCCAGAGTGGCAAGATGCTGGAGAAGCTCGAGGAACTTGCCAAAATAGAAGGTTATCTGCCCGATGCCAATGCCGAGCTCAAGGCACTGCGTGAAAAGCTCAAACCCAACCTTGCACGCGACCTGCGTCGCTTCAAGAAGGAGATCATGAACCATCTGAACAATGAGATCGTGACCCGCTACTACTACGAACGTGGCAGCATCCGCCAGAGTTTGCCCGACGACAAGGTGGTCAAAGAAGCCGTCCGACTGCTCCGAGACGAGCCCGATCGCATCGCACGCATCCTATCCGCGCCCAAGTCCACGCCCAAGAAATAGCACGGATCGTCCACGGTACTAACACAGACACAGTGTGGCCAAAAAGCTCTTTTTGGCCACACTGTGTTCGTTTCTATGCAAATTGTTAGAAGGAGATTCGGAACGTCAGCAAATAGCGACGGGGGCGTAGGTGATAGAACGCATGGAAAGAATCCATTCCTATCTGATAACCCGTCTCGTAACTCTTCGTATTAAACAGATTGTCCACCGTCGCCGACAATTCGTAACGCCCCAATCGATAGCGCGTTCCTGCATCGGCAAAGTATATGTGACGACTGCCGGATGGCTGCAACTCCAGACGGATGTAGTCGGCAGAGGTAAAGAAATCCCACTGCGGCAGGAGCTGCCACGTGAGACGGCTCGACGCTCGCATTTCATGTCGCTGCGAGCGATATGACACCTCCTCGTACTGATGGAAAAGCCTGGTGTAGCCCCAACTGACCGATGCCTCCCACGAGAGAGAGCGGATCGGGGTGAAAAGCAAAGACGGCCTAAGTGAAAAACGGTGCGATACCACGGGATAAATCACACCTGCACGCATGGCTTCGGTCTGCGAATAGGCGTACCTGCCCGAGAGGTCGAGCTTGGTTTTCAGCGGTCTTATGCGCCACGAGAGAAAGCTCGAACTATTCCACGAGAGCCCCGACGACCTATAGGACTGCGTCGTGTAGGTTATCTGCCCCTGCGAAACATCGAAGTCTCGGATCAAGTTGCCCTTGTCCTTTACAACAGCTGTCGTAGCAGAAGCCATCACCCCACTCATCACATCTGAGTATTGGAGGCCGAACCTCGACACGTAAGACCTATTGCGCGCCACGGCACCTGCCGTATGGGTCACGATCTGGTTGTAGTCCGTTATTATCGGTTGGGTGATGAGCGTAGCCGGTACGTCCATTTTGTCCGTATATGCCAGTGTCCAGTCGAACCTGAAGTAGCCGTTCATCTCATAACGCAGAAGCAGATTCCACTCCGGCAGCACCTTATTCACGAGATAATCCACTGCGACCTTGTCACGAAATCCTCTGCCGTAGTAGGTCAGTGGCAGCTGCCCCTCTATGCGTAGCGCCCCTTCCTCGAAAGTAAAACCCGGAGCCAAGGATACGTTCAGGTCATAACCCGAGTAGTGCCGCATGGTCTGAGGAGCCTCTTCGATGTCTGACAGGCCGTACCCGCGGTACACGGCTGCAAGCCCGGTGGCTGCCGATACGGAAAGCTGCTTGCTTATCCGAGCGGAATAGCCTCCTGAGACTTGGCCGCCGAAGTCATATCCGTCGATCAACTGAGCTATACCGCCTTCGTCTTTCAGTACAGAGATGTGCGCCGTGGGGAGCGATCGGCCGAAGAGATTGGTCATGAATCGGCGCACCTTACCGCTCTTTGTCTTCTTGATATAGTGAAAGAAGTTGTCAAAGCTGCCAAACTGCCGCTTCACAGCATATAGCGAATGTGCATCGGCGAACAAATTGTTTCGTGTGTCGTGGTGCGAACCCAGAAAAGAGAAGTTATTCTCCACAAAGAGCGAATCCGCATTGTGCTGATAATGGAGTTCGGCTTTTACATTGTGTCGCTCTTGAGAGGAGAGCGCATGCTCCGATATGGTCACGGCTCCGTCCCCGCCCATATACACATTCTCCATCCATCCTTCTTGAGAAGTAGTCTGGTAGGTATAACCCCCTCCGAGACGCAACATACCATAAGGACCTATTCTGCGCCCATGCATCAGACCCGTAGAGAGATCATTGCCTTGCATATAGTACTTCTGTGACAAAGGCGGTCCGTAACGCCCCTCTGTGACACCGATGAGATTGCCTGCTTCGGGCATCTGCGCTCCCTGCGCGAGGATAAATCCGCCCTCTTCTCTCAGGTGACCACAGTTGTCCGCCATGACGGACAGGAGCGTCTGGCTCCTGCGTCCTATGAGCATGGCATAGAGATTGGTGTCGTAGGAGAGACCGCTCTCGTATCCGCCACCTATGTCCCATTGCCCGGTGGGGCGGAGCTTGTTCTTGTCTTTCAGCAGGATGTTGAGTGCAGCTGCATCCGGCACCTCAACGTCTTTGAGGGCGCGCACACGCTGGTGGCGCTGTAGGACTTCCACACCGGAGACGGCTTGTACATCCAGATTTTTGACCACAAGCCCGTAGTTGTCCCCCACTGAGGACAATCCTTCTATATATAGCTCACTTATGGGCTTGCCCTGATAGTGGACAATGCCGTCGGTCTCCACCTCCAAACCCGGTATGCGGGCTATCAAGTCGGCCAATGTGCGTGTGCCCGCATCGCTATAGGCGTGTGCCATATATTTAATGGTATCGCCGCGAGTATAGACAGGAGTGCTCTGCACTGTCACCTCTCTTAGCTTGGTGTCCGATGGCGACAGGAGCACATCGGGGCGCAACATCCGGCTTTGGCCCGATTCCCATCGGACAGCACTTTTATAAGGCACGTAGCCCAAGCAACGATACTCAAGCCGATACTTGCCCTCCACTTGCGGTCGCGACTCCACCGACAGACGGTAGTATCCCTTATCGTCGGCTATGGCATAGGCGATAAGTTCGCCATCGGGATCATCCTCCACCTCTTTCATGAGGCGAACGGATGCTCCGGCCAACGGCAATCTGTCCTCGGCATCCAGCACCTTGCCCTCGATACGCATCTGGGCAAGGGCTGTGCCGGTAAGCAGCATGAGCAGGGATACGAGCAGATAGCGCATCGTCAGTTTCCGCTTCATGAGGACTGATGTCATACGATCTTGGCGGACAATGTTGAGTGAGACGACCTTAGCGTATTATGGCTCCAGCAGCGTGTAATTCGGTTGGATGACACCGAACCCTCTTTCATGCTGCTCATAATTCTTGTGCTTGTCTCGGGACATCTGCCGCGCCTTCTCTGCCGTAGTCTTCTGCGTCGTGAATACATCCCAGAAGATGGTACTCTTGGCATTGCGAATGCTCACAGCCTCGAAGCTGTGCTCCCCCGTGGCATCTGAGGCACGGAGGATGAGCCCGGGCAGGTCGCCCAACTTCCAAGGGCCGCTGCTCACGGGGATGTCGGTCGTGTACCATACGGTCCACTTGCGACCTCCAAACTCGCCCGTAGCTTTCCGACAAGAGTAGCCGCAGATGGTGACACGCTCCTTGTGAGCCGTATTCCATCGCACAGTGGGCAACGGAGTAGTGTATTCGATGTTGCGCGGGCCAAATTCATAAATGAAGGACGTAAGCTCGGCTTTCTTCGCGTCGCGGTACTCGCGGCTGTTGTAGCAGGACTGGTCACCTATGGAGGCTTCGGAATAAGAAGTCAGCAACATCTGGAAGTCCGCTAGTTTCATATTGTTCCGACCTCTCAGGTTAGCCACTGAATCAAGCTTGTATTTCGCGAGCGAATAGCATTTGCTCTGTTTATTATTGGCCTGCAGGATAAGGCGTTGGGACTGTTTTTCTCTTTTTGTATTGGTCCGTGTATAGCGATAGATGCACTCCACAGATGCTTGCCCCATAGGCTTCTGGTCATAGGTCAACTTCATTCCACCCGAAGGAGCCGTTGAATGCGTCTGCGCTTCTAGTGGGGTGGTGATACTCACCAACAAAAAGGAAAGGAGCACTACAGCATAGTGCTCCTTAGCAATCGATACAAATTTTACCATGGTAGAGTAATTGATCCAACCGTCTTTATTGTATATGTACTCATATCATCTGGACTCTGTTCATGTCCAATCACTGTTTTCCCGCAAGAGGTCCTGTAATAAGCATAAGGGCTAGAGGCTAGAGCAAATACGGAAGCAAAAGCAATGGCCGCCATAAGAATAATTTTTCTCAGTTTCATAACAAAATTGTTACATACGCAAACTTACATATTTTTTGATCGACAATGTAAACTGTGAGATTTTTTTGCGACAAGGCCATTTTTTAGTCTGGTCATACAATGCCAAGAAACACATTAAACGACAACTACCCAACTCCTTATACGAGGCCAACAAGACTTCATCTTTTTTAACCCGTCCAGACGCATTTAGAGGAACGGGACAAGCCTTTCAAAATTACGAGCTGAAAATCAACGGGAACTCACGCCAAAAGCGGAGAGAAATACGCGCCAAAACTTTTTCGATTTGGCGCATAAATTTTTCCGAAATGGCGCCAAAATCATTTCTTTTTGGCGTGCGTTTTTTCGAGGAATGGGGCACGTCGGAGATCATAACACTTCTGCACATTCTTTCACAGTACACTCGGCATCAACCGAAATATGGTATTTTCGCACAAAAGGATTCAACAATATGACCAAACGCATACTCCGTATTATCGTTATTACATTCGTTTCCCTACCCCTGATGGCACAAGAACGGGATGATTTGGGTCGGATGCAGACGCTCATCGAGCGCATGGCATACCAAGAAGCTCTTGATTGGGCCGACAGCTGTCGGCTACTGGGCGAAGAGGCTCTATGCCTGAAAGCGAAAGCTCAGAGCGAGCTGGGACGACTGTCCGAGGCCATTGCGACTTACCGAACGATCATAAACGTAGCCCCTCTCAATCCGACGGTCTATCGCCTCGAGGCAGAACTTCACATCAGCATGCAGGATTATAAGGCGGCGACTGAGGCACTAAGGTCGGGCTATGAACGCACATCTGACATTTCCACAGGATACAGTCTGGCCAAACTGCTTGTACATCTGGGACAGGATTCCGCGGCGATGGCCGTAACCGATCAAATCTTACGCCAAGATTCGGTCGCTCCCGTCATTCGCCTCAGAGCGAAATCGCTCAAGACATTACATCGCCCACAAAAAGCAATTGAACTATTGGAAAACCAATTGCGCCGCGACTCGACCGACTTTCTCTCCCTGATAGACTTGGCATCTCTATATGCACAATTGGGAGAGATACGCCTGATGGAAAAGGCCACAGCACGCTACTTGAAGATCGATTCTCTGAACACATCCTTACTCCTGCTCCATGCCGAAGCGATGATGCTGCTGCAAGAAGCCGACAGTGCGCTGCAAGACTACGAATGTGTCATCCGACAAGGTAATATGCCCACAGCATTCAAAGATCTATTTTATTGCGGATTGGCCTTCTATAAGGCGGAAAGATGGGGACAGGCCGAAGCGTTTTTCAGCCGCGCCGATGCCGCAGCTTACGAACAAAACTACATGGCCAAATACTACTATGCGATGTGTGCCTTTCGTCAGGAGCAGTGGGCCGAAGCAGAAAAACGGATGGCAAATGCGCTCGAACTGATTCAGCCCAAGACGGACAGACTCACCGAAGTACACACCATTCTCGGACGCTGCATCGCCGAACAAGGGCGGACGGAGAACGCCATTTCGCATCTGCGCTACGCCGTGGAGTACGACAGAGGCAATAGTGAGGCTTGTCTCCTATTGGGACAATGCTTCGAGAGAATGGGCAATCGGTCGGGAGCCATCCACATGTATCGTCTTGTTGTCGACAAAGAGAGATATAGTTCAGCCCAAACAGATGCTGAGGCTTTCCGTCGATTGGCAGAAGCTCGCACCCGACTATCCCTCATAGGCCCCGAGGAAGAGGAGGAAGAAAACCTATAACGCCCTCTGTAAGAGTGGTTATCGGGTAGTGTTTCAAACATACGAATCAGCCTCTCTTGTGCCATTCTGTTTGACTTTGACAGCAAGCCTCCTGTTACTCTTATAAAAATTTATATATGCCGTGGAGAAAATCCGATCGCGGACGAGTCACGGAGGAGGAGCACAATCCCCATTTATAGGGAGACATGGCGCAATTTTGGCGCGTTTTCTTGCGCGCATTAGCAAGATTTGTGTACTTTTGCCGCCGTCAGGTGTAATGTTTTCCTTACATTATCAAACTAAGAGACAGCCACAAATGCCTAACTAATTGAAATGGGCGAGATTATTAGTCATAACGGAGTTGTCAGCCGAGTGGAAGCCAACACGGTAACGGTGTGCGTGCAGCAGAAGAGTGCGTGCGCCGGTTGTCATGCAGTCGGCTACTGTTCGTCTGCGGACTGCAAGGATCGATACATCACTGTGACGGGAGCCTCACCTGACATCCATGTAGGCGACGAGGTGATACTGGAGGGGCACAGCGCCATGGGGCGTTTGGCCGTCTTTCTTTCTTTTGTCCTTCCCCTGATTTTACTGATACTTCTGCTCGTCCTCACCCTGAGCATGCTGGGGCTGAGCGAGGGCATGGGTACGCTCATTTCGCTGGGCGGCATGGGGGTGTATTATCTGATCCTACGACTATTCAACGGCAAACTGAGCCGACGTCTGGTATTTACTATTCGAAAAAATAATCAGTAACAATTTAATATGATACTTACTACTGTGATTGTTTTGGCCGCAATCGGCGCCATCGGTGCGTTGGTTTTGTTTTTGGCCGCAAAGAAGTTCGAGGTCAAGGAAGACCCGCGCATCGGACAGGTAGCCGAAGTACTGCCCCAAGCTAACTGCGGGGGCTGTGGCTTCCCCGGCTGTGGCGGTTTCGCCAGCGCTTGTGTCAAAGCCGACAGCCTCGACGGTCTGTTCTGCCCCGTAGGTGGAGCAGCAGTGATGAGTAAGGTAGCCGACATCCTCGGGATGGCCGCTGCAGCTCAGGATCCGATGATCGCCGTGGTTCGTTGTAACGGCGACTGCGATGCTCGCCCACGCACGAATCAGTATGACGGTGCCAGTAGCTGTGCTGTGGCCGCTTCGCTATATAGCGGAGAGACGGGCTGTAGCTTTGGCTGTCTGGGATTGGGCGACTGCGTCGATGCTTGTAACTTCGAAGCTATCCGCATCAATCCCGTCACGCTCCTGCCCGAAGTGGTGGAAGATGCTTGTACAGCCTGTGGCGCTTGCGTCAAGGCTTGTCCCAAGTCCATCATTGAGCTGCGCAAGAAAGGTCCCAAGAGCCGTCGCATCTTCGTCAGCTGCGTGAACAAGGATAAGGGTGCCGCTGCCAAGAAGGCTTGCAGCAATGCATGTATCGGCTGTTCACTCTGTCTGAAGCAGTGCCAGTTCGAGGCCATCACCATTGAGAACAACCTCTCTTACATCGACCACACGAAGTGCCGTATGTGCCGCAAGTGTGTGGATGTGTGCCCCACCAATGCCATCCATGAGCTGAACTTCCCTCCGAAGAAGAAAGTGGAAGCGGCACCTGCCGAAACGGCACCGGAGACTGTTTAATAACGGAATAAATAACAACAAAGACCACATAGAATTATGTTGAGGACTTTCCGAATCGGAGGTATACATCCCCCCGAAAATAAGTTGTCGGCAGGCAAGCCCGTAGAGGTACTGCCTATCCCCTCACAAGTAGTCATCCCCCTTGGTCAGCACATCGGTGCACCGGCAGTTGCCGCAGTCAAGAAAGGGGACGAAGTAAAGGTCGGGACCATCATCGCTCAGGCCGGCGGATTCGTTTCGGCCAACATCCACTCATCGGTATCGGGTAAGGTGCTGAAGATCGACTCGGTTTTCGATTCCAGCGGTTATACCAGACCGGCTATCTTCATTGACGTTCAGGGAGATGAATGGGAAGAGGGCATCGACCGCTCTCCCGCCCTTGTCAAAGAGTGCAAACTAAGTGCAAAAGAGATCGTGGACAAAATCTCTGCTGCCGGTATCGTGGGACTTGGTGGTGCTACCTTCCCCTCACACGTGAAGTTGTCGCCTCCTCCGGGCACCAAGGCCGAGATACTGATCATCAATGCCGTTGAATGTGAGCCTTACCTGACGAGCGACCACGCTCTCATGCTTGAGAAAGGCGAAGAGATCATGGTGGGTGTGAGCATCCTAATGAAAGCTATCCAGGTACAAAAGGCCGTAATCGGCGTCGAAAACAACAAGAAAGACGCCATCGCTCACTTGACCAAGCTCGCGGCTGCATACCCGGGCATCGAAGTTATGCCGCTCAAGGTACAATATCCGCAGGGTGGTGAGAAGCAGCTCATCGACGCTGTTATCCGCAAGCAGGTGAAGAGTGGCGCGCTGCCTATCAGCACCGGAGCGGTGGTACAGAACGTGGGTACGGTATTCGCCGTGTATGAAGCTGTACAGAAGAACAAGCCCCTCATTGAGCGTATCGTTACGATAACGGGTAAGAAGCTCTCTCGTCCCTCCAACTTCCTCGTGCGCATTGGTACGCCCATCGCAGCACTGATTGAAGCTGCAGGAGGCCTGCCGGAAAATACCGGTAAGATCATCGGCGGTGGCCCCATGATGGGACGCGCGCTCTTGTCTCCCGATGTTCCTGTGACTAAGGGTAGCTCCGGCGTACTCATCCTCGACAAAGAAGAGTCAGTACGCAAGCCCATGCGCGACTGCATCCGCTGTGCCAAGTGCGTAGGCGTGTGTCCGATGGGTCTGAACCCCGCATTCCTGATGCGCGACACCTTATATAAGAGTTGGGATACCGCAGAGAAAGGTAACGTAGTGGACTGTATCGAGTGTGGCTCGTGCAGCTTTACCTGCCCGGCCAATCGCCCCTTGCTGGACTATATCCGTCAAGCAAAGAAGACCGTGATGGGTATCCAAAGAACACGTAAGCAGTAAGAAAGGAAATAACGATGGAAAATAAGATTATCATTTCCCCTTCACCGCACATACATAGCGGAGACAGCATCAGCAAGAATATGTATGGCGTACTGATCGCCCTCATACCGGCTCTGGCTATGTCGGTGTATCAGTTTGGACTTGGTGCGGTGATAGTAACAGCTGTTGCTGTACTGACTTGCTGCATTGTAGAGTTCTTGATCAGCAAGTACATGTTGGGCAAGGAACCCACCATCATGGATGGATCTGCTATTCTGACGGGTGTTCTTTTGGCGTTCAACCTGCCGAGTAATCTGCCCATCTGGATTGTAATCATCGGTGCCGTTGTGGCTATAGCCTTGGGCAAGATGTCATTCGGTGGCCTGGGGAACAACATTTTCAACCCCGCACTCGTGGGTCGTGTGTTCCTCCTCATCTCTTTCCCTGCACAGATGACTCTCTGGCCTACAGAAGGACAGATGAGCTCCTATATGGATGCCGAAACCGGTGCTACGCCCCTCGGCCTGATGAAGGCTGCCATGAGTGGTGACACCTCTGCATTGGCTAATATCCCTACCGACTTGCACATGTTTATCGGTGAAGCGGGATCACTCGGTGAGGTCAGCGCGATAGCACTCTTGATCGGTATGGTGTACATGCTCTTCAAGAAGATTATCACTTGGCACATCCCCGTGTCCATATTTGCATCGGCTTTCGTATTGGCCGGCATTCTTCACTTGGCAAGCCCCGAGGCATTCCCGGCCACACCGTGGTTCCATTTGTTCTCCGGCGGTATGATGCTCGGTGCCATCTTCATGGCTACGGACTACGTGACCTCGCCGATGACCAAGTCGGGACAGATTCTTTACGGCTGTCTCATCGGTCTTCTGACGGTGGTTATCCGTACATTCGGAGCTTATCCCGAAGGAATGTCATTCGCCATCTTGATCATGAACGGCGTGACTCCCCTTATCAACACGTATATGAAACCTAAACATTTTGGAGGAAAGAACTAATGGAAAAGCTAAAATCTTCACTCCCCAATATGTTGCTCTCGCTGACGGGCTTCTGCGTAGTCATTTCGGCTGCACTCGGCTTTATGAACGAAGTCACGAAAGAGCCTATCGCCAAAGCTGAGGTAGATGCCAAGGTAGCGGCCATCAAAGAGGTGGTAGCCGAGTTTGACAACAACCCCTACGAAGAGAGATTTGAAGTAGACGTTGAGGGTTCCAAACTCACAGTTTTCCCTGCCAAGAAAGGTCAAGACGTGGTAGGCTATGCTGTTGAGAGCTTCACAGACAAAGGCTTTAGTGGTAAGTTCACCGTTATGTACGGATTCGATATGGATGGTAAAGTCCATGACTTTTCGGTACTCAACCACAGCGAAACACCGGGTCTCGGTGCCAAGATGCAAGAGTGGTTCCACCTGTCTCCCAAAAAGGACGGCTTGATCCAAGATATGCGTGGCGTACAAATGAGCGATACACCTCTTGCCGTCACCAAAGATGGAGGTCAAGTGGACGCTATTACAGCCGCCACGATCAGTAGCCGTGCGTTTTTGGATGCATTGCAACGCGCCTACAACGGTTTCAAAGCTGCACAGTCACAAGGCAGTGCTCAGCCTGAAGCGGCACCTGCTGCTACGGCTGACTCAACAATGAATACTAACACAGATAATACCGAAGTGCAATGAGTAAGAGTTTAAGCGTTATTACCAACGGTATCATCAAGGAGAATCCGACCTTTGTCCTCCTCCTTGGTATGTGTCCCACGCTGGCCACAACGACGTCGGCCATCAATGGAATGAGCATGGGACTGGCTACCATGTTCGTGCTCATCTGCTCCAACGCGGTGGTGTCCTTGGTCAAGAATCTCATCCCCGATATGGTACGTATCCCTGCATTCATCGTGATTATTGCAGGCTTCGTTACCGTATTGCAGATGCTTATCAAGGCTTATCTGCCCGACTTGGACAAGAGTCTCGGTATCTTCATCCCCTTGATCGTAGTAAACTGTATCGTACTCGGACGTGCCGAATCGGTTGCTTCCAAGAAAGGCCTTCTCCATTCGGCACTGGATGGTATCGGTATCGGATTGGGCTTCACGCTCAGTTTGACGGTCTTGGGTATCGTACGCGAGCTTCTCGGTAGCGGCAAGCTGTTTGACTTCGCCGTCTTCAACGAGTCCTACGGAGCTTTGATCTTCGTTCTGGCTCCCGGTGCTTTCATCGCCTTGGGCTATCTGATCGCGCTTGTGAACAAAATGAAGAAGAGTGCCTAACCCCCCTTAAGCAAAAGACATCATTATGGAATTTTTCATATTATTCATCGGGGCAGTTTTCGTTAATAACGTCGTACTGTCGCAGTTCCTCGGTATATGTCCGTTCTTAGGCGTATCGAAGAAGGTAGACACCTCTGTAGGTATGGGGGCAGCCGTAACTTTCGTATTGGCTTTGGCCACGTTGGTTACGTTCCTGATTCAGAAGTTTGTTTTGGATCGCTTCGGCCTCGGATTCATGCAGACCATCGCGTTCATCTTGGTCATCGCCGCTTTGGTGCAGATGGTGGAGATCATCCTCAAGAAGGTCTCTCCTCCCCTCTATCAAGCACTCGGCGTATTCCTCCCGCTGATCACGACCAACTGTTGTGTGCTCGGTGTGGCCATCTTGGTGATCCAGAAGGATTACAGCTTGCTCCAGAGCGTTATCTATGCCATTTCTACTGCTATCGGCTTCACGCTGGCGATGGTTATGTTCGCCGGTATCCGTGAGCAGCTCGAAGTGACCAACCTCCCCAAAGCCATGAAGGGCATTCCTTCCGCACTCTTGGCTGCCGGTATCTTGGCTATGGCATTCATGGGCTTCAGCGGCATCGCCTAATCGTAGAGAGTTATAAAGCAACAAGCCCCGCAGGTCATGAGACTTGCGGGGCTTGTTTTTTAGGGTCTTTCTGTCAATTAACGACGCGACGACGGAAGCCGTCGCTCATCACGACCCGATAGGAAGAACCCTCCCCGTCGGAGAGTATGAGCAAGTAGTCCACAGAGAGCTTCTCGGCAATGGCGGCCACTCGCTCCGAACCGACAACCATGAACGTTGTGGCCAGCGCATCGGCAGTCATGCAATCTGAAGCGATGACCGTAGCACTGAGGACATCGGTCTGCACGGGATAGCCACTGAGCGGGTCGATCGTATGGGCATACTTCTTGCCATCGCGGAGATAATAGTTGCGATAGTTGCCGGATGTGGCCAAGCCGCCTTTGCCTTCCAGCTCGACGATCAGCTCCAACTCCTGCACGATCCCCGTACTATCGTCCACAGGCTTATTCACCCCTATGCGCCAGGGCTTACCCTGGGGATTGAGTCCCGAATAAGCCACTTCGCCTCCGATCTCCACCATATAATCTGTGATCGCACGAGAGGCCAACGCCTCTGCCACCAAGTCAGAAGCATATCCCTTGGCTATAGAGGACGTATTGAGCATAAGGCGCGGGTCGTCTTTGACAATGGCATTGCCGTCCAGACGCACTTTCCGGTAGCCCACAAAAGCTCGAAGGCTGTCTATCAGCTCGGGCGTAATGGTCTTTTCATGTTCGAACCCGAAGCCCCACGCATTGATAAGCGGGGCACAAGTAATATCGTACGAGCCTCCGGACACCTCTGCGATCGCCTGCGCTCGGCGGAAGACGCGACGGAAAAGGCTGTCCGTATCGGTCGAAACATTGCGATTGATGGCAGCAATAACACTGGTACTGTCGAACGGATTGAGCGAATGACTAAACCGCTTCAGCACGCTGTCCACCACGGAGGTATAGTCCGTCTCTCCTTTATACTTGATGTGATAGTAAGTGTGGAATGCTTCGCCCTCGATCTTGGTATAGGCGGGGGACTTCCGACAAGAAAAGAAAGCCGCACCGAGGACTATCATCCCCAGAGCGGCCATGAGACGCTTCGTCAGATTCATAGCTTCTCGAAACTCACGATTTCTTCCAAAGCTTTGCGGTTGAATGTTTCGCGCGGGGGCACCGTCGGATCGCCATATCCGAAAGCCAAGATTGAGATGGGTGTCATGTGTGCAGGTATCTCGAATATCTCCGAGCACAATGCCTGATCGAAGGCGCATACCCACGTAGCACCCAGTCCGAGGCTGTGCGCCTCCAGCATCATATAGGTCATGGCGATGGAGGTGTCGATGTCCACCGAATCGCCCGCACCACGCTTCCATGCCCGATCATGATCGCCCAAGACGATGATATAGGTAGGGGCACCCGGGAACCACGGTTGCTGCGAGCATGGGGCGAGTCGCTTGCGTGCCTCTTCATCGCGTACGACGAGGAAGTGCCAGGGCTGATAGTTATGCGCCGATGGCGCTATGCGTCCCGCTTCGAGGATGGCCATGAGTTTCTCCTCTTCTACGGGGCGGTCGATGAACTTGCGTACCGACCTGCGCGTGCGATAAAAGTCTTCTATCAAACGGAAGTCTTGAGGGAGGTGTGTCATATCTCTTTTTCTATTGTATAGTTATTACGATCCGATGCCTGACGGCTCATCATCTCTCCGATGAAGCCCGTAAGGAATAGCTGCGTGCCTATCACCATGGCGACGAGGGCAATGAAGAAGTAGGGACGATCCGTCACCAAGGGCGCCTGTGTATGGCTGATGATAGCCGTCAGCTTATTGACCAAGACCACGGCCAAAGCCAAAAAGCCGATCAGGAACATACCCGAACCGAGCAATCCGAAGAAGTGCATCGGTTTACGCCCGAAGCGGCTGATGAACCAAAGCGTGAGTAGATCGAGATAGCCATGGAAAAATCGGCTGATGCCGAACTTGCTCGTTCCGTACTTACGTGCCTGATGCTGTACCACTTTCTCTCCGATGCGTCCGAAACCGGCCGTCTTGGCCAGATAAGGAATGTAGCGGTGCATATCGTTGTACAGCTCAATATTCTCCACCACTTCGCGGCGATAAGCCTTGAGGCCGCAATTGAAGTCGTGCAGTTTGATACCCGACAGCCTGCGAGCCGTAGCGTTGAAGAGCTTGGAAGGCAGGTTCTTGCTCAAGATGGGATCGTAACGTTTGCGCTTCCATCCGCTCACCAAGTCGTATCCCTCTTCCGTCACCATGCGATACAGCTCGGGGATTTCGTCCGGACTATCCTGCAAGTCGGCATCCATCGTAATGACCACCTTGCCCTGTGTGCGAGCAAAACCGCAATGCAAGCCGGGCGACTTACCATAGTTGCGACGGAACTTGATCCCTTTGACCTCTGGATTCTCGGCACGCAGTCGCTCGATCACAGCCCACGAATCGTCCGTGCTACCGTCATCGACGAATATCACCTCGTACGAGTAGCCTCGCTCATTCATCACACGCTTGATCCAAGCATGAAGCTCAGGAAGCGATTCGGCCTCATTCAGCAGAGGCACCACTACGGATATATCGATCATTGCTCTTGAGTATTGTCCGATGAAGCCCGTCTCCTAAGTATCAGCCCCACGGGAATAGAGAATAGCGCACCCCAGAAGAAGTTGGTGGAGATGTCATTCAGCACGCGGGCAGCAGGGCGCACACTGAGTCCTTGTTCCAGAGCTTCTTGCCAGTTTTCCGTGCCGAATATCTGCGTCATCATGGCCGACGACTCTTGCAGTTGAGCCTTCAGGTTAGGCAAATGCGTCGGCAGGATATCGGCATAGAAGAAATAATGCGGTATGGACACCAAAATGGCAGCAAAGAGGTAGAGAAGCGTAGAGAATTGCCAGCCGTGCATGAAGCTGAAGCGATCCTGCTCCGGCAGCGAATTGCGATAGCGCCTGGTGAGGATATGAGCCATGAAAGGCACAAAGCAGGTAAGCGGCAGGTACAGCAGTATCAAGAGCGGCATATTGAACGCCAGCATCACACAGATGTACTTGAGACACCAAAAGGCTCCGAATATCAAGCCCATCAACGCACTCATCCGAAAGAGATTACTTCTATCTTCCATATATTTCAGTCACAAGATTAGTATTGTTCTAAGCCTCAAAAGTACAACATTGCGCCGACAGCGCCTGCAAAACAGGACAATTGCATTCAAAATCAGCCAATCAAATTAGAAGGAACAGAGGGCTTATGACCGCGCATGTCATTTCAGAGCCCGAAAAGCCGATCACGGCCAAACGTACAAAACGATGCATGAGGGGAGAGGATGCATTCTATTTGTTACCTTTGTATGCCGATCGGGCAGTGCCACAACACATAAATAGCTAAATTTCAGAGCATACCGACCGACAAAGCCAATAGTAACATGCAATAAATAAAAGTAATGATGAATATGAGACTCATGAGCAAAAGCGACGGAAACCGCCCCGTCTCCCCCCTATTTCTTTCGATATCCGGCAGCATCAGAGCGATAGCAGCCCGATCTGTCTATAAGACATGCTCCCTGACCATGAATAGGATCCGGTAAGCCCTCCAAGTCATAATCCCAAAGGCATCAAGTCCCCGTTGCATTCGTGGCAGAATGCAACGGGGACTTTCCGTTTTTAGCGGTCTTGAATAGCCTTTTGGAGGATGCAAACTTTATAAAAATGACTTCTTAACTTTATAAAGTTCATTCCTGAACTTTATAATTATCAGAAACAATCTTTATAAAAATAGAATGTAGGAATTATAAAGATCATCCACCAAGCTCAGAAAAGTAATCTTCCGACTGAGCAAATCGTCTTTTTCAACCTCTGTTTGTTCACAGATTAGCATTCAAAAGCCTGCTTATTTAGAATGAATCCAAACAACTCTGTATATTCCTTCGATGTTGAAAACTTTTTTAGCTCCAAAAAAAACAGAGAATAATTTCTTCATATCGTTTGTTTTTAGAAAATGATTATTGAACAATTGTTTCGCATTATCAAAATACCACCAATAGAGGCTTTCGATAAGCCAAAATAGAGGATTTATCTGACACAGCATTGCAGTTTAATGCAAACAAACCTATTTCGCGGGTTCTTCCAAGCCGGATTTTCAAGAGTGCAATGAAGTAGTGATAAACGAAGAGGCACCGCTCTCCCGAGTGGTGCCTCCTTCAAAAACATGAGATCAGATAATTACTTCGTCTCTATATGGATGATCCTCAGTAATTCGTTTTCATCGGCTCGAAGAATGCCTGCGGGTGAACGCAAGCAGGACAAGTCTTGGGTGCCTTCTTGGCGGTGATCACATAACCGCAGTTGCGGCATTGCCATGCGATCTCCTCGGCACGCTCAAAGACTGTTCCGTCCTCTACATGAGCCAATAGTGCCCGATAGCGTCTTTCGTGTTCGGCTTCTACCTTAGCTATCTGACGGAATGCTGCAGCGATTTCCTTGAATCCTTCCTCCTCTGCCACATCGGCAAATTTAGGATAGAGATCCGTCCACTCTTCGTTTTCTCCTTCTGCAGCTGCACGCAAGTTCTCGGCAGTAGTACCTACGATACCTGCGGGGTAAGAAGCTGTAATCTCAAGCATACCTCCTTCCAAGAAAGAAAAGAACCTCTTAGCATGCTCTTTCTCCTGCTCGGCAGTCTCCATGAAAACACCGGCTATCTGTTCGAAACCCTCTTTCTTGGCCACACTGGCGAAGAATGTGTAACGTGAACGAGCTTGTGATTCACCGGCAAATGACATCAACAGATGCTTTTCTGTCTTTGTCCCTTTAATGCTTTTATCCATATCAGTTCTGTTTGTTCGAGGTGAGACAATGATAATATGACTTCTTCTTACCTCACAAAAGTAGGTATTAAGAATGAACAATGCAAGAAAAAAGGCACCAAACATACCTAAATATTGGTACGCAATCTTGTGAGGCATGCATTGAAAGTTCTCATACCCGCGGTGTTAACTTGAAAAAAGAAGGGGCTGCCTCGATGTAGAGACAGCCCCCATTTGTTTTGTACAGTTACCCCTTTTAAAAGAGTCTGGCAGCTTTATTGTATTCCGAGCTTTGCTTTCACCTTACTGGTCAGATCCACAGCCGTTGCACCGGTGTAGAGCATCATACCTGCTTCCATGATGTAGGCACAGTTCTCTTCGTCTCCCACTTTCTTGATGGCATCGGCCACCTTCTGCTGAATCGGAGCGAAGAGCTGTTGCTGACGCTTTTGCAGATCTTCCTGCATCGTTTGGTAAGACTGTTGATAGCGAGTCTGAATGTCTTGCAGTTCTTGCTGACGACGATTGCGAATGTTCTCCACCAAGCCATCACGCTCTTTCACGAACTCTTCTGTTTTCTTGGTAAGCTCGTCTTCCATGCTCTTGAGGTCTACACGGTATTTTTCAGCCAATTCATTGAGCTGTTTCGTGGCAGCCACCTGTTCAGGCATTTTGGTAATAATCTCTTCGGTGTTTACCACCGCTACCTTCTGTGCCATGAGGCTCAATGGGAGAGCCATCAAAAGCATGAGAAAAAATTTCTTCATTTCGTTTGTTCTTATTTGTTCGTTAATAGTTTCTTTACTTACTGAATCCCATCTTACTGAGCACCATATCACTTATGTCGATGGTAGGACTCGCAAAGATGATACCGGATGTACCTCTGTCGAGTACCATCTGATAGTTATTGCGCTTAGCAATCTCTTTGATTGCATTCCATATTTCATCCTGAATGGGCTTCATGAGATCAGAACGCTTCTTGAATAGTTCGCCTTCGGGACCGAAATACTTGCGTTTCAGATCCGATGCATCTTGTTCTTTCTTCACGATAGCTTCTTCGCGAGCTTTCTTCTGTGCCGCAGACAAGAATACGAGATCGCTCTGATATTTCTTGTACATAGATTGTGCTTCGTTTTCAAGTGCTTCTATTTCGTTCTGCCACTTCTTAGATACTTGATCCAACTGCTCATTCATCATTTCGTAGTCAGGAATATTCTTGAGAATATACTCCATATCTACCAAAGCAAACTTCTGGGAAAAGGCCGTTGAGGCCATCGCCAGCATCAAACCGATGAATACCAAAAATCGTTTCATATCACAATGTTGTATTATTCGTTAGTAACTATCTCTTTAGATATGCATGAGCATAGCTGAGTTTAAGCCAGATCAAATTTCTTGTCCGAGGACAAAATGGATGTTGCTACCACCACGCACGGTAGAATTATCTGGACGGTCAAAACCATATCCCCAATCAATACCTAGCATTCCTACCATCGGCAGCGTCACACGCAAACCCACGCCAGCAGAACGCTTAAGGTTGAAGGGATTGTAGTTATCGATATTGCGCCATGCATTACCAGCTTCAGCAAAGGCCAACACCCAAGCATTGAAGGAGTTTTCAAAGAGGATGGGGAAGCGTAACTCCATAGAAAGGCGCATATAGGCATACGCATAGTCATAGTTGTTACCGGCAATGGTACCATTTTTGTACCCACGTAGACCGATGGTCTCATTCATATAGCCACCGTAATAACTGGACATACCGTCACCACCCATATAGAAAGTACCAAAAGGCGATTTCTTATTCAAGTTGTAAGAACCCAGAATAGCTCCTTCCACACGTCCCATGAGCACAGGAGCGTATTTATGCGTTGCAGGGTTAATCAACGGCGTGAAGACACGGCCTCTGAACTTCCACTTGTGGTACTCAATAAAACGATAACGATCGCTCACGTTCAACGTTGAACTGGCATAATCCAGATTATCCCAAAGAGAGTACGGAAGTGTCGCTGCTACCGATACCATGAAGTCTGATCCGCTACGCGTATAGATGGGATTGTCAATGGAGGTACGAGACAAACGCAATTCGAGATTCAGATCGTTGGCCGATCCGTGGTGAAAGTTTTGGAAAGTATTGTAGCTCCAGTTACGCAACTTGTAGTACGTATAGTTCAGAGAAGCATAGATCTGGAACCAGTTGTCAGGCCATGTAAGTCGTTTACCGTAGCCAATAGAGGCTCCAAGCATCTGCAACGACTTGTCAGGGTCACTGGCTTGGGTATAGAGATCACTGGCATAGTTACCCATACCATTATAATAGCTGTTATAGTTATTATAGTAGCTATTGTAGTAAGCGTTGTAATAGTTGCTGGCATTGCTATTGTAGAACTTGGAATCAATAGCCGTAGTCTTCGAATAGAATGCACTAACACTGAACATATCCGGACGTTTACCACCAAACCAAGGATCCATGAACGAGATACTGTACTGCTGGTAGTACTTACCATTGGTCTGAGCGCTCAGCGAAAGGGTCTGTCCATCTCCTTGCGGGATAATCCCTTTCTTATACATGGAAGGATGTAACAGATTACCAACAGAGAAGTTGGTAAATTTGATAGCCCCCCTAAATAAGAGTCCGGATTGGCTCCAACCCATCGAAAGCTCCAACTGATCACTACTACGAGGCACCAAGTCATACTCTATATCCACCGTACCTGACTCTTGGTTAGGAATCGGGCGCGGGACTGATTTCTCGGCATCGAAGTGTCCGAGCTGATTGATCAGACGAATTGAGTTGATAATATCTTCACGACTAAAGAGCTGGCCCGGCTTGGTATATAGTTCGCGGCGTACGACTTCATCATAAACAACTGTATTGCCTTTGATAATCACTTTATTGATGTTGGCAGGCTTACCCTCTGCGATACGGATGTCAAGCGAAACTGAATCACCCACCACATTGGTCTCCACAGGATCCACCCAAGCAAAGATGTATCCATTATTATAGTACAGATTGCCGACGGCGTCCTCATCCTCATTCAACCGTTTGGCCAAACGTCTCTGATTGTACACATCCCCCGACTTGATGCCAAGCACTCTGTCCAAATACTCGGCAGGGTATTGTGAATTACCGACAAAGTTAATGTCTTTGATATAGTACTTCTGTCCCTCATCTATATTGAGATAGATGTTCACACGCTTACCGTCAGGAGTCCTCACCACGCTATCAGCTATCACCTCGGCATCACGGAAGCCATACTCTTGATATTTCTCTACGAGGCGTGTCAAGTCTTCACGGTAGCTTTCTTCTACAAACTTTTTCGAGCTGAAGAGCTTCAAGAAAGAAGAGCGGATATGCTTCTTGAGACTAAACTTGGCATTGGTATTCTTCATCGCCATACGAAGTGTATGGTCGCTGAGCGAGTTGTTGCCACTGAAGTAAATATCATTGACCTTGGTCTTATGCTTCTTCTCTATAGCGATAGCAACGTTCACATAGCCTTCTTTCGAGAGATCCGGCTCTTGTGTAATCGTCACCTTGGCATCACGGAAGCCTTTATCATTGAAGTACTTCTGGATGATCTGCTTCACCTTGTCCTCGTTATTGCGAGTCATCTGCGTACCCTGTCTCAGACCGGATCTCAACTCTAAATCTTCGCGCTCGGACTTCTTCACGCCAGAGAAAGTAACCTGACTGATACGGGGACGTTCGGTAACGATGATCCGGAGATAAACTTGAGAGCCCACATACTTATCCACCACAATGCGAGCATTGGAGAAGTAGCCTTGGCGCATAATCCTATTGACGGCAGCCGACATGGCATCACCGGGGATCAGCACTTCGTCTCCTACTGCCAAACCGGAAAGATTGCGCAAGACAAAATCATCGAAGGTTCTCACCCCTTCGATCTCAATAGCAGCAATAGTCTTATGAATAGGCTTGGCATACGATACTTCCGGATTGTATATAGTATCCGGTAGCGTCATTTCTTGAGACTGTGCCGCTAGAGGGGACACCACACAAGAACAGAAGAGAGCCACAAGGGCTATCATTTTTTTACACATAGTCATTCTCTGTCAGAGATTCAATTTGTTGTTTGTTCCGGAGAGAGCGATCTGCTCACTTGTCTTACCGAAGCGACGCTCTCTGGAAGAATACTCCTCGATGGCCTGTCGCAAGCAGTCGGCATTAAAATCCGGCCATAGCGTATCGGTAAAGACCAATTCGGTATAAGCCATCTGCCACATCAGGAAATTACTAATACGCTTCTCTCCTCCCGTACGGATAAAGAGATCGGGATCGGGGATGCCGCTCGTGGACAATTGCCCCGAGATCAAGGCCTCGTCTATATCCTCCGGAGCGATGGCTCCGTCACGTACTTGCACAGCCAGCCTGCGAGCAGTATCAGTCAGTTCCCATCGCGAGCTATAGCTCAGGGCCAAAACCAAAGACAGCCCTGTATTGCCGGCGGTCTTGCGGATACCTTGCTCTAATGAAGTGCGAACGTCTTCCGGCAGTCGGTCAAAGTCGCCGATGGCAAGAAGACGTACATTATTTTCCATGAGATCCAGTAGCTCGTTCATGATCGCTGTGACAAACAAGCCCATGAGCGCACGCACCTCCTCTTCCGGACGATTCCAATTCTCTGTACTGAAAGTATAGGCAGTCAAGTATTCTACACCGTAGTCAGCAGCTGCACGCAACACAACACGCAGTGCATCCACTCCGGCAGCATGGCCTTCGTATCGTTCTTTGCCACGCATCTTGGCCCAACGCCCATTGCCATCCATCACGAGGGCTATGTGCCTCGGGACGCTCGCAATCGACGGGAGCTTTTCGTTATCACTTGCCATTCCGACTTTCAGTCTATATCTTCTTTAATCTATCTAAAGATGCAGCATGAGAGCTCTCCTTCATTGGAGGCTTTCGTGCCGTCATCGTTTATTGCAATTGCTCTTACGCAGACCAAAGTCATACGTCAGCCTTACCATCAATGCTCCTGTAGCATCTCTATTTTTGAGCCATGAGTCATTGACCTGATAAGGATTGTTCAACCATGCACTCTGTTCTGTAAGAGCATCGAGTGCATCCGTCAGCAATCCGGTGAAAGCATACTCCACACCGATGTTGAGGCGGCGCTTGAGCTTGTACTTCACCCCCACTCCACCTGTGATACCGGGTGCAAAGGCCGAACCTTTGGTTCCGGAGGCCATCCCCATAGAGATACCCGCCGTCAGATAAGGGGACAAACGAGCAGTACCCAAATATTTATAGCCATCACTATATGGGACGAAGTTGAACTCTGCTCGCACATGCAGCTGAGTCAGACTCGCCCTAAAATCTGCCTGAGCAGCACCGGGGAATACATTCCCCACATGAGTCGAGTTTCCGCTGAGAGAGCGCCAGTCAAGGATGGCACTAAACGCCCAACGGAAGTTATGATTGTACCGCCCGAAAGCCTCCAAGCCGAAGCCCGTTGAGCCGAGCAGCCCTCTATTGGCATCTCCGTAGTATTGCGCTACGCCAAGACCCCCACCTATTTCGTAGAGGTAGTCTTGAGCAACAGCTCGCCCACCGCAGAAGGCACACAACACCATAAGGACACAGAGGCGTGCCACATGATTCGTCTTCCTAATTGCTGTTGTTTTCATTCAGTTTCAGGACCCCTTTCCATAACTCAGAAAAGAATGTTCCCGAGGAGCTAACGCCACCAAACTGATATATATTGTAGGTACTACTACCGAAAGCACAGACAAAAGAATGGGGATAACCACCGGCATACAAAGGATTGGCGGGCAACATCACATCGGCCCCCCCCCTACGCCATGTTATGCCCTTGTCGGTCGAATAAGATACGGCAAGCCGTTTCACACCTTCGCGATATTCTGTGGCATAGTAGTAGAGATTACCGTCCGAAGATGTCGCCACCAAAGCACCCTTCTCCACAGAGGCAGGGATGGCAGCAGAGTCGAGTTTGAGAGCGATCCAATCGTTTCCATTGCTGGATATCCATACAGAGTCTACCGCCTCTCCTGCACGAGAAACGCCCCCCACAACACGCAGCATGGGATGGTTATTGGAGCGATAGAGCTGTGCACTAAAGTTGCGCACAGGGAAAGACTTGGGAGCTTCTTCACGCCATGCGAAGACCCCATCTATGTTGGTAGCGAAGCAAAGTTTGCCGTCTTTCTCACCCAGCAGAGCCAACGTGTGACTACCCTGAGGCCACACCATGCCACCCAAGAGAGCAGACACATTGCCTCCGGGAGCCACTTCCGTCCATTGTGCGAAGTTATCACTCTGATACAGTTTACCGGCCTCCGTCAGTATCCATGCACGCCCATCTTCTGCCACGGCTATTTGCCTGCATGCTCCGGTCAGTCCCGAAGTTGGCAGCAACGACCAAAGCATGGGGTTATTCTTGTCAGTCGCATATAACACAGTAGAGCCCCCCACTACAGCGACCAAATAGGCCTTGTCACCATGGGTCACCACATCAGCATACGTAGCATTAAGGTCAGGCAATGCAACCCCACTCATCAGATTCCAAACAAAAGTGGTGGGCTCGTAATCATAGTGATTGAGCGTCACTGTATAATTCTTGGTCATTTCTCCGCTCTCGTCCGTCACAGTCAGATGCAACGTATGGCAGTCACGCAGCCAAAGCGAATCCGTTGTCTGCCAATCGTGATACTCTCCATCGTTAATGGCCACCTGAAGTTTCTTGGCGGAAGTAGCAGTAGAGATATGCATCATCACAGAGTCCAGGACAGTGCCATATGGCAAAGCTTTCTTGTTGATGATAGTTCCATTCTTATGATCGATAGAGAAAAAAACGCTAGACAAAGCTGGCTCCTTTTTGCTCGAAAGCACAAAACGGTGGATTTGCAAATCCACGACATTAACGTCCTCAAGATCGACCTTCTCTCTAGAACAAGAGGTCAAAGACATTCCTGCCCAAAGACTTAGTAATGCCAAGATGAGGCATGGGATGAATCGTTTATAGCACATTCTTAGCGATATTTTAGTGCACAAAGATAAGACATCTAACGTTATAGCGCTATATGTCTCCTCTTTTTTGCCCATCCGTAGAAGCAAACTCATATTGCACGACGGGTAAATCGAGGATGAAAACTCCGAAAAAACGGTCTGTCAGCAGACTTTTCCTCTCTCCACAAAGGACTTACACTTTTGACTTGGCCCCCCTTCAGCCAAATTAGGAAAGAAATCAAATAAAATCCAATCTCTGTTAATCTATGTAACTCTTCCGGCGATAATTTATGCACCAAAAAACTTATCAACATCGACCAGCTATTTAGATTCTCTCTAAATAAGCGACCTGTTGAGGGTTGGCCGGAGAGCAGACAAAGGGCAAAAAACGCGATTTGAACACATGAAACGCAATAATTACGGCTATGGAAAGTAATCTTTATAATTTCTACATACAATTTTTATAATAATCATTTCTAATAATCATAAAGCTCATCTTCAAACTTATAAAGATTAGAAGGTAAACTTTATAAAGATAATGCTCTTCAAGAGGATATTTAAAGTGAATAAAAAAAAGAAAATCCCCATTGCGTTCAGGGAAGAACACAACGGGGATTCTATGCTTTGAGCAATATCAAACTGCCTTTATTCCATCCTATCTGCCATTAGAAGATAAACACTTATCAACTTTACTCGCAACACACCTCAATCTCTTTGCTGTACAGCAAGAGAAAAAGGAAAGAGAGCAGGGCAATTGCGGCAGATTACATTCACAAGTCTGTTATTCGTCATTACGATCATTTAGTCATTTATTTACGGTGCAAATATAAGGAAAAGGAGGATTCAAATTCATATCTTTCGAGAGAAGAGAACCAATATCATTTTTTCATTACGAAGAGGGCTTTTACGACTTCCTACTTACAAGTCCGGAGACTTGGTATTAGAACCTATCCAGCCGACACACTCAGAAGTCGATGCCGCGATAGAAGTCGAGGACTTTGGCTTTGTAGATGAAGTCGTACTTGGCTCGGATTTCTTCCACCTGACTCAGAGCGTATTTGGTCTTGGCTTCGGCATATTCATAAGCCGACAGACGTCCCGCCTCGAAGCTGTCACGGGCATATTCGTATGCTCGGAGGGTAGCAGCAGTACTATTACGCGCAGCCGAAATGGCTTTGTCCGCTGCGACGGCATTGCTATAGGCCTGACGTATTTCCTTGTAGAGCGTCTTCTTCTCTTCGGTCAGGCGAAGTTCGCTTGCACGCACTTGTAGACGGCTGTTGCGCACACGGTCCTGCGTCTGCATTGCATTGAAGATGGGGATATTGAGCGAGAGACCGACGCTGTAGCTGCCGTTGGTCTTCCATTGGTCGGCAAAGGAGGTATTGAGTGCGGCGTACTCTTTGCCAAGATTGCGGAAGTATCCGTTGCTGTATCCGGCTCCAAAGCTGAGCGTTGGGAAGTAGGCGGCACGAGCCGAGGCCAAACCTTCACGAGCCGCGGCAATTTGCAACTCGCCCGAACGCAAGGCCGGCTTGATGGCAACGGCTGTTCGATAGATCTCATCGGGAGAAACAAGCGAAGCCATTCTCTCCGCCACGAGCGCATCGGTATCCGGAGCTTTGACCGTGATACCTTCGGGTTGGTCAAACTCGAGTGCCTGACCCAAATCGAGACGTGCCAACTCTTCCTCGGAACGGTACTGCACGAGCAACTGTTCGTCTTTGGCCAATTGAGCGTCAATATCGAGGAGACGCCCTTCTGCCCATTTGCCCACACGTACCAATTCGGCTGTGCGATTGCGTTGTTCGACTGTAAGTGCCAACTGAGCCTCGGCCGTGCGGGTCATTTCTTGTCTGAAGAGGAGATTGATGTACAACGATGCTACGCGCAAGCTGAGGTCTTCTCGAGCTTTCTCCAGCAAAGCCTCTCCGTCGGCAACATTTAACTGCTGCTGCTTGAGGTCGTGCAGACGGCGTGTGCCGCTAAAAAGCTCGACAGATGCACTCACATTGAAGTTCGTATTCATCGAAGAGCGATCCACCGTCACCCCCGTCTTATCCTTGGAGCGACCGAAGCTGTAATTGTGTCCCACTCCGGCGCTGACCGTAGGCAGGAAGCTGTGGCGTGCAGCATCGAGATTGATGGTGCGCCCCGCCTGCTCGATCTCCTGCATGCGCAGGTTCAGGTTTCGCTCCTTAGCTATCCGGATGCAGTCCTCCAGCGTGAGAGGAGATGTCGGGATGCTCGTTGTTGCAGGTTCGGTCTGCGCCCGAAGCGTAGGCAGTGCTGTGAAGACGGCCACGGCCGTCAGGAGGATTGTCCGTTTCATTTCTGTTCTGCCTTTTCGATACCACGTACCTTTTCGCCCACCTTCAGTCCGCTTTTGATCTCGATACTGGATCCGTTGGAGACACCCGTCTTCACTTGGCGACGCTCCGTTTGCAACGGCTTCTCACTCTTCACCACCTGAACGAAGGTGCTATCACCACTAAATTCTATACAAGCTTCAGGCACTGCCGGCACACCATAAGCCCCTTCGAGCACGATCTCCGCATTGGCACTGTAGCCGGCACGAATCACACGCTCCCCCGGGATGCGAACCGAAGCCTTCACTTCGAAGAGTACGGCACCGTTCTCCACCGTTCCTTTGGGAGCGAGGTACTCCACCGTGGCAGGGAAAGTCTCCTTACCGAGTGCGCCCACTGAGATACGCATGGGCGACCCCATTCGGATGCGACCCACCTCTGTCTCGTCTATCCTTCCGACGAATATGAGATCGTTCATGTCGGCTACTGATGCGATGGTAGTTCCTTCGTTGAACGTATTAGCTTGAATGACAGAATTACCCACCTTCACAGGTATATTCAGAATCTTACCCGTCACCGTACTGCGCACGAGCGTATTGCTCTGCTTGGCGGAGCGACTGCTCGCACCTTTCTGCACGATCTCCATGGCTTCGCGAGCATTAGCCAGCTCTTCTTTGATCTTGGCATAGTTGGCCTCAGCCGCTTCAAACTCCTCACGAGCAATGACCGACTTCTCGAAGAGGTCCTTGCTGCGGGCATAAGACTCCTTGCCCTGCTCATAACCGATCTCGGCAATGCGCACACGGCTCTCGGCCTGACTGAGTTGAATCATCTCGGGAACGACTGTCAGACGGGCGATCACATCGCCACTCTGCACGATGTCGCCGGCCTCATGCAAGAGTTCTGCCACGATACCGTTCATCTGCGGCTTGATAAGGACCTCGTCGCGCGGCTCCACCGTGCCCGTGATAACCGTCTTACTCTCGAGGGTGTCCAGCTTGGTCACCGTTTCGATCTGATAATCCTTAGGTTTGGCTTTGGATTTCTGCCACAGGAACGTGAAGGTTCCGATTACTGCGATGCCAAACAGCACCCAGAGGAGGATTTTGAAATACTTTTTCATCTTGGTTCTTTATATTTCTTGTTATTCGTTTATTCGTCTCTGATGGCATCAATAGCCTTGATCTGGATAGCGCGATAGGCCGGCAGCATACCGCCGAGTATTCCTCCTGCTATGATGATAAAAAGGGAAAGCATGGCCGTACCGAAGGGTATCAGCGGACTGATAAAGGAAAAACCGTCGGAAGAAGCCTGTGCAGTTATCGTATCCACTACACTCATCACACCCACACCGAGTATCAGCCCTGAAAGTCCGGCCAGAGCCGTCAGCAGGAGCGATTCGCTCAAAATCTGGCCGATGATCGTGCGAGGTTTGGCTCCCAGTGCGCGACGCACACCGATCTCTCGCGTCCGCTCTCGGACGGTAACGAGCATGATATTGGACACTCCCACTATACCTGTGAGTAGCGTACCGATGCCGACTATCCATACCAGTAGGTTGATGCCTGTAAAGATCATATTCATCAGTTGGAACTGCGCCGAGATATCAAATTTGGAAAGAGCCTTGTCATCGTCCGGAGCTATGTTGTTGCGTGAGCGAATGATGGTCTCGATCTTCGCAAACATCTGCTTCATATCAGCCGTAGGATGTGCACTGACAGCGAAATTGTACACCTTATTGCCCCTATTCTCCAGTTGCTGCAATACGCTATAAGAGATGTAAACGGTACTCTTCGGAGACGATCCTATGTTGACATTGTTGCTCTTGGCTTCAACCACACCGATCACCCGATAATAAAGGCCGTTGACGCGTAAGACCTGTCCGACGGGATCGGTGCCTGCAAACAGCTTGTCTCGCACTTCTTTCCCGATCATACACACTTTACGTTGCTGCTGATTGTCCACAGCGTTGAGGCTCCGTCCTTGAAGCACGTTGAGGCGATTGATTTCAAAATAATCTGGCTCTGCCCCCACTACATTGAACGTCTCTGCCTTTTCTCCGAAGACAACATTATTATCAGTACGTCTCGCCCACATGACGGGACTGATGTATTCCACCTCGCGCACTTGGCTACGCACAGCTTGCAGATCGCTCGTTGTAGCACCCCAATAGCGTCCGCTTCGGAACCCCTGATAGGGCTTGGAGGTCGTATTGGTCCAATAGAAAACCGAGTTGGCAGCTATGCCCGACACCTCACGCAGGATACCATTACTGAAGCCCGCCCCCACGCTGGTGAGGATCACCAACATGAAAATACCCCAGAATACTCCGAAGGCCGTAGCCAGACTACGTCGGCGATTGCTCCGAATGGTGTGCCAAATCTC
Source organism: Porphyromonas loveana (assembly GCF_003096695.1). Lineage (GTDB taxonomy): Bacteria > Bacteroidota > Bacteroidia > Bacteroidales > Porphyromonadaceae > Porphyromonas > Porphyromonas loveana. The sequence continues at coordinate 2,871 of NZ_QEKY01000012.1, read as the reverse complement.
GACCCAGCGGTCTCTGTCAAAAAATCTCATAGTCAGTCTCTCTGTTTAGTTTCTCATGGCTTCCACAGCCGGTATACGTATGGCCTTACGGGCAGGCAGATAACCTGCAACGGCACCACTGACGACCATGACGATCAATGCCAGCACGGCAATGCCGAGGTCAATGCTCGGATCGAGAAAGAGGGTGAGCGTCCTGCCTTCCATTACCTGCGAACCTACTCCTGTTTTCTGCACCCATTGCGAGATAAACTCCATGAGACCTACTCCGACAACCAGCCCGATGAGGCCGGAAACGAGGGTAACAATGACAGACTCTGTGAGTATCATATTGATGATCGCTTTCGGTTTAGCTCCCAAAGCCTTGCGGATACCGATTTCGCGCTGCCGTTCGTTCACGGTCACCTGCATGATATTGGCCACACCGATGATACCAATGACAAGCGTACTCAGGCCAATAATCCAAAGGAATATGTCGATCCCGCTGAAGATACGATCCATTGTCTTCATATCCGTTACCGGAGCATCTACATAGGACACCTCCGTATCGGTAGGGTCGTAACCCTTGCGGAATGCCAATTGGCGGTTGAGCGTCGTCTTCAGCCTCTCCACTTCCGCTTCGGTCCTGACCATAGGGCAGTTCATTGCCAACGTACAGTCTATACGAAAGCCCTTGGCAAAGACACCGTTATAAGTTGAAAATGGGATATAGTTGGGGCTGAACTGTCCTCCTCCTTCGCCCTTGCAAACTCCCACGACGAGGAAGGCTATTTTGGAGAGATTGACATACTTACCTACGGGAGAAACACCCTCACCGAAGAGATTGTCCGCCGCCTGCTCACACAAGACTATCACCTTTTTACTCATAGCATCATCGGCCGGAGAGAGAAAGCGTCCCTCCAGAATCGGAGTGGAGACCATGTTAGCATATTCTCCCGACACAGCCTTTGTCGGCCCCGTGTACGTACGCTCCTCGTACTGCACATCATATTGCCACTGATACATGTAGTAAGAATAGCCTTCTATCAGTTTGGGATTGAGCTTGACGAGGTATTCACAATCGTCCGGTGTCAGATATATATATCTATTCTTCGGATAGCCGCCATACTCTTTGCTCGTACGCCATGTAGAGAAGGTGATGGCCGTGGTACCCATGCGGAACTCTTCCACATTGTGTCGGATACCGTGCTGGAATCCGCGCCCTGCACTCAGCAGCAGCACCAGCAGCAGGACACCCCACGCCACGGCAAATCCGGTCAGAGCCGTACGCAACTTATTTTTGCGCAGCGTAGCTCCTAATTCTTGCAGATTGTCAGTATCGAACATAAGGCTCTCCGTCAGGCACCGATGATGCCGTCCTTGATGTGAATAATGCGGTCTGTACTTTCGGCCACGGATTGCTCGTGCGTGACGATGACCATGGTGATACCATCCCGATTGACACTGCGGAGCAGATCCATCACCTCCACAGTCGTTACGCTGTCGAGGGCACCCGTAGGCTCATCCGCCAGTATCACTTGTGGCTTGGAAACGAGTGCACGAGCGATGGCCACGCGCTGCTTTTGTCCGCCGGATAGCTCGTTGGGCAGATGATCCGCCCAGTCCTCCAGCCCCACACGACGGAGGTACTCCATCGCTATATCGTTGCGCTTGCGACGGCTTACCCCTTGGTAATAGAGAGGCAATGCCACATTCTCGACAGCATTCTTGAAGGAGATGAGATTGAAACTCTGGAATACAAATCCGAGCATCCGACCGCGTATCTCGGCCGCTCGGTTCTCGGTCAGATCGCGTATGAGTTCGCCATGCAGACGATACTCGCCCTCATCGTAGTTGTCGAGCACGCCGAGGATATTCAGCAGTGTACTCTTGCCCGATCCTGATGCGCCCATGATGGAAACCATCTCGCCCGCTGCGATGTGCAGGTCTATGCCCTTGAGTACGTGCAGTGGCTGCGCACCCGGATAGGTCTTGTGAATGCCTTTGATGTCAATCATTTGTTTATTTTTTTATTTGCCTCTTTATTTCCATGACGAAGAGCAAACAGAAACCTGTCATGTGGGGGGGGGGTGTCAGTTTCCTCTTTATTGTTCTTTCTTCTCATCGCGTAGGATGATAGAGGGGATAAGCAGCCCGAGTCCGCCGAAAATCAGCATTCCCATGCCCGAAAACATCTCATAGGTGTGATAAAAGCTCCAATCGACATAACCGTCCATGGCGCGCACGAAGAAAAACGTCATCACCATACCGAGTAGTGCGCCCAAACCCATACCGATGAGAAGGCTGGCTATCTTGATGCCGACGTTGCGGCCGATACCGAGAGAGGGGGTAGGTGTGAGCATACGGAGGTCCACCTTTCCTTCGACGGAGGACAGACTATCGAGCTTCTCGATCAGGCGGAGTCGCTCGCCACGGCGCACGTAGAGTTCGAAGATCTTGAAGATGAAGTAGAAGACTACCGCCGGTACCAAAACTGAATCTAAATCCATAATCGTTTTCTTTTTTTGTTAAGTTCTTGCTTGAGTTTGTTTGCCTCTTTGACGAGCTACTGCCCAAAAGGTTACACTCTCGCAACTCAAACTTCGTCTACGTGATACTTATCCTGCTATTTCGTTATTACTCTTTATTGATCCTACCCTGTCAGACCTGCGTATTAGTTCTGTAGTACACCGCAAAAGTATGAGCTAATTTTGAAATTCGCAAACTTTAAGCGAAAAAATTTTCTTCCGCTACTACCACACCTATATTATATAGTCGTCCCTTAAAATTCGTTTTAATTTCTGATATTCAGCAAATTAGTTTGCGAATATCTTTGCTAAATCTGCAAGTTTTCTTATCTTCATAGCAGAAAACTTGCAGATTTTATGATTAAAA
>NZ_QEKY01000011.1 GCF_003096695.1 Porphyromonas loveana | reverse complement strand
GGCAAGACTATCACGGTAACGTGTGAAGGCACAGCCATGATCTACGACATGACGGGTCGCCGTCTGGCCTCCGGTCGCAACACGGTGGTTTACACTGCACAGGGCGGCTTCTATGCAGCCATGATCGTAGTAGACGGCAAGTCTTACGTAGAGAAGCTGGCTATCAAGTAAGCCCACGGGCTGAACTCTCTTTTTCGATCGGGTGCTCTACCACCCGATCCCTACTGGTCGCCCGACTCCCCTTATGAGGAGTCGGGCGACTCGCTTTTGTGTGGGGTATACTTTTACCTACTACAGTGTATTGAAGGCGATGGCGTACATTTTTCGAAAACATGAGCTGATGATCGAAAAAATATGGCACCGAGACATCGGAAAAACACGCGCCAAAAGTTTTTTGATTTGGCGCATAATTTTTGGGGAAGTGGCGCCAAAATAATTTCTTTTTGGCGTGTGTTTTTTTTGCCCTCTGAGCAGGAGGGAATGATTCTATGCCTCTTCACCCGATTGGGGACGAGTAAATTAGCGATTCAGCGAGAGCTTTAGGGGATGGATCTCTCCTTGAACGATGCTGCTTTTTCTGAGAAATGAAGGGGTCTTGGGGCAGAAATGGTTTTTCGCGCAGAAAAACTGTGGTTTGTGAATTATCTTCCTTACTTTTGCAATGATGATGTTTTCAGCGGGGCGATCCCCGGCGACATCTTACCTCGAAAGGGGTATAAGACCAACAAATAGTAACATTATAATAACTCATAGAACTATGACGAAAGTAGGTATTAACGGCTTCGGCCGTATCGGTCGCCTCGTATTTCGCGCCGCTCAATCCAGAAAAGACCTTGAAGTGGTAGCCATCAATGACCTGATCGACGTGGAGTACATGGCATACATGCTGAAGTACGACTCTGTACATGGCCGCTTCGACGGTACAGTAGAGGTGAAGAACGGTCAGCTGATCGTGAATGGCAAGGCCATCCGTGTTACAGCCGAGAAGAACCCCGCAGACCTGAAGTGGGATGCTGCCGGAGTAGAATATGTAGTGGAATCGACCGGTCTCTTCCTCACCAAAGAAGCATCGCAGGCTCACCTCGCGGCCGGTGCCAAGTATGTAGTTATGTCAGCTCCCTCTAAGGACGATACGCCTATGTTCGTCTGTGGAGTGAATACAGATAAATATGTGAAGGGTACACAGATCGTTTCCAACGCTTCTTGTACGACCAACTGTCTGGCACCTATCGCCAAGATCTTGCATGACAACTGGGGTATGGTGGGCGGTCTGATGACTACGGTGCATGCCACCACTGCTACGCAGAAGACCGTGGACGGTCCTTCAGTGAAGGACTGGCGCGGTGGTAGAGCTGCCGGCGGCAATATCATCCCCTCTTCTACAGGAGCTGCCAAGGCTGTGGGCAAGGTAATCCCCGAACTCAACGGTAAGCTCACGGGTATGTCTTTCCGTGTGCCGACACTGGACGTATCTGTAGTAGACCTCACTTGCCAGCTGGCCAAGCCTGCCAAGTACGAAGACATCTGTGCGGCCATGAAGAAGGCTTCCGAAGGTGAGTTCAAGGGTATCTTGGGCTATACGGACGAAGATGTGGTTTCTGCTGACTTCATCGGTGATACGCGTACATCTATCTTCGACGCCAAGGCCGGTATTGCCCTGACTGACAACTTCGTGAAGATCGTTTCTTGGTACGACAACGAGATCGGTTATTCCAACAAGGTGCTTGACCTCATTGCCCACATGGCAAAGGTGAATGCATAAGCATTGAAAGAAAGTCCCCTCCGGAATCGGACTATCATTCTCTAAATAAGGTATTGAGCTCGGTGTCTTGCCGGGCTCATGCCGTTTAAATCTGCTTGGTTTAGAGTAAAAATCCTCATGCCAAGCTCTTATACCCTCCTCAACCTTCTGTAACAAAATGGAGATCAACAAAATACCGCCTGCCGGCAAGACTGCACTGCTGGGCATGTCTCTCGACGAACTCACAGCCGTGGCGCTTGCGCTCGGTATGCCGCGCTTCGCGGGCAAGCAATTGGCTGAATGGATCTACGTGCGTCGGGCATCGGACTTTGCGCAGATGACCAATATCTCACAGTCCAATAGGGAGAAGCTCTCCGCTTCCTATGAGATAGGACGCACGCCCTGGTCCGATGTCCGATGCTCCGTGGACGGCACCAAGAAATACCTCTTCCCCGTCGGAGGAGGCAGGTTTGTGGAGTCGGTCTTCATCCCAGATGGCGATCGGGCTACGCTCTGTATCTCGTCTCAGATCGGATGTAAGATGGACTGTCTCTTCTGCATGACTGGCAAGCAAGGGTGGAAGGGCAATCTCTCGGCTGCCGAGATCCTCAACCAGATCTTCTCTGTCGAGGAAGCCGACCGTCTCACCAATATCGTGTATATGGGTATGGGCGAGCCGCTGGATAATACGGACGAGGTGATGTGCAGCCTGCGTGCCCTCACCGAGGGGTGGGGAGTGACGTGGAGTCCTAAGCGTATCACAGTCTCCACCATCGGAGCCAAGGGACTGGAACGCTTCTTGGCGGAGAGCCGTTGCCACCTCGCGGTGAGTCTCCACACCCCGTTTGCGGACGAGCGGCAGGAGCTGATGCCGGCGGAGAAGGCTTTCCCTATTCTCCAAACGCTTGAGCGCATCCGTGCCTATGACTTCAGTGGTCAACGCAGGGTCTCGTTCGAGTATATCGTTTTCGACGGCCTCAACGACGACCGCAGGCATGCGGACGAACTGGCTTCGATATTGAAAGGGATTCCTTGCCGGATCAATCTGATACGCTTCCACCGCATCCCCGGTGTACCACTGCGCACTTCGAATGAGAAGCGCATCGAGGCATTCCGCCAACGCATGGAGGAGCATGGCTACACCTGTACCATCCGTGCCTCACGGGGGGAGGATATTTTTGCCGCTTGCGGCATGCTTTCGACTGCCAAGCAGCAGAACGGCCGTACGGAAGCTGCCGAAGGATAAGGCGTCGTGGCGCGACTTTTCTGTCCTATAAGGCGCGAGAAGCGCCGCAACCACGATTTTTTATTATTACCTTTGGTCGTGTATCTACAATGTAGCATTACTCAAGAAGGAAAAATGAAAAAAGAAAATCGTTTTTGGTTTGCTCTGCCTATTCTCATTGCCATGGTGGTGATGATGAATGCATGTAAGCAAGGAGGATCTGCTGGCCAGTCCTTCGCCAACTCGACCGGCTCCCCCGGCGAAGTGATGTTGGTCATGGATAATCAGCATCTTTCCGCACCTGTGGGAGAGGCTATGTATGAGGCCCTGACGGAGGTGGCTCCGGCCTTGAATCAGAACGAACCCATCTTGGCTGTTTCCCGTGTGACGGAAGAGGACTTTACGGGCTTCCTCCGCTATATCCGCAATGTGGTTCAGGTAGATATCAATCCTGAAGTATTTACACATACCGCGCTCAAGTACGGATATGATCAGTGGGCCAAAGGTCAATTGGTCGTGCTCATCAACAGTCCGAGTGTCGATTCGCTTCAGAACTATGTCCAAAACAACAAGGCGGCTATCCAGAATCTCATTATCCGTCACGAGCTGTTCCTCTTCGGCGAGTTGTGGATGAAGGCCTTTAGTGCCGATGCCAATCAGCGCGTGGAGCGCATGTTCGGTTACAATATCAATGTGCCCAACGACATTCTCAGCCACAAGGAGGGTGAGAACTTCCTGTGGATGTCCAACAACCAGATGCGCCGTCGCAAGGATCTCCTCGTCTATACCTTCCCCTATCGTAACGAATCGGATCTGAAACTCGACCGCATGATCGAGGTACGCGACTCCGTCCTCAAGGCTAATATAGAAGGATCCGATATGGGTTCTTATCCCATCACCGAACGCATGCTGCTCAAGCATCGATATATATATCTGGACAAACAGAAACGTGGCGAGGTGCATGGCATCTGGCGCATGGAGGGAGGACAGATGATGTCCGGCCCGTTCGTGATGCAAGCTTTCGTCGATGGCGATAAGGTAGTCGTGGTGGAAGGCTTTATCTATCACCCCAACGAGAAGAAGCGCGACCTGATGCGTCAGATGGAAGCGGCTCTCTATAGCATGCGTCCCCGGTCGGCAGCGAAGTTCGATGCAGCGGTGATCAAGAAAGCACGTTGGACTGTCCTCAAATAAACGTCGGCTATCTGTCCATACACACATAACTTTCATGGAGAATAAGAAGCTGAAAGTGGCCATTTCGCATGGCGACATCAATGGTATAGGGTATGAGATTCTGCACAAGACCTTTGCCGATGCCACGATATTGGAACTTTTCACTCCCGTCATATTCGGATCGGCCAAGGTGGCCGCCTATTACAGAAAAACATTAGAACTCGAGCTTGAGAGTTGGAACCATGTCTCTTCCGCAGCAGAAGCCGTGGAGGGTAAGGTGAATCTGGTCAATTGCGTGCCGGAAGATGCCAAGGTGGAGATGGGCGAATGCTCTCCCATGGCAGGCACTTATGCTGCCCAAGCTCTCAGCTATGCCTTGCAGGCGGTAAAAAAAGGAGAGGCTGATGTCCTCGTGACGATGCCTATCAACAAGGCTGCCATGCCACAGGATGTTTTCCCTTACAAGGGGCATACCGAGTTCTTGCAGGCCGAGGCAGGTCTGGAGGACAGTGATGCGCTGATGATCCTGACGCAGGACTCGATTCGTACAGCTCTGGTGACGATGCACGAGCCGTTGGTACGCGTACCTTCTCTCATCAGTAAGGAACTTATTATGGACAAGTTGCGTGCCTTCGATCGCAGTCTCCGCATGGACTTCGGCATCGTCCGTCCGCGTATCGCAGTCATGGCGCTCAATCCGCATGCCGGAGACAACGGCCTCATCGGTACGGAGGAGATAGAGACGATACGCCCTGCCGTTCAAGAGGCTGAGGAACAAGGCTTATTGGCTTTCGGCCCTTATGCCGCGGATGGTTTCTGGGGGTCGGACATGGTGTCGCATTTCGATGGTGTCCTTTCGATGTATCACGATCAGGGATTGGCTCCTTTCAAAGCGCTTTGTATGGAACGTGGAGTCAATGTGACGGCAGGGCTTTCTGTCGTACGCACATCGCCGGATCATGGTACAGGCTTTGATATCGTGGGTAAGGGTGAGGCTTCGCCCGATTCCTTCCGTGCGGCCGTTTTCCAGGCGATAGATATCTATCGTTCTCGCGCTACGTGGCGTCATGCAACGCGCAATCCTCTCCGAAAAAGTTATTTCGAGCGTGGCAACGATAATGAGAAACTGCCGCAGACAGAAGACGAAAACTAATAAACAAACACATATAGCTATGTTCAAGGACAAGACCATTGTTTACACATCCGGAACGTTCGATATGTTCCACTACAACCATTTGCGCATGATCAACTATGCGCGTAGTTTGGCCGATATACTTATTGTTGGCGTCAGCACGGACGAATTGGTCTCTTCATATAAGGCTCCCCCCATTATCCCTTTCAACGAACGACTGCAGATCCTTGAGGCTCTGAAGACTCCCGACATCGTTATTCCCCAGCATACACTGGATCATACGGAGATCGTGAAGAAACTGAATATCGATGCTTTTGTCGTGGGTGATGACTGGAATGGCAAGTACGACTATCTCAAAGATCTGGGGGTCCAAGTCTTCTACTTCCCTTACGGAACGGGCGTGTCCTCCTCCAAAATCAAAGAAACCATCCATGACAGCTATGCCAAGACGCTGAACGAAGAACGTCAGCAGAAGCCGAAGTCTGTCCAAGAGATGTAGCGCCATGCCTACGGGATACGCATTGATTACCGGCGGGACGAAGGGTATCGGATTGGCAGTGGCGCGTCTTTGGGCGAGTAAGGGTTACTCACTCGTCTTGACCTACGGACACGATCAAGAAGCTGCGCGTAGTGCTGCTGCCGAGTTGGCTGCTCATGCCCCGGTGGTTGAGCTGTTGGAGGCCGATGCTACCGGCACGGCAGGGATAGATGCCATAGCAGATGCGCTCAGTGAGCGGGACATTACCTTGCGGGCTGTAGTGATGAATGCGGGTATCACCTGTCGCACGCCTTTCGAAGAGATCACTATTGAGGAGTGGCAGCAGGTCTTTTTTGCCAATGTGCATTTCCCCACTTTTTTGATTCAGCGGCTTCTTCCGCGTATCGAGCGTGGAGGATGTGTGCTTTTCACCGGTTCACTTATGGGGATCGAGCCCCACGGGATGGCATTGCCTTACGGCGTGAGCAAGTCGGCTGTGCACGCTCTCACACGTAATTTGGTGAAGCATCTTGAGCCTTATGGTATCCGCGTAAATGCTGTCGCTCCGGGCTTCGTCGATACAGAATGGCAGAAGACCAAACCGGCAGAGATCCGTCGGAGTATAGAGAGCAAGGTCGCTCTGCACCGTTTTGCTCTGCCCGAAGAGATCGCCGAGGCTTTTTTATTTTTGCTTACCAATGCATACTGCAACGGAGAGATACTGACTCTCGACGGAGGTTACAGCTTCCGATGATGAACAATCAGAGACATGAACGAAAACGACAAGGAATATCAATCCTCCCTTAAATCTCTGGAGACAGAGAATATTGTTGATCGGAAGTTTTATCGCCCGATCGGTTTTTACTTTGCCAAGCTGCTCAGCCATACGAAAGTCTCTCCCAATATGGTTACCATTCTCTCAATCTTTGTCGGATTAGGGGGTGGTTTGTGTTTTATGCATACGCCATACAGTCTTGGGTGGGCCGTTGCCGGTATTATCTGTTTGGTGTTGGCCAATATTATGGACTGCATTGATGGACAGTTGGCTCGCCTGACAGGTATCAAGAGTGAGATCGGTCGTATCCTCGATGGTATTGCGGGTGATATTTGGTTTGGGTGCATATACATTTGCTTCATTCTTCGATTGAGCGCAGAGTATCCCGCCGTCTTTGGTCCGATGACCATCGGAGCTTTTATTCTTGTTGGCCTCCTTTCCGGTTTCAGTCACCTCATACAAGCTGCAGTCACGGATTACTACAAGACGCTTCATCTCTTCTTTATCAGTCCCGAGAAGGGAAAAGAGTTTGAGCGTTCCTCTTCCATTCGCAAGAGAAAAGGAGTCATGCCGCAAGGAGTGAATCGTTTTTTCAGCACCTTATACTATTATTATACAGTCGTGCAGGAGTTGGCGACGCCGCATTTGCAACGACTTCTTGACCAATTGGAATCGCAATATCCAAACAATACGATCCCCGAGCATCTCCGTATGGGGCTGCGTCAGGATAGTCGACGGATCATGAATATCGTGGACTTTCTCACATTCAATGGTCGCACCATCCCGCTTTTTATCTTCGTGCTGACGGGACATATTTGGCTCTACTTCGTTTTTGAAATTATCGTGCTGAATATTGTTTTGCTCGTCGGTGTCAAGCGTCACGAAGCTATGTGTCGCGATCATTACAGGACTGATAACTGATCCTGCACTCCTCTTCCTAATAGTTCATTCTTGCTACAGCAGTCATGGTCGATTCTCGTCCCGAAGTTCTCACCGAAGAAGATGTGCATCGCCTTTTTCCCGTCTTGGAAGGAGAGCGACGAGTGACGCGTCGACTGCTGAAAGCACTCAAGATAACTGATATCAATGCTGTCCACGCTCGTCATATCAATCTGCGTGGTGCAGCTTTTGCCCATGCAGCTCTGACCGATCCTGCCATCAACGTGAGCTATAGGCTCCATGGTGCAGAGCATTTGGAGGAGATGCGCAAGAGCGGTGCCTTCACGACTGTGTCCAATCACCCGTTCGGCTCCATCGACGGCATCATGCTGATAGATATTATCGGCTCCGTACGTCCCGATTACAGTGTCTTGGTCAATGGTTTTTTGTCGATGATCAGTTGTTTGCGCGACAGCTTTATTCCCGTAGCTCCTCCGAGAGGCATTGCGGGAGGGACGGAAAGCAAAAACAATGTATCTGGAGTCAAAGAAGTCCTCCATCGTTTACAAGCGGGTCAACCTGTAGGATTTTTTCCGGCAGGCGGTATTTCCGTGTACAAAGGCAATCGCAATCGGGTGATGGATAGCGAGTGGCAGGCCAGTTGTGCGAAGATGATTTTGGCGAGTCATGCACCGGTCTATCCCATTTTCTTCAGCGGGCGCAATTCTTGGTACTTCCATTTCCTCGGTTGGCTCAGTTGGACCATCAGAACGCCGCGCATCCCTGCCGAACTATTCAACAAGAGGGGACACGTCTTCGATGTGTACATAGGCGAACCAATCGCTCCCGAGACTATCGCTCGCTTCGAAAAGAGTCCCCGTGAGCTGGCGCTTTTCCTCTACGATCGCACGTATTGTCTTGCTCCGAGACGACAGAAAAAGAAATGAAATCTACCAAGCAGCTTCGCATCTATACGGCATCGGCCGGCTCCGGCAAGACGCATACGCTTACCGGTGAATACCTTCGTTTGGCCCTGCGTGCACGCGGGGCTTTCCGTTTTATACAGGCGGTCACCTTTACCAATAAGGCCACTGCCGAGATGAAAGAGCGTATCCTCGAAGAGCTTCACAGCCTCGCCAAAGGTGCTTCCTCCCCTTTCGCTTCCGATCTGGAGCGTGAGCTTTCGTTCACGAGTGAGCAATTGCAGGTGCGTGCCCAAGAGGTTCTCTCCGAGATGCTGAATGACTATTCTGCCCTGCGAGTGAAAACGATCGACGCATTCTTCCAAGAAGTAGTTCGTGCCTTCTCGCACGAGCTGGGGCTGCCCGGCGGTTTCCGTATCGAAATGGAGAAAAAGGTCGTGCTTGAGCAGGCCGTTGTTCGCTTGCTTCACAGCCTTGGGGAGAGAGGAACGTCGGATGTAGAGCGATGGATAAGGCGTTTGGCGGAAGATATGATCGAAGCGGGAAAGGGGCATAACATCCGCAGAGAAATGATCGGTTTGGGAGAAGAACTTTTCAATGAGAAGCTTCTTCTGCTTTCTGAGCAAGGACGATTACCTGTCAAATCGGCTATTCATTCTTATCAAGCAGAGATGCGAAAACTGATCAAAGCCTTCGAAGAGCGACGACTTTTGCTTGCTCGCCGAGCCGAAGAGATCGTCACGACGGCAGGTATCAGCTTCTTAGATTTCAAGGGTGGTTCCAAAGGCGGAATTTTGGAGTTCGCCAAAGTTCTCAGAGGTGGAGATGTCAAGCCTCCCACCAAGACCTTCGTCTCTATGGCTGAAGGCGATCCTGAAGTCCAACTCTATGCCAAAACTGCAGCCCCTCAGACGAAAGAAGCCATCATGTCGGCCTATGCCACCGGCCTTCGAGAGTGTATGGTAGATACGGTAGCGTTGTACTGCGGACGGGGCTGGGTCGAATATAACACGGCCGTTCAGTCACTTCCTTATCTCAATCGCCTCGGTATCATATCTGACCTGTGGGAACAGATCGGACAGATCAGACAAGAAGAAAACACGATGCTCATATCTGATGCCCCCACGCTCCTGCATCGGATTATCGACGGTAGCGAGACACCGTTTGTCTATGACAAGATCGGTGTGCGCATCGAGCACGAAATGATCGATGAGTTTCAAGATACCAGTCGTCTGCAGTACGACAACATCAAGCCTCTCCTCTCCGAGAGTTTGGCGAGAGGAAAGTACAATCTCCTTGTGGGTGATGCCAAGCAGAGTATCTATCGCTTCCGTAATGCCGATAGGAGATTGCTTACGGATGATGTCGGGTTCGACTTTGCTGGTCAATCCGATCGGGTCAATCTGCCATACAACTGGCGCAGCACGCCCGAAATCATTAGGTTCAACAATACTCTCTATGCCCGTCTCCCAGAAATTTTGGGAAGAGCCGTCGCCGCAGAAGCGGAGGCTGCGACCTCTTACGATGGGGCATTGGTCGAAGAACTGCGAACCACTTTCTTACATACCTATGCCGATGTGGGACAGCAGGTGTCACCGGCCAAGGCGGATGCCGGTGGTGTGGTCTGTGTACATGTGGCTGAGGATTTGAAGGACGAGGAGGGAGGAACCCTCATGAAGTGGCGCAAGCATCTTATGCTCAGCCTTCCTCGCTATATCATAGACTTGCAAAAGCGCGGTTATGCTCCCTCCGACATCGCCATATTGGTGCGCAAGGCTCGCGACGTGGAGGAGGTGGCTCAAGCCCTATTGTCCTACCGTCCCGAGCCTGACGAGCAGGGTTATGCCCTCACTCCCATGTCAGATGATGCTCTCACGCTCAATAGTGCAGCATCCATACGCTTCCTTTCTGCGATCCTTCGCTTCGTCGCACAACCACAGTCCGATGCATTGCGACAGATGGCTTACCTTGCTTATGATGGAATGTGCAAGGCTGCCGGTTTGCCTTCGGAGGGAGATGGGGATTTTACTGCTGCTCAGCTGGATGAGTTTGTCTATCTCCGCCGGCGTTCTCTTTACGAACTGGCAGAGGGGCTGATCTCGCTTTTCCGTTCGCTTATGCCCGAGGGAGAGACCCCCTATTTGGTGGCTTGGTTGGATCAGATCAATTCGTTCAGCCATGAGTATTCTGCCGATCTCCGCTACTTCCTCCGATGGTGGGATGATATTGGATCGGCTAAGTGTCGCATCGCCTCGGCACCCAATAGTCAGTCCATCACAGTCATGACTATCCATAAGTCCAAGGGGCTCGGCTTCCGTGTCGTCCTGATGCCCTTTATAGATTGGCCTATGGACGACGGTGCCAAACACGAGCAGATCATTTGGTGTATGATGCCACAGAATCGTCCCCCCTTCGATCTCCTCTCAGTAGTCCCTGTCCGTTATAAAAAGGAAATGGCTGAGACCTTCTTTGCTGCCGATTACTTCCGAGAACGGTCTGACGCCTTAATGGACAACCTCAATCTCCTCTACGTAGCTACCACGAGAGCCAAGGATGAGATGCACCTTTGGCTCCCTCCTGCCAACAAACCGGAGGCACTTGCCACTGTGGGTGATCTCATGCATCAGGCTATTGATTCGCTGGGAGTAGAAGCTTCAGCCTCCGGCAGTTACCAATGGGGAGAGCCGAACCCCTCTGTTTTGAGTAAAGCCGCAGCATCGCAATCTACCACACTCCCCTTTGTGTTGCCCACGGGACGTCCTTCTGCTGTGACGACACATTTGGCCATCCGCCCCGAGGGAGGAGAGTTCTATCGCAGGCATCTGCCTCTCTATCATGGTCATGTGATGCACCGCGTGTTAGCGGAGGTCGTATGCGCCGACGATGTTCCCCATGCGTTGGAGCGCTATCTTTCCGAAGGCATCGTCACACAAGAGGAAGCCCAAGAATTAACAGAACGGCTGACTGTTGTCACAGCCGATCCGCAATTTGCCCAATGGTTCGATGGAAGCGGTCGAGTTCTTAACGAGCAGGATATTCTCTTACCCGGAGGAGGCCAGCGTCGTCCCGACCGCATCGTTCTTTACGACGACCATACGGATATAGTCGACTACAAATTCGGTGCTGTTCGCGATGCTCACCAACGGCAGATGAGCGGCTACATCCGACTCCTTTCTTCAATGAACTACCCCCATGTGCGGGGTTTTCTCTGGTATCTGCCCGAGAACGAGGTGGTAGAGGTGAGCGGAGAGTGTATTCTCTAAGTTTCTGTTTCCTGTCAGCGGTAGGCGATCTGAACCACAAGAGCTTTTTCTCTCATTTAGGAAAAATGCTCTATTACAGTGCAGAAAGGGCGACTATTAAGGCGCAACAAAGTGAAGGACAAATCTGTCCTTTATAAAGGATAGATTTGTCCTCGACTGAGGACAGAACTGTCCTTGGCTAAGGACAAAACTGCTTTTCATAATAATCGGCAACACACATCGCCATCTCAGCATTAGACCGCCAGATAAGAACAAACGAGAATTTGGCTCCCCTCCTATCCAAAGCAACTGCATCACAATGTCCTAAATCCGTTCGATGGTATCCACAGAGAGGATTCCGTGAAGATAATCCCTGATTTTCTTGCACGTTTTCTGATATTTTGCGTAGATTTGCACATAGAACGAATAAATGTGCAGTTGTGATCCGACAGAATTTCATTCGACTTTATCAAGATAGTTTCTCTCACAATTGGGAGCTTCCTGCTTTAACCAATTATGATACGGGTACTACTTTTACCTATGGCGATGTGGCTACGGACATTGCTCGTCGCCATCTCCTCTTCGAGCGTGTCGGCCTCTGTGCGGGTGATAAGGTAGCTTTGTTGGGCAAGGACTCTGCCGAATGGTGCATGGCCTTCATGTCCGCTATCACCTACGGAGCCGTCATCGTTCCCATCTTGCCGGATTTCAATCCCATCGATGCTGCCTCCATCATCACGCATTCGGAGGCCAAATATCTTTTTGTTAGCGAAAAGATATGGGAGACGCTCGATCCCGATCAGTTACCCATGCTGGAGGGGGTGCTCTCCGTTGAGGACAATGCCGTGCGGATGGATCGTACCGAAGGCGGGTTGCTCAGTCGTGTAGTGGAGAACTTGGGCGCAACCTTTGCAGAAACGTATCCGCAGAGCTATACGGCTACCGACATACGCTATGCCGAGGTGTCCAACGACGATCTCATCCTGCTGAACTATACTTCGGGCACCACAGGCTTCAGCAAGGGAGTCATGCTGCGAGCCAATAATTTGGCAGGCAATGTGACCTACGTCATGGAGCGCGACATCATGTTCCGAGGAGAGAATATCCTCTGTTTCCTCCCGTTAGCGCATACTTATAGCTGCGCCTTTAACTTCCTCACTCCGCTTGCCATCGGGGTGCACGTGTATATTCTCGGCAAAATACCTTCTCCTCCCTTACTCATCAAAGCTTTTGCCGAGGTGCGTCCTACGTTTATCATCGTCGTACCTCTCATCTTGGAAAAGTTGTATCATAGGTCCATCGTTCCACAGATACGCAAACCATTCGTAAAGTTCTTACTCTCTGTCCCCAGACTTAAAAAGGTCGTACATAAATCCATCTGTAGCAAGCTGACCCAAGTCTTCGGAGGACGCTTCAGGCAGATCATCGTCGGTGGTGCCGCCCTCAACGACGAGGTGGGGCGCTTTCTCTATCGCATCGGTTTCCCCGTCACTGTAGGTTACGGCATGACGGAGTGTGGCCCGCTCATCAGCTATGAGTATTGGTATGATTGGCTCCCGGGCAGTTGCGGCAAGTCTCTCTCCATTATGGAGGTGCGCATCGCTCCTGACGAGCGTGACAATGAAGGAGTGGGAGAGATCCAAGTGCGTGGCGAGAACGTCTGTCTCGGCTACTATAAGAGTCCCGAACTCACGGCTGAACTTTTCACTTCTGACGGTTGGATGCGCACGGGAGACCTTGGAACAATAGATGCACTGGGCAACATCTTCATCAAGGGACGTTCCAAGACTATGCTGCTCGGCTCTAATGGGCAGAACATCTATCCCGAGGAGATAGAGTCTAAGATTAACAGCCTGCCCTATGTTCTGGAGAGCATTGTCTATGACAAAGAAAGTCGTCTCTTTGCACTCATCGTACCCGACAGGCAGGCGATAGAACAAGAGGGGCTTACGGTCGATCAAGGATGGGAGCGGATAGAAAAGAGTCGTTCCGAACTCAATGCACAGGTGGGAGCCTATGAGAAGATTACAGCCTTTGTTCGCCACGACGAAGAGTTCGAAAAGACTCCCAAGCGAAGCATCAAGCGATTTCTCTACCCCTAAGACTGGGCAATCACCCTCTTGCTCTGTCGGTGGATAGGTGCATGAATCTTATCTTTCCCTGAGAGGAAAAAAATGAATATGCTCCACGTTTTGGAATAGGTCAGGTTGAAAAAATTTTGCTTCCGCAGCTGAACTTTTCTTTCAATGGGGCTCAACCCGCTTCTGATCAGCCCTCCAACGCTGTTTTGAGGACTGCTTTTAGGCACTTTATAGCCCAAAAAGATAGAAAATTTGGTTCTAAAGGGGGGAATTTGGTCTACATTTCGGTGTTTTTTTTTGGTGAAATGGAAAGAAGCTGTATATTTGCGCCGTTATAGAACATTAATTACACTTTAACCCCAAAAAAGGAAATGAAGAAATTTGTTGCTTTTGCAGCTGTAATCGCAGCTGTATCATTCGCTTCTTGCAACTCTTCAGCTAAGACTGAAGAAACTGCAGACTCTACGGCTATGGATACTACTGTTGTAGTAGAAAACGCTGTTGTGGTTGACTCAGCTGCTATGCAGGCAGTTGATTCTGCAGCTGTTGCTCCCGTAGCTGAGCAATAAGAAGCTGCCTAAGCACTGCCCCACGCATTGGGGAATAGAGATATAAGTCTGACTTCCAAAAAGGGTCAGACTTATGTCTCTTATGTTACTAAGGCCCTTCGCAAGAAGCGCGCTCTCCCTAAAAAGAAAGGGTATTCGTCTCAGACCTAAGGTCGATGACGAATACCCTTTGCTTGTTGTTATGGTTGGACTGCCGACAGGGCGGAGAGAATTTGTGGGGTGTGCTACCTCTTATCTCATATCCCTTAGCTGCTGCTGAAGCTCTTGTCTCGCCAGGAAGATACGGCTCTTGACTGTGCCGAGGGGTATGCCGAGTGTATCGGAAATTTCGTTGTACTTGTATCCGCTCACGTACATGGAGAAGGGTTCCTTGAGCGCATCGCTCAGAGAGGCAATGGCAGCGGTAATCTCCTTGATGGCCATGGTGCCTTCGGGCGTGTCTTCCCCTCCTTCGTTGAGGACGGGTACATTGTAGGGATCGCTGTTGGCATCGATGACCGTCTGCGAACGAACCAGCTTGTGATAGTTGTTGATGAAGATGTTGCGCATCACAGTCAGCACCCAACCCTTGAAGTTGACATTGTCCACGAACTTCTCTTCGTTGTTCAAGACGCGGAGCGTAGTGTCCTGGAGCAAATCTTCTGCGTCGTCGCGGTTTGCCGTGAGCGTCAGGGCAAAGTTGCGCATATTGTCTTGGAGACCCAGAAGTTTTTCGCGAAATTGCACACTATCCATAATAAACTGTTTCTTTGTAGTTATCGTAGCCAGTAACCGGAGGATTCGTTCCCTCTTGCCACTGATACAAAGATAAGCGAATGAGAGATAGTTACTAATATACAGCGTATTAAGGGCAATAGACCGCATCAATGATATGAGAAAAAACGAAGAGCAAAAGAAACGAAGGCCGCTTCAGGAAAGGCTTGGGGAGAAACTCCCGACTACGTTGGCGGATATTTCTCACTATGCATACTTCTATAAGGAGAACGCTGTGGTGAGTAAGGTGCTGAAGTGTTGTCGCATTATCGGCCGCTTCGGCACGATGCAGATACTCACGCTCTACTATATGTTGCGCGCCGGCGAGGTGACAACGCGGGAGAAGTTGCTATTGGCAGGTGCTCTCGGCTACTTTATCCTGCCCATGGATCTGATACCGGACTTCGTCCTGCCTGTCGTGGGATTCACGGACGACTTGGCCGTGACGACTATCGTCCTCAAAATCTTGAGTCATCGCATCACTCCTGCCATCCGCGAGAAGGCACGTCTACGCGCTGCTCGGATATTTGAGGATTGAGTGCCTAAATAATAGAAGAAGGAAGGTGTACCGCCTAATGCAATGAACCCCGAGAGTCTGTTTAAAGACTTTTGGGGTTCATTTTGTTTATGAAGGTCGGAATGATTGTTATTTGACCGTAAGCCCGCTATCTTTGGCGCATGAAATCAATCATGTAACCCAGAAGAAAGGAAAGACAGATGAATAAGAAAAATGGAATTTTGGTTCTCGCTCTCGGCCTGATGCTCACGGCTTGTAGCACAGTGCCCATCACAGGCAGAAGCCAATTGATGTTGGTACAGGATGCGGAAATACTCTCGTCCAGTGCCTTACAGTACAAACAATTTCTCAGTGGAGCTAAGCTCTCCAAGAATACTCAGACCACTGCGCAAGTGCGCCGAGTAGGGCAGAATGTCGCCAATGCGACCATGCTCTATCTGAGACAGAACGGCCTGAGCGACATGGCTTCGCAGATGAAGTGGGAGTTCAACGTAGTAGAAGACAAGGCCATCAATGCTTTCTGTATGCCCGGAGGCAAGATCGTAGTCTATACCGGCTTGCTGAAGCTCGTCAGCTCCGATGCCGAGCTGGCAACGGTGATCAGCCATGAGGTCAGCCACGCCGTGGCACGCCATTCCAATGAACGCATCAGTCAGGAGTACGTACGTCAGATGGGCGGAAGCCTTGTGGGCGCAGCAGTCTCCAATAAGTCCGCCTTGCTGCAGACTGTCGTTGGGCAGGCCTACGGTATCGGCTCGCAAGTGCTTGTCACCCTCCCATACAATCGGAAGCAGGAGTACGAAGCTGACAAAATCGGACTCATCTTCATGGCCATGGCAGGCTACAATCCCAATGCTGCCCTGACCTTCTGGCAGAAAATGTCTGCCCAAAGTGGTGGTGGTCAGCAGGCCGACTTTTTCAGCACACACCCCTCCGATGCCAATCGCGTCGCCGCCATCCGCCAGTATCTGCCGGAAGCCATGAAATACTATAAAGGCAAGTAAGGCGATTGTGCCAAAAGGCAGTTTGACAGTTGCATTCGACGAGAGACGAGCCACGAGAAAGATCTGTAAGAACGACTTTTTGTGTTAATTTCCCTCAGTCTTTGCTCCTCTTTTTAGGTGCCAAAAAAGTTTTCAACATCGAAGCCTTGTTTGGATTTATTCTAAATAAGCAGCCTTTTTGAGGTCTGTCGGCAAGCGAAACGAAGACGAAAAATGAGCCTTTATACCCTTGATGATGAACTTTAGGCTTCTCTGATGTCATCTTTATAATTCCTACTTTCTATCTTTATGAAGATCGTTTGTGATAATTACGATATTGGAAATGATATTTATAAAGGTTGCATCTTAAAAACCTAATTATTGCAGGGTCAGAAAGCCGTATTTCGGCCGGATAAAACAGAAGCACCCGTTGAGTTCAGCCGCGAACTCAACGGGTGCTTCTGTTTTTTGCTATGAGTTGATAGGGTCTTACTGCATCCTATTCATCATCAGAGAGACAACGATTATAGCCAGTTCGGGCAAGGTCTGAGACTATGCCATGGCAGATCGAAATAAAAAGGAGGGGCGACACAGCAATAGCTGTGCAGTCTTTGGTATATAAGTTTGTCATTCATCGTTGCTTTCATTTACTACGTTTTGTTATTGCCTTCCCAATCGTCGCGCCTTGATGTTCAATTATTTACGTATTCTGGTGCTCTCAACTTATTTGCAAATGTAGCAAAATCTCTCTTCCCTTTGTCCCGAGTGAAATGAACAGAGGATGATATTCAGATTTCTCTTTGGATTGTTGTTTATTGTTTATTACCTTTAGGCCAATGTTAAGAAAACGCTAATTATAAACCTGGTATGAGAATACAACTGTATATCCATGCCGATGATGCGCTGGTGCCATTTGCTCATCAGCACCTACTTGTCGGCACCATTCAGAAGTGGCTCGGTGATAACGAGCTTCATGGTAGAAGCATCCCCTATTCCTTCTCCCGCCTTAGCGGAGGGAAGCTTGTCTCAGAGCTTGGCAGCATTCTTTTTGCCGATAGAGCGGATATGTTTGTCAGTGCACATGATCCGGAAATCCTGAACCGTATGGTGACGGGCATTAGACAGGATCCTACCATGTTCAAAGGACTGAGCGTCCGAGAAGTCGTCCTCATGGAAGATCCGGACATGAGCGCACGCGAACTCTTCTATCCTGCGAGTCCCATCTTACTAAAGCGTTGGCGAGAAGAAAGAAGGTTTGACCATGTCATTTATACCGATCCCGATGCCAATGCGCTCTTGACGGAAAACCTCCGCAAGAAACTTCAAGTAATGGGCGTTGACGACGATACGCTGATGGCCTCCTTTGCTCCCGGTCAGGGGAAAGCCAAGGTAATGCTCATCGATTATCGCGGTGTGAAGAATAAGGTTAGTTGGTGTCCCATCCGCATCGAGGGCAGGGCAGAGAGCAAACTCTTCGCGTGGAATGCCGGTGTCGGCAACTCAACCGGCATCGGCTTCGGTGCCATAAAATGATTAAGGAGAGATACTGAGATGAAATATTTTGTAGTTCGATATACGGGTACTTTCGGGTATATCAAGCCCTGGTCTGCCCTCCGTGACGGCGAGACCTATAGCCAACAGTTTCTCACCCCATCTATAATCGAAGGGATGGAAAAGAAACTTTTCCCAGAAATGTTGTCCGAAAAAGGAATACACATCATCCTAAGGCACAAACTCTCTTATCGTGAAATCGATGTGCAAATGGAGAAAACCCAAACGCAGGGATGGGATTCAAAAGGGAAAGGAAAGGATAAGTACTTCTTTCGCCCTCAATCCATTTTGTATCGAGGTATTATGCTATATCCCTCTCTCTCCTTGGCTTTTGCCGACAGAGAGCACGCCTTTATAGCATCGGAGCAGCACCTCTGTCTGTGTAGAAACGAAGACGTTGTCTTTCCTGACAGGGATATTATGGAGATGGAAGAGAAGGATTTCGATCGTCTTCCCGGCTTTGAATTGCGTTTTGGTCGCGATTTTCCCGATGCTTTCATGGTCGGTTATAACCGATTCGACAACAATGCTCCCATGTATGGTCGTATTGAAATAGGAGGAGAAGCAGTCCTGTTCGCCAAATGAACCGATACGATCACATATTAGCTAAAAGCGACGGGACGCCGTTGTGGCAGCATTTGCAAGAAGTTGCCGAGGTAGCAGTGCTCATTGCTCAGCATACGGGCATGGATGTGGAGCTTGCACGCAAGGGGGCTCTCTTGCATGATATTGGGAAAACAAGCCCCCTCTTTCAGATCAGACTGAAAGAGGGCAGTACTATGCCGTCGAAACCGTTCCGACACGAGATCGCTTCTCTTTTCTTCCTCTCTCTTCTTCCTTCAGAGGAGGATCGGCAGGTGGTCATACGCATGATCGCTGCACATCATAAGTCAATCTACAAGGATGTGGGAGACAAGGGTTTACTGGATTTGGATGATAATGATTTCCGGTGTTTCGAGCGGCATAGCAAGGGCTTTGAAGAGTGGAGTGCAGATGCTTTGGGCATATTATCCCTATGCGGCTGGAAGACACACCCGATTTCACTTGAAGATGCAAGACGTAGCTATGAGGAAGCTGTGGACTATTGTAGCCGGCTCAACCCTAATTGTTCTCGCTGGAAAGGATTGCTGATGGCTGCGGATCACTTGGCGTCCGGCATGGAGCAATATACGGAAGAGGCTTTGCGCAAGCTCTTTGTTGTGCCCGATCTTGCTTACTATGAAAATAGAAAATGCGATCTCTACCCGTTGTCTCTCATTGCTGCAGATGATAAGCGTTCGCATACGTTGGTAACAGCTCCTACGGGTGCGGGTAAGACGGATTTCCTATTGAGACGTTGTCGCGGCAGGGTCTTCTATACGTTGCCCTTTCAGGCTTCGATCAATGCCATGTACGATCGATTGAAAGCTGACCTCAAAGATACCGATGCCCAGATCTACCCCTTACATGCCGCATCTATTTTGAAGATGAGTGACAACAGATACGAACGGATTCTCCCTCGACACATTGGAGCTTCGATCAAAGTCCTCACGCCACATCAGATTGCAGCTGTGGCCTTCGGACTAAAGGGCTATGAGGCCATAGCACTGGATTTGAAAGGCTGTGATGTCATTCTGGATGAAATCCATACCTACACCAGTACTACCCAGGCTATGGTGCTCAAGATCGTAGAGATACTCATAATGCTCGGATGTCATGTGCATGTAGGTACGGCTACCATGCCGAGTGTTTTGTACGACCAACTCTTGGCTCTATTGGGAGGCAAAGACGAGGTCTATGAAGTAAAACTATCTGACGAGATCCTCACGACATTCGACCGCCATGTAGTCCACAAAGTCGAAGCACGAGACGAGACTAAGCCCTTTATCACAAAGGCTATTGAACAGAAGCAGAAGATACTCTTCGTATGCAACCAAGTGAAGAGGGCTCAGCAACTCTTCCAAGAATTAGGCGAAGTATATCCGCAAATTCCCATGATGCTCATCCACAGTCGTTTCAAACGCGAAGACCGCGCTCGGCTGGAGAAGAAGCTCAAGGAGGAATATAACCAAAGTGAGCAAGCTTGCTTCGTCGTGTCCACTCAGGTGGTAGAAGTAAGTTTGGACATCAGCTTTGACTTGATGGTAACGGAGTGCGCTCCCATCGATGCTCTTATCCAGCGATTCGGTCGCATCAATAGACGACGCACTGCGGAGTCTATCGGCACGATGAAGCCTATATACGTAATAGCTCCACCCGAGGAGGAAAAGGAGGCGATGCCATACGATACGGAGGTTTTGCGGAGGAGCTATGCCGTTCTCGAAGACGACGCAATTCTCCGAGAAAAGGATGTGCAGCGATTATTGGACACGGTCTATCCGGAGATACCTCGTGTGGATATAGAGTGGCATACGGCTTTTCAAAAAGGAGAATGGGCTATCAAGGAGTTGATGCATTATCCAAAATCAGCTCTCTTGGATTTGTTAGATATTAGCTCTGCCTGCTGTGTTGTTGAGAGTGACAGGTTGGCTTATATTCAGGGCAACTATATTTCCCGGACTATGCTTGAGATTCCTGTCCCGACAGCTATCCGATTTAAAGGACTTGCTCTTATTGAAGAGGGGATGCATCCCTATCTCATTCCAGACAAGGCGTATGACCCTGCTTTGGGCTACGTCGAAGAATATGCTGCTCCCCAACACTATAAAAGTTTCGAAATGATATAAACGCAAACATATATGGTGACATCTGTTATCGGTAAGATATTCTTACAAGCGTACAACGAAAAAAACGGAACCGCCTACGCTCCCAAGGACTTCTTTATGGAGATTTACTATCCTCTTTTTTTCAAAGAAGAGAAGTATCTGATGACGGCCGGCAATTCTCCCTTTGAAAATCCCAAGCTCTCTTGGAAGGACATGATTTTAGGGAAGAAACCTTTTGAAACAGCCGAAAGACGAGAGGAGCGACTCAGAAAATTCATAGATAAAATAGACACAGGACTTGCCGATGCGAGTATAGCCGTCGGCTATCCTTCTATCGATACTTTGTCCACTACTTCAGGACAAATATCCATCCCACAAGAGCAGATCGATCCGGCGGAAAGCTATCTCTCTTGGATAGGAGCCGGATTAGGCGTAGGAGTGGAAGGGGGGCTGACTATCCTCTTTGATAAACCGGAATTGTTATTGGATATTTTCGAAGGTTGGAAAGTCTATCGTGGATTCCTGAATACGACTCCGAAAATGAAAGGGAATCAGATCAATACGTGGAATGCTCAATGGTTAAATAAGAAATATAACCCCATTGACACTTCCGAGATCATTAATGTTGCCATTCTGGAGAAAGATGGCTTGATGGGCATCGATACCTTGCCCTGGGGGGAGCTATTGGTCGCTATCAGCCGTCATTTCTCAGATCCCAAGATGATGGGGTACGTATATAATATTGGTCAGACTAATACGACAGTCGGCTTTATTCCCTTTGCTTTGTCTCCCATCCGCAACGCTCATCAGCTGTATGTGCGCTACTTCGGCGCAGATAAGAGTGATGAGGCGATGCGCCTGTTGGGGACAGCTCATGGTTTTTCTCTTGCTTGTAGAGGAGGAGAGATCGGGATAAAGGCATTGGAACCCAAAGGCCTAAAAGCAATCATGGACAATGGGAGAATCCCGTCATATAAAACTGATAATGAGAAAAGAATAAAGGTTCAAACATATCAAATCTGGTTATTAGCTATGCTTAGCAACGAAGAATTATGGAGCAAGGCAAAGGAATTTGCCCAAGCTCTACGTTCCTTTGAACAGGGACATGGGGAAGATCGAACAAATCGAGACAATGCCATTGAAGAACTATTGTCTCATCCTTCAAAGCGTGCTTTTGTCTGGAGGCTGATCCCAATCCTCAAAGACGCAGAGATAAAAGAAAGGAAGATTATTATGGATATCAGCAAAATAATTCATGATATGCCTGCAGAGAATGTTCCTTATTTCATCGGACTAACAAAAATTCACTACATAATGATTTAATAAAAATAGGTATGGATAAAAATGGACAGCCGATCCTCTATCTCAGAGGATTAAAGAGTATTCCTCTTTCTGTATTTTGCGTGGAAAAGGAGCAGAAGTTTTTCTACGATCCAATATACAGCAACTACACCTCGGGCAGTAGAAAACTCCCTTATTCAAGTGGACAACAGGTGAAGCGTAGTATCATGGAAGAGTTGTTATCTGCCCTTAATGTTCAGCGGAGCAGTGTAACCTTTGTTTTTAAGCAGCCTAAACTCAGTGAGGCAGAAGTTTTATCTCAATGCGACCCCAATTATCCAGATCAACTTATTGGAGGTTGGATGTTTGCTAAGGATAATGATGATAAGAAAAAGAAGAAAAAAAATACGGATGATGCGGACGCAAAGGATAGCAGTGTTAGAAAGCGGAGAAGCCCTCTCTCTATCTCTGCAATGGTGCCATTACACCCTCTTTTGGTCGGTTACCATGAAGAAAATATATCATTCGACAGATCTGACAATAAAGATTTACATCAAGTAAAAATCAGGGATGCAAATGGAGATCTCCTGAGTGAAGAAGAAGTACAAAGTATTTTGGACAACACTCATCGAGATCTATACCGAAAATGGATACAAAATAAAGGCAGAGCTTCTGGCCTATTCGTCTATGATGTTGCAATTGATTTGCGTACTCTCTTCTCTGTTTCTATTCATGATTTACCACAAACAATCAAATTAGATTCGAAAAAGTGGGTAAGAAGCAAAAATATATTTGGAGACTGTTGGACCCTTTGCAAAGAGGAGCGCGAAAAGATAATTCCGGCCTTGGCTCACGCTCTCATCAATTGGCGTATCACCTCTAACCAAGCCCGTACCTTTAGTTTGATGGAAACATTGGCTGTGGCGATTAGTGACAACGCAAATGCACAGGCTGGAGCAATTCGAGCCAAACTCATAGATGATGGTACTGAGAGGCCGAAGGCCAAGCCGATAGTGGACGAAAAAGCCGGAGCAGAGGTCTTCGTCACTCTCCCTTGTGCAGCACATGTAATCGTCGAAAATGAAAGCGCGGATGCGCTTGATGCGGCGGTGGAGAGCCTGATTAAGAAGATGCAGGCTTTTGACTATGAGAAGCAGTTGTGAAAAACAACCCCTTGGGCGGTGTGTCAGAAATAGATCCGTTTTCTGATACACCATCTCTCGGGGTAATGTGTGCCATTTTGTCGTACTATTCCATTCCCTTTATTATGATGGTTACAGGCACGCACTTCAACTATTATCAGGTGTGCCATAGAAAGTTGTGGTTGTTTTCTTCCGGAGTTACTATGGAGCATACGTCGGACTTAGTGTATGAAGGAAAGTTGATTCACGAAACAACTTATCCTCAACGGTCGGAGAGGTATGAGGAGTTAGAGCTGGACGGAATCAAGATAGATTTCTACGATGCCAGGAATAAGGTTGTTCATGAGGTCAAAAAATCAAATAAGATTTCTTCGGCTCATAGGATGCAGCTCCTCTACTATCTCTATGTCTTGGAACGTAATGGCGTGTATGGGGCGACCGGAGTCTTGGAATATCCGACATTAAGAAAACGAGAGGAGGTGGTGCTTTCTGAAATTGATCGTGAGCGAATAAGGGATGTTGAGGAGGAGATACGCCGAATAATGAATCAAGAAACATGTCCGCCCGTACTTGAATCGCGTATCTGTAAGAATTGTAGCTATTATGAATTTTGCTTTTCTGGAGAAGAGATATGAAAAAGACCTATTATCTGTTCAATCCCGGGGAGTTGTCGCGAAAGGACAACACGCTTCGGTTCCTTCCGATAGAAGAAGGAGAGAATGGTGTCGAACATCCGGGACAGGCTCGTTACATTCCTGTCGAAGGGATCAGCGACTTCTATGTCTTTGGCTCTCTTAGGGCTAATAGTAGCTTGTATAACTTCCTCGGCAGTAATGACATTGCTGTTCATTTCTTTGATTATTATGAGAATTACACAGGTTCTTTCATGCCGCGTGACTTCTTGCTTTCCGGTAAGATGCTCTTAGCTCAAGCGTCTGCTCATAAGGATAAGAAGAAACGGATGCATTTGGCTCGGAAGTTCATTGCCGGAGCTGCGTTTAATATGCAAAAGAACTTGGCCTACTATAATAATCGAGGAAAGGATATGTATCCCATGATGGAGCAGATAGAGAAATATTCTTCCCGTATTGAAGAGACGACAACGGTGGAAAGCTTAATGGGGATTGAGGGTAATATCCGTCAGGCGTATTACGATGCATTTAATCTCATTATTGATCCTTTCGAAATGGGCGCACGGAGTAAACAGCCACCTCAGAACGAAGTGAATGCTCTCATTTCGTTCGGAAACATGATGTGCTATACACTCTGCCTGAAAGCGATCCATCAGAGTCAGTTGAATCCTACGATCAGTTTTTTGCACACACCTGGGGAGAGACGTTACTCTCTTTGTCTGGATATATCGGAAATCTTCAAACCGATACTTGTCGATCGTACGATTTTCAAAGTGATGAATAAACGAATCATCCAAGCAAAGCACTTCGATAAGCAGCTGAATC
Organism: Porphyromonas loveana; assembly: GCF_003096695.1. GTDB lineage: Bacteria > Bacteroidota > Bacteroidia > Bacteroidales > Porphyromonadaceae > Porphyromonas > Porphyromonas loveana. The sequence goes on along the minus strand of NZ_QEKY01000011.1, from coordinate 51,814 downwards.
GGTGCGTCCTCAACCCTGCAGGAAAGAAACTATTCGTGCAGGCGTTTGAAGAGAAACTCAGCGAGACCATTCAACATCGTAAACTGAGTCGTGTTGTTAGTTACAGGCACCTCATCAAGCTTGAGTGTTATAAGATCGCAAAAGATATACTCGGGATGGAGGAGTATCAACCCTTTAAGATGTATTGGTGATGTATATTATCTTAGTGTATGACATGGGAGAGAAACGTGTCGGTAAAATGCTGAAACTCTGTAGGAAGTATCTGAACTGGATACAGAATTCGGTCTTCGAGGGCGAACTGTCGGATGTCAAACTTTTAGAGTTGAAGAGCAAGGCTACCAAACTCATGGATAAAGAGGTGGATAGCCTCATCATCTTTGTTTCTCGTCAGGAACGATGGTTGGAAAAAGAAATCCTTGGCAAAGAGCGAGCCTCAACGGATATCTTTCTCTGAATCAGTGCTGTAAGATTCTTTTTGCCAATCTCTGTTCGTCGAAGCCTCTGTTTTATATTTCATTTCCTGAGACTCGAAGGCAAATCGTTCTTTGAAATGATTGATAATCAGCTTTATAGGCCAGTTGTCGTGCTTCACGGTTTTTCTTAGGATTGTACATCGACGACTTTTTGTGTCCTCAAACGATGTCTATCCTATCGCCAATCCCTTTGTACATCAGCAAAATAACATGTACATTTGACCACTTCCAATTGCACCATATAGGAATTAAAACAGCCGATTATCGTAGGTGGGCGCATCACTATGGACACTTCCAATTGCACCATATAGGAATTAAAACAATTTGCTGAATGCGAACGCTTCGTCTCGCACTCTGCTTCCAATTGCACCATATAGGAATTAAAACTCATTACTCCTCCTTCAGCATTTCTTGCGCCTCTTGCTTCCAATTGCACCATATAGGAATTAAAACGCAAGTGGAAGAATGCGGACGGAACAGTCTCAGACCTTCCAATTGCACCATATAGGAATTAAAACTAGACGTATCGCTTCGGTGTTGTGGCTTCATGCTCGCTTCCAATTGCACCATATAGGAATTAAAACGGTAGAAAGCTCTTTACCGTTGTAGTAGCGTTTGTACTTCCAATTGCACCATATAGGAATTAAAACACCTTCTTGAACTCCTCTATCATCAGTTCCTGGATCCTTCCAATTGCACCATATAGGAATTAAAACTATTTTTTACTGATTGGTTGGTTGTCGTTGGCACGGCTTCCAATTGCACCATATAGGAATTAAAACAACTGAGCGATGACGAGCGCGCCAAGCAACGCAAGCCTTCCAATTGCACCATATAGGAATTAAAACGTGATGAGGAACGATTCTACGATGTCGGGATGGAGCCTTCCAATTGCACCATATAGGAATTAAAACATGAAAATTAAAATTCTCCGCTGAATTCTGTGATATCTTCCAATTGCACCATATAGGAATTAAAACTTTATCGAATCGGAATCGGTAAAGGGATATGCTAAGCTTCCAATTGCACCATATAGGAATTAAAACTCTATAAGGGTCAGGAGCTGTGCTGACTTGCTTTGTCCTTCCAATTGCACCATATAGGAATTAAAACTAGAGTATGCAGAAGCCTTGATTGAGGAGCTGAAGACTTCCAATTGCACCATATAGGAATTAAAACGTTCCTTCCTGCTGTCAGAGTCAAATATGAAGAACTTCCAATTGCACCATATAGGAATTAAAACATACAACAACCAACCCTTCAATCAATCAGTGAGGAACTTCCAATTGCACCATATAGGAATTAAAACAGGAGGGCGCACATATCGCTTACTACGATGTCGACTTCCAATTGCACCATATAGGAATTAAAACAAATACAAGCTGACAACGACAACACGCCATCAAGCACTTCCAATTGCACCATATAGGAATTAAAACTGTGGTGTCTGGGTCTAATTCTGTCGTAAAACACTTCTTCCAATTGCACCATATAGGAATTAAAACGTAGTGACCGGATGCGGTTTGTATTGCATGATACCGCTTCCAATTGCACCATATAGGAATTAAAACGGTGAATCCTACAAGCTCATACTGAGCTTCAGGGAACTTCCAATTGCACCATATAGGAATTAAAACAAGCGGCTCAGCACCTCGATAACATCGTCGATCGCGCTTCCAATTGCACCATATAGGAATTAAAACGTGGTACTTGCTGCATATACAGCGTGTACGCGTACGCTTCCAATTGCACCATATAGGAATTAAAACTGCGCATTCTCTTCTGCTAACTGCTCATCGTATTCTCTTCCAATTGCACCATATAGGAATTAAAACTTGAGGTCATCGGTCTGATCAGAGAGGTCGTTGACTCTTCCAATTGCACCATATAGGAATTAAAACTTTGCCCGGATAGGCCGATAAAGTCTGCCACCGCCTCTTCCAATTGCACCATATAGGAATTAAAACCAATCTGTCGCTGCCGATCGGCGTCGGCGCAAACTCTTCCAATTGCACCATATAGGAATTAAAACAGGCCAAGGCTGAAGAGGCGCTTGCGGTCGAAAAGCTTCCAATTGCACCATATAGGAATTAAAACCATCCTGCAGGCCCGCGACGCCATTGCCGCGGCACTTCCAATTGCACCATATAGGAATTAAAACGATGATGTAATTATGTTTGGCGACTACCGTTATCTTCTTCCAATTGCACCATATAGGAATTAAAACCTTCCGGTGAAGATCCGTCAGCGCGCACAAGATCGACTTCCAATTGCACCATATAGGAATTAAAACAACACAGATGATAATACAAGCGGATGGGGAAAGGCCTTCCAATTGCACCATATAGGAATTAAAACCCACTATCGAGCAGCTGTATCTCAACACCGTATTTACTTCCAATTGCACCATATAGGAATTAAAACCGGTTGCATTCCGAGGTTTTTTATTACGCTCTTTGCTTCCAATTGCACCATATAGGAATTAAAACTCCGCTACATGATGGAGGCTAATCTGATACAGGAGCCTTCCAATTGCACCATATAGGAATTAAAACTGTGAAGGTGCAAAAAGAGAATAGCGAAATGCGGGCCTTCCAATTGCACCATATAGGAATTAAAACAGGCTGGACTGAACTCAACTATACTTAATTCAGTAGCTTCCAATTGCACCATATAGGAATTAAAACACGAGTATTGGCGTTCTTTGAAATTTTGTATCGGTCTTCCAATTGCACCATATAGGAATTAAAACTGAAGGGCACAGACTGGGCAGTGTTTGCCCCCGCTCTTCCAATTGCACCATATAGGAATTAAAACGTAAGAGGACTATCAACGAACTCTTGCAGCCCAACGCTTCCAATTGCACCATATAGGAATTAAAACCAGCAGGCATAGACGCTATATACTCTGCCTTTATCCCTTCCAATTGCACCATATAGGAATTAAAACGATGTTGCAGCAGCTGCACATCGTGAGCGAGGAAACTTCCAATTGCACCATATAGGAATTAAAACGATATTGCGGGTACCCTTCGTGTTCCTCAAGGGGAACTTCCAATTGCACCATACTAGGAATTAAACTGCGTAACAAGACAGGAAAGACAAGTGAATGCAAGGCTTCCAATTGCACCTTGAATTTCCATAGTAGAGGTGCTGCATTGTTAAGCTACTTGCATAAGAGTTATGACTTTCGGAGGTTACGGAGTCGGGCACGGTACCATGCAGCTCTGTCTTCGTCCTCCAGCTCTTCGCATAGGGAAATGAGACGCTTCAGGAGGGTGCGATTCTTCGGGTTAATGTCGTCGGCTCTGCGATAGGCTTCGAGGGCTTCGGTCTGATAGCCAAACTTCTCCAGCACTTCGCCGTGGGTGAGGTGGGCATTAAAGTCCATGGGGGCTAAGGTCGTGGCTTGGTTGAGGGCGGTGAGTGCATTCGTGATCTCGTTGAGGCGGGCATAGGCCTGCCCCTTCATCACCAAGACTTCAACATAGTCGGGGTAGAGCGTCAAGGCTTTATCGTAGGAGCGTATGGCGGCGTGAGCATCGCCGGCTTCTGTTATACAGTCGTTGCCCATGAGCACATACTCTTTCGCCAGTCGGCGCATAATCTCCCGTTGCTCCGCCTTCTCTCTGCGCAGATTCTCTTCGCGTTGGCGCAGCTGCTCTACCTCGAGCAGCTTGCTCATGAGGATTCGGCGAAAGAGTGGATTGCCCAATTCGTTTTTCTGTGTGAGCGCCTGGGAGAAGGTGCCCACCGCCTCGGTATATCGATGTGCATTCCACAGCCGAAGGGCTTGAATGTATGCCTGCTCGGCCTCGGCCTTCCGGAACGAATCGTCAATGAGTCGGCGATCGTTGGCGTGCGAATAGAAATCGACTATCTCGCGACGGACGATGACGTCGCGCTTGTGGAGCGGGGCACGTAGCACCATCCCCTCCAGCGAACGGCAGCGGCTCAAGGCTACGTAGGCTTGGCCACTGGCGAAAACGCCTTTGGAAAAGTCGATGATGACGCGGTCGAAAGTGAGCCCCTGACTCTTATGGACGGTGATGGCCCAAGCGAGTTTGAGAGGAAACTGGATGAAACGCCCCAGGACTTCTTCCTCTACTTTCTTGGTCTTCTCGTCGTAGGAGAAGCGCTTATTGTCCCAGATGCATCGCTCTACACTTACGACTTCGCCACTGCTGAGGCAGATGTCGATGGTCTCTCCGTCCTCGCTGAATCCGGCAACAATGCCGAGGGTGCCATTGACCCAGCGGCGGTCTTTGTCGTTGGAGACGAATATGACCTGCGCTTCCTCCTTGAGGATAAGTTCTTCCTCTGTGGGGAGGGAGGAGGAGGGGAAGTCGCCGTCGATCTCGCCGAAGAAGCTGATGGGAGCGGCGGGCAGCTGCGCCAGTCGTTGTTCGTTGATGTAGCTGACGTGGCGGCGCTTGGTCGCAAGGGTAATGACCAGTTCGTCTTTGGGGGCGTGGTAGTCGCGTTCGACGCGGCTGTTGATGTGTCGGAGGTCTTTGTCGGTGAGTGTGCCCGAACGGATTCGATCCAGCACTTGAACGAAGGCCTGCTCCGTCTGTCGATAGACTTTGGTCAGTTCGATGGTGACGAGCGGGGTGTTTTGGAAGGCTTCGGAAGAGAAAAAGAAGGGATTGGGGTAGAAGCGCTTGAGGATGTCGGCATCGTCGGTCGTTACTACGGGTTCGAGCTGGTAAAGGTCGCCCACGAAGAGCATTTGTACGCCACCGAAAGGCATGGCCGGGTGTCCCGTATAGACGCGCAGGAGCTTGTCCATGGCATCAATCATATCGGCTCGCACCATGGATACCTCGTCGATGATGATGAGGTCGAGGCTGCGGATCAGCTTGCGATGCTCGTGAGTGTAGCGGAATACGTCGTACACGCGCTTGTCGCGGGTGTTCAAGTCCGGATCGTCGGGCGGAATGGGGCGCAGTGGCAGCTTGAAAAAGGAGTGGATGGTCTGCCCGCCGACGTTGAGTGCCGCCAGTCCTGTTGGAGCCAGAACGACGTGCTTCTTACGTGTGGTGTCGCGGATGTGGCGCAAGAGGGTGGACTTACCCGTGCCGGCCTTGCCCGTCAGGAAGACGCTCTGACCGGTACGTTCGATGAGGTTGAGCACATGACCCATCTCTTCGTTGGCGGGATCGATCGTGTGTGCAGCCTGCTTTTCTTTCTTCGGTGTGCGCCGAGTCATCGGAGGATTAGGGGTGTTTACGCCACGCCTTTACTTTGATTTTGGCCGGTTTGCTCTCGTTGTGGAAGCGATCGACGGCCGTTACCCAATAGGTATAGTCCTTATCGGCATGAGCGTCGGGCAGCTTGATGCTGCTTTCGGGGGTTGTTGTCCAGATGCTCTCGGCACGATCGACAGATGGTTTCTCTCCGCGGGGGAAGGCATAGACTACAAAGTAGGATGCCTTGACGGGATCGGTGCAATCCTTGTCCGCCAGCCAAATGAGGTGGTAGCCGGAAGGCAACCAAGCGGCATGCAGTCCCTTGACCTTGCGGGGAGCGTCCTTATGCATGGTCGTATAGGCGGGGATGAGGGCGGGATAACGATGGTAGTGGCGGCGTAGGCTGTCTGCTACTCCTCCTGTATTGTTCACGACTTCTCCTGCCGGCCAGAGAGCCTGACCAACTGCGGTGGCGCGCTGCATTTGCATCTTGGGGTAGAGCTGGCGGGCGTCCATCGTACGCTTGACATCCTGCCCGATGTACAGATGAACCTTATGGTCCGTATTCTTGCCCCACCAGTCGATCAGAGTGCCGTAGTCTGCGGCTTTGTGTCCAATCTCCCAGTAGATTTGTGGGATGACGTAGTCGATCCAGCCATTTCGCTCCCATAAGAGAACGTCGGCATAGAGGTCATCGTAGTTCTGCAATCCCGTGGTCTCGCTGCCCAAGGCAGAGGAGCGCTTGTTCCGATAGATGCCGAAGGGACTGATGCCGAAGCGCACCCAAGGTTTGGATTGGAGGATAGTCTGCTTGATTTCACGCACGAGCTTGTTCACATTCTCGCGTCGCCAGTCGCCTTTAGTCTGCGAGGTGTATCCCGCGCCATAGCGACGGAAACTTTCGCTGTCGGGGAAGGCTGTACCGGCTACGGGATAGGGGTAGAAATAATCGTCCATGTGGATGGCGTCGATGTCGTACCGCATCGTGATGTCGTGGACGATGCGACAGATATAAGCTCTGCAATCGGGGATGCCCGGATCGTAGTAGAGCTGACTATTATAGGTGACGAACCACTCGGGATGGCGGTTGTAAGGATGATTGGGGGCAAGCCCTGCCGTCCCGGAAGTGGATGCGCGATAGGGATTGATCCACGCGTGCAGTTCCATGCCGCGGCGGTGGCATTCGTCGATCATAAAAGCCAGAGGGTCCCAAGGAGTGGAAGGAGCTTGTCCCTGCTTGCCGGTGAGGAAACGACTCCACGGCTCAATGGAGGACACATACCAAGCGTCGCTCTCGGGGCGTACCTGGAAGATAACAGCGTTGCAGCCTACCTCCTTGAGCTTGTCCAATCGGTCGCTCAGCAGTCGACGTACATCTTCGGGGCGCAGGCGGGCATATTCGCCCTGATATACGGTTTGGATCCAAGCGGCGCGGAACTCACGTTTGGGATAATAGGCCTGAGAGGGGCGGGGCGCTTGTTGGCGCGTGCCGCAGCTGTTAATGACAAAGACGAGCAGTAATAGCAGAGCCGCCGGCAAGAGCGGCTTCGTGTAGTGATGATGCATAGGGGAGTTGTAGTCTCGTTAGCTGAGTAGATATAGAATAACAGAAAGGAGGCCAAGACCGAGGATCAAGAGGATGGTGATCATCCATAGGCGCTGCTCCAAAGGACGATGACGTAGGAAGGGCAGATTGTCTCCCCAGTGGCTGATGCGTCCTACCTGAGTAGCCTCGGGTTCGGCAAGCGACAAACCAGATTCTTGCAATAGCTCGGTAGCTGCTTCCAGATCGCTCTCGGCCAATTCAATTCTCACACCGCCGATGTCGCACATGGGGCCTACGATACGGTTGGTATATTCATTCCGCAGGTACGAGGTGATACCGGATTCGGCCAGGAGTTGTTGGATTTCTTCTGCCAGAGCATTGCTCTGCAGGCATACGAGTGTCACCATTTTCTCTTCCATAGATGCTTGTTTTGCGGGATTCTTACCTCTTCGCACAGTCGCGGAGGGCTGCTGCAATCACGTTGTATGTATCGGGTTGGGGAAGCCAATAGCGTAGATCTCGACCTTGCAGTATGCCGGATCGGATGGCCGTGGATGAGATCTCGATCCGCGGAGCTTCCTGTACGTAGTGGCAGCTGCTCGGGAGCGAGGCCTCGTCTATCTTGTAACCCAATCGGGGGTAGATGGTCAGCGGATAATGGTCCAAAAGTCTTTGGTGGTCTTGCCAACGGTCGAACGAAAGCCAATTGTCTGCACCGATGAGCAATGTAAACAGCTGATCGGGATGTAGCATACTGAGGGCGCGGAGTGTGCGCACCGTATAATGAGGAGCAGGGAGGGTGGACTCAATGCGGAGCACACGGAAACGATGGTCTCCTCGGACGGCTTGTTCAATGAGCCGGCAACGCAATTCGTAGGGAAGCAACTCTCGGGAGTTTTTGAGCGGGTTTATGGGACTCGGGATAAACCACAGTTGGCGGATGGATGTGTGCTCAGTCAGATAATTTGCCAGAGCCAAGTGCCCGATGTGCATCGGGTTGAAAGAGCCGAAGTAGAGTCCCGTCTGCATTATTCCTGCTTGATTCCTAATGTCGTCATCGCCAAGGCTATCTCTTGCGGGTCACCGGTGTGCTTGCCACCTACGTCGCTCAACTTGACGCAGTGGTGCCAGTCGTCTTTGGCGGTCATCTTACATTTCCAGAGCTTCATCACGATGTTCAGCGGCACTACGCCTCCTCCCACATCGTTGGTGAAGTTGGTCCCGATGCCGAAGCTCGCTTTTATCCTGTCGCCACAGAGCTGTTGTATGTCCACAGCCTTCTCCGGCGAGAGACCGTCCGAGAAGATAATATATTTAATCTTGGGATCGACGCGTAACTCTTCGTACCGCCGCACAGCCTTGTCAATGAATACGGCGGGGTCGCCGCTGTCGTGACGCAGGCTGGTATAGAGCATGGCGTGTTTTTTGCTGAAGTTGCGCATGAAGACATCGGTCGTATAGGTGTCGGTGAGGACGGTGCCGAGGTCTCCGTCATAGACGTTGATCCAATCCTCCATGGCGACATAATTGGCCATCTTGTAGCCGAATATGGCTCCGTGGAACTGTATCCATTCGTGCGGATGGGTGCCGGACACGCGCAAACCGTGCTTATGTGCCAGATGGACGTTGCTCGTCCCGAAGAGGCAGTTGCCGGCGGATTCCTTCAAGAGGCTCGTCACCCGGTCTTCTACTTCGAACGAGAAGCGGCGCCTCATGCCGAAAATTGAAAAGGTGGCTTTGTGGTTGCGCATCAGTTCTCCCTTGGAACGAGTCACTCGCTCAACGTGTGTCCAGTCAGGCGTGGCTCCAATGTGGCGGTAATATAGTTCGCTTACGATAGCCAGAATGGGTGTCTCCCAAAGCGTCACACGGTAGAGGAGGCCTTGCGCACGGATGTCCAAGTGTCCATCGGCGTCTATGGAGACACTCACTTCGTCAGGATCGAAGTGATAGCCTTGGAGGAAGTCTAAGTAGATCGGGGGGAGATAGGGTAGCTCCCGCTGGAGGAAATCCTTCTCCTCTCGAGTCAGAGTGAGTGCGGACATGGCGCGAATCTCTTCTCGCACTTGATCCGCAAACTCTGCTGAGAAACGTTGTTTATTGCGATCTATAAAGCGAAATTCACCGTATGCCCGCGGGAATAACTTGGCATAGGCATAGCCGGTGGTGAACTTGTATAGATCAGTGTCTAAAATACTCCGGATAATACCCATGACCCAACGTTGTAATAAAGGTTACAGATGCATTAGAAACGATCCATCCAGATAACGAAGGCCGGACACCGACTTTGTAGGATAAAGTTCTCGGCATCTTCCTTGTTTCTCTTTTTGGAACACAAGCTTTCTACCAATAAGAGGGAGACATCTGCTACGAGGCTGGTCTCGATGGCCGAAGCGCTCCTTGCAATGGCAGGAGCCACGACCAAGACTGCAATTCCTTTCTGTTGCAGCGCAGCAATCTCTTTCGTTGCAGCATTCGAATTCTCAGTCTTAACGATTTGCATGGCCATGCCCTTTTGCTCGAAAGACTCCAGCAGATCATTCGACATCTTCTTGATCCGTTCGTCTCCGCTCAGGCTTGAGAGTACGATACAAGGAGCACTTTTGTCCGCGAGATACTCGGTTAGGTTCAGACGTAGGAGGTCGATGTCCTTACGTCTTGTAGCTTTTTTCTTCTTGTTGCCGGTCAGGCGACTGAGCAGATGCTTGAGCACGTCCTCGCCCAGATCGGAAGGAACCAGCATCAGATTGCGCAGGATGATAGAAGCAAAGATCACCACCAGGGGTAGAATGAAGCCGATTAGTACGCTGAGAATGATCGAGAGTACTTCTTTGTTAGCTCCTGGTACAGATTTCGTCTTGTCTAAAACAATCAAACTTGAGGATGACTCTGCAGCTAAGGCATCTACCTTGTACTCGTCGAGCATGGCCGTGAGTCTGAGACGCATAGCTTCGCGGCTGGTAGTTTTCTCTGCATCGGTTATTCCGAGAGCCTTAAACGTAGAGTCGTTGGCAGCCGTATTGTTTGCTTGCAAGTCTCTCAATCCTTGTTTGGTGAGGGCTATTTTCTCTTCCACTTGAGCCTTGTGGCGACTGCGAGCCAGTTCGTCGTATTTCCGAATGAGCCCGTCCAGAAAATCTCTGGCAAAGCCGATGGTACGATTCATCGTTACACGCATTTCGATTCGGCCTTTCAATTCTTCCGTCTTGAGGTTTGTGTCGTAGCGCACACGTGCCGCCTCTTGGGATTCTTTGGCGATCAGGAGGTTTATCGGCCATGCCTTTTCTTCCCAAGTCCCGTCTGCGAAATATTCGGTTTTCTCCACGATGAGGTCGCCGATGGGTGTTTGTTGTGGCTCTCCATATCGGAGGACGATATCGGAAAGATTGATGGGTTTGCCCATGTGCTTGCCTTTCAAGGAGAGTATTGTAGCCTTGTCTTGTTCCAATTTCATCTTCACGGAAAAAGCTTCCATGGCTGTTTCTTTGGGGAAGATGAGATGGATGGGGGTAGTGTCGTATATGTCGCGATTGGCAAATCGACCCGGGAGATAGTAATTGACATCGAACTGTATTTCAGCTCCCACCTCTTCTACCAGACTGGTGGCGCAGAGTCCGTTGAAAGTCGGGTCTCTATCCAGAACCGATACGCCTTCCCAGCGAGGAGTATAGTTGTCATGCAAGCTGTACTTGGGGTTCAATCCTCCCGTTGTGGAACGGTGAATATTCTCTGGATAGCGCGCCATCACAGCCGTGAAATAGACACTGGAGGGAACGCCCGCTCTCTTGCTACTGATTACACCCCATACGCCGAAGACACAGACCGAGAGTAGGATCCAATACCAGTTCTTGAGGCAGAGTTGCAAAAATACGGCCAGAACCGAGTCCTTGGCAGGAGTGATGCCGCGCATCGACCGATTCGTTGCTTGATGATTTTCTACCATAATAATATAGTTGTCGTTGTTCTTTTGTTTGCGATTTTACCTTATCTGTGCGAAGATACGGACAAAAACCTTTATTCGCTCTCAGAGAGGTATTTGTGTCTTACGGCGCAAGCCTGTGAGTTATTAGGCCGCGTGACGCAAGAATATGGTCAGCCCCAGCTCTCGTGTCATCAAGACGAAGACCACTATCAGTAGAATCACGGCCGAAATCCAGAGGCCGAGCGCACTCCAGCGGAGTCCCGAAGGGAAGGAGCCTCTCTTGTCGCGGCTGTGGTTCGTGAAGATAATGGCCATCACCGGCACCACGACGATCACAAAGACTGATGCGATTGCGCAGAGCACCATCCAAGACGGGATGGATACCCACTCGGAAGCCAGCGGAGTATTGGACACATAACTGCCGGCTACAAGCTCCATGAGCAGACCGAAGAGTCCAAAGACCACAGCCAGAATGAGGCCGACTCCGGCCAAGACAAACACCCCTTTGAGCAGACAGCCCAGGGCATTGACTACGCCGTTCTCTCTATGTCTGAGTGCAGCATCGGCATCTGCCGCTACACGGCGGCCTATGTTCTCTACCGTTATGGGTTCGCCGTGCATCTGCAACTTTTGTGAGGCTGTAATGGCAGGTGGGACGATCATCCAGACAGCCAAGTAGCCGACGATAACAAGCCAAGATATGGAATAGACAGGAAGGGCGAGAAGTACTACGATGATTCGCACCACGGCGACATTCCAACCGGTGTAAGCTGCAAGACCGCTACACACTCCGCAGAGAGCAGCATTGTCCATATCTCGGAAAAATTTGCGCTTTGCGCTCCCGTCTGCAGCCTCGTCAAAGTCCGGTGTGCCGCTGTATCGGCTTTCTTCTCCCCCGTTGTGGTGAGAATAGTCGCTCGTCGATTGATAACCTTCGTCCGAGAAATATGCGGCCGAGTTGCTGCTCTTGATCACCTCTCGAACCATACTGATGTCGATGACTGACTGCTCGTTTTGCAATCGGGCGGTCACGGCATCGGCAAAGTAAACCTCGAACTCTTCTATTGTTTTGCAGTCGGTGCGATTGTCGCGGTCGAAGTGTGCGGCCAGGCTGTGCAGATAGTCGTCCAATAGGTGGTAAGCATCCTCGTCAATATGGAAGACCCTGCCACCCAGATTCATCGTAAGTGTTTTTTTCATTCTCTTGCTCTTATTAGTTTGGCTCTTGTCCCTCTTTTATGTCGCGTACCAGGAGCTGGAGCGATTTGTTCCCGTTGAATTCGTTTTCTTCTATCGTATAGCATAGACAGAAGTAGCCATTTTTTACCTTATCGCACTGCTCCGCCTGATTGAAGGCGATGCCGTTGATCACTTGTCGATCATTAGCCGGCACGGCCACGTCCACTTTGAGGTGCTCGGAAGCCTTGCCTACCACACGGCTGCCGCCCGAATCGGTCAGGTTGCGAGAGACAAATACCGGCTTTGCATTGTCCGGCCCGAACGGCCCCATGCGTTTGAGGTTGTCCAGTAGTTTGTAGTTCACCTCTCTGATGTCTATCTCTGCATCCACGTCTATCTGCGGTACGAGTGTTTCGGGGACAACAGTCTCTTCTGCATAGTCCGTAATCATCTTGCGGAAGACTTCCAGATTTTCTTCCTTGAGCGTCAGTCCCGAAGCGAAGGGGTGCCCACCGAAATTGACCAACAAGTCCTTGCAGTGCTCGATGGCCTTGTATATGTCGAATCCACCGACAGATCGTGCCGAGCCGGAGATGAAGTCGCCACTCTTGGTCATCACGATCGTGGGGCGGGAGTAGCGTTCCGTCATTCTGCTTGCCACGATGCCGATCACTCCTTTGTGCCATTTGGGGTGGTAGATGACCAGTATCTTCTTGTTCACGTCGGACAGTTCTCCGAGGATGTCGATGGCCTGTTCCGTGACGTCCTTGTCCAGTTCGCGCCTCTGTTCGTTGCACTCGTCAATGTCCGCCGTGCGACTTTGAGCCTCGATGGCGTCCTGTGAGAGGAGCAGCTCCACCGCTTTGCGACCGTTCATCATACGTCCTGAGGCATTGATGCGCGGCCCTATCTTGAAGACGATATCGCTGATGTCGATCTTCTTGTTCCTCAGTCCGCAGACATTGATGATCGCCTGCAGCCCGAGGGACGGGCGCTTGTTGAGCTGACGCAGACCGTAGTAGGCCAAAATGCGGTTCTCTCCCATGATGGGGACGATGTCAGAAGCGATACTCACGGCCACCAGATCGAGTAGTGGCAGGAGCTTGGACTCGGGCAGATTGTTGCTGCGGGCATAGGCCTGCATGAACTTAAAGCCCACCCCGCAACCCGAAAGATGTTCGTAGGGGTAGGTGTTGTCCGTCCGCTTGGCGTCCAGTACGGCGACGGCATCGGGCAGCATGTCGTCCGGATTGTGGTGGTCACAGATGATGAAGTCTATGCCCAGAGATTTGGCATAGGCCACCTTTTCCACGGCTTTGATGCCGCAGTCGAGCACGATGATGAGTTTGGTCCCGCGTGAATGTGCGAGGTCTATCCCTCTGTAAGAGATGCCGTAGCCCTCGTCGTATCGGTCCGGTATGTAATAGTCCAGCTGATGCTCTGAGCAGCCTGTGGCGCGCAGATACTTATATACGAGTGTCACAGCTGTGGTGCCGTCCACATCGTAGTCGCCGTATATCATTATTTTTTCCTTCCGCCCCACAGCCCTGTTGAGTCGGGCTACTGCTTTGTCCATGTCCTTCATCAGGAAAGGATCGTGCAGATCCTCCAGTTTCGGGCGGAAGAAGTGCTTAGCTTCTTCTATGGAAGTAATCCCACGGCGCACCAATAGGCACCCCACTACGGGCGCGAGCCTGAGCTCTTTGGCGAGAACCGCTCCGTGTGCGCGTTCCGCCTCGGAGAAGGGCTCCAAATTCCAGTTGTAAGTCATTGTATGTCATTTTTTTATTTGCTATGTGGTGAGTATGTGAGTAGCGTTTCGGTAGGGACATCAGGCCTTTTCCTGTCGGATTGCGGGACGCAGTAGCCTGTGCCTCGCTGAGGATAAAGGCTGCCCTTTCCTCTGTTTACGCCCCGTAAATATAGTAAATAGTTGTGAGTCGGTGCCGGATTACCCCCGATTCTCATACCGTTTTCCGCCCTTTGTCGGAAGGCGAATAGCCGGAGAAACTATAGAACAGTCTGTCTTTCCCCGGTGACCCAAGCCGATCGGCAGATTTCTTACACCGAAAAACACCGAAAACATGCGCCTGATCTCAACACAAAGTCGCGCCAAAAGTTTTTTGATTTGGCGCATAATTTTTTTGGAAATGGCGCCATTTCGGAAACAATTATGCGCCACGATTTTTGGCACGGCAGGTGACCTTTTTTCGGCGCATAAACGCATATATGTCGATCGCTCCACTACCTGCATACGAGACGCCTATAATAAAGTATGTATATTTGCGTGACATGAAACAGTATTTGGACTTGCTGCACCGCATCCTCAACGAGGGGGCGTACAAAGAAGATCGCACGGGAACGGGCACGATAAGCGTGTTTGGTCACCAGATGAGCTTCGACTTGTCGGAGGGTTTTCCGTTGCTGACGACGAAGAAGTTACACCTCAAATCCATCATCTGCGAGCTGCTGTGGTTCTTGCGGGGCGACACCAATGTGCGCTTCCTGCACGAGTATGGCGTGAGTATATGGGACGAGTGGGCGGACAGCAATGGCGACTTGGGTCCCATCTATGGCTATCAATGGCGCAGCTGGCCCGACTATCAGGGTGGACATATAGATCAGATGCAGAACGTCTTGCGCCAATTGCGAGAGGAGCCTGACAGCCGTCGCATTATCGTCTGCTCGTGGAATGTGGGGCAGATCGACGAGATGCGTCTGCCTCCCTGCCACTGCTTCATGCAGTTCTATGTGCAGGACGGCAAGCTCAGCCTCCAACTCTATCAGCGTAGTGCCGACTCTTTCCTCGGCGTGCCGTTCAATATCGCTTCCTATGCACTTCTCTTGCAGATGGTGGCACAGGTGTCGGGGCTGCAACCCGGGCGCTTCGTCCACACGCTCGGCGATGCACATATCTACAGCAATCACCTCGAACAGGTGCGCCTGCAGCTCAGTCGCGAGCCGCGCACGCTCCCGCAGATGATACTCAATCCCGAGGTGAAGGATCTCTTCGGCTTCAGTCTCGATGACTTCCGTCTCGAAGGATACGATCCCATGCCGCATATTGCAGGCAAGGTGGCCGTCTAATCTCCGTCCTGCCTGCCCGACTCATAGCATTTTTCTCTTATCAGATATGATTTCAATAGTCGTTGCCATAGCCGAGAATGGAGCTATCGGATACAAAAATGACCTCCTGTGGCATTTACCTGCTGATCTCAAACGTTTCAAAGAAACGACCACGGGGCACAGCATCATCATGGGTAGCCACACCTTTCGCTCCCTACCCAAGGGTGCATTGCCCAACAGACGCAATATCGTTCTGAGCCGTACACGGCAAGAATTCCCCGGAGCCGAATGGGCTGCTACGCCTGAGGTGGCGCTCGAGATGGTGGGAGACGAAGAAGAGGCCTTCGTGATCGGTGGTGCACAGATCTATGCCGCTATGCTCCCGTACGCCGATAAGATCTATCTAACACGCGTGCACGCCAAGTTTCCTCACGCCGATACTTTCTTCCCGAAGCTCGACATGAGCGAATGGCTCGAACTCAGCCGCACTGAATATCCGGCCGATGAGAAAAACGCCTACGCCACGACGCTCCACGAACTGGTGCGCGACTATTAGTGCGTCGGCCGGCCTTTTATCCAAAAGCTAATCAGTAACAATACAATATCTACGCAATGCAAAAGCCATCTATACCCAAAGGGATGCGCGACTTCAGTCCGGTGGAAATGAGCCGTCGGAACTATATTTTTCAGACCATACGTGAGGTGTATGAGCTTTACGGCTTCAGACAGATTGAGACTCCCTCCATGGAGATGCTCTCCACACTCATGGGCAAATATGGAGAGGAGGGCGATCGCCTTCTTTTCAAGGTGCTCAATTCCGGCGACGTGCTGGCCGATTTCACGACTGAGGAGTTGGCCGAGCGGAACTCGCTCCGCTTTGCGGCCAAAGCCTGCGAGAAGGGATTGCGCTATGACCTCACGGTGCCCTTTGCGCGGTATGTAGTCATGCACCGCAACGAGATAAACTTTCCATTCAAACGCTACCAAATCCAGCCCGTATGGCGCGCCGACCGTCCTCAGAAGGGGCGCTACCGCGAGTTTTATCAGTGCGATGGTGATGTGATCGGCACGGATTCGCTCCTGTGTGAGGTCGAACTCATCCAGATCATCAGCGAGGTTTTCCGTCGATTGGGTGTGCGCACGCGGATTTTGCTGAACAATCGTAAGATTCTCTCCGGTATAGCCGAAGTTGTAGGGCATGCCGATCGACTCACGGACATAACCGTAGCCATCGACAAGCTGGATAAGATCGGGATCGGACGCGTGGAAGAGGAGCTGCTTTCCAAGGGCTTCGATGACGACTCCATCGCTCGTCTGCGTCCTTTTATTGAACTGAAGGGGGACAATCGTACCCAACTCGAGCATCTGCGCACTGCCCTTGCTTCTTCCGAGACGGGGCTGAAAGGAATTGAGGAACTCGCCTTCATCTTGGATAAGACGGATCGCGTTCAACTCTTCTCTGAGCTGACGATAGATATTTCTCTCGCCCGCGGTCTCTCTTACTACACCGGAGCGATTCTGGAAGTGAAGGCTATGGATGTAGCCATAGGCAGCATAACGGGTGGCGGGCGCTACGATAATCTTACCGGAATCTTCGGTCTCGAAGGGATGTCCGGCGTGGGTATTTCGTTTGGTGCAGACCGTATCTATGACGTGATGACGCAGCTCGAACTCTTCCCCGAGGAGAGCCTTGTCGGCACTCAGCTGCTTTTCGTTCACTTCTCAGAGGAGGATGCCGATGCGCTCCTGCCGCTTATCCAAGGGTTACGCGCCGAAGGTATCCGCACGGAGCTGTATCCCGAAGCTGCCAAGGTGAAGAAACAAATGAGTTATGCCAATGCTGCTGCCATTCCTTTCGTTGCTTTGGTGGGCGAAGATGAACGTGCTGCCGGCCTTGTCCAGCTCAAGAATATGATCACCGGAGAGCAAGAATCTCTCCCCGCCGACGCAGCCGCCATCGCTGCTGCTCTGCACCGTTGATCGACAAGCGCTATTTCCGATAATAGTAGAACGCAAAAAAGAGGGAGAACTCGGACGTCATGCCGAGTTCTCCCTCTTTAATTTTGTCGTAAGACGAGGTCGCCGAGTTACTTTCTCTCCACGATGATCTTCTCAGTCGTAGCTCCCAGTCGCAGGAAATAGAGACCTGCAGGCAGAGCTTTCAGGTCGATGCTCATTCTTTCGTTTGTGAGCAGAAGGTCTCGAATCAGTCGTCCGTTTACATCGATTAGTCCGGCATGAATACCGATCATCGTTGATGGTATTTCCATCCACAAGTAGTCTGTCGCAGGATTGGGGTAGAGACGTATCTTTACCTCAGTTGTCTCCTGAGTGCTCGTATAGTTGATAGCCAGAATGTTAGTGATTCGGTTCCATTCGTCGGCTTGCGCATAGAGGGGGATGCTTCCCTCGGGGACGTATAGCGTCACCTCTTGTGGTACGCCGTCGAGCGACTCGTTCATTAGAGTCGGAGGCGTTTCACGATGGGCTGTTATGCTCATGAGAGAGGAGCATCCGTTGAAGGTTTGGATGCCCATTGTCGTTATTCCTCGTCCGATACTCACCGACTCCAAGCTGGAACAATCCATGAAAGTCCGTGCCTCTAACGAACGGACAGAGTGTGGCAGCTCTATGCTTTTCAAGCTAGTACATCCCATAAAAGCGCAGTTGTTGATCCACTGGAGGTTTTTCCCCAGATGTGCGGTCTCCAGACTGCTGCATTCAGCGAATGCGTCCGTGCCCAGAGTGATGGTGGCATCGGGTACAACGACTTTCTTCAGAGCCCTGCACCGAGAAAAAGCAGACCCACTTATTCGTTCCACATTCTCTCCCAAAGAGAGAGAGACCATATTGGTACATTCCCTAAAAGCACTGCCGTCGATTAGCGTTACTGTGTTGGGCAGTTTGACGCTTGTGATTCGGCTACAGCCATTGAAAGCAGCGCCCCCGATGGTCTCCACGCCTTCCGGAGCTTCATAGTCGCCTGTCCACGCCATACCGCATTGTAGAACTATCGTTTTTTCCTTGTCGTATAAGATGCCGTCATGGCTGCTGTAGACAGGATTGTCCGGTGCTACATTGAAGGCTTTAATATTGCTGCATTCGTAGAATACAAAAGCCCGAATGTCCGTTACCGATGCGGGGATGTCTATTTGGGTTAGGCTTTTGCAGTTCATAAAGGCTTCGTCGTCAATCGTTTTCACTGCAGGGGGAATCACGATCGACGTTAGCTTGCCACAATCTTTGAAACAAGCAGGACCGATGGAGGTGAGTGCATTGCTTAAGCGAACCTCTTGCAGAGCCTCGCACAGCTCGAAGGCTTGGCCTCCTAAGGTTACAACCGTATGTGGTAGTGTCACGGAGGTCAGTGCGCTACACCCCAAAAAAACTCGACTTCCAATGGTCTCTATTCCGTCGCACAACGTGATCGAAGTGAGTTTTTTGCAGTAGGCGAAGGCTCCTCCTTCGATCGTTTTCACTCCGTCAGGTATCGTGTATGCACCCTTTTTGCCGGCGCCACAAGCTATCAGACTGGTGCCGGCTATGTCGTATAGTACGCCTTCGTGACTTTTGTAATGTTGGTTGTCTTCGGCCACGGTTATAGCCTCCAGATTATCGCATAAGGAGAAAGCCATTTTTTCGATGGAATTCGTGCCCCTCGGGAGATGTATGGACGTCAACGTATCACATTCGGCGAAGGCTCGCTCTCCCACCGATTGCAACCCTTCGTTCAGGAGGATTTCTTCCAATGCCGTGCACAAGAGGAATGCTTCCTTTTCAATTCGGATTACTCCGGCTGATAAGCGCAATTTTTTCAGGTCGTCAGAAAAGGCAAAAGCTCGCGTTCCGATAGTTTTCAAATCCGCAAATGCGGCATCGCTTTCGAGGTCGATTTCACTCTCGGTCCCTTTCCATTCCAGCAGAGTGGTCTTGTCTTCGGAGAGGACATAGCTATTTGTCGGGTAGGTCTGTCCTGCAAGCATGTGGCTACCTGCCATGAGAGTCGCCACAAAGAGGAGGACGACTCTCAGCGTCAATAGAATTTGTTTCATTGTTTTTCGTGTTTTTTTGTTCCGAAGGGTGTCTTTATTTCTGTACTGGCAAGACTCTTCGGGATAATACAACTGTGCGCAGAAAGCTCTATCGAGAGCCATTCCGCCGCCAAATATAGGACCTTTTATTTTATCTCTCTGCTCTTGGGCGGCATAGATGTGGGAATATTCTTCGGTTTTCAGGGAAGAAAAGTTGAGCGGATCAGCAAAAAAAGTTTTCTCGTTGCTTATAAATTCTTTGTTCGGAGCTTTCGTCTATATATACAAAGGCTTTGTCTGTTTGTACAAAATCTTCGTATGAATATACAAAGCCTTTGTACAAACTTTTCTTGCTTGTCCGGTCGATTTTTCTTGGCCGAGAAAAAAAGATTTCTCGGCCGACTTTTTGAATTTGATAGAACAGCCTATTGAGAGTGAAAGCTTGCCAGAGCTTGTCTCCAAGGGCAATTCTCTGTATTTTCGCGGCTGTTTTGGGGTGATGCAAACCGAACGATCCTTTGTATGAAAACGGCAATTTTGTTTTTCGTCCTTCTCCTCCTCTTTCTGCCTGTGAGAGGACAGAGCGTCGTGCCTGCATGGGAAGAGTATATCGGAGCTCAGGTGGAGTCGAACGGCATGAGCGAGGAGGAAGGAGCCGAACTCCGAGAGCGGTGGACGGCTCTGAGCGCCGATCCTCTGGATCTGAACAGCCTCACGGCGGCGGACTTGGAAGAGTTTCCCTTCCTCAACGAGTACCAAATACACCATTTCTTTCTCTATCGTCATGCTCATCCCGATGGATTCGAGAGCATTTGGGTACTCAAGGAAATCAACGGATGGGACCCTTACGTCTGTTCGCTCCTGTGGCCGATGGTGACGGTGCGGCAGAAGCCGGTGCCACTCGCGGCCTCTCTGCGCTCTGCTTTGTCCCAAGCTCGTCACGAGGTTTCGGCCGTGGCGGACGCCGTACTGCAACGGCAGGACGGTTATCGCCCCGATGCACGCCATCCCTATCGTGGTGCGCCATGGGGTGGCGGCTTGCGATGGAGCTATGCCACGGCGCATCGTTTCTCGCTC
Source organism: Porphyromonas loveana (assembly GCF_003096695.1). Taxonomy (GTDB): domain Bacteria; phylum Bacteroidota; class Bacteroidia; order Bacteroidales; family Porphyromonadaceae; genus Porphyromonas; species Porphyromonas loveana. The sequence goes on along the minus strand of NZ_QEKY01000011.1, from coordinate 31,329 downwards.
GGCCTCACGGCTGCCAAGGATCGGGGGGAACCCGCATTCAATTCCTTTAATAAAGGCTTCGACAGCTACTCGGCGCATCTCTTCGTCGAGGGGCGGGGTGCTCTGCGTGCTGTGGCTCTGGGGGATTATCGCGTGGGAATGGGCTACGGCCTGCTGATCAATCAGTCGGCTTTCATGGGCATGGCCTATGCCGATCCACGGGGTGGCGCCAAGCTGCGACGCGCTTTCACCTATGCCGAAGACAACTTCTTGCGCGGAGCTGCTGCCTCGTTGAACGAGGGGCGATGGTCGCTGACGGCTTTTTTCTCGCGCAAAGGCGTGGATGCCACGGTTACGGATGATGGCGCCATTCGGTCGTTCTACCAGACGGGGCTGCACCGTACCGATGCCGAGCTGGCCCGCCGACATGCTGCCGTGACCACGACTTCGGGCGCTTCCGCCGGCTATCGGGGCGAACGCCTGCGCCTCGGGCTGAACATCCTGCACGTACATTGGGGCGGTCGCCGCCTGCTGCGTGCCACGGGAACGAAGGGGATCGCTTCGCTCACCGATCTGGAACGCATTTCCCATCTCTCGGCAGACTATTCCTATCTGTTCGGAGGCGGAGAGGCGGAGGCTTTCGGCGAACTTGCCCGTGCCTCAAACGGTGCCGTGGGGCTGATCCAGGGGGTGCGCTATTCGCACCGGTTGGCTGGGAATTATATGCTCGTCGGGCGCTATTTGCAAGAGGATTATTGGTCGCATTACACAGGGGCCTATGCCCATTACAGCCGTCCGGGCAATGAGTGGGGACTGATGGGCAAAGCGCAATGGACGCTGCGGGGCAGATGGATGCTCCGCGCCTTTGCCGACTACTATGGCAGCTTCGTGCCGCGATATAACAGAAGAGAAAACACCGAGGCCGTGTCTTGGACTGTCGAGGGAGAGAAAGCGACGGCTCCGTTCTCGTGGTCGTGCCGCCTGCGCGGACTGGCCGACAGAGACTACCGGCGCTGCATGGCGCTCAGACTGAGAGGACGCTATGCCTTCGACAACGGATGGGGGCTGACGGCTTCGGCACAGATCGCTCGCAACCAATCTTATGACAGCTCCGCGGATGCATGGCAGGTGGCTACGGGTGGTAAGAGCCTGGCGTTGCGTGCCGACTATCGCGGGGCGAAACTGCTGCGTGTGTGGAGTGTGGATGCGGCGGCATTCGACACCGATGCTTTCGCCGACAGACTGTACGAAGCGGTGTACAATCCGCGCTATGCCTACGCCTCGGCCTACTTCTACGGTCGGGGTGTGCGCTTGGGGGTGTTCGTGCGCTTGGCACCCATAGTACACATCGAAGTGGAGAGCCGCCTGCATCATCTGCTGCGTCGCGATGCGGAAACGATCGGGACGGACGGCGAATTGATCCGTGGACAGGCTCGCACTCAACTATTCGTAACCGTACGCTATCGTTAGCCGGCCGACGGGCGAGTTCGATTCGCTCTGAGCATTTATAAAGACAAAACCAAGTAGCCGGAGCTACTTGGTTTTGTCTTTTAGATTCGGCTGCTTGCTCTGTTCGAGTAGCAGACGATAGGGGGGTGGGGGGATCATAATTGATTATAAAAGATTGCACTGTGTCTTAGACCTGTCTGCGACTCTTGCCACTGCAAGATGTATAAGCCTTGTTGCAGGGCAGAGATGTTGATTCTGTCATCTCCTCCTTTCAGAGACCCTTTCAGTATCTGAAGCCCGTTTACATTGAGGATTTGATACGTAAGGTCGGCATGCGCTTGATGGAAGCGGATGAAACCCGAATAGAGGCTGAAATGCGTTGCGTTATGGTCACAGTCGCCAAATCCGTGATGGTCTGAAAAGCATCGCAAGGGCGTCCCGTCCAAAACTGGGCTTTATACTCAAAGTCATCGCTAAGGAAGCAGCGGAGGACAGGCCGTGGATTGATATGATCGATTATAATTCCATACGGGCCGGGGACTTGATAAAGTGCATCGAGTTCTAAAACACCTAAATCTTCGATTACTTCGATCTGCTTACCAAAATCAGGCCACGGGCCTTCCTCGAAATAATTAGAGAGGAGATAGACTTGTCGAATTAAGTCGCGGCCATCAATATTGATCGTGCTTTTCTCAATCACTTTTACAACGATATGAGAAAAATTGGGATAATTTATATCCGGATGGGTGGGAAGCGGGATTGTGTCGCCGACTTCTGCCGTCAGGTCATAAAGCAGACGCAAGGTATCAGCCTCTACCACATAAGCCTTGCCACCTTTTCGATAGAGATAATAGGGTTCTAAGGCTGTCTCGACACCTAATCGATCGACATGAATCGTCTGCACTTCTTGTGCTTTGTATTCTCCTATTTGGACATCCTTTTCGACACGATGGCGGATATATCCATAGTGCATGGGAGAGTCCATACCGGTCTTTTCGCTCGAATGATAATACCAAGTGGTGCCGAGCGGATAAGGGGTAACTGAATCCTCTTGCTTGTCGCTGACTTTTTGCCCCAAAAGGAGACATCCATTAAAGATAAAAAAGCTCAGCAACAGTAAACTTCGGCTGTAAATATTCTTTTTCATATAGGCATCGTTTTATTTTCTCCCTTTCACGATCTTCTTCTTCATTTTTTCTTTGAATCTTTTCGGGTTAGTAATGTTAATCATGGCAAATGTATATGTTTTTTTGTCGTAAATCAATGCAAATCAATTGATTTCTACAGATAAGAAAAATGATAGTAAGAGTAAGTCTGCACAGATTGGGACAATAATAAAGGAAAAACCAAGTAGCCGGAGCTACTTGGTTTTGTCTTTTAGATTCGGCTGCTTGCTCTGTTCGAGTAGCAGACGATAGGGGGCACGTGGGGGGATTAGAGCCCGCCGCCGATCGATCCTTGTCCGCCACCGTCGTGATCACCACCCTGCGGCGGTGTGGGCGTTGCGGGCTGAGTGGGCGCGGCTGCGTTCGTCGCGGGCTTCTTCTTTTTCTTCGGCTTGGGGAGTTCGTCATCGGGCACATAGACGAGTTGCTCCCCGTCGATGCGGTACCAGCGATCCTCCTCGTCGCCGTTCTCGGCTACGAATGTGATGAGATAGTGGCGGCTCTTGCCCGTGCCGAGGGTGCGACCGGCAAAGACGGGTGTCTTCTTCTCGGCTTCCTCGAGCAGGGCGAGCAGGGGGCGGAGCATCTCGGCGATTTCGGCACGACGCTTCTCGACGGCTGCCTCTCCGTAAGAGGCGCGACGAGCCAAGAGTGTACGGCGATTGGCCACGAGACGATTGTACAGCTCGATGAGCGTTGCGATCTCCCGACTCGGCTCCATGTCGTCGATGGAGTCCATGCGGCGCACTACGGCTGCCAAGGCACGATCGGTCTCGGCACGCAGCGCCTTGACGTCGTACTTGCCGCGTTGGTCTGTGCTCAGACGGCGGATGAAGAAGTCGGCGAAGGCCTTATTGTTCTTTTCCAGTCTGTCAACGAGTGCCGTCACGCCGAGTTTCGTCACGAGGGGGCGAATGTTCTCACTCTTGAGATCGGTGAGGAAATTCTCTATCGCTGCCGTCTCCTTGTCATAGTTCATTCGGATCACGTTGCCGTAGCGAGCGGCCACGTCTTCGATTCTGGCTCCCGCGTTGCGCAGCTCGTTGTCTTCGTCGAAGGCATACGACCGCACGCGCGACATCAGCGCCTGATAGGCTCTGTCGCGTTCCTCGTCGAGGGCTACGACCTGAGGCGTCAGCTCGTTCGCGACGGGCGGATTCAGAGCCAAATCCTCCATTTCGATAGCCTTTTCCAGCTCGGGTAGTTTGGGATTCAGTTTAGCGATGTTTGCCGTGCGACAGAGCGTCAGCACATTCTTGGCAAAACGGTAGTGCTCCAAATTTTGGAGCCGGGAAATCGGGAAAACTTCTAAGATCATTCTCTTTTTACTTTAATTGTTTATAATATGTTGATAATTAGTGTGTTATAATGAGCACCGTATGCCTACGCTGGTCTCCTGCATCGTGCAGGAAAGCATCGTACGCCTACGCTGGTCTCCTGCATCGTGCAGGAAGGCATCGTACGCCTACGCCGGTCTCCTGCATCGTGCAGGAAAGCATCGTACGCCTACGCCGGTCTCCTGCATCGTGCAGGAAAGCATCGTACGCCTACGCCGGTCTCCTGCATCGTGCAGGAAGGTATCGTACGCCTACGCCGGTCTCCTGCATCGTGCAGGAAGGTATCGTATGCCTATGCCGGTCTCCTGCATTGTGCAGGAAGCAAGAAACGGCCTACGATCATTTTTTTTATATCTCTGCATGGGCTGTCGCCACAGCCGAGCACGAAGATACAGATCCTACGACAATCTAAAAACAATGGGACATTAAGCTATCTGTGTATTCCTGAAATTTATCGGTGAAAAAAAATGCGTTTTTCAGTATTGCAATTCTTTAGCTATTTACGGAGGGCTGCACGGAGTTGTTCGATGCTCGTTTTGTTGAAGCCGCGGCTCTCGGCTGCGGAGTAATCTTCGGCCGCGGCTTTCTTGTCTCCGATGGCGGCATTGATCTCGCCTCGTAGGGCATAGGCCGATGCTGCGGGCGAGGTGGCATATTCGAAGGCTTTGTTGATGTCGCGGAGGGCGTAGCCTTTCATTCCTTTGCGGAGGAAGAGGCGTGCGCGCCCTTCGTAGGCGTCGGCATTCTTGGGGAGCTTGTCGATGACGTAGTTGTACAGCCGCTCGGCTTTGTCGTAGTCGCCGCGCATGGTGGAGAGGAGGGCTATGCCGAGTCGGGCCTTGAGAGAGGAGTCGTTGATGCGCAGGATTTCTTCCAGATCCAGTTCGGCATCGCCGTATAATCCTTTGGCCAGATAGAGCATGGCTCTGCCGTAGTGATAGACTTCGTTGGTCGGCTCGGCGAGGATGAGTTCGTTGTAGTCGAAGAGGGCTTCGTCGGTCCTGCCCATTTCGGTCAGGAGCATGGCGCGATTGGTGCGCAGGAGTTTGTCCTGAGGCAGCTTTTGGAGGGCTGCGCTGTAGGTGAGCAGGGCTTCTTCCAGCTTGCCTTGTCGTTGCTGGATGGCACCGAGATTGTTCATCAGGGCATAGCTGGAGGGCAGGTCGGGATAGGCTTTGATGGCTTGGCGCAGTGCCGACTCGGCAGTCGGGAAGTCACCGCGGCCGAGCGCATCGAACGAGTTGTCGATCAGGCGGGTATAGTCGGCGGGTAGGCTGTCCGTCGGGGTGGTGGTCGATTGGGCATGGAGGGCAGGCAGAGCGGCGGCCGAGAGCAGGAGCAGGAGGGCGGAGCGGAGCCGGCGCAGGAAGAGATCCGTCATAATTGCATATTTTTGTCAGGAGTCACACACGGGGCGGGAAGAACGGCGCGATGAGGCGCCGTCGGTTCTTGTCGCTGTGGGTATAAACGGAATAGTGCCAACGTATAGTATAGCGTAGAAGAATAAGGATATGAAATGGGATTTCTTTTTGCAGGTTCTCCCTGCCGACACGAATAAAGTGAACAAGATAGTCGAGGTTGTTTCGCCCGAGACATTGCAGCAACTCAAGGACATCAAGCCCTCGCAATGGAGCACGCTGCTCACGGAGTGGGGCGGCAAGGCTCTGAGCTTCGGGATCAAGGTGGTCTTGGCCATCGTGGTCTTCTATCTCGGCAAGCTCTTGCTCAATCTGCTGATCAAGTGGATGGACAGGCTGATGGAGCGTCGCTCTGTGGAACCGGCGGCACGAACTTTCCTGCGTTCGCTGGCACATATCGCGGGTTTGGTCCTATTGCTCTTGACCATTGTCACGACTTTGGGCTTCCAACCGGTGTCGTTGGCAGCACTGTTGGCCTCGGTGGGCTTGGCTGTCGGCATGGGCTTGAGCGGACAGCTCCAGAATCTGGCCGGCGGACTGATCATTTTGCTCACGCGTCCGTTCAAAGTGGGCGACTACATCGCCGCGGGCAACGGAGCCGAAGGGACGGTGGATGCCGTGATGATGTTCCACACAACGGTGGTGACGATAGATAATAAATATGTATTCATCCCCAATGGACTCCTCAGCAGCAATCTGATTACCAACTACAGCCGTCAGTCCATGCGCCGCAACGAGTGGATAATCGGGATAGAATACTCTGAGGACTTTGATCGAGTGCGAGAATTGGTGATGCGTCTGATTGAAGAAGAGCCGCGTATCCACAAGGAGCCCGCTCCCATCGTAGTCCTCAAAGAACTTGCGGATAGCTCCGTAAAAGTGATGGTGCGGGCGTGGAGCAATACGGATGTGATGTGGAATGTCTATTGGGACTTGAACGAACGGATTCTCCAAGGCTTCAACCAAGCGGGTATCTCGTTCCCCTTCCCACAGCTCACGCTGCATGGCTCCATCGCGTCTGTGGACAGAGCGTCAAAAGCCGCAGGTCAATCGCTCGAGAGCGTATCGACCAATACTTCCCGATAGGCGTTGAAAATCTTGGATTTGGATACGAATCCGAGATAACATCCCTGCTCGTCCACGACGGGCAGGTTCCATGCTTTGGTGTCGTCGAACACCCGCATGATCATCTCCATCGACATCGTATTCACGATCTTGGCGGGTGCAGATATCATGAATCTGCTCACGCGGAATCGTTCGTATAGTTCGGGACGGAACATGATGTTGCGTATGTTGTCGAGCATGACCAGTCCCATCAGTACATTCTTCTCGTCGAGCACGGGGAAAACATTGCGATGGCTTATCCCAAATACGCGCACGACATCTCCCAAAGACATATTAGGCGTAACCGGTTCGAAGTCCTTTTCGATCACGGACTCGAGCGTCATCAGCGTGAGGACGGCCTTGTCTTTCTGGTGCGTCAGCAGCTCTCCTTTCTGTGCCAAGCGCAGCGAGTAGATGCTGTGAGGCATGAAGATGCGGATGGTGGCGTAGGACGTGGTGCTCACGAGCATGAGCGGCAGGAAGAGATTGTACCCGCCCGTCAGCTCGGCTATGAGAAAAATCCCCGTCAGCGGAGCATGCATGACAGCCGCCATGACCCCCGCCATGCCCATGAGGGCGAAGTTCTTCTGTGGCAGATAGACGTCGATGAAAGGGAAGAAGTTCAGCGCATAGGCAAAGACGAAGCCGCTGAGTGCGCCCATAAAGAGACTGGGCGCAAAGAGACCGCCGCATCCTCCGCCCGAATTGGTGGCAACGGAAGCGAATACCTTGGTCACGATGATCAGGCCGAGGAAGACAAACAGTACCCAATAGGAGTCGGCATACGGTTCGAACAGGCTGCCTTCCATCAGCGCTCCGTACTGGCCGCTGAGCAAAGCGTTGATGGTGTCGTATCCCTCCCCGTACAAAGGCGGAAAAAGGAAGATGAGTCCGCAGAGGATGAAGGCCGAGATGAGGAAACGTTGGCGATAGCGGGAGAAGCCTTTGAGCCGGCTTTCGAATACGAACATGACTTTCGAGAAGTAGAAAGAGACCAGCCCGCAGAATATTCCCAACAAGACCACGAAAGGAATACGATCCATCGAGAACGGATCGGTGAGCGTAAAGCTGAACATGGCTCCCTGCCCCGTGATGATGTAGGACACGGCTGCTGCACTCACCGAGCTGATGAGCAGCGGCAGCACGGACGACATGGTCAAGTCCAGCAGGAGCACTTCGATGACGAATACAAGCCCCGTGATGGGCGCTTTGAAGATGCCCGAGACGGCTCCTGCCGCACCACAACCGATGAGTAGCATCAGTGTTTTCTGCTCCACGCGGAAGAGTCGGCCGAGATTTGAGCCAATGGCAGCGCCCGTGAGCACGATGGGCGATTCGGCCCCGACCGACCCCCCGAAACCGATCGTAATGGAACTGGCCGCAAGAGAGCTCCACGTATTGTGTGGCTTGATGCGGCTTTTGCGTTGGGAGATGGCGTGTAGGATCTTCGTTACCCCGTGACTGATGTCGTCGCGTACGACATAGCGCACGAAAAGCCATGTGGAGAAAATGCCCACGACGGGGAAAATCAGATAGAGGTAGCTCGTTTCGCGGATTCGCTCAAAGGCGAAGTGCTGGATCGTATGGATCGTATTCTTGAGTATTACTGCCGCAAGAGCTGCCGTAATACCGATGAAAAGACTCAGGATGATGAGGAAGAGCCTTTCGCTTATGTGTCGCTCCCGCCAGAGCAGGAACTGCATGAACCAGCCGTAGTGGTTCGCTGTCTCGTTCTTTTTCATTTACCCAATCCTTTTACGATGGTACGGCATGTATAGAGAAGTACTTCGAGATCGAGTCGCAGACTCATGTTCTCGTAGTATAGGAAGTCGTATTGGAGTCGCTCCAGCATCTCATCGAGATTGGAAGCGTAGCCATAACGCACCATGCCCCAGGACGTGATGCCCGGGCGCACGTTGTGCAAGAGATAGTAGTAAGGCGCCTTCTCTACGAGCTGGCGGATGTAGTACGCACGCTCGGGGCGCGGGCCCACGAAGCTCATGTCGCCACGCAGTACATTCCAGAACTGTGGCAGCTCGTCGAGACGGTACTTGCGCAGGAAATGTCCTACAGAGGTGACGCGCGCATCCCCATCGAAGCTGAGACTGGGACCGTCCTTCTCTGCATCGAGATGCATGGTGCGGAACTTATAGATCGTGAACGGACGGCCGTGTAGCCCGATGCGTTCTTGCCCGAAGAAGATGGGACCTTTCGACGAACGCTTGACCAGAATGGCGAGGACGGCATAGACCGGCATGAAGAGGATGAGCAGGATGAGTGCGAACAAGCGGTCGCAAAACCACTTGATACTCTTGCCCGATTCGCTCATGTGCGTGGCAGTCATATCCACCATAGGCTCTCCACTCATCCCCCTCACGTTTACCTTGGCTCCTGCGAAGAGCATGCTGCGCATCGGCACACTTACAGGGAGGTGGTAGGGGTAGAGCTTGTACAAGAGCAGACTGATGAAGCTTGCATCGGGACTGTCCACGGCCAGGATAATCTGGTGGGGCGTATGCTCGCGGACGGCTCGGTCGATCAGTGCGCTGAATCGGACGAGCGAACTCTCGGTCTCGTTCTTATCCATCGGAGGCACGAAGTCAATTCGGTTGGTCGTCGTGCTGCTTATCGAGTGCAGCCATGTGGCTGTTTCCTCAGCGACGGTCCCGCTGCCGATCAGCAAGACACTGTGGTAGTTTTTGGTTTTTTGTCTCTCGCGGATGCCGTAGTTAGTCACCCATAGGCGCGGCAGATAGGTCAGTGGCCACACCACTGCCACCATCAGCATGAAGAGGCGAAGGTAGAGTGCGGTGTCGTGCACGATGTCGTCCACCACGAGCAGCAGGAAGACGATGACCACCCCGACGAGAACGGAGGTCGTCGTGGTGATGAGTTCGGATATGCGACTCTTAGAAACGGGTTTGTTGTAGTAACCCGAAAGCGCGAAGAGCGACAGCCAAAACAGTAGATAGAGGAGCCCCACCCACAAGCTCTTCGTGTCGAAGAGATAACCCGACAGGGTAGAGTACAGTCGCCCCTGCTTCTCGGTGAGGAAGCGCAGCGTGTTGTAGCTGAAGTACGAGGCCGTGATGCTACAGACATCTACCGCCAGATAGCGCAGACGGTGCAGCTGTTCTCTTGTCATTGTCGGAGCACCTCCACTTCTCCTTTGGTGCCGAGACGAATGATGGCCGAAGGCTGTCCCCCCTTTTCTTGGCGACGACATTCTACTACGTAGTCCACTCCCTCGATGATCTCGGGGGCTATCTGGGCATAGGTTTGTGCGGCCGGCTGACCGCTTTTGTTGGCTGAGGTGGAGACCACCGGCACACGCATCAGTCTGCAGAGTTCGGTGGAGAATGGCTCTCGCGTCACCCGTATGCCGAGCGTCCCGTCCTCAGCGATGAGCGAGGGCGCCACTCCTTTAGCTGCAGGGTAGATGATGGTGAGAGGCTTATTGGTCAGTTCGATGAGATCCCACGCCATCTCCGGCACTTCGTCCATGAGCCCTTGCAGCTTGGCTTCCGAGTCGGTGAGCACGAGCATGCTCTTGCTGTCGGCTCTTTCTTTGAGCCGGAAGATGCGCTGCACGGCTTCCTCGTTGGTGGCATCGCACCCGATGCCCCAGATCGTATCGGTGGGGTAGAGGATGATGCCTCCCTTGCGCATGATCTCTGCTGCCTTCTTGGCTTCGCTTCTGAACGTGTCGTCAAGATTCTTCATCGGAGACCTCCTTTTGATGAGAGGGATGAAGACGAAACCCTTTCGGAGTGGATAAGTGTATGGGTGATTACCATGTTGACGGGCTTTTGGACTGGTCTTTTCATCTATTTACTTGAGGCAAAAATATGAATAACTGCCTTACTAACGCTTTATCCGCTGCATAACTTGTCAATAACGGCAGAAAAGAGGAGAACAGAATCCGTAAAACAAACTTACAATCGGCCCGAAAATTCTCTTTCAGCAAGGCAGGAATAGTTTCTATCCTGTGCATAAATTCTTTGTCCGCAAGCTCTGTCTGACCGTACAAGGCTTGTGTTTCTCCGTACAAAGGCTTCGTATGAAGAGGCGATGCTTGTGTACGGATTTTTCCTGTGGGGATTTTGTACTTTTGTCGGGCACATCGGATATTATTTCGGTGTAACCCTTCATTTATTCATACATTATGATTCAATACACAATGCAAGAAATGCCTGACCTACAGGGGACGGGCAAACGAAAGACTTATCCCAAGATGGTCGTCCGGAGAACGATGACGTTGGACGACATAGCCGAATTAATTTCTGCCCAATCGACCTTTTCGGTCGGCGATGTCAAGGGCGTGGTGTGCGCTCTGGCGGGTGCCCTCGCTCATGGTATGGCGTCCGGCTGCAACGTCAAAATCGAGGAAATAGGCACCTTCAGCCCGGCACTCGCCCTTCGCAAAGGAGTGGAGCCGGAGGAAGTGGATGGTGCCTCACGACGCAATGCGGCCAGCGTAAAAGTCGGGGGCGTAAACTTCCGTGCGGATCGTACGCTCGTGGAGACAACCAATAACCGTGCCATTCTGGAGCGTACCCATGTGCGTCGCGTTCGATTGCGGGTAGCCCTGCGCAGCGACAGGCTGGAGTTGGCTCTTGCACATCTGGAAAAGAACGGAGTGCTCAGGGTACCGGACTATCAGCACCTGACGGGACTCGGACACACGGCGGCAGCAGCCGAATTGCGCGAGTTCTGTAACGAAGGGTGCATCGCTTCATCGGGCAGCGGATCACATAAGGTATATGTGAAGAAGAGGTCTGCCGAGTAGTGCGGCGGAGTTGCCCCCGAAGATGCTGTGCGTACGCTTTGGCGTGCGGCTGTATGTTCTGAAATTCTTTTATTTTTGCCATCGAAAGGCAGATGTGTCCCGATCTCTCGGCTTCTGATGGGTCTGATAGGCAGATCTGCCGCATCGAGAGCATGTGATGGCTTGTGCTTTCCTCGTAAAAGAACAACTAATAAGCGAAGTTTATGACGATCATCTTTACCGTTATTATCGTATTCCTTTTTCTCCTTGCTATTTTCGATCTCATTGTAGGTGTAAGCAATGATGCAGTGAATTTCCTTAACTCTGCCATCGGAGCCAAGTCGGCTCCTTTCAAAGTGATCATCGCTGTGGCGGCATTGGGCGTGTTCTGTGGAGCGGCCATGAGTAACGGGATGATGGAGATTGCCCGTCATGGCATTTTCCGGCCCGAATACTATTCCTTCAATGAGTTGATGATCATTTTCTTCTCGGTGATGATCACGGACGTCGTCCTTTTGGATATGTTCAACTCCCTCGGAATGCCCACCTCTACCACAGTATCGCTCGTCTTTGAGCTGCTGGGAGCCTCCTTTTTTATGGCTATGTCCAAGGTCAGCAGCACGCTGGGGTTCCAGGACCTTCTTAATACGGAAAAAGCGCTGCAGGTAATACTCGCTATCTTCCTGTCAGTGGCCATTGCTTTCTTCTTTGGCTCTTTGGTGCAGTATCTGAGTCGTCTGCTTTTCACCTTTAACTATAAGAAGAATCTCAAGTGGTTTGCCGGCATCTTCGGAGGCCTGGCCGTGACCTCTATTATCTATTTCATGCTCATCAAGGGAGTAAAGGACGCAGCTTTCATGACAGGAGAGACCAAGGACTGGGTGCATGCCAATGCCTCTAAGATCGTGCTCTGCTGTTTGGCGGGTTTCACTGTGCTCATGCAGTTGTTGCACTGGATGCGGGTCAATGTCTTCAAAGTTGTGATTCTGCTCGGCACTTTTGCCTTGGCACTGGCATTCGCCGGCAATGACTTGGTGAACTTTATCGGCGTGCCGCTGGCCGGCCTGGCCTCTTATCAAGACTATATGGCGAACGGCAACGGGGCCTACGACACATATCTGATGGGAGCGCTCAATGAGCCTGCAACGACCCCGACCATCTTCCTCGTGGCCGCCGGTGCTGTCATGGTCTATGCACTTGTCACCTCCAAGAAGGCGCACAATGTGATCAAAACCTCTGTGGACCTTTCTCGTCAGGAAGAGGGTGAGGAGCTATTTGGATCGTCTGCTATTGCCCGCAGCATCGTGCGCTTCAGTACGACTACGGCCAATGTCATTTCAGGTGTAGTGCCTCGGTCGGTGAGCCGCTGGGTGGACAGCCGTTTCAATAAGGACGAACTCATCTTGGCAAATGGAGCAGCCTTCGACCTCGTACGGGCTTCCGTCAACGTGGTATTGGCCGGATTGCTTATTGCGCTCGGCACCTCTCTGAAGTTGCCCCTCTCTACCACATATGTGGCTTTCATGGTAGCTATGGGTAGCTCGTTGGCCGACAGGGCATGGAGCCGCGAGAGTGCCGTTTTCAGAATTACTGGGGTCTTCAGCGTTATCGGTGGGTGGTTTATCACCGCCGGAGCAGCCTTCATCCTCGGATTCGTGGTAGCGATGGTAAATTACTTCGGCGGGATTGTTGCCATGGCCGGTATGGTGGCTCTGGCTGTATTCCTGCTGATCCGTAGTAATATCCATTATAATAAAAAGAAAAAGAGCGAGAAGAAGGATGCCATCTTCATCGAGATGATGTCGTCGCACGATAAGGAAGAAGTGTGGCATCTGCTCACGAGACACATCCGTACAAAAGAATTGGATCTGCTTGACTTCGCAGAAGAGAATTATATGCAGATGACGGAGGGATTCATCAACGAGGATATCAAAAAACTCCGTCGCTCAATCATTGACCAGAATGCAGCCCGACAGATGCTCAAGGTGAACCGCCGTAAGGAAACACTCGGCATCCGTCGTGTGGACGAAGCGCGGTCGGCCGTGAAAAATACATGGTTCCACCTCGGCAGCAATAGCTGCGAGCAGATCGTATTCTGTCTCAAGCGAATCGCCGAACCTTGCAAGGAGCATGTGGATAACAACTTCAATCCGCTACCCAAAGAGTGTGTGGCCGAATTCCTCGCTGCCCGTGAGAAATTGATTCTGTACATCAACGAGGCCAAGCTGATCGTTGCAAATGAATCGGAAAAAGCACCGGAGCCGATGACTTATCGTGGCAAGGATATTAAGAAAGAACTCAAGCAGCTCCGCAAGACACAGTTGGCTCGCATTCAAGCCGGCACGAGCAGTCTGAAGATTTCGCTCGTGTATCTCAATCTTCTCCAAGAGTCGCAACAATTGGTGAACATACTGGATGACCTCATTCACGCCACAGAAAAACTGTTCGACCCTGCCGTGCAGATCGGTCCGGACGAAGAAATCTACGGCTAATAGTTACTCGGACTAATGCTTCTGAGCAAAAACTGACGCCTCAAACAGGAGGCGAAAAAACGATTAATCAATAGGCAAAAAAGGAGATCGGCGCGAAAAAATGGGTAAAAGCTTGTGTGTGAGAAAAAATATGCCTTACTTTGCAACCCAATTATGGCGCTTAATGATGCTACAGGCTGCCCTAAGAAACAAGAAAGATAATAACTAAATAACGAAATAGCAATGTCAAAGATTTGTCAGATTACCGGCAAAAAGGCAATGGTTGGCAACAACGTTTCTCACTCCAAGAGAAGAACGAAGCGTACGTTTGATGTCAATCTTTTCAGAAAGAAGTTCTATTGGGTAGAGCAGGACTGCTGGGTTGTCTTGAGGATTTCGGCTGCCGGGCTGCGCCTCATCAACAAGATCGGCCTTGATGCTGCCATCAAGCGTGCGGCTGAAAAGGGTTTCTTAAACGCATAATTAAGGGAGATATTCTGTCATGGCAAAGAAAGCAAAAGGTAACAGGGTGCAGGTCATCCTTGAGTGCACTGAGCACAAAGAAAGTGGTATGCCGGGTATTTCTCGCTACATCACTACGAAGAACAGAAAGAATACGACTCAACGTATGGAGCTGAAGAAGTACAATCCGATCTTGAGACGTATGACCGTTCATAAGGAAATCAAGTAATATAGGAGATATAGACAATGGCAAAAAAATCGGTTGCAACATTTAAAAAAGGTGATGGCCGTACCTATTCTAAGGTAATTAAGATGGTCAAGTCTCCTAAGACAGGTGCCTACGTTTTTCAAGAAGAAATGGTACCTAACGAAGCTGTACAAGATTTCTTCAAGTAAGATCTCCTCTCTTCGACATAACGGAGAGTGCATAGGCATTCTGACAAAGCCCCTTCAGTTTAGATGATGGGGCTTTGTCATTTTTTCTTACCCTTTCTGTTGCGACCTCGTGCTGCTTTGCAATTTAAGGGGTAATCAAGATTGTTTTCTGCACGGTAACTGCCGAAAAATGTTATTTTTGTCCCCGCTGTGCGTATGGCCGCACGCATCTTTCATCTAACTCTCAAATCATATTTCTCAGATCATTATGGAATGGCAAGAACTTTACCAACAGCGTGTTTGCTCGGCAGACGAGGCTGTCTTGAAGACTCTGAAGCTCGGAACTAAAGTAGTATTCGGACATGCTGCCGGAGCTCCTGCCCGTTTTTCTCAAGCGATGCATCGTCAGCGCGAGAAACTGGAGGATATCACAGTTTTTCACATGCTTTATTTCGGCGATGCGCCGCATCTCCTCCCCGAAATGAGACCGCATGTACATCCTACGCTCAACTTTCTTGAAGGGAACTCCCGTCCCGCGTATTGTGACCGCCGTGTCGATTTCATCCCCTGTCACTTCCATGAAGTGCCCGAACTCTTCCGTCAAGGATTTTTCCCGCTGGATGTTGCCGTAGTACAGGTGTCTGCTCCCAACGCAGAGGGCTATTGCTCTTTCGGTGTGGCCTGTGACTATACGAAGGCTGCAGCCGAATGTGCTCCGGTGGTAGTTGCTGAAGTAAACAAGCAGATGCCTTTTATCGGAGGTGAGAACTTGATTCACGTATCCAAACTGCACCATATTATAGAAGTGGATGAGCCTATCGCTGAGGTTCTCCCTCCTGCGATCAGTGATGTTGAGCTCAAGATCGGACAGAACTGTGCCTCTCTTATCAAAGACGGTGACACCTTGCAGCTTGGTATCGGCGGTATCCCCGATGCTGTATTGCGAGCCTTGGAAGGTCATAAGGACTTGGGTATTCATACGGAGATGTTCACAGATGGTGTGATGCGTATGATCCGCAAGGGCGTTATTAACGGGTCTAAAAAGACGCTTCACCCGGGTAAGGTTGTTACATCGCTTATCTTTGGATCCAAGGAACTATACGACTTCGTCAATAACAATCCGATGATCGAATGTTATCCCGTGGACTATACCAATAGTGCAGACATAATCGGTAAGAATGATAATATGGTTTCCATCAATTCTTGTCTGGAGATGGATCTCATGGGGCAGGCCGCTTCCGAGTCCATCGGCTACGAACAGTTCAGCGGTAGTGGCGGTCAAGTGGATTTCTTCCGTGGTGCCAAACGTTCCAAGGGTGGTATTTCCATCATGGCTATCCCCAGTACGGCCAAGAAAGGGACCGAAAGCCGTATCGTTCCTCTCTTGAAAGAAGGTACTTGTGTGACCACGGGGCGAAACGAGGTAGACTATGTGGTGACAGAGTACGGAGTGGCTCGTCTCCGTGGTGCGACGCTTCGTAAGCGTGCTGAGGCCCTAACTGCCATCGCGCATCCCGATTTCCGTCCGGCTTTGGAAGCGGAAGTTCGTCGCCGATTCGACAAACAATAAGACTTTTCGGTCAGAAATCTTTATCGGAGCTGTACGCTTTTTGCGTGTAGCTCCGATGCTTTTTATCAGTCTTTGTGTCACTGCAACGTTTAATCGGTGTGACTGAACACATTAGGGCTCTGAATGTTTTTTATATGTTTGGAATATGTTTAGGAGAATATTAGTCTTGCTTTTTCTGTTCGTGGCACATCTTTCGCTCTTTGGAGGACTGTATGCGCAGGAGCCTCGTTTGGCTTTGCCGGACTCGATGATGCGTTATTCTGTCGTTACGGTCGAGAAGGGAGATACGCTCTACGACATTGATCTGCCGCAGGTGTGGGTGAGCAAGAAAAAATACAAGTCGCGGCAATTGACTCCGGCGGAGCGTCAGGAGCTGTGGCGACTGATTCGTGATGTAAAGCGCGCCTTGCCTTATGCCAAGATGATTGCTGCCACGCTCATCGAGACCTATGAATATATGGAGACGCTCCCCGATGATAAGAGCCGACAGCTCCACTTGAAACGAATGGAGAAGGAGCTTAAAGGGCAGTATATGCCGGAAATGAAAAAACTGACACTCCGCCAGGGAAAATTAGTCATCAAACTAATCGATCGACAATGTGCCCAGAGCAGTTACCAACTGCTCAAAGCTTTTTTTGGCAGATGGAAAGCCGGATGGTGGAATCTCTTCGCGAATCTTTATGGGGCAAGCCTCAGGACGCGATACAATCCTGAGAAAAACGCCGAAGATGCCCTGACAGAACGTATAGTTTTGCTTGTCGAGGAGAAAAGAATTTAACAGAACCCCCTTGTTGTTTCGGTGAAAAATACTATATTGGCCTGTGTTTATTAGAAACAGCTCGTTTATGGAAAAGAATAAGTTACAACTGGAGTATGTCTTCGATCGGGTATCGACGCGTAGCTTGTGGCGCCATTTGAGCACACCCGATGGCTTGTCAGAATGGTTTGCCCACGACGTAAAATTGGACGACAACGGTGATTTTTATTTTCAGTGGGACAAGCATAATGGTGAAAAGGCCTCAATTCTTGAACAACGAGAGGGTGAATTGATTCGTTTTCAGTGGCACCGTGATCGCGATCAGCACGCTTGTTTCGAATTTGTCATTCATCATTCGGAGCTGACCGGTGGGAAATCCTTGGAAATCATCGACTACATTACGCCGGATGAGGCGGAGGACACAGAGCATTTCTGGAACAATCTGATCGGTCGGCTGCGCCTTTCGTTGGGGGTGCCTGAGTGAAGACCTCTTTGGTAACGTCTGATCGTTAAAGCGGATCTACGTCGAAGACGACGCGCACACGTTTGTACTCTGGTGTGCGGGCGGGTAGTGCTGTGCGTACAGAGCTGAGAAGATTTCTGATAGCCGACACTGAAAATGAAAGCGGCAGGCGAAGCAAAAGTGCGCGAATGAACGCATTGCGAATGCGGCTTACGGCCGGAATCAAAACTTGTGACAGACTTTCTTGCGGCAGGTGGGGCTTGAGAGACGACGCGAAGTCGTGTGCTATGCGCTCAGCGAGCTGCTCTTCTGATGCGCGAAACTCAATCCTTATCATGCGACAGTACGGCGGGAAGAAAAACATTTGTCGCTCCTCCAATTGTTTTCTGACGAAAGCCCGATAGTCTCCTCGCCGTAAGATCTCCAAGAAGGGGTTGTCCGGATTGTTGGTTTGTACGTAGAGTTTGGGCGCTCTACTCCTGAGCATGAGCTGATATAGCAGCTGGAAAGCACGTTCGTATGCCCTGAAATCGGGAAATCCCAGGATACTATCCAATTGCGTTACTGCCACCATGCCCACGTTGTCGTTGTAGGGTTGACCTTTGATGAGCTGCGTGCCCACGAGAATATCCACCTCGTTATTTCCCAATCTACCCAAAGCCTCTTCCATCTTCGTTCGGCTCATCGCCATATCACTGTCCATCCGGAGAATAGAAGCGTGTGGGAAGTGTGCTTTCAGCTCCTCTTCCATTCGTTCCGCTCCGAACCCATTCGGCTGCAATGTGCTTCGTGCTCCTGCTTGCGACTGCTGTTTGCAGGACGGGCATATGCTCGGATAGGGACGGCTGTAGCCGCAATAATGACAGACGAGCATCCCCGTTCGCTTGTGGTAGGTGAGGCTCACGTCGCAGTGGATGCAGCGCAACTTTTCGCCACAAGCGTTGCAAATGATATAGGGGGCAAAGCCTCTTCTGTTTTGGAGTACCACCGCCATTTTCTTTCTGCGGATAGTATCTTCGATGGCAGCCGTCAGTGGAAAAGTGAGCAGTTCGTCGAATCCCACTTGTCTTTGCTTGCGCATCTTCCCCATGTCGATTATTTCCAAATCGAACACAGGGCGCACCTCATCATCCGGCCAAGTGATTAATTGGCAGTTGCCGTCTCGCACCTGTTGGAGTATCTCGCCGGAAGGCGTGACCGATGCCAATACTACAGGACAGTTGTGAAGCTTCCCCATACGGACGGCCACTTGTCGAGCGTGAAAACGTGGTGCGGGATCTTGCTGTTTGTAGAGGTATTCTTGCTCTTCGTCCACAATGATGAGGTGCAGATTATGGAACGGTAGGAAGAGAGCCGATCGCATACCCAGCACTGCACATGGTTCATCCGATAGCGCCAGTCGGTTCCATACCTCGACCCGTTTGGCATCAGTCTCGAAGGCATGGTAGGTGAGTAGACGACTGCCCAGCCGTGCTGCCATGCGCGAAGTCAGGCTGTTACAGCCTCCGCGCTTGTTGGCTTCCGGAGAAAGGAATAGGACTTCTCCACCCTCGCGTATAACCTCTTCCGTCCATGCCAAGAGCTGTTCCTCCTTGCGACGGAAGTCGTGCGTGTATAAGAGTGAGATTGGCGCTTCGGGCAATGGTGAGGAGACTTTTTCGGTCGCTTGTCCCTCATCTTCTTCCCTTCGGTCGCTCTCTTCGTTCTCTTCCGCACCCCACAGTCGAAATTCTTGCCCGATTGTGCCGGCGTGCAGCTCCGAAAGGGAGATCGCTTCCGTCCGGAAGATCTCCTTTTTTCGGAGGGCAGCGAACGTTGTTCGGTCATGATCGTCTGCATTTATGAGCAGTCGCAGTGGCATGGGTGAGGAGTAGGGCAGATCCCGTTCGGATACAAGTTCTGCCCAATGTAGTAGCAGAGCCGATTGTTTCGGTGCTCGACGGAGGCTGTCGAGGAGCGTCCCGAAGGTTTCTTCTGACTGATAAGTGGCATCCAAGCGGACGAATACTTCCGTCTTCGGCTTGTATCGGCTCTTCACCTCCTCCTCCAATCGTATGGCTCCGCGCTCTACCAGCGAGGTAAAAGCCTTGATGGCTCGTTTGCCAATAGCCCGCTGGAGGGCATCCAGCGTATAGGTCTTCCCTTTCCCTGCTTCTAAGATGTCTAACAGTTCCTGCTCCTCTGTGCTGAGTTTGCTGTCGGCTACGAAATCCGTATCGTAGTGAATGACTGTCCGGCTCTCCGGAAGCAAGGCCGAAGGAACGGCGGTTCGCAGCACTTCTCCCGGCATACATATATAATAAGCCGACAGCCACTGCCACAGACTCAGTTGTGATGCAGTGACTGACGGCTTATCGTCAGGTAGGAGCATGACCTCCTTGAAAGAAACTTGTAGATGAGGCCGAGTGTCCGTCAGACCGATGATGATCCCCGTATAGTATCGCTTGGCTCCGAATGGCACCACACAGCGCATCCCCACGACGGCCTTGTCGGCCATCTCCTCGGGCAGTCGATAGTGGAAGCTGCCTTCGAGGGCTAATGGTATGAGGACCTCGGCATAGCGCATAGTCTCCTTTTCGTCGAGTAGTCTTCCCTTAGGAGGTAGGACTCAAGTACTCGTGCATGGCCGCTGCCGCCTTGCGTCCGTCGCCCATCGCCAGGATCACCGTGGCGCCGCCACGGACGATATCGCCACCGGCAAAGACATCGGGCAGAGCCGTCTGGTTCACCTCGTTCACGACGATGGTGCCCTTGCTCGTTACTTCCAGCCCCGCAATGGTGCGCGGGATGAGTGGATTGGGCGACACGCCGATGCTCACGATCACCTCGTCCACCGGTATCTCCTCTATGGCACCTGTGATAGCCACCGGTCGGCGACGCCCGCCGGCATCCGGTTCGCCCAGCTCCATTTTTTGCAGACGCATGGCAGTTACCCTGCCACGATCGTTACCCATGTATTCGATGGGGTTGTGTAGTGTCAGGAATTCCACGCCTTCCTCCTTGGCATGCTTCACCTCTTCGAGTCGGGCGGGCATCTCTTCTTCGCTGCGGCGATAGACGATCATCGCCCGTTCGGCACCGAGACGCTTGGCCGTGCGCACCGAGTCCATGGCCGTATTGCCACCGCCAACGACCGCCACGTGCTTGCCTTTGAAGACGGGGGTGTCGCTGTCGCTCTGGCTGGCATGCATCAGATTCACGCGGGTCAGATACTCGTTGGAGGACATTATGCCCACGAGGTTTTCGCCCGGTATGTTCATAAAGTTGGGCAACCCCGCACCGCTACCCACGAAAAGGCCGCGATATCCTGCGGCATGGAGGTCGTCATAGGTGATCGTGCGCCCAACGATCGTGTTGGTCTCGAACTTCACGCCCATCTCTTCGAGGAGGTTGATCTCCGAGTCCACGATTCTATTCGGCAGACGAAACTCCGGTATCCCGTACTTGAGCACACCGCCGATTTCGTGCAGCGCCTCGAAGACCGTCACGTCGTAGCCCAGCTTTGCCATGTCGCCCGCGAAGGAAAGTCCTGCAGGTCCGCTACCGATCACAGCCACCTTCACACCGTTATGCGGCAGCATTTCGGGCACCTTGAGTGCACCCTGCTCACGCTCGTAGTCGGCGGCAAAGCGTTCCAAGAAGCCGATGGCCACAGCCGGCTTGTTCATCTTCGTATAGATACAACGACTCTCGCACTGCTTCTCCTGCGGACACACGCGACCGCATACGGCAGGCAGCGAGCTGGTCTCGCGCAGAGTGGTGGCAGCATCGAGGATCTCTCCCACCTCGATCTGCTTAATGAAGGTGGGGATGTGGATGCCCACGGGGCAGCCCCCCATGCAGGTCGGCTGCGGGCAGTCGAGGCATCGGGTAGCTTCGGCACGAGCCGCTTCGAGGGATAGTCCCTGATTCACTTCCTCGTTGATCGTCGTGCTTCGGTACACGGGATCGAGTTCGGGCATGACAGCCCGCGGGCGCATCATACGCTCTTTATTCTTGAGTGTGCTGCGCAACTCTTCTCTCCACGGTTGGGAGCGGCGCAGACCGATCAGTTCTTCTGTAGTCATGTCGAGTAATGGTATCGAGAGGGGGTTATTCCATTTCGCGGTAGGCACCGAGGCGCATGATCATCTCGTCGAAGTCCACCTGATGGGCATCGAATTCGGGGCCATCCACACAGACAAACTTCGTCTGTCCTCCCACCGTGATGCGGCAGGCACCACACATACCCGTGCCGTCCACCATGATGGTGTTGAGCGAGGCTATGGTGGGGACGTTGTATTGCTTGGTCAGCAGGGATACGAACTTCATCATCACGGCGGGGCCGATGGTGACGCATAGGTTCACCTCTTCGCGTTTGATCACGCTCTCCACTCCGTCCGTTACCAATCCCTTGGTGCCGTATGATCCGTCGTCCGTCATGATGATGACCTCATCGCTATGGGCGCGCATCTGCTCCTCCAGGATCACCAGATCCTTGGTGCGTGCGGCCAAGACCACGATCACCCTGTTGCCGGCTTTGTGAAAAGCCTCCACGATCGGTAACAGAGGAGCCACGCCTACGCCGCCCCCGGCACAGACCACTGTGCCCACGCGTTCTATATGGGTACTCTGACCCAATGGCCCCACGACGTCGGTGATGTAGTCGCCTTCTTCAAGCTCGGCCAGCTTCTTGGACGATTTGCCCACAGTCTGCACTACTAAGGTGATGGTACCGCGCTCTGAGTCGGCCTGAGCAATGGTGAGCGGGATGCGCTCGCCTTTCTCGCCTACGCGGATAATGACGAAATGTCCGGCTCTTCGTGATCGGGCGATACGTGGAGCCTCTACTTCCAGCTTGATTACATGGGCCGAAAAGTACTCTTTAGATATGATTTTATTCATAGGTAATAGTGACATTTGCTCGCAGCAAATCAAGAGTTCGGTCGCAAAGGTAAGAATAATGTAGAGGGGCAGTAGGAAAAAAGGGATGCTTCTATGCCTAAAAAGCGACAACAAGCCGAGATTTCCCCGCCGAAGAGGTCTGGCGTGAGAAAAAAGCTGTCCTACGTGCCAGAAAAACATGGCGCATAAATTTTTTGGTTTACGCGCCATTTCAAAAAGAATTATGCGCCAAAACGAAAATTTTTTCGCGCCAATTTTCACGAATTTTGGCGCGTGTTTCCGACGGTTTATCGCGCGTAACTGATCCGATGAAGAGCGTCGCGAGAGCAGCTTTTGCCCCTTGCGATGTCAATAAGTATTGAGCTTCTCTCCGTCTTTCCCGTACCACAAAGTAGAGGCTGCGGACAGCTTTTGTCGGTTGATGAGGCTGATCATCAGCAGTTAAGCGAAGGAATGTAAGTATCTTTGCTCGCCATCACCCTTGTCACGTGAGCCAAAAGAGAAGACTATCCGCCGAGCTTATCCGGTTTATGCGCCGGTATCGGAAGGCCGTGCGCCACTCCAAGCGCGTGGTCGTGGCTCTGCTTGTTGTCGCTTTCGTGCTGGTGGTACTCCCCAATCTGCTGCTGAAAATCCCCTCTGTGGAGCGTGCCGTCGCCCGTCGTGTCCAGACCGAACTGTCGCAGGCGCTGGATACGCGTGTGAGCATAGGCCGCATCGGCATAGATTGGCTGCAACAGATCGAGCTGAACGACGTAGTCATATACGACCGAGCAGACATGCGCATGGTGGCAGCCAAGCGACTGACCGGCGGAGTGGAACTGATGCCCCTCTTCAAAGGTTGCGTGAGCATATCCTCTGCCCGCCTTTTCAGCGGCGAACTCCATGTCTATCGCTCCCGTCCCGATACGGCCCTGAACATACAGTTTGCTCTGGATGCTCTCAAGAAGAAGGATCCCGAGGATAAATCCGAGAGCCTTCGATTGAATATCAATACCATCCTGCTGCGCAACTGCCGACTGTCGGCTGTGGGACTCCTTCCCGCACAGTCTCAGCCCATCGAGTTGCAAGGCCTGAATACGACCGTACGCCTCTTTGAAGTCGATAGTACCGGCTTGCAGGCACAACTGCGTCACATGGCGTTTGTGGAGAAGCATACGGGGCTTGTCGTTCGAGAGTTGCGGGGTGATGTCCGCTTGCAGGGCGACACACTCTCCGTGGAGCAGCTCCGCCTGCAGCTCCCTCATAGTCGTCTGGACCTGACTTCGGCTCGCTGTGTATTCTCGCCTGCAGGCACATCGCTGCCTACCCTCATACTCACTGCGTTGGAAGGGAAGATGCGTCCCTCCGATTTGAGCGGCTTGCTGCCCATACTTGCCACGTTGGAAGAGGACTTAGAACTCTCTGCTCCGGAGGTTTTAGTCGCGGCGCGAGAGGCTTTCATGCCTGAGATGAGCATACGATACGGTGAGGAACTCTCATTGGATTTTGGTTTGGGCTTGGCCGATATAGATCAGAGGGAGGACATGCAGGTGCGCTTCCGTCTGGACGCTCTCAAACTTGGCGAGGGTATCTATGCCTTGGCAGGGGATCTCTTTCCGGGGAAGCGCCCCGATGAGTTGAGCTATCTGGGAGCCGTGGACGTGATGGCTGCCGTCACCGGCCGACTGAGCGACCTACACGTGAAGACTCGTATCGAGACCGATGCCGGAGCCATCACCGTGCAAGGAGAGATGGGACTCGACTCGGCATGGCGTTTCTCCCACGTGGACGGGCAGGCCACGACGAACGGCTTGGACTTGAAGCCCATCGCCGTCAGCAAGGATTGGCCGGAGCATGCAGCATTCGACCTGCGCCTCTCCGCCAGACGCGAGGGGGGCACGCTCTTTTCGGGGAATGTGGACGGACGAGTGTCCCAACTGACCTATCGCGGCTATACATACGAGGATCTGACCATACAAGGCGAAGCGCTCCGAGGCAGGTGGTTCGGCGACGTGACGATGAACGACCCCAACGGATCCATACTCCTGCATTCCGAGGGTGAGGGGTTGCCCTTTGCCTCTGCCTCTTCCGTCATTGGATGGCAACTGACAGCCCGTGATGTGCGTCCCGATCGTCTTTTGCCCGGCTATGGACTGCCCGAGGCAGAGACCTCGCTGGTGTCCTCGGGACAGTTGGTGGGCAGCCGGCTCGACAATCTCTCGGGTACGATATCCGTGGACTCCCTCCGTTGGCAGACCGCAGACAAGGCGTTGCTCCTGCACGACCTGACTGTAGAGGCTGCACAGCAGGAGCAAGGCCGCACCATCAGGATACAATCTCCCTACCTCCGTGGTGAGCTGCAGGGCGACTTCCGTCCTTCGGCTCTGCCTGCTACGTTTGTGCGCTTCGCTTCGGACTACTTCCCTGCGCTCTTGCAACGGCGCCATGCCGACTTCCATGCGGACGAGGATACAAACTTGAGGCTCCGCCTCAATGCTTCGCTCCCCCAAGAGATATGTTCCTTCTTTGCATTGCCATTGGCTGAGGCCGAAGCTGTCAGGATCGAAGCCGACTATGCAGGATCGAGTCACCATCTGGATTTTCTGCTCCTTACGGATAAGCTCATCGCTCTGAACAAAGAATTGCGGGATGTGGAGCTGCGCTTGAATACCTCTGCACGCGAGGCCGTGCTCTCGTGCAGGACGGATCTCTATCAGGACGACGGGGCGATGATCAGCGGTCTCAACCTCTCCGCCACGGCTGCCGGCGATACCATTCGCACACGTCTGGACATGGGACAGGACAGGGAAGGGCAACACAATGGATTTGTTTCGCTACTTACGGGCTTTAGTCGGGATGCCGATGCGCAACTCAGTACCATCTTTCGTCTCGACAGTTCTACGGCGCGCATCGGTGGGGTAGAGTGGCAGATCGCTTCGGCCGAGGCTATGGTGGCACCCAAGCGGGTGGTGGTACACAACCTCTCGATCAAAAGTCCGGGCAAAGGGGTGGAGGCCGAGGGCGTACTCAGTGCCTCGCCACAGGACTCGCTACACGTGGACGTGGATCACATCGGACTGCGCTACATCCTCAATTTGGCGGGTGTGGACTTCGACCTCATCGATGTGGAAATGACCGGCAAGGCTGTGCTGAGCGATATCAGCAATCGGCAGTTTATGCAGGCTCGGATCACGGGTGAACGTTTCCTTGTCAATGGCGTCAATGTGGGGCCGGTGTCAGCTTTCGGCTCGTGGGATAAGGATAATCTGCGGATCATGCTGGATGCGCGTGTGCACAATCCGGACGGCACCTATACGACGGGGAAAGGCTACATCCGCCCCTTCAATCCGCATGCGGGGCTGGACCTAAGTTTCGATGCCCACCATGCCAATGTGGCTTTCATAGGACCGTTCTTGTCTGAGTTCTGTAACAAACTCGAAGGACGTGCCTCGGGGCAGATGCGTCTCTTCGGAGACTTCAGCGATTTGACGATCGAGGGCGAGGCGGTAACCGAGCAGGTGACCTTCGGAGTGAGCGCCCTCAATACGGAATATATATTCGATGGGCAGAAAGCTACGTTCACCCCTACGGAAATGCGCTTCGAGAATATGTTGGCGAGCGACCCTGAAGGGAATACAGCTCGTCTCAATGCACGCGTGACGCACCGTGCTTTCGAAGAAGTGAAGGTGGATATGCGTGTGAGCGATGCCAAGAAGATATTGGCTTACAACCTGACAGAACGTGACAATCCGAATATATACGGCCGTGCCTATGTCTCAGGTGCTGCCTATCTGCGTGACGTGCCCGGAGGTATGCGGTGCGATGTGAGTCTGACTTCGGAGCGGCAAACCTCCATTGTCCTCAACTTCTCGCAGCCGACAACAGCCGAGGAGTATCGCTTCCTGCACTTTGTGGACGGAAATAAGCGAGAGGCGGATGCAACGGAGCATCTCGGCGAAATGCCACTGCGACCGATGGTGATCGTCGATGATGAGCGCGAAACGGATTTCCACCTCGTCATGAATATGAATGTGACGCCCGATGCGGCTGTGGGATTGATTCTCGATAGCCAGACGGGGGACGGCTTGCGTGGCAATGCGCAGGGTGATTTGCGTCTGGACTATCATACGCTCGGGGATGTGATTAACGTATATGGAGGGCTGGAACTGCTGTCCGGTACCTATGACTTTAACCTCCGCCAGATCGTACAGAAACGATTCAATCTGAAAGAAGGCAGCAGGGTGGACTTTGCAGGAGACCCGATGAATGCCATGCTCAACATAACGGCAGAGTATAACCTTACGGCCAATCTCAACGATTTGGACGAGTCTTTGGTGAGCGACATCCGACGGACAACGATTCCGGTGAATTGTCAGTTGCAGATCAACGGTGCAATGCTGCACCCGACTATCGGTTTCGACATCAAACTACCTAATTCCGATAGCGAACTTGAGCGCAGGGTGCAAAGCCTCATCCACAGTGATGATTCCATGACGAAGCAAATGGTGTATCTGCTCGTGCTGGGCAAGTTCTATACTCCCGAACACATATATAATACAGGTAGCGGTACGGACAACTGGACGGCGGTAGCTGCCACGACACTTTCGCAACAGTTGAGCAATATCCTCGGCACACTGAGCGACAAGGTGCAGATAGGGACGAGCATCAAGACGACTAACACCTCGTTCCAAGACACAGACATCGAGCTTCTCCTGAGTAGCCGCTTGCTGAACAACCGACTCCTCATCAACGGCAATGTGGGTTATCGGGACAATCCTAATCTGCAGAATACTTACGTGGGAGAGTTCGATGCAGAATACAAAATCAACTCGTCGGGGTCGATACGTCTCAAAGCCTATAATCACTACAACAACCTATACCAATATTTGCGTCAGTCGCTTACGACGCAGGGCTTGGGAGTTATCTTCAAGCATGACTTCGATAGGCTCCTGCCAAAGCGTAAGGAGCGTGAAGACAAGCGAGTGCCTATTGATACGCTATCTTCCCCATTGCTGTTCAAAGAGCCTCGACCGATTCCGGCGGAACGATAGTAGTGTAGAAAGAGCATAGGCACCGTGTTGAAAACCCAATTGAGAAAGTAATACCTTTGTGACAGCCGTTGGCTTCACACTGTACAGATTATGAAACAGCTATTCTCTCTATTCTCTTTCTTGTGCGTGCTCTTTTCTCTGATGAGCACGACGCAATCTGTAGCGCAGACGCAGGCTCATGACTCGCGGGTGCAGTCGCTCATGGTCACTCCTACGGGTACGAACGAATTGAGATTGTATCCATATTATTATCTCAATAGTGGGGAAGGGGTACAAGTCAGTTTCGATATGATGGGTGATGAGAGCATGACTTTAGGATATAAGGTGCGTCACTGTGATCATAACTGGCAGCTTAGTCCAATTTCTCCGGCCGAGGCGGTGTCGGGATTCCTCGAAAATGAGATGGATCTGCCGAGAGTGAGTCGTGCAACTCTGGTCAATTATGTACACTACGAGCTCTCTCTCCCCAATGCAGATTGCACGCCCAAAATTTCGGGCAACTACCTGCTCCATATATATAATGTATATGAGCCGGAGAAGACGCTGCTGACAGTTGCTTTCCGAGTGGTCGAACCATTGGTGTCGATCACGGGTGAATCTACATCCGTTACCTATGCGGATGTGCATGGACGCTACCAACAGGTCAATGTGGCGGTGGATTTGAAAGGTCTTCGTGTCCTCTATCCGTCGGAAGAGCTGACGGTGGTCATCGGACAAAACGGACGAGAGGCCTGTATGCAGTCGCTGTCGAAGCCGTCCGGCATAGCCGGAAGTGTTATTACTTACGACCAACATTCCGGAGTACTCTTTCCGGCGACCAACATATATCGCAAGGCGGAGATGTTGAGCGATAGCTATAATGGTATGGGGGTGTACCGCTCTTATACACGCGGAGGGCGGTATGTGATGGAATTGTACGCAGACAAGAATCGGGCGCAGCTCCCGTATCAGTATGAACAGAACAACTTCGGTCGACGTATCATTCGCTCCACAGACACATCAGAGAGTGCGACCGAAGGCGAATACTACGAAGTTATTTTCTCTCTCGAGAGTGAAGAATTGCCTGGGAGAGTCTATCTTGCGGGACAAGCGTTTGATTTCATGCCTATGAGCGAGCGCGAATTGCATTATGATAGAGCAGAGCAAATCTACACACGCAGCCTTATGCTCAAACAAGGTTACATCAATTATTTGTATTTTCTCTGTTCTGGAGATGGGGATATGCTCTCCTATACCGCATGGACAGAGGGCAATCACTATGAAACACCCAATCTCTATACCGTCTTTTTATATACCTATGCTCCTGCCGACATCTATGAGCGTTTAATCGGTGTTTTGGAGTTAAAATGATAAGTTAGCCAACTTTTGGAGATGAATAGGCCGAAAAAATTGCTTGGATCAAAATAATTTGTATAAATTGCGCCCCCAGAAAAAAGGAAAGCTGTAGTAATGCAAGGCGTGAGGTGAATGTAGTAGATGTAGGTTCTTCGTATATTATGGGCTAATGCTTCTCCTTTTTGGCCTGACAGAAAGTGCAATTTTTTTTGTTTTTAACCCGGATGTGGCTTTTTAAGCCCATCCATAAATGTTTTCTTAGTATGAAGAAATTATTATTGTTGATCGCGGCATCCTTCAGTGGATTTGGTCTTTTTGCCCAAAGTGCCAAGATTACGCTTGATGCTCCGACTACTAGAACAACATGCACGAACAGCAGCTTTAAGCAGTTCGATGCAAGTTTTTCGTTCGATGAGGTCGAGCTCACGAAGGTGGAGACCAAAGGTGGAACCTTCACCTCTGTATCAATCCCCGGAGGCTATCCCTCGGGACGCTACGGTACTCCCGCTGTACCTGCAGTGAGAAGACTGATTGCCGTACCAGTCGGTGCAACTCCTATTGTTCGTGTGAAAAGCTTCACAGAACAAATTTATTCTCTGGATCAATATGGTTCTGAGAAGTTAGTTCCGAATCAGCCTTCAATGAGCAAGAGCGAAGACCCTGAAAAGGTTCCCTTCGTTTATGATGCTGCAGCATATGCTCGCAAAGGCTTCGAGCAGAGAGAACTCGCACAGGTAGAAGTGCTGGGAACGATGCGTGGTGTTCGCGTTGCTGCTCTCAACATCAATCCGGTAGAATACGATGCTGCTGCCAACGTATTGAAAGTAAAGAACAATATCGAAATTGAAGTCTCTTTCCAAGATGGTGATGAGGTAGCTACTCAGCGTCTGTATGATGCTACTTATAGCCCTTACTTCCAATCTGTCTATTCACAGCTGATGAATAGAGATGTTTACGCAGATCACCCAGAGTTGTACAACACTCCTGTAAGAATGCTCGTTGTTGCCGGTGCTAAGTTCAAAGAGGCTCTGAAGCCCTGGCTCACATGGAAAGCTCAGAAAGGTTTCTATGTAGATGTATTCTACACAGATGATCCAGCTGTAGGTACGACCAACAATTCTATCAAGGCTTTCATCAAACAGAAATACGATGAAGGTGTTGCTGCCAATGCTGCTCCTGTTTTCTTGGCGTTGGTCGGTGATACTGACGTAATCAGTGGTGAGACAGGCAAGAAGACAAAAGCGGTGACAGACTTGTATTATTGCGAATTCACTAACGACTACTACCCCGAAATGTTCTCTTTCCGCATGTCTGCCTCTACGGCCGATGAGCTGACAGCCATCATCGATAAGGCAATCATGGTAGAGAAGTATTCGATGACTGACAAGAGCTATCTCGAAAACGTACTCTTGATCGCCGGAGCTGACTATAATTGGAATCCTAAAGTTGGGCAGCCAACCATTAAGTATGCTATGCAGTATTACTTCAACGAAGCTCACGGCTATAAAAATGTACACAACTACCTGAAGGCCCCTTACACCAACTGCTATTCTCACCTGAATACCGGTGTAAGTTTTGTCAACTATACTGCTCATGGTTCTGAAACTTCATGGGTAGATCCTTTATTAACAACTACCCAATTAAAGAACTTGACCAATAAGGACAAGTACTTCCTGGCGATCGGTAACTGCTGTCTTACCGGAAAATTTAATTATGGACAACCTTGTTTTGGAGAAGTGATCACACGCGTAAAGGAGAAAGGCGCTTATGCTTATATAGGATCTTCTCCTGTTACTTATTGGTATGAAGACTACTACTGGGGAGTCGGAGCCGGAGCGAAAGTAGGTGTTCAACCAACTTTCGAAAGCACCACAATGGGAGCTTATGATGCTACTTTCTTGGAAGATTCTTATAATACTGTCAACTCCATCTTGTGGGCAGGTAACCTTGCAGTTTCACAAGCCGTAGTGAACAATAATCAAACGGCTATAGGATCCCAATACTATTGGGAGGCTTACCACGTATTTGGTGACGGCTCTGTTATGCCTAATCGCGCTATGCCCAAGGACAACACGGCTACTCTTCCCGCCTCTTTGGCAATGAGCCAAGCATCGTATAATATAACTACGACAGCCGGTTCTTATGTAGCTATCTCTAAGGATGGAGTTCTTTATGGAGTAGGATTAGCTGGTGCCAATGGCGTTGCCAATGTAAAGATGACTAAACAGATTACTACTGACGGCAACTATGACGTAGTAATCACTCGTTCTAACTACTTCCCCATCATCAAACAAGTTCCTGCAGGCGAGCCGAATCCTAACCAACCGGTTTCTAACCTGAACGCGACAGTAGAAGGCAACAACGTAAAGCTGAGCTGGACCAATCCCACGAAGGCAACAGTAACGATTTATCGTAACGGAGCCTCTATCGCAACGGGAGTGACCGGTAGTACCTATACAGATTCCAATGTAGCAGCCGGCAGCTATGAGTACTGTGCCGAAGTTGTTTACTCAGCTTCAGCAGTTTCCGATAAGGTTTGCGTAAATGCTACCATTCCTAACGGAGGCGAATTCGCCCCTGTAACGAATCTGAAAGCAGAAAAGAACGGCGACGACGTAGTTCTGAAATGGACCGCCCCCAACGGTTCAGGTCCGGGCCCTGATCCTGATCCTGATCCTGATCCGACGACTGCCTTCGCTGAGACATTCAATAATGTAGACATGGGCGGAGCGAACTATACGCTGGAACTTCCCACCGG
>NZ_QEKY01000010.1 GCF_003096695.1 Porphyromonas loveana | reverse complement strand
CCTATCTTTCAGCTATTTAGCGGTATGGACGGGACTCGAACCCGCGACCCCCTGCGTGACAGGCAGGTATTCTAACCAACTGAACTACCACACCATGGGTGAGAGAACTTTCGTTTTTGCGCCACAAAAGTAATATGATTTCGCAATTCTGCAATAGTTTCGCCGCTTTTCTTCATTTTTTTCACCCGCGGCGTCTCCATTCGGAGCAGATGATGGCTGTGGCAATGGCCACATTGAGCGACTCTGTATGTCCTGCAGTTCCAAAAACAGGGATTGTCAAGCGATGCGTTACCCCAGCAGCCACTTCTGGACTAATGCCACGCCCCTCATTTCCCATGACCAAGATGGTCGGCTGGCTCACAGTCGGCAGTTCTGCTTCGTAGAGATTTGTCCCATCCAGAAAGGCTCCATAGACGGGTACACCCTCAGCGCGGAAACGCCTGACCACGCCTACCGTATCGGTCAGTGGAATTACCTGCACATGAGCCAAAGCTCCCATAGAAGCCTGCACCACCTTGGGAGAAAAGAGATCGGCCGAACCGGCTCCTAACCACACTTGGCGGAAACCAAACCAATCGGCCGTGCGCAAAATCGTCCCCACGTTGCCCGGATCCTGGACTCCGTCCAAAAGCAGCGTCAGCCCCTTCACTTTCGGCTCCACCTCCGCAGGCAGTTCGAAAACGGCCAATAGAGACTGTGGCGTCGTCTGCATGCTGATGCGCTTAAAGTCGAAGGAAGGCGGCACTTCCACCACTTCCACATCCCGAGGTATGGCTGTCGCAGCAAGCATAGGAGCCGTCCCGACAAGCATGCAACAACGGTAATGCGGCAGCATCTCACCGATGAGCTTGGGTCCTTCGACAAGAAAAGCCTGTTCGCGCAGTCGATACTTACGTTCACGCAGGCTGCGCAAGTATTTTATCTGATTAGTTGAAAGCATGGAAGACGTGCTCTACATTCCTTTTTCGGGCAACACTTCAATCCAATACCCATCGGGGTCGCTCACAAAGTAGAGCCCCATCGCTTCGTTCTCGTAGCAGATGCACTCCATAGCGCGATGATAGGCGCGCACGGCATCGTAATCGCCCGTCGTGCGAACGCATAGATGGATTTCGTTCTCCCCCAGATTGTAGGGCTGATCGTGATCCCTGAGCCAAGTAAGCTCTAAGAGGAAATGTCCTGCCGTATCGCCCAGATAGACGAGGATATAAGAGCCGTCGGGTGCCACCTTGCGCTTCACTTCATGGAAGCCGAAAGCGCGCTCATAGAAGTCCAGACTTCTCTCAAGGTCGAGAACATTGTAGTTATAATGGTCAAATCGCGTGGTGAATGGTCTGTTTTGCTTGTCCATACGTTGATTATATGATTAGGATTATACTCGGAGGTATAGCCACAACAAACTCTGTCGCAACAAAAAAGCCACCTAAAGATATGCTAAGATGGCAAAAACTATCTGTCTATACAAATCCGGAGAATAGTACATAGGGAAGAAATGAGCAAGAAAGAAGAGAAATACCGTACAGAGCACCCCAGCACTGAAGAAACAGACTTGCTCGTGTAAAAAAACATGTAGATCTGTTATAATCTTCAGCCTCGTGCAAGGCGTCGAAAAATCTCAGACCATTTCAAAATGATTTTGGCGCCATTTCCGAAAAAAATTGGCGCCAAATCGAAAAACTTCTGGCACGTGTTTAGTTTGATTTTCGGTGCCATATTTCCCCGAATTTCTGCCCACAATTTCAGGAATTGCGCACCACCCCTCTCAACACCCAACAGAGCGTTAAAAAAGATGATGCCGCATAAGCCTTTTCTATGTAATCGGAGAGCCGTGTCGTCCTGAGTGCAAAGCTGAGGAGTACGCTATGCTCGGTCAGCAAATTCCTTTCTCTTGTTCGTCCGAAAGACTATCTTTGCGTAAAACATACGCATATTTTCAATGGAAGTTCGTCCGACGACTCTAATCGATCATATCAATTCACCCGCTGACCTACGCGCACTGAGCCCCGAACAGCTGCCTCAGGTGTGTAGCGAACTGCGTCAATATATTCTGGAGGTGCTCTCGGTCACGCCCGGTCATCTCGGCTCCAGCTTGGGGGCTGTGGACTTTACCGTAGCACTCCACTACGTCTTCGACACGCCTCACGACCGCATCGTATGGGATGTGGGACACCAGGCCTATAGCCACAAGCTACTGACGGGGCGGCGGGATGCCTTCCAACGACTACGCCAATGGGGAGGAATAAGCGGCTTCCCCAGTCCGAAAGAGAGCGAATACGATACCTTCCCTGCAGGACATGCCTCCAACTCCATATCGGCAGCCCTCGGTATGGCCGTAGCATCGGCTGCCAAGGACGAGAAACGACAGGTGATAGCAGTGATCGGAGACGGCTCCATGACAGGCGGGATGGCTTTCGAAGGGCTAAACAATGCATCCTCGTTCCCGAACAACCTGCTGATCATCCTCAACGACAACAACATGTCCATTGACCGCAACGTCGGAGGTCTGAACCGCTATATGGTGGACATACTCACAAGCAAGACGTACAATACGATACGGTACGATGTGTATCGCGGCCTGCGGAAGATCAATCTCATCAGCGAGACCAACCGAAAGAACCTGCTCCGTTTCAATAACAGCGTCAAAGCACTGCTCGCCCGTGAAAGCAATCTATTCGAGGGCTTCAGCATCCGCTACTTCGGGCCTGTGGATGGGAACGATGTGTGCAGGATGGTAGAAGTGCTGCAAGACATCAAGGAAATGAAAGGCCCCAAGATCTTGCACCTGCGCACGGTCAAGGGAAAAGGCTACATGCCTGCAGAGAAGCAAGCAACGATCTGGCACGCACCGGGGAAATTCGACATAAGCTCGGGCGAACGCCAAACCGCGGCTCCGAAGCCGGAGCCTCCCAAGTTCCAAGACGTATTCGGACACACACTCGTCGAATTGGCCGAGCGTGACGAACGCATCGTAGGCGTTACGCCCGCCATGCCCACCGGTTGCTCCATGAACTTCCTGATGAAGAAGTATCCGCACCGTGCCTACGATGTAGGCATAGCAGAGGGACATGCTGTCACCTTCTCGGCAGGACTGGCCAAAGAGGGGTT
The DNA here is from genome assembly GCF_003096695.1 of Porphyromonas loveana. Lineage (GTDB taxonomy): Bacteria > Bacteroidota > Bacteroidia > Bacteroidales > Porphyromonadaceae > Porphyromonas > Porphyromonas loveana. The sequence continues at coordinate 77,913 of NZ_QEKY01000010.1, read as the reverse complement.
GATCCCCTTCTGCAACATCTACTCCTCTTTCCTCCAAAGGGGGTACGATCAAGTCATCCACGACGTAGCGCTCTCCCGCGTGCACATGGTACTCTGCCTCGACCGTGCTGGTCTGGTGGGAGAGGACGGAGCCACACACCACGGAGTCTACGACATGGCTTTCCTGCGATGTGTACCCGACCTTATCGTAGCGTCCCCGCTGAACGAGCACGAGCTGCGCAATATGATGCTGACCGGATACAAGGGCATAAACGCTCCCATGGTTATTCGCTATCCGCGAGGTAAGGGCGCACTGACGGACTGGCGCAATACGCCCCGAATCATAGAGATCGGGAAAGGACGCTGTCTGACGGAGGGAGAGTCTGTCGCTTTCCTCTCCATCGGCCCTATCGGAAATATAGTACAGACAGTAGTGAGCCGATTGGCAGAGAAAGGCGTGTCGGCTGCACACTACGACATGGTCTTCCTCAAGCCCCTCGACGAAGAGCTGCTGCACTGCATCGGGAAGAAATATGACACCATCATCACTGTAGAAGACGGTTGCAGGAAGGGAGGATTTGGCTCAGCTGTCGTCGAATTCATGGCGGACAACGACTATCGTCCGCGTATTCGTCGTGTGGGTGTACCCGACCGTTTTGTGGAGCAGGGATCGGTGCCCGAGCAATATACCGACTGCGGCATGGATGCCGACTCGCTTTTCCGCCTGACCGAAGAGCTCCTGCTACATCCATAGCGGGGATATCCCTCGGACAACCCCTATATATAATAGTAGAGAGATATGAACATAGTTATAGCCGGTGCCGGTGAAGTGGGCACACACTTGGCGAAGATGCTATCGCAGGAGGATCAGGACATTGTCCTGATCGATCCTGACCCCAAGCGTCTGGAGCTGGCAGCCATGCGCACGGAGCTACTCCCTCTGGTGTGCAATCCGCTCTCTCCTTCGGACCTGAAACAGGCCAAGGTGAAGGATGCCGACCTCTTCATCAGCGTCATGCCGGCTGAAGCGGACAACATCTTGGCCTGTATCTTGGCTGCACGGATAGGAGCCAAGAAGACGCTGGCACGCATCAACAACATCGAGTATCTGAAGCCGGACATGGCACAGTACTTCCGCAGTATGGGTATCAATACGATGATCTACCCAGAGCTGCTGGCTGCACATGAGATCGTATCAACCATCAAGAACCCTTGGGCACGCGAATACGTGGAGTTATTCGGCGGAGCGCTCGCTCTCGTGGGAGTAAAAGTGCGCGAAGGAGCGCCAATCGTGGGGAAGTTTCTCCACGAACTGACTCAGGCCGAGGACAAATACTATCACGTCGTGGCCATCAAGCGCGACTTGGAAACCATCATCCCCAAGGGACGCACACAGATCCTGCATAGCGACATCGTATTCTTTGCCACGGTACCGAGCCGACTGGACGACATCCGCAAGCTCGCCGGCAAGAGGAATCCACCCATTCGCAAGGTTGTCATCATGGGTGGCAGTCGTATAGCGATCCGCTCCATCGAAATGATACCGAGGAGCATCCAAATCTCGATCATCGAGCAAGACAAGGACAAGAGTATGCGCATCAGTGCCTCTTCGCCCACAAATGTGAAAGTGTACAATGGAGACGGACGCGACTCGGACATACTCCGTGAGGTGGGGCTGGATCAAGCAGATGTATTCATCGCACTGACGGAGAATTCGGAGACCAACGTACTCGCCTGTCTCGGAGCCAAACGCTTCGGCGTCTTCAAGACCATCGCCAAGGAGGAGAACATCGACTACATCTCGCTGGCTGACCGTCTGGACATCGGCACACTCATCAATAAGAAACTATTGGCTGCCGGCTCCATCTTTCATTTCTTCCTCGGCGAGGATTCAAGCACAGTCAAGTGTCTGACGCTTGCTAATGCCGACGTGGCAGAGCTTGTAGCGCATCGGAATGCTCCCGTGACCAAGGGGCCGGTGAAGACACTGGACATCCCTGAGGGTATCACTTTCGGTGGCATGGTGCGGAACGGTGTCCCGCAAATGATTCATGGAGACACGGTCATCGAACCTTACGACCACGTAGTTGTATTCTGTCTGAATACGCCACTGAATAGTCTCAAAGAGTTTTTCGGATAGTCCCGCTCCCCTACATCAATGAGAGCATATACTGATATGTCGAAGCATATTAATTTCAAGTTCGTCTTCAAGGTAGTAGGCACACTCTGTCTCTTTGAGATATTATTCCTCCTGCTATGCCTCGCCATCGCCCTATACCACAAAGGGCATGATACGTTGCCCTTTATATATACAATTGGGGTGATGGCTGCCGTAGGGCTCTCGTTCTTCCTAATAGGACGACGTGCAAGCGTATACGAAGCAGGCAGACTCGAAGGGATGCTGACGGTCACACTCACATGGGTAACGCTTTCGCTCTTGGGTATGCTGCCATTCGTCTTCGGAGGATACACACGCTCTGTGACTGATGCATTCTTCGAAACCATGTCCGGTTTCACAACAACAGGGGCTACCATATTCGCAGAGGTGGAATCCTTGCCTCGGGGCATTCTCTTCTGGCGTAGCCTGATGCAGTGGCAGGGTGGTATCGGCATCGTCGTATTCACCGTGGCTTTGCTGCCAATGCTCGGTGCAGGCAGTGCCGCAGCGCAGATATACAACGCTGAGACCACAGGCATCATCCATGATCGCTTCCTTCCTCGCATTCGCCAAGTGGCGCAGCGACTGTGCGGTGTTTACATCCTAAGCACGACAGTGCTGATCTTCCTCCTATGGATGGGGCCGATGGGGCTGTTCGACGCTGTCTGCCACGCTTTCACATGCATCTCGACTGGCGGATACTCCACGCGTAACGGAAGCATCGCCGACTTCCATTCCATTTATGTAGAGTACATCACCTCACTCTTCATGTTTATCGGCAGTCTCAGCATCACGGTGCAGTACTTCCTGCTCAACGGTCGTCCGGGCAAGCTCATCCGCGACGAAGAGGTGCGCGGCTTCGTCATTTTCACGCTCTCTATCGCGGCTGTTACGACACTTTGGCTCATCTGGCGTGGAGAGTATCCGACGTTGGAAGAAAACTTCCGCCATGCTCTCTTCCAGACCTACTCCATCGTCAGCTCCACGGGCTATACCACGGCTGATTACATGAGCTGGGGCCCGTTCTTTTGGTGCATGGCCATCATCATGATGATCGTATGTGGCTGTGCCGGTTCCACCACCGGAGGGATCAAGATGAGTCGCTTCCTTGTGTTGATGAAGAATCTACGCAACGAGTTCAAGAAACGCACCCGACCCAATCTGATGGTTCCCGTACGCATCAACAACATCACCATCACGGCGCGCCTCGTCAGCCAAGTACTTGCCTTTGCCTTCCTCTATTTCCTGCTCATCTTCGCCGGCATCACACTGCTCACACTCGATGGCATGGACTTCACAGCAGCCGTCGGCTCGTCCGTTTCGGCCATGGGCAACATAGGCCCGGGCTTCGGTCCGTACTTCAGTCACTTCGAACAGGCCGGCGACTTCTCCAAGTGGGTGCTCTCCTTCCTAATGCTCACGGGTCGTCTGGAAGTCTTCACCGTTATCTCCATCCTTCACCCCGCATTCTGGCGCCACTAAAGCAGTGCACTGCATCATCCTTATACGCCTTGCCTGAAGAGAGCGTTCTTCAGGTTTCAGGCTGTAGATTAAATACTTATCTTTGCACAGTATCATAAACAGATAAGAACAAATAGCAAATCAGATATGAAAGAATTCTTCAAAATGTTTTTCGCCTCGGTTCTCGGGGTGATTACCGCAGGTGTTATCCTCATCTGCATCTCCCTTTTTATTACATTCGCTCTTATCGCCAGTATCGCATCCAAAGCAGGCGGTGGAGAGATACCCAAGATTGAGGCTAACTCCATCCTCCACATTGACAATGGTTCTTTTCCCGAAATCGTAGCCACCAACCCATGGAGTTTCATCGACCAGAAAGATCAAACTGTCTCCCTCTCACAAGCCGTCGAAGCAATCAAACTGGCCAAGAATAATCCTAACATAAGTGGTATCTACCTCGACATTGATGACCTCGCGGTCGGGATGGCTTCTGCTGAAGAGTTGCGCCGTGCCCTGCAAAACTTCAAATCCTCTGGCAAGTTTATCGTGGCATATGCCGACAGATATTCTCAGAAGAGCTACTACCTCTCCAGCATCGCTGACCAACTCTATCTCAACCCCAAGGGAATGCTCGGACTCACCGGTATCGCCTCACAGACTATGTTCTATAAGGACGCTCTTGAGAAATTCGGTGTCAAGATGGAAATTTTCAAAGTCGGCACTTATAAGGCAGCAGTTGAACCTTTTATGCTCAGCGAAATGAGCGAAGCCAACCGCGAACAAATCACGACCTACATCAACGGACTTTGGAACAAAATCACTTCTGATATAGCCGAATCGCGCAAAACGATGGCAGACTCTGTGAAAATGTTTGCTGATAACGGCGACATGTTCAACCTCACAGAAAGAGCGGTAGAGATGAAACTTGTAGACCGCCTGGCCTATCGCACCGATGTCGAAACAGAGCTCAAGAAGCTCACCGATCGCAAGGAAAAAGACAAACTCCGCCTCGTTTCTCTCTCTCAAGTGCTCGCAGGCAGTCCTGCCCAGAAAGAGAAGGAGAATCGCATTGCAGTCCTCTTCGCAGAAGGAGAAATCACGGAAGAAGTGATCAAACGACCTTTCGACACTAGCATTTCCATCACTCAAAGCCTCGCCAGACAAATCAAAGAAGCTGCAGATGATGACGACATCAAAGCAGTCGTTCTCCGTGTCAATTCACCAGGTGGTAGCGCATTCACTTCTGAACAAATCTGGAAGCAAGTCGTTGACCTCAAGACCAAAAAGCCCATCGTTGTATCCATGGGCGACGTAGCTGCCTCCGGCGGATACTACATCGCCTGTGCCGCCAACGCTATCGTAGCGGAACGGACCACACTCACCGGCTCTATCGGCATATTCGGCATGTTCCCCAACTTCGCCGGCGTGGCCAAGAAGTTAGGAGTGAACATGAATGTCGTACAGACGTCCAAGCACGCTGACTTGGGCAACTTCGCTCTCCCAATGACGGCTGACGACCGTGCTATCATCCAGCGCTACATTGAACAAGGCTATGATATCTTCCTCACCCGTGTATCCGAAGGTCGCAACCGTAGCAAATCACAAATTGACAGTATCGCCCAAGGTCGTGTTTGGCTCGGAGAGAAAGCCTTGGAGATAGGGCTTGTCGATGAACTCGGTGGACTTGAAACAGCTATTAAACGTGCTGCTACACTTGCAGAACTTGGCGACAACTACTATGTCAAGTATGGCAAGACAAAGCGTAACTTCCTCGAAGAGTTCTTGAGTTCGTCCTCAGCAGAGATGAAGACTGCTATCATGCAGGCTTTTCTCTCCAAATCAGAATTTGAGGCTCTGAGAACAATTCAGTCTGTGCCTATGCAACCGACAGGCGTACAGGCTCGTCTGCCCTATTCATTCATCCCGTATTGATCGGAATGAGATAAACATGTAAGTTGTCGAAGAGATGGATGCGCCCCATATCCATAAATGGCTCAAACCCCTGTCCGCCCTCTACGGTGCGGGTGTGAGGCTGCGCAACTATCTCTTCGACAAGAACGTGCTCAAGTCGGTTTCCTATCCACTCCCCATCGTCTGTGTAGGCAATATTACCGTGGGAGGCACAGGCAAGACACCACACGTCGAATACCTTATACGCCTTCTCCATACCCACTACCGTCTCGCCGTTGTCAGCCGCGGCTACAAGCGTAAAACCAAAGGGATGATAATCGCTTCGGCAGACTCCTCTGCACAAGAGATCGGAGACGAGCCTTGCCAAATCAAACAGAAATTCCCATTCCTAACAGTCGTAGTAGATGCAGATAGGCGACGTGCCATCGCTTATCTCTGTGATCTTCCTTCAGAGCAGAGACCACAACTAATCTTGTTAGATGACGGCTACCAACATCGACGTGTAAGAGCAGACTTCAGCATCGTCCTAACTGACTACAATCGCATCCTCTCGAAAGACTGCCTAATGCCGGCAGGTCGCTTGAGAGAGCCCATCAGGGCACTGCACCGAGCCGATACAGTCATTCTGACGAAATGTCCGAGCAATCTGGCTCCCATAGAACTACGCGCAGCCGAACGCGACTTGGCATTGTATCCTCATCAGAAACTATTCTTCTCTCAGCTCTGCTATCAGTCGGAACTCACACCTCTCTTTCCTGATCAACCACTTCATCCAACAGCAAGTAGCACATTGGTCATAGCAGGAATAGCTAATTCCGAACCATTCTTTCATGAAATACGCTCTCGCTTCCCTATCGTGACAGAACGCATCTATCCTGATCATCACGAATTCACCGAAAAAGATATTCGTATCCTGATAAAAGAATGGAGCGATCTTGATCGAAAAGAAAATACTATTATCGTTTGTACAGAGAAAGATGCCATGCGGCTACTTCTGTGGCGTTCATCTTTCCCCGAAAAGATGTTGTCAAGATTATTTTTCCTCCCTGTTGAAGCAAAATTGATGTTTGAACAAGAATGTGGATTCGTCAATAAACTATTGGGGGCCATACAAAATAAATTACCATCCTAATGAAACGTACCGAAATATCTTCACTGGGTGAGTTCGGACTCATCCGGCACTTAACCGATTGCATTCAACTGAAAAACTCCGGCACGCTCAAAGGCGTAGGTGACGACGCTGCTGTGATTGCATTATCCGACGGCATGAAAGCCCTTGTCACAACGGACATGCTTCTCGAAGGCATCCACTTCGATCTTACCTATACTCCACTCAAGCATTTGGGATACAAGTGTGCAGTGGTTAACTTCTCTGACATTTATGCCATGAATGGGACACCCCGACAATTGACCGTCTCAATAGGAGTATCGGCACGTTTCTCTGTAGAAGATATCGAACAAATCTACCAAGGCATCTTTGCAGCCTGCGATACCTATGGTGTGGATCTGGTCGGAGGTGACACCTCAGCTTCCCTCACTGGACTCTGTCTGAGCCTCACCTGTATCGGGGAAGCGCGTGAAGAAGAAATAGTATATCGAGACGGAGCCAAGCCTACCGACCTGATCTGTGTGAGTGGAGACCTCGGTGCTGCTTATATGGGCTTACAGCTTCTGGAACGCGAAAAGGCTGTTTACAAAGGAGAGACAGATTTCTCTCCGGACTTTGCAGGGCACGAATACATTCTCGAAAGACAGTTGAAGCCGGAAGCTCGTAAGGATATAATCGAAAAACTTCGTCATGCCGGTATCCAACTGACGGCGATGATGGATATATCAGACGGGCTCTCCTCCGAACTCTTACATATAGCGCATGCCAGTAAGGTCGGCATACGCATCTATGACGACAAACTCCCCATCGATTACCAAACAGCAGCAATGGCCGAGGAATTCAATATGAATCTCTCTACTGCGGCTCTTAACGGCGGAGAGGACTACGAACTTCTCTTCACCGTGCCTCTCTCGCGTCTCGACGACATACAGCAGATCGAAGGAATCCATCTCATCGGACACATCACCAACGAAGCTGATGGAAATGTCCTCGTGACACGTGACGGAACAGAAATCACCTTAGTGGCTCAAGGCTGGAATACAGCACAGGCTTTGAATGAGTAGCATCCGACTACAAAGCCTCACACAAGGAGATATCAGAAAGCAGATACTCCGGTTGGCATTGCCCATAATGGGCACCTCTTTCGTACAAATGGCCTATAACTTTACCGACATGGCCTGGTTAGGTCGGTTGGGAAGTAAATCCGTCGCAGCTGTAGGGGTCGTGGCAGTACTCATGTGGCTATCCAGCTCGATATCGACCATCAACAAAACAGGGAGCGAAGTAACCATAGGACATAGCCTCGGTCGTGGATCTACGGACGAAGCAAGACGATATGCCTCGCATAACGTCTCGATGTCGCTATTGATCTCCTCTGTTCTTGCTATTCTGTTCCTCCTTCTTCCATCTCTTTTCCTTGGCATCTATGAGTTGGAATCTGACGTGTCTGCTCAAGCGTTGGCCTATCTTCGAATAGTGGCTTGCGGCTTGCCTTTCACCTTTGCAGCGACTGCTTTCAGTGGTATATACAATGGTGCAGGACTCAGCTCCATACCCTTTCGCGTAAATGCTTTGGGCTTGGCACTCAATATGATTCTGGATCCCCTATTGATTTTCGGATTGGGATGCGGCACAGCCGGAGCGGGTATTGCCACATTGACAGCCCAAAGTTTTGTCTTTGGTCTATTTGTGTATAGACTGAAAAAGCAGGATAAGCTCTTGGACTGTTTTGCATTCTTCGTTCGCCCGGATCGTATCCATAGCGGACGCATCATCCGCATAGGGCTTCCCGTGGCCGCGCTCAACTCCCTTTTTGCCGTCATCAATATGACGCTTGGTCGATTGGTATCGGAACAAGGAGGGCACATCGGTGTGGCTACACTTACAACCGGAGGACAATTGGAAGCCATTACATGGAATACGTCACAGGGCTTCAGTACGGCTTTGGCAACCTTTGTGGCACATAATTATGCAGCACACAAAGGCAAACGTATCTTTTCAGCCTATCGCTATACCCTTCTCTACTGTTCCATATTCGGTATTCTCGGAACGGTATTATTTGTCTTCTTCGGCAATGAGATCTTTCGTGTTGTTGTCCCCGAAAAGGAAGCCTACCTATCCGGAGGGATCTATCTGCGTATCGGTGGCTACTCTCAGCTACTGATGATGCTCGAAATAGCTACCCAAGGTCTTTTCTACGGAACGGCTCGTACTGTCTTTCCCGCCGCTATCAGCATCGGAGGCAATCTTTTACGCATCCCGCTAGCTCTCATCCTTATCGGTATGGGATTCGGACTTGAATCAGTATGGTGGGCCATCAGCATTTCATCTATGCTCAAGGGGATTGCCATCGTCTGCGGACTACCCTATCTGAACAAAAGAATCAAACGAAACAATCAAATACAACTCACAACACAATGAAATACATCGGTTATACCTTTGAACTTATTCGTCGTCCCGTCGAATTGGAAGTCGAGACAGCCTTCGACCTACTCAGTGCATCATTGGCCGAAATAGGATTTGACAGTTTCGAACAAGACGAGAGTGGTCTGCACGCCTATATTCCGGCTGCAAAGGAAAATCCCGCTGCAGTCCACGATCTTCTGGGACACTTCCCTTTAGAGGATCTGCTCTGGCGCTTCTCCACCAAAGTACTACCAGATATCAATTGGAACGAACAATGGGAGAAGAACTATTTCCAACCCATCCGTATCGAGAATAAATGTCTCGTGCGCGCCCCCTTCCATCCAACCGATCCGGAAATGTCAATGGAGCTGATTATATCGCCACAAATGGCCTTTGGTACGGGACATCATGAGACAACCTCGCTGATGATGAGTTATCTTCTTGACATGGAACTGGGAGGAAAAACGGTCTTGGACATGGGTTGTGGCACCGGCATACTCGCGATCCTATCCCGTAAGCTGGGAGCTAATTCGATCACAGCCATTGACATTGATGATTGGTGTGGCCACAACACGGCTGAGAACGCAGCCCTCAATGGTATTCAGGACATAGATATTCACGTGGGAGATGCTTCACTATTGGAGAGCTGTCCTTTCTTCGATGTGATAATAGCTAATATCAATCGGAATATTCTCCTGAACGACATGGCTACATACAGGTCTCGTCTGCGCACCGGTGGCACATTGCTACTCAGCGGATTCTATACAGAGGACATTCCATTTTTGGCGGAATGTGCCACTGCTCTTGGGCTGAAACAAGAGGAAGTACGCACCCGCAACAACTGGGCAGCACTGCGATTTACCTCCCTTTCTTGAAAAGAGTGGGCTGTCGCTTCCGAAAGCTCTCTACGAAGGCAACTATCAGAAGAAAACCGAGAGGAAGAAAGATGCAAGGAAAGCAAAAGCCGATAACATGGCCAGTAGATTGGCCATGCGACGCTTTTGCTTCGTCAACAAACGAGCCGCGAGTATAGATATTGGAAGGACTGATAAATAGAGGAGTCCTTCTGTTGCAGCGGGCATTACTGCCGAGAGAATGAGCAGATAGAAGCCAACGGAGGAAAGGGCAAAAAGATAATTACGACCTACAACTTTTTCTGCCGTATAACTCAGTTGTAAATGAGCAAACGAGATCAGATACAACGACAGTAGCAGTACGGGGTATAACCAACTAAAACCAGAAGCACGCCCAAACGAATAAGAGAAACCCCATTCTTTCATGAGATTCATATTGCTGATGGCATAGTCTTCCACGTCAGGCAGCAACAAGAACGGGACAAATATCCACAAGGGGAGAAACAGTCCCAAGAAAAAAGCAATCAGATTCCGTGGCGACAAGCTCTTCATGGAATAAAACTGCAACAGCACAAAGGGCATAAGCAGGAGGAAAGGAGACCAAAGTAATGTAGAAGCTCCTATACTCAGTCCCATATTCAAGGCCTTATGCGGTGCACTCTCCCGATTATACGTACCAAATAAACTGAAGTACAGCCCCAGCAATAATAGGATCAAGAACGTAAAAGGCTTCAGCGAGAAGAAAGCCTGCTGTGTACCAAGGAGCAGAAGCAGATAGAAAACCAAAGGCCGAAATGCTCCATCCTGCAACAAGAGGTAGTAAGTGCTGAAGCGAACAGCCAAGAAGGATAGCCCCAATGCGACACCGAAGGTGGCTATCGTCTGCCATAGAAACGGGATTGTTCCCCATAAATCCACAGTCTCTTGCAAAGGAATATCGACAGAAAGCCCCCATGTGTAGGACAAGATCCTACACACGAGGGCAATCAGTATGGTGGCCGGTAATAGATACGACCTCTCTGAGTTTACCACAGCTTAGCGATCGCCTTTTGCCAGAAGAAGCATGTCCTGACCGATGTCGTGACGATAGTTCTTGCCATCGTACAAAACCTGACGTGCATGGGTATAGCTCCGTTGCAATGCAGCTTCCGGCGTAGAGCCGTAGCTGCTCACAGCAAGCACGCGCCCACCGTTGGTGTACACTTTGCCATCACGCATCACGGTACCTGCGTGGAAGAGAATAGTATCGGTCGGCGGGATGGGGATTTCCATCTCCTTTCCTTTTTCATAGTTGCCCGGATAGCCACGAGAAACGAGCATGACCGATGCAGCACAGCGCTGATCCTCTTTCAGTTCATAGAAGCCGATTCGTCCCGAAGCAATGCGACGGAGCAGCTCCAGAAAGTCCGACTCGATTCGCAGTACCACAGCCTCTGTCTCGGGGTCCCCCATACGACAGTTATACTCTATGACATAGGGATCTCCTCCCACATTCATTACACCTACGAAGATAATACCACGATAGTCTATCCCTTCGGATATCAATCCGGCAATAGTCGGACGAACAATGCGCTCTTCCACCTTCTGCATAAAGACTTCATCCGCAAAAGGAACGGGCGATACACTCCCCATACCTCCGGTATTGAGGCCGGTATCTCCATCGCCGATTCGCTTATAGTCCTTGGCTACGGGAAGGATACGATAGTTCTTGCCGTCAGTGGCAACGAAAACCGAACATTCCACGCCGTTGAGAAACTCTTCCACGACTACATGGCTACTGGCCATGCCAAATTTACCTCCAAGCATTTCGGCCAATTCACGCTTGGCTTCCTCTGCCGATGCAGCTATGATAACCCCCTTACCTCCGGCCAAACCATCGGCTTTGAGGACGTAGGGAGCTTTCATTGTATCTATAAAGGCATATCCCGCTTGGATATTCTCTGCCATAAAGGTCTGGTAGGCGGCTGTAGGAATGGAATGACGACGCATGAAAGCTTTGCTAAAGTCTTTGCTACCCTCCAGTCGAGCACCGGCAGCGTTGGGGCCTACGATGGGCAGATCGTATAGGGTTTCATGACGACGGAAGTAATCTACGATACCACGCACGAGAGGTTCTTCGGGGCCTACGATCAAAAGGTCAATGGACTCTCTCATCACCACTTCGGCAATGGCTGGGAAGTCGTTCACATCTATGTCCGGCAAGTTGGTGGCCACTTCTTGTGTACCACCGTTTCCGGGGGCAACAAATACTTTGTTCGTTTGCGGGCTTTGGGCTATTTTCCAAGCCATGGCATGCTCACGCCCGCCGGAGCCTAATAAGAGAATGTTCATAAGTGATCAGTGAAATAACGGGTTATTGTTTCATATAAATGCACTCTGTCCGGCCCGATCACATTGTGTTCGTGGCTCGGATAGACATAGTAGTCGGGATAGGTACGCGCCTTCACACAAGCCTCAAGGAAGATGAGGGAGTGCTGCCACACCACTACGGGGTCAACAGCACCGTGAATCAGCATAAGCCTTCCCTTCAGATCGCCTGCACGCTTGCTCAGATTGGCAGCGTCGTAGCCATCAGGGTTCTCTTCGGGAGTATCGAAATAACGTTCTCCATACATAATCTCATAGCGGTTCCAATCAATGACGGGGCCACCGGCCACACCCACCTTGAAAACGTCATTGTGTGTCAGCATCAGATTGGTAGTCAGGAAACCGCCATAGCTCCAACCATGCACACCGATACGATCGGCATCCACCCACGACTGACTCTTGAGGAAGTCCACACCACACATCTGATCGGCCATCTCGACCTTACCCACTTGTCGGTGAATAACGTCCTCGAAAGCAGCTCCTCTATTGGCAGAGCCACGACTATCAACCGTGAGGACAGCGTAGCCCTTCTGTGCCATGTAGATGTCCCATCCACCGACAGAGCTATGCCATGTCTTGGTGACAAGTTGGGCGTGGGGGCCTCCGTACACATAGATGATGACAGGATATTTCTTGGCCGGATCGAAGTGAAGCGGCATCGTGAGTTTGTAGTAGAGTGGCGTCTTGCCGTCGGCTGCCGTGATAGTACCGACTCTGATCTCGGGCATGGCATAGCCCACATCGGGATTCTTGGCCTCCAGCAGCACCTCAGGCTTGCGACCGATCTGCGCTACCGTGGTACGGCGCGGAACTGTAGGTGACTGGAAAATATCCAATATAGATGATGCGTCGGGCGAAAGCATCGTCCGATGCATACCCGATTCCGGGGTGAGATCTGTAGTCTTACCCCCTTTGATACTAATTCTATAGAAATGTCGTTCAAGTGGACTTGCCTCCGTGCTCTCGAAGAAAAGCTCGGTTCCTTTGGGATTGAAGCCGGCAAAGTTCGTCACCTCCCATTCCCCCTTGGTCAATTGACGGATGAGTCGACCGGACGTATCATATAAGTAGAGATGATTCCAACCATCGCGACGGCTCAGCCACACAAACTGATCATCATTCCTCGGGAGGAACACAAGCGGATGCTGCGGCTCCACGTAGCGTTCGTGCTTCTCCGTGAAGAGGGTGCGCAGATAACGCCCCGTAGCCACATCGTAGGCTTTCACTTGACATTCGTTCTGGGCACGATTCACTTCGGCTATGTATAGTGTCTTCTCGTCAGGGCTCCAACTCAGATTGGTCAGGTATTTTTCCTGTGGTTCACCCGTTTGCAAGTAGATCGTGCGGCCTGTTGCAGCGTGATAGATCCCCACTGTCACATGGTGCGACGGAGTTCCTGCCATGGGATAATAGACCGGCTTGGCTACAGCTTGGTGTGGTTGGAAGTCCAAGATAGGCGTAGGCGTGACCATACTCTGATCCATCCGGTAGAAAGCCAGATAACTACCCCTCGGAGACCAGAAGGTTCCTTTCTCGATTCCAAATTCGCGCTGATGCACAGCTTCTCCATAGACTAATGTCTCCGTGCCGTCAGTCGTCACGGCCTTTGCTCTGGGCATCCCTTCGTTCGGACGGCCGGCTCGTGCCACATAGAGGTTGTGGTCTTTCACATAGGCCACGTAGTCACCCGCGGGGGAGAAGTCCGCAGTAGCCGTCTCTCCGGCTGTGTCGAAGATAGCCGTCACCTCTTTGCGCAGCATATCGAAACCGATCACGCCGCCTTGTGTGAAGAAAACAACTTGTCCCTTAGCAGCATCGAGCGTCTTAAAGGCAGGGAATACATCTATGGACTGGAACTTACAACCCTCAGGGATCAAAGCATCAAGATCGGCCGCTGTGAGTTTCTTGGCCTCTGTCGGCTTAGCACCCGGTCGATTAAATACGAGGGTATTGCCCTCGAAATAAATATAGTCTTGCCCCATCCACTGCAAACCGCGCATGGTTTCGGGGTAGAAACGATAAAACTCCCTCCCTCCGGGCATTAATTGTTCCAGCGTAAATTCCTTACCATCCACTGCCGGAGACTGTGCATTGCCCGACATAGGCGCACTCGCCGCACAGGCAGCCAGCAAGAGGAGCTTGAGTGTTTTCTTCATCATCATAATAAGATGTATCAATAGTTATTTGAGTTTGATATCAATCATTCTTTGTCTCTTCGTTTCGGATCACCTGTATTGAGGGGGAAGACTTGCGACGACTGCGTCCCGATTCGTCCGTTGAGCGGAATCTGTCGCTCGGCCATGCATTCTGCTCGGGACGGTCGTTATTGCGCTCTTCCCTGCGCACCCTGTCTTCACGGGCGAAGGGTTTATCGGAACGAGCACGACGAGGGCGATTGTCCTCCCCTTGTCCGTACGCCCGATGCTCGTCCTTGCGGGCATAGGGGCGACGCTCGCCATCACGTTCCTCTCGGTTGTCGCTATAGGCTCTGTCGGGACGAGGAGCACGTCGAGGGCGAGTATCATCCGTCTGTCTGCGATCCGGACGATCGTCTCTGCGATCGAATGGGTGGCGACGCTCGCCACCCTCTCTCTCTTCTCGACCTCCACCCCACTGACGACGAGGGCTGCGTTCTCTGTCACCGGCGAACCGATCGTCCCGATCTCGACGGGGCGGACGTCCGCCTTCTCCCTCACGACGTGGCGGTCGCTCGGCACGACCTTCCGTCCGCGGAGAGCGATCTTCTGTGGGGTAATTCTTCTTCCGTTCGGCAAACTCCTCTCGACGTCCTTCAAAGAGTTCGTATCCGCGTAACTCGCATTCCAAAGCACCATTCATCAGCTTCTCGCGATGCGACTGACGCAGACCGATCTGGTTGAAGTGTTCCGGCTTGAAAGCCAATACCCATGCCGAGCAGCCCGGATAGTTATGCTTGAGTCGCTCGCCGATCATACTGTAAAGCTCCTGCATATCCTCCACACGAATGCGCTCTCCGTACGGCGGGTTCATGACGAGCATGGCTTTGCCCTCGGGCTTCGGCCGCTCACTCATAGGCATGACGCTCAACGAGATATAACGTCCCAGACCGGCACGTTCCACATTCTTGCGCGCCGCACCGATGGCTTGGGGAAGAATATCGGAGCCGTATATAGTATGGTCAAATGCCCGCTCGGCACTATCATCGTGGTACAGCTCGTCGAAAAGCCGGGCATCGAAGTCCGCCCACCGTTCGAAAGCAAAGCCACGGCGGTAAATACCCGGAGCTATATTGCAGGCTATCAGGGCTGCTTCGATGAGGAAAGTACCCGACCCGCACATCGGATCGATCAGATCCGTGCTTCCATCCCAACCAGCTTTGAGCAGGATACCGGCGGCAAGCACCTCATTAAGAGGCGCCACTGTCTCGGCTACGCGGTAACCACGCTTGTGCAAGCTCTCGCCGGAGCTGTCGAGCGAGAGGGTCACCTCGTCGTGAGAGACGTGTATGTTCAGCAGAATATCGGGGTTGGAAAGACGCACCGATGGGCGTTTGTCCGTGTGTTCTCGGAAGTAATCGACCAAGGCGTCCTTGGTGCGATAGCTGATGTACTGGCTGTTCTTGAATGTATCGGAATAGACTACAGAGTCGATGGAGAAGGTCTGATCTACGGACATGACAGTCGTCCAGTCGAAAGCGCGTAGTCGTTCATAGATTTCGTCCGCGGTCTTGGCACGGAAGGTGACTACGGGCTTGAGCACACGCAGGGCGGTACGCAGTCGCAGGTTAGCCAGATAGAGCATCCGTTTGTCCCCACGGAAACTCACCATGCGACGGCCGATGGTTACCTCCTCTGCGCCCAAGGCTGTCAGCTCGGCGGCCAAGACATCTTCGAGTCCGTAGAGGGTCTTGGCTATCATAGTAAAATGGAGATCGTGATTCATAATTACCTATTATTATACAACAAAGATAAACAAATACGGCTGCGAACCTTGTTCCCAAGCGGTATTTGGGCAAAATAAATCACGATAGCAGGCTGAATAGTCGGCGACGGAGAGGAGGGTATGCTCAGCGCATCAAAAGTTCGGCAAGGGCAAGGTCCTGCGGAGTCGTGAGCTTGATGTTCTCCGCATTGCCCTCAACCAATGTAACGGGACGACCAAAGGAGCTCTCATACACAGAGCAATCATCTGTGAAACGCTCCTCATAAGGCATGGCGTAAGCCTCACGAATCCATTCGCTACGGAAGGTCTGCGGCGTCTGCACGGTCACGTATTGGCTGCGATCCACGGCATGATTGGCTTCGGGAGTATAATAGCGGAGCGATTCGGTTAGCGGCCTGTACGGTGCAGCCGCACCCGCCGCCTCGGCCGCGTGGAAACAAGCCTCTATCGTCTCGGCACTCACCAGCGGACGCACACCGTCGTGTATGGCTACCAATGCGCCGTCGGGCACGAGTTCCAATCCGCTGTGCACCGAGGCAAAGCGGGTGTCACCGCCAGCAGCCACACGGTGCGGCGACATGAAGCCGTAGCGGGTGCATAGTTCTTGCCAGAAGCTATGGTGTTCGACAGGCAGGACCAATACGATCTCATCGACGTGTGGTGCCAGCCGACGCATCGTATGCATGAGCACGGGCAGTCCGGTCAAGGGGAGGAATTGCTTGGGCATCTCAGCCCCCATCCTCAGCCCGCGACCACCGGCCACGATGAGTGCATAGCGAGGTTTGCCGTTCATGAGAGCTTGGCCATGAGTTCCTCGATCTGTTTGTCTGCGACAGTCAACTTCTCCTTGCAGAAGCCGATGAGAGCGATGGCTTCCTCGGCCAACTGCGTCAGCTCGTCCACATCGGGACTGTCATGCTCGATGATACGGACGATCTCTTCGAGGCGTGTCATGGCCTCTGTATATGTTTTGTTTTTGCTCATAGCGTTGACAAAAATAAGGAATTGCCCCCAAAAGCCGCAGCATCCGACTCCGAAAAGACACCCGACAGCGTACCTGCATACCTTGTTACCGACCAGAAAAGGGATAGACACCGACGGACATGCACCCTGCCCTACCCTGTCAGACGACTGAGCATGGGGCACAAATGCGATAAGGCATACCCCTTCTGCCCACAATCTCGCGCCAAAAAGCGAGAGAAACACGCGCCTAAATTGCAGAAAAATGGCGCCAAAACTTTTTTGATTTGGCGCATATTTTTTCAAGAAATGGCGCGTTTTCGCTGAACAATATGCGCCATGTTTTTTGGCACCAGAGACCAGAACAATTATCGTGCCAAAAAGGAAAATGAAACAAAACTCACCACACAAAACTCACCTATACTCCTCATAGAGAGCAAAAAAACACAACAAAGCTGAAAATATATTAGTTTTGTACCCCGAAATGCTTAGCATGATGAACTATTCCGCCCCCTTTTTCCTCCTTATTCTTCTGGTTACACTCCTTTGCCCTCCGCTTACAGCGAGTGAGATCAATGTCGATTCCCTACGTGAAAAGGCCATGATGCGCGGACTAACGGCGAAAAAGAGAATGGAGATGTACGAGAAGCTCGGTAAGGCTTATGAGAATAACTACAAAGCCGGCGACGCTGCTGATGCTTATTTCCAAGCAATCCAGTACTGCCGTGAGGCAGATCTGAAAAGCCAACTACCTCAACTCCTCTACAACTATGCCTTGATGGCGAGCTACGCCGGTCGTCATGACAATGCCCTTGCAGCACTGGAGGAAGTGCTGGACCTGCTCAAGCAACACCCCGACAAACAACTTGAGGCTCGTGCCTATATGCAATTGGGCTTGGTGCACTTCTTCCAAGAAAACTGGAACGAAGCACTAACGTTCTACGAGCGGGCGCTGTCGATGGCAACGGCGATGGACAACAAAACCGGTATCTCTATTGCATACAACAACATCGCAAACATTTTCCAAAAGAAAGACAACCTCAAAGAGGCCAACCAATACTACCAAAAAGCTCTGCGTATCCAACGAGAGACTGCCGACAGTGCCAGCATGTGTAACTGTCTGATGAACATTGGCTCCAACCTGCTGCAGCAGAACAGACTCGAGGAAGCCTTCCTATCACTGACGGAGGCGATGGATATCGCGAACAAAATTGGCGATGCGGAAACCCAAGCACTCACCTGCTCCCTTCTAGCACTCTACTACGCGACGCATAGCAACTACGACAAGGCGCATGAGCTCCTCACACACGGAGAGATGATAGCGCGCGCGGGAGGATATAATAAAGTAAGGTATGACATCCTTAAAAAGGCGAGTGCGATATATGCCAAGTTCGGGTTACACGATCTGGCACACGCCTATCTGATGCGGGCGAACGTATTGGCCGATTCGATCGCAGAGGAACAACTGCGAGAAAAGGTACAGGAGTTCGAAGTACGCTTCAAGAGCAAAGAGAAAGAAACGGAGATAGCCCTCAAAAACCAAGAGCTGGAGTTGGCGCAGAGGCTGCATTTGACTCTGATCGTGATCACCATATTAATGGTAGGAATTATCGCCATACTGATCGTGCTATCCAGAAAACGATACCTCAAAAATCAAAAACTCAAGGCGATGAATGACACGAAAAGTCGACTACTCTCCATCATCTCACACGACATCAAAGGTCTCGTCATCGCACAGCGAATGGCGCTCGATACCATCCTTTCTCCCAAGAATGAGTACGCTCCCCCAACCACCAAAATGCTATCGTCGCTTCGGGACAGTGTGGAGTCAGAGCTGACGATGCTACAGAATCTCCTCGACTGGGCTAACATCCAGATTGGCAATTTGGTGGTCGTTCCGGTAGTTTTCAATCTGACTGAGAACATCCGCAAGATAATCAGCCTCCATATGCTCCCCGCAGAGTACAAGAATGTCACACTTTTGCTCGAAGCTCCGGAACAATGTCTCGTCCGTGCCGACCAACATATGATCAATACAGTGATACGCAACCTGCTCAGTAATGCCATCAAGTTTTCCAAATCAGGCGACACCATATGCATCGGCATCAAACAAGAGATCGACGGGAAAATGAGAGTATCCGTCGCCGACCAGGGAATAGGCATGAGCAGGCAGCAGATAGAACACATCCTTGAAACAGGCAAAAGCAGCAACATTACTACAGGAACTAACGGTGAAAAAGGAAGCGGACTCGGACTCATCATCTGTAAAGGGCTGCTCGAAAGGAACAAATCCAAGCTTCACATCGACAGCCGAGAAGGCCGAGGTTGCATCTTCTCATTCGTCCTCACACCGGTATAAAAGACTATCCTCATGACTAAAATCGTACTGGTAGATGACCACGAGCTCTACCGCATGGGACTCCGTGTAGCCATTGCACAGATACAAGATTTGGCCGAAATCATAGGCGAATGTGGCTCTTCCCAAGAACTGGAGGATTATCTCCATGAACAGGGCGCACCGGATATGATCATTTTGGACATCAGGCTGCCGGATGGGAATGGCGTGGATATAGCCCGCCGCCTGAAGACTGAGTATCCTGATCTCAAAATCATTATGCTCTCTTCAGAGGTGTCGGAGAAGATCGTGAACGATCTGTTGGAAATCGGTGTAGAAGGCTACATGAGCAAAATGGCGCAGACCAGTGATATCGAAAACGCCATCCGCACGGTGACGACAGGAGGCAACTTCTACGGCAAGAGCATTGCCAAGATCATCATGGACCTATGCGTGTCCCGCTCGGCAGGCCACTCGCACAAGAATACAAGGAAGCAACCGAACCCATCCGAACTGACGGAGCGCGAGATAGAAGTCATCCAGCATCTATGCAACGGGCTATCGGCCAAGGAAACAGGCGAGAAGATGCATCTGAGCCACCGCACGGTGGAGACACATCGTAGCAATATCCTGCACAAACTGGGTTTCTCAAACGCTGCCGAACTCATCCGCTATGCCGTCAAAGAAGGCCTCGTAGATTGGCAATAACGGAGCCGTAATCAATCGTGCCGTGTGTCACTATAACATATTTATCGGGCCGAGCATTGTATTTCACGCCAAAAAAGTACCTTTGTGCATTCGTAAAGAAATAAATAACTATTCGCAATATGTCAAAGAAAGAGAATCAACAAACCGAGAACCAAGTGGGCGAGGTCGTTTCGCGCTCAGAACAGTTTGTAGAAAAAAACATGACCAAGATTGGCTTGGCTATTCTGGGCATCTTTATTATTGTAGCAGGTGTATTTGCCTACAAGCGTTTCGTCAGCGAGCCCAAGGCTCGTGAAGCCGCAACGAAGGTGTATCTGGCCGAAGACAAGTTTATCCAAGAACTGGACAGTGCTGCCCTCAACGGCAATGGCGCGACCGAAATGGGTCTGCTCGCCGTCATCGACAAGTATTCTGGCACAGAGACTTCCAATCTGTCGCAAGCCTATGCGGGCATTTGCTACTACAACATCGGTGAGTATCAGAAGGCCATCGACCACCTTAAAGCGTTCTCTGCCAAAGAGAACATGGTAGCACCCTCCATCACTCGTCTCATCGGCGACAGCTACGTACAGCTCAAGAAGTACGAAGAAGCTGTGGGCTACTTCGAGAAAGCTGCTGCCGCCGCATCCAACGATGCCATCACGCCGAGCTGTCTCATCAAGGCCGGCCGCGTGTACGAAGAGCTCAAGCAATACGACAAAGCAATGGCTGCATACAAGCAAGTGAAGGACAAGTACTATACTTCGATGGAAGCCAACACAGTGGAAGCCGACATCATCCGAGTAAAAGCCAAGGGAGCGAAATAATAGCATTCTGACTAATAACATACAAGGAAAGGCATCCGTCTCATGCTGGGATGGATGCCTTTTTTCTGAAACAACACATATACAGAACTAAGAAGAAACTATGGCAACAGCTTTTCACAACCTGTCGGACTACGACTACGACAGCGTACCCTCCGGTAAAGACTATCGCATCGGCATTGCCGTAGCGGAATGGAATCGCAATATCACCGAGCCCCTGCTCGCAGGAGCACTCGAGGCCTTGATCGAACACGGCGTCACTCAAGAGAATATCATCGTGCAGCACGTACCGGGCACATTCGAGCTCACTTATGCCAGCGCATACCTTTGCGAACAACATGAGGTCGATGCCGTCATAGCCATCGGCTGCGTCGTAAGGGGCGACACGCCACACTTCGACTACATCTGCCAGGGAGTGAGCCAAGGAATCACCCAACTCAATGTGGATGGGTTCGTGCCCGTCATCTTCGGCGTACTCACAACCGAGACGATGCTCCAGGCCGAAGAGCGTGCCGGCGGCCGTCATGGCAATAAGGGCACCGAAGCTGCCATCACAGCTCTCAAGATGGCAGGCCTAAGAAGGAAGTAATCCTCGCTCCGGGCAAACAGCCCATACCAATAGCCAAACAGCCTCGCTCCGCTACCGGAACGAGGCTGTTTCTTTTTTACAGCAAAGAACAATGGTTATTTGAAGAGCGACGCATTCTTTCGATGCACTTCCTTCAATTCCTTCCTATATTCCTTATTGGCCTGCTCGAATTTGCGTCGCACTTGATTCCACTCCTTATTGAGTTCGGCCAAGTTTTGCTGATATTCTTTAAGAAATGCCTGATCGTCTCTGGTCATTAGTTTACGATCAATGCCCGAAGCATCATTCATCTCCTTGCGAGCCCGCTCCAATTCCTTTTCATATTTCTTGCTATCCTTCTCAAATTGTTGTCGTACCCGATCCCATTCCTTCCGGAACTGAGCGATATGCTGCTGATACTCTTTGATCCATTTCTGATAGTCCTTTGCCAACTGATTACGTCCGGCTCCTCGTAGTTTATCCATTTCCTTGCGAGCCAACTCCAATTCCTTCCTATACGCACCAAAGTTTCGATCAAATTGTTGTCGTGCCCGATCCCATTCGGTGTTGAGCTGCCCCTTATGCAGTTGAGACCCATTGGGGCCTTGCCAATTATAAAGCTTTAGGGAACGCCCATTGTGAGGCAAACTGTACAAACGACCACCGGAATTGATCATCTGATCCAGCTGGTCACGGGTAAACTCTCCCTCAAAAATAACGGCTCGCACCTCGCGAACATCCTCGGTGTAGAGGACGAGCGACTTGTACAAATCCTTCTTGGATCGTTCGGCGAAGAGAGCCATCTGCTCCTCCGTCTTCCGTACGAACATAAGCTCGTCGTAATTGCCCCACGCCCCTTGCAACATAGGAGAGAAGGTCCTGCGCAAGAGATTCGCCGCCGCAGTCTGCTGTCGATCGGCGGAGAAGATATGCATCCCGTTGAGCATTGAATTATTGATGCTCAAGTCCGTTTTCCTCTTGAGATACTTCGACGAATTCTTCAACATCGATTTGGACAGATAGACGGACTCTATCCCGTTCTCCCGTCTGAGCGCATCCATATTAATCCGCTGTGCTTCGGCAGCCACTGACGAGAGCGTACATATCGCCACGATCAGGGCCACGATCATTCTTGTCTTCATAGTTTCTTCTTTATGTTAGTTAGTTCAAAGTTTATTCCTCCCTCATTGCAGGCTCCGTCCACGCTTCGTCCACACTTCTATAGAGCATCTCCATCGCCCCCTCCGTCTCTTCGGCTGCATAGTTGAGACAGGACTCCAGCAACTCCATCGCTTCCTCCGTCTCTTCGGCTGCCTCCGTCTCACTCATGGGGACGCCGTTCCGATTCGAGACCATTCCGCCCGCGGGGCGCAGCCACAGCATGGCCCCCATAGTCAGAGCCACCGCCACACAAGCCACAGCTCCATAGTGTCCCCTGTGGAGGAAGAGCGAGCGACTACGGTGCTGCCTCGCTGCCTCCTCACGTCCGTCTATTAGGGCAGAAAGCCGCGCATCCATACGCTCACTGGCCTCCTCTTCCGACTCTGCAACACCAAGCAGAGCCTTCAGAAGCAGCAGATCGTCACGGAAAGGCGACGGATCGTCCTGCTCCTCTAACCTGCAATACAGCTCCAACTCCTCTTCCCGAGAAGTACTGCCCGCATAGAATCGCTCCAGCAGTAGACCGATTCTCTCTCTATCTTCATGCTTCATGACCGATTACCTCCTTTGCTTCTTTTCGCAGACGACTCAGTATCACCCGCACATTGCCCTCTGTCAAACCCAATCGTTCCGCTATCTCACCATTAGAATACCGACCGAAATGGCTCATCGTGAACACCGCCCGATGCAGCTCGGCCACTCCGTCCAACCACCTACGCAGTCTCCCGATTTGCTCCGAGAGACGCATCTCCCCGTCAGCCCCCTGCACATCCGACAACAGCCCGATGTCCTCCGCCTCCAATGGCACCGGCTGAGGCCTGCACTTGGCAGCACGCAGCAGCCCCAGGCAGTAGTTGCGCGCAGTCCCGATGGCATACGCCCGTGGATCGGCCAGCTCATCCAGCCGCATCCGAGCCTCCCACAGTCGCAGGTAAACCTCCTGCACCGCATCGTCCACCTCCGCCCCATTCTTCAGGAAGACCCGGCAAACGGCACGAACAGTAGGAGAGAGCGGCAGAAAAACTGCCTTGAAAGCCTTAGTATCCACGTTCCGATTACTCTATTGAACCAAACAGAAGCAGAACCCTCATTGCTGCCTGCCTCTATTATGAAGATGCAAAAAAGACCCGATTGTTACAACGCCATCCCGAAATAATACTGCATGGGCAGAATCTATCCCTTACAATATGCTGTTAAATATAAACGAATGAGGCCGCGCCAGTAATGGCGCAGCCTCGTGCTTTGGGTTAAAGAGGAAGGGGCAAATTAAGCCTCGTCCTTGGATTGTTCTTCGTATTCCTTCAGCAAGCGATCCTGTACGTCGGCAGGAACCAACTCGTAAGAAGCAAACTTCATTGTGAAAGAAGCACGACCGCCCGTGATGGAACTGAGCGAAGTCGAATAGTTAGAAAGCTCCTTCAGCGGCACTTTCGCCAAGAGCTGCTCGTAACCTTTGAGACTATTCATACCCATGATAATGGCACGACGTCCCTGCATATCGCTCATCACATCGCCCAAGTAATCGGCGGGGACAGATACTTCCACATCGTACACCGGCTCCAGAATTTTCGGGCCGGCCTCCTTGAAGGCCGTGCTGAAGGCATTTCTACCCGCCAGCATGAACGACACTTCGTTACTGTCCACGGGGTGCATCTTGCCGTCATAGACGATAACGCGCACATCGCGAGCATACGAACCGGTGAGCGGTCCCTGCTCCATACGCGACATAATCCCCTTGAGGATAGCAGGCATGAAGCGCGTGTCGATGGCTCCGCCGACTACACTATTGACAAATACGAGCTTACCGCCCCAATCCAGCTCAACGACCTGCGTATCACGCGGCGTAATGCGGTATTCCTGACTGCCGAACTTGAAGAACTCAGGCAGCGGCTTGTCGTCACTATAAGGCTCGATGATCAAATGCACTTCACCGAACTGTCCGGCACCACCCGACTGTTTCTTGTGGCGATAGTCGGCTCGTGCAGCCTTGGTGATCGTCTCGCGATAAGGAATGCGCGGCTCGATGTATTCGATTTCGATCTTTTCGTTGTGTTCCAAACGCCATTTGAGCGTACGCAGGTGGAATTCGCCCTGTCCGCTCACGATCGTCTGACGCAACTCCTTGCTCTGCTCGATGATCCAGGTGGGATCCTCCTCGCGCATCTCGTTCAGTGCCACATTCATCTTCTCCGTATCGGCTTCGTTAGTCGCACGGATGGCACGACGATACTTGGGCTCGGGGAATTTGACCAGATCGAAGCGATGCTCCACGCCCTTATCGTTGAGCGTATTGCCGCGGCGCACTTCCTTCAGCTTCACCGTGGCACCTATGTCGCCGGCGAGTAACTGCTCCACCTTGATGCGCTGCTGACCTGCAGGCACGAAGAGCTGGCTGATGCGCTCCTTCGACCCTCTGTCTGCATTGAGAAGATCTACGCCTTCCACGAGCGTACCGCTCATCACCTTGAAGTAGGATACTTCGCCGATATGTGGTTCTATTGTTGTCTTAAAGAAATGGATGCTCACGGGAGCCGATGCATCGGGCTTCACTTCCGTACCACTTATATCCACCGGAGCAGGCATCTTGTCCACGCATGGCACCACGTTGCCGAGGAACTCAAGCGTACGACGCACGCACATGTCCTTGCCTGCACTCACGCAGAACACAGGGTACATACCCTGAGCGATAAGTCCGGCACGAATACCCTCGCGCATCTCTTCTTCAGAGAGACTTCCCTGATCGAAGAACTTCTCCATCAAGCTCTCATCATTTTCGGCCGCAGCCTCCACCAGAGCTTGGTGCATCTCTTTCGCTTTCGCCTCTTCTTCGGCCGGAATATCCAGCACGTCGGGCACTCCGCCCTCAGGCTTCCAGCGATACATCTTCATCTTCAGTACATCGACCACGGCATTGAAGCCCGCACCCACATTGACGGGGTACTGTACGGGCACCACCTTGGCGCCGTAGCGCTCCTTGAGTTGAGCTACGGCCGACTCGAAGTCTGCCTTGTCATGATCCAGCTGATTGATGATGAAAATAGCGGGCTTCTGCAATTTCTCCACATAGCGGAACTGATTGATAAGCCCTACCTCCACGCCGTACTGCGCATTCACTACGACGAGGGCACAGTCTGTAACGTTAAGAGCCGAGACCGTACCTCCAATGAAGTCATCCGATCCCGGGCAATCTATAAAATTCAGTTTTCTATCCTGCCATTCGACAGAGAAAACCGTCGAGAACACGGAGTAGCCATACTCCTTTTCTACGGGGAAGTAGTCGCTGACCGTATTGCCGGCTTCGACACTGCCTCTGCGTTTTATCACTCCACCCTCGTAGAGCATCGCTTCTGCAAGGGTGGTTTTTCCGGAGCCGGAGCTACCCAAAATAGAGATGTTCTTCACCTCATTTGTCTTGTACACTTTCATGGTGAAAACTGTTGTTATTAGTGTTTGAAACATTTCGGACTAAAATCGCCGCTTCTCGGGGCTGTACCGACCCCGAGAAGCGGTGCGAGATATCCTTGCCCGCAATGTAGAAAGAATATCCGAATAAATCAACAGCTGAGTGACAAAAGTGTCAAAAAAGCAGGACTCCGTCCTCGCTTTTTGTCACTTCAGCCCCTTGGCACGCAGAGCCGGTGCCATACCCGCAGTGAGGCGGAGGAGCAAGTCGAAGAAAATCATACGGCCATTCCCGTTCTGACGGATGTGGCGGATGGCCAGCTCCACCTCCTCCATCAGCGGACGCACGTTCTGTCCCGTGATACCGCCACCGAGCATACGCACGAGCCCTTCCTCCTCGGGGGAGAGATAGTTCAGCTCGGCTATCCCCACTCTACTTATATATAGCTCGCGGAAAATGCGCAGGCAGTACGTCAGGAATCCGATCTGAGAGACGCGCCCGAGCTGTGCCAGTTCGTCCGACACGGGACGCATCACAGCGGGATCGCCCTTGAGGATGGCGTCCATCATGCGTCCGAGGAGGACGAGGTACTCCCTGTCGGCCCACTCTCCGCGACACATATCCACGGCTCTGCGATAGTTGCCCTCGGCCAAGTGTGCTATCCGCTCGACATCCGTCGTGATGCCGTTGCGGCTTAAGGCTGCCGCCACCTCCGCCTCGCGGAGCGGCGGCACGCGGATCTGCTGCACGCGACTCTGTATCGTACCCAACACCTTGTCCGGCATACTGCTCACGAGGAAGAAAAGCGTGCGACGGGGCGGTTCCTCTATGAGCTTGAGCAGCTTATTGGCTGCACTCTCGTGCATCAGTTCGGGCTGCCAGATGAGGACGACACGGTAGGCTGCTTCGTAATTCCTGAAGCTCAACTTCTGCTCGATGGCATCGGCTTCCTTGGTATAGATGACAGGTTGGCTGTTGCCCGCCTGCAAGTATTCGAGCCAATCGGCCGGCACGAAGTAAGGCTCCTCGGCCAGCATCTCCCGCCACTGCCCCACGAAGTCGTCGCTCGGTGTGGGAGAAGCCGACGCCTTGACTACGGGAAAGATAAAAAAGAGGTCGGGATGTGCCAGCGCATCGTACTTGAGACAGGAAGGGCAACGGCCGCAAGCATCCTCTTGGGATGGGGACTGACAGTTGAGATAGCGTGCATAGGCAAGTGCCAGCGGGAAAGCCCCGCCTCCCTCCGCTCCGGAGAATAGTTGCGCATGGGCTACCTCACCGGTCTGTGCGGTGCGTCTGAGGAAGGTCTTCAGCTCGTCCAAGCCGGCGACATCACGGAAGTACATGGTTAGAATATCTATTGATGAGCGTTCTACTTACCATACAAATGTAGGGAGAAAGGAGCATCTGTAGCCCCCTCTTGGGACACTCTCTCATTTTTTGGCGCATGAAAGCAAACGATTATGGCGCCGAATCGCATCGCAAAGTCGCGCCATTTTTTTCTCAAAATGGCGCATATTCTCTCAGAAAATGGCGCCAAATCAAAAAGAAAACGGCGCAAGTTTTCGCGTGATTATGGGGCGTATTTCGGCCGTTTTTCGGCACGTATTGGGAGAAATGCATCAGAAATCGCCCTCCCTCCGACACTTAGCCAAGCCCCCTCGCATGCGGCATCCGAATCGAAGCAGTCCCACCCTCCGCTTTCCCGACGGTATGGAACAGAAATCTTCCGAGAGCGATTCGGCCGCGCAAAAGGTTTGCTGTTTTCGAAGAATTGGACTACTTTTGGCGCACATTTTGCGGTATATTTTCAAGCCGAAAAGACAAAATAACTCCAATCGATAATCAAAGAAGACAATGAACGTATCAATCAAGAATACGGATCCCGTCAGTGCCATTGCCACTGTGGCAATAGAGAAAGCTGACTACGCAAACGAAGTGGAAAAAGCACTCCGCAACTATCGTCAGAACGCCAACGTGCCGGGCTTCCGTAAGGGAATGGTGCCGATGGGCATGATCCGGAAGATGTATGGCAAGGGTGTCAAAGCAGAGGAAATCAACCGCGCCGTAGGACGTGAGCTGTATCGCTATATAGCAGACAACAAGCTCAACGTACTGGGCGAGCCAATGCCTAATGAGGAATTGCAGAAGGACTATGACTTCGACACGACGGACGACTTCGAATTTGTATTCGATCTGGCACTCACACCTGCAGTGGACGTAGTAGCCGACAAGAGCATCCGCATACCTTATTATACGATAGAGCCCACGAAGGAAATGATCGATCAGCAGATCGAGTCCATGCGCTCAAGCTACGGCCACTCGGTAGAAGCCGATGCAGTGGAAAGCAACGACGTAGTGAAGGGACGCCTCTGCGAGCTGGAGAAGGGCGAAGCCAAGGAAGGCGGCGTCTGCGTAGAGGATGCCATGATACTCCCCGCTTATATGAAGGACGAGGATGAGAAGAAGAAATTCGTAGGTGCCGCCAAGAATAGCGTCATCGTCTTCAACCCCTCGAAGGCATACAATAATAATGAGTACGAACTCTCCTCCCTGCTCAAGGTGGACAAGTCTGCCATCGGCAGCTATACGGGCGACTTCTCTTTCGAAATCACCAGCATCTCACGTCATGAGAAAGCTGAGCTGAACGAAGAGTTCTTCACCACTGCTTTCGGTCCCGACACGGACATCAAGAACGAGGAAGACCTCCGCGGCAAAGTGACCGAGGGCATTCGCGAGCAGTTCACGGCCGAGAGCGACTACAAGTTCCTCTTGGATCTGCGCAAGGAGCTCGAAGCTCGAGTGGGAGCCCTCCAGTTCCCCGACGCACTGCTGAAGCGTTGGCTCAAAAGCACGCACACCGAGTGGACTGACGAGCAACTGGAAGAGCAGTACGCTCCGATGATCAAGGATCTGACCTTCCACGTGATCAAAGAAGACCTCGTGAAGAAGAACAACATCGAAGTGACGGCCGATGACGTGAAGAACTTCGCCATCGTCGTAGCCAAGAACCAGTTTGCTCAGTACGGTATGACTGCCGTGCCTCAGGATGCACTGGAGCGCTATGCCAATACGCTAATGGAGAAGGAAGACTCTCGTCGCAACTTCTTCGACCGCGTGACGGAGAACAAGCTCGCTGCTGCCCTCAAGGAACAGCTCGACATCGAAGCCAAGACGATGACTCCCGACGAATTTAACAAGCTGATGAGCGAACAGTCTGCATCGGCAGAGTAATAAGCTACAGCGATCCTCCCTCAGTGGGAGATAAACGATCAAGGCCGTATGCAACATGTTGCATACGGCCTTGATCGTTTCGGTCTTGAATAGCCTTATTCTCGGGGCGACTCTTTCTCCAGAAGAGCAGCTATCTCTTTCACTTCTTGATACCATTCTTCTCCGAAAGCACGTATCAGCGGCTCGCGCAGGAAGCGATAGAGCGGAGTACGCGTCTGCTTACCAAGAGCCTCGGCACACCGACACACTTCCCACCGATGGTAGTTGACAGCAGTAAAGCCGCTATAGCGGGTGAGTCTGACAGGATAGAGATGGCAGCTGATCGGTTTGAGGAAATCGATCTCTCCGGCACGATAGGCGCGCTCGAAAGCGCAGAGGCAATTGCCCTCCTCGTCATAAGTGGTGAAGACACAGTCCCGTCCATCGACGATACTCGTCACCTCATCGCCATCCTCGTCCACATAGCTCACGCCCTGCCGCTCTATCACGGCCAGAGCTTCGGGAGAAAGCATGGGGCGCACTGCGTCCAGATGCTTGCGCAACCGATCCGACTCGCCTTTCTCCAACGGGGCACCGCTCTCGCCCTCTACGCAGCATATACCCTGACAAGCGGCATAATCACAGACGAACATCCGATCGAAAAGATCGGGGCTCACGATTGTATCTTTGACCTGAAACATTCCTTTTTCCTATATATCGGCGCGCAAAACTACAAAAAACCGCCTCAATGCCCGACACCTACCGCACAAACAAGCTGCATCGGACAGGGATAAACCTTGCTTTTTTGGCGTATAAATCGTTTCTTTGAAGTTCCAAAAATGTGGTTCGACTCGTGCAGCGATCAATCACTTCGCCAACCTTGTTGCAAACTGCATGAAACCGTTCCAAATACATATCTGCGGATCCTCTTATTAGCAGGTTCCGCTACAAGCAAATACGCATTCTGTAATGAAAAAGACTCTGGTAATAGTAGTCCACCCCGATCTGGACCACTCCGTCATCAACAAGGCTTGGACGAAAGCCGTCGAAGGTGCCGCCACCATCCACAATCTCTATGGACAATATCCCGACGGACGCATCGACGTGGCACATGAGCAGGCTCTGCTGGAAGCGCACGACCGCATCATCTTCCAATTCCCACTCTACTGGTATGCTGCCCCCTATCTGCTGAAGAAGTGGATGGACGAGGTCTTCACCGAGGGATGGGCATACGGAGCCGGCGGCGACAAGATGG
Organism: Porphyromonas loveana; assembly: GCF_003096695.1. Lineage (GTDB taxonomy): Bacteria > Bacteroidota > Bacteroidia > Bacteroidales > Porphyromonadaceae > Porphyromonas > Porphyromonas loveana. Next base: position 47,342 of record NZ_QEKY01000010.1, on the reverse strand, counting down.
AAGGCAAAGAACTATGTGCCGCCGTGTCCTGTGGTTCGCCTGAGACGGCCTTCGTCGAAGGAGGACAACAGTGCCACTCCCTGCGCAACTACCTCAATGTATTCGACGGTGTGGCGGCATTCCTGCGCTCACACTTCACGGGTTACCACGCCTGCTACGATTCGTACAGCCCCAAGTTGGTAGAGCTGCTGCCTGCCAATTGTGAAGCATACCTCCGCTTTGTAAAAGAAGGATGAACGACCAAACCATAGCCATCATTCCGGCACGATACGCATCGACTCGCTTCCCTGGCAAACCGTTGGCCGACATGCTCGGCAAGCCTATGATACAGCGCGTGTATGAGCGCGTGGCGGGTGTAGTGGGAAGAGCAGTAGTTGCTACCGACGACGACCGTATCCGCAAAGCAGTGGAGGCCTTCGGCGGCGAAGTGGTGATGACCTCCCCTCTCTGCAGCAGCGGAACCGAGCGCTGTCGTGAGGCATTCGACAAAATCGGCAGAGGTGAGACAATCATCTTGAATCTCCAAGGCGACGAACCATTCATCCAAGCAGAGCAGATCGGCTTGCTTATCTCGGCATTCGACAAACCTGAGACGGATATAGCCACGCTGGCCGAAGTTTTCGCACCGGATACCGACTACCAGAAACTGAACAACCCCAACAGCCCGAAAATCGTTACGGACCATCAGGGCTATGCGCTCTACTTCAGCCGTTCGGTTATCCCATATTTCAGAGGAGAAGAGCCGGACACTTGGTGCAGGCTGCACACCTATTATAAGCATATCGGCATATATGCTTTCCGTCCGTCGGTGCTCAGAGAGATAACGGATCTGCCGCAAAGTGCTGCAGAGCGAGCCGAAAGCCTTGAGCAACTCCGTTGGCTGGAGCACGGCTATCGCATCCGCGTTCTGCACACGAAGCAGAGCACCATCGGCATCGACACGCCGGAGGATATGGACAAGGCCATCGCCTTCCTACGCTCGACGAGGATGGCATGAACCGTACACCATATATAATATAGGACACTCGGAAAAGAAAGGGATGATCGACGATCTGACTCGGGAGCGAATACTCGACGCTGCCAAAATAGAAGAGGTCGTAAGCGACTATGTTTCGCTCCGCAAGCGCGGCGTGAACTACCTCGGTCTATGCCCTTTCCACAGCGACCGCAATCCGTCTTTCTCTGTATCTCCGTCCAAAAACCTCTGCAAATGCTTCTCTTGTGGTGAGGGTGGTTCGCCCGTGCACTTCATTATGAAGATCGAGCAGCTGAGCTATGGCGATGCACTACGGCATCTGGCTCGGAAGTACGGGATCGAAATACAAGAACGGGAGCTGTCCGACGAAGAGAAAAAGCTGAAGAGCGATCGTGAGAGTATGTTCATTCTCAACGAATTTGCCAACGAGTTTTTCAAGAACAGTCTTCACAATACTATTGAGGGACAGACTGTCGCGTTGAGCTACTTCCGCCACCGAGGCATTCGCCCTGAGACGATGCAGAAGTTCCAATTGGGATACGCTCCCGAAGAACGGTCGGCTCTCAGCGATGAAGCTCTGCGCAAGGGATTCAAGACTGAGTACCTCGTTGGCACAGGGCTGTCCCTCCAATACGAAGACAGCAAGGGACTACACGATCGCTTCCGCGGCAGAGTTATCTTTCCAATACAGACAGTCAGCGGCAAGGTGGTAGGTTTCGGCGGGAGAATCATGGCCAAGAAGGACAAGGTGGCCAAGTACGTGAATTCTCCCGAAAGCATCATCTACTCGAAAAGTCGCGAGCTGTACGGCCTCTTCCTGGCCAAAAAGGAGATTGCCCGCAAGGACAAATGTTTTCTGGTCGAGGGCTATACGGATGTGATCTCGATGCATCAGTCCGGCATCGAGAACGTGGTTTCATCATCGGGGACTGCGCTCACCCTCCAGCAAATCAATCAGATCCATCGCTTTACCTCCAATATCACGGTCCTCTATGACGGTGATGCTGCGGGGATAAAAGCCGCTTTGCGCGGTATCAATCTGCTACTGGAGCAAGGCTTGCACGTCAAAGTGGTTCTCCTGCCCGACGGAGAGGATCCCGACAGCTTTGCCCGTAATCATACGGCAGCGGAGTTCGAGGAGTATATTGAGAAGCATGAAACGGATTTTATCCGTTTCAAAACCCAACTCTTCCTCGAAGACATGATGCGCGACCCCATCCGAAGAGCACAGCTCATCACGGACATTATCGGCAGCATCGCACTCATTCCCGACGACATCACACGTCGCGTTTACGTCCAAGAGACATGCCAAACGCTGAGCATGGATGAGCAGTTGCTGGCTCGCGAAGTGCAGAAGATGCGGCTCAGAGGGACGAGCTATTCGTCAGTTCCGACTGCACCGCCATCGGTGACTACTCCTACCCCTGACACGACACCTGTTAATCTGCCGCAGTCTGCCACAGGGGAAACGGGAGACAGGATGGTTGAAGTAGAGACTCCGACGTCTCAACCTCGACAACTGAGCTACCCAACCATATATGAAGAAGAACTACTCCGCCTCATCGTCACGTATGGAGAAAGAAAACTCGCCACGCATCATCCTGCAGGAAGCGAAACAGAAACGCCACATTCTACCGTTGCACTGGCTTACTATGTAAAGGCTGATCTGAGTGCGGATGGTGTGGATATCGGCTCGGATATATTCAAGCAGATGCTTAATGAAGCTGCAGAACAATCGGCTTCCGGTGATTTCACGGCAACGAAGTATTTCAGCAACCATCCCGATATGCACGTAAGCCATATCGCTCACGAGTTGCTTACGGATCATTACACACTCAGCAACATATACCGCAGAAGCGAGAGCAATGACCCCAAAGAAGGGCAAAACACGGACAAAAGAGGCAAAGACAAATACTCAGACGAGGAGCTACAAATGCGTGTCGAACGTGAACTCCTCACGGTGAAGAATGCCTTTGTACAAACGCAGCTACATAAGCTAAAGCAGGAACTTGTACAAGCAGAGCGATCCGGAGAGATCGAATTGCAATTGGAGATCATGAACGAATTGCGTGACATGAACGAACTGAAAAGTGAGTTGGCACGTCGCCTCGGCGACCGCACTGTGCTGCCCTGATTCAGTAAGAACTATATGACACGTCATGGGACGAGTGACCTCATTCAGAAACCTCATACCCGTCGCCGACATCAAAACATGCTATAAAGCATTTTTCATCCCGAAAAGAATATATTGAGTCTCAAAAACAGGATTTTATAGGTATAAAAGGGAAAGAATGCCTATCTTTGGGGCGCTAAGATTACTCACTTTTAGGTATCCCAAGTCCTTATTTAAAAGATAACTATAATGGCAAAAATCAGAGGAGCTGTGGTCGTTAATACCCAGCGTTGCAAAGGTTGCAATCTATGTGTAGTGGCATGTCCGACAAAGACACTGGAGCTACACCCAAATGAAGTCAATGACAAAGGCTATCATTACTCTTATATGAAAGAGCCTGAGAACTGCATCGGATGCACAAGTTGTGCTATGGTATGTCCCGATGGATGTATCACCGTTTACAAAGTGAAGTTGTAATAAAAAACAGAGAAGAAAATATGTCAGAAGAAATAAGGCTGATGAAGGGCAATGAAGCCCTTGCACACTCGGCAATACGTAATGGCGTGGACGGATACTTTGGTTATCCTATCACTCCTCAGTCTGAAGTAATGGAAACGCTCATGGAAGAGCATCCATGGGACACGACCGGTATGGTTGTTTTGCAAGCAGAGAGCGAAGTCGCTGCCATCAACATGGTATACGGCGGTGCCAGCTGTGGTAAGATGGTTATGACCTCTTCTTCCAGCCCTGGTATGAGTCTCAAGCAAGAAGGTGTGAGCTATTGCGCCGGTGCAGAACTTCCTTGTTTGATCGTAAACGTAATGCGTGGTGGCCCTGGTCTGGGTACAATCCAACCAGGACAAGCCGACTACTTCCAGTCAGTAAAAGGTGGTGGTCACGGTGACTATCGTCTAATCACATTGGCACCCAACTCTGTACAAGAAATGGTGGACCACGTAGGTTTGGGCTTGGAGCTTGCTTTCAAGTATCGCAACCCAGCACTCATCCTCTCTGACGGTATCATCGGTCAGATGATGGAAAAAGTGGTATTACCTCCTTTCAAAAAGCGTCGTACAGAAGACGAAATCCGCGAACAATGTCCTTGGGCTACACTCGGCCGTAAGGGTGGTCGCAAACCGAATATTATCACATCTCTTGAGCTCGACTCGGCTGTTATGGAACAGAACAACCTCCGTTTCCAGAAGAAGTATGCCGAAATCGAAGCGAACGAAGTACGTTTCTCTGAATACATGACAGATGATGCTGACTACATCCTCGTAGCATTCGGTTCATCGGCACGTATCTGTAACAAGACTGTACAGCTTGCTCGTGCCGAAGGAATCAAAGTAGGTATTCTCCGCCCGATCACTCTGTGGCCTTTCCCGACGAAAGAGATCGCCAAGTTGGCCGAACGTGCTAAGGGATTCCTCGTTGCTGAATTGAATGCCGGTCAGATGGTAGAAGACGTACGTCTCGCTGTTAATGGCAAAGTTCCTGTAGAGCATTATGGCCGTATGGGTGGTATGCTCTTCTCTCCGGATGAGGTTCTACAAGCACTCAAAGAGAAAGTAATCAATAAGTAGAGAATATAGTCAGAGGATGAATATCAAGAAAGTCAACGGCATACTGACCGTAGCCTTTTATATCCTACTGGTACTCACTTTGGTTTTCTTCCTGCTGTTTAAGCAGACAGAACAGAGGTGGCTGTACTTAGTACCCGGATTTTTGGCAATAGGTGTCAGGTTAGCCAGTTATTTCATGAGATCTTTCAAACGCTAATAATACAGTTATCACAATGGAAATCAACGATATTATCAAACCGGAGAATCTGGTTTACGCTAAGCCGAACCTGATGAACGATACGGACATGCACTACTGTCCGGGTTGTAGCCACGGTGTTGTACACAAACTCATTGCCGAAGTAATTGAAGAAATGGGCTTGACTGAAGAAGCCATCGGTATTGCTCCCGTAGGATGCTCAGTATTCGCATACCGCTATCTCGACATTGACTGGCAAGAAGCTGCACACGGTCGTGCACCTGCTCTGGCCACTGCAGTAAAACGTCTGAACCCCTCTAAGCTCGTATTTACCTACCAAGGTGATGGTGACTTGGCTGCCATCGGTACTGCTGAGACGATTCACGCGGCTAACCGCGGCGAGAACATCGCTATCATCTTCATCAACAATGGCATCTACGGTATGACAGGAGGTCAGATGGCTCCTACTACGCTTGAAGGTATGGCTACGGCTACTTGTCCTCAAGGAAGAAATGTGGAATTGAACGGTTATCCCTTGAAAATCGCCGATTTGTTGGCTCTACTCGATGGAACTTGTCTCGTGACACGTCAGACTGTACACAACGCAGCAGCCGTTCGTAAGACCAAGAAGATGATCCAGAAGGCTTTCGAGAACTCCATGAACAGAAAGGGTACTTCTGTTGTAGAGATCGTATCCACTTGTAACACAGGATGGAAGATGAGCCCGGCTGCATCCAACGATTGGATGATGGAGAACATGACCCAGAAGTATACTTTGGGAGACCTCAAGAATATCGACTAATCCATTCAAACAAAAACAGAAAAGCATCATGACTTACGAAATTGTAATTGCAGGATTCGGAGGACAGGGAGTTCTCTCAATGGGTAAGATTCTGGCTTACTCAGGTTTGATGGAAGACAAAGAGGTATCTTGGATGCCTTCTTACGGACCCGAACAGCGTGGTGGTACCTCCAACGTAACGGTTATTGTGAGCGACGAGCAAGTAAGCTCTCCAGTTGTCAACGAGTATGACATCGTAATCGTTCTCAACCAACCTTCATTGGACAAGTTTGAGCCGCGTGTAAAGAAGGGAGGTATCTTGGTATACGATCCTGACAGCATCGTTCTCAAGCACAAGCGCGACGATATCCAGATCTATGAAGTGGATGCTACGCAGGAATCTCTGCGTATGGGCAATCAGAAGGCTTTCAACATGATCGTTCTCGGTGGTGTTCTGAAGGTTGCTCCCATGGTTAAGATCGAGAGCGTGATCAAGGGTCTGAAGAAAACGCTGCCCGAACGTCACCACAAACTCATCCCGATGAACGAACAGGCCATCCAACGTGGCATGGAGATCATCAAAAAGATAGACTAATCATGTAGGGTTAAAACACCCTTGACATACTAATAAGGAGGCGGCTCTGTGCGTAATGGCACAGAGTCGCCTTTCTTTTTGTCCTTTTTCGAGTACTGATTTATGGGAGAAAGAATAGGCATTAAGATTCGTGTTTGGATTGATTTATATCACTTATGCCTAATAATATAGAGGTTTTAGAGCTAAATTCTGTTTTAGATTCAGTAAAAATAATGTAGCTTTGCAATCAAAGTTATTTGACAATGTCCGCGCAGACTGTTTTAATCAAGCTACTGTTGCCTACCATATTCCTAAATATAGGAGCTGTCAAGGCACAAACCAATGTTGCTTCCTATGAGCCTGTACGCTACAATGGAGAAGGGATCGTCTATGCCCTTCCACAGACACGCATCGTCGTGCGGGCACAAATAGAACGCATCAATCACCAACCTGGAGAATTATACTCCTACGCCAAGAGATACTTTGGCCAAGAAGCTAACGGAGAAGTAAGCAGCCGGTATCGTTTGGGCAGAGCGATCGCTCAATCCATCGGCATCCCCGACTTCGACAACGAGTACATCGTAGATTTCCGCTCAGGCACTGTCGCCGACTTCATCACCCTCAATCGCAGAGGTATTCTTGTTGGCATCAACGCTGATCGTCAAGACCTTCCCACCCCTTGTCCCGACACCATCTTCCATCTTCCTACTGCACAGCTCGCCTCGGACAGAACAGCAGCACTTCCACAAGAGTACATGGTAGCCGGCACGAAAGCGAAACAAGCCGAGATAGCCGCTGCACAAGTCTTTCGTATCCGAGAGAGTTTGATGGACATACTCACCGGTCAGACTGAGAATATGCCTAAAGACGGAGCAGCCTTGCAGCTCATGACTCAAGAGCTCAAAGCACAAGAGGCCGCTCTGCTTGCCTTGTTCTATGGAAAAGAGGAAATCACTTGGGAAGAACGTTCATGGACTATTGAGCCCAAAGACAATGTAAACGAGCAAATACTCTTCCGCTTCTCTCCCCTCAGAGGCGTGGTAGATTCAGACGATCTCTCAGGAGAGCCAGTCACCTTCAGCCTCCGCGCTATCGACAAAGCCCCGGAGATGGACGAGAAAGAAGCTGCCAAACACGAGAAGAACCTCAAAGGCATTGTCTATAACCTACCCGGATCGGCTCGTATCACTCTCACATATAATAGAGGAATGCTCTTCAATGAAGTGCTTCCCGTTACACAATATGGCCGCAGACAGGCCTTAGCTCCCAAAATGTTCCGCGACAAAGGCCACGCCATTCGTGTCGTCTTCGATGAGCACACAGGAGCTATTCGTCAGATAAATGAAAACAATCAATAATCAACCCAAAAACAAACTCTTATGCTAAACAAGCATCCTAAAGGACTAATTGGAGCCGCCTTGTCAAACATGGGCGAACGCTTCGGTTTCTACATTATGATGGCTATTCTGTCGCTGTTCTTGGTTACCAAGTTCGGTCTTGAAAAGACGCAATCCACCATCATTTATTCTACGTTCTATGCGCTGATCTATCTCCTCGCTTTGGCAGGAGGTTTCATCGCAGATAAGACTAAGAAATACAAGGGCACAATCTTCGCCGGTCTCATCCTCATGACGTTTGGTTATGCCATGATCGCGATCCCGACGCCGACGCCGGTACCCAACTTCGCGCTCTACCTCACGCTTACCTGCGTAGGACTCTTTGTCATTGCTTTTGGTAATGGCCTCTTCAAGGGTAACTTGCAGGCTGTTGTAGGTCAGATGTATGATGATCCCCAATACTCAGATAAGCGCGACACCGGCTTCCAGATTTTCTATATGTTCATCAATGTCGGTGCTCTTTTTGCACCAATGATTGCTACCGGTATCCGTAATGGATGGGTACAGCGTCACGGTTTTGAGTACGATCCAGACCTACCTGCTCTGTGTCACAAGTACATTAACGGCACTATCACGCCCGAAGCCTCTGAGACTTTCAAGCGTATTGCCGGCGAAGTAAGCGGCGGGACAGTAACAGACTTCACAGCTTTCGCCCATGAATACCTCAATATCTTCAACACGGGCTTCCACTATGCTTTTGCAGCAGCCATCGTAGCCATGTTGATTTCTATTGCCATCTATATTGCCAATAAGAAGAAATTGCCCGATCCCAGCATGAAGGCTGTAGCTACTGATGCACAAAAAGCTGAGGTACAGATGAGCTCATCTGAGATCCGTCAGCGCATCTATGCCCTCTTTGCCGTATTTGCAGTAGTTATCTTCTTCTGGTTCTCTTTCCACCAGAATGGTGTTACACTGACATTCTTCGCCAATGACTACACGGACTTGAGTATGATCAACATTGACCTTGGCTTCACCAGCATTAAGGGAGCCGAGATTTTCCAGTCGTTCAATCCGTTCTTTGTTGTATTCCTTACTCCTATCGTCATCGGTCTTTTCGGTTGGCTGCGTGCTAAGGGTATCGAGCCTTCTACCCCCAAGAAGATTGCCATTGGTATGGGTATCGCCGCTGTTGCCTTTATCGTCATGACATTAGGTTCAATGGGTCTGCCTACTTCTGCTGAACGTGAAGCCATGGGAGGTCTTACTACTGCACAGCGTGTGACTCCTTTCCTTCTCATCGGTACGTATCTGATCCTCACCATTGCTGAGCTGTTTATCAGCCCGCTCGGTCTTTCGTTCGTGTCCAAGGTAGCTCCTCCCCACCTACAGGCCGTAATGCAGGGTTGCTGGCTCGGTGCTACAGCCCTCGGCAATCAGCTGCTTATCATCGGTACCATCATGTACGAGAACATTCCCATCTGGGCTACATGGGCGGTATTTGTTACAGCTTGCTTCATTTCGATGTTCACGATGCTCGCCATGGTCAAGTGGTTGGAGCGCGTAGCGAAGTAATACACGCACCTATCTCCTCACCTTTTGAAAGGCTGCCTCATTGGAATGGGGCAGCTTTTTCTTTCTTTTTGACCCGTCTTCTTCCTATTTTTGTAGCGCGTGCAGCGACACAGCCCCTGCACCACACCTCCACATATGATTCAGACGATCGAAAAAAGACTGATAGACGGCAGTGCGCTGACTCTCGAGGAAGCACTCCTACTCGCCGCCACACCCCACAAAGAAGAACTATACGAAGCAGCTCATAGGATCACCCGACATTTCATGGGCGATGCCTTCGACACCTGTTCCATCATCAACGCCAAGAGTGGCAACTGTCCGGAGGACTGCAAGTGGTGCGCCCAAAGCCGCCATTATGCCACCACGATAGAAAAGTACGGACTCCTCTCCCCCGAGATCTGCGCCGAGCAGGCCGAATACAATCGCCGACAAGGCATCGGTCGCTTCTCCCTCGTCGCCAGCGGACGCACAGCCTCCATGGCCGAAATACACCGGATGGCGGCAAGCTACCGCGCCATCAAGGAAAAGACCGACATCAAGTGCTGCGCTTCCTTGGGATTGCTCTCCGAGGAGAAGCTGCAGATCCTCTTCGATCATGGTGTCACTACCTACCATTGCAATATGGAGACAGCTCCGAGCTTCTTCCCCACCCTTTGCAGCACCCATACCCAGGACGAGAAACTCGACACCATTCGCGCAGCGCGTCGGGTAGGAATGCGCGTCTGCAGCGGCGGCATTATCGGCATGGGCGAGAGCATGGAGCAGCGGATAGAGTTTGCCTTCTTCCTCCGCAGCATAGATGTTTACTCCATCCCCATCAACATACTCCAGCCCATTGCAGGCACTCCGTTGGAGCATACTCCCCCCTTGACAGAGGAGGAATACCTCACCACGGTAGCCCTCTTCCGCCTGATCAATCCTCGCGCTTTCCTCCGCTTCTCCGGCGGTAGGGCACAACTCAGCCCCGAGGTACAGCGCAAAGCCATCCACATCGGCATCAACGCCGCCATTACGGGCGACCTCCTCACCACCACAGGCAGCAAAGCTGCCGAAGACATGGAACTTGCACGCACCTGCGGCATGAGAGTAACGAACCAAACTGACTGGGAAGTAAGCTATGACCACTGAAGAAATGCTCCACATAGATCGTCAGCACCTCTGGCATCCTTATACATCGACGATCGACCCCCTACCCGTTTACCCCGTCCGCCGCGCCGAAGGAGTGCGCATCTATCTGGAAGACGGGCGCGAACTTGTTGATGGCATGAGCTCTTGGTGGGCTGCCATCCATGGCTACAATCACCCACGGCTCAATGCCGCAGCCGAGCTGCAGCTCAGTCGGATGAGTCACGTCATGTTCGGAGGGCTTACGCATAGCCCCGCCGTCGAACTGGCCGAGCTTCTCCTCGGCATATTGCCCGCGGGACTGGACACCATCTTCTATGCCGACAGCGGTTCGGTCGCTGTAGAAGTGGCGATGAAGATGGCCCTCCAGTATCATCAGGCTCACGGCTGCCAAGGTCGCACCCGATTCGCCACGATACGCTCAGGTTATCACGGCGACACATGGCATGCCATGAGCGTATGTGACCCCACGACAGGTATGCACGGCATCTTCTCCGGCGCCCTGCCCATACAACACTTTCTCCCGCAACCGACCTCGCGCTTCCACGGCGAATGGATGGCCGACGACATGGAACCACTGCGCCACCTCCTTGACACCAGAGGCGACGAACTTGCCGCTCTCATTTTGGAACCCATCGTACAAGGAGCAGGCGGCATGTACTTTTACCATCCGCAGTATCTGGTCGAAGCGCGCCGCCTCTGTTCTCAGGCGGGCGTGCTGCTCATCTTCGACGAGATAGCCACCGGATTCGGACGCACGGGCAAACTCTTTGCGCAAGCTCATGCCGACGTCGTACCCGACATCATGTGCATAGGCAAAGCTTTGACGGGCGGATACATGACCCTCTCTGCCACCATTACGCATCGCGCCATAGCCGACACCATCTGTTCGGGCGAGGCCGGATGCTTCATGCACGGCCCCACCTTCATGGGCAATCCACTCGCTTGCGCCGTCGCAGCTGAGAGCATCCGCCTACTTCTGGAGAGTCCGTGGCAGGAAAGAGTGAACCGTATCGAATCCCAATTGCGTGAAGAGTTGGCTCCCGCCGTCACGCTCTCGGGTGTAGCCAACGTGCGAGTATTGGGAGCCATCGGTGTGATCGAAATGAAGCGTCCCGTCCCGATGGCTACACTCCAGCGCCGATTCGTAGAGGCAGGCATCTGGATACGTCCCTTCGGCCGCCTTTGCTATCTGCAACCGCCCTTCATCATAGAATCGGCCGATCTCAGCCGGCTTACCGGCGGCCTCCTCCGCATTTTGGCCGAGGAGTGTCCGTAATTATCTTGCACCCATCCATCACCACCATTATGCCCCAGCCCGCTACCACCATTACCGGATTCGAGAGCCTCGATAGCGACTTCATGGTTTGTTATCCGCGCACCGACTGCCCACAGCGCGCCCGCTGCCTCCGCGCTTCGGCCTATGAAAGCATTGTTGCGCGCAAATGCGCCAGAGTGATTATCACCAACCCCGCCACAGAGATCATCCCCTCATGTCCGAACTTTCTCGACCAAAAGCCCGTGTTCTATGCCCACGGCATCACACATCTCTATAGCCGGTTGCCTTACGACGTCGCGCGCGGCATCAAACGAGAGCTCCTCTCATATTTCGGGAAGAACAGCTATTATCGCATACATCGCAAAGAGCGGTACATCACCGTGCAAGAACAGAACTATATACGCCACTGCTTCATCGCTGCAGGACTCGACCCCCAACTCATCTGCTACGATGCCATGATCCCCGTATTTCAGAGCATGAGCCCAATGATTCGGAAGTAACCACCGAAGCACTTTGACACGCCAATTATTATAAGTTTGGGTTTGTTTCTTCTATAAGAAACAAAAGTTTCATCTTAAAGAAACACTTGTTTCATAGCACAGAAACCGTTGTTTCACAGCTTATGAAACAACGTCTATATGCCGCATCGACCGCCCAGAGATCAAAGTTCTGAGTCGACGCGGTAGTCAATTGCGGCCTTACGGGCTTGGGATTGTTGCAGCTTACGAGGGATTCGGTAGTGTTTGCCACCCTTCACGAAGTTGGCACCCGTTTGTTTGAAGACAAACGATACGCCGCACGCTATGCAGGCGGCGCGGATCTCCATCACCCAATCGAAATGACAAGAGCGAGCTTCTTCGCCCGACTCGCCACCGACGACCACCATCTCGACCTCCCCCGTCAGATAGGGCGCGAGGTCTATCGGAGAGAGAAGCGGCTCGCAGATTAGCGTTTTGCACCGTAGCGGCAGCAGATTATACAGCGGCAGACGCTTCTCCGCCTGCGCCTGACTCTCGACGGTGCAGCCTATCGTCACATGATCATAGGCACTGCCCCAGTCAGCGGGCAGACATGCTGCGATTCGTTCCACGCGCTTCGTAATCATAAAAAAGTTCAGATCGGATCTTGTGCGCATCATCGCCCAAGCCTCTTCACGCCATGGATCAGCCTCATTGAAGAGGTTTTAATGATTGATTATTAGATTGTTATCTATTGTTTACAAGAAATAGACAAGTGTATTTTGCTATGAAAAACGATGGGGCTTTTCGCCCAAAAGTGCCGATTTGGAGAAACATGAAGAAATCCTCTTGATGTCATTAGGAGGAAGAATAATTACCAGAAGATTTTCTACATCTGACCATATTTAGACAGTCTAAAGCCGATGAATTGAGTACCTGTTATTTTCTTGCCATAATATCCATAATATACGGAGCGTATTGTAGTCTGTCAATATATATGAGCGCTAATTCAGAGAAATTTACTAATTTTGTCAGTAAACATAGAAATATATGAAAATCGTATTTACTGTTCTTTTCGCGTTATTGATATCGTACGGGGCGACTGCCGGGGTGCCCGAAGGGTTCTCGATACAGAAAGTGTCATCGCCGGTAAAGAAGCATAAGCTTGACTCCATCAATCTGGAGACACCCTTGGATTATTATTTGTCAAGGGCATGGGTCCGCACCACGGGCAAACAGAAATACTGGAATGAAATTTCTTCGTCAAAGTTTTTATTCGATCCAAACGCACCTGACGAATCTGTTGACGATGACACACGTTCGTATATCTTAAACGAGAATATCGACTATATCGTTACCTATCGCGATTCAGTCGCCTCGGTTGTCACACATTCAGATGACGAAGATCTGGTCTTTCTAAATTACTGTTGGATAGAGGACGGCCGATGGGTTAACGGTGGTCAAGGCTTAGCCGACGATTTTCAGCAGGCAGAGGAGGAACTATTGAAGCAGTTGCCGATAAATTATGGCAATCTTCCGCGCATTTCGATGATTAACGACATTCCCAGCGATGTCGCTCCATTTCGCGATTTCATCTCCGGTATTACTACTTCTCCAGAACAGTATTTGTTGGATATGTTGGCTTCGCACGAATTAGTCATCAATGGCGAATATCACCGGCGCAAAGCATCATGGGATATGCTGAAACGCCTCATTGCACTCCCGGAATTTTCTGAAACAGTAGGTCGGATATTTATGGAGTTGCCGTCGTGGTGCCAGCCCGAGATGGACCGGTTCATGACGACTGACACGCTTGACACCGAAATAATCCTGAAAATATTCCGCGAAGAGCAGCCAAACGGTTGGTGGGACAGAGGCGAATTTGAATTTCTGTGCGATTTGTGGCATCTCAACCATGAACTTCAGAATGACCGGAAAATAAAAGTTATTTTGGCTGATTATCAGGTGCCTTATTCGTTGATGATAAACAAGCAGGGTGAAAAAGAGGACAGGAATACCCACATGGCCGAAACAATCGCACAAAACATTTTGGCGTCAAACGATAGGCGCAATAGCCTATTTCTCGTAGGATGTGCCCACGCCTACAAGTCACGGCAGGCGGGAATTGCGTCAGCTGCTCACGGTAAAGACACGCAGATGACCGCAGCTGCTCAACTTGCAGCCAAGCTCGGTGGCGAAAATGTGTTTACCGTTTTTCAACATACCGTTTCGGTCGACAATCATGGCGGCAACAAGCGCCCCATCCGAGGAGGCGTGTTTGACCGTGCATTTGAGCTTAATGGAAATCGTCCGGTCGGATTCAGCCTCGCAAATTCGCCTTTCGGGAAAGAACCATTCGACGGCATCTATGAGATTAAATATAATATCTCTACCGGAAGCTACAGCGATAACTTTGACGGATATCTGTTCCTTTGTCCTACTGTAGACGAACCTAAATCGACCCCTTTAACTGAGGTATTCACTGATGAATTTGTCTTGGAGATGCAACGTCGAGCCGCCGTCATGGGAATGGAAAATCTGACGGGGATGTGGTTCGGGCGCACTGCCCCCGAACTTACAAAGGAATACATCGTGGATGTCCTAACAGCGGAATAATGCTTTAACAGGTGTTTTTATAACATGCTTCTGCAGTGACATAAGGGTGATTTGACAATTTACCGTCTGCCGCTCATGCCGCGCTTGGGTGCTGTCGGGCGGAGCATTCGGTGAGCCTGCATCATGCAGCGGTAGGCGAAGCGGCGGTCGTCTTCATCCCAGTTGCGCTGGGGCTCGTTGCTGACATTGGCATCGACTGATTTGACGGCCTTGAAGTCCATAATCTGTTTCTTTAAAAAAGTCTGAAGTAAAACAGGTATAGACCGTTGTCCCTGACGAAATCACATAACTGCCGTTGCGACGACGGCGTACGGGCAGATGATAGCTTTGGGTTTTGTGCACGTCGCGGCTGTCGCGGCCAAACTTAGCATCAGCCCGATACATATAGCAGTTGGCACAGCCTTCACTCACCTTCGCGCATCCGTGCCACAGATTCCACATCACCGACATTCTTTCCTTTCTCTTCATAGCATCGCAGCCACCTCTGTTTCCATCTTTGTCTCAAATATACACCTAAAAAGAAGAGCAATAGGCTCTACTCGAAATCGCGTATATTTGCAAGCTGGCCTGGCGGGCTCAGGTAGAAGAGCAGCCACACCATCCGACAGCAAGAGAAACAATGAAGAACGTAAGAAAGATATTCCACCTACTGAGCTACCTCCAGTATCCCCTTGTAGCAATAGCGCTGGCGCGCCTGATCTTCCCCCTCTTCCGAGGCTTTGAGTTCCTCTCGACGCATTCGGAATACCTCTTCAGCAACTACAATCAGATGCTCATTTATTATGGTCTGGCACTCAGTTTCTCTTCCTTGCAAGACCCGACCAAAACCTCTCTGCGCTACGAACGAAAGATTTGGAAGACACCTCGCAAGGCCAAGGTTATCCTTTTCGCCACCACCGTCACGATGATGCTGTTCTTCTTCACCGGCTTTGTGGGACTCATGGCAGATCAACCCGTGATGAAAGAATTCACCAACGGCTCTTTCATCCTCTCCATCGGCCTCCTCAGCTACCTCAAGTTCCAGCTTGACTTGTATGCCATCCACACCTCCGCTCCCCAGCCCTAAGCGCCACGGACCTCATCTCTCTTAGCGACCCGGCTAAGGACAATTTCAGTCGTAAGGAGACAACAAAGTTGGCCGGCCCCTCTTGTGACTCCCCCGAAGTTCAATAAATGAAATAATACAAATCATGCTGAAGAAGATCCCCCACACCCTCGTTATTATTTTCTCGTTGATTGTTTTTTGTGCCGTACTCACATGGCTTGTTCCGGCGGGAGAGTTCAACTATCAGACCGTGGAAGTAAACGGTGTATCGCGCAGCGTGGTGGTCGATAATTCATACCACAGTGTGGAAAAATCACCGCAAACGTGGCAGATATTCTCTTCGTTTCTCGAAGGATTTGAGCGTCAGGCAGCAATCATTGCGTTTGTACTCATCATCGGAGGTGCTTTTCAGATACTCAACAGCAGCAGGGCGGTAGATTCCGGCATCTACTCTTTCCTTAGTTTTACCCGACGGCTCGAAAAACATGCTTTTATGAACCGAATCGGAGTAAACAATCTGATCATTATCCTTGTGATGACCCTTTTCAGTTTGTTTGGCTCCATTTTCGGGATGAGCGAAGAAACGCTGGCTTTTGTTATCATCATCGTACCTCTCGCCATCTCAATGGGATACGATTCGCTGACAGGATTGATGATGGTTTACGTTTCGGCGCACGTAGGATTTACGGGAGCCACGCTCAATCCTTTTACCATCGGAATTGCACAAGGACTTTCGGGATTGCCACTGTTTTCGGGAATAGGCTATCGGGTATTCTGCTGGATTGTGTTCACGGTCTTTATCATCGCAGTTACGCTGATCTACGCCAAAAGGGTCAAGAAAAATCCCAAGCTGTCGCCTATGTATCAAGCCGATAGTTATTGGCGCCAGAGAGAAGCCGATACGGAACCCCAATCGCTTGCGAAAAAGGCAACACCAAGCACATGGATGGTATTTGCCTGTACTTCGTTAATTTTGGTGGTACTGTCGTTTCTCTATCCCCTAACGACTTTCTCGGTAGGTCTGCATGCCTATACTTTGGTCTGCATTCCTATTATCGCATCGCTTTATGTCGTTTCGGGATACTTTTCCATCCGAAAATCAGCTCAGTTGTTTATCCTCAATTTGTTGGGCTTTACCATCCTGTTTTTGGTTGTAGGCGTCATGGGGTACCAATGGTATCTGCCCGAAATTTCGGCATTATTCCTCTGTATGGGAGTTTTCGCCGGAATAGCCAATAGTATGAGCGCCAACGGCATTACTGCCGAATTTATTACGGGCGTGAAAGATATGCTTACGGCAGCGTTGGTTATCGCACTTGCGGGAGGAATCATTCAGATCCTATCTGATGGCAAGATAATGGATACCATTCTCTATTCGCTGGCTCAGGTAATGGAAAGTGCGGGGAAAACCACTACCGTCGGCTTAATGTTTTTGATGCAAGCCATCATCAATATTTTCATTCCTTCGGGCTCTGCCAAAGCAGCGCTTACGATGCCCATCATGGCACCTTTTTCGGACGTTATCGGGCTTTCGCGCCAGGTTACCGTAATGGCTTATCAATTCGGAGACGGAATTACCAACATGATAACGCCTACCTCCGCCGTGCTTATCGGCGCAATAGGCATTGCCAAAGTCCCTTACGAGGTGTGGTTCAAGTGGTTTTGGAAGATACTGGTTATGCTGATGATATTGGGATTCCTTCTGCTGTTACCCACCGTTTCGATACAACTGGACGGATTTTGACATTCCCCCGGCTTTTGTATTTCATCAGTTCGATTATGCAGGTCACATTATCCTCAGAATTCTAAGGGGCCTTTACCGAACAATTTGTTTTGCAGCAGGTAGTAGCTCACAACACCTCTGTTTATTATTGGAATACTTCAAGACGCATCCCGAATACAAGCTAAAAGGTCTCCGCGTATCCATGTTAGGCTATCAAGACCAAAGGTGGATGGAGAATATTCCGCTCTTCGGAGTGAATAAATATATGGTAGATCCTACATTGTAGGGAGAAGCTATCAGGAAATACAAAGAAAAAGCTGTAGCTCAACAAAGATGGCAGAGGCTATAAAAAAGATAAGGATTGTCTCCCGACAACCCTTACCGACTTATTAACCTTAAAATCTAATACCATGAAAAACACACTACAAATATAGCGACTCTTTCGACATTTGCAAGTGCTACATGGGGAAAATGACAATTTTAGACCACGTTTTTCACATCATTGGCCTAATAATCTTATCCTTTCCCATATTCTGAGAGGAATCATACGCCAGAGAGAGACCAAGATGCGATAACGCCAGTCGATTGTGAGGAGACGCTTGCGTCGGATGACGGCTCTGACCGTGGCACGAGCTACCGACGGGCAACTCAGCAACAGAGGAAAGTGTCCCGAACGCAGAAGAGGCGTATCCGTAAAGCCCGGACGTATCTCTGTAACGACTAACGGCAACCGATCTATGGCAGCCAATTGACGTATGGACTGCAGATAGTGCATCTGGAAACGTTTCGAAGCCGAATAGGCAGGAGCAGGCCCCAGCCCGCGCGTAGCTGCAACGGAAGTGATGGCTACGATCTGCCCACGGCCCACAGCCCTAAAATAAAGATAGGCCGCGCCTATCATTCGTACGAAGCCTTCACCGTTTGTGCGGAGCGTATCCTCTTCCTTTTCCGCCTCCAGCGATAGATTTTGGTAACCTATTCCCGAAGAGTGGAAGTACACATCCATACCTCCCATAGCATCGATCAGCTGCAAGAGTCGTTCCGATGCATCAGCACGCGTAACATCTATCTCGGCCGTAGTGATCTGAGAAGGACACTCGGCACGCACCTCCTCCAACATTTGTCCATTCCGACCGGCTACTCCTACCTGCCAACCCATTGAGACGAAGAGACGAGCTACAGCCAGTCCTATGCCCGAAGTCGCCCCGAGGATGACGATTCGTTTTCCTTCCATTCGCTGTTGTTATACTTGAAAATCCATGCCACGGAGTATAGCAGCTTCGCTATCAGTAACCCCCTGCACCGTATAAGCTCGCATCTCACGCGGATAGTGGTAGCTCTTGCGAAGCTCTTCGAAAGCCTCGGGCTGTCGACGAAGCATTCCATCGGGGAGCATGGGATCGAAGGTGGCCAGCAGCGCACGCTCTATGCGATGATAGGTCTGCGGTGATATAGAGATAAGAGATTGCTGCGGCGGGGGCGGAGACATGGAAGACAAGCCCGGAAACTCCACTCCATAGACTTCGGAAATGGCTTCCAGACACATACGCGCACCATTGGCTTTGCCATCGGCACTAAAACCTGCGATATGCGGTGTCGCTATATCGGCACGAGTCAGTAAGGGCAAACTGATATGTGGTTCGCCTTCCCAGCAATCCACAACAAGAGACGAAAGACGCCCATCATCCACAGCACAGCAGAGCGCAGCCGTATCAGCCACGGTTCCGCGACAAGCATTGACGAGAACGGGACGCTTAGCGGCACAAGCCGCAAGCAGACTGTCGTCGATCAGATGGTAGGAGGGATGAGCTCCTTCGCGTGTGAGCGGTACATGGAAGGTGAGGATATCACAGGTCTCGACCAATTGGCTGAGCGACAGGAAGGAAGCATCTCCCTCACGCTCGGCACGTGGCGGGTCGCATAGCAGGAGGCGCATCCCCATAGCCGAAGCCAAGCGTTGTACCTCGCGCCCCACATGCCCCACGCCTACTATGCCCATCACTTTGTCCGTGAGGGCATAGTCATCGCGCAGTGCCAAGCGGCTCAAGCAGCACATCACATACTGCGCTACAGCTGTCGCATTGCAGCCTGGCGAATTGCGCCAGAGGATACCTTGTGCGTCACAATAAGCAGTATCGATGTGATCGAAGCCTGCCGTAGCTGTGGTGATAAGTTTGACTTGAGTGCCCTGTAACAGTTCCGGTGTGCAGCGGGTAATACTGCGGATGATGAGCGCATCGGCATGGCGGATGTTCTCGGCTGTGAATTGATCCGAAGGGAGGTAGGTCACATCCGCCACTTGGTCAATGATTCCTCTCAGATAGGGTACGGAGGCTTCCGCCACTATCCGGAGAGGACGAGAAAGTGTGGACATACTTAGGCTTCGCCCTTCAGATTGGACGGGAAAGCAAAAGTAGTGATGTCGGCCGGGCGTTGCTCAAGGCGGATCTCGCCATGCTCGGCTTCGTAACGACGAATATTATCTGAGAGGGTGATGAGGAAGCGCTTGGCATTGTCGGGTGTGAGGATCACGCGGTCTTGCACACGTGCTACATCGCGATTGGGCACCATACGCACAAAGTCCATTACAAATTCGCTCGGTGAGTGCATCACGATGCAGAGATTGCAATAATCTCCCTGAGCCACTTCCTCGGGGAGTTCGATGTTGATTTTCTTTTCGTTTTCCATTTTACTTCTTATGATATTTGTCTTAGAGCAAAGTTATAGCATTCGCCCCAATCTCCTACGGCTACAGGCGTGTAAATGCAGCACAAGCATCTACAAAAGCAAAGCCCCGAAGGTCGGATCACCAACCTTCGGGGCTTGCTATATTAAGATAAAAGACGCTGTCTCAGTACATCTTCCGACTCAATCTCAGCGCAGACGCTCCGCTGCACGTACCATCGCCTCATCCGCTCCGATAGCACGGATGGCCAAATAGTGCAGGATGATGGCTACCACCGGCATACAAAGCCAAACGCGAAGGCCAAAGGTCATGCCCTCGGCAGAAGAAATCTGCCACACCTGAACAGCCAGATAGATGAGGAAACCGATCAGCACCAAGATATTGAAGACACAGAGACGCATCTGCAAGATACGACGTTTATAGAGGAATATGATCCCGAACGACACAAAAACGATAATGGCATCAAGGATGAAAAGTCCCCAAGTGGACTTGAGGAGCTCGCCCGTCGAGGATGCGTGCACACCCATTACGTCCATCAGATAACCTTCGCCACCGGCTCCAATGAGGAGTCCGTAAGGCTTGAAGAGCATGAGTGTCATGGCTACACCTGCGAGAAGGAGCCAAATGGTCTGTATTCTCTGCCACATAATTAGAGAGGAGTAAGAGGCGAATTAGTCGTTGGTGGGAGCTGCGCCGGGCATACGGTGGTAGAGCTTGTCCTGCTCATACTCGGCAGTGGCGATAAGTGCGGGCTTCGGCAGATGCTCATAGTAGCGTGAGATCTCTATCTGCTCACGGTTCTCGAACACTTCTTCGAGATTGTCTCCGGCTGAAGTAAACTCTTGGAGCTTCTTTTCCAAGTCGTGCTTGAGTTCCTGACCGATCTGATTGGCTCGCTTAGCAATGACCATTACAGTCTCGTACACATTTTCAGTGTCCTCACTCAGACGCACCATATCACGTGTAACGGTGTCCATGGGGACATTCATTTTCTTAAGATCCATTTCCTATTATATGATTTTTGTTTTTAGTCGTAGTTTGTCCGGAGGCCATACTTCCCTATCGCTACCCATCGTCCACAGCACGCACGCAGCGGCAGGGAGGCGAGAGCTGCGTCAGGCATCTTGGGAGATGTGCTTGGCGACATTGTCGTAAATCTTTTTGGCTTGCTTGAGGTACTTCCCGTTGGGGAACTCATTGATGTAGGCAAAGTACTGATCGGCTACGTCGCGGTAACGAGTCTGGAGCTTTTCGTTCACACTGAAAGAAGCCTCCTCATACATGGCTTGCAGCATAAGGAAGACAAACTCCTCGCGATGCTTCGTGTAAGGGAATGCCTTGAGTGCAGCATCCACCGTAACGATACAAGAGCGGTAGTTATTGCCCAGATAGAGACCCAGATCGTAGTAGAGTTTGGCGGAGAGATACTCCTTATAGGCCAATTTGTCCTGCAGGTCGAACAGCATCTTCTCTGCTTCGCGAGCATATTTGCCTTCGGGGAAGAAATCCAGATAGGACTGCAATTCTTGGATGGCTACATAGGTGTCGGATTGGTCCAGTCGTGCATCGGGCGATGCCTGATAGAAGCAATAGCCTGATTTGTAACGAGCCTCATCGACCCGCGCCCCCTTGGGATATTTGTTGTAGTACTCTTGATAGCACGACCCGGCATCGGCATCGCGTTTCATCTCGAAGTAGCATTCTGCCAAAAGAAAAATCAGCTGTTCTCCCTCACTCGTACCATCGTAAACGCCTCGCACATCCTCCAACAAGGATGCGGCCTTACTGTACTTGTGTTCGTTGTAGAACTTCTTGGCATAGGAATACTTGAGCGCTACATCGGTACTCTGTTGTACACGCACGAACTCACCACAGGAAGCGAAGAGAAACGCCAGTGTAGCGAAAAGAATGAACTTCTTGATTGTCATCAGTATCTGTCTTAATATGGACTCCGGCACGCAAAGATAGCCGTTTCTCTATATATAACGTATTTCTCGAACGGAAAAGTGCGCCAAGATAGGCTCATTCATCCCCTCTTGGCGCACCTATGTGAACAGTTTTTCTCCGCTTAGGAGTGTATCACTCTGTCTCGAACTTCTCTATCTCATCCAGCCACAAAGCACTATTGGCATCGCTGGCCATACGCCATGCACCGCGGGGCGAGAGCGTCACGCAGCTCACCTTAGGTCCGTCGGGCATACAGTTGCGCTTATACTGCTGAGAGAAGAAGCGGCGGAAGAAGACTAACATCCATTTCTTGATCTCCGCTTTGGTATAGACTCCCTCGAAAGCGACCCCAGCCAAGTAGTAGATTTTGGACGGCTTGTACTCGTTGTAGAGGAAATGATAAATGAAGAAGTCGTGCAGCTCGTACGGTCCCACTACGTCCTCCGTCTTTTGGCTGATGGCACCTTCGTTGTCCACGGGTTTAAGCTCCGGACTGATGGGTGTGCGCACAATGTCCAGCAATGTAGAAGAAGCCTCGCTGTCCAACCAACCGCTATGCGCCACATATTCCACCAGTATCTTCACCGTCGTCTTGGCGATGCCGGCATTAACGGCATACATGGACATATGATCACCATTGAAAGTGACCCATCCGAGAGCCAATTCAGAGAGATCACCCGTACCGATCACGGGCGCATTGTGCATATTGGCCAGATCCATCAGCAACTGCGTGCGTTCACGGGCCTGCGTATTTTCGTAGGTAATATCATGAACCGAGGGGTCGTGCCCGATGGCTTCGAAGTGATGCAGACAGGCATCTGTGATGTCGATCTCCTTGAGGGTGGCACCGACGGACTTGATGAGGCTGTGGGCATTGCGGTAAGTACGATCCGAAGTACCAAAACCGGGCATCGTCACGGCAATGATATTCTCGCGGGGAAGACCCAGACGGTCGAAGGCCTCGGCACAGACGATGAAGGCAAGAGCAGAATCCAATCCGCCCGAAATACCGATAACGGCCTTCTCGGCCTTCATGTGGATGAGGCGCTGCATCAGGCCGCAAACCTGTATATTGATCATCTCGCGCGAACGCTCCTTATGGTCGGTATTCTCCGGCATGAAAGGATTGCGATCCACGCGGCGCGTCATCGGCAAGGACTCCTGACGACTGCGAAGTTTGAAAGGCAACTGATTGAACTTCTCGTCGTGGGTGTGGAAGGTCACCGCTGCTTTGAAACTACTATTGATAAGGCGCTCGGTCTGCAAGCGCGACACATCGATATCACTGATGATCATGCGCTCGCGATGCTCGAAACGGTTCATTTCCTCCACGATCTCACCGGCTTCGGCGATGAAAGCCTTACCTGTGAAGACAATATCGGTAGAGCTTTCGCCATAGCCACTGCTTGCATAGACGTAGGCACAGATTCCTTGAGACGAGAGTCCGCTGATGAGCGAACGCAAATAGGAGTGCTTGCCCGCATTTTCATTGCTGGAAGAGAGGTTGAATATCACCTCGGCACCATAGAGACAGAGACGTGTACCCGGCGTGAAAGGCGTCCACATATCCTCGCATATCTCGATACCCACACCCACCGTGCCGCACTTGAAGATGAGGTTGCGACCGATGGGTACGCTATGCGCACCAATGCTGATGGTAGAGTATTGGAGCGTATGCGCCGGCGAGAACCAACGCGCTTCCTGAAACTCCCGATAGTTGGGCAGATAGGTCTTGGGGATGGCTCCGAGGATGTTACCCTGCTGGAAGACCACTGCCGAGTTGAAGAGCTTGTCCTCCACACGCAAGGGCATCCCCACAATGACCATCACGCTCGTGTTGGCTGTCAGCTCTACAAGTTTGCAAAGTGCATCCTTGGCTTTCTCTTGCAAGAATGGTTGATAGAACAAGTCCCCGCACGAATACCCCGTAATGCTAAGCTCGGGGAAGGTCATAATCTCCACTCCCTTGGCATCCGCTTCGTGCACCATGCGGTCTATTCGCTCGATATTATAGTCGCAGTCGGCCACTTTCACAAAAGGAACAGCAGCAGCGACCTTCATAAATCCGTACTTCATAAGTATCTGATATGATTGATCGTAATGTGATTCTTTCTAATACCGCACAAATATAAGCCAGTACTACATAATGGGCAAAACAATTATTCTCAATCCAATAACGAGAGGTTGTGTCATAAAGCGAACTGCAGCGTTGCTTTCGAGATTCGGGTTCGGTCATATACTCGAGTATACTCCCATCACCCTCACTCTCAGTGCCTTGCATTTCACCCTTTCTAACACACCCCCTGAGACTGCATCAAGATTTTCATATTGACACACCCTCCTCTTTATAGTGTTGAGATGATCGAAATCTTCGGAGGAATCGGAGTTATCTGAATTATCGAATTGAAGAAGAGAGGTCCAATGACTCGAATAACTCTGATCATTCCAACAGGTAATGCCCCTCTCCTTCTACGACGGCTACCTAAAAACAAGAATCATGATCTGTGCCATGATGATGCGCACAAACATGGCCAACGGATAGACGGTGGCATAGACGACCGAAGCGCCGTCACCTTTGACCTGACCATTGACGTAGTCGAGCGCCATAGGATTGGCAGTGCTGCCGCATATCATACCCGCTGTACCATCGTACCGATTGCGCAGCACCTTGATCGAAATCCAACCGATGAGCAACGTAGGCAGCATGGTAATCAAGAAGCCTACCCCGACCCACAGGAATCCGTCTCCGTGGATAATGGTATCGAAAAAATTGGCTCCGCTCGCCAAGCCCAGTCCGCCAAGATAGAGAATGATGCCGAGCTGACGCAAGAAGAGGTTGGCACTATTGGTTACGTATGTGGTGAGATGGAAACGGGGGCCGAAGGCACCCATCAGAATGCCGACGATAATAGGGCCACCGGCCAGACCGAGCTTGATGGGCATACTCACCCCCGGGAGATAGAAAGGAATAAGTCCGAAGATGCAACCGAGGAAGAGGCCTCCGAAGAGCGTCGTCAGATGCGGATTGTCGAGCTGCTTCACTTCGTCGCCCAATATCTCAGCCACGCGTTCCACAGCATTGCCTTCGCCTACGACCGTCAGTCGGTCTCCCAGCTGCAAGTGCAGATCTCTATCGGGCAGTAGCTCCACACCGGCACGATCTACTCGGCTGATATTGACACCATAGAGGTTGCGAATCTTGAGGTTACCCAGACGTACACCGTTCAGTTTGGATCGGGTGATTACGAGGCGGCGAGAGACGAGCTGTTTGTCCACGCTGTTCCAATCGATATCGGGACGGTTCCAATCCTTCTCCTCTCTCTTGCCGAAGAGAATCTCCAGCTGGGTGGTGTCCTCCTCGCCGGAGACCGCCAATACGTGGTCACCCAAGTGGAGGATCATATCCGAAGTGGGTATCTCCACCGTGCCCCGATGCCACACGCGGGTGATGATGAAGGGGCGTTGGATCAGATGTGCCACATCGCGCACTGTCTTACCGTCCAATGCCGGATTGCACACTTCGTACTCGGAGAAGAATGTCTTGGGTGCTTCCTTCTCCTCCTGCTCTTCTTTCTTGTGCATGAACACCTTGAGCATGGCCAAAGCGATAATGACGCCCACGACCCCCATCGGATAAGTGACAGCACAGGCGAGTGCCATTTGGGTCATTTCGTTGGCAGCGGAGGGATCAATCTGCTGGAGGGTAGTCTGAGCTGCACCGAGAGCAGGCGTATTGGTGGTGGCACCGGCAACAATACCCATCAGATTGGGCATAGAGATGCCGAGGACAAAGTACAGTATGATGCACAGAAGAAAGGTGATGGCCACCATGCCCAGCGAGATCAGGTTCTGAGCGATGCCTCCCTTTTTGAGTGAGGGGAAGAAAGCCGGCCCCACCTGCAAACCCAAGGCATAGACAAAGACGACGAGGCCGAAATTCTGCGCGAAAGAGAGCATGACAGGATCGGTCTCGATGCCGAAGTGAGATGCCAAAATGCCGACGAAGAAGACGAAAGTAATGCCCAGCGAGATGCTGCCGATGCGAACCTTGCCAAGGAGCAAACCGACGGCAGAGACGAAGCTGAGGATGATGATGGTTTGGGTGACGGAAGGCTCCAGAAAGACTTCGTGAAGCCAATGTGCGATTGCATCCATAATGATAACGCGCGGATGAAGTGGCGGCTATGAGAGCCTATTAAAAATATTGATACGCATAGCGACAAATGCCAACTATTAAATAGTTTATGCAAAAGTAAATGAAAAGTTCCTATCTTTGGGCGAGAACGAAATTCCCATAATAATCATGAATATCAGAGAATATATCAGCCGGAATGAAGAGCGCTTCTTGGAAGATCTTTTTGCTCTCATCCGCATCCCGTCAGTGAGTGCCAAAAGCGAACACAAACCCGATATGCAGCGATGCGCCGAGCACTGGCGCGACCATCTGCTACAGGTGGGTGCACAGAAAGCCGAAGTGTTCCAGACGCCGGGCAATCCTGTCGTATACGCCGAGCGCATCATAGACCCCAAAACCAAAACCATCCTCGTCTATGCACACTACGATGTGATGCCGCCCGAGCCATTGGAGCTGTGGAAGAGCGATCCCTTCGAACCGGTAATACGCGACGGCCATATCTGGGCACGCGGAGCCGACGACGACAAGGGTCAGGGTATGATCCAGGTGAAGGGCTTCGAAACGGCCATGGCACTGGGTCTTGTACAATGCAATGTGAAATTCCTCTTTGAAGGAGAAGAAGAGATAGGCTCGACCAACTTGGAAGCATTCTGCGAAGCGCATAAAGAGATGCTGGCAGCAGACGTTATCCTCGTTTCGGACACCAGCATGGTAAGCGCTGAGACGCCTTCGCTGACGACCGGTCTTCGCGGTCTGGCTTATTGGGAAGTGGAGGTGACCGGTCCCAACCGCGATCTGCACTCGGGTCACTTCGGCGGTGCCGTGGCCAATCCGATCAACGAGCTTTGCAAACTCATCGCCGGTGTCGTGGACGAGAACGGACGCATCACCATACCCCATTTCTACGATGATGTAGTGCCGCTGAGCGACGAGGAGAGAGCCATGATCGCACAGGTGCCATTCTCGGAAGAGAAGTATCGCCAAGCGCTCGACATCGACGCCGTATTCGGCGAAGCTGGCTACAGCACACTGGAGCGCAATAGCTGCCGTCCGTCTTTCGACGTATGCGGTATCTGGGGTGGCTACACAGGCGAAGGAGCCAAGACGGTATTGCCTTCGAAGGCCTACGCCAAGGTATCGACACGCCTTGTGGCCAGTCAAGACCATGCCAAAATCTCACAAATGTTCGTCGATTATATCGCATCCGTTGCACCCAAACATATCAAGGTGAAAGTAACACCCCTGCACGGCGGCGAGGCTTATCTCTGCCCCATCGACCTACCCGCTTACAAAGCGGCCGAAGAGGCTTGCGCCATTGCTTTCGGCAAACGTCCACTGGCAGTACGTCGTGGCGGCAGCATCCCCATCATCGCAACCTTCGAGAAGGTATTGGGGCTGAAGACGGTGCTGATGGGCTTCGGTCTGGAAAGCAACGCCATCCATTCGCCAAACGAGAATCTGCCGCTCGATATCTTCCGCAAGGGGATCGAATCAGTGGCAGAGTTCTACCGCATCTATAAGTAAACGAACGACACTATATAATATAGTAGCACTTGGAGATACTGATCAAACAGGCACTGCTCGACGGTGTCCGTCAAGATATTAAGATAGAGGGCAACCGCATCACGCAGGTTGCCCCTACAATTCTGCCTTCACCCGATGCCGAGGAGATAGACGCTTCTTCGATGGCAGCCATTCCGGGCTTCCACAACTGTCACACGCATTCGGCCATGACCATTTTCCGTGGCTATGGTGACGACTTGCGGCTGATGGATTGGCTGGAGAACTGGATCTGGCCGGTGGAGGCACAGATGACTGAGGAGGATGTGTACTGGGGTTCCAAACTGGCCTGTCTGGAGATGATCAAGAGCGGTACGACTGCCTTCCTCGACATGTATTCCTTCCCGACAGCTACGGCTCGTGCCGTGGAAGAGATGGGGGTGCGTGCCGTACTTGCCCATACACTTTTCGACAGAGGAGATGCGGAGCGGGCACGGCTTGATCGAGAACGAGCCTACAGCCTGTACGAGATCTTCCGTTCCTATAGCGACAGGATTCAATTCTCATTAGGGCCACACGCCATCTACACGGTAAGCGGAGAGCAATTACAGTTTTGTCACCGCTTTGCCGAAGAGAGAGACATACTCATACACCTGCATCTGTCCGAAACGGAAGGAGAGGTACAGGAGTGCATCCGCCAACACGGGACTACACCCGTCCGATATCTGCATCGGCTGGGCGTACTCTCGCCACGACTGGTCTTGGCACACAGCATCTGGTTGGACGAGGAAGAAATGGATCTGCTGGCCGCCCACGACTGCCAAGTGGCTCACAACCCCGCGTCCAATATGAAGTTGGCATCCGGCTACCGCTTCGGGTACGACGAGATGCGCAAGCGTGGTATCTCGGTGGGGTTGGGTACGGACGGTTGCTCTTCGTCGAACAACCTCGATATGGTCACGGCCATGAAACTCGCTACCTTTCTCGGCAAAGCATGGCGCTCGGACGCTACGGCGGTCAGGGCTGCCGACATCTTCCACAGCGCCACGGAAGAGGGCGCACGCATCATGCGTACCGATGCAGGAGCCATTGCCCCCGGATGCAAGGCCGATCTTTGCCTCGTGCGCTTGGATCTGCCCGAGATGACTCCCTGCCACAATTTTATCTCCAATCTGGTTTACTCTGCCAACGGCAGCGCCGTAGATACAACTATCATAGATGGCAAAATCCTCATGCGCGGACGCAAAGTGCCCGGCGAGGAAGCGATCCTGGCGCGCGCCGCTGAAGTGGCATACAAACTGATGGACAAAAAAGCGATTCACTAAAGACAACAAGTATGCGATATTTGAAACTCCAAGAACGACATTATCACGAGGCAGCTTCTTTCCTGGCCTCTCGTCTGCCCGGCGATGCCAAAACGGCCATCATACTCGGAAGCGGTCTGGGAGACTTAGCGGACAAACTCGAAGACAAGACGGTCATCCCATATAGCGAGATTCCTCACTTTGCCCACGCCACAGCTGTAGGACACAAAGGCAACATCATCGGCGGGAAGCTCAACGGTGTGCCTGTCGTGGCTATGCAAGGGCGTTTCCATTACTACGAGGGTTATCCGATGGATCAGGTGACATTCCCTATTCGCGTCATGAAGCTATTGGGTATCGAAAATCTCTTCGTATCCAATGCAGCAGGCGGGATCAATACTTCGTTCAAAGTGGGTGATCTGATGATCATATGCGACCACATCAACAACCTGCCCAATCCGCTAATCGGTCCCAATATGGATATGTTCGGGCTGCGCTTCCCCGATATGACGCGCGCCTATGACCGCGACTTCATCGCCGAGGCCAAAGCCATCGCGAGAGAGCTGGACATCCCCGTCAAAGAAGGTGTGTACGTAGGTCTTACCGGTCCTTCCTATGAGACTCCCGCAGAATACCGTTTCTGGAGACAGGTGGGCGGCGATGCCATCGGCATGAGCACGGTGCCCGAAGTAATCGTAGCCCGCCACACGGGCATCCGAGTATTCGGGATGTCGGTCATAACCAACGAAGGCTATCACTTTGCCGATGATTTCGTCAATAACGAACAAGACGTCATCATAGCAGCCAATGCGGCTTCAGAAAAGATGGGCGCCATCTTCGCCCGCCTCCTGACTGCCATCTCAGCCCACTAAACGACCAAGCTCAAGATTGGGGAACCAAGCTCTTAATATGCAGACAAATAATCATCAAACAGCGGACTACGACTTGGTACTGGATGAGCAAGGAAGGGACTCCCGAAAGAGAGAAACATAAAGAAAATGCAAGAGCTTTTTATGCCATCGCTTAGTTTACGAATCGACATCGCTAAACCTATAATAGGGCTGTAATCAAACAAAGGCATAAACACACAAATGAAAGGGGGGCTGTTGCTCCCCTTTATTTTTGCTTTAACTTCATTGAGGATGTATATGTGTCAGTGGAGATGAGCGATGCTCATTCGTATAACATGCTGCACCTATTGAGATCCACTCGTATTCACTCATTCAATGGCTATTGTTCATCTGGCAAAAAAACAGAGCGAGACATCTCCCGACGGCTCGCTCTTCAATTAACCTTAAAATCTAATACCATGAAAAACACAGTACAAATATAGTACTTTATGTCAAACAACACATTATTTCGGCAAAAAAATCATTTTTTCATCTTAGCGAAGGCATCAAATGTGCTTCTCTCCCATCGAACAGTTTCCAGAATAGGCACGTCACGGTCGCCCCACATGGAAGGAGAGCGTAGTCTCATTCCGTCTCTATCTCCCAACGAATCGTATATTTGTGTGTAGAATAACGAAGATGAAATGACAGGAAACGATCGTACGCAGCTGCCTTTTGATGATTTGGGCGAAGAGTTTTTCTTTTTTGTCACCCCGCTCAATAATAGTCCGTGGTTCGTTGACGGATGCACACAAAATCCGCTTTATATACATCATGCGGGAGTAGGCGTGTGTACAGCAGGATCGGCTACTGTGATGATCGGCTCCACCGTGCACCAGCTCACCACAGGTACGATGTGCGTCCTGCTGCCCGACAGCATGCTCTATATACTGGGACGCAGCTCGGACTTTGCCGGCTTTGCCATTGCCACGCATGCAGGATTCATCTACCACGCCGTGCGGTATAATGTTCAGCCGAAGATCTTCTTCGAGCATCATCCCATCATCAGCCTCAAGGACGACGAATTGGCCTATATGGATAGCTTCTACCATCTCTGTCTGCGTCTTCAAGATCGGGAAGCGCAGGTCTATGGTACGGATATACGCAAGCATCTGCTCGCTGCTTTTCTCTTCGAGCTGCTGGGTATGTACGAGGAGGCGGGCAAGAACATGCAGCAGTCGGGCGGGCGTCGGCACGAGCATTTCGAAGCATTCATGGCTTCACTGCGTCAACATTACAAAACGGAGAGAAGCGTGGAGTTCTATGCCGATAAACTCTGCATCTCGGCACGCTACCTCAATCTCATCTGCCGCGAACTGACGGAGCACTCGGCAAGTGAATGTATAAGCGACTACGTGGCCATGCACATTGCGCTTTCACTGATCACAACAGACCATAGTATATTGGAGCTATCGGAGGAATATAACTTCAGCACACCCTCCTATTTTATTCGCTTTTTCAAGCAACACGAAGGCATGACACCGCTACAGTTCCGCAGGCGGAAAGGCGGAAAAAGCCGATCCGGCTTCGCTTTTCCGTTATTGCCGGAAGCTTCTCTTGGCTAATGCAGAAGCTGCACCGAAAACTGCTGTCGGAAAGTGTTGAGAACGTCAATGATTTCCTGCGGAAGGAAGGTCATTGCTATCTCTTCGATATTTGCGGGAATACCATAATAGGCTTCGGCAAGACTACCGGCTATAGCGGCTATGGTGTCGCTGTCTCCACCGATTGATACCGATAGGCGAATGGCACTTTCAAAATCGGCACTTTCGAGGAAACAAGCGATAGCTTGCGGCACGGTGACTTGGCAGGTTTCGTTGAAACTATTGGTCTTGCGGATGTAGTCACAGCTTTCTACTGATTTTTCATAGTCGTATTCGCTAATGGCAAGATGTCGGATCGCGGCTTTGTCTGCTCCATGTGCAGCTGCATATATACAGTCAGCGATACAGACAGCACCTTTGATCCCTTCCGGATGATTGTGGGTACATTCGGAAGCAGCACGCGCGGCTGCAAGAGCCTCCTCCCTTGTAGGTAGCCATCCACAAGGCGATACACGCATGGCAGAACCATTGCCAAAACTACTGTAGGGCTGTGGTTCGTTGCTATGTACCCAGCGAGCAAAGGAGCCTCCATAACCACCCATAGGATATGGATACTTGCGACACCAACGGTGCAGCGTGGAGCCGAAGTCCGTTCCCCTAAGGATGGCATCGGCAATAGCCACTGTACAAATAGTGTCGTCGGTGTACGAGCATTCGGGGGCGAAAAACTCAAAATCTGTTCTCGTTGTATTGTCGAACTCGAACCGAGAGCCGACAATGTCTCCAATAATCGCACCTAACATAGCTTGATTTCTTTTTACACGGTAAGATATACCAACTTAGTTCTGCTTCAGCCTGCGATTGATGAAATAGTGGACGGGATAGTAGGCTGCGGCATAGCTGAGCGCAAATATCGTGAGGAAGATGAGTGCGAGGTCTAAGGCATCGATCCGAATGGGATAAGGTACAGAAGAGAGTCCTATCTGTAATGTAACGAGGCCGTAAGTTTGCTGCGCAAGACAAAGTGCGATGCCGATGACGATGCCGACAACGGCTCCAATAAGAGAGACAAGCATACCTTCCATCCTAAAGATACGGGCAATGACCTGGCGCGATGCACCAAGGGAGTGAAGCGTGGCGATGTCCTCCTTCTTCTCTATCAAGAGCATGGAGAGACTGCTGACGATATTGAAAGCGGCGAGGACGAGAATGAACAGCAGGATGAAGTAACTCATCCATTTCTCCATCGAGACGAGTTGGGAGACTTCGGGGTGCTGTCCTGCCAAATCAAGTACTTGATAGCCCTCGCCCAAAACAGACCTAAGTGTAGCTGCAACTTGCTCCGGTTCACCATCGGCTTGTAGTCGGATGGCTACTGCCTCTGCTTCCTGCTCTGTATAATCAAGGAGACGACGCAGGCTGTCGAGAGATAGGATGATGGTATGATCCGTCGGTTCCATGCCGGAGGCTATGACCGAGGCAACTTTTCCCTCCATCGACTTGAAAGCTCCGGCAGGAACAAGCGGATTGATAAGACCGACACGCCGAGGTACAATAATCTCCACAGGATCCACAAAACCGACTCCGAGCTGCATCTCTGCAGCAGTGGCCGCCCCTACGTTGAGTGCAGCCATACCTGACAAGCCTTCGATGGAAAAGGTGCCGGCAAAGGCGATAGAATCGATGTTGACCGTGCCGACATAGCGATCATCCACACCAAGGAGTGCGACGGCCTGCTGTCGGAGAGAGGTACGAACGAGACCTTCTCCCTTGAGGGTGAAGCTATAGGAGCTGATGCCTGCCGTCTGCAGAGCGGAAAGCAGTGTAGCGTCATCAGCATGCAACATCGAGTGATCCGCTGTACGAATCAATAGCGGGGGATCCGTCACGGCCGAGTGCTTCATGATCAGGCTCTCATATCCGTTGAAGATAGAGAGGATGCACACCAAGGCGGAAGAGACGACACAGATAGCCACTGCCGAAACAAGCGAAACGACATTGACAGCGCTGAATCGCTTGCGCGAGAACAGATAGCGACGAGCTATGAAGAATGGGAAGTTCACAGAGACGCGCTGAGGGGAGCCTGTTTATTGCTTGAGCAGACGGTCGATATTCTCCAAATAGTCGAGCGAATCATCCAGAAAGAACGACAGCTCGGGAATCTTGCGCAGTTGGGTGCGCACTTGCTGCCCCAGGTCGTAGCGGATGGTCTTGGTGTTATGCTTGATGCTTTCGAGTATCTCGGTTCCCTTGTCGGAGGGGAATATACTCAGATGCACGCGAGCGATGCCCAAGTCGGGGCTGACGCGCACATTTGTGACCGAAATCAGCAATCCGGGTAAGGACTTGGCATCGCGGAGGAATATCTCTCCGAGTTCCTTCTGAATCAGTCGTTCTATTTTGCTTAGTCTTTTATTATCCATTGCGGGGTATTTATTGTGTTGAATATGATGAGCCCGTCGTGACAGACGGAATTACGCATACAAATGTAGGGCTTTCGCGCCGAAAAGGCCTTACATCACACTACAGCCTACACAGGCCGATCGTAGCCACTACGAGCAAAGCTACCCCCACGACCATGTAAAACCAACGCGCTCCTTGCCGACCGAAAGCGCGCACCCACATCTGTGCACCGCGGCTGCTGAGCAACCAATCGGGGCAAAGCAGGGCCGTGAGCAGCGCTACCAATCCGATCAGGATGAACAAGATGAGGTAGAAGTTTTGCAGGATGGACGGCATGAGGCAGATGTTTAACCAATGGATCAGAAAGTAAGGCGGCGCTTGCCGTCCTCCATTTCTTCGATATGAACCATGACCGTATCGCTTGGCAGAATGGGAGCCAACAGCTCCGGCCACTCGATGAAGCACAGACTTCCGCTCTCGAAGTAGTCCTCTACACCAAGATTGAGCGCATCCTCTATCTTATTAAGGCGATAGCAATCGAAGTGATAGATGAGTTCGCCCGTTTGGTCCGATCGGTACTCGTTGATAATGGAGAAGGTGGGACTATTGATTACATCCGCTACGCCCAACTCCTCGCATACGGCCTTGATGAATGTCGTCTTGCCCGTTCCCATGGGGGCATGAAAGGCAAAGACCGTATGATCTTCCATCTGGGCGATGAAGTCATGCGCTGCACGTTCGAGGTCGGAAGTGCCATCGATGATGATTGTATTCATAATATGGAGGGTTGTCTATTTAGGTTGCATGGTTATCACCGGCACGAGCATTTCTTCGAGCGATATGCCTCCGTGCTGGAAAGTATTGCGATAGTACTGCACGTAGTGATTGTAGTTATTGGGATAAGCGAAGAAATCATCCTCCTTGGTGAAGATAAATTTATCCGACAAGTTGTTGTGCGGAAGCCCTACGCTCTTGGGGTTGTTGATCTCGAATACCTCCTTGGCATTGTAGTCCAAATTCTTGCCCACCTTGTAGCGGAGGTTGGTATTTGTATTTCTGTCTCCTACCACTTTGACGGGGTTCTTCACCTGGATGGTACCGTGGTCTGTCGTCAGCACCACCTTGTATCCCATCTTTGCGATGCTTTGGAAAAGGTTGTAAGTGATTGAGTGCTTGAACCAACTCTTCGTCAGCGAGCGGTAAGCAGCTTCGTTTGAAGCCAATTCACGTATCATCTTACTATCCGTACGAGCATGCGAAAGCATATCCACAAAGTTGAGTACGATTACGTTCAGCTGGTTCTGTGAGAGCGACTTGATCTGAGCAAGCATGCGTTCGCCATACTTGGTTTCGTACACTTTGTTGTAAGAGAAGCTATAGGACTTGCGGTAGCGCTCTATCAGCGTGCGGATCATCGGCTCTTCGTTCAGGTTCTTCCCCTCCTCGCTCTCCTCGTCCACCCACAGGTCGGGAAACATCTTCTCGATCTGTAGCGGCATTAGCCCTGAGAAGATCGAATTGCGCGCATACTGTGTGGCGGTAGGCAGGATGGAAAGATAAAGATCCTCATCGAAGGTGTAAAAATCGCTGAGCATCGACTTCACGCTTTCCCACTGATCCAAACGGAAATTATCGATCAAGATGAAGAAAACCTTCTCATCCTTGTCCAATAAGGGAAAGACTTTCTCTTTGAAGAGATCGGGGCTCATCGTCGGACGCGTTTCCGGTTTGGCTATCCAGTCCTTGTAGTTCTGCATGACGAAGCGGGCAAAGAGTCGATTGGCTTCTTGTTTCTGCATCTCCAGCAGATCGCTCATCTGCTTGTCGGCCTGCTCCAACTCGATCTCCCAGAATACGATACGACGGTATAGTTCTTTCCATTCATCGAAAGAGAGTCGGCCGCTCATTTGGGCACCCAATTGCGAGAATTCCTGCCGGTAGTTCGTATTGGTCGTTTCGCTGATAATACTGCTTTGTTGCAGATTCTTTTTGAGTGAGAGAAGGAGCTGATGCGGATTCACCGGTTTGATCAGATAGTCAGCAATCTTCCCACCGATCGCCTGAGTCATGATGTGTTCCTCCTCACTCTTGGTCACCATAACCACGGGAACGAAGGGTTTGAGTTCTTTGATCCTTTGCAGCGCATCCAGCCCGCTGATACCAGGCATATTCTCATCGAGAAAGACGATATCATAGTCGGCACTCTGTATCGCATCGATAGCATCGTTACCACTCAGCACAGGGGTTACTTGATAACCTTTTTGTTCGAGAAAAAGGATGTGGGGCTTGAGCAGATCGATCTCATCATCCGCCCAAAGGACAGTATAGGGTTTCATGTTTGCTTGATAGTTTGCTCTATTATATATAGGGTGTAACGAGTCTGACAGGTTTAATGTTGTCCTCACCAAAGAAGAATCGTCCTCAATCGTGATAATAGTCGTATAGTTCGCCGAAATAGTCTTCGTAATCGTTCAGCGGTTCGCGATCGTCGTCTTCAGCTTTTTCATCGTTAGCGGCAGGCAACCAATGAAGAGAATCGAGGTCTCCGGCATGTCGCAGCGTGTCACGATAGATGATAAGGCGATTGTCATAGTCGTAGTTGGCAATGTCCGTTGCAGGACGAGAGGGGTCGTAATTGAGCCAATAGGAATTATCATGTTGCTTCTTGGCCATATCCTGCGACCTCTCGTTAGTGCATAGTCTGATAAGCTGAATGCAGATGACAACGAGGACGATCGCACCTGTGATCATGCGTCGTTTGCTCGGGCCGGTTTGGTCATAATGCTGTTTTCTACTGCTGCGTCCTACCATATCTCCTCAGATTAAAGACTGATGGTCGTTTAGCTTGGTGGTTGTAATAGAGACTGCCGCCCCATTCTTCGGCAAGGCGGATAGTATTATCCCTCGGCGCGAAGCACAGGACGGCGGCTGTGAGATTCTCTGCTCCACCGTCTCTGCAGGAACATAGCTGCTCCGTGCAGGTGATGGAGAAGTGCGTGCTTATTGCTTCTTGAGCAGATCGCGGATTTCTGTGAGCAACTGGATATCCTCCGGCGTCGGAGCAGGCTCGGCAGGAACTTCCTCTTCTTTCTTCTTTGCAGCCATGATGGCTTTGATCATGAGGAAGATCACGAACGCGAGAATGAGGAAGTCAATAGTTGTTTGGATGAAATTACCATAGTTCCAAGCCACTTCCGGCTTTACGATCTCGCCGCCTTCCATCACTGCATCGCTGAGCACCACCTTGAGGTCGGCGAAGTTCACACCACCTGTCAGCATACTGATAGGAGGCATGATAATGTCGTTTACCAAAGAGGAAACAATCTTGCCAAAGGCACCACCGATGATCACACCGACTGCCATGTCCACTACGTTGCCCTTGAGTGCAAACGCTTTGAAGTCCTGAATAAATTTCTTCATAAATACTTTTATTTGTTATGTCAGTAGTCCCATGATGGGTAACGCTATCGACTACTAACGATTATATGACGTTACAAGGTCAAATGTAAACAATATTTATTGGAATCTGAAAAAAGCGCGCTACT
The DNA here is from genome assembly GCF_003096695.1 of Porphyromonas loveana. GTDB lineage: Bacteria > Bacteroidota > Bacteroidia > Bacteroidales > Porphyromonadaceae > Porphyromonas > Porphyromonas loveana. The sequence continues at coordinate 10,028 of NZ_QEKY01000010.1, read as the reverse complement.
TTAGTAACCTCAGACAGATGATTATGAAAGCAATCAATAACATGGGGAGGCGCTGTCTCCTATCTTTCGCCCTACTCTTCACGATGGCGACATGGCTCAACGCTCAGAAGATACAGCAGGCAAAAAAGGTGCTTCGCCTGGACAGCCTCTACTATGCTGCTGCTACTGCATCCAATCCTCAGGCAGAAATAGCCCGCCTTGTACGTGAAGACCCGGCCAATGCCGATTGGTTGGCCTATCGCGTCCTCGATCCCAATGCACAGGAAGAGCATGCTGCCGAGGTACTCTTGCGTATGTATCGCCATCCGCAACTGCTACGGCTCTATGCCGATACAGAGACTGCTTACTCACGAGGCGTGGCCGATTCGATAGCAAGGAGCATCATCGCAGCTTTCGACCGTCTGCAACAGTTGGAACCCACAATGGCTGTACCGCAGTACGTGGGATTTCATGTGAGCGGCCTGCAACAAAGTGTAGTCGCTCTACCCGATCTGGTATCGGTGGCTATCGACAAATACATCCGTCCCGACTATCCCATATACGTACAGTTCTTCAGTGATTATGAGCGACAGACGATGTCGCCCGAGTACGTTGTTCGCGATGCATTGCTCGGCTGGATCTGCTCCGAGCGTCCTTTGCCCCGAGAGACAGTGCTCACACTCCGTTTTCAACTCGAATACTGGGGCGATATCTTCCGCCTGATGCGTGCCGTTTTCCCCGATGCTACGGAGGAATGGTTGTTCGGTTTTACTTCCGAACAACTGCAGTGGCTCCGACAGAATAAAAAGATCCTCCTCTCCAATGCGCAGAAGCGCGGCGAAATGGAGTCGTCTCAGCCTTCCGTCACTGATCGATATTTCAGGGAGCTACCACCCGATCAGCTTTTGCCTCCTGAAGCACCCCGCCTCATCGGCTACTGGCTCGGCGCCAATTTATAAGGCTCCATTTAGCACATACGACATTATGTAGCTTGTCGCAAGGGATCATTTCCATGTTGGCAAATATACAACCAAATGAAAAACACCTCCTTTTGAGGTTCTCACTCAGCATATGTTCGATCTAAGGAAGTAGATCAAACATTGGTGAGAAAAGCTGCAAATCAAGCTTGTATTGCCATACACTTCTATAGAATTTCTGTTTTTGGGATCATCATCAACGTCCGGATAGTCCCAAAAACAGTTTTTTAAGGTGTCGTTCACGTACGACGACCCTAATCACACTGCTTTTGAATGCATGATATGCTATAATGCATAGTATATCATTTGCTTTTGTGTGCATTATATACTATAATGGCCACTAAATCATTTGCTTTTGCGTGCGTTACATGCTATAACGCTACTATATCATTTGTTTTTAACTGCATTGTATGCTGTAATGTCTATTATGTTGTTTGCTTTTAAGTACGTTATAGACTATAATGACGTCAAAAGCATTTGTTTTTGATACTATTACAGTCTGTAATGACTACTATATCATTTGCTTTTGTACTTGCTACAAGCTGTAATAGACTGAAAACAAGATAATTATAAGTATTCGACGAATGCAGACAGGCCGATTAGCCGTTAGAGAGATGAATTTTCCTGAGCGTAGATCAATTTCACGTTCATTCTAACATTTTAGCTTCGAAATCATCTCGGGCAAAGCTCTTTGTATCGATATATCAGACAACCACTGACACAAAGCTGTAAAACCAGAAAATAGGAACAATGAGAAGAGGGAATCTGAGAATAAAGTTGTTTCCGATTTTGTACATTTTCTGATTCAAAAGCGTTACATTCCTGTGCGTTGGTGCAACTACTTTTGTCATGCTAATAAATCAAAGAAATGAACAAAAGGATAGTATCAGCCCTATGTCTGGCCTTTATTTTGGTCAGTTGTGGGGGAGAAAACAAACGACATGAAGAGGCGCGCACCGTCAAGACCATAATAACAAAGGACTATACCACGGAGCGGACAACGCCTTTCCCCGGCAAAGTCGTAGCAGCTGAAGAGGCTAAGCTGGCTTTTCGTATCGCGGGACCAATCGCAAAGATCCATGCCCATCCGGGCAAAGCCGTACGCAAAGGAGAGCTCCTCGCTTCTCTCGAAGCAAGAGACTATGAAATCCAGTTGGCAGCCACCGAGGCAGAATATAAAAGGATCAAAGCCGAGGCAGATCGAATAATCGAACTGCATAAGCAGAAAAGCGTCTCGGACAACGACTATGACAAAGCTATCTATGGTCTGCAACAAATCACAGCCAAACTCAATGCACACCGCAATGCTTTGGCAGACACGAGACTCGTCGCCCCCTTCGACGGCTACATCCAGGAACCGCTATTCAAAGCCGGAGAGACGGTGGGGGCAGGAATGCCCGTTCTTGTCATCACCGGAGCAGGGACTCCGGAAGTAGAGATCAACATACCGGCAAGCGAATATCTCGAACGCGAACATTTCGGTTCGTTTACCTGTACAGTCAACGTATTTCCCGATCGGGTATTCCCGCTCGAATTGATTTCCATCGACCCGATGGCCAATCTGAATCAGCTCTACCGCATGCGTCTGAGATTCAAACGCGACTCAAATGGCGAACTACCGACCGTAGGAATGAGTGCAATGGTGAACATAGGTTACTGCCATGAGGACAATCGTGGTGAAATCATCCCGGCGACGGCTCTGTGGGAGAAAGACGGTAAAACTTATGTATGGATAGTGGAAGGCAAGGACAACTGCAGCGTCCATGCCCAAGAAGTGATCGTAGTGGAAATGCTACGGGAGGGACACAGTGTGTGCCATGGCATCGGTCGCGATAAGCAGATAGTAGTGGCCGGTGTGCATGCACTCAAAGAGGGCGATAAAGTGCGATTGCTTGAGGAAAAGACAGCTACTAATGTAGGAGGATTGCTATGATCAATCTGAGCAATTGGGCCGTTGACAATAAAAAACTGGTCTACTTCCTTATCATTGTGCTTTGCGTAGGCGGCATCATGTCCTATTGGAACATGAGCAAGCTGGAGGATCCGGAAATCAAGGTGAAGCAGGCAACAGTTGTGACCATGTATCCGGGGGCTTCATCGCACGAGGTGGAGCTGGAAGTAACTGACCCGTTGGAAAAGAGCATCCGCTCTCTTTCGGTCGTAAATGAAGTAACGAGTGAATCTATGAACGATGTCTCTGTCCTGACGGTTACACTCTCTACACTTCTTTCCAACAAAGAGGTCGAACAAGGATGGGATCTTCTCAGACGCAAAGTCAGCGATACACAGAGTTCGCTCCCCAAGGGCGCCATGCAATCGGTTGTGTTGGATGGGTATGGCGATGTATTCGGAATGTTTTACGCACTTACATTCGATGATTATTCGAATGAGGAAGCCATTCGTTATGCCGAACTATTGAGCCGAGAGTTACAGAAGATAGAAGGTATCTCGCAAGTGAACATATTCGGCAAGCAGCATCCGTGCATCAATATAGATCTATACGAAGACAAAATGGCCAGTCTCGGCGTTCATCCGGCTTTGGTGCTGAATATGCTGCAAGGACAAAACGAGACGATCTATTCCGGCTACTATGAGACGGGAGGGCAGCGTCTGCGTCTGACGATCAGCGACCGGAATCAGACAGTCGCCGATATAGAGAATATGGTACTGCAAGGATCGGAAGGCGACCAACTCCGACTCGGCGACATCGCACATGTGAGCGAATCATACGAACATCCAACTCGTACGGGCATGCGCTACGACGGGAAAGAAGCCATCGGCATCTCCATTTCGGCTGACTCGGGGACGGACATTACTCAGATAGGGAAAGAAGTAGAGAAACGACTCAAGCAGCTCCAACAACAACGACTGCCTGCCGGTATGGAACTGAACAAAGTCTTCTTCCAGCCGCAACGTGTATCCGATGCCCTTAACAACTTCATCCTAAACCTGATCGAGTCAGTCGTGATCGTGGTATTGATCCTTGTATTCTTTATGGGTGTCCGATCAGGATTGATACTGGGGCTGAGCCTTTTGGTAACCGTGCTTGGCTCCGTTGCATTACTACAGGTATTCGATGGTACGCTCCAACGCGTATCTCTGGCATCGTTCATCTTGGCTATGGGTATGCTTGTGGATAATGCCATCGTTATCCTCGACGGCATCCAGATAGATCTTGAACGCGGAGTCTCGCGCCGACAAGCACTTACCGAAGCCGGACGCAAGACGGCTATGCCTCTGCTCGGAGCCACGCTCATCGCCATACTATCTTTCCTGCCCATCTTCCTGTCACCCGATACAACGGGAATCTATGTGCGTGACCTGTTCATCGTGCTGGCCGTATCTCTGCTGCTGAGCTGGGTATTGGCTCTGGTGATGATTCCGGTCGTGGCAGATGCCTCCCTGCACCCCCAAAAAAAGGTGAAGGAAAGCGATCTGTACTCCGGGCGCATCTACCGATGGTTGGCTGCTTCGATCCGATGGGTATTGAGACACAAGAAGACTACCCTATCCGTCGGAATAACAACCATTGTAGCCAGTGGTCTTGCCTATCGACTGCTACCGCAAGGCTTCTTTCCGGACATGGATTACGACCAACTATACATCGAGTATCGGCTACCCGAGGGTTATACGACTACGAGAGTGAACGAAGACTTGACCGAAATAGAACACTACCTACAGGGACGCCCCGAAGTAACGCACGTGACTACAGCCATAGGGGCTACGCCGTCGCGCTACAATCTCGTGCGCAGCATTACGGGCTCTTCTCTCTCGTACGGAGAGTTGATCGTGGACTTCAAGAGCAGCAAATCGGCTCTCAAGCACATCGATGAGCTGCAAAGCTACCTCTCGGCACAGTATCCCGACGCTCAAGTGCGAGTAAAACGGTACAATCTGATGTTCAAAGAGTATCCAATCGAGGTCATCTTCAAAGGACCAGACCCTGCCATCTTGCACAAACTTACAGACAGCGTTGTGAACATCATGCAACAGCAGCCCGAGACACAGATGGCCCGCTCTAACTGGTTTCCCAAAGTACCTGCTCTGCATATACAATACGATCAGGCCAATGCCTTGAGAGCCGGGCTGACCCGACGCGACATAGGGCTTTCGCTCATGGGCACGACTTACGGGATTCCGGTGGGGACTTTCTACGAAGGCGCCGAACGAAAAAGCATTAACATTCGCTCTGTAGACAAAGACGGCATGCCTATCGAAAGCCTCGAACAAGCGGCCATATTCGGAACCACTCCTTCGCTCTCGGCCATCAATAAAGAGACCATACAAGGATTGATGACGGGTACTATCTCCAAGCAAGATGTCATCTCCATGTTGCTGCGCACCGTACCCTTGAGCGGAGTAAGCGAAGGAATAGACCTCGTCTGGGAAGAGCCTATTATCAGACGAATCAACGGCGAACGCTCTATGAAAGCGCAATGCTCTCCCAACAACGGAGAAAGTGCCGAAGCTCTACGCACAGCCATTGCCAAGGAAGTAGAGCAGATAAAATTGCCGGAAGGCTACAGCATGGAATGGGGCGGAGAATACAGTGCCAGCCATGAATCGACCAAATATCTCTTCCGTTATTACCCCGTTGCTGTCATCCTCATGCTGGCTATTCTGATCATGCTCTTCGGAGATTATCGCAAGCCGCTGATCGTTATCCTGTGCCTGCCTCCTCTGGCGATAGGAGTGGCATGGGGCATGCTCATCTCAGGCAAGACCTTCGGCTTCACGGCCATCGTGGCAACACTGGGACTCATCGGCATGCTGATCAAGAATATCATCGTACTCTTGGATGAGATCACACTACTCATTTCTCAGGGAGTGCGACCACATATCGCCCTGATAGAAAGTTCCAAGAGTCGTCTGCGCCCCGTGATGCTGGCTTCGCTCACGACTATTCTCGGCATGCTTCCTTTGTTGGGAGACGAGCTATTCGGGCCGGCAGCTGTCGTCATCATGGGAGGATTGCTTGTGGGCACGTTAGTGACCCTGCTCTTTGTCCCGCTTCTTTACGCCATATTCTACGGCATACACAAACCCAAAACGATTTCAAACGAATAGATATGATCCGCATACTCAACGGTACCATGCTCCTACTCCTATGCCTCGCCGGCATAGGAGAGAAAGCCGAAGCACAAGCATTGTCGCTAAACGAAGCTCGTGAACGAGCCTGCAGGCACAATAAGCAAATAGCGATAGCTGACGAAACCTCGTTCAAAGCACAGCATACACTGCGAGCAATGAAGACCAACTATCTGCCCAAGCTCTCAGGTTCGGCTTACGCTTATTATACGACGAAACGAAAAAAGGAGCTCTCCCTCGGCTCAATAGAAACAGGCCCCTTGTTGGCCGGCTTGCAAATACCGTCCGGGCAACAGCAGCTTTTGGCTCCGTTACTTGCCATCATTCCCGCACAAGTACCACTCCCATCCATCCCGCTGGAGCTGGATCTGAACAATTCTTATGTAGCCGGCATAGCGATAGAGCAGCCGATCTACATGGGGGGAAAGATAATAGCGGGAGAACGCATGGCACGAATCGGCGTGGAAATGGCACGGCTCAACCGTTTACTCGGAGAAGATGAGGTGATACTCGCCGTCGATGAGGCTTACTGGACACTGGTTCAGACGCTGGAGATGCAAACGACGGCCGAAGCCTATTCGAGAACGATCGACGAAGTTTACCGAGTCGTGAACAATGCCATGAATGCCGGCATGCGCACGGAAGTAGACCTAATGCGTGTAAAAGTAGAACAAAGCCAGGCAAGACTACAACTGCAGCGCGCGGCAAACGGAGTCAAATTGGCGAGGATGAATCTCTGCCAAGTCATCGGCGCTCCACTCACCGAGCCCCTAACCCCAACAGAAAGTTTCCCGATCGAACCGACCATAACTGCCACGGCAGGAGATCCCACGGAGCGTCCCGAGTACGGATTGCTAAGCCGACAAATAGAGATGAAACAAGCCGAAGTGAAACTCATCCGAAGCGATTTTCTCCCCCATATAGGGCTGCGAGCAGCATACACCTACACACACGGCATACGACTCAACGAACAACTTCTCCTCGACAATGGAGGCCCTTCGGTCATGGTATCCGTATCGCTTCCCATATTTCGATGGGGAGAAGGACGTGCCAAGATACGAGCTGCGCAAGCCGATCAGCGCATAGCCACTCTTAAGCAAGCCGAAATAGCAGAAAAGATAGTTCTGGAACAGCAGCAAGCAGAAAATCGCTACTACGAAATGGCTGCCGAAGTGGAGCTTACGCGTATAACAGTGGAAGAAACAGAGCAACTCCTTCGGCAGAGTCACAACCGCTATCAAGCCGGACTGGACACCACCGCATCCCTCTTGGAAGCAGAGACGATAGCCGTCAAGGCCAAAGGCGAACACATCGCCGCCAAAGCCAAATTGGCTCTTGCGCACACGGCTCTTCTCAAAGCCATGGGACGCCTCTGAGAGCAGTCCGCCACCCCACCTACCGATGTTCTATAACTCAGGCCGTAGGGCTGTGCCGTTGGGAGTTTTAATCCCGAGGTACAGCCCTTTTTCAAATCCTCCACTACTCCGCCATATCCGGATCAACAGTCGAATAAATCAGCACCACCACAAGATCTCCAAAAAACTAGTACTGGTTCCTTACATCATTTTGTCGCTCTTCATTTCTTTTCCGCTCCGTGTGTGCTTCACGATGAAAAGAACGCTCAAAAGAAGAGAACAGAGAGAAGAACGGCTCTGCAAACGACTTCATCGGATTGCCAACATCTGCACACTTTTTCTTCTAGGGATATGCAAGTGAGAATTATCATTGGCGAGAGAGCATCCAAAAGATGCCGAGTAATCAAGTATATTTGCATTATCAATACAAGAAATCTCTCCCGTGAGCGAAATCCTCCGACTTCGGAAGAGGGAACAAAGGGGGAAACACTATCGAATTATGGCAAACAAACCCTTGCAATTCGTTCTTGTGGAACGTAAAACGTAAAATGAATTTTGGTGCAAATGCAGGAAAAACGGTACAAGTTGCCAAACCTACGGGCAGGCACCGTATCGATTTCCGCAGTTTTTGCGAACGCGTGGCAAAGTCCACCACATTCAATCGTCAGGAAGTGGAAGCCGTGTTGAACTACGCCACCGAGATTGCCCGCGACATTGTGGCGAACGGCGACATCGTGGAGTTTGGCGATTTGGGTACATTAAGTCCATCGTTCAAGAGTAAAGTCGTGCCTGTGGGAGAGGTTTTCAACGTGCAGAAGCATATAGAAAAGCCCATCGTGCGGCTCTCTCCCTCGCGTAGGTATTTTATGCTTACCGACGTGAGCTACGAGCAGACAGAGCCCAAAGTCAAGAAAGGCTCGAAGCCTACGCCGAAACCAAATGAAGAAGGTGGTTCAAGTGGCAATGAAGGATTTTAATTATTCTCCCAATAGACCTTCACATAGACACATCGAGGTAGAGTATTTTTGCTAGCAATATAGACATTATGAGTAAGAAAGTGAAAGTCAGGCCAGACTTCTCTCCTTTTCTTGTACATTTTACAAAAAATGAGGAGCCAGTAGGGAAACAGGATCCTAAGGATCCTATTGGAGATAGAGCTAAAAAGAGTGCCTTAGATCGGCTGATTAGTATACTTAGCGAGAAAAAAATAATAGCTTCAACTATGCCTTGGACAAATTGCCACTGTGTATGCTTTACAGAATGTCCTTGGGCAAGCTTAATAGATCATACTAGGTCGTATTCGCCATATGGTATCGGATTTTCGAAACAGTTTATTTTTTCGAGAAATGGCAGCCCTGTTTATTATGTCAGGGCTGACCAATATGAAAAACAAGAGTGGCATGAACATCTTAAATGTTTTGTAACTCCTTTTTGGCCTAGCTATAGACCTAAATCGATAGATGAGAAAAAGAGCTTTAAGACTTGTGACTATACACATGAAAGAGAATGGCGTGTTCCACATGATTTCTCATTTGAGTATAATCAAATTGAGTTTATCATCCTAGATAAATATGAAGACATGGCTAAGTTTCCTAAAGAATTAAAAGATAGTATAGGCCGGGATAAATTTTTACTTATGGATAATTACAAGATAATCGAGAAGTTGTGGCCTGTACATAATTTGGGTATATAAGTAAGAATCTACTGACAGGTATTTAATGCAAGAACAAATAGAAAAGAGCTTGCTCTATTAACAGAAGCAAGCTCTTTTCTATATCAATTCGACACATCTCGTCGTTTTATCAACCTATCCATATCCATTGCAATCTTTTGGTCAGTGATTTGGGCATAAATTTGCGTGCTGGAGATGGAGGCGTGTCCCATCATCTTGGCGATGCTTTCTATCGGAATACCTGCCTCCAAAGTCAGCGTACCGAAACTGTGGCGACCGACGTGGTAGCCCAGCGGAGTTCGAATGCCACACGCCAAGCCCACGGCTTTGAGATGGGTAAGTAGTTTGCCTTTGCTCATCATATCGGGAAATATCTTGTAATCTTCCTTGCTCTCCTCCTTGGTGTAAAGCGAAAGTATCTGCTCCGCTATCGGATGCAAGGGTATCAAACTCTCCACTTCCGTTTTCTGTCTTGCCTTACGGATATACCGCTTCCCCTCGCTGTTCGTTTCGATTTGCGAAGCTCGCAGGCTCTGCAAGTCGGCAAATGCCAAACCCGTAAAGACGGAGAAGAGAAACATCCTTCGGCTTAGTTCCGCCCCTTCCTCCTGCAACGGGAATGCCAAGAGCCTTGCCACATCGCCCTTGCTCAGGAAACGAGGTTTGCGCTCTACGGCTTCATACTTCACCTCCTCAAACGGATTGAAGCGTATTGTTCCCTGACTGACGGCTCGATACATCAGCCGACTCAACCAACACAAATGCCTGTTTATAGTTGCAGGGGCATAGCCCTCTTTCTTCAAATGGAAACGATAATCATCAAAGAAGTCTGTCGCAAGAGCTGTTAGGGGAATATCCTCCTCTCCACGACTTCGCACAAAGGAATTGAGTTGTCTGTCGGAATGCCGATTGTTGCTATACGTTCCCTCGCTTTTGCTTTCTCGTTGAGCTTTCAAT
>NZ_QEKY01000009.1 GCF_003096695.1 Porphyromonas loveana | reverse complement strand
ACTTTGTTCTATAAAGACCGACTTAAGGCGGACATTATCTCACAAGACTCATATACACTATGCCCGCCGGCATAATCCGAGTATAGAACTAAGAGGGACGAGATCTGTGCGTCTCGGCACAATACTCTCCCCTCCCTCGCAAACGGGATGGCTATCGATGACTCTGCTCTAAAATTGCCACAGACCGGCGCAGAGTATCACCCTTTATACACACAAAGGTAAATGTTTTTTGATTTTTGAAATTTTTTTTGCCGATAGAACTCTCTTTCATTGGTGTTCAATGTGAAAGCATAGCCATGAAACACTGTTGTTTAGCGTGTTATTTGTATCGTGATCAGTCAAACATTCAATCGTTGAAATTTGTATTGACAGGTATTTTTTACGAAAAGAAGTGTGCCTGGCAGAATCGGTATAAGCGGCCACGATTCACCATTTAGAAAGAGATTGGTGCGTAATTTTAATGTTATTCGGTTTGTAGCCGCGGAAATTCTTTCTAAGATGGGGAATGTGCCTATCTTTGTTTTTAGCGATAATAATGGTGCTTATGAAGAAAGTATGGCAGTTGCTTCCGATCCTTTTTCTTGCTTCATGGGGTGGAAGTATGGAGTCGGTGGCTATGGTGTATAGAGCGGTTTCATCTGTCGTGTCAGCAGATAGTTTGGCTTCTGAGAAGAGGTCTTATTGGGAAGCTGAGACGGTATTCGGAGAGCATAAGGAAGAGGGGCATGCTACCTTCATGCCCTATGCTTCTGTGGCAGCGATGCAGGCTGATGAACACTATGACAAGCCTTGGCTTACTCCCACACGGGCAGAATTCTTGAGCTTGAACGGACTGTGGCTGTTTCGCTACTCACCTGATGCACGTAGAGCCTCCACGGACTTCGTGTACGATGCTTTCGATGCCTCGGCATGGGACACCATCACTGTGCCTTCTTGTTGGCAGATGAAGGGTTGGGACAAACCTTTGTACATTAATGTGGATCACATATTCGAGGATAATCCCCCCAATATCCGTATCCAAAAGGCATATCGCGATGCCGTGGATCCGAATCCTACAGGAGCGTATCGACGCAATTTTACCCTTCCGGCAGGATGGGAGAAGAAGCGTGTCTATCTCCATTTCGATGGGCTCTATAGTGGAGCCTATATATGGGTGAATGGTCGATATATAGGTTATACCCAAGGGGGGAATAATGATGCTGAATTCGACATCAGTCCGGCCGTTCGTGCGGGAGAGAACAACGTGAGCATACAGGTAATTCGCTGGACGGACGCTTCATATCTGGAAGGGCAGGATATGTTTCACATGAGCGGACTCCATCGAGATGTCTATCTCTATGCCACACCTCGCACCGCAATTCGTGATCATTATATTACCTCTAAATTGCACTCCGAGACGGATTATACATCCGGAGAATTGGAAGTGGCTGTGGAGTTGGACAATCGGGAAGGAAATGCAGGACAGAAGACAGTCACGGTCCAACTCATAGATCCGCGGGGCAAGAAGCTCTGGGAAAGCAAGCAGCAGGTGGCTTTGTCTGGCGGAGAGCAAAAGCGACAAATTCTTTTCAGAAAAACTGATCTGCGCGGACTCTCTCTATGGACGACGGAAACACCGGTGCTCTATACGGTTGTGCTCTCTCAACGAGATGCACGAGGTCGGGAAGAGATGGCTTTCTCGACGAAGTATGGATTTCGCCACGTTGAGATACGCGACCAACAGGTCTATATCAACGGTCGGAGACTGCTCTTCAAAGGAGTGAATGCACAGGACACGCACCCGCTACACGGCCGAGCCATCGATCTGCAGACGATGCAACAGGATATAATGATGATGAAGCAGGCGAATGTGAATACGCTCCGTACGAGTCATTATCCGCGACAGCCCAAAATGTATGCACTCTGCGATTATTACGGTCTTTATGTCATGGATGAGGCGGACGTGGAGTGTCATAAGAATTGGAACGACCATGGTGAGAAAGGGGGTATCACCAACGCCGAGTCGTGGCGGGCACAATACATAGATCGTACTGTGCGCATGGTGTACCGCGATCGTAATCATCCTTCAATTATCTTCTGGTCGCTCGGCAATGAATCGGGTGGAGGAGAGAACTTCCGTCACACTTATGCTGCTGTCCGCGCACTCGATCCCCGCATTATACACTACGAGGGTTCTGCTCAGGCTCGGACGGGACATACCGATCTCTATTCGGTCATGTATCCATCGCTCTCGCAGGTTGAAGCCGGAGCCAACGGACGTGGTACCGATGGAATGCCTTACTTCTTATGCGAATACGCTCATGCCATGGGTAATAGCGTGGGTAACCTTCAAGAGTATTGGGATCTCATTGAGTTGGGGAGTGCATCTATCGGCGCGTGCGTGTGGGACTGGGTCGATCAGGCCATATATGATCCTGCCGAGATAAAGCATGGCGTCTATCGCATACATACGGGGTATGATTATCCCGGGCCTCATCAAGGCAACTTTGCCAATAATGGTCTTGTCACGGCGGACAGGCAGTGGACTCCCAAGTTAGAAGAGGTGAAAAAAGTATATCAGTATGTGAAGTTCACCGCCTATGACCATGAGAGTCGAAGCCTTACGCTGCTGAATGCTTATGTCTTTGCTGATCTGAGTCGCTTTGGGCTGCGCTATCGCGTCTTGTCCGATGGACGAGAGACAGAGAGAGGCGAGGTGAATCTCCCCCCTGTCCCGGCAGGAGAAGAAGTTAGGCTACCGATACCAGTATCTCACTTCGAGATAGATCCGCTCCGCGACTATCATATCAACTTCGAGCTTTACCTGCGAGACGACGTCTCATGGGCTGCCCGTGGCTATGTGGTAGCATCCGAGCAATTCACCATAGCGGAGCGTAATAGCTTTGCCACACAACTAACTGTGCAGATGTCTACGCTTGCGATTCGGTCGCAGGACAATTGCCTCATCATCTCCAATGAGCAGGTATCCATTGTCTTCGACCAAGTGGCGGGAATGCTTGTTTCATGGGAATATGGTGGCCGCTCCCTCATTATCCCCGACGGTGGGCCTGTCTATGACAACTTCCGTTGGGTGGAGAACGACTCGCCATACGGCAGTGTCCCCCCAGGTGCTCCCGCTGCAGAGGTGGAGCCTGCCGAGCCTACTTATGAGATGGCGGTTGACTCTACCTGCGTCACTGTGACGGTGCGCCATCGTGCCCTTTGTCCTTATGCTCTCACTTATCGGATATATGGCGATGGTACGGTGGATTTGCATGCCGAGTTCATGCCAGTGGAGGAACGGGCCACACGATTGCGCCGACTGGGTATCCGTATGCGTCTGCCTTTGTCTTTCGATAGGGTAGGATATCTGGCTCGCGGCCCTCATGAGAACTATGTGGATCGTCGCCGCAGTGCATACTATGGGTATTACACGGATACGCCTGCTGACATGATGGAGGCTTATGTGCGTCCCCAAAGCATGGGTAATAGGACGGGATTGCGCCGTGTGGATCTTTACCACAACTCTGATTGGGGCATGTGCGTGGAAGCATTGGGACAAGTGGATTTCTCCATCCTGCCCTATGAGGACGAGTTATTGGCCCGTACACTTCACTTATGGGAACTTCCCGAGCCTACACATTTGGTCCTGCGCTTTGACTATATGCAGAAGGGCTTGGGCAATGGTAGTTGCGGACCGGGCACTGCTCCTGCCTACCTTTGTCCCGCATCAGGTACTTATTCCTTCGATCTCCGTTTCACTCCTCAGCTATAAATGTTAGTATGAAGTCTTGCGCTTTGTATATGAATGCTGGGTAGGGGCGAGGACGAACATCTGCAGGACTTATTCTGTTCCTCCTAAAGCCAAATGATGTCTGCTCATAGTAGGCTGAAAGGAGTGGGAGAGAATACCTGCCCTTTGTTGGTAGGTTCTCTATATCTTTGCAGTATTAGCGAATCAAATAATTACAAACTTAATCATAGTAGAATGGGTAAAGTCCTCATTATCGGAGCCGGCGGTGTAGGTACCGTTGTGGCCAAGAAAGTGGCTATGAACACGGATGTGTTCACAGAAATCATGTTAGCCAGTCGCACCAAGAGCAAGTGTGACAAGATAGCCTCGGAGATCAAGAACGTACAGATAAAAACCGCTCAGGTCGATGCCGACAATGTGGAAGAATTGGTAGCCTTGTTTGACAGCTTCAAACCTGAGTTGGTCATCAATGTGGCGCTGCCTTATCAGGATCTTACCATCATGGAAGCTTGTCTACGCAGCAGTGTGAACTACCTTGATACGGCCAATTACGAACCCCTCGATGAGGCTAAGTACGAATACAGCTGGCAATGGGCGTATCAGGAGCGATTCCGTGAGGCGGGTCTTACGGCTATCCTCGGTTGCGGATTTGACCCGGGTGTGACGAGTGTGTACACGGCCTATGCAGCCAAGCATCATTTCGATGAGATCCACTACCTTGATATCGTGGACTGCAACGGCGGAGACCATCACAAGGCCTTTGCCACGAACTTCAATCCAGAGATCAACATCCGCGAGATCACTCAGAAGGGTAAGTATTGGGAGAATGGTCAGTGGATAGAAACGGAACCGCAAGAGATTCACAAAGGGCTCACTTATCCTAATATCGGTGTGCGAGAGTCCTATTTGCTCTACCACGAGGAGTTGGAATCGCTGGTGAAGAACTTCCCCACGATCAAACGTGCTCGCTTCTGGATGACTTTCGGTCAAGAGTATCTGACACATTTGCGCGTGATGCAGAATATCGGCATGACGCGTATTGATCCCATTATGTACAACGGTGTTGAGATCGTTCCGATTCAGTTCCTCAAAGCGGTGCTCCCCAATCCTGGTGATCTGGGCGAAAACTACACGGGAGAGACCAGTATCGGCTGCCGCATCCGCGGTATTCGTGATGGCCAGGAGCATACCTATTATATATGGAACAACTGTAGCCACGAGGCAGCCTATAAAGAAACCGGTACGCAGGGCGTAAGCTATACGACCGGTGTGCCTGCCACAGTAGGGGCAATGATGTTCATGAAGGGTATTTGGCGTAAGCCGGGTGTCTTCAATGTGGAGGAGTTCGATCCCGATCCTTTCCTCGAAGAAGTAGCTAAGCAGGGACTCCCCTGGCACGAGAAGCACGACATCGATCTGGAATTATGATCCTGTTGATAGTTGATCCGCAGATAGACTTTGTCTCCGGTTCCTTGGCTGTCCCCGGTGCTCCCGAAGCCATGCAGACTTTGGCTGCATATATGGACAGCCATCGTGAGGCAATAACGGGCGTTGTGGTGACGATGGATCAGCATCCCATAGACCACTGTAGCTTTGTGGCACAAGGAGGACAATGGCCTCCGCACTGCGTGCGCTACACTGTCGGTGCTGCCATTGAACCTTGTATTGCAGAGGCATTGGCTCAATGCTACGAGATGGGCATCCCTGTGGAGATGCTGGAGAAGGCTACCACCACCGAACGAGATGCCTATAGTGCTTTCGAAGTGGAAGTGCCACAGATGTTGCGCACAGCAGAGGAGATAGTAGTGGCTGGTATAGCCGGCGACTACTGTGTGCGCCAGAGTGTACTCGATCTCGAACGTCACGGCTTGGGCGATCGTATCCAACTCCTCCAAGAAGGGATTGCCTACATCTCCCCCGAAGAAGCATAATAGTCAGATCACTAAAACTGAGGCTGCACTGTAAATTCTATTACAGTGCAGCTTTTTTATATCTATTGTGTCTTGACCGATTCTTTGTCCTCGGGTGAAACTAATAGGTAGGCGAGGAATCGGCTCGAGGGGGCGGTGGAGGTCAGCGGGATATAGCCGGAGCAGAGTCGATGGTTGTGAATCTGTGGCGGATGTAGGTGTTGCATCATCTGATCCCATTCGTATGCTTCTCCTTCGGTGCGGAAGCTCTTGACTTCGAACCGTCCGCGTCGGCCTTCTTCGACCCAAAGATCATAGAGCAAGATGGCTGCTACTCCCATTGTGTACCGTACGTTGATCTCGATGCAGGGATGTAGATGCAGCTTCTCTCCATCCTTATATACGACCATATCGACACCGATATATCCTGTGTAGAGCGTAGAAAATCGCTCCTGCAGATACATTTGTAGTGAGGAGAGTGCTGTGTGTACTACATCGTAGCCGAGAGCATCCACCAGTGTCTGCATCAATTCTTTTTGTGGGGCCAGCCTGTTGCCCAGATAGGCACCATGCCGATTGGTGTCAAAACGAGAGAGTCCCACGAAGGCTAACTCTCCTTTCCCGTCGGAATAGAACTCAGCAGCCCAATCTTGTTGCACGTCGAGCACCTTCTCGACACTGAAAGAATCGGTATTGCGAGTCGCTTTTCTAAGTCGATCAATCTCTTCAGGGGTAGGAATAGAGCTTAACCAAATGAGACCTCGTCCCGAGGAACTGGCCGGTAGCTTCGCCAATAGGGCGGTGTCTGCTGGAAAGCGGAGAAATCTGTCGGATTGGAAGTCTTCGACTGAGGTGTACCAATGAGCTGCCAATGCTTCATGGCCGATAAATTTTAGACAGCGAGCCGCTTCTCTGCGATGGCTGCGATCGTATAATTCTTGAGGAAAGGGTGGGGTAACAACAGACTTCAATCGCGGAAAATGCTGCTGAATCGCTGCCAGCCAAACGGGCGACTGTCCCCACATCTCCCACGTGTAGGAGGAGAGGGGGAGCGTATCATACTCTTCCGGTAAGAGTTCCCGTGCTTTGGGTTGCAATGGAAGAGCTTCGGATAGCGGCAGGGGCCCTTCGGGGCATAGTACGCGATCTTGCTCATTATCCGCCAGCCACATCGGGAGCGATCCGAGGTCGCGCATCATTCGACGTACCACGGGAGGAGGAACGTAGGGTTTCTTGCCGATAAGTTCGGGCACCATCTCGTGCCCGGGGTTGAAGATTAAGATGCGAGGAGACTTCATTTCCGTCCGAAGTCAGCAGGGATTTCCAACCACTCGATTGTATTCCATTTATAGATGGGATTGGTGATCGGATGCGTGGCGAGCCATTGCTCGGCCCTCTCTATGAGATCGAAGATGGGAGCATTCTTGTCGGTCCGCGCCAGTAGCGTCTTACATTTCTTCTTTCGCACCCAACTGATAGCCGTCATGCTGTCCGTATAGATGGGGAAATGAGGACGCTTCATTTTCTCCAATAGCGCCAATGCGTGGACGATGGCCAGAAACTCCCCGATATTATTTGTCCCTCCTTCCAAAGGACCTACGCGGAATACTTCTGCTTTCGATGCTGTCAGCACGCCCCGATACTCCATCGGGCCGGGGTTGCCGCTACATGCCGCATCCACCGACAAGCTGTCCCAAATGGGCCCTTTGGCTGGTGTGCCGTCAGAACCCTCCGTGCCGGCATACGCCTTGTGGTAGAATTCATTGGCACCGTCCTCATAGGCACGTCGGGCATCGCTCTCGGAAGTGAAGCTCTTGTAGCGAGCGCGGTTGAATCCTTCGGTCTGTGCTCTGCATTCATCCCAATTGTCATAGACTCCGGGTGTGTGCCCTGCCCATACGACGTACCACTTTTTAGCCATGAGCGATCAATGATAGGCTGCCACTCGTGCAGTCTTAGAAGAGACTGCCGCTGTATAGATTCTTGAAATTGACTGTATCGTTCCCGGTCGTCTCTTCGGGCAATTGTGCGCGCAGCTCAGCCGCTTCATCCATTCGGCCGTCATGCTCCAATATATCGATGAGCAATAAGGACAAACTACGCTGTGTCGGCAGCTCTTCGATTGCTTCGCGCAAGAAGGCCTCCGCCTCTGCTGTGTTACCATTCCGAACCATGAGTGTAGCCATGCCTTGATGTCCTTCCTCGCTGAAGGGATCCAACTCCAATAGTTGTGTATAGGCTTGCATGGCTTCCTCCGGCTTCTCCGTGAGCAGATGCAGACGAGCACGCAGGAGGGGCACTTGCTCTTCCTCGGGATGAGAGGCTGCAATGGTATCCAAGTCCGCTCCCGCTTCATCATATCGGGCACCCTCCATCAGCAGACGAGCGCGTAGCAGACGAGCCATGACAAAGGACTCATCCTTTTCGATGGCATCGGTCAGATAATCGATTGCTTCCGGATGGCGATCCAAATCCTTGAGCGCAACAGCTCCATAATAGAGGAGCAGCGCCTGCTCTTCGGGGTCAGACGTGGAGGCGATGCCTTCGCGACAATCTTCGAGCGCGCCATCGGGATTGTTCAGTTCGCAGCAGAGCTTCGAACGATTGAGTCGTGTGGCTGTATGCATAGGCATCTCTTCGAGCAGCAAATCCATCTCTGCCAATGCCTCTTCGGATAAGTTGCGGCGTACCAATACTTCTGCCAGATAGTAACGAGTCTCAAATTCCGGCCTTAACTCCAGCGCCTTGCGTAGAGCCTCTGTGGCGAAAACCATCTCACCGAGGTTCATGGCACGGATGGCGTCGAACTTGAGCGTGTCAGCCTGTCGGGCAGCATTGTCCGATTCGGTGGCGAGGTTTTCTGCCACCGTTGTCGTTGTTTGGATCTGTTCAGCTGCTTCGTTTACGGAGGCTTTACCCTCTTCCTCGTGACGGGAAGAGAAGAGACTTTTGAGAAAATTCTTCATATCGGTGAGGACTAATGCGTGTCTTCTTGGGGTTTGTCTTGGGTGAACCAAGACGCGTACATCTGATAATTGTGTGCGATCCTGAAGTTCATCTCACGACTCTGTTCGGGATCCACTTTCTTCACGAAGCGTGCAGGCACACCGGCATAGATACTGTTAGGCTCTACCTGTGTTCCAGTGAGCACGACCGAACCTGCCGCGATGATGGCTCCTTCGCCTACCACTACGTGATCCAGCACAACCGAACCCATGCCGATGAGTGCATAGTCACATATCTTGGCTCCATGGATAACGACATTGTGCCCCACGGACACATTGTCTCCTATCTCGATGGTTGATTTCTGGTATAGGGTGTGTAGGACAGAGCCGTCCTGAATATTCACATTGTTACCGATGCGGATGGAATTGACATCGCCACGCAATACGGCATTGAACCATACGCTGCAACCTTTGCCCATCACCACATCGCCCACTACAGTGGCATTTTCGGCGAGGAATGTATCCTCGCCGATTACGGGAGAGAATCCCCGTACACTTTGTATCAATGCCATTGTGTGTCGCTTAGATAGCCTGCGTTTTTGCTTTCAGCCAAGCCTTTTCGTCAGCCGTCAGCTCGGGAGCAATCGTGTTGTACACCCACTCTTGGTAATCGTTGTACCACTTCACTTCGGCTTCGGTGAGCAAGCTCTTTTCAATAAGTTCGTTGTCGAAGTAGAAAGCTGTCAGCGTCTCGAATCCGAAGAAGCGTCCGAATTCTGTTTCCACGTTCAGCTTGGTTACCACGAGGTTCTCGATGCGGATGCCATACTTGCCGGAGCGATAGAGTCCGGGTTCGTTGCTCGTGATCATACCGATCTTCATTTCGGTAGGATTCTCATCCATACGGATATTCTGTGGTCCCTCATGCACGTTGAGGAAGCAGCCTACGCCATGGCCTGTGCCGTGAGCGTAATTCATACCATTGTCCCAAAGCGCTTTGCGTGCCAGCACGTCGATCTGGCTGCCGCGAGTACCTTCCAGATACTGAGCCGTAGCGATGGCGATATGTCCTTTCATCACCAGCGTATAGTCACGCTTGAGTTCTGCCGAAGGTGTACTCAGCGCTACTGTACGCGTGATGTCCGTTGTGCCGTCATGGTACTGTGCACCGCTATCGAGCAGGAGAACACCTTCGCGTTTCACTACGTGTGCCGATTCGGGCGTGGCACGATAGTGGATGATGGCTCCGTGATCTTGGTAGCCACATATTGTATCGAAGCTGTCGCCGAAGTAGAGTGGCTGAGCAGCACGGAAGGCTGTGAGCTTCTCTCCCAGCACTACTTCGTCGTGGTTGTTGCCGGCTTCCCATTCTTGCTCCAACCACATGAAGAAACGCGTCAGCGCTACACCGTCGCGTACCATGGCAGCACGCACGCCGGCAAGTTCGGCCTCGTTCTTGATAGCCTTGAGTGTCGTGATAGTGCTCACTCCGTCGATCTTGCGGCAAGCTGCCGGAATGAGATCATAGAGCGCGCGAGTGATGCGTTTCTTGTCCACGAGCAGTCTTTCGCTTGCGGGGAGAGAAGGGATGTATTCGTACACCGCCTCGTAAGGCATGATCTTCACGCCTCCTTCTTCCATGGCGGCACGCACCTCAGCCGTGATCTTCTCGGGGAAAGCAAAGAGGATGGATTCACGAGCCGAAACGTATCCGAATGCAACTCCTACGGGGTTGCACTCCACATCGCGTCCGCGGAGGTTGAATACCCATGCCAGCTCGTCCAGCATCGTTACGATCACGGCATTGGCTCCTTGGGCAGCCAGACCTTTATTGACGCGTGCTATTTTGTCCTTCACGCTTTCGCCCGCATACTTTACCGGTTGCACAAAGAGTTCGCCACGAGGTATCTCGGGGCGACCGTCCCATGCACCGTCGAAGAGATCCTTATCGGTTCTCAACTTGATACCATATATATCCAAAGCCGATTCGGTAGCCAATGCCACACCTGCAGGGAAGCAGCGACCGTCGATTCCCACCGTCTGACCTGCTTGGAGTTCGTCGGAGAGGAATTGCTCGATAGAGGGAGTGCCCGGCACACCTTCTTTGAAGAGTTCGATAGAAGTCCCTGCCAGCTGTTCACCGGCTTGGAGGAAATAACGTCCGTCCGTCCACAGTCCGGCTTTGTCAGCTGTCACAACGACTGTGCCTGCCGAACCCGTAAATCCGGAGATCCAGCGGCGACCCTTCCAATGCTCGGGTGTGTATTCGCTCAAGTGAGCATCCGAACTGGGGATGATGTATGCATCGAATTGCTCTTTTTTCATTGCTGCTCGCACAGAGGCGAGGCGTTGTAGAATATCGTTTGTCATTGTTGGTTGAATATTGTATGGGTTTATAGTTTGTCAGTTCTATTATTTGTTTTCGTAGGGTTGGTGCTCGGGACGGAGCAGATCGTTCACCGTCTTGACGGGAGCGAATGTCGTTACCGGCACTTCGACGAATATCGTATTCCAGTCGTCCATGGCTCCGTTCCAGAGGCCGGGCAGCTCCAATGCGAGGAGTTGACGTCCGTCCTTGCTCTTCTCGGATATGAACGCTGTCTTCGGATTCACGAATGCTTCGAGGTTGAATGGTTGTCCTCTGTAGTCACGTATCGAACATACCAGATCCACAGGGTTGAAGTAAGAACCTTGCTCGAACATGGCTTTTTTCTCGGGATCGGACATGTCGATCTGTGTACTCTCCAATATCTGTAGGGACGAACTGCCATCGGCTTCACGGATGATGAATGGTCCTCCGCCCGGTTCGCCCTGATTGCGCACCATACCACAGACACGTATCGGTCGGTCGAGCTTGCGTCTCAGCAGTTCGGTCAGCTCCTTGTCTTCCATCAGGTCGATGTTGGGGATCTCGATGCAGAAGTTGTCCTGCAAGAAAGTCACGATCTCCATCAACTGGGAGTGGATCACTTTCGATTTTTCAAGTAAGTGGAGGTAGTTGAAGACGTGCTCCCGCGCTTTGACGAGTACGCCGGCTAAGAGTTTCTTATAGATAATAGTGTCGCACTTGAGGTAGTCGGGGACGACGTTGTCGATGTTTTTGATGAAGACAATCTCGGCGTCGATCTCCTGCAGATTGCGAATGAGTGCTCCGTGACCGCCTGGGCGGAAGAGTAGTTCGCCGGAGTTGAGACGGAAGAGTTCGCCCTCGGGCGTGAGTGCCAAGGTGTCGGTCGATGCTTGCTGTGTGCTGAAGCTCACCTCATAGCGGATGCAGTATTCGTCCTCGAAGGCACGTTGTCGCTTCTCGACATTGTTCTTGAACTCCTCCATATGCTCGGGGGAGACGGTGAAGTGTACACGCACTTGTCGTGCCTCGCTTCGCTCGTATAGGGCACCTTCGGCCAAGTGCTCCTCCGTAGGTGTGCGATTTTCCTTGCCGTAGTTGTGGAAGAGCAGCAGCCCCTTAGGCAGGGCTCCATAGTTGAGTCCTTTGGACAGGAGGAGGTTCTCAACCACAGCCTTGTATTCTTTGGAGGCGATGAGCTTTGGTACGGTGCGCCACACGTTACGCAGGCAGGCTTCGTTGAGCGAGTCGTAAAACGCAAAGTGTGTCAGATTGGCAAAGAATAATTTCTCCGCATCCGTTGTCGGTTCGTTGTAGTCCGCGTCGAGGAAATTGTATAGCTCCTTGAACATACGCGATGCTGCACCTGATGCCGGCACGAATTTGGCCACGTGGCAGGACTGACTGCAGAGGTACTTCTCCCACTCCATGATGTAGGCGGCCTTGTCTTCCTCCTCCACACGCATGATTCCCCTCTCCAGAGATGCGGGGGCGATGATGTTGGGGAATGGAAAACCATGACGGATTGCTTCGATCTGTCGAACGGCTTCTTCGGGTGTGATGCCCTTGGCTTCGAGCTGCTCCAGATCCTTATCGGTGAAGAGAGGTGTGGTCATGCAAGATTTCTTTTTTGTTTTTGTGCTCGGGTAAAGGTAGAGATAATCTTGCAATTGTCGCACGACAAAAGCTGTGCAATACAAGCCAAAACGCGTTTTTGTCCGAGATTTCTAATTTTTGTGGCTTGAGAGTCGTGCCATTCGTCGCGTTATGTTGCAAGCCATAGGCGTGTCCATTGCTCGAATCTGTTTTGGCACGGAAAAGCATGCGCACATGGCCCCGAAAAACACGGCGCCATTTCTTTTTCGATTTGGCGCCATTTCTCCCCAAAGTATGCGCCAAATTGAAAAAGAAATGGCGCCAATTTTCGTGGATTTTGGCGTGAGTTTTGGAACGAATCCGGTGCCAAAAACTCATGCTGTCATCCAGGGAAGATCGGAAAGACGACTGCCTTCCGACCCGAAACAGTCAGCCCCGAAACGAACGGTTCCACCTCAGTGGAGACTCTTTTCGCTTCGGGGCTGTAGGACTATGTAGATGGTTGTGCCAAAATTTACTTTTGGCTCAGTCTCAGAGGTTGTGTCAGAAAGGCATGAAGAGCAAGGTGCTGAGAGGGGGAGGTGGCAGTATACTATCGTATATGGCCGACCCCGAATCTCGATTGCAACGCAGTAGTTTGCCCTTTATGACACATCCTTACTTATAGCTGATCCAGCGGATGATCTCCTTGACAGAGGGCTTTTTACCGTACATAAGCACACCTACGCGGTAGATCTTGGCTCCGATCCAAGTCATCAGCACGAAAGTGCCGTACAGAAGTCCCAGACTGAGCAATTCCTGCCAGAGAGGTACATCATAGGGTAGGCGCACCATCATCACAAGCGGAGAGGTGAAAGGAATCATCGAGCACCAGAAGGCCAGTGCGCCTTCGGGGTTGTTCATGCTACCGTAAGCGGCATAGAAGCCAAACATCATGATGATCATTACGGGCATCATGAACTGACTCGTGTCTTCGTCGCTGGATACCATAGACCCGATAACGGCGAAGATGGAGGAGTAGAGCAGGTAGCCGCCGATGAAGAAGAGGAAGAACATGATGAAAAGCTCTCCGAAGTTAATGCCCGAAATGAGCGTCATCATCTCTTGCACGTCGGCGAAGCTCTCCGTATTCATGGACGAGGCCATGCCGGTCATGTCCGAGGCTTGCATCTGGCTCAGTGCTTCGGGGCTGTAGAGGCTGCCCAGGAAAGCAAACTGTGCGATGATGAAGAGGAGTGAAGTGAGGAGTCCCCAGCAGATGAGCTGCGTGATGCCGACCAATCCGATACCGATGATTTTGCCCATCATCAGGTCGAAAGGTCTTGTGGAGGACACCATTACTTCCATGATGCGATTCTTCTTCTCTTCCAATACACCCGCTTGCACCATGCCGGCCAGCGTCATGATGAGCATGAAGATGACTAACATCATCATCATACTGATGCCCATGGCCAACTCGCCGGAGGTGCGTTCGTTGGTGCCATCCTCGCCCCACTTGTAGGTATTGA
Organism: Porphyromonas loveana; assembly: GCF_003096695.1. Taxonomy (GTDB): domain Bacteria; phylum Bacteroidota; class Bacteroidia; order Bacteroidales; family Porphyromonadaceae; genus Porphyromonas; species Porphyromonas loveana. Next base: position 80,386 of record NZ_QEKY01000009.1, on the reverse strand, counting down.
CCGTGAGCTTCACCTTGCTGTCGGCTATGATCTGTTTGATGTTGGGGATATTGTAGGCTTCCATCTTCCTATCCGAGAGATAGTCCGAGAGGATGGAGGAGATGTGGTCGCTCACGCCGGAAGGCAATTGCTTATAACCGTATATGGCTACGGCTTCGGGGTCTTGGAGGAGGTCCTGGCGGATCTCCAGCACCGCGTCGATGCCGGATTCGTCAGCTCCCATCTTCCTGTATTCATCGACTGTCTTCTCGGCATGGATGAAGCGGAACTCGTCGTTGTCTTGGAAGAGCTTCTCGTATTCTCCGGTGCGGTCGGCGATGGCAATGGTCTTGGTGTCGCCGCCGATCTGTGCCAATATGATGGGCAGAGAGATGAGACCCACAAAGAGGATGGGCATCAGGATGGTCATGACGAGGAAGGATTTCTTCCTTACGCGAATCATGTATTCGCGCTGTATGATAGTGCTAATGTTGTTCATAATCAGTGCGTGTCAGTGTTAGTCCCTTTTTGTGCATTCTTTTGGTTCTCTTCTTCGACGGTGTGCCCGACAGTCTTGACGAATATGTCGTGCATGCTCGGTATCTCTTCGTAGAAGGATACGAGTCGTACGGACTCGGGGAGGTCGCGCACCAAGTCGCGATTGAGCGCAGAGGATTCCTTGCGCACTCGCAGCTCGGTGATGGAGCCCGGTCGTTCTACCTTCTCCAATATTTGGAGTTGATCGAGGTATTCGGTCGGCAGCGTGCCTTCGACTACGAGACGGATGATGCCGAGACTGTTGTCGCGGCGTACTTCGCGTACGGAACCGTTGAGTACGACGTGCGATTTGTTGATGAGGGCAAAGTCGTCGCACACCTCTTCCACCGACTGCATATTGTGGGTGGAGAAGATGACTGTGCGCCCCTTCTGGGCAAGCTCCAGTATCTCTCGTTTGAGGAGATCGGCATTGACGGGGTCGAATCCGCTGAACGGTTCGTCGAAGATGAGTAGCTCCGGCTCATGGATAACCGTGCAGACGAACTGCACTTTCTGCTGCATCCCTTTGGAAAGTTCTTCCACCTTCTTGTCCCACCAGGGCATGATGTCGAATTTCTCGAACCAAGCCGTCAGACGTTGGCGTGCCTCCTGCTTGCTGACTCCTTTGAGACGAGCGAGGTAGATGGCTTGTTCGCCCACTTTCATCTTGGGGTAGAGACCTCGCTCCTCAGGCAGGTAGCCTATGCGGCGCACGTCTTCGGCCTGCATAGGGCGGCCGTCGAAGAGAACTTCGCCCTCGTCGGGAGCTGTGATGCGGTTGATGATACGTATCAGACTGGTCTTGCCGGCTCCATTGGGGCCGAGTAGTCCGAAGACGCGTCCTTGCTGCACGCTTATGCTCACATCGTCCAGCGCAGTATGAGCTGCATAGCGCTTGCGTATGTGATTGGCTTCTAAAAATGGCATAATCAGTTGTTTGTATGAATAATCGTTGTTAGTTCTTTGAATGTGGGTATCTCGGGCAGAAAGCGATAGCTGTTCTGTGTGTAATCGACGAAGCAGGCCGTATGCTGCACACCATTGCTCAGCAGGAGTAGCGGTACTCGGAAGATGTAGTTGTAACGGAGGATCTGATCCATCGTCTTCTGAGAGAGCGATACGGACGGAGCCTTGTACTCGCATAGCACGATGGGTCTGAGCTGCGTATCGTATATGACCGTGTCGCAGCGTTTCGTGCGGCGGTCGATCTGCAGTTGTGCTTCGTTGCGAATCAATGTCGCGGGATAGCCCAACTCTTCCGTCAGATAGTGGACAAAGTGCTGCCGTACCCATTCCTCCGGAGTGAGGGCTACATAACGCCGGCGGATGTCATCGTATATGAGCATTCGATCGTTCTCCTGACTGATCCGATGCGCGTAAGGTGGGAGGTTTAGCTGAATCATCCTATCTTTGTTTCGCCCCCAAAAATCGAAGTTTTTGGGTCAAAGCATCACAAATATAGGTGAGTTTTACAGAAAACTAAGCAAGACCCCTCCACATACATACCTCCTATGGCCACATACTCTGAGATCGTCGAATCCGTACGCAAGCGTGATTATGCCCCCTTTTATCTCCTCGTCGGGGAGGAACCCTACTTTATAGATGAACTGACTGCCTTGATGGAGAAACGTGTCATCCCCGAGGATGAGTGGGACTTCAACCGTACGATTCTCTATGGCGACAATACCTCGGTGGCGGACATTGTCAATGAAGCCCGACGCTTCCCGATGATGGGAGATCGGCAGCTGATCGTGGTGCGTGAGGCTCAGCTGGTCGAGCATATCGAAGCCCTCGAAGCGCATTACGGCACCTTCCCCGATACGACCGTGCTCGTCTTGGCCTATAAGAAGAAGGCCGATAAGCGTAAGGCTTTCTTTTCGAAAGCAGAGAAGACGGGGAAGTTATTCGTATCGGAGACGATACCGGATTACAAAATGCAGGACTTCATCCAGTCGGCTGCGGCGGGTAAGAAGTTGATGCTTTCGCCCGATGTGGCAGGCATGCTGGCCGACTATCTGGGCAATGATCTGGAGAAGTTGATGAACGAACTGGACAAGCTCGCCCTCATCGTGGGAGAAAGGGGTGGGGCAGTCACGCCGGAGATCGTGGAGCAGTACGTGGGAGTGAGCAAGGTGTTTAACAACTTCGAACTCCTGCGTGCCATTGTCAATCGTGATGCGGGAAAGGCTTTCCGCATAGCTCAGTACTTTGCCCGCAACGAAAAGGAGCACCCCATACAGGCCACCTTGCCCGTGCTTTTCAATTACTTCAGCAATCTGATGATCGTTTGCTACCTGCCACAGAAAAACAATGCTGCCATCAAGGCGGCATTAGGTTTGCGAGGCGATTTCCAAGTGCGGGATTATCTGACGGGATTGAGGATGTATCAGACCAGAAAGGTCTATGACATTATCCACCAGATCAGGATGACGGATGCGCGAAGCAAGGGGGTGGACACGACGGGAACCTTCGCCGATAGTGGCGATCTGCTACGGGAGCTGCTACATTTTATCTTCCATTGACGCCGTAGAGGCAGGCGTGGCATTGCCGAGCATGCGGAGGTTGATCACCGTTTTCTTCCCTGTCTTGTCCGTGATAACAGCCAAATCTTTCATCCTCGTTATGTACATCCGATAGGAGCCTAACGCCTTGTTGCGGAAGAAGCCGGTATAGCCGAATAGTCCGCCGTTGCCGAACGTGCGTATCGACCCGCTCAATGCCTCCTTGCCGATGGGGGTGACTTCCACTTCTTCTCTGTCGAAAACCAATCCTCCCCATACCTGCTTGACGATAATCTGTCGGTCGGTTACCTCGGTGTAACGAGGTATAATGGCGATGCACCAGCCAATGAGAGGAGCGATGACGACCATGATACCGAGTAGCAACAGCTGTCCGAATCCGTCTTTTGCTACCAATACTACAGGCAATACGATCACAGCCAGAATGGCTAAGGAGAATATGCGTTGCCCGATGGAGAGTGGGAAGTATTGTTTTCCTGTTTGCATTGTGATAAGTCTTTAGTCGAAAGCAAAGTTGCGTTATTCTCTTTAGCTATCCAAATGAACTGAGGTGTGAATTAATGCCTCATCTGTCTTTATGATAATTCGCTCCCCAAGGGATCTCCACCAAGACCCCTAAGGGATCCCATCAGACATCCCTTAGGGATCCCTACCGAGACCCTTAGGGGGTCTCATCGGGGACTCCTAAGGGGACTGTTCGTCGGACTCCCTTTCTTCGTCGAAACCATTATTATACCTTATTATATATACAGCATGCGGGATGTACACAGCATTGCTTCGATGAGGCAAAAGCAATCGGATTGCAAGTTCTTTTTTTACCTTTGCTTCTCGTCAGAACGAACTTATCTGAATGAGAATAACCAATCTCTGTCTGCAACTCTCTCGGATGCTCCCTATTGTCCTTGTGGGACTGCTGTGTGCGACGCTCTTTGCCGCCGAGCGTCCCGCTGTCAGTATGGCCGGATTGCCGTCTCATCGAGAAGCCTTCATATCAGATACGACAGACTCCCCCCAATCGACTGCCAAAGATTCTCTTCCAGCTATCCCCGCAAATTCTCCTGATACCACTCTGATTGACTCCATTCCGGCCGATACGTTGGCAGTGGCAGTGCAAGACAGTGTGTTTGATGACGAGTTTGAGTTGGAGGACATCGTGGAGTATGAGGCTCAGGACTCCATTGTCCTGCTCGGACAGAATCGCGCCTACCTCTTCGGCAAGAGCTATGTGAGCTATCAGCAAAGCCGCTTGGAGGCCAACTTCATGTATCTCAATACGGATAGCAGCACCGTCTACACCCATTACGTCCTTGACTCGGTGGGTTATCCGACGGCTTTCCCGCAGTTTAAGGATGGAGAACAGTCGTTCGAGGCCAAGAGTTTCACCTATAATTTCAGGACAGAGAAAGGGATTATCAACGGTGTGATCACCCAGCAAGGGGAGGGGTATCTGACAGCCGAGAAGACCAAGAAGATGAAGGACAACATCATGTTTATGCAGGGAGGACGATACACCACTTGTGACCATCATGATCATCCACATTTCTATATCAATCTCTCCAAAGCCAAAGTTCATCCCGAAAAGGATATTGTGACCGGGCCTGTCAATTTGGTTATTGCCGATATGCCATTGCCCATCGGTTTGCCGTTCGGTTATTTCCCATTCTCCAGCAAATACTCTTCCGGTATCCTTATGCCTACGTATGGGGAAGATAGCCGCTATGGCTTCTATCTGCGTAACGGGGGCTACTATTTCGCTTTCAGTGATTATGTGGACTTGGCTCTGCGTGGCGAGATCTTCTCGTTGGGTTCGTGGGGGCTCTCTGCACAGTCGCAGTACAAGAAGCGATATAAGTTTAGTGGCTCGTTCGAGGCGAACTACCTGGTATCTAAGTCGGGAGACAAGTTCGTCCCGGGAGACTACAACAAGACGACCAGCTTCAACGTGCGCTGGACGCATAGTCAAGACCCGAAGGCCAATCCCCTGCAAACGCTTTCTGCCAACGTGAACTTTGCGACGGGCAGTTACTTCCAGAACTCCATCAATACCACTTACAACGTCGATGCCAGAACGGCTACAACACGAAGCTCGGCCGTGAGCTATTCGCGCAAATTCCCCGGTACACCTTTCTCTATTACGGGAAGTATGGACATCAGCCAGAATATGCGCGACAGCACGGTGAGTCTTACGCTGCCGAACCTCTCCATCAGTATGTCCACACGTTATCCTTTCCGACGCAGGACACGTGTGGGACCGGAGCGTTGGTATGAGAAGCTGAGCGTGGGCTATTCGGGACAACTCCGCAATACGATCCTGACGAAGGAGAAAGATTTGCTCAATAGCAATCTGGTGCGTGACTGGAAGAATGGTATGCGTCACACTGTTCCCGTGAGCCTGACGGTTCCGGTGCTCGACTACATCAATCTGACGCTCGGATTTAACTATAACGAATGGTGGTACACCAAGGGGATCCGAAGGGCCTGGAATGAAGAGAAGAAAGCATTTCTTCCTTCGGATACCACGTATAAGTTCCACCGTCTCTACGATTATAGTCTGTCGGCAGGTTTGTCCACCACCTTGTATGGTATGTTCAAGCCATGGAAGCCCTTCAGTCTCGGAGGTAATCTGATCATGATTCGCCACCGATTCACGCCTTCCATCAGCTTCTCTTATACGCCGGACTTTACGAAACCCCGCTATGGCTTTTGGGAGTATTTAGAGCAGACGGACCAGAGTGGTATGCTGCATACGCTCCTTTATTCGCCCTTCTCCGAGCAGGTATTCGGTGCCCCGTCCCAGGGCAACGCAGGAGCGATCAATTTCGCTTTTGATAACAACTTGGAGGCCAAGATCAAGTCCAAATCCGATTCGACCGGTATCAAGAAGATCAGTCTCATCGATCAATTCTCTTGGTCCACGTCGTATAATATGTTTGCCGATTCGATCCGATGGAGCAATATCACGGCTTCGCTTGCATTACGTTTTTCGAAGGACTTCACGCTTCGTTTGTCCGGTCTATTCGATCCTTATCTGACGAAGTATTACTACGGCGCAGATGGGAAGGTTGTCCCTTATAAGAGCAACGATCTGCGTATCGCCAATGGCAAAGGGCTTGCCCGACTCATCAGTACCGGTACATCGTTCAGCTATACCCTCAACAAGGAATCTCTCACGAAACTGTTGGGACTATTCGGAGGAGGCGATAAGGATAAGAAGAAATACAATAACCCTCCGCCACCATCATCGGGCAACAATGAGGATGCAGAAGCTACTGAGAACGCTCAGCCGGAGGGCGGATCGCTTCTCACTCGCAATCGGCAAGGGGGCGTAGTGGATGAGGATGGCTATTTTAAGTTTGACATCCCATGGAGTCTCTCCTTCGATTACAGTTGGAACATTGCAATGGACTATAATCGGTACAACTTGACCAAAATGGAATATGACTATAGAACGATGCAAAACCTCAGTTTCCGTGGTCATATACAACCCACACCCAATTGGACTTTGAGCTTCAATGCCAACTACAGCTTTGACATCAAGAAGATTACTTCTCTTACTTGCAATATTACACGCGACATGCACTGTTGGGCTATTTCGGCCAGCTTCATCCCGATCGGAGCTTATAAGTCATATAGCTTTGTCATTTCGGTCAAGAGTTCGTTGTTACAAGATCTGAAGTGGCAGGAAAACAATCGCCCGGTTGCAAACACATGGTACTAAGATCAGGGATAAAACACCAATAACTTCAATGGATAATTACGATAACAGACGTTTCCAGTTTGCGCCCCCCGTGACGCAAAACTTAATGATCATCAATCTGCTCTTCTGGCTTGCGCAGACAGTCTTGGAGGGGCGATTCGGGATAGACCTGACGGATATGCTCGGGTTGCATTACCTGCAAGCCGGTAAGTTCAATGTAGCGCAGCTGTTTTCCTACATGTTCCTGCATGCCAACTTCTCCCACCTCTTCTTCAATATGTTTTCGCTCTGGATGTTTGGGCGAACGATCGAACTCTTTTGGGGTGCCAAGAGGTTCTTGACGTACTACGTTGTTTGCGGTCTTGCAGCGGCACTTGCTCAGCAGGCCGTATGGGCTTTCGACTTCAAAGCTGTGGCCGATAGTGCCGCCGAAGTGGTTCGTTTCCCTGATGGTACCGAGCTGTTGAAGCATGTGTTCCTCAATCTGCCGGTAACCATCGGTGCTTCAGGAGCTGTCTTTGGTCTGTTGCTGGCTTTCGGGATGTTGTTCCCCAATAGCGCGATCTATCTCTTTTTCATCCCCGTCCCCATCAAAGCCAAATGGTTTGTGCTCTTTTATGGCTTGATAGAACTCTTCTTGGGTGTGGCTCCGATGGCCGGAGCAAGCAATGTGGCACATTTTGCCCACTTGGGAGGTATGATAGGTGGGATCTTCTTGATTCTTCTCTGGCGGAAAAAAGGCGAGATTGATGGCCCCTATAATTAAGGCCTTGCGTCGGCGGTGGGATGGTGCAGATCTGAACACGCGGCTTATCTTCTGCACGATGGCTGTGACAATTCTTGTCTGGCTGGTGCATTTCGTCTTGGTTCTCTTCAGAGCCGATCCTTATTCGTTGGAGCGTGAGCTCTGGCTCTCTCCGGATCTTTACACCCTCTCGCGGCATCCGTGGAGCATTCTCACCTATATGTGGATTCATGCCGATGTATGGCATCTCCTCTTCAATATGCTGTGGCTGCATTGGTTCGGCCGGCTCTTCCTGCGCTATCAGTTTCCCAAGCGTCTGTTCAGCCTTTATCTCCTCGGAGGAATGGCGGGAGGCTTGCTTTATGTGATCGTGACCATGCTGTCCGGTTGGGTTGGCATTGAGTTCTTCGGACGCCCTCTGGTCGGTGCCTCTGCCGGCGTTATGGCCATTGTATTCGGTACAGCTTTCTATGCTCGATGGGAACGTGTGCAGCTCCTTTTTGTCGGACAAATACGCCTCACGACGCTTGCCATCGGACTGTTCCTGCTGGATATTCTGTTGCTCACGGGAGGGAATTATGGAGGCCATTTGGCTCATATTGGAGGAGCCCTCTTCGGTGTGTGGTTTGCCCTCTCTCTGGCAAGAGGGCGAGATATTACAGCGTGGTTCCAGCGACTGGGAGACCGCTTGGTGGATGGAGTACATTCTTTCGGACGCAGCAAGCGCTCTCATGGCAAATCTACCTTCCGTGTTCATAATAGGAAGGACGCAACGCCTTCTTCTCCGTCTTCTGCCCCTACGCCTACGGATGCATCGTCCGATGCTGCTGCCTCTGTCGATGATATTCTCGACAAAATTCGCATCTCGGGCTATACTTCACTCACAGCAGAGGAGAAGCGTCGTCTCTTCGAACAAAGCAAACGCCTCTAATACTTACCACCCCCATGTCTGCCAAGAAGAAAGCTCGAGGCCATGTCCGCACGTTGCTGCACTCCGTTTCTGTGCTGGTTAATTTCGCTATCACGTCTGCCTACTTGCTGTCCGTCCTCTCCGTATATATTTCTCCCGATGCATTCGTTCTGCCCGCTTTCTTCGGGCTGGCCTTTCCGTTCCTGTTGGCTGCCCAGATCGGTATGGTCGGTTATTGGATACTGCGCACGCGTGTGGTGTGGATTATCGGCAATGCACTCCTCTTGCTTATTACGTGGGGCACGATCGACAGCTACACCCCGCTTCATCGCAAAGTACGCGAATCCGCTATTCCGGATGAGCGTATCAAAGTCATGACCTATAATGTCAAGGCTTTTGACTTTAAAGCGCACAGCCGTCAGCAACCCAATCCCATTCTCAAGTATATCAAGGGGTGCGGTGCCGACATTATCTGCCTTCAGGAAGCGAGGCTCAGTCGTGGGAAAAAAGACGGTTATGTCAGTCGGGAAACCTTCCGTCGCTATCTGCCCGAATATCCCCATATCGATGTCACCTATGCCCGCGGACAAGATGGAGGGAGCTGTCTGATACTCCTGTCCAAGTTTCCGATCGTCGAGACCGAACGAATCGCCTATGAATCACTTTTCAACGGCTCTGTAGCCTATACGCTCATGATACGGGACAAACGTGTTCTTGTCGTCAACAACCACTTGGAAAGCTTCCGTATGACCATGGCCGATGGTGAGGACTATATGAAGATGGCACGCGATGGAGAAGCTACTGCCCTCAGTCGTCAGATGACGGCCAAGATGGGGCCGGCCTATGCCCTGCGGGCTGTGCAGGCCGATTCCGTCAGTCGCTACATCAGCCGATCCGAAACAGAGCATATCATTGTCTGCGGCGACTTCAACGATACCCCCGTCTCCTATGCACACCATCATATCGGGCAAGGACTGAGGGATGCTTATGCCGATACGGGTTACGGCCCCGGCTTTACATTCAATCACCGTGTATATAAGGTTCGTATCGACCATATATTTTACTCTCCCACCTTTTTAGCCTACAATTGTACTGTCGATCGCACCATCCGCGCCTCCGATCATTATCCTGTCTGGTGCTATCTCGTCGCGCAATAGAATGGATGGGTAGGGAACCTCGCTAAGAGGAGGGTCTATCAAAAAAGAAATGAACCTCAAAAGTTGAACAAAAACTTTTGAGGTTCATTTCTTTTTTGGCCCTCTTGACTTTAATTTTCAGGGAGGAGATGGGGCGCAATCCATTTGGCGAGGAGCTGCTCATCAAGGGGAGCTTCCTCCACGAAGATGGGATCCATGTGCATCAGGAGGTTCCATTCCTCCCTGCCGCCTCTCCTGTAAATAACCGCCTCGCCATCTTCCGATCCTTGGAAATCCCGATCCACTTCATATCCACGCTTTGTGAGTAAGTGTGCGATCTGCTCATAGACCTGCTCGCGTTGAGAGATGTAGTCGCAAAGGTCTTCGTTGTCCACGGAATAGGCATCGACGCGGGTAATGCCGCTCACAAGGCCTTGGTTAGGCTGGTTGAGATTGGGTATTTCACGCCAGAAGATGTCCACCCTTCTGCTATCGGTAAATATGAATCGGGACAGTGGCAGACGATTCCCATTATAGTCTATTTCCATATAGTCAGGCAATTTTCCCGCTTCAATGGATTCATCGACGAAGAGTTCTCCGTCTTCCATCTTCGTCTGCATCTCATAGCTCGGTACGGAACGGAAGCAGTGACGACCATGCTCTATGTGCTCGAACAAGGCTACCGGAGTCTCGTCCTGATTTTGCACGAAAATTAATAGGAGCATAACGCTTTCTGTATGATGGATTATACACTTTCTGTATGCTCTCTGACAGCGAACGGAACGATGCAACGATATGATAGCATTCCGTCTAAGTTGATAGTAAAACAGTCCTCAGCAGAGAAAAGTTGAACAACTAAGATATGAAAATCAGCACATTAACGAAAGAATAATAGTTTATTGTGCTTGCAATTATTATATTTGCAATAAACAATCAAGCGTATGGAAACAACGGCAATGATCAATCCCTTTGTCATCGGCAGGTACGTAGCCGATCGCTATTTCTGTGACCGAGAGGAAGAGACCTCTTTCTTGATCAAGCAAATCAGGAACGGGCGCAATGTAGCTCTCATCTCTCCCCGACGCATGGGAAAGACCGGACTCATCCGCCACTGCTACCGGCAGGAGGCATTCGACGAGCATTATCATACCTTCTTTGTCGATATCTATGCCACGACTTCGTTGGCAGAGTTTGTCTATCTCCTCGGCAAGACCATTTATGAAGAGCTCAAGCCGAAGAAAACGGCCTGGACAGAGCAGTTCTTTAAGATCATCTCCTCCCTCCGCATCGGCTTCAAGCTCAATGCCATCACAGGAGAGCCGAGCTTCGACATCGGGCTGGGCGATATACAAGCACCTCAGACGACGCTGGACGAGATATTTGCCTATCTCGAAGCGGCCGACAAGCCTTGTCTCGTGGCGATTGACGAATTCCAGCAGATAGGGACGTATGAGGAAAAGAATGTGGAGGCACTGCTGCGTACCAAGATCCAACAGTGCAAGAATACGATGTTTATCTTCGCAGGAAGCAAACAGCAGATGATGAACAATATGTTCAACTCCTCTTCCAAGCCCTTCTACCAAAGCGCTATCAGCATGGGATTAGATCCCATTCCGATGCCGATATATACGGCCTTTGCCGTGCGTCTGTTTGAAGAACGAGATAAGACGGTGGAGCGGGCATTGGTGGAACGGGTGTACGGGACGTTCGGAGGCTGTACGTGGTTTGTGCAGATGATGATGAACGAACTGTTTGCGCTGACGTCTCTCGGCGGAAACTGTGGGATGGAAAGTTTCGAGACGGCATGGAAGAATATTATCCAAACGCAGGAAAGCAGTTATAAATACCTATTGGCTCAATTGGCTCCGAGGCAAAAGCTCGTCCTCCAAGCCATTGCCAAGGAGGCGGTAGCGCAAGGCATCACCTCTTCTGCTTTTATCACGAAATACAATTTATCCTCGGCCAGCTCGGTGCAGTCCGCCATCAAAGCCCTCCTGAAGCATGATATGATCGCACAGGAAGAAGACGGCTATCGCGTGTACGACTACTTTTTTTCCGATTGGTTGGCACGGGAGTACTAAGAAAGCGAGGGGCTGACTTGTCAAAACTATGGATAGAAGGTATAAAGGAGACGAATGTTTTTATGCAGCTTACTTTGTTCAGAAGGATAAGCTCCGATCACTTATTGCTACCCATGAAGACTTGCTCATCCGTATTCAAGTATGGGAAAAAGATGCGCGGAAGTATTTTTGGCCGACTTATTACATTGAAGTATCGGTTATTGATCTTCTTTCATGGGTTACCCATTCGCTTTACCGGTATGCAACAGGGGAGGAAGAGGGCATGCGACGCAAATATTACGATGCTGTCGAATGTTTGGAAGTATTATGTGATAAATTTGAGATCAATAATTACAAGCTTGTCGATTATAGTGCCTTCCGTCCGTTGCGCCATGTCTTGAGTGAGGAGGATGAGTATTTGGACGATGATCAAATAGCACAATATATAAGCGAAGGATTTCGTAAAATAGACTTAGATCTCATCAATTACGCTGAACGAGGCAATGCTCCTGCTTGTTGGAAGCTTATAAAAGAAGGCGCAAATCCCAATATCGATCCCATAGATGGACTTGAAAGGGGTGTTGCGATAGATATTGTGGACTATTCACCCTCATTTTATTGTTTTTTCTTGGATAATTTCGTCCAAAAAGGTATATACCCTAATATGGGATGTGTCGATATGCTCGCAGACCTTTATAAAACTGCAATGACAGATTATATCGGCGACATACTCAAATATAAAGCCTAAACTTCTCTTTCAAAAGAGAGACCGTGCCATAATGCTGGATTATGACACGGTCTTGGAAAACCTCCGTAAAGGTCGTTTATACTGTCAGGGGAATTGACGGGATGCTTTTTACATCATGCCGCCCATTCCGCCCATGCCTCCGGGCATAGCCGGAACAGCGGGAGTATCCTCTTTCTTGTCTGCGATCACGCATTCGGTCGTCAGGAACATACCGGCGATAGAAGCGGCATTTTCCAGCGCCACACGCGTTACCTTGGCTGGGTCGATGACACCGGTCTTATAGAGGTTCTCGAATACATCCGTGCGGGCGTTGTATCCGAAGTCATCCTTACCTTCCTTCACCCGTTGTACCACGACAGCACCTTCCTTACCGGCGTTGGCCACGATCTGACGGAGAGGCTCTTCGATGGCGCGCTTCACGATTTCGATACCCGTCGTCTCATCTTCATTCTCGCCCTTGAGTCCTTCCAATGCTGCGATGGCGCGGATGTAAGCCGTACCACCACCGGGTACAGTACCTTCTTCGATGGCTGCACGCGTAGCGCTCAGTGCATCGTCCACACGGTCTTTCTTCTCCTTCATTTCTACCTCGCTGGCAGCACCTACATAGAGGACAGCCACACCTCCGGCCAATTTGGCCAGACGCTCTTGGAGCTTCTCACGATCGTAGTCGCTGGTCGTATTCTCGATCTGCGCCTTGATCTGCGTGATGCGTGATGCGATGGCGTCTTTGTTGCCGGCACCATTGACGATCGTAGTATTGTCCTTGTCCACGGTCACCTTCTCGGCTGTTCCCAGCATATCCATCGTAGCGTTTTCGAGCTTCAGACCCGTCTCTTCGCTGATCACCGTACCGCCCGTGAGGATGGCAATGTCTTCGAGCATCGCTTTGCGACGGTCACCGAATCCCGGAGCCTTTACGGCACAGATCTTGAGGCTGCCGCGCAGACGGTTTACCACCAATGTTGCCAGTGCTTCACTGTCGATGTCCTCTGCAATGATGAGGAGGGGCTTGCCAGTCTGTACAGTCTGTTCGAGGATGGGAAGCATTTCCTTGAGTACCGAGATCTTCTTGTCGTAGATCAGGATGAAGGGGTTCTCCATCTGTACTTCCATCTTGTCCGTATTGGTCACGAAGTAAGGAGAGATGTAGCCACGGTCGAACTGCATACCTTCTACCACTTCTACCGTCGTGTCGGTACCCTTAGCTTCTTCTACCGTGATAACGCCTTCTTTCTTCACCTTGCGCATAGCTTCAGCGATTAGGCTGCCGATGTTTTCGTCACCGTTGGCAGAGATCTTGGCCACGTGCTCGATCTTTTGGAAGTCATCGCCCACTTCCTGAGCCATGCCGGCGATGTGGTTCACTACAGCCTTCACTGCCTTGTCGATACCACGCTTCAGATCCATCGGATTGGCACCGGCGGTAACGTTCTTGAGTCCTACTCCGATGATGCTCTGTGCCAAGATGGTGGCAGTGGTCGTACCGTCACCGGCATCGTCGTTGGTCTTAGAAGCCACTTCCTTGACGAGCTGTGCACCCATGTTTTCGAAAGGGCATTCCAACTCTACTTCCTTGGCTACGCTCACACCGTCTTTCGTGATGTGAGGAGCACCATAGGTCTTGCTGAGGATCACGTTGCGACCCTTCGGCCCGAGTGTCACCTTCACAGCATTTGCCAATGCGTCCACGCCCTTCTTCAGAAGATCACGTGACTCCATATCGAATTTGATTTCTTTTGCCATAGTCGTTATGTCTTTTTGTTTGATTCTTGTTTGTGTTGATTAGATGATGGCCAATACATCGTTTTGGCGCATGATGATATACTTCTCGCCTTCCAGCTCCAATTCTGTGCCGGCATACTTGCCGTAGAGGACTGTGTCGCCTGCTTTGAGTACCATCTCTTCGTCCTTGGTACCGTTCCCTATGGCTATCACTTCACCCTTGAGAGGCTTTTCCTTGGCCGAATCGGGGATGATGATACCACTCACTGTTTTTTCTTCTGCTGCAGCCGGCTTCACGAGAACGCGGTCTGCCAATGGTTTGATGTTCATTGCTTCTGTTGTTTGATATTGTTAGTTACGTTTCTTCTTTATAAAAGGATGTCCCTTTTGCAACATCCGTAATACTATTGGCAATAGGTGTACCAATGTGTGTTTTCTGACTGAATAGCATTAGACAAAGCTGCCTTCGCTGTCATTATGACAGAAAAGCCGAGCGTGAAAGCCGAAAATGGCAGGAAATAAAGACAGTTGTGTCGCGGACTACTGATGACCTCCCCCATAGTCGGCATAGAGGCTGAGCGCCGTCTCGCATTGTTCTTCGACGGGGAGTAGGGCGTTGATCCAATGGATGCGGAAGCCGCGACGCTCCATGCCACGGAACCAAGTCATCTGCCGCTTGGCAAACTGATGAATGGCCGTTTCGAGTCTGGTGAACATGGTCTGGTAGTCCGTCTGCCTCGTAATATAGAGGGTGACGTATTTGTATTCGAGACCATAATAGATAAGGTCCTCGGCGGGGATGCCGCTGTCAAGCAGTCCTCTGACCTCGTCGAGCATGCCTTCTTGCAGACGGGCATGCAGTCTGTCGGTAATTCGCCGTCTGCGGGTGTCGCGATCAAGGTCGAGACCGATTATCAAGCTGTCGATCGGTGCAAACTCGGTTTGCTCGGCAGGTTGTCGGCTGATGAAGTCCGCTATTTCTATCGCACGTATGGCGCGCTGAGCCGAGTCCACATCGGTCTTATTGTGGAGAGGACCATAGCCGGCCAAGATCGTCGTCAGCTCTGCGAGGGTCTTGCCTTGTTGGGAAGCGCGAAGCGATGGATTGGGGGGGACGTCGGGGAGGTGGTAGCCTTTGAGCACCGCCTCAATATACATACCCGTACCGCCACAGAGCACAGGCTCCATGCCGCGGCGAGTGATGTCCTCGTAGGCACGGTGGAAGTCGTGCTGATAGGCGAAGAGATTGTATTTGTCACCGGCTGGTCTGATATCAATCAGGTGGTAAGGAATCGTTATTCCTCCCACCTGATAATCGGCCAGGTCTTTGCCTGTGCCTATGTCCATGCCGCAGTAGATCTGCCGCGAATCGGCGCTGATAATCTCGGTGCCTAAGCGGAGTGCGAGGCTAACTGCCAGACGCGTTTTGCCACAAGCCGTGGGCCCGAGGATGGTGATCATCCGCGATCTTTGAGGATGACGTCGTGTGCACCGCCTTCTACGATACTGGTGCTGCTCACGAGAGTGATCTTGGCTTTCTGTTGTAGCTCGGGGATGGTGACCACACCACAGCTGCTCATCGTCGCCTTGATCTTGCCGAGCGTCGTCGTCAGGTTGTCTTTCATCTTACCGGCATAGGGCACATAGCTGTCCACACCTTCTTCGAACTTCAGACTCTCGCTGCCGCCACTGTCGTAGCGCTGCCAGTTTTGGGCGCGGTTGGAGCCTTCGCCCCAGTATTCTTTCACGATGTTGTTGCCGATTTTCATCTTGCGTGTGGGCGACTCGTCGAAACGGGCGAAGTAGCGTCCCATCATCAAGAAGTCCGCCCCCATAGCCAGTGCCAACACCATGTGATAGTCGTGTACCAAACCGCCGTCACTACAGATGGGGATGTAGGAACCTGTGCGTTTGTAGTATTCGTCACGTGCCTTGGCCACATCTATGACAGCTGTTGCCTGGCCGCGTCCGATACCTTTCTGTTCGCGGGTGATACAGATCGAACCGCCACCGATGCCGACCTTGATGAAGTCGGCTCCCGCATCGGCGAGATAGTTGAAGCCTTCTTGGTCCACTACATTACCGGCTCCTACGGGCAGCGTGTCGCCGTAGTGCTCTTTGATCCAGCGGATCGTATTGCCCTGCCACTCGGAATAGCCGTCTGATGAGTCAATGCAGATAACGTCCACGCCGGCTTCTACCAGTGCCGGGACGCGCTCGGCATAGTCGCGCGTGTTGATGCCGGCTCCGACCAGAAGGGTCTTATTGGTATAGTTCGAGAGTTCGAGCGGATTGTTCTTATGGCTGTCATAGTCCTTGCGGAAGACGAAGTACTGAAGATGCTGGTTTTCGTCGATGATCGGCAGGGTGTTGAGCTTATTGTTCCAGATGATGTCGTTGGCCTCGCTCAGCGTGATGCCGACTTTGCCCACTGTCAGACGCTCGAAAGGCGTCATGAACTCCTGCACCAAGCGTGACGGAGAGTCCGTGCTCACGCGATAGTCTCTGCTGGTCACAATGCCCATGAGGCGACCGTTGGGCGTGCCGTCGTGGGTGATACCTATATTATTATGGCCGGTTCTCTTCACAAGGGCGAGCACATCCGCCAGTGTATTGTCCGGTCGGAGGTTGGAGTCGCTGGTGACAAAGCCTGCTTTGAACTTCTTTACGCGACGCACCATCTCGGCCTGACTCTCGATGCTCTGCGATCCGAAGATGAACGAGAGTCCGCCATTGCGTGCCAGCTCGATGGCCAAGGTGTCATTGGACACGGATTGCATGATGGCAGAAACAAAGGGGATATTCAGTCTGATGCGGGGATCTTCGCCTCGTTTGTGCTTGACGAGCGGAGTCTGTAGCGAGATGTTCTGAGGAGAGCATTGCGCTGTCGTAAGGCCGGGAATAAGCAGGTATTCGCCGAACGTTCTGGAAACTTCATTGATGAAGACTGCCATGTCTGAGTAGTGTTTGTATTGAAACTCTGAAATTTCCGGCCAAATTTAGTTCGTTTTTCCCAAATAGCCAATCTTTTGCTTGCTGTGCACATTTTCTGCTTGTCGTCTATGGCCGAAAGCCTCGAAAAGGGTTGGAAACAGCGCCGTTGATGAACAAAGAGCAGAAAAAGCATTTTTCTGTTGAAAAACTGCGAACAAAACGCAGAAAAATCGTTTTTCAACCAAAAAACCGACGACAAAGACTCAAAAAACGATTTTTCGGCTCTTTGTCGACGATTTTTTGCACAAAAAATCATTTTTCGGCTCTTTGTCGACGCGTGACGACTGAAAAAACGATTTTTTGACTCTTTGTCGAGAGTTTTTCATCTGCCGGAGACTGGATAGACTCATTGTTTACACTTGAGGTTTCGAAAACTCGTTTTTGAGCCCTATGTTAAGCTTTGACAACTTGCCGATAATTCAGTGAGCTCATTTCATTTTCTTTTTCTTTACATAGTGATTGGTTCTTCTTATGCCGCTATTACTATACCATATTTCTTTCCCTCTGAATGTGACAATGATTGATACCTCAATGCTCAAATCTAGCTCTTTTTTGTTGTATAGTTTATGGGAAGTTTATACTCGCTGCTATAGAAAAGATCAATGCCACGAAACAGCCTACCGACATTATCAATATGGACTATCTATAAAATTTCAAGTGAGCCCTGGCATCCGCAGCTTTTGCAAGGGGTTTTTGGCGCGTTATTACTACCTTTGCGACATTGTAACATTCCGGAATAAGGACTAAGACACACTATAATCATCAAATGGCAAAAGAACTGAAAGAGCTGACACCGCGTAGCGAAAGCTATACGCAGTGGTATCAAGACTTGGTGATCAAAGCCGACTTGGCTGAGAATTCCGCTGTGCGCGGCTGTATGGTTATCAAGCCCTATGGCTATGCAATATGGGAGAAGATGCAACGACAGTTGGACGATATGTTCAAGGAAACCGGTCACATGAATGCATACTTCCCGCTTTTTATCCCTAAGAGTTTTCTCAGTCGCGAAGCTGACCACGTGGAGGGCTTCGCAAAAGAATGTGCCGTCGTGACGCACTATCGTCTCAAAGCTAATCCTGACGGCGACGGGGTGGTCGTGGATCCGCAGGCCAAGCTCGAAGAAGAACTGATCGTGCGACCGACGTCGGAGACGATCATCTGGAATACTTATAAGAACTGGATCCAAAGCCACCGCGACCTCCCCATCCTCTGTAATCAATGGGCCAATGTGGTGCGCTGGGAGATGCGCACGCGTCTATTCCTGCGTACGGCCGAATTTCTCTGGCAGGAAGGTCATACTGCGCATGCCACCAAGGACGAGGCCGAAGAGGAAGCTCGTCGCATGCTGGACGTATATGCCACCTTTGCGGAGGAATATATGGCCATGCCTGTGGTGCGCGGGGTGAAGTCTGCCAATGAGCGATTTGCCGGAGCTGTGGACACCTATACCATCGAAGCGCTGATGCAGGACGGCAAGGCGCTGCAGAGCGGTACGTCGCACTTCCTCGGACAGAACTTCGCCAAGGCTTTCAACGTGACCTTTGCCGACAAGGACGGCAATCGTGACTACGTGTGGGCGACATCGTGGGGCGTTTCTACTCGTCTGATGGGTGCTCTCATCATGACACACTCAGACGATAATGGATTGGTGCTGCCTCCGAAGTTGGCTCCTTTCCAAGTGGTAATTGTACCGATCTATCGAAACGAAGAGCAGTTGGCTCAGATCGACGAGAAGGCTCAGCAGATCATCGCCGCACTTCGCGCCAAGGGCATTTCGGTCAAGTACGACAATAGCGACAACAAGAAGCCGGGATGGAAGTTTGCCGAGTACGAACTCAAGGGCGTACCTGTACGTTTGGCCATGGGTGCTCGTGATCTGGAGAACAATACCGTCGAGGTGGCTCGTCGCGATACACTGACGAAGGAGACCCTCTCTCTTGACAATATAGAGAATACGGTGGCCGATCTGTTGGACGACATCCAGAAAAATATCTTCCGGAAGGCGCTGAATTATCGTCAAGAGCATACGATCACGGTGGACACGTACGAAGAATTCAAGGAGAAGATAGAGGAGGGTGGATTCATTCTGGCTCACTGGGACGGAACGCCCGAAACCGAGGAGCGAATCAAAGCTGAAACCAAGGCGACCATCCGCTGCATTCCTCTCGCAGGTGATACGACTCCCGGCGTTTGTATGGTGACGGGCAAGCCGTCGGTACAAAGGGTGTTGTTCGCGCGAGCCTATTAAGTTAGTTGTGTCATAAAGCATAAAGGGCGAACTGTTGCGTTGCTATCGAGATTCGGGTTCGGTCATATACTTTAGTATACTCCCTCCCCCTCGCTCTCAGCGCCCAGACTGTATCCCTTTCTGACACAGCTATTAGAAAAGGATGAAAAAACAAAGTTGTAGTTCGCCCTTTCTAACGCAACCATACAAAAATGAAAAAACAATGCAAGAAGATATCCAACTATACGACGACGCTGCTTCGGTAGCATATGTGCGCAACTACATTCCGCAGGAATTGAAAGAGAAGTTGAGCGATGACGACATCGTCTATATCGTCGATCTGATCTATGACTTCTACGAAAGTCGCGGCTATATGGACATGGCCGAGGACAGCGATGAGGTGGTAGAAGTGGACGAAGACGAGTTGGTGGAATATGTAGTCCAAAATGCCAAGCGAGATGAGGTGGGACTCTTCACTCCGGAGGAAATCCGCTTTGTCGTACAAGGCGAGCTGGAATACTGCGAGAGCATCAATCTCTTCGAGGACTGATCCTGCAGCATGGGCAAGAATAAGTTGGCGAAGTTTGCCGAGATGGAGACGTTGCCACACGTCTTCCAATATCCTTTTGCCGTCTTACAATCGGCCGGAGGCTTCCCTTTGCGGGGGCGCTGGCATGCGGACTTCTTCCGCAACGATCGGCCGATCGTGATCGAATTAGGTTGCGGCAGGGGAGAATACACGGTGGGGTTGGGCAAGCGCTTTCCGGAGAAGAACTTCATCGGCATCGACATCAAAGGAGCCCGCATGTGGGCAGGTGCCAAGGAGTCGCACGAGACAGGCATGAGCAATGTAGCTTTCTTGCGTACCGACATTGAGCTGCTGGATCGTTTCTTCAGCGAGGGAGAGGTGGCCGAGATCTGGATCACTTTTCCCGATCCGCAGATGAAGAAGGTGAGCAAACGCCTGACGGGTTCGCGCTTTCTCTCATTGTACAACCGCGTGCTCAGCCCGGGCGGGCGCATCCATCTCAAAACAGACAGCCCATTCCTCTACACCTATACAAAAGCCTTGGTGGAGCTGAATGCACTTCCCGTGCATGAGATAACCGCTGACCTCTATGGCAATGGGGTAGAGAACGAAATACTCGGTATCAAAACCTATTACGAACAACAATGGTTGGAGCGGGGGCTGACGATCAAGTACATCAGCTTCGATCCTTGCGAACCGCAGGGAGGCTACCAAGAGCCGGATATTGAGATCGAGCCGGACAGCTATCGCAGCTACAATCGGTCCCGACACAGCGGAGCCGCCCCATCCGAATAAAAAACAATCATCATGGCATACGTAACATTATACCCGAAGCTCATCCTCGACGTCCTGAGCAAGGTGCGCTATCCCGGTACAGGTAAAGACTTGGTCTCCGCCGGAATGGTGGAGGACGACATCAGGATAGACGGCAACAAGGTGTCATTCTCCCTGATATTCGATAAAGCAAACGACCCCTTTATCAAATCGGTGGTCAAGGCGGCCGAGTCGGCCATCCTCACCTACATCAGTGAGGATGTGGATATCAAGGGTAATATCTCGGTCAAGAGCAAGCAGGCGATACCTGCTGCTCCGGCCAAACTCCTACCCGGTGTGAAGAACATCATCGCCGTCTTCTCCGGTAAGGGAGGCGTAGGTAAGAGTACGGTGACTGCCAATCTGGCCGTGTCGTTGGCGAAGGCCGGCTATCGCGTGGGCTTGTTGGATGCGGATATATTCGGTCCGTCCATGCCCAAGATGTTCCATTGCGAAGAGGCGCGTCCGGTGTTGGAAGAGATCGACGGGCGCGAGCTCATCGTTCCGGAGGAGGTGATGGGGGTGAAGATTCTCTCCATCGGTTTCTTTGTGGACCCTAACGACGCAGTCCTCTGGCGCGGAAGCATGGCGGGGAATGCGCTGACGCAGCTGATCCGCGATGCCCATTGGGGCGAGCTGGATTATTTCCTCATCGATATGCCACCGGGAACGAGCGATATTCATTTGACATTGGTGCAGACGTTGGCCATTACGGGTGCTGTAGTCGTAACGACACCGCAGGAAGTGGCGTTGGCCGATGCACGTAAGGGTATCAGCATGTTCGTGGGAGACAAGATCAATGTACCCATCCTCGGCTTGGTGGAGAACATGTCTTGGTTTACGCCGGCAGAACTTCCTCAGAATAAATACTATATCTTTGGACGTGATGGAGGCAAGAATCTGGCAGAGGAGCTCCATATTCCTTTGTTGGGTCAGATTCCATTGGTACAGAGTATTTGCGAGAGCGGAGACGAAGGTATCCCGTCCGCCGTGCGTGAAGATTCGATGACGGGCATCGCTTTCCGCGAACTGGCCGCTCGGGTCATCGAGCAGGTGGACTATCGCAACGAGCATCTCGACCCCACGAAGGTTGTCGAGGTGAATCATCGCTAATAGAAAGAAATAAGGAGAAGCAAAAGGGAACAAGCAGCAGATCGGTCTGTCGCTCGCTCTGCGAGGAGCGGGAGGAACGTCCGGGCAACGCAGAGCACCGTCCTTCCTAACGGGAAGCTATCCGCGAGGGTAGAGATACGTAGAAGAAAATAACCGCCGCTGACCGCGCTTCGGCTGCGGACGGGGGTAAGGGTGAGAAGGTAGCGTAAGAGACTACCGGATGCAACGGTGACGTTGCATGCCGTACGACTGACGGGTTGTAAGATCATGTACACCGGCGCAGTAGGGTGGCTCGCCCGATGCCGGGGGGTAGATCGCTGGAGCTTTTGCGGTGACGCACAGCCAAGATAAATGACAGACGCTCCGTCCACGTGTGGAGGTGAGTACAGAACCCGGCTTATAGATCTGCTGCTTTTCTTTTGTTTGCTGCTCTGTGGGAAATCCGCGGGCAGCTTTTTTTTACATCCCCTAACGCAATAAAGCGATCGTTTATGAAAGAAAGCATCGACAAGAACGGGAAGAAGAGGAACAACGACAGAGGTTTCTGGCAGGTGTGGAGCATCAAGGTCCATCGGATGATTCGTTTCGTCACAAACGATATGTGGCGCCTCACGGACGAAGATGTATCGGGTCCCCGGTGGGTGACGATCAATGCCATGAAGTCGGTTTTTCTGTCCGTTCGTTATTTCGACCAGAATGATCTGGCGACGAAAGCCTCCGCACTGACTTACCGCACGGTTATTTCGATCGTGCCGATGTTGGCTGTACTGATCGGTATCGCCAAAGGATTCGGATTGCAGCAGTATGTGCGTGACTGGCTCAAGGAATACCTGCCGAGCCATCAGGCGGAGTTCGATCAAGCCTTCGGCTATGTGGAGAACTATCTCATGCAGGTGCAGGGAGGTCTTTTTGTTGGTGTCGGACTTATTGTGTTGCTGTATACTGTCTTCGCCCTGATCGCTGATGTAGAAGATACTTTCGTGAGCATCTGGCAGACGCAGAAGAGGCGCCCTTGGAAGCGCAGGATCATCGATTATACGGGGGCTTTCTTTCTGATGCCTGTTTTCATGATAGCATCGAGTGGTCTGACGTTGATGATGACCACCGTGCAGGGAACTTACTTCAGCGAATACATCTTCTTCGGTCCCATCCTGAGTCTGATCCTCAATCTGGTACCGTATGTCACGATCGTCTTGCTGTTTACGGGTATGTATATGGCGCTGCCGACCGTGCGGGTGCACTTCCTGCCGGCGTTCATAGCGGGCACGCTCTCGGGTATCGTCTTCCAGATTTTCCAAGCGCTCTATATGAGTGGAATCCTTTGGATATCCAAGTATAACGCCATCTATGGTAGTTTTGCTGTAGTGCCGTTGTTGTTGCTGTGGATCCAGCTCTCGTGGACGATCATTCTCTTCGGGGCGCAGCTGAGCTTCTCGATCCAGAACGTCCGCAAGTTTGCTTTCGAGAAAGACACCTCCAAAGTATCGCGCCGCTATATGGACTTTATTACCATAGTGGTGGCTTCCCTCATTGTCAAGCGGTTTGTGTCCGACGAACGTAAGCCGCGCACCATCGACTCTTTGGCGATGGAGAGCAAAGCCCCGATACGCCTCGTCGCCGATGCCGTCCACCGGCTTCAGAGCGTGGGCGTGGTGATGGAGGTAAATTATGCTCCGGATACAAAGATCGAGTACTTCAGTCCGGCGATGGATCCCGACAAATTGACCGTAGGCTTGGTATTGGACAAGATTGACCGGTGCGGCAGCGAGTCGTTCAAGGTCGATCGGGCAGCGCAATTCTTCTCCCAATGGAAACTGACGGAAGCAACGCGCAGCGGCCATTTCCTGCCACCGGCAGATACGTTGCTACGGGATTTGTAAACAGATTTCGGCTTGCAGAGATGGCAAATACAGTAGGGGCTATGGCAATAATGCCATAGCCCCTTTTTATGTGTCGTCGCTTCGGTAGATTAGTGCTTGAGATGCTTGGCGAAGAATCCGAGCATGGCACGATACAGCTCCATCGAGTTCTCCTCGCGATGGAAACCGTGACCTTCATTGTACTTCACCATATAAGGCACTTCAAATCCGCGAGTACGGAGAGCAGTCACGATCTGATCCGACTCGTTGATGTTTACGCGCGGGTCGTTGGCGCCCTGAACGACGAACAACGGTTTTTTGATCTTGTCGATCTGGAACACGGGAGAAACCTCCTTTGCAATGGCTGCTTCCTCGGGGTTGTCGAGATCGTACCAGATTTCTTTCACCAGTTCCTTATAGGGCTTCCAATACTCGGGGAACGAATCGAAGAACGTATAGATATTGGATACGCCCACGTAATCAACACCGCAAGCATAGAGATCGGGCGTTTTCACCAGCCCCATGAGCGTGGCATATCCGCCGTGGCTCGCTCCATAGATGGCGATGCGGTCAGAGTCCACCCATCCCTGACTGATGGCGTAGCGCACACCGTCTTCCACGTCGTCCATCGCCTTGCGACCGATCTGCTTGAATCCGGCGCGGAGGAATTCCTTCCCGTATCCGCCGGAGATGCGGAAGTTGACTTGCAGGGTAGCGTAACCTCTGCTGGCGAAGAGCTGTGTCTCAGGATTGAATCCCCATGAATCGCGAATACCTTGGGGACCTCCGTGCGGATTGACGATGAGTGGCACTTTCTCTCCGTTGAGTGCAGCCTTGGGGAGGGTAATGTATCCGTGGATGGTGAGGCCGTCGCGGCTGCGGAATGTAATCGGGCGCATTTCGGCCATGTCCTCTTCGTGCAACTGCGGCATGAGGTCATAGAGAAGGGAGAACTTCTTCGTGCCGGCATCATATTGATAGTAAGTACCTACGATACGGTCGCTGTGCACGATTATTAAGAAGGTCGTTTCGTTGTCGTCATAGTCCACCACGGCAACTTCTTTGCCCGGGAACTCCTTCTGCATCCGCTCGTGCAAATCCTTGAAGGTCGCACTCAGCGGCACGAGGACGGACTTATCACCTTCGTAGGCTACGTAGTCCAATTCGTAGTTGCGCTTGCGAGAAAGGTGCAGACTGCTCACGTCGTAATCGTCGTGGGCGAAAACTTCGCGCACGATTTGGTTCTTGGCAAAGTCGTAGAGGACAATGCGCGTCTTGTCACTGTCGATATTGGTGAGGACATAGGCTTCGTCCTTGTTGGCGGAAGCATAGTTGAATGAGAGGAGAGAGAATGTGTCGTCCCAGCGCATCTTGCGAACGAGGCTAAATAGCCCCGTTGAGCGGTCTTTATAATAGAGTTCTGACTCCACGCCGTTCACCAGGCGTGAATAGCCACGCAGCTCGCCATCCTTGTCGAACTCATATTCCTGTATCGGATTGGCTGCATCCTTATTCTCATAGAGGAGTGTCAGCTCGCCCGTCACCACGTTGAGGCGATACGGCTCGAAGATTTGCGGATTGTTCTTGTTCATCGAGATAATCATGATGTCCTTTTGGTCCTTCAGGATTCTGTCGATGGAGGCGCGCACGCCGTCGAAGGGTGTGAGGTCGCGGCTGTTACTTCCGTCGATATTGGCCACGTATATGTGGTAGTTCTCGTTGCCTCCGCGGTCCATGGAGTAGAAAAGACGCTCATCATTGATCCATCCATATCCCTTGATAAGCTCTTCTTTCTCCTCGATGGCGCGTCGCACGACGCCGGTGCTCAGTTCCTTCACATAGACATGCTGTTTGCCTGCTTCGTCCTTTTCTTTGTAGGAGAGATAGCGTCCGTTCGGGCTCAGTTGGAAGCTCGATGCCTTGGGCTTGGCAAAATAGTCTTCTACCTTGTACTTATACGTGCCTTTGTCCCATGCTTCCAGAGCGCGTAGCTCCTCTGGGGTGCTGGGCAGCGCAGTATTGCCCGGTAGTGAGGCGCTGAAGCGACGTAGCGTGAGCGGTAGCTTAAGTCCCATCTGCTCCACTTCGCCCACTATGCTATCGCCTGCAAGCGTACCGCTGTAGGAGAATTGGATAGCTGCAACGCTGAGCGAAAGTCGCCCGTCCTCGAACGTGGTCTTCTCCACGGGCACATCCGTTGCGCCCTGCATGGGCACGTCCATCGTAGTTTTGAGGTTGTTGTCTTCGCCTGTGATGTGGAAGATAAGCTCCAACTTCAGGTTGGCCTGGGGAATGTCGAGGGTACCTTTCCAGTCACCGACGGGTGTTTGTCCTTGTACTGTCATACCGACAAAGGTAAGGACGCTTGCCAAGAATAATTTCAGTTTCATTGTTCTTTTCTTACTTTTTGATTAGATACTGTGCTTGTTTCTTATTAATTCTTTTTAGGGTCAGATTGTTTGCTCTGTGCGCGTCAAGTTTCGGCACGCTGATGCGGCTCTTCCTATCTTTAGTGCTTACGTCCGTAGCGATGCGATGCCGAGCGGGTATTGCCGACGGCCTGTCGTGCTGTGTGGTGCAAGACTTCGTAGGGGCGATCTCATACTTTCTCTCGTCGTTGCTGCTGCTCGTCTTTCGTTCCCGATAGCGCTCTGCCATAGACTGCAATCCTATCGGCCATACCTGCACATTAGGCGTAAGGTATGGAGGGGGAGGGCGTTTTTATTGCATCCCCGATGAGGGATGCACATTTTTCATCCATCTTTTTATTGCATCCCCGATGAGGAATGCACATTTTTCGCCCGTTTTATTGCATCCCCGACGGGAAATGCACTTTTTTTGCCCGTTTTATTGCATCCCCGACCGGGAATGCGCTTTTTTCGCCCGTTTTGCTGCATCCCCGATGGGAAATGCGCATTTTTCGCCCATTTTATTGCATCCCCGACGGGAAATGCATGTTTTTCGTCCATTTCGATGCATCCCCGACGGGAGATGCACGTTTTCGGTCATTTTCGATACGCCGTACACGTATGGAGCAATGCATTCTCCATGAAATGATCTGCCGAACGCCACTCTGCCTAAGCTCCATAGGTGGCGACAAAACGCCCTTGCTGCAGATGGGAGAGAAGAAGGGGAGAAACTCCCCTTTGGGGTAGTAGGAAGGTGCGCCCGCGCCGGATGCGGGCGCACCTTCGGGCTATCGTGCTTTCCGATAGACGGATGCACCCGAAGTCGATACCGATTCGCGCGAGGCTGCACCATGATTGGTTACAGCTACTGCACCCGATACGCTACCCGTTACCGATACCGAGGCATTAATGTCCATGGACGCACTGCCACTCACCTCGATCTCGACATCTTTCACCTCGAATTGCTTGGCATCGCAGGCTACCGATCCACTGAGATTGATTGATGCTTTGTCTGCACTTCCTTTCAGATCGAGAGCCACTGCTCCCGAACAGTCCACTTCGATAGTGCGCAAGCGAGCATTGAGGGAGAGGGCTGCTGCACCGGAGGCATCCACATCGAGGTGGTCGCCTGTGAGCTCTCCCTCTGTGGCGAAGCTGCAAGCACCGCTGATGTCGAGATTGCGCAGCGTGGCAGAGCCTACCTTGACACGGAGGTTTCCGTTGGTCGTTTGGAAGCCCTCTTTCATGCGGATGAAGAGTTCTCCGTCCTTAACTTCTGTCTCGATATACTCCATGAGGTTAGGTGCAGCTTCGATGACGATCTCATCTGTGGGTGTTCCGGCCAGATAGGTGACCGCAAAGTTGTTACTAACATCCAGTGAGTGGAATGCCGTTATCTTCCGCGTTTCTTTAATGGGAGTTCCCGAGGGAACAATCTTCTTGATGTTCTTGCCCTCGATCTGTATGTTACAGGCGGTGAGGAGCGTTGCCGCACCGACGAGGAGTGCGAGCATGGAAATGAGTTTCTTTGTTTTCATATTAGTTTGTATTGTTTAGTATGTGTTGGTTTTTGCTGTACTGTCCGGCGCGTTAGCGTTGTCCGCCTTGGGTGCCTCCGCCCTGTCCCTGAGAAGAGGTTTGCTTGAGGTCGTTATTGACGATGCTTCTCTGTACCTTGCGCACTTGGGCATTCATCTTACCGAAGCGATAAGTCAGATTGAGCGACACGCTGCGGTTCTGACTACTGGTTTCGTTGCGGAAGATGAAGCCTTCACCCTCCGTTACACTGCTCCATTTAGTGCGTGCGGCGTGCAGATTGCGTCCCGTGAGAGAAATCAGGAGCCGTTTGTCAAATAGTTGCTTGGAGATACTCAAGCTATTGAAGTCATTGCCGCTGTAGCGTTGCTGGAAGGAACGACCGCCGTGAAAGTAGCCTCCAAAGACATTGACGGTCCAATCTTTTGGTAAAGTGAACATCAGACCCGAGTAGGCCATACCGGACCATGCGCTAATGCTCAGCCCCAGCTCTTGGCTTTTCTGGAACGTGCGTTCAATGTTTCCGTTGAACATGATGCGGAGCCATTTCGCCGGTGTGTACATGGCATAGGCATTGAGAATGAGTGAATGCTCGCGTCCAAGGTTGCCATAGGTCTGGTGGAAGATATTGGGATTGGTAGCGTCGCGGAATGTATAACTCTGGATGGAGTTGTTACAGAAGTCGTAGTCGAGCGATGCCGTGAGCATCAGCTTCTGCCCGTATTGGTTGTAGCCCAGGCTGACGTGATGCCGCTTCTCGGATTGTAGTTCGGGATTACCGTAATTCAATTGATAGTCCGTCGTTTGATTTATGTAGGGATTCAATTGATTGATAGACGGGCGTTGGATGCGGAAGTTATAGGCCAGTTTGATCTGCTGCATCGGCGTCGGGTTATAGCCCAGCGTCAGCTGAGGCACCCAGTCGAAAGCCGTATGTGAGAAGTCCGCAGCGGCATTGTCCGGGAAAATAGCCTTGAGGCGGCTGCTCTCGGCACGAACGCCTGTCTGCAGCGAATATTTGCTGGCACGGAAGTTGTAGCCCGCGTAGGCCGCTGCTACGTTCTGGTCGTGGCGGAAGCGTCCGGCTGCAAAGTTGAGAGGGTAGAGCGAGCCTGGTTGCCACGGGGCCTCTTCGCTCGGGCGCACTTCGTAGAGCGGATCGCTCGTGGAATGTCTGTAGATGTATTTGAGACCTGCCTCTACTGAGTGTGCCTTGCCTATCGGGCGGGTATAGTCCACCTGTGCCGTGTGCTCGTCCATACCGGCGTCGGAGCGCGTGTGCTGGCCTCCGTAGCCGAGGGTGAGACTGGTTTGTTGCGGATCGCGACGCCACTGGTCCAAGAACGTCTCGCTGTTATTGGGATTATGCGTGAAGCGGTACGATACGGTGAAGAGTTCTCCTTCCCTGCGGGTGCTCCTCTGGTAGTCGGCACTCAGCTCGTAGGAGCCACCATCGCCTGCCGTCCGGGTCTTCCTGTCGATATAGCCTTGCAGCACGTTGCCGGCGAAGCTCTTCTCGATATTGCTGCTGGTGGAGTTATGCTCCCGGAGTCGTACGTTGCCGCCGACAGTGAGGAGATTCAGTGAGTCCAATTCAAAGGAAAGCAAAGCGTTGCCGAAGTGTCCGCCGAAGCGAACATCACTCCGTCCTGCTTCCGTAATCACTTGTGTAGGCGTAATGCGCTCCGATAATGTTTGGTTATCCCTATTCTCCCCGTAGTAGTAGCTGTAGTTCGTCGTGAAGCCTACTTTGCCCGATTTGGCAGTCAAGAATATATTGCCGTCGGCTTCCGGATTGGTCCCGACTCCTGCCGAGATCGAGCCGGAATAGCCCTGAAGCTTGCCTCCCTCATCCGTTACGATATTCAGGATGGCACTAATGCCCTCGGCATCGTACTTGACCCCCGGGTCAGTAATCACCTCGACGCGGCGAATGGTATGCGCCGGAATAGAGCGGAAGACTTCCTTCGGATTGCTGCTCACCATCGTAGAAGGCTTGCCATTGAGGAAGATCTTGAAGTTAGACGAGCCTTTCACC
This sequence comes from Porphyromonas loveana, assembly GCF_003096695.1. Lineage (GTDB taxonomy): Bacteria > Bacteroidota > Bacteroidia > Bacteroidales > Porphyromonadaceae > Porphyromonas > Porphyromonas loveana. Next base: position 50,813 of record NZ_QEKY01000009.1, on the reverse strand, counting down.
TGGATGTTGCCTTCGCCATCTACCGTTACGAGGGGTACGCTGCGAAGCATTTCCAAGAGATTATTGGTGCGGGCTGCGGGGTCTTCCTTCATATTGTAGGAGAGACGGTCGATTTCCATTTTGACCAACGGACGAGCGGCAGATACTGTCACAGCGGCGAGCTGCTTCTCCTCGGGTTGCATGTCCAAGGTGGCGAGCTGTATCTCGTTATTACCATTCGTCAGCGGTACTTCCATCACGAGGGGCTGCATGCCCATGAAGGTAGCCGTGAGTTTATAGGATCGGGCAACGGGTAGTCCGATGCGAAAGTAGCCGTTGCCGTCGGTTATCTGATTGTACACCTTGGTGGTGTCGCCATCAGCGGGGCGGATGCTCACCGCTGCAAAGGGAACGGCCTCGTGCGAGGAGGCATCGGAAAGTGATCCGGAAATGTGCACCGGATAAGTGTCTTGCTGTGCTATCGCGCCGATGATGCAGGCACAGAATAAGAGGGTAGCGTATAATAATCGTCGCATGGTTGTTTTGTGCTATTGTGAGTGGTTCTTTTGTCGTTGTTAGTCAGCGGATCACATCTTTCCCACTCCGCCCGCGGCGACTCGCTTGCCGCAAGAGCGGAGCTGAGAGAAGATGTCACGCATTCAGTCTATGATGATTAGAGTGAGTGTCGTTCCCATTCGGAACGGACCGTTTCGATATCTATACCCAGTAGTTTCATTTCGCGAAAGAGAGCTGGGAGGACTTCCTTGACGAACTTGCTTCGCCGTGCTGCCAGTATCTCTTCGCGGGCGTCGGCGCTGACGAAGTAACCCAGGCCGCGCTTGTTGTAGATGGTGCCTTCCATCTGTAGTCGCTCGATGGCACGCATTGCGGTATTGGGATTGACTTCCATTTGCTCGGCCAGCTCACGAACGGAGGGAATGCGCTCATCGGCTTTGTATTCGCCGGAGAGGATCCTGTCTTTGATCGTCTCTGAGATCTGGAGGAAGATGGATTGGGATTGAAGTATTGCTGTCATTAGAGTTATCGGCATCGATGTTATCGTGGGCACAAGAGGGGAGATTGGGATTGAAGTATTGCTGTCATTAGAGTTGTCGTCGTTGCAGGGTGATAAATGAAAGGACAAAGAACACAAGTCCGACACAGCCGGTAATAACCTCGGTCAAAGGTAGATGGATAGCAAGAGGCGCGATGTTGACAATGGCTATTGTCTGCAGTCCGAAGGTCAATAGCACGCCCACCGTAGCAGAAATGAGCTTCTTCATCCGTACGGCAAAAAAGATGCCCATGGCGATGAAGCCCAAAAAGCCTATGGTCACGGCCCGATTGACAAAGAAAGGATCCAGTGCTAACCATTCATAGCCTGAAGCGGTGCGATGAACCACCAAAAACGAAGAACTCGTTTCGAGTATCCCGGGATAGAGTAGCACCTCTATCGTATAGGCCAACTGATTGACGACGATGGCTGCCATCAGCGCAAGCACTCCTTCGATAAGGATGACGATGAACTTCTCCGTGGCGGTGGCCGGGAGTATCGGGTAGGAAACGGTGTCGGAATTATTGACACGTGCCTGCACAATCCGAAAGACGTAGAACGCCATGCTTCCGAAGGTCAACATCCAGAGAAATACGTGGTTGGCAGACGTAGTCGACACTCCGAAACTATCTTGTAAGTGTATCAGGAGCGTAATGGCTACCAAAACTCCCAGCATGGCCAGAAGGAAGAGGAGCGTATTGCGTCCGTTGGTGCCCCATTCCATGCGCAGGAGCAGTGCTATGCGCTGCAAGGGCGTGGTGTGTGTTCTATTGTTTGAATGGTGATTCATCGTAGCTGTCTTCTTTTGAGTGAATAATAAGACCAGACAAAGAAGGCGATCGTTACCACGGCATAGAGGCCGATCTGTATGCCCCAAACGGTCGGGGAGAAGAGGAGCTCAAGCGCCTCGCGGTCGCTCATGTTGTCCAATGTCTGATAATCCCGAAGGGCTGAAAGCTGAAGGAAGAACGCGGGCAAGACGGCAATGGATACGATGAATGAGAGTGCGGCTCCTATCCCCATATATGCGAGGAGTGATTGCGTGGTGCCACGCACACTGATACTGCTCCAGAGGGCCAATGCCAGCGACCAGAGAGTGGAGATGATCATGTAGATCGTAATGTATTGCTTCACTCGTTCTATTATAATCTCACCCAGCTCAGGTTCTTCCATCGTGATGATATGCGGCTCGACAAATAGCTCTATCACCGTCTGTCGGAGTATCCCAAAAGTTTCAGGATTGAAAAGAGCGAGCAAGAGTATGGCTATTCCCATCAAGAGCAGCATCCAAACCAATGGAATGAGGAAAAGAATCGTCAGAGCGATGAATTTCTCCGTGGTGGATGCGGGTATGAGGGTATAGGCGATGGTGTTCGAGTGATTGACGCGTCGCTGCACTGTCAGGAAGGTGTAGAGTGACACGGTGATGCTGCTAATGGAGAAGAAAGCGAAGAGCGATCCATATACCTCCTCCTCGTCGATCGGATGCGTGGAATTGAAGGAGACAAGTAGCGAGATGGCGAGTGCGATGAGGGACAAAGTGCCCGTAATCGCCAGAATGCTGTTGCGCTGCGTGCTCCACTCCATGCGGAGGAGCAGCCCGATGCGCTGTAAGGCGGTGGTCGGTGCGCTGTTTACTAATGCTGTCATGTCAGATAGGCTTAGTTACGGTTCAATATTCGGTTGAATGCGTCGCGCTCCGCGATCATGCCGTTGAAGAACAGCTCCATTGAGAAGGGGGTATCTTCGCCGGTCGTGTTTTCATACACACCTACTTCGCCCATCGTCGATCCTTCCTTATATATAGGAGTATCGCCGGGCGCTACCTGACGGAAGGCGAAGCTGTTGCTCAGTTCGCCCACGGACTTGTTGCACACGATATCATTGCGGTCCATCATCACGATGCGGTCGATAATCTGTTCGAGGTCGCGCACCTGATGGGTGCTGATGATTACAGTCTGCTCTTCTGTGATATAACGAGCCATAAGGCGGCGGAATGCACTCTTGCTCGGGATGTCCAATCCGTTCGTAGGCTCATCCATCAATAGAAGCGGCGTGCGCAGCGAGAGAGCCAAGGCTATGACGGCTTTTTTCTTCTGTCCCTGTGACACCTTGCCCAACTTCATATCCCAGTTGAGGTCAAAAGCGATAATAATCTCCTGTGCCACCTCAGGGGAGTAAGTGGGGTAGAAGGGGGTGATCATCCGGAAGTAATCCCGTATCGTCACATTGGGGCAGGTTACCTCCTCTGGCAGGACGAAGACGCGAGAGAGAAATTTGACTGACCGATGTCGAGGGTCTTCAGTCAAGACGATGAGTTCTCCAGCTTTGCTGAGGAGTTGGCCTGAGAGAAGTTTCAGCAAAGTCGTTTTGCCCTCGCCGTTGCGACCGAGCAGTCCGGTGATGCTCCCTTCGGGGAGTTCGAGGTTAAGACTATCAAATAGCGAACTCTGTCGCGGATAGTTGAATCGGATGTTTTTTGCGTTGATCATTGTCTATTCTTTTTGTTTGTTATGTCTTTTTTCTTGCCATCACTCTCGTTAAGTGCTTATTTTCAGTTAGTTTCTACATTGTTAGCTGCTGTATTAGTTGCTTAGTACACCGCAAACATAGCTATCATATTTGAATTGACCAAATTTTCAACCAAATTTTTTTGATTTACCCCGTTTTTTTCTCTCTCCCGACCCAAAAGAAGAAGCCGTGCTGGAATGGAGATTCCTGACACGGCTTCGTCTCTGCCCTTACAAGCAGAGGAGATTCGGTGGGGGAGCGAGGACTAAGGAATTTGTCCCAGAGCCTTCAGCTCCTTCTCTACATCCTCGGATGAATTTTTGGCATTTCGTCCACGAATGGCAAACCCGTCCAACACCTTGGCTTTGGGAGCCAGTTTCTTGATGTCGTTTACGCTCTTGCCCATGCGGCTGCCCTCGTGCGTGATGAAGGGAATGATCGTCTTGCCAGCGAAGTTGTGTCCTTCGAGGAAAGTCATTACCACGGGAGCGATCGTGCCCCACCAGTTGGGCGACCCAATGTAGATGACATTGTAGTCGGCGATGTTCGGCACCGTTCGTTTGAGCTTGGGACGTACACCCTTCTCCAACTCTTCACTGGCTTGTTCGGTGAGGGCATTGTAGTCCTGCGGATAGGGATGATCCGTTTCGATGCGGAAGAGATCGCCTCCCGTCGCCTGTTGGATGTATTCGGCCACGGCCTTGGTATTGCCGCCACGATACGAGTAGTAAGCGATGAGTACTTTATCGGCTTTCTTCTGCTGGGCTTCTGCGACGAAAGTCGCTGCTAATGCTACCATAATGGCTAATACTAATGTTCTGATTTTCATTGGAACAATCTGTTAGAGGGTTACACAGACAAATATAAGTATCTCTATCGAGAATGCCTATTTGTCGATAGTAACTATCGTCATACTTGCTGTAAGATCTGCTGCAGCTCTGTAGTCGATTGCTTGCTGTAATATAGAATCAGTAATTAACCCGTCCAAAGACTTTAACCTCCTATTTCTTACGTAATCCCTACACAACAATATTTCATCTCACATTTGGTTTATATTATAAACTGATTTATATTTGCGTTGTGAACAGGGAGCAATGCGGCCGCAAACCTTCCACAGCAAGAAAAGAAACAAACTAAAAAGAACAGAACAATGGAAGAAAAACAACTTACACCCCAAGAGAGTGTGCTGATGATCGAGAAGATGATCGAACAAACGCGTAAACGTTTGATTCGTGGGGCGGGAGTCCCGTGCCTGATATGGGGATATGTCACCTTATTCACGAGCTTCCTGATATTTTTCTCGTATCCGTATCTCGGCTATAAAGTCAATAATCTATGGATGCTCATCCCGATACTTGGCGGAGCGATCTCCTTGATTAATAAGTGGAAGGCCAGAAACGAAGTCTATGCCCGCACGCAGATCGACCGTTTCATAGATACTACGTGGATCGTAGTCGGACTCAATGTGATGGCATTTAGTATCCTTGCCTATCGTGTTCCACTTGCCATTCTCTCCATCGTCCTCATATTGGTGGGCATAGCTACGGCCATTACGGGATTTTCATATAAGGTCACAGTGCTCAAGTACAGTTCCATATTTGGGATGATCGTAGGCTACTTGCTCCTTATCATACCCATGAGAGGCGGAATGATGGTGCTCATATTTGGTATCACCATCTTCATCATGCATTGTTTGCCCGGGCACTATCTTTGCTATCTCGAACGTAAAATGCTGCGCAATGCTTAGACCTCTCGATCCACTATTCATGTCCGAACTGAGGTTGGCTCTCATGTCCGTCCTCATGAACGTGGAGGAAGCCGACTTTCTCTATCTCAAGGAGGTGACGGGTGCTACCTCCGGCAACATCAGTGTGCAGTTGGACAAACTAAGCACTGCCGGCTACATCGAGATAGAAAAGGGCTTTAGCGGCAAGCGTACACGTACTATCTGTCGCGCTACAGAGGTCGGCCGTGAAGCCTTTGCCGCTCACTTCGAAGCGCTCAGGACCTATCTCCCGCCCGACCCGGTGCGTTGATCTTATAACGAAAGTAGAATCATACTCATGGGGATTCGGCTGAGAGGCTGTCCCCCTTAGAGTCAATCAATTACAGATATGAAAAGCTTGTTTTTGAGAAGCCTCACAAAGCTTCTCCTCACCCTCTGCATACCTACATCTCTCCATGCCCAGCGACAGATTGCGGGGACTGTCAGCGACACAAAAGGTCAGCCGATAGCCTTGGTCAATGTCTATCCGGCAGAGAGTTTCGACGGTGCAGCGACGGACAGCCTCGGACGGTTCCGCTTCATGACGAAGAGCAGTTTCCCGATTCGACTGGTGGCTTCGCACGTCAATTACAAGTCTGATACATTGCTGATTCGGAACGGAGATGCAACAGATGATATCCGCATCCGACTGCGAGAAACAGACGATTACAAACTCTCTGAGGTGGTCGTAAGCGTTTCTTCCTTCGGAGTGGGAGGCAAGCAGAGCAAGACTGTGCTCAATCCGATGGACGTTTACACCAATCCTGCCGGCAACGGGGATCTTTCCATGGCTTTGAGACAGACACCCGGACTGCAAGACGTGGGCGATCGTGAGGGCTTTTTCGTCCGTGGCGGAGCATCATGGGAGACGGCAGTGACGATAGAAGGCGTGAGAGTCAAACGGTTCTTTGGCAAGAACCGATTCGATTCGCCTGCTCGTTCGCGCTTCGAGACGGGAATGTTCAGCGGTCTCTCTCTTTCCACCGGTGGCTATGGAGCCACAGAGGGGGGAGCATTGAGCGGACTGCTGCAATTGCAATTGGCGGGACAGTCGCCATCCTCTGTCGGCATCGGCCTGTCTCCTCTGTTTCTGAGCGGTGGCGTTGGCTACCTTTCTCCTTCACGTCGATTCTATATCGAGCAAAATGCCTCCATTAGTGATGCCGCCTACGTCCGTCTGTTGCTCAAGCCCGAGTACAAATTACCCGGCACCAATCAGTCCTATGTCTATAATGCCCGGACGATATGGAACCTTACGCCACATGATGAGGTGAAAGGACTCTTCCTCTTTGTGCGGGATCTATCCTCTGCAGCCTTGAGAATGCCTGATCCGGCCAATACGTATTCGCTCTATGCAGGACAGAATACATACGGCTTTGGGATGGCTGTATGGCGTCATGACTTCTCCGAAGGTCGGACGACATCCACCCTTTCTGTCGGCTACAGCGAAGACCATAACAAGCTGCGACAGCGACCCGATGAAAGGCAAACTATCAAGACGATGGTCCGCACTGTAGAGCGCGATGCCAGTCTCCGCTTGCGGTTCGATTCGCGCATCAGGACTTGGCGGCTCAGCTACGGATCTGACTATGCCTATAGCGAAGCCGGCTCTCAGCTGATAGCCGACGAAAGCATAGCCCTTCCCTCGCTGAGGGAACATCTTGTCGCAGCCTATGCCGAAGCCCTCTTTCCCGTATCGAGTCGTATCTCGGCTACGGCCGGACTTCGAGCCGAGTATTCCGATCTCACCAAGTCAGCCGTTCTGCTGCCACGTCTGTCAGCCTCTTATAAAGTCTCTCCGACGAGCCGACTCACGCTTGATGCAGGAAAGTATGCAGCCCCGGGCGATTATTATCTGAGCCACGGTATTGTGCCCAAGAGGCGCGAACAGTCGCAACAGTACAATCTGACCTATGAATGGCGTCCCTCGCATTCGCACGTGCTTCGCTTCCAACTTTTCGACAAGGAGTATAGTCGCCTGACAACTTTGACTGCCGAAGGGGTGGCGGATAATGATGGCAAGGGATATGCCCGCGGGGCAGATTTCTTCTGGAAAGCAACAGGCTTGATCAAATCTTTCGAGCATTGGTTCTCCTATTCCTATACCGATGCTCGCCGACAGTACCTCCTTTCGCCCGCGGAGGAACGACCCGATTTCGTCGCCCGACACACGCTTTCTTCCGTGTTGAAATACTGGTGTGCACCGATTAGTTCGCTCTTCAATCTGTCCATGACATACCGAACCGGTATGACATATCACAACCCCAACGTGCAGTCTGCCTCGTATTTTAATGCGTCGATACCTGCCAACTTCAGCATGAGCGTATCCTATAATTATCCGTTCCGATACAAGAAAGTAAATGGCGTACTCGTCCTGAGCGCTCACAACCTTTTCAATTCGGATCCCACCTATGGGTATCGTTTCGGGGACAAGCCCGTCAATGGCGTGTATCCATCGGTCAGAATCTCGACTCCCTACAGACAGTTTTACATGGTAGGACTCTTCATTAACTTCGGAGTGGACCGAAGACAAGAAATCATGAATACTGATATAAAAATCAAATCAAGATGAAATCTCTCAAGCAAATCGTCCTCTTGGCCCTGATCGGTCTGACAGGACTCTGCGCTACGGCGCAAGAAACGGCTTATGCCGATGTGATGAACCGGAAAGTAGCTGCTTTGGACAGCCTGCCTCCAACGGAGTATGTCGCTCTGGCCACCGAATTTTCTCGGATAGCAGCCGTGAGTGGAGCCGATTGGCATGCTGCTTACTACGCTGCCTACTGCAGGATAATACCGGCTTTGGGCGATCCCTCAGAGGCCGATCGGCTCAGCAGCGAAGCAGAGACTATGCTGACCCTGGCAGAATCGCTCGGTGGCGACCGGTCCGAGATCGCCTGCCTGCGAAGCATGGTAGCAACAGCCCGCCTGTTGGTCAATCCGCAAGAACGGTGGCAAACCTACGGGATGGAAAGCAGCCGACAGTTGGCCATAGCCATGCAGGCCAATCCGGAGAATCCGCGAGCCTACTATCTACAGGCTCAGAGTCTGCTCTACACCCCTGCTCAGTTCGGTGGTGGCAAGGACAAAGCTCTGCCTCTGGCGCAGAAAGCTGTTGCGTGCTATGCTGCTGCCACAGTGTCTCCCGCCTATGCACCACACTGGGGAGAGCGCCAGGCTCGCAGACTACTCTCACAATGTCAAGCAGAATAAGGAGATGATCGTGTAACAACTCTTCTTGTTTATTCATGTTGTTGGCACACTTTTTTGCGAGCCAAAAAACTTATCAACACCGAAGAGCTGTTTAGATTTATTCCAAATAAGCGATCTTCCGAAGGTTCTGTGACAGCTTCCATGAGACGGAAAATGAGATTGGAAGCGTCCAAAATCAGTTTTTCCCTACTTGGAGGACGTTCTTTATAGATATCAGATGTGATCATTATAATTATCAAAATCCATGTTTTTATGTCCGCGTACGTGTACGTAAGGTCAAAAACAACATTTTTCGGGTCGTCGAGCGTGTGCAATAAGCGTAATAAGCCTTCGGCAAGGTATCAATCTTGTACGGAAGGTGCAATGAACGTTTTTGGACTCTTCGTAAATGCACGAAGCGTCCGATTTTGTTTCGGTAGGCTGTCAACGCTGTACAAAGACATCAATTACCGTTGTTTCGTTCTTCGTTTGTCAGCGAAGCGTTCAAAAACGATTTTTCTGGTCATTGTCAGCGTGCGACGCTGTTTTCATGTGTTGCTTAGAACTTCAGAGATTAGGTGATACATTTTTTCACAATGCTGACGGAAACTGATTCTTTGGACTCAGCAGACCGCCGATAAATTTCTTGTACGTAAATTAGAGTTGAATTGTTGGAATATCTACTATGACTCTTACTCGGCTGTAGTGAGGGAAACTTCTTGAAGCCTCTGTATTTTTCAATAGTAAGGTAAGTGCAACACTCGATAAACAACCCACTTCGGAGCAAAGGTACACAATTGCCTGTCTCCTCAAAAAGAAGACCTCTATCAGAAAAATCGTTGCACATTCCAGCAATAAGAGCCTTGAAGTGTTGATGTCTTAGAATATAATGCTTAAATTTGTTGCGATTAAAGTTGTAACGTTTAATTAAAATGGATTTTATTATGAGAAAATTTTTTTCTTCTAAATCTTGCTTTTGTGGCAATACTTACCGCTTGTACGAAAGAATCCTTTGCTCCTCAAGGGGATGGATTGCAGGGACAACAGTCTCAAGAGAGGGCATTTGAGGAGAAGGTTAGAGCTTTCGCTGCCTCTAATCTTGTTAGTCTACGACATGGAAGAGGGATGCCGTTGACCAATCTTCCTAATGTTGAGAGTCTTGAACCCATTGTATCTGAGTCTAATCTTCGCTCGGGATCGGGACGAGATACAGTTGCCTACATTGTTAATTTTGAATAAAATGGATCCATGGTTATCGCCGGTAGCCGTTTGTTGCCACTAACGACAGTTGCCATCTGCGACTCTCGAATGGCTTTAGTGATACTTTCAAGATAAGGGGTTAGCAACGTTTATGAAGCTCCTTGAGCTTTATTATTATCAAGAAGTGGGACAGAGAATTATTGATTTCGGTCTTGCTTCTGCTCAAGAGGTTGCAAACTTTACCCGAAATGACATGCAACAATTTCAGACAGAACTAAGTGTCTATGAAGATATGCCTTCTCCTCCCTCTCAAAATATCAACCTAAATGACTATGTCACATTTTTCATGAGATAAACCAAGCTGTGATATTGGAGAAGGAAGTACTCTTGAATGTAAAGTGGGGACAAAGGGCGCCTTTTAATTTGCATGCTGAGGTAATGAATAATGGAGAGCGGGCTCCTGCCGGATGCGTTGCTATAGCTGTGGGGCAAATAACTACATATCATAAATATCCTAAGGTGTTGGAAGGCAAGACCTTGAATTGGAATATACAAGATCTGGTCATGCATGGGTTATTGATGGCTACTTAAAGACGTCTTATGATGTACTTGTCTACAATAATGAAACGGGTGAACTCGTTTGGACATGGACAGTGCATCCATCATATTATCATTGTAATTGGGGTGCAAATGGCAGATACAATGGCTTTTATAAGAAAGACGTTTTTGACCTCCAGCATGGCATGATGTATCATGATGATGGTGGACAATACTATTATAATCCACAAAATCCTGAACATAACTTTTGTTTTGATATAAAAATAATAACTGATATTAAACCTAAATTGATGCAGATACATGAAGGATAAAGCTGTATTGACATTCGTTTTGTTTGCTGCCATGCTCAATATCTGCATGACAGCCTGTAGCCACGAGAACGAAGTGCAAATGTTGGATATTCCCGATTATCCAAATAGATGTCTGATTGGTACACTGATGCCGATTCGATAGAGATGAGTTTCCACGAAATGTGCGAAGGAATGGAAATAAAGCGTATAGAATTTTTTGGTAAACTCTATGGTAGTGGCTCTCAATACCATAAATTTCTAACGTGGTTAAATGCAGATACAGCCTATAATAAACAGGGGTGGACATTTACAGGTTATTCAGCTCTGATGCATACAATAAAATCAATAGATGTAATAGCTTTGGATGATTATAATGCTCAGCACCCCAAGGGTACTTCGTTGAATGATATTACTATCTATACATTATGAGACTTATGCCGAGTTCATAAGGAGTGACTATGATCCTATGTGTCCTAAACAAGGGAAGTGCTTGTTATCTAATTTTCCCGTTGATGGTATCCCTATGGTGTGGGATATATACTCTTTTTTTCAGTTTGTAAGTAAACCATCTGTTGCTGGCGAACACAAAATGCAGGTAATTGTTACATTGAAGAACGGGCCTAAGCTCACTACCAGTATGACAGCAAGTTTTGAATCTCGAATTATTCCTGATAGAGAGAAACCCTTTAATGCAACAACTTTTCCCCGCCACCTTCCCGGATTACAATAGGTCTTATATCTGAGCATTGGACTGCCCCCATTGAACGTAGAGCGATAGTGGGGGCAGTTTGGTTTCCGAATGTCTGTCGGAAGGTGTCAGCCTGCTAAAGAAAGTGCAAAGCAAAAACGAGCGACGAAGACAAGAAAAAGCGTTACTTTTGTGGATGGTAGCGTATGTGGGGGGCGTTTCAAGGCTCCGCATTAGGACTGGCTACCGTTATTACAACTATTGATTAAAAACATTGCATGAAAGTTCATAAAGAGAGTACCGGCCTGCTGGTTTCCATGGCCACCCTCTTCACGGGAATATGTTTGAGCCTATTCTATTTCCTTGGAGCTTCCATTATATCCTATGTGGTGACAGTCGTTGCCATCTTTCTCTATCTTCTCACGGTCAATTTCTTCCGTTGTCCCAAACGGCATAGCGCCTTTGTGGAGGACGCCCGAGCCGTTGTGGCTCCTGCTGACGGGACGGTGGTCGCTATCGAGGAAGTGACTGAGCATGAGATTCTGAAAGAGCGTTGCATTCAGGTATCGATTTTCATGTCGATCTTCAATGTCCATGCCAATTGGTTCCCTTGTCGTGGTCGTGTGGTCCATGTGTCGCATCGAGACGGACACTTTATGGCTGCTTATCTGCCTAAGAGTAGTACGGACAATGAACGATCGGCTGTGCTCATCAAGACGGAGAACGGTTTCTGTGTACTGGCTCGCCAGATTGCCGGAGCCTTGGCACGTCGCATCGTCACCTATGCCGAGGTGGGCGACGAATGTTCGGTAGATGCCCATATGGGATTTATCAAATTTGGTTCGCGCGTGGACCTGTATCTGCCTTTAGGTTCTCAGATAGAAGTGAAGTTGGATCAGAAGACCGTGGGCAATCAGACCCTCATCGCACGACTGCCGGAAGAAAAATAATATGCAGATCCGCAAGCATATCCCCAATATCGTGACCTGCCTCAACCTCCTCGCAGGTTGTGCCTCCATCATAGCCGCCATCGAATACGGCGATCTCCGTTGGGCAGCCGGCTTCATTGTCTTGGCAGCTGTCTTCGACTTTTTTGACGGGATGTTGGCTCGGTTGCTGAAGGTGCAGTCGCCCATTGGTGCCGATCTGGACTCGTTGGCGGATGTTGTCAGCTTCGGTGTAGCCCCTGCCATGAGCCTGTACGTTGCTTTGTCCGGATGGGTGGAGCCCTATGGCATTGCCACCTATGGCGTATTTGTATTGGCCGCTTTCGCTACGGTGCGTCTGGCCAAGTTCAATAACGATACACGACAGAGCACATCCTTCATCGGCCTGCCCGTGCCTGCCAATGCTTTGTTCTGGATCGCCTACATTTATCTATGCGGTCTGACCGAAGAGCCCGTCATAACAGGACTGCCCCTGCTCGCCCTGACCCTTGTGCTCGTATGCCTCTTCTCCTATCTGATGGTCTGCGAGCTGCCGATGCTGGCGCTGAAGATGAAGTCGATGGCGTGGCGTGGCAATGAATGGCGATATATATTGGTCATAGCTTCGGCGGTGTTCGTTGCCCTCTGGAACATAGGCGGATTTGCTCCGGCCATCATCCTCTATGTGCTGATGGCATTGGTGGCGCGCAAGAGGACGCAAGAACAAGGATGACCATCCACTGTTTTATATTTGTGGACTAACGCAAAACGCATTCATAACATCAATCATGGAATTATTACTCGTCATATTTTTCGGTTTTCTGATCTACTGGGTCATACGCTTTTTGATTCGGGTGGTAGCCATCCGTCGTATGTTCTTCAATCCGAGGGGAGAACGTCCGCGAGGAGAGCCACAGGAACCCAAAGTACCTGCCCCGGGCGAAAAAGTGGAGTTGGAAGAGCTGGAAAAGCGTCGATTCGACAAAGATCAGGGGGAATATGTCGATTTTGAAGACATAAAAGACCGCTAATGACGCTTGCTTAAATCAAAAGAAGTAGTATCTTTGCGTCCGTATTCGGAAGACCTCCTATACAACGGAAGTGTGGGTGAGTGGCTGAAACCAACAGTTTGCTAAACTGTCGTACGGGTAACCGTACCACGAGTTCGAATCTCGTCGCTTCCGCTTCAAGTAAAAAAGACCGGCTGTAGTCCGGTCTTTTTTTGTTTCCGGCGCCCTGCACAGGCCTGTGGTAAGCAAGAAACATTACCTTTGTAAGATACGCATAAGGACATAAGCGAGCCGATGCGTATATATGTGCCCGACAGAGGCGCATGAAACCCATTCATCCTAAACGAATCGTCAATTGCAAAAGATGGCCTATCGTTCTATCATCCTTCCGCTACTTGCCTTGATCTTAGCTTTCGGAGGCAAACAGTCCTATGCACAGCAAGCATCGGAAATCCGTCTTCTGATCGACAGTGGTCAATATGAAAAGGCCCTCCCGATGGCGAGACAATTGGTCGCCAAGAACTCCAAACAACCAGACAATAACTATCTCTTGGGCTCACTCCTATACAAGGTGCGTCACTACGACGAAGCAGTTGAGCCGCTGCGGGTAGCTACGAGCAAACGTGCCGATGCTTACGAGCTGCTGGCTGATGCTTATGCCAAGGGATATCATTTCTCCGAAGCTCTCACAACACTGGAGCGATACAGAGCTACTCTTGTGAAGAAGAAACAGGAGACGACTCGTGTGGATGTCGAGATGGAGCGGATGCGTCGTGGCAGTCGTCTGCTCGACCGGGCGGAATGGATAGAGGTATTCGATAGCGTGCGAATCCGCAAGCAGGATCTTCTCTCCGCCTACCATCTCACGGCCGACAATGGCAATATCTCTTGGTTGCAAGGGAGTCAGGCCGAGGCTACGACCTTTGTCAATGGCCGAGGCGATTTCTCTCTCGTGACGCGAAGGAATTCGGCCGGAAGATACGATCTGTATGAAGCCAATTTCATTCACAATAGATGGAGTGACGTTCAGCCACTCGACCGACTCAATACGGAGTACGACGACAACTATCCCTCGATGCGAGCGGACGGCATTACGGTTCTGTTTGCCAGTAACCGTCCCAACGGCTTAGGAGGCTACGACCTCTATATGGCGCGTCGCGATCTGGAGGAGGGCACTTTCTTGGAGCCTGTTCTCTTGGGTATGCCTTTCAATTCTCCCTTTGATGATTATCTCTTGGTCTATGATGAGGCACGCGGTATCGGCTTCTTCGCCAGTGACCGTTTCTGTCCGGCCGACACAGCTGTCGTCTATACCTTCGCCATTAACGATGCCGTAAGGCCGGTGGCTACGGACGATTTGGATGTGAAGAGGGGTTACGCTTCTCTTCGCAGCATTGCGGTGACGCTGGATGAGGATCGCGACTATAGCGAATTGATAGCGATGGCTCGTGATGTTCGCACCGATGCCGAAAAGAAGGCATCGGAATACCAAATTTACTTTCCCATGCAGGGCTTGCGCATCTATACCAAGTGGAATGACTTCCGAAGTCGTGAAGCCAGATCGCGCTATCAAGATGTGGTGGCGAAGGCAAAGAAACTGGACCAATCCACTGCCCGTTTGGAGCAACTGCGTCGTCAATATGGGGAAGCCCCGACTGCTGAGCGCAACCGATTACGACAAGAGATCCTGCAATTGGAGAATAGCATTCCCGCCATGCAGCGCGAAATAAACGCATTGGAGAAAGAGGTGAGAAACTTAGAGATGCAATCGCAATAAGATACTGCCGCCTCACGCAATATCTCATAACTGACAAACAACCCCTTCCCTTATGAATAACAAAAGAATAATCCCTCCTTCGGAGCTGATCATTAATGAGGATGGATCGGTCTTTCACCTGCATCTGCGTCCGGAGCAATTGGCTGACAAGGTTGTCTTGGTCGGCGATCCTGCTCGTGTGGACATGGTGGCTTCCCGATTCGATCGAGTGGAGTGCAGCGTGTCCAATCGGGAGTTTCATACAATAACGGGGTGGTACCAAGGCAAACGAATAACTGTCCAAAGTCACGGCATCGGTTCGGACAATATAGATATAGTCCTGAACGAACTGGATGCACTGGCCAATATAGATCTCAAGACCCGTCAGATCAAGGATATTTTTCGGCAACTCACCCTCGTGAGGGTGGGGACCTCGGGCGGTTTGCAAGAGAATACTCCCATCGGTGCCTATGTGGCAGCCGAGAGAAGCATCGGCTTCGACGGGGTCATGTATTTCTATGATGGTACGGAGAAGATACGGGATTTGTCCTTTGAGCAGGCTCTGTTGCAGCAGCTCGAATGGCAGATAATGGGCTTGAAGCCCTATGTCATCCTTTCGGATCGGACGCTTACAGAGCAGATATGTGGGAGTGATGTCCTGCGAGGCGTAACTATTGCTGCCAATGGCTTTTACGGTCCGCAAGGCCGATGCTTACGACTCCCGCTGAGAGATCCCCAGCTGAACCGGAAAATACAGACTTTCGACTACTATGGCAGCCGGATCACCAACTACGAAATGGAGAGTTCGTCCCTGGCCGGCCTGGCTGCTCTCATGGGGCACAGGGCTGTGACGGTGTGCTGTATCATCGCCGGACGGAAGTCGGAACAGATGAATACCGCCTATAAAGGCAGTATAGAGGGGCTTATTGATCTGGTTCTGGCCCGTATCTGACAGAAAAGACCTACTTTTGTGAATAAAGTTTTCTCGCGAAAAACTGCACTCCAAGAGCGATATTGGAAGCGGAGAAGCTATAGGATATAAAATAGAAGTTTTTGCATGAACATACTCGAACTTTCGGAACAAGAAGTCGTACGACGCAATAGTCTCGAACAACTGCGTAATCTGGGAATTAATCCTTATCCTGCTGCGGAATATCTAGTGGATGCATATTCTGCCGAAATCAAAAAGAATTTTAGTGACGATGAGGTAGAGAAACGCCAAGTGCGTATCGCTGGTCGCATCATGAGCCGACGCATCATGGGCAAGGCTACCTTCATGGAGCTGCAGGATGCCGAAGGACGTATCCAGATCTACATTACTCGTGACGATATATGCCCGGGTGAAGACAAGGAGTTCTACAACACGGTGGTCAAAAAGTGCACGGACATAGGCGACTTTATCGGTGTCAAGGGTTTTGTCTTCAGGACGCAGATGGGAGAGATCTCGGTGCATGTGGAAGAAATGACCTTCCTGTCGAAAGCAATTCGTCCCCTTCCTGTCGTGAAAGAGAAAGATGGCGAAGTCTTCGACGGCTTCACTGATCCGGAGCAACGCTACCGCCAACGCTATGTGGATCTCGTGGTGAATAACCATGTGAAAGATATCTTCCTCAAGCGGACGATGGTCTTCAATTCGATGCGTAACTTCTTCAACGAACGCGGATACATCGAAGTGGACACGCCGGTATTGCAATCGATCCCCGGCGGTGCTGCTGCACGTCCTTTCGTTACACATCATAATGCACTCGATATCCCCCTTTACTTGAGAATTGCCAACGAGCTGTATCTGAAACGTCTGATCGTAGGCGGCTTCGACGGGGTGTATGAGTTCAGCCGCAACTTCCGTAACGAAGGAATGGATCGTACGCACAATCCCGAGTTCACGGCTATGGAGATATACGTAGCCTACAAGGACTATAACTGGATGATGGCCTTCACCGAGCAGATGTTGGAACGCATCTGTATGGATGTGCTGGGAACTACCGAGGTGCAAGTCGGGGACAAGCAGATTAGCTTCAAGGCTCCCTTCAAGCGTGTGACTATGGTCGAAGCAATCCATGAGCATACGGGCATAGACATAAGCGGTATGAACGAGGAGGAACTGCGTCGTGCGTGCGACCAGATCGGTGTGGAGCATGACGAAACCATGGGCAAAGGAAAGCTTGTGGATGAGATCTTCGGCGAGAAATGCGAGAAGAACTACATCCAACCCACCTTCATCACAGACTACCCCAAAGAAATGTCTCCTCTGACCAAAGAGCATCGTACGAATCCGGAGCTTACTGAGCGCTTCGAGCTGATGGTCAACGGAAAGGAATTGGCCAACGCCTATTCTGAGTTGAATGACCCGATAGACCAGCGAGAGCGCTTCGAAGAACAGCTCAGATTGTCGGAAAAGGGCGATGATGAGGCCATGTACATCGATAATGACTTCATCCGCGCACTTGAATACGGTATGCCTCCGACGAGTGGTATGGGTATCGGTATGGACCGTCTCGTTATGCTGCTGACCGGACAGGAGAGTATCCAAGAGGTGCTGTTCTTCCCTCAGATGAAGCCGGAGAAGGTCGCTCTTCGTGACTCGAAGGAGAAGTTTGCCATCTGTGGCGTTCCCGAGGACTGGGTGCCCGTATTGCACAAAGCCGGCTATTTGACTGTCGCCGCCATGCGAGAAGACAAACCCGGCAAGGTGATGCAGCAACTCATGGACCTCAACAAGAAATATAAGCTCGGGCTTCCCAACCTCAACCTGGAAATTGTGTCAGCATGGCAGGAAGCTCCCTATGAATAGCAATTATGTAGCTGCACGAAGGGAGAATGCCTCTCTTTCGTGCAGCTATTTTTATCATTCAGATAACTAAAATATCATGGGCGGAATCGGGAGAATAGGGATATTAGGAAGTGGCAGTTGGGCGACTGCTTTGGCCAAAATCATTTTGACCTCTCAACCATCCATCAATTGGTTTATGCGTCGGGAAGAACAGGTGCGCGGTTTTCAACGCACCGGACACAATCCCAATTATTTACAAGATGCCGTATTCGATCCTAAGAAGATCACTTTCTTCACGGATTCGGACCTCAATAGCTTTTTCAGAGCCAGCGATACGGTCGTCCTCGTCACTCCTTCACCTTTTATCAAACAGTACCTCAAGCGCGTACGTTCTTCCAGTATACGCGGCAAGCAAATCATCAATGCCATCAAAGGAATCGTGCCGGACGAAAACGTTTTGATTTCTGAGTATTTGCATGATTTCTGCGATGTTCCCAATGAATATATCGGTGTCGTAGCCGGTCCGTGCCACGCCGAAGAGGTGGTCAAAGGACGCAGGTCTTATTTGACGGTCGGCTGCTTCGATCTCGGAAAAGCGAAAGCCATGGCTGAGGTGCTGCGTAATGATTATGTAAGCTGTACGACCAGCCAAGATGTCGTGGGAATAGAGTATGCATCCGTATTGAAGAATGTTTACGCCATCGCTGCCGGCATTTGCAACGGCCTGCAGTACGGCGACAACTTCCAATCCGTACTCATGTCCAATGCCATCGCTGAGATGAACAGCTTCGTCAATACTGTCCACTTGCTCAGTCGTGAGATAACAGACTCCGTTTACTTGGGCGACCTTCTGGTGACGGCCTATTCCAATTATAGTCGCAATAGGACTTTCGGCAATATGATCGGCAAGGGTTATAGTGTCAAGTCGGCCCAAATGGAAATGGAGATGATAGCCGAGGGGTATTACGGAGCGAAATGTGTCCGAGAGGTCAACAAACGCTATCAAGTCAATATGCCGATCATGAACACGGTTTATGAAATCTTGTATGAGAAGCGGAACGCGGCGGAGGCCATCACTGCGCTGACAGCTCATTTCAAATAATCCAAAGAACCAACTAAGACGCCAATCGCTATATGGAAAGGATTCAGTTAGATCTCTCCAAGGTGACTCTCTCCCTCTCTTCCTATCATGAAGAGGCTGAGAAGTGCAATGCCATGCTCGATAATGGTACCGGCAAGGGGAATGACTTCCTCGGATGGATCCACCTCCCGTCTTCGATCTCTGAAAAGGATCTGGCAGCAATCGAATCCGTTGCAGCCACACTCCGTGAGCAATGCGACTATGTCGTCAATGTGGGTATCGGAGGAAGTTACCTCGGTGCAAGAGCCGTGGTAGATGCTTTGCAAAATGGATTCGATGCATATCGTTCGGATAGGAAGAATCCCGTTCTTCTCTATGCCGGTAATCATATCGGAGAGGATTATTTGTACGAAATGCTGGACTTCTTGCGAGACAAGTCCTTTGGCATCATCAATATATCCAAGAGTGGCACGACGACGGAGCCGGCCATTGCTTTCCGCCTCTTGAAGGATCTGCTGGAGTCTCGGGTGGGACGAGAGGGAGCCAAAGAACGGATCGTAGCCATAACCGATGCTGCCAAAGGAGCTCTGCGACGATTGGCCGATGAGGAAGGGTATAAGACCTTTGTGATCCCCGACAATGTAGGTGGTCGTTTCTCGGTGCTGACGCCCGTTGGTTTGCTCCCTATCGCGGTTGCGGGCTTCAATATCCGTGAATTGGTGCGTGGTGCTGCCGATATGGAAGCGATGACGGCAGTTGGCGTTGCCTTTGCTGAGAATCTGGCTTTGCAGTATGCGGCTGTGCGCAATGCACTCTATCGTCAAGGAAAAAAGATCGAGATACTGGCCAATTTCCATCCCAAGATGCACAACATCGGGGAGTGGTGGAAGCAACTTTTCGGCGAGAGCGAAGGGAAGGAAGGCAAGGGTATCTTCACGGCTGCCATCGATCTGACGACTGACCTACATTCCATGGGACAGTGGATTCAGGAAGGGGAACGCACGATATTCGAGACGGTCATTTCAATAGCCCGGCCCGATCATTGTTTGACGATACCATCGGACGACAAAGACTTGGACGGTCTCAACTTCTTGGCAGGAAGGCGTGTAGATGAGGTCAATAAGATGGCGGAGTTGGGCACACAACTGGCACACGTAGATGGCAACGTCCCCAATATCCGTATCGTTTTGCCACAGCTGAATGCCTACTACATAGGGCAATTGTTCTACTTCTTTGAGAAGGCTGTCGGTGTGAGTGGTTATATGCTTGGGGTGAATCCCTTCGATCAACCCGGAGTCGAAGCTTATAAGAACAATATGTTCGCCCTGCTGAACAAACCCGGCTACGAAGCCCAATCGGCTGCGATGGCGCAGCGATTGCAACAGAATTAGTAATTACACAACATCAGAGGATGAATTATAATAGTAAAATGGAACCCTTGGCTATTCCGGAATATGGACGGAATATCCAAAACATGGTGAACTACTGCAAGACTATTGCCGATCGTGACGAACGCAATCGCTGTGCGCAGACCATCATCGCCATCATGGGCAATATGTTTCCCGAGCGCCGCGAGAATGGCGAGACCAAGCATATCCTGTGGGATCACTTGGCCATCATGGCGGGCTTCGATCTCGACATTGATTTCCCGATGGAGATTATCAGCAAGGAGCTTCTCGCGAAGAAACCTATGGCAGTGCAGTACTCCGATAACGATATTATCTATCGTCACTACGGCCATCTCATCCAGGAAGCGATCCAGAAGGCCTGTGCGATGGAGCCTGGCGAAGAGCGTCATGCTCTCGAACTCCTGATTGCCAACCAGATGAAACGTTCTTATCTGGCTTGGAACAAGGACACTGTTGATGATTACAAGATATTCAAGGACTTGTACGAGCTGTCCGAGGGACGCATCGAACTGACAGAAGAAAGCTGCCACTTGTCCATCCCCAACGCTTCCGAGAGAAAGGATAACAACAACGCCAAGAGGAACAAAGTCTTCCGGCGCAAATAAATAACCACTCTATCTCTAACACATTATCGCTATGGCATCTTATGTAATCGAGGGGAGCAACAGCCTCAAAGGTGAGATTCTGGTCCAAGGGGCCAAGAACGAAGCACTGCAGATTATCTCTGCTACGCTGCTGACAGACCAAGAAGTAACGGTACGGAATATACCGGACATATTGGATGTGAACAACCTGATCGACCTCCTTCGTAACATGGGAGTTCGGGTGAATAGACTATCAAGCGATGTCTGCACTTTCCAAGCCGATAATGTGAATCTCGAATATATCAAGAGCGAGCAGTTCTTGGAAAAGAGTCGTGCCCTCCGTGGTTCGGTCCTGCTTGTCGGTCCGCTGATCAGTCGTTTCGGATATGCCGTTTTCCCCAAGCCAGGAGGTGACAAGATCGGTCGCCGCCGATTGGATACCCATCTTGTCGGTATTCAGGCATTGGGCGCAAACTGTGAGTATCAGACAGATATTCAGGCTTATGAGCTGAAAGCAGAGAAGCTGTCCGGTACTTATATGCTATTGGACGAAGCTTCTGTGACGGGAACAGCCAATATCCTCATGGCTGCCGTTCTGGCCGAGGGTACTACTACTATTTATAATGCAGCCTGCGAACCTTATCTGCAGCAGCTCAGTAAGATGCTCCAACGCATGGGGGCACATATCGAAGGCATCGGCTCCAATCTCCTCCGTATCGAAGGGGTGAAGAGTCTGAACGGCTGCGAGCATACCATGCTGCCGGATATGATCGAAGTGGGTAGCTTTATCGGGATGGCTGCCATGACGGCCTCCGAATTGCTGATCAAGGACGTAAGCGTGCCCGACTTGGGGATTATCCCTGCATCGTTCCGCAGACTAGGAATCACCGTTGAGCAGCGGGGTGATGACCTCTTTATTCCGCGACAGGAGCATTACGAGATCGACACATTCATGGACGGTTCCATCATGACGATAGCCGACGCTCCATGGCCTGGACTCACGCCCGACTTGCTCAGCGTCTTTCTCGTTGTGGCCACGCAGGCCAAGGGCAGCGTGCTCATCCACCAGAAAATGTTTGAGAGCCGTCTCTTCTTCGTCGATAAACTCATCGACATGGGTGCGCAGATCATCCTTTGCGATCCTCACCGTGCTACCATCATCGGTCTGGACAAGCGTGTGCCTTTGCGTGCTGCTTCAATGGTTTCACCCGATATTCGTGCAGGTATCGCCCTGCTGATTGCTGCCATGAGTGCAGAAGGAACAAGTGTCATCCACAATGTCGAGCAGATCGACAGGGGATACCAAGCCATCGATACCCGTCTCAACGCACTGGGTGCGCGCATCTCTCGTCTTTGACAATCGGTTATGATCGATTCCCATTCATTAGAACCTATAGGCACGCTGGGCAAACCGCACGGCGTGCAGGGGGAGTGCAATGCACGCCTCACCGTCGATCTGGCTGCACTCTTCGAGGAAGAGGAACGCTTATTCCTCTTCTTCGAGTTGGATGCTTTGCTCGTACCGTTTCGTCTTATCGGCTATCGTGAGAAGAGCAGCGAAGTTTCCCTTTTGCGCTTTGTCGGCATAGACAGTAAGGAAGCCATGGAGCGATACAGTGGTGTCCCTTTGCTGATGGAGAAGCGATACCTCGAAGACGAATCCCTGGAGTTTACATGGGAGCACTTTATCGGCTTCACTGTGTTCGATCGTGACGGTTCTTCTGTGGGTACTATCAGCGACTTGGATGACAGCACCCTCAACACCCTTCTTTCCATTACCACGCCTGAGGGACAGGAGATTCTGCTTCCTGTGGCAGAGGATTTGGTCGTGGACATGGATGTAGCCCGACGCACACTCACCCTTATTATCCCTGACGGATTGCTTCAGCTATGAAGAAAAACATTGCCATCCTCGGCTCCACCGGTTCCATCGGGACACAGACGCTCGATATCATTCGGCATAATCCGGACTTCTTCAACGTTTATCTGCTGACGGCTAATAACAATGCCGATCTGCTCATCCGACAGGCTCGTGAGTTTGGTCCGGAGGTTGTCGTTCTGGCCAATGCTGATAAATACGAAGCAGTGCGCTCGGCACTTGCCGACCTACCCATCAAAGTGTGGTGCGGAGCCGATGCGATAGCCGATGCCGTCTCGGCACCGGACATCGACATGGTGGTGACGGCTATGGTGGGCTATTCCGGCCTTCTGCCCACGATCCGAGCCATTCAGGCCGGAAAGATGATTGCATTGGCCAATAAGGAAACCCTCGTAGTTGCCGGCGAACTCATTATGCAGTTGGCTCGCGAACACGAAGTGCCTATCCTGCCGGTCGATTCGGAGCATTCGGCCATTTTTCAGGCCCTGCTGGGCGAGCGACAACGTCCCGAGAAAATCCTGCTGACGGCTTCGGGCGGACCTTTCCGCCATCTGTCGGCAGAGGAGTTGCAGCATGTTACACGCGAACAAGCACTCTGTCATCCCAATTGGAATATGGGAGCCAAGGTGACCATCGACTCTGCTTCGCTCATGAACAAAGGTTTCGAGATGATCGAAGCCAAATGGCTATTCGAGATGCAGCCCGACGAGATCGAGATACTCGTGCATCCGCAGAGTATTGTGCACTCCATGGTGCAGTTTCGTGATGGTTCTGTCAAGGCTCAGCTCGGTATCCCCGATATGCGTCTCCCCATCAGCTACGCCCTCGGCATTACCCAGCGGATTCCGAATGAATACCCGCGGGTGGACTTTACTGCTGCTCCCCTCACGTTCGAGCGTCCCGATCTTGAGCGCTTCCCCAACCTCTTTTATGCTTTCGATGCCATCCGTTTGGGCGGCGATGCTCCTTGTGCGCTCAATGCAGCCAATGAAGTTGCCGTTGCAGCATTTCTGCGTGACGAAATATCCTTTACCGATATGAGTCGTTTGTTGTACGAAGTGATGAGTCGGCACGAATTGTCACATGAGGTTGCTCTCTCCACCTTTGTCGATACCGACAGCCGCACACGTCGTGTGGCCGAGTCTCTTCTGCCGGCTTTCCGCCGTTAGATTTTCCCTTCTTTCCCGAATAATAAAGGTCTCATCGTATGCCTACGCTGCTTCCCTGCACGTTGCAGGATGGCTTCGTAGGCGTACGATCATTCTATATAAGTCGTATGAACTATTAGTCGGCAAACGAGTGTTGTCGAATGGAATACATTAGGGATAGATAGGGTATCCCTTGAGGTCGAAAAGGAGAGAGGAGAAGGTCGGCTATCTGCGTATTTTGTCCGGATTTTGATTGACAAAGTCTTTCCAATTCTTCACAGCCGAACCGCTTGTTTGTGCCATCGGTCCCGACGTCTGGAAGAAGTGGCAAACGGCGGCGGCCAGACCGTCCGTGGCGTCCATCTCGGGCAACATCTGCTCTTCCGGTATTCGCAAATAACGCTGTAGCATGCCTGCCACCTGTTCCTTGCTTGCATTGCCGTTGCCTGTGATCGCTTGCTTGATACGCATGGGAACGTATTCGGTTATGGGTATGTCGCGTGCCAATGCTGCTGCCATTGCCACGCCTTGCGCACGGCCCAGCTTGAGCATACTCTGCACATTCTTGCCGAAGAAAGGAGCTTCGATGGCCAATTCGTCAGGCAGAAATTCATCGATCAATCCTGTTACGCGATCGAAAATTCGTTTGAGGCGGATGTAGTGGTTGTCGAACTTATCCAGCCGTATCACGCCCATGGCCATGAGTCGAGGTGTAGTGCCCGACACGTGGAGGAGTCCGTATCCCATCAGGATGGTCCCCGGGTCAATGCCCATGATAATGCGTTCTTGTGCAGCCATCTTGGGGTCAGAATGCTATTCTCGTCATCGTTGTGGCAAATCCCATCACTCGGTTGTTGCCAAACTTGGCAATCAACTTGGCGATGTGCTCCGAGCCGGTTCCGCTCCAATAGACAGCTGCACTTGTCGCCTCCTCGGCGAGGAAATGCAATGCCAGCGACACGCCTTCGCCTTCTGCTGCTTCACGCTCGATGCGGTGTAGGGCTGGGGAGTGCATGCAGCCGTCGGCGAGGACTGCGGGTACGAATGTAGCACCGAGGTAATCAATAAGTGCAGCCTCCAATGTCGGCTCCGTCACCCAGGTGATATTATATAGAATCATGCTGTTTGTCTCCTTTTCTCGCTCACAAAGTTATAAAAACCCTCCACGCCATAATCTCCATCCGATTCTCTTCGCATCTATAAAAAGCCTCACGCCCAATCCTCCATCGAAGGATTGGGCGTGAGGCTTTTTAGAAGGGCTAAAAAAGGAGGTGTGTCAAACCTTCGATTTTGCCTCGGCTTCAGGTTGTGTTAGAAAGAGTGAAAAGCAAGGCGCTGAGTGGAAGGGTGAGGGAGTATACTGTCGTATATGACCGAACTCGAATCTCGAAAGCAACACTGCATTCGCCCTTTATGATGCAGCCTTATTTTAGCCTTCGGCGTGGAGCATCCGGAGTCGCTTCTCTAATTCGGGGAACTGGCTTTCGGGCAGGAGCGAGGTGCAGATGCGGAGGGCTTCGTTGCGCTTGCTGCCTGTCGTCTTGAGCGTAATGGCACACATACCGTAGCGCACAAACTTGCGGATGAGTTCGCTACTATCCATGCCCTTATAGCCTACGGTGAAGTAGAATCCGTCAGCGAGCTGCTCGTCTCCGTCCTTGTCGTAAACGATGTTGAAGCCGTTGTCGAGGAACATCTTCTTCATGATCTTCGCCTTGCGACCGTATTCGATAACGGAGTCACGGAAGTTGTATTCGCCATCGTTACAAGCCTTGAGCATGGCGGCCATACCCCATTGTGCCGAGTGCGTGGCACCGGACGAGAGGGCATAGAGAGCCGAAGAGGATAGCGCTTCGCCGAAACGCAGACGGCCGAACGACTCTTCCAAGTCGGGATACTCACGCTCGAACAGCTTGCCGGAGATCATGAGCACACCGATGCGCTGACCGGCATAGCTGAACGCCTTGGAGCTGGAAAGGGCCAATATATAATTGTCCGTATAATGTGCCACAGATGGTTGATAGAGCGGTTCGCCCGGACGAGAATAGTCCTTGCGGAAGTCCATGCCGAAGTAGGCCAAGTCCTCGATGACGATAACATCGTGCTTGGTGGCCAGTTCGCCGATGATGCGCAGCTCCTCGTCCGTCATACACTGCCAAGTGGGGTTGTTCGGATTGGAGTAGATAATAGAGCAGAACTGACCCGTCTGCAGATAGCTCTCCAGCTTCTCCCGCAGCTTCTCCCCGCGATATTCGAAGAGGTCGAAAGTCTCGAACTTCTGTCCGAGGATGCGGCACTGCAGCTTGTTGAGGTTGAAGCCCGGGTCAATGAAGAGGGTGCCGTACTCGCGGGTCTTATACGTACGATTAGCCACGAGGAAAGAAACAAAGCATCCCTGCATGGAACCTACCGTAGGCACACAGGCACGTGCCGGTATGTCAATGTCCATAAAGAGCTTGGCGAAGCGTGATGCCTCTTGTTTGAGCTCGGGCAGTCCGTCGAGATTGGGGTAGATGGACGCCACACCCTCGCGCAGCTTCTGTATTTCCGTTTCTATCCCGATCTCAGGGGCAGGTAGTCCCGGTACGCCCATCTCCATGCGGCAGAATTGGGTGCCGGTGGCCTTTTCCAGATTGGTTACTAAGGCTACCAAGTCGCGGATGGAAGCCATGCCGAGATCTTTGATGTGCAGCTCGTCCTGCTTTTCACGAATGAGTTTTTCGTCGATTGGAAAATTCATTTCTGACTATGTTTTTATTGCTGTTTCCTATGTGTTACTTCTGTTCGTCGCTTAGGCGGATGACTACGTCCACGGCCGAGAGTCTGTCGCCTCGTCCCATGAGCGGATTGATGTCCATCTCTTCGATTTCGGGAGCGGCTGCCAGCAGGCCCGATACCTTGCAGAGCGTGTCCACGATGACCTCGTCATTGATGCCCTGCTTGCCGCGGATACCGCGGATGATGGGGTAGGACTTGAGCGAATGGATCATCTTCAGCGCTTCTTCGCGGCTGAGCGGAGCCAGTGTGCACTGTATGTCCTTCATCACTTCTACGAAGATACCACCGAGACCACAGGTAATGAGGTGGCCGAATTCGCCCTCTTTCTTCACACCGATCAGGACTTCCACGCCACTCTCCATCTGAGACACCTGTACACCTTCGGCACCCGGTATGCGCATGAGTTGGGCGAAGCTCTCTTGTACGGCGGCATCCGTCTGAACGTTGAGGATAACACCGCCGGCATCGGACTTATGTGCCAACCCTACCACCTTCATGGCTATGGGATAGCCGATGCTCTTGGCTGCTTCCAGTGCATCGGATTCTGTGGTCACCAGACGCTCTTGCGGACGAGTGATGCCCGTGAGGTCAAGGAGACGGAGCATATCGGCTGTGCCCAACATACCGCTTTTGCCGTTGATCAGGTTGCGGATCTCAGCTGCCTGAGGCAGAGCCATTTCTTCGATGGCCGCAGGCTCCGGAGTCTGATATACCTTGCAGATGGCTTGTGCTAGTGCCACTTCTTCCTCGAAGAGGATACCGCCTTGGGCGATGAAGCTCTCCATGCCTGCCTTGGCATTGATGACAGAAGGCAGGACGGCATAAATCGGTTTCTTGCACTTCTTCTGCTGCTCGCGAATCACGTCGTAGGCATCGCTTACGTCGAAGAGTCCCGGACTACCGAAGATCACGACCATACCGTCGATCATATCGAGGTCTTTCTCGCAGGTGTCGATCACCTTGGAGAGCTGCTCGGCTGTACCCGTGGCGAGGATGTCGATCGGATTGGCAACGGATGAGCCGTCGAACAGCTCGGACAAGAGCGTGCGAGTCTTGTCTTCGGGGATGGGCGGTACCGACATACCGCCATTGGAGAGGGCATCCGTGAGCATAACAGCAGGGCCGCCGGCGTGGGTGATCACAGCCATATTCTTGCCCGTGAGTACGGGATGCTGGAGCACGGCACCGACTGTGGCCAGCTCTTCGCGGCTGTAGCAGCGCACAACACCGGCTTTGCGGAAGAGGGCATCCACGGCTACGTTGCTATTGAGCATGGCTCCGGTGTGCGAAGCTGCTGCACGACCACCATCGGAAGAGGTGCCCGACTTGATCGCTGCGATGCGACAACCTTTCTGTACGAGTGAGCGGGCATGTTTGAGGAAGCGTGCCGGCTTGGAAATGCTCTCTATATAGAGAAGTAGCGTATGCGAAGACATGGCAGGGTCAAAGGTGACATCCAAGTGTTCCAGCACATCCTCCACACCGGTTTGTGCGGCATTACCTACAGAGTAAACAGAAGAGAATGACAATCCCTTGCTCAGGGCCGACTCCATGATGAAGACAGCTGTGGCTCCCGATCCGGAAATGAAGTCACAGCCCTTATGCGTCAGTACGGGTACGGGTGTGGTGAATACGGACTGGTGGTAGGGTGTCATTACCCCGATACAGTTGGGGCCGATGAGCGTGGCTCCTGCTTCATTGGCCAAGTCAGCCATTTGTTTTTCGAGCGCCTTGCCTTCAGCTCCCATCTCAGAGAAGCCGGCCGAGAATACGATGATACCTTTGGTGCCCTTTTCCTTGACCAAAACTTCTATTGTGGGCGGGCAGAAGCGTGCAGGGATAGCCAAAATGGCCAGATCCACTTGTGGTAGATCCTTCACATCGGGTACGCATTCTACGCCTTGTACGCTGGATACTTTGGGGTTAACGCCGACTACGCGGCCGCCGAATGAACCGGCAAGGATGTTGTGTAATACCTTACCGCCGGGTTTTGTCACGTCTTGGGACGCACCGATCACAGCGATGGTGCGTGGTTCGATTAGTTGAGGTGTAATCATTATGCTATATGCTTTGTGTTGTGAACAGGTCTATGCCCTGGTCGAGGCGCTGGCGGACCCTATGTAGTTGTCCGTTCGTCCCCATTCTGTTTGCGGGCTTACAATATTACACCCTTTTTCCCACACAACGAAATAAATAGTGCATAAAACTCACCTGTAATCAGCCCCTTGATGATAAGAGGAGGGTGTGTCAAAATGAAAATCTTGATGCTGTCTCAGAGGTTGTGTTAGAAAGGGTGAAATGCAAGGCGCTGAGAGTGAGGGTACGGGAGTTACTCGAGTATATGACTGAAGCCGAATCTCGAAAGCAACGCTGCAGTACGCTCTTTATGACACAACCTCCAATAAGAGGGCCGATTATGGACGACTCGTATCTGTACAAAAGCGCGGCACGCAACGTCTCTACACCTCTTGTCGTTGTAGAAACCCAGCGTGCTGCGCCGAATGTATTCGGGAAAAGAAGGGGAGAGCTAATCCTTGGTCAGGTTGAAAACGAGCTCTTTACCCTCGGATTTGATGCGGAGGGTCTCGGCAGCCCTGTTGATCGTGGCCTGCTCACGGTCTTCGCCACCTCCTTCACGTTTGGTGATGATGATGAGTTCGTTCTCGCTCTTGTGTTCGTAGCTGAAGCTTTCCTTGGATTCGGCGGGTTCGGAACCCATGCCTTCGATGCGAACGGTGAGGGTTCCTTTGTTGTCTTTCTCGAAGGTCAAATCCATATAAACCTTGAAGTCGGGGCCTACGTTGGCAGCCGTCAGATTCATCTCTGCGGGTGGGATATACCTTCTCCATCGGGAGCCTTCGAGGCCCTTCGTGGGGGTAGCTGCCGTACTCACGAGCAGGGTGAGGACGCTCAGGAAGAGTAGGGCGAGGGGTTTCATGCTTCTGTTCATCATGTTGCTGTTTTTGTTTCGGTATTCCTTATCCTAACGCGGACGGGAATACTTTTATTATCGACCGACTTTATCGGAGATCTACGACCTCCACGCCCGGATAGTCTGCCTTATTGAGGCGGAAGAGTGCGGGCGACGTCTTGGCAGCGCTGATGCCGGTGATGCGCGTGACGATGCGGGAGCCGTCTTGCAAGATGATGACAGCACCGATGGGGCGAGAGCCTTGGGCGCTCACCTGCAGCTCGATGCGCTTGATGCCGTTCGAGGTCTTGGGGGTGAGCCCTATGATGTTGCTGCCCTTGGCGGCAGGGAGCATTTCGGTGCGGTAGCCGCTCTCTGCCTGGGTGAGGATGATGAGCGGATTGATCATCGCCAGCTCTGCACTCGTGGGATGCGAGATGTTGAGCGTGTGCTCCGATGCGTCGTAGTATGAGAGGGTCTTCTTCCCGTCATAGACAGCTGTCATCTGTCCGAAGGAGAGTCTGAACTGATTCCCTTTGACGATGAGCGTGCCTGCAGAGAGCGGGGCAGAGCCGGAACGACCACTGCCGAAGGTCTCGGCATTGAAAGCGATCTGCGTCCCGTCGGCATGGGAGAGATGCTGCGCGGCAGCCTTCAATTCGGCCTGTGCCGAGCGTTGTGCCCAGGCTGTGGATGAGAGGAGGAGCAGGCATAAGAGACCCAAGCTCCGGATAAGTTGCGAAGTTGTCATCTGCGTAGTTGTAGGTGATTAGCGGAGGGTATTGAACAAATGCTCCAAGTTCATCTCGTCGTGGATGAGTACTTGGCGCGGCTTGCTGCCGTCCTGAGGCGATACGATGCCCGCAGCTTCGAGCTGGTCCATCAATCGTCCGGCACGGTTGTAGCCGATGTTGAACTTCCTCTGAATGTTAGAGGTGGAGCCTTGCTGAGAGTTTACTACCATGCGTGCCACTTCTTCAAATAGAGGGTCTTTCTCTTGCGGGTTGAAGGTCTTGGGGCCACCTTCGTCTCCTTCAGGTATGTACTCCGGCAGCTCATACGCAGAGGTGTAGCCCTCTTGCAGCGCGATGTGGTGTGTGATGGCTTCGCACTCCGGTGTGTCGAGGAAGGCACATTGCAGACGCACGATGTCCTTGCCCTGATAGAAGAGCATATCGCCACGGCCGACGAGCTGATTGGCTCCGGGCTGATCCAGAATGGTGCGGGAGTCGATCATGGAGAATACCTTGAAGGCGATACGGGCGGGGAAGTTGGCCTTGATGATACCGGTGATGATGTCCGTTGAGGGACGTTGCGTGGCGATGACCATGTGGATGCCGGCGGCACGAGCCTTCTGGGCGATGCGTGTGATGGGGCGTTCCACTTCTTTGCCGGAAGTCATGATCAGGTCGGCAAACTCATCGACTATCAGCACGATATAGGGCAGGAACTTATGTCCCTGCATAGGGCTGAGCTTGCCGCTGATGATCTGGTCGTTGTATTCCTTGATGTTGCGCACGCGGGCATCGGTGAGGAGGCGATAGCGATTGTCCATCTCGATGCAGAGCGAATTGAGCGTGGGCACCACCTTGGTCATGTCCGTGACGATGGCTCTGTCCTCGTCGGGCAGCTTGGCGAGATAGTGGCGCTCGATGGTCTCATACACTGCAAACTCCAGCATCTTGGGATCCACGAGCACAAACTTGAGTTCGGCCGGATGCTTCTTGTAGAGTAGGGAGGTGATCATGGCGTTGAGCCCTACCGACTTGCCCTGTCCCGTGGCTCCGGCGATAAGGAGGTGAGGCATCTTGCAGAGGTCGAATATGAAGACCTCGTTGGTGATGGTCTTGCCGAGCGCTACGGGCAGCTCCATATCCGACTCTTGGTACTTCTTGGATGTGAGCACCGAGTACATGCTCACGGTCTGCGGCTTACGATTGGGCACCTCGATGCCGATGGTGCCTTTCCCGGGCATGGGGGCGATGATACGGATGCCGCCCACGGCTTTGAGACTCATGGCTATGTCGTCTTCCAGATTGCGGATGCGACTGATCTTGATGCCCGAGTCGGGAGCCACCTCATAGAGCGTGACCGTGGGGCCTACGGTGGCCTTGATGGGCGTAACGTGTATCTTGAAGCTGTCCAGCGTGGCGATGATGCGCTTCTGGTTCTCGTCGATCTCGTTCATGTCGATGGGTGGCTGGCGCAGGTCGTACTGCGTGAGTAGATCCACGGGCGGAAATTTGAAGGATGCCAGATCCATTCTGGGGTCCGTCCTATTGCCTGCCAGGAGAGCATCGTCCGCCTTTTCTTCTTCCTTGGCAAGCTCCACGGTCATCGGACCCACTTGCAGTTCGGCGCCCTTGGCGGGGCTTTGCTCCGTCGGCTTCTCTGCCTCATAGGGCGGGAGGTAGTCGGCACTTTCGTTGGGGGTCTCCTCTGCGGGTTCGTCCTCGTATTCGGTATTGTTCAGATAGCCGGTGAATTGCTCTTCTGCCGGTTCCTTATCGTTCTCTGCTGCGGCTTCGGCATTTTCATTTCGCTCTTTCTTTTCCCGCTTGGGTAGCTTGGGCACCGATACCCAACTGAGACCGAGCAGGCGGCGGAAGAAGCCCATACATTCGGAGCGTACGATGACGGCAATAATCACGGCCATGACAAGAAGGACGATGATCAGACCTGCCATACCGATATTACGTTCCAGAAAAGCCGTCCACTCCTGTCCGTGCATACCTCCCCAGCGGAGGAAGCCTTCGAGTCCCGAGAGCTTATAGACGAATGCCGCAGCAAGACTGGTCCAAAACGTCATCACGCCACAGAAGATGAGTCGGCGCACGATCGACACGCGCTTCACTACGCCCATCAGCTTGAGCGCCAGGGAGAAGAGATAGAATAGGAGGAAGAGCGAGCCGAAGCCGAAGAGGCCGTTCATCAGCCACTCGGCCCATACGGCACCGCGTATGCCGCAGGCGTTGGCTACGATTGCCCGCCCGAGGAGGATGTCGCTCACAGGAGCATCGCGTACTACGCTTTGATCCACGCCTCCGTGTATGAAAAACGAACCGATGGCTATGCCCGTGTATAGTGCCAACGCCAAAAGAATGGCGCCGATGACGAAGCCGATCTTGTCGCGACTGAAAGTTTCTCGTATCGGGGTGATGAATATACGTTTGAAGATGTTGCCTTCTTTCTTGGTGCCGGTAGCGGATGTATTGCGTTTCGAGCCTTTGCGCGCTCTGGTTGGTTTCGTTGCCATCTGTCTGTGTCTATGAATCCTAATTGTCGGGAGGCTGTGTCATAAAGGGCGGATTGCTGCATTGCTTTTCGTCCCTTTCTAACACAATCTCTGAGGCTACGCCAAAATCTTCATTTTGACACACCCCGTCTTATTGGTTTTTGGATGAATACGGACAAAGGTAAGCATTACTATTGTTTTTTTGCAGAAGAGATCTGCGGTGAGAGGCATGTGCCCATTCCACCCATAAGAGCAACACTAACGCAAAAGGGTGTAAATCAGCAACCCATGCGATTTATACCCTTTTTTATATGCCTGAAACGAGAAAGAGGAAGATGTACAAAGCCTTTGTTTGAAGTTGATTGTATATACTTGGATCCTAACCAATTCAGATAATAAGATGACGTACGGTTACATCAGAGTGAGTAGTGATAAGCAAACGGTCGAGAATCAACGTTTTGAGATTGAGCAGTTCTGCCAACGTGAGCATTTGGTCATTGATGGCTGGATAGAAGAGACGATCAGCGGCACAAAGGCATATAATAAGCGAGCTCTTGGAAAGCTGTTGAGACGAGTAGAGAAGGGCGACCTTATCATCTGTTCCGAGCTTTCGCGCTTAGGACGCAACCTTTTCATGATTATGGAGATACTCAATCTCTGCATGACGAAGGAATGCCGAGTGTGGACTATCAAAGACAACTATCGCCTTGGGGATGATATTCAGAGCAAGGTATTAGCCTTTGCCTTCGGACTATCGGCTGAGATTGAGCGCAACCTTATCAGCCAACGCACAAAAGAGTCCCTCGCACGTAAAAAAGCAGAGGGTGTGCGCTTAGGGCGTCCAAAGGGGCGTAAGAGTTCCCCCAACAAGTATAAGCTATCAGGGAAGGAGATTCTTATTACCGAGTTGCTGAAGAATAAGACATCCCAGCGTAAAATTGCGAAAATATGTAAGGTGGATAGGAATACTCTTGCACGATTCATTGAACTTAAAGAATTGGCAGTAACCTAATGAGCGATTTTGTGCAGCAACAGAACTCTATCTGCGACTTCTCTCATTCGGATAGCTGGGTTATCCTGTCACCCATAGAACAGAGTATTAAACGTAAAATAGAAACAGTTGGCACACCGCTTAAAGATTGGGATATCCAAATAAACTATGGTATCAAGACTGGTTTTAACGAGGCGTTTATAATCTCTACCGAGAAACGAGAAGAAATCCTTGCTAACTGCCAGACGGAAGAAGAACGCAAGAAAACGGCTGAACTTATACGACCTTTGGCTTACCGCCACTCTATGATTTCTTTTATCCCTACTATGATTCCATCTCTGTCACAGCTTTTTCTGTGAGCTCGTGTGGCGTTGATGGGGGGGGCAAATCGGTTGTGGTGGGGTGTCGCTCGTGTAAATAAGCCCGATCAGTCGTTGGCAGGGTGTCAATCAGTGGCAAAGAATCCGATTAGGTTTCGGGAAGCTTTCGACGCTGTACAAAGTCTTCCTTTAGCTTTCGTTGGATCATCGTTTCTGAGCAAAGAGCTCAAAAACCGTTTTTTCGGTCGTCAAGCATCGACAAAGAGCTGAAAAATCATTTTTTTCCCAAAAAACTCTCGACAAGACTTCAAAAAATCATTTTTCAACCAAAAAACTCTCGACAAGACTCCAAAAAACCATTTTTCGACCAAAAAACTCTCGACAAAGCCCCGAAAAACCATTTTTTGACTCTTTGTCGATAAATAACGGGTATTTAATCAAGCAGACCCATTCTGCTCGTGTCGTTCCCGAGCAAGCATACAATCATCCTGTCGTTTGGCTTTTGTAGCCCGTGCATCTATCTTTGTGGTCCGGTGAAATTCTAAGCTCGCTATCAATATGTTTGATCCTACGCTCTTTCAGCAAGATACTATTTGTGCTACTGCCACTGCCCCCGGGGTGGGAGGTATAGCCGTTATCCGTGTATCTGGTAGCCAAGCCTTTGCGATTGTGGCTGCTTTGTTCGTGCCGTTCGGACAGCACACGCTCGGCGAATTGCCTGTACGTCAGGCAATATACGGACGTTTACAGTGCGACGGAGAGCTAATTGACGAGGTGGTCGTAGTGAAATACCGCGCTCCACATTCCTATACGGGCGAGGACACGGTGGAGATTTCATGTCACGGTTCGCTCTATATACAGCAACGAGTGCTGCAGGCCTGCCTATCAGCGGGTTGTCGCATGGCTACCCCCGGGGAGTTTACACGTAGGGCTTATCTCAATGGTAAGATGGACTTGAGTCAGGCCGAAGCCGTGGCCGATCTCATTGCGTCGGAAAGTGCTGCCCAACATCGCTTGGCACTGAGTCAGTTGCGTGGCGGCTATAGTGCGGAGTTTAATACGCTGCGCGATCGGTTGATACAGTTTGTTTCGCTGATTGAGCTCGAATTGGATTTTAGCGAGGAAGATGTTGAGTTTGCCGATAGGAGTAGTCTGTTACAGTTGGCTGATGATATTTCTGCCCGTCTGACGGTGCTGATGGATAGTTTCCGCCTCGGCAATGCGCTGAAGAAAGGTATCCCTGTGGCCATCGTGGGAGCAACGAATGTGGGTAAGAGTACCTTGCTCAATCGTCTGCTCGGCGAGGACAAAGCCATCGTCAGCTCGATCCACGGAACTACGCGCGACGTTATCGAAGATACGATCAATATAGATGGCGTCCTCTTCCGCTTCATTGATACGGCAGGCATCCGTATGACCGAGGACGAAATAGAGAATATGGGCATAGAGCGCAGCTACCGCAAGCTCGAAGAGGCGACCGTGGTGCTATGGCTTGCAGACCTGAGCGGCGAAGCATCGCCCGCGATCGATCCCGCTCTTGTGGAGAGAATGCGCACCCCTATACAGGACAAACGTGTGATCCTGATAGCCAATAAATCGGACGAAGTGTCGGAGAAACGAATTAAAGCCTTCCGCATATCTCTTCCGCCCGAACTCTCCGCTCTGCCTTTTCATGCCATCTCGGCACGTTTCGGGCACGGCATTGAGGAGCTGAAGCAAGCCGTTAGTATAGCGGCCCATCTATCGGACAGGCACGAAGGGGACATCGTCGTGAGCAATGCCCGCCATTATCAACTGATGCAGGATGCTGCCGAAGTATTAGACCGTGTACGCAGCGGATTGCGTGACGGACTCTCCGGCGACCTCCTAAGTTTAGATCTTCGACACGCGATCACCCTCATAGGCGAGATCACCGGCAGCGAAATCACCTCCGACATTATCCTCCACAATATCTTTGCCCACTTCTGCATCGGCAAGTGACCTAAAGAAAAGAAAAGCATAAAAAGAGAAAATATAAATCCGTAAGATGCGAAAAATCAATGATTTTATGATAATTTATATTTTCTCTTTTTCTCCATACGATAAGTTTTTTACCGATATGTTCCGCTTCTTGGCAGGAAACGGAACATATCGGTCTTGATTATTTATATAATGCTTTTGCCAGTTCTCCCAATCCATCCTCTCCAGACAGGTTCGGATAAGCCTTTTTCATCGCTTCGATGAATGCTTCCGGAGTTTTATTCTCTGCCAGCAGTTTTTTCATCGTCTTCAGATAGTCGATTTTGAATTGTACGGCATCCGCTTTCGTTGCACCGCCGTGGCCTCCGATGAAAAGTGTGGCTCCTGAATGCAAAGCCTTCTCACTCTCGGCAATCTCCGCATCGATGGCGGCTGGCGAGGACACTTGCAAGTGGCTGATGTGTGCTTTGGCAGGTGTCCAGTGGGTGTAATACACCTTCTTACCAATCAGGATGCTTGCACCAGGAAAGTCGGTCGTAGCTCCGTGGCGGAACTCGAATGGTACGCCTGCCCATGTCATAGTCTTGCCAAAGGCCACTTCCGAAACCTTGCCCGTAGGCATGGCGGTCAGGGCATCACCAAACGCTTGCGCGAATCCCTGCATCATGCCACTGTAGATTTCACCTTTAGTAAATGCTGGCATTCCTTCAGGCATGACAACATCATGGTGTGCCGTGCTGCCCACGTGATAGTTGGCTATGCGCTGCTCGACGGGCATGTTCAGTTTGGTGAGATAAGTATCGAACTCCGCCACATTGTCCTTGAATAGCGGTTGTTCCATCGTGACGATAGCATTCTTGCCCTCTACGATGTAGCTGGCATCACCCAGCGCATCGTTAGTGTAATATACGTGCAGTTTGAAGTTGTCAAACTCGTGCGTTTCAAAACGTCCTTTCTGTTGTGCCGAAGCACCGAGAGCCAAAAAGCTCAATGCGATAACTGATATTGTCTTTTTCATAATGTCTGCTCCTTTTATGATTTTATTAAAATACTGTTTACCACTTCACCGGTTCGTTTAGAATCACCCCGTCAGTCGTATCTTCTTCCGTAAAAGTGTTACCTCGATATTGCACGCAGAGCATCACGAGCGGTTCAGTTCCGTTGTTGCGCACGCTTCGTTTCCCATTGGGAGCCACACGCACCACGCTGCCTTCTTCTACGGGAAACACCTGGCCATCCACTTGAAACTCGCCTTTTCCGCCAAGGAAGAAGTAAAGTTCTTCATGCACCTTGTGCGTATGCAGGAAACCTGTCTCCGTACCAGGCTGGAACACCTGCCTGGAGAACTCGCCGCCGGTGGCGCCGAGAGCCGCTCCTCCAAAAACCTTTCCCGGAATTTTCACTTCGGGACCAAGTTCCAGTACATACTCGTTCAAATCACTCATTCTGCCCATGTTGATGGCCTTGAAATTCGTTGCTTCCGCAATCTGTTCAATCTGTTTCATATTGTTTCCTTTTAATTGTTGGTAAACTAAAGCGTCTTAGTATCTTTTATGCTGCAAATGTGCAACATTATTTTCCGACACACAAGTAGGCACTTAAAAGTCAATTAGTTACCTCAAAGTAACCTTTGCTGATATTGAGGTAGTTGTATTCGAAAATTTTTTGAATAATTTTTTCTTTTGGTGATTAAAGGATATTTGATTACCTTTGTAGAGCGAATTGACATACACTGTATTATGAATAGAACAACAATAGAGGATGCCGTGTTTCCCGATTGCCCCATACGGAATATCATGGCACGGATTAGTGACAAATGGTCATTATTAGTTATTTATACGCTCGACAAGTCTGAAAAAGAACCGGTCCGCTTCAAAGAATTGCAGCGCCAGATTCCGGATATATCGCAAAAAATGTTGACCGTGACGCTACGCACCCTCGAAGAAGACGGTTATGTAACACGCACCATCTACCCCGAAGTACCGCCACGCGTGGAATATTCGCTGACTGAGAGAGCGAAATCGCTGTTACCGCACATCAATTCCCTAATCGGCTGGGCACTGGAGAATGCTGGAGCAATTATAAAAGACAGAAAAGAAGCAAATAGAAGATAATAAATGTATAGAATTTCTTTCCATCAATCCTGAGATTTAATCAGGTGTTTATTTTTCGTATATGCTCCGAATACCGGATATCCGGATATCCGCATACGGCAAGTAATCGCTGATTATCAACGATAACGAAGCATCACCAAATATTACAAAGGCACTCATAATGAGTGCCTTTTCTTTTGCCCTTTCTGTTCGTTAGGCTTGTATGGGGGATAATGATCGCTGTCTTTGCCTGCGTCATCGGCTGGGCATCACACCTATACGGAGTCAATCAAAACTTAGAAAGCTATGCCCTACGCTACCGAGCTATCCGTATGGAACTAGGACAAAGCGAACCGAAGATTACCGAGCTTGACAGCCTCTTCTCTTCCGAAGACTCGAACGACAGCATCCGCAGGCTTCGCTCTCGCATCACAAACTACGAACTCGCCATCCAACGCCAAGCAGAACTACAGCTTCAGCAACAACGTATAAACGAAGAGCAAGAAGCCATCCTCCAAAACTTAATGATGAAGTAATGACGTGGGGTAAGTCTATGCAAAGACTTGCCCCACATCTCTTCTAAATCACAAGTTTCCGATAATTAATCATTTATCAGAAGAGATAATAGTTCGCCAGCTCTCTATTGAGCAATGCTCCAAACAGGAGAACTGCGACTCAACTACCCTAAAGCTTTACAATTTGCGTATGCTGAAGATGTGACTCAAAAGTTTCATCAGCATTGATGAGCTACTTCCAGCTACTCTCATGGGTGAGATAGTCCCATCTTCATAGTACAGTCAAACAAAAACGCTGTTCTTTTAGTCTTCCCAAACTTCTTTCGGTTCCCTCGTGATTATGAAGACAAAAAGCAAGGAGATTCCCATCATCTCGGAGTTCACAAACAAAGATGGCTCCGATAATCTCAGCGAGACTATCGAAGCCAACTATAAACGTGTCAAGCAAGAGGTACTCAGTCTTGTGGATACAGAGATTGAGCGGATTAAGGCAGACCCTGAGCTATGTCATCTTATTAAGGATTAGTTCTTTGCTCTTCAAATATTTTCTCCTCAATATCGTCATTAAGTTTTCTGATGTAAAAGAATACCCTTATCAGACTACTTAAGGAAATTACGATAGAACCTATAAAAAAGTGAATTGGCTTAATCCTATATAGCGATAGACTATCTAAACAACTTAATGTGTAAAATAATACTGGCAAGAAAAAGTCTACAGTTGTAAATCTTATCTTCTCTCTAATCAAGACTTTAATCTTCTTTCTATATTGAGTATTCTTGATATTAGTAGTAGAGAATGTAATAAGCAAACTCATAACAATAGAATATACTATTCCGAGTACAGTGAACAGTGTATCCGAAATACTCTCTCGTGGGGTATTAATAGCAAAAGCGATAAATACTCCAACAAGTAAAGATAGTATTATTCTATATGCTATGGTACGTATCATTCTCTCATTAATTCAGTGATGAAGAGCTCCATTTCTTGCATCAAGTTGACTTCATTAAATCGACCTGTTTCAGTTGTGTCCACTTCCACCCTCTTTTCTCGGCGAATTTCTGCACCTGAAATCTTTCTGTTTTGCTTAGTTACAATAGAAATTCCCCTATCATCTGATAAAGGGCGTGTCATCTGGCCAAGTAGTCGCTCATACTCTTCCTTGGTCATTTCTGAGGGTTTCTTTCGGAACTTCAGCACCAAGTCAGCTTGTATGATGTCATTTTCAGTCAACTCAGTAATATTGGGATTTTCACCTAATAGGTGAGCAATAGCCTCTCTAGATAATGTCTTTATAGTACTTCCAATGTTTTCTGTAGAGGCGT
The DNA here is from genome assembly GCF_003096695.1 of Porphyromonas loveana. GTDB lineage: Bacteria > Bacteroidota > Bacteroidia > Bacteroidales > Porphyromonadaceae > Porphyromonas > Porphyromonas loveana. The sequence continues at coordinate 10,888 of NZ_QEKY01000009.1, read as the reverse complement.
TTAATGAAATGTTCTCTCCGACTATAATTCTCTTGATTTGAGACAATGGAAACCCCTCAGGAACTGTCATAACTGGGACAAAGTTATAAATCCCTCTTCGTTGCTCTCGAACAAGGTAGTTAATATATGTTTCCACTCTGTTTACATTCAGATTTCTAGGGAGATTTGTAACAAGAAAACTCTCATTAAGAGCCATATAATAAAAGCTCTTACAAGTATCCATTCCCTCTGTCCCATCAATGTCTGAAATAGAAAAAGATTCTCTGTCGTATAAGTCACTTGGAATCCCTTGTGTTATGTCATTTTTAAGCACCCTCATAACCATCCCAAATACAAAGCTTTGTTCTGTGTTCCATCTAAAGAAAGGTAGAACATCTTCTTCGTCTTCAACCTCATTCAATCTCATCCTTCTGTCTTGAACAATCGAATCTGGAATGAAGACCTGCTGTAATAGAGATATCAGTGAGCTATCTTCTGTAGAGAGTTCACTTATCTGGTTTATTCTAAACGCTCTTAATGTGACTGGTTTTTTATTCATTTACTGGCTGTATTAATAACGTGATTTTACATTACTTATTGCTCTATTAGAATGTCAATTTAGGCAAGGTGGCTACGATACGCTGCGTCTCGAGGCTCACGCGGATGATGGAGAGCAGGAGGTCGAGGATATAGCGAGGCTTGCCCTGCTCACGAGACCAAAGATTGGGATCATTCTTGATACCACTCTTCTTATCTATAGTTACGGCATAGCGCTCCATAATCCACTCAATAGCACTCTTGCCGTTGACCACATAGTCATAGGCCTCAATAGGAATATTGAAGATTGTAATATAATTATTATAGATTATATTTTGCTTTGCATGCTCGTGTAGATTTTCTTGCATAAACCTCATCTTGTTAACCTCGTAATGCTCAGGGCTACCAATCACTGGTTCCCCCTGCACAGTGCATGAAGTTTCCATTATCTTTTTTTCATAGAGATAATATTGTATATCAACTCTATCCTCTTCATAGTTAAGATGCAAGTCTGCCAAGGCTCGCCCTGCTTTGCTGAATGCCATAAAATCTTCCACTCGCTCCACTATGGGAATGCGTGGCAATGCCTTTCGGAGGTCGTCGGCAAAGCGTGTGCGATAGTCGGGGCTGTGTAGTAGACCATAGACGTAATAGAAAATGTCTTCCTTCGTCAGGTTCTTTGCACCCAAAAAGCGGCTACGAACCTCGTTGAGCATCCAGTCCGTTACGCCATCTCGTTGTATCCATCGGTCTGTGTTCTCTTCCCCAAAGAGATTCTGCACTTGCATCGCTTTATTCTCTTCATACCAATAGAGTGGGAAATACTGACCTTTATCGACTACCTGTAAGTCTGATATTGTATCTGTTATTATGGCAGAAAAAGGTTTTTGCTGTCCTACACCACTAACACCAATTACAAGGTTCTTCACCTCTTTATTAGGGAACAGTGAGTTCCAAAGTCCCGGACTTTCGATGAAAGGACGATGATAGTAGAGTTGCTGTTTACAGAATGGACGATAAAGAGTTTCCACGAATGCTGCGGTATCAAACGTATGCTTCATTGCTTTACTCAAATCTTTTTTGAGTGCCCTTGTCCAGCTAATTCTTGTCTCATCTTCAGAGTAAGCATTTTTTCCTATCTGTTGATTATAGAACTCAATCATAGCCTGCATATTTTCAGATACTTGTTCTTTGGAATAGCCCGATACCCATGCATCTCTATTCGTTGCAACCCCTATTGCATAAGTAGAGAACACACTCTGAGCCTTAGCATCAAACTTCTTTTCAGGAGCAAGCGGTATGAGCGTATCAAACAAACCATCACGTTGGTTGATCCAATCATTCTTGTCGTTGGGTGTGAGGCGTTGCCACTCCAGAGCTTGATAAGACCTCGCCTGCTTGATGATACGGAGCTTATCTTCACGAGAGAGGTAGTCCCCAATGTCGTGATAATAGATTTCGCACTCGCTGAAGCGTTCCTCCTTAGGCTTGCGAATAAGTATGGTTATCGCAATAGGTGTACGGCTGCCACTACCAAAGATTTTCCCACCCTCTCTCTTTGAGAGTTCGCCACTTGTGCGTTGATTTCCTCGCAGATTATAGACATAAATCTTATCAAACTCCTTTTGTAGTGAGGCACGAAAACCATCGTGACTGTTACCATCAATCCATGCCCCATTAGAGATAAAGGCTATCACGCTGCCTTCCTTTTCCGAGAGGCGGTCTGTTGCCCATCGAAAAGCCTTGATATAGCTGTCATAGATGCCTTTAGAGAGTCCAGCTGTAGACCCAGCTACATAAGTTTCTGCAATACGAGCATCAAGAATAGGATAGCTCTGATTTTGAGCGTTGTCATTGGCGGACTTCTGACCTATTGAATAAGGCGGGTTGCCAATAATCACACGGATAGGCATCTTACGTTGTGCTTCGACCGCCTCAGAGTTCTCTTTGAAGAAGTTCTCAAAGAGTTCTCCGTCTTGGTTCTCTCCAATCTGGAAGGTATCTGTGAGGCATAGCCCATTGAAAGGGAGATAATTCTCTTGTGGGCACTGCTCTTGGAAAACGCTCTCGATATTGACATCGGCAATATAGTATGCCAAAAGCACAATCTCATTAGTGTGTATCTCCTGCGTGTATTTGCGTACCATATCCTCGGGACGGATAAGTCCCGATTGCAAAAGGCGTGTGATAAAGGTACCCGTTCCTGTGAAGGGGTCGAGGATATGCACATGCTCATTCGTCAGAGCCGAGCCAAACTCTTTTTTGAGGACATCGTCTACCGAGTGCAGAATGAAGTCTACACACTCCAGAGGTGTATAAACCGTACCGAGCTTCTCTACAGTGAGGGGGAAGGCTCGTTTGAAGAACTTCTCATAGAGGTTCTTGATGACAGTTTGCTTACCCTCAAGATTATCAATCTTGCCCACATTAGCTCGCACCGATTCATAGAATGCTTCCAAAGCCGTGAGGTCTTTGTCCACAGCTTCGCTCTCAAGTAGTTCTATCATCATCTGCATAGAAGCAGAAATAGAGTTGTTGCTGACAAACTGATAATCTGAGAAGAGAGCCTCAAATACAGGACGAGTAATAAGGTGCTGAGCAAGCATTTCAATACATTGCTCTGCATGGATACCTGGATTTAGATTGTGCTGTAGCGTTTTGACAAACTCTTCAAACTCCTTTCTATATTTACCCCCTTCGCTTTCCACAAGGCGAGAGATGCGGGCAATGTATTTCTTGGTAATCTCGCCCACCTCGGCAGCCCAGTTTTCCCAATAGAGGCGGTCTCCACACTTTTCTACGAGCTTGGCATAAATACCCGATTGTGTAGAGCCAAATTGTAGTTCAAGTTGCTTGGCAATCTCCTGATGAGATAGTTGCTGTGCGTCTTGAGTGTCGTTGCTGTCGCCAGCGAGCGAGCTTTGCCCAAGACCTGTTTGGCCCAAACCAGGCAAGCCAACCGTTACCTTGCTTCCTTTATCTTTATTGAGGGCAATCGTATTGACGTGGGCATTGAAATGGTCATCGTGCGAACGCAGAGCATTCAATATATCCCATACGACAGAGAACGAAGTGTTGTCATTGAGAGCATCTTCAGGACTTGTCCCCTCAGGAACGATAACGGGGATAATGATATAACCATATTTCTTCTCATCGACCTGACCACGACGGAAAGAACGCATCACACGCCCTACGCTCTGCACCACATCGACCTGCGAGTTACGAGCCGAGAGGAAGAGTACAGCATCGAGAGCTGGCACATCGACCCCCTCGGAGAGACAGCGCACATTCGTTACGACACGGCACTCTTGAGGGTCGGTAGCCTCCTCTGCGAGCCACGCCAAGGCTGCATTACGCTCTGTAGCTCCCATGCCGCCGTCAACGTGGCGAGCGGTGATGTGGACTACGTCTGTACGCTCGTCTTCAGGCAAGCTTTCGTTATAAATTTCGGAGATGCGAGGTAAGACATGCTCAATGTTGCGAGATGTACCTGGCTCATCTGCGTGTCCAATCTTATGCGTAAAGGCAAGGGCTCGACGCATGAGGCGTGGGTCAGATTCCCAAGTAACACCCTTGTCGCCAAGTATCTTCTTTGAGAGCCCATTGATGACACCAATCAGGCGACCTGTATCATCATAGTTTAGCTCTTTAGCATCGGTATCCTTCACCTGCTCCATCAGCTCGGCAGGTATCATATCCTCCGATACGGTTAAGACCAGCACCTTGTAATCCGTCAAAATACCGTTCTGTACTGCATAGGAGAAGTTCACACGATAGAATTCTTTACCGTAGATGTCTTCATTGTCCATCGAGCAGAGAATGCAATCGTTCTTGCTCGCTTTAATCTTGGCACTCTCTCCATAGAGGCGAGGTGTAGCTGTCATATATAGACGCTTGTGCCCTTGAATGAAGTCGTTGTTGTGGACTTTGGTGAAGTTGCTTTCGTCCTTAGAAGAGAGTTTCACGCCTGTGGTGCGGTGAGCTTCGTCACAAACAATGAAGTCGAATACACCAAACGCCCCCTTCGTCTCCTTCAGAATAGCCTCTTGAGCCTCGGCAATGACATCGATACTCTGATAAGTGGAGAATACGACCGTCAGCCCCTCATGCTTCTGGCATGCTTGGAGCTGCCGCACAATATACTTGGTATTTGTCGAAGCAGGCAAAGCCAAGTCCACGACAGAATTCTCCAGATCGTCGTTATTATTACCTCGTTTGATTTTACGTGAGGCACGACCATCGGAACAGATACATACAGCCTTAATAGGATGCTCAGCATCGCCCATCCAATCATTTAGCGATTGACCGAGCAGAGCAATGCTAGGCACAAGGAAAAGCACAAGCCCCTTACCCGAGAGTTCCTGTTCAATGAGTTTAAGCGAAGTAAAGGTCTTACCCGTACCGCAAGCCATCACGAGCTTGCCTCGGTCGTTGCTCGCAAAATGTTCGTGTGCCGTTCTCAGGGCTTCACGCTGATGCTCTCGCAGCTGTTTCTTCTCTGACAGAGCTTCTTTCCCCTCCAATCCTTGGAAGAGCTTGCTCCAATCTACCGAAGAGTGGTCAAGGTCGTAGAGATTGACACGAGAGACGGGTGGGTTCTGATTTTGGATTGCCTCTTCGGCATTTGCACCCCAATGGTTAGTCGTAGCAATCCATAGACGGTGTGCAAACGAAGTTTGAGCAAATGTTACCTCATTGGCAAATGTTCTACTTGAGGTTGCCAAAAAAGAGTCCACCGAAGGCTTATCGATGACAGCATCCTCAGCATAGCACTTGCACTGGATAGCCCAGTAATCGCCTACGTGCGTTTTAGCGACGAGGTCAATACCTGTGTCCTTGCCGCCAAAGTCGGAACGAGAGGGAAATTCCTCCCACAGCCAGACTGTTTCAAAAAGGTTAGCGTAACGAGCATCGGTACGTAGCCAAGCACGCATCAAACGCTCAAATTGTGTCCCCTTATTCTTTTCAGTAAAGGACTTGTCTCTGAAGTGAGAGAGAATATCTTTTATCGTATTCATCGATTGTCTTATTGGAAGTTTCATAATTCATCTCCTTCTCGTTTCATCGGCACAGGACCACACTCCGAACCAAAGAGTTCGAAGACTTTATTGACCTTATCAAGGCGAAGTGTAGTCTTGCCCTGCTCCAACTCTCTCACGAAGCGTAGCCCTACGCCTGCTTTCTCAGAGAGGTCTACTTGCGTCAGTTTATTCTTCTTACGCATCTCTTTGACATATTTCGCTATGATTGTCCTTGCTTCCATTTCAAAACCAACTTATACCTTATCAGTAGCAAATATAGTGATTCTCGAGCTGTAATATCCCTTTTCGGGGCTATTATTGGGGATTAAGGCGTGCCGAAAGTTGCCAACGATCTGCGAAGATGGCTATTTCTCGCTTGGTTATTCCTAGTCGAGTAGCCAAGGATGACCAATCTTTCAGGGCTGCACACACTCCCCCAATAATAGTATCGGCAGTTTCTCTGCTCAGCATATATTCCTCTGAGGCATCTCTAAGGAGTGATAGGTCTGCCTCGTTAGAAGTAGCACTAACCAATAGGCTCTGATGCTTATTTAGTGTTGGATTTATATCGTAAGCAGGGGATAGTGTCCAGCCTTTGGGCGTAAGTAAGAAGCCGTGATTTCTGAAATGATCATCACTATTGCCTATACAGATATTGAACGCAACACGACGATATAATTCTCTGAGATTACCCTCTACATCTGTACAGTGACGAATGATAAAATCTACAATATCCAAGTAGCCGTAACCATTCATGGCATTATCTCCATCGTGCAATCCAAGGAGCGTCATAGCCGAGGCGAAGTGGATGCGTTTCCCTTGTTCTGTTCTATCAAAGCGTTTGGAGATTAGGGTGTGATAAGCCTCTGAGGTTTGCAGTACTCTTGTATCAGCCACAGTAATCCCAGCCTTTTTGGCCAGCAAGTGGCAGAGATGTTCCCACAACTCGGCATCATAATCATCCTTACGAGAGGGGAACTTTGCAATGCACAAAGAGTCATCGGTATCCCTCACACTAGCCTTGGGGCGTGCTCCTCCCAGTGAAGTTCCCGGTTGAATCAGCTGTGCAATCCATCTCTTATCGGGAAGTTCGTTTCGCTCCTCACTGAGCTCTAACTCTTTGCTTGCTGCTTCCAATACACGAATATCAGCCAAGGGTGGAATCCTCAATGTCGGAGAACTATTTATGAAGTCAGCATCTACACTTTCTTTGAAACGGAAACCTCCCATTCGGGAATAATCATCAATACCCAAGAGGTAATCAAAGGAAGTAAGACGACGAAGCGGACGCTTCTCCTCTTGTGCTAAAATCTGCTCTCTGCGATTAAGTAATGTGCGCCCCCATCTATCGGGTAAAGCGTCCGAAAAGCATCCGAAAATATCATTATCTCCTCTCGTGTATTGCACGCCCGAATAGTTATTCAGGTCTGCACTCAAAAATAATCCTCCCTGCGTACGTAGCCATTCATCGTCGAAGCGAAAGCCGTAACTGTCTGCGCCACGTAGAGACTCATAGCTCAACTCCCCTACAAGCGTTGGCTCTTTCAGCCAATCAAAGTCAGCATATACCAGTAATTTCTGCATAGTTTACTCCTTCTTAGAGGCACGACGGCGATTGATGAGCGAGAGGTCCTGCAGGCGACGTCCCAGTTCATCGTCTTTGGCGATGAGAAGGATATCATCTTCGAGTTGCAAGGCATAGAGTACCCGCAGGTAGATCCCAATAGATACAGTAGGAGACCCCTTCTCAATACGAGAGACGGTCAAAGGGGAGCAAGTGGCACGCTCGGCAATCTGTGCCACGCTAAGATTACGACGCAGGCGGGCTAACTTGATTTGTTCTCCCACAATCTGCATCTTCTGCTCAAGCTTTCGAGGCAACTTAGTCCCCATTGTATTCTTTGCCATATCTTCAATACATCATATAATATGCAAATATACACCTTTAATCTCACTATTACGATTGTTGCAATAAAAATAAGGATACAGAGTGTTTTTCTTACACAGCATTGCTGCTGTATGCTCCGAAATGGGTACTTTTGTAGTGAGCAAGCGTGCTACAAACAAATGGGAGGTATTGTAATCAGTTGATTTATAGACAATACCATCAGAAATAAGATTGACAGACTGAGAGCTAAGCTTTGCGGTACAAGCTCATAAACCTCTAAGGAAGAGCAAGATAAAACTGTATTTTCATTTGTCTAGAGGCTCCTTGTACCAATTAAATGCTTAATTGCCTTAGCGATAGAGAGGTAAAGATGCTGCATCGATTATATTGTTTCTCTGCCGCCGACTTCATTCTGAGACAACAAATGCAGCCGAATGAACAAAAGCATGCATACCTTGTTTTTGGTATAAGAGAAAGCAACCATCGGGATTGAAAGCCCGACTTAATAAACGATAAACAATGAAACTGAAAGAAACTGTAGTAAAAGCGATCAACGAGCAAATCAATGCCGAAATGTGGTCTTCCAATCTCTATCTGTCTATGTCTGTGCACTTTGCACATGCAGGGTATAATGGTTTTGCCAACTGGCTCAAGAAGCAAAGTATGGAAGAGATGGAGCATGCCTATGATATGATGGATTACCTTCTCAAGCGTGGCGGTGAAGTAAAGATCGGTGCTATCGATGCTGTCCCTCAGAAATTTGCTTCGGCTCTGGAAGTATTCCAGCAGGTATATGACCATGAATGTAAGGTCTCTGAAATGATTGAAAACGTAGTGAAAGTCGCTGCCACAGCAAAGGACATGGCTTCGCAGGATTTCTTCTGGAAGTATATCCGTGAGCAGGTAGAAGAAGAAGCTACTGCTTCTGAGATTGTGGAGATGATCCGCATGTCCGGAGAGCAGAACCTGATCTTCATCGATCATCAGCTCGCCAAGCGATAAGCATTCCGGCAAAGGAATTGCCGTAAAATAAGAGCGGCTGTGTCAAAACTTTGACACAGCCGCTTTTGGTTTTTGGGGAAAGGGATGGATGCTATGTAACGGTTCGCCCTTTCTGACACCCCCTGTCGTTATTCGCTGATGGGCTTGTACTGTACGAATGCCTCAATAGCCTCGTAGGATGCCAATCCCAGTTTCTCATAGAGCGAGGCCGTCTGCCTATTGCGGTCTTCGGCTCGCTGCCAGAAGAGTCGTTCGTCGTCGCCGAGGAAGGGGGCAGACTCCATCTGAGATTGGTGCTTGAGGATGCTGTTGCGCTTGAAGCGGAGTTCGTCCGGACTCATCGGCACAGCCATCTCTATATAGTCCATCTCCCATTCCGCCCATGCACCACGATACATCCATACGCGACAATCATCTCGGAACCACGGCTCTTCCTTGATCTCGTCTATGGCTGCGAGGATGGCATTGAGGCAAACGCGGTGTGTGCCGTGTGGATCGGCCAAATCGCCGGCAACGAATACCTGATGCGGGCGGATCTCTCTGAGGAGTGCGAGGACGATCTCTGCATCCGCCTCGGATAGGGGATTCTTCTTGATCAATCCGGTTTCGTAGAAAGGAAGATCGAGGAAGTGGATGTGGTCCTCGGCCAAACCAATGTGGCGGCATGCCGTGCGTGCTTCTTCCCGTCTGATCGTTCCCTTCATGAAGCGTACATCTTCCTGCTCAGGCTCCCCCTCTACTTTCTTGTGCATGAGAAAGTCGCGCACCTCCTCGGCTTTCTGTAGGATGGGGCTGTCCTCCATGCCGTATTGGCGGCATACGTTGCGCAAATAGGATACGTAGCGGATGACTTCTTCGTCTCCCACGGCAATGTTGCCCGAAGTCTGATAGGCCACATGGACATCGTGTCCCTGTCTGACCAATTTGCTGAAGGTACCTCCCATGGAAATCACATCGTCGTCGGGGTGGGGGCTGAAGATAACGACACGCTTGGGATAGGGGAGTGCGCGTTCGGGACGGCTGCTGTCATCGGCATTGGGCTTGCCACCGGGCCAGCCCGTAATGGTGTGTTGTATGTCGTTGAAGAGCTTGATATTCACTTCATAGGCTGAACCGTAACGGGCGAGCAGTTCGCCCAAGCCATTCTCCGTATAGTCCTTATTGGTCAGCTTGAGGATGGGTTTGCCGGTTATTTGGCATAGATTGACCACGGCACGGCGGATCAGTTGCTTGTTCCAGATACAATTGGTCACCAACCACGGGTGGTGGATGCGGGTCAGGAGGGACGAAGCCGAGAGATCCAACAGAATGGTGGCATTGCGGTGGAGCTGTAAGTACGAAGCCGGAGAAGCGTCGCTTATCTTTCCTTCGATGGCTTTGGCTATGGCATCGGCTTTGCTCTCGCCCCATGCGAGGAGCGTCACTTTATGCGCCTTCTGTATCGTAGCTATCCCCATGCTGATGGCTGAGGGAGGGATGGTGTCATGCGAACTGAAAATCGTCAGTGCATCGTTATGCTCCGTGTGGCCCAGAACGACAAGGCGGGTGTATGTATTGGGGTGGGTACCCGGGCTGTTGAAGGCTATACTGCCGCCCGAACCTATGCCGAGCAGCATGTGCCGGATGCCGCCGAGGTTGTCTATCTTGGCCTCGTAGTCGTGGCAGGCTTGCACCAGATCTTCTTGTGAGGCATAGACATCGGGAGCGATGATGTTCTCGGGGAGGATGTCGATGTGGTCAAGAAAGTCCTGACGCAATTTGGCCATACATCCGAGGTTCTCACTTACGGGAGGATAGTACTCGAATACGGCGAATACAATGACATTGCGGAAGCTGAGTCCCTCTTCGCGATGTTTGCGGATCAGCATCTCATAGACGATGACGGGAGAGACCCCACCTGAGAGAGCCAGCGTATAATATTTACGCTTCTCTTGGAAGTCGCGGATCTCCTTGGCTATTTCATCAGCGAGTACTTCGGCCGCTTCTTCGTTGGTGCGGTAGATATTGGTCGGGATGTTCTCGAACCGACGGAGCAGGGTCTCCTCGTATGTATTTTGGGGACGGTAATACTGTTTGGGGATTTCCGAAAGAGAAATCGACGAACTCAAATCCAATCTCATATTTGTAGTCGTTATTACAGATGCATACTTCTACAAAGGTAAACAAAGGAATAACGAAATGGTAGGAACTACAAAAAGAAAGACCGCAGGAACACCAAAAAATAATTAGTGTGTGCCTGCAGCCTTTGTCCTAAACCAGTTGTTGAGATCTTCTTTCGGGGAGATTTGTCTTGTTAGCGAGGATGATTGTTCCCCATGAGACAGTGGGGGAGACTAATTAGTCGTCCCTTAAAATTCGTTTTAATTTCTGATATTCAGCAAATTAGTTTGCGAATATCTTTGCTAAATCTGCAAGTTTTCTTATCTTCATAGCAGAAAACTTGCAGATTTTATGATTAAAA
>NZ_QEKY01000008.1 GCF_003096695.1 Porphyromonas loveana | reverse complement strand
CCGTGCAGGTTTACGAGGATGAGCGAAATTGGATAAAACGTTTCTTCAGTGGCTTCTACCAGCTTTTGAATATCCGTCTGGTGCTCCGAAAGATGAACTTCTCTGACGACAGAATAGTGGAGATGTATCGCACGGAAGTTCCCCAGCGAGGAACAGCTAAAGCCTATTCGGGATTATACAAGAGAGAATTTACAGAAGAGGACAGCGAAATTCGCATTGTTAAGGACGAGAAGAAACGACCGCTCCTCACCATCAACGGGCTTCCCATTGCCGATTGGTGCGAACAGAAATGGAAACAGCTTATTAATCGTAATCGCTCGCAACGGCTATAATTCAGAAATAATGACTATCTAATACTAATAGATACTATAGAAAACCGAAGAACTAGTGTACATTGGCATGCTTCTTGTATATTGCTAACATAGGGGGACTCACCCTTTAATTGAGAGACCAAAGTAAGACTGGTCAGGTGTCTTACCATTATTAACTAAAAATCATTTTTACAATGAGAAAACCGATAGGAACTACTGCAAGGACAGGCGAAAATTGTCCTGAAAGTGGAATTTGGAAAGTTGTAGGCTATCCATCAACCACGGCTCCGATAGCCATGGGGAATAGGATGCCTCCTTATGATCAGAAAGCGGTTACTTGGCAACTTGTACAATACGCCTGATCATGTAAAAAGACCTGACAGATTGACAATCTGTCAGGTCTTTCTGCCGTATGACATAGAAAGGAATTGAAATACATTATATCAGCCGAATTGGTTGTTGCTTATAATCTATGTTAAACAAGCAAGACAAAAATATCTAACAAATCCAATATATTTCCATGTAAAGTGTTATCTTTGCAAGTGAAATCGTGAGCGTTCTTTGGCTATTCAAAATATTGTGTATCAGTGTACTTCGCTCATTTCTAAATCGTTACCTGTCTATCTATACTAAAACGGTAACGCTCTATTATCCAACGAGATAGTTCGCTAACGAAAAATAATAAAGGACACATTTGTTCTTTGCTTTGTTTGCCTCTCAGTAGCCATTCTTTCTTTAGCAAGCGAAGGGTATAGGATTTGCTTTTGACATGGTTGTAGACTATTCTCTGCCGCTGACAAATAGTCTGCTACACTCTTCCCGCGAAAGAGCAACCCTGGATTTGATGCGGTTGCTCAGGTTGTTTAGTCTATCGCGGGTGCATATTGGGCACAAGTGAGGACGATGCCTTCTGTATAGACGGCTTGGATGGTGATGCTGAGAGCGGGGGGGTAAGGCTTGGAGTAGGTGAGACCGAACGAAAAGAGGTCCCCTTCGGACGGTAGAGTGCTTGGAAGGGAGGTGTCGAAGCGTGCTTGGAGGTTTGCATCGGGTGGATTGAAGATTTTGAAGGCAGTTTCCTTCGCACTCCATATTATTGTGGAGAGGAGTTGCTGTTGCTCTAAAGATGCAGATGTCAGAAGCTCCATCTCTTTGTCGTTCATGAAGCGCCCGCAAACGCGTAGGGCTCTGTCCGACACCTCTTCGATATCTATCCCGGGAATGAAAGGGGGGGGGACAATATAGATAGCACCCCACTGTCCGGTGTGGCTGATGCTGATGTTGTGTGTCGATGAGAGTATGGGGCGACCGTTAGGAAGATGGTCGAGTACAGGTGTGTCGTTGGGAATTGCTTGGCGGAGGAGATAGGCTATTCTGCTTCTCTCGTCTTCTCGCTTCTTGTCGGAGAGTTTGTCGAATCGTCCGATCAGTACGCCCGCAATATCTACCGACAATCGATGCATTAGGATAATGTGATGTGCGTAGAGGCTATTGAGCTTCCCAATTGCGCTCGAAGGGGAAGATTTTGATCTCAATGATGCGACGCTTGTCCATCTGGGTGACTTGAAAACGGAAGGGAGCATAGTCGGCCATGTCTCCTATGTGGGGCAGCTCTTGTTTGATCTCCAAGAAAAGTCCGCTGAGGGTATCGACCTCTTCTCCCAAGGCTCCGAAAATATCTTCCGGCAGGTTCAGGTGAGAACGTACGTCTGACAACGAAGTTTTTCCTTCGAAAAGATAGCTACCGTCTTCCAAGACTTTGTAGGGAAGTTCGTCCTCGTCGTATTCGTCTGCGATCTCTCCTACGATTTCTTCCAGAATGTCTTCCATCGTGATGAGACCACAGGTGCCGCCGAACTCATCCACAACGATGGAGACGTGGACCTTATTGGCTCTGAACTCTTCCAACAGGTCGTCGATACGTTTGTTCTCGGGGACGAAATAGGCTTTGCGAATCAGCGGATGCCAATCGAACTCATCTCCTTTGTCCATATGGGCAATGAGGTCTTTGATGTAGATAACTCCCTTGATATTGTCCTCCGATCCGTCCGAAACGGGGAGGCGGGAGTATCCCGACTGCACCACGAAGTCGAGCATCTTACGGAAAGACCAACTCAGGTCAACGTCCACGATGTCGATGCGGGGGAGCATGATCTCGCTGGCCGTTTTGTTGTAGAATTTGATGATTTCGTTGATCATCTCCTTCTCCTCCGGCTCTCCTTCGGTGGTGGTGAGAGCAACAGCTTTGGAGAGTTCGTCCACGGATATGTCGTACTTCTTCTTGCTGATGGTTCGGGTCACGATGCCGGTACTTCTCACAAGCAGCTTCGAGAAAGGATTCAGAAGGGAGTGTATGACCGACATGGCTCCTGCCGAGAAACGAGAATACTGTAGCGGATTCTTGCGTGCATAGACTTTGGGCAGGATCTCTCCGAAGAGCAAGAGGATGGTGGTCAGTAATATGGTTTGGATGAGGAAACCGGCAATGGGGGAGGAGAAGACGAAAGTGTGCTCGATCGCGTAATTGGCGATGATAACGATGGCTACGTTGACTACGTTATTCCCGATGAGGATGGTGGCCAAGAGCTGATTGGAGTTGTCCAAGAGGCTGGACAAAGCTTTGTCAGAAGAGTGATTTTGCTCGCGAACTTCCTCCAGATCTGCCGGCTTGAGAGAGAAGTAGGCTACTTCGCTTGAAGACATAAATGCCGAACAACAAAGGAGAAGTGCAACGATGATAAAGGCCACAATAGCCGCCACTCCTATGGGGTTGACCTGAATGCCGGCAAAGAAATCTGTAATAAGATGTAAATCCAAAGTCTATTTGATTTGGGTTAGAACGGAAGCTCAGATGGAGGCTCCGCACCTTCTTCTCTCTCTGTTTCGTGAACAGGAGCCGAAGTGTGACCACTGTTGCTCTGGGGAGAAGCAGGTGTCGCTCTGTTTTCGTCTCGATAAGAGGCGTTGCCGTTGTCGAAGAAGTTAATTTTCTCGGCCATGATCTCCGTTACTTGTCTACGGATCCCCGTATTGTCCACGTATGTACGATAACGGATTTTCCCCTCAACATACAATAGGTTTCCTTTCTTGATCCACTTTTCCGTAAAGAGAGCCAGTTCCCGATAAGCCACAATGGTGTGCCATTCCGTTCGTTCGGGGACTTCTGTGCCGTTAGCCAGTTTATAGCCTCGTTCCGATGTGGCCAAAGAAAAGCCTGCGACAGCCGAATTGCTGTCGAAGTACCGAATCTCGGGATCTTTGCCCACGCGGCCTATCAGAATGACTTTGTTCAGAGACATAAGCGACTTCTAACCAATGATATGAGGCAAAAATAGTAATAATATGATACGTTTAGGCCAAATGCTGTCCCGTTTGCAGCTTATGCATCGAGGTAGGCACTGCTGCTCGTAATAGATTTGCCAATCTGTCACGGAGTTTTCTGCGGGAATAGTCCTGCCTGATGGCCAGTCGTATTTCCCTGACCGGACGAGGCATGGCAAATGGGCGTACTAACTCTTTCTGAGAGTGAGACAATTGCTCGAGTGCCAGTTCCGGTATAAAAGTGATGCCCTGCCCGCTCTCCACCAGTCGCATGAACGCTTCCATACTGCCGCCCGAATAGGCCGTCTGTCGTTCGTGCAGACCTTTCATTTGGCAGAAGCGTACCAATTGGTCACGGAAGCAGTGTCCTTCATCCAAGAGCCAGAGCCTGTGTGCATCGACTTCAGTCGTGCGGATTACTGTCTCTTCGAACAGTGGCTCATTCCGAGACACGTAGCCCAGAAACTCCTCATAGAAGAGGAGGTCGTCTTCTAACCCTTCGGTTTCGGCCTTGGAGGCTATGATCGCCATGTCTATTTCCCCTGACAGGAGAGCTGCCAGACAACGAGAGGTTTGCAGCTCGGTTACGTGGATCTCCAAACCTGCCAGTTCTTTCTTCCATATCGGCAGTACTCGAGGTAGAAGGCTGGGGGCGATTGTGGGTAGTACGGCGATGTTGAGTTTGCCGGTGAGCGATTCTTTTTCCTCTTCGACTATTTTTCCGATGCTGTTGATTTCGTAGAGAATTTGCTTCACCTGCGTGATCACCAATGCTCCTATCTGGGTAGGTTCTATCGGTTGTCGACTTCTGTCGAAGAGCTTCACGCCGAGCTCTTCTTCCAGTTTCAGAATCATGGTACTGAGCGTGGGCTGCGACACATTGCAGTGGTCGGCTGCTTTGGCGAAGTGGCGATATTTGTCCAACGCTGCTACATATTCGAGTTGTTGTAAGTTCATCGGACGGAGGTCTTTATGTTATGGTTCGGCGATGGTGAGTACTACGGGGCAGTGATCCGAATGAACGGCATCGTTGAGGATATCTGCTCCGGTGATTTGAGAGGTGAGGTTGTCCGTTATCATGCAGTAGTCGATGCGCCAGCCTTTGTTGCGACTGCGTGACTGGAAGCGATAGCTCCACCATGAGTAGAGGACTAACTCCGGATGCGTGTGGCGAAAAGTGTCCACATACCCGTCGGCCAGAAAGCGACTCATCCATTCGCGCTCTTCGGGAAGGAAACCACTGTTCTTTGCATTTCGGATAGGATCATGGATGTCGATGGGCTCGTGACAGATGTTATAGTCTCCGCAGAGAATCAGATTGGGACGAGTTTTGCGCAGCTCATTCACATAGGCTTGGAAGCGTTCCAGCCAAACCATTTTGAATGCCTGACGCTCGTCACCGCTTGTTCCCGAGGGGTGATAAACGCTCACGATGGAAAGATCACCGAAGTCGGCACGGATAAAACGACCTTCGGCATCATATTCCTCTATGCCCATACCATATTCTACGTGGTCAGGCTGGCGTTTGGTGATGATAGCCACACCGCTGTAGCCTTTCTTCTTGGCAGAGAAGAGAAAGGATCGATAGCCCAAGGCCTCGAATTCCTCTTTCTCGAACTGATCGTTCTGCATCTTGGTCTCTTGTAAGCACAGTACATCGGGGGCTTCTGTGCGGAGCCAACCTATCAAGTCTTTCTTCATGGCGGCACGGAGGCCGTTCACATTATAACTGATGATTTTCATTCTTTACGCTCTTTTGTCGGGGTGCCTATATATTATATGTATGGAGGGCCTACCGCCCTTTCGTGATCATGCCGCTTCCGAAACAGAGATGATGGTCTCTGTCGTAGATGACACAGTATTGTCCCGGGGCGATACCTTGGATGCGCTCCTCGCTTTCCAGTCGGTAACCGTTCTCGTCTTTGTACAAGAGCCCGCGGGTGAATTCGGGTGTATGTCTGATTTTGAAGGTCACCGGAGTAGCTCCTTCAGGAGACCAAAGCTCCGCCTCATAAGCATCCTCGGTGATGAAGTTGAAAGTATTCATCTCGATCGTCTTGCCGTATTGGGTATCGGGGTCGTACCCTCGGCTCACGAGGATGATATTGCGTTTGATATCTTTCTTGACCACGAACCAAGGACCGCCACTCAGTCCCAAGCCTTTGCGCTGACCGATCGTGTGGAACCAGTAGCCCTGATGACGACCTATGACCTTGCCTGTCTCCAATTCGATTATTCTTCCTTCTTTTCTTCCCAGATACCGCTCGATGAAGCTGTTGTAGTCTATCTTGCCGAGGAAGCATATCCCCTGACTGTCTTTCCTCTTCGCGCTGGGCAATCCTACGGTGTCGGCGATGGCGCGCACCTCGGACTTCATCAGATGCCCAATGGGGAACATGAGCTTGGAGACCTGAGCGAAGTTGATTTGTGCCAAGAAATCAGTCTGATCCTTGATCGGGTCGAGAGCTGTGGCCAGATACGTTTTGCCATTGAAGGTATCCGTTGTGGCATAATGACCGGTGGCAATGCGGTCGAACTGATAGCCGCGTTGCTCTTCGAAGCAGCCAAATTTGATGAGCTTATTGCACATCATATCCGGATTGGGCGTCAGTCCCTTGCGTACAGTCTCCACCGTGTAGCTCACTACGCGCTCCCAGTATTCCTTGTGGAGGTCGATGACCTCGAACGGGCAGCCGTAACGACGGGCAATGAGCGTAGTCAGTTCTATATCCTCCTCGGCGGGACAGTCGATGTAGCCGTCCTCATCTTCCATACCGATGCGGATATAGAAGATGGCAGGCTTATGTCCTTCCTCGCATAGGCGATGGACCACTACGGAGCTGTCTACTCCGCCGGATACGAGTGCCGCTACGTTCATCTGCTTACATTCTTTCGGGCATTTCGATGCCCAGGAGGGAGAATCCTGTACGCATCGTGCGGGCGATCACTTCTGACAGTGCCAGACGGAAAGCGCGGAGCTGTTCGTTCTCTTCCTTGAGTACGGAGAAGTCGTGGTAAAATTGGTTGTACTCCTTCACCAGATCGTACACATAGTTGGCTATCAGTGCCGGACTATAGGTGCGACCCGCTTCGGCTACTACGTCGGCATATTCATTCAGTTTCTGTACCAATGCCTCCTCTTTCTCACTCAGCTGCAGGTCTGTGGGCAATGTGGCGGGGATGTTGTAACCGGCTGCCTCAGCCTTGCGCATCAGAGAGCGAATACGTGCATAGGTGTATTGGACGAACGAACCCGTGTTGCCGTTGAAGTCGATAGACTCCTTCGGGTTGAAGGTCATATTCTTGCGAGGGTCGACTTTGAGGATGAAGTACTTGAGCGATCCCAAACCCACGATGCGTGCCACTTCGCGCGCTTCGGCTTCGTCCATGTCGGCAGCCTTGCCGGCTTCGGCGGCTATCTCGGCTGCTGTACCGATCATCTCTTCCATCAGATCGTCAGCGTCGACTACTGTACCTTCACGGCTCTTCATTTTGCCTTCGGGCAGCTCCACCATGCCGTAGCTGAAGTGTACCAATCCCTTGCCAAACTCGAATCCCAGACGGTCGAGCAAGATGGAAAGCACTTGGAAGTGGTAGTTCTGTTCGTTGCCCACGACGTAGATCATTTTGTTGATCGGGTAGTCGTCGAAGCGCATCTTGGCCGTACCGATATCTTGTGTCATATAGACGGATGTGCCGTCTGCTCTGAGCAGAAGTTTCTCATCCAAGCCGTCGCCCGTGAGGTCAGCCCATACCGAGCCGTCGTCATGCTTGACAAAGAGACCTTCATCCAGTCCTCTCATCACCTCGCCTTTGCCTACGAGATAGGTCTGCGACTCGTAATAGATCTTGTCGAAGTCCACACCCATCTTCTTGTAGGTGGCGTCGAAGCCCTCGTACACCCATTCGTTCATCGTCTTCCAGAGGCGCACGACATCTTCGTCGCCGGCCTCCCACAGACGGAGCATCTCTCTCGCTTCGGCCATGAGGGTGCTCTTGGCTTCGGCCTCTTCCTTGCTCTTGCCGGCCTGCATGAGAGTGGCAAGCTCTGCTTTGTAGTGTTTGTCGAAGAGTACGTAGAAGTCTCCTATCAGGTGATCGCCTTTCTTGCCCGCTTTCTCGGGAGTGATGCCCTCACCCCACTTCTGCCATGCGAGCATGGACTTGCAGATGTGGATGCCTCGGTCGTTGACGATATTGGTCTTGACTACGCGATAGCCGTTGGCTTTCATGATCTCGGAAAGGCTGTAGCCAAGCAGATTGTTGCGCACGTGTCCGAGATGGAGCGGCTTGTTGGTGTTGGGAGAGGAGTATTCGATCATCACGAGCGGACTCTCCGCCGTGGCGGTTTTGTGCCCGAAGGCTTCATCTGCTCGGATCTCATTGAAGAGGTCGAGCCATACACTCGGAGCAATCGTCAGGTTGAGGAAGCCCTTGACCACCTCCACTGCAGTGACAGCAGGCTCGTTGTCGAGCAGCCATTGGCCGATCTCTGCGGCCGTTGCTTCGGGGCTTTTGCGTGAAAGTTTGAGGAAAGGGAAGACTACCAGAGTGAGGTGTCCCTTAAATTCCCGTTTGGTCTTTTGTAGTTGTACTTGCCCTTCTGCGGGCTCTGTGCCGTAGAGTGCCTTCACTGCAGCGGTAGCACTCTTCTCCAATTTTAGTGCGATGGACATATAATTATTGTCGATTTCTATTTTTTCTGAGCTGCGGTGTAGGCCGATTGATGTTTGCTCAAGGGTGTGGCCGCGTATGTGCATATTGCACGTCGTGGAGGGATACGTCTCGTCTACACCTATATAATGGTTACAAAGGTAGGTTTTTTGGCTCGAAAGGTCATAAATATCCCGCCCCATGTGCTATACACGAGGTGCGTTGATACTTATTCTATCCTGAAAGAGTGAACCGCTCAGTGCGCAGCAGCGTTCAGCTTTCGGGCCATATAGGCATCCTGTGTCTCCACGAGGAGGATAAAGATGCTCCCTTGTTCCGGACTGAAACGATAGTCAGTGCTGTTTCCGCTCAGTGCTGCTTTGTGCCACAGCTTGCCGTCGAGACCACAGGCTGTGATGCTTCTCAACGGGGAGAGGCTGTTGATAGTTACTTGCCCGTTAGCTACGACCGTTTGGATGCTTCCTGCTTCCGCCACCGGCTTGGTGCTCAGCAGATAGCACTCGTCGGGGTAGATATCGAGATAGCGCTCTCCGGTAAGGCTCCATCGCTCCGATATAGCTCCCATGACCCGCACCTCGCTGTACATGGACACCGTCTGGTTGCCTATCGTCACTGTGGGATCTTCACCTCCTATCGCGAAGAGTCCCAGCTGATTGGCGATGATGAAATCGCCCTGCTCACTGTCCTTGATGCAGACCACCATACCCGGAAGCACGGGGAGCGTCGTGGCAGGGTTGCCTATCGCATCTACCTTTCCTTCGATGGTGGCGTTGTACTTGGTGATGCGTACCGGAAGTGCCAGGAAGCAACCGTTGGCAGCCGAATAGCGGCCTTCGACTTCTATTTCGTCTCCCTCTTGTGCATAGCCGAATAACATGACAGCGGCATCGGATACTTGATAGGGAGTGCCATCGAACTGTAGAAGGACGATCTTCTCAGTGTCGCTTTCGATGCCCCACACCTCTTGTCCCTCGTACTGGCTGACGACCATCTTCTTCAATACACCTCTCATTTTGCCAAATCCTGCGGAATAAACGCTTTCCACACTGTTTTTCTGCGCCCAAGAGCCAATGCCGGCGAAGAGCAGAATGGAAATAAGTAGCCATGTTCTTTTCATTTTCTGATTACGTTTTATGGTTGATGTATTTGTTCGCTTTACTTGTCTAAATGTAAGATGTCTGTCCCCCTCGGCGTGGCGATCGTTGTTTGCGAGTACGCAATGTAGGCATAAGTTAGCGTATTTGCAAGCTTTTGAGCCGAATACTTATTTTAACTCTCTGTGATGATCTTGAAGCGGTGGGGCATAGTTCTCGAATTTATGGGTCAAAATCTAAGTGAATATGGCGCCAAAATAGCTTGAGAATACGCGCCAAAATTTTTCCAATTTGGCGCATAATCTTTTTAGAAATGGCGTGAAAATAATTTCTTTTTGGCGCGAGCTTTTTCGGCAAACAGTGCAGATCGAACATGTTAACACTTCTGCATACTTTTTTACAAGGAAGTGGGCGCTTGTGACAGGTGTGCCATTGATTTGCACTTGACTGAGTACCGATCCTTTGGGATGGGGTGGCGTACCAATAATGGGCAGAGGTGTAGTCTTTGATTCTCCGCGGGCCGATGATTTGGATTTATCGCAAAAAGCTATACCTTTGCTCCCATCGTGGTGGTCTCTGTCCTGCTTCTTACAAAGTAGGGTGGAGTGCAAAAGGGAATCGGGTGCAAATCCCGAGCAGTCCCGCTGCTGTGAGCTTCTGCCGATGTATCCCCGAGTGGGGTCGTCGACTCTTGTCGCTTTCCGAAACTATGCCACTGTTTGAGACATCCTCCATCCATAAGGAGGAGCCAAATGGGAAGGCGCGACGCTAAAAAGAGATGGAAGCAAGCCAGAATACCTGCCCCACGGACAGCCTATAAATTATGGAGAGAAAACCTCGAGGAAAGGAGTCTCCCCGGCACTGAGAGAATAATTCTCACTTTCAATCTTTAGACAACGTATTACAATGGAAGAGGTAATCCTTCGCATCGTAAAGCGTGATGGTCATGTGCAGCCGTTCGATCCCGAAAAGATCCGACAGGCCATCATCAAAGCATATCGCGCAGGGGGGGGGCACGAAGAGGCAGCCCGCATAGAGACTATAGTGCGGTCGGTAACGGACTTTGCTCGTCAGAGCGGAGAAGAGGTGACCGTGGAGCAGATACAAGACCGGGTGGAAGAAGAGCTGATGCGCCTGAATCCTTTCATCGCCAAGAAGTATATCATCTATCGCGAGTGGCGCACGGTGGAGCGCGACAAGCGCACTTCCATCAAGCATACGATGGACGGCATCGTGACGATAGAGAAGAACGATGTGAATTTGGGCAATGCCAATATGAGTTCGCATACGCCTGCAGGTCAGATGATGACCTTCGCCTCGGAAGTGACCAAGGACTATACGAGCAAATACCTCCTGCCGCTCCGTTATAGTCGCGCACACAAGACGGGCGACATCCACATCCACGATCTGGATTACTACCCCACGAAGACTACCACTTGTGTCCAGTACGACATAGCCGACCTCTACGAGCGCGGTTTCCGTACCAAGAACGGCAGCATCCGCACTCCGCAAAGCATACACAGCTATGCCACACTGGCAACGATCATATTCCAAACGAATCAGAACGAACAGCATGGCGGACAGTCCATACCGGCCTTCGACTTCTTCATGGCGCCGGGTGTGTACAAATCGTTCGTCAAGCATCTTATAGAGCGTCTCCGCTTCGTGCTCGAACTCCGAGAGCCAACCAATACCGACTTAAGTACGACTCTTCCCAAGGCTATTCGGAATCTTGTGCCGCTTTTGACAGACTCGCCTCACGAAGCCGGGAGGCTGCATGAGGAATTATGTGCGGCGTCTTTCCCTTATTCGAGCTCAGAGGTGGAGATCGCTCTTGCTACAGCTTTCCGTAAGACGCGTAAAGAAACGCATCAGGCCATGGAAGGCTTCATCCACAACCTGAACACGATGCACTCGCGCGGAGGCAATCAGGTTGTGTTCAGCTCCATCAATTATGGTACCGATACCTCGCCCGAGGGTCGGATGGTGATGGAGGAGCTGCTACGCGCCACCGAAGAGGGATTGGGGCACGGCGAAGTGCCCATTTTCCCGATTCAGATCTTCAAAGTCAAGGAGGGCGTGAACTATTCCGAGGCAGACCTGCGTCTGGCCATGGAGCACTTCGACGAAGCGATGGAGGGCAAGATAACTTTCTCAACGCCTAACTTCGATCTTCTCCTCAAGGCTTGTGCCACGACGGCCAAAGCACTATTCCCCAACTTCGTTTTCCTCGATACGCCTTATAACCAGCATGCCGATTGGCGGGCCGATGACCCCAAACGTTATCTCTACGAGGTGGCAACCATGGGCTGTCGCACACGTGTCTTTGACAACGTGAACGGCATCAAGAGTTCGGTCGGTCGTGGCAATCTTTCTTTTACGTCCATGAATCTGCCCCGTTTGGCCATCGAAGCGCGTCACGAGGCCGAAGAGAATTGTCCTGATGGAGACAAAGAAACGATACGCAGCGAGGCGCGTCTGCTGTTCTTGGAGAGTGTGAGACGAATGGCTTCGCTTATTGCCGATCAGCTCTACGATCGCTATTGCTACCAGCGGACGGCTCTGGCTCGTCAGTTCCCGTTCATGATGGGCAATGATGTCTGGAAGGGTGGTGCCGCACTCGATCCCAACCAGGAGGTGGGCGACGTCATCAATTCCGGTACGCTCGGCATCGGATTCATCGGAGGACACAATGCGATGGTCGCTATCTACGGAGAAGGCCATGCGCATAATAAGGTTGCATGGGACACGCTATACGATGCCGTGTCGGTGATGAACGACGTGGCGCAGGAGTACAAGCGTAAGTATCACCTCAACTACTCCGTGCTGGCCACGCCGGCGGAAGGTCTTTCCGGTCGTTTTACGCGGATGGACAGGAAACGCTATGGTATCATCCCCGGAGTGACGGACCTGAATTATTACGTCAATTCGTTCCATGTGGATGTGCGTGAGCCGATAGGCATAGCCGAAAAGATCAAATGCGAAGCCCCATTCCACGCGATCACCGGTGGCGGTCACATCACGTATGTAGAGCTGGACGGGGAGGCCAAGAAGAATGTGTCGGTTATTCTCAAGATTGTCAAGATGATGAAGGATGAGCACATCGGCTACGGCTCCATTAATCATCCTGTCGATACTTGCAGGGGTTGTGGCTTCAAAGGCGTTATTTACGACAAATGTCCTGTATGCAACAGCGATAGGATCGCCCGTCTGCGTCGCATTACGGGCTATCTGACAGGAAGCCTCGATACGTGGAACTCTGCCAAACAGGCCGAAGAACACGACAGGGTCAAACACCAATAATGCAGCGCGGGGAAGAAGTCTGGGCAGGTGTCCGAGAGCATCGAATCATACGGTATCAGACTGCTAAACGTCTATCGTGAGACTATTTGCGATGGACCGGGATTGCGTTACTCTATCTATTTGGCGGGTTGTAGGCACGCTTGTCCGGGCTGTCACAATCCCGAGAGTTGGGATCCGGAGGCGGGAGTACTGCTGACGGACTCCATCCTCAGCCAGATCATCAAAGAAATCAAGGACAATCCGCTGTTGGACGGGATCACACTCTCCGGTGGCGATCCGTTTTATAATCCGGCGGGGCTTGCCAGTCTGCTTCGGACGATGCGCACGTCTTGTTCTCTTCCGATCTGGTGTTATACCGGATATACATTGGAGGTACTGAAGGCCGACCCGCTTCTCGCTATACCACTTATATATATAGACGTACTGGTCGAAGGCCCTTTTGTCAGGGAACTCTTCGATCCCACTCTGAGATGGCGCGGCAGTAGGAACCAGCGTGTTATCCGACTGAGTGATAATGCGATTCTGGAACGCTAAATTCTGTTGTTGTTAATCCGCTATGAGAAAAAGCACTATATTTGCACACCTAAAACAAAAGAAACTCAACCATTTAATCTGACATAGTATTATGACGAAAGCTGACGTGGTGAACACAATTGCGAGGTCCACAGGGATAGATAAAGAGACTACCCTGAAGGTCGTGGAGACGTTCATGGATACGATCAAAGACTCACTTTCGGATGGAGATAATGTCTATCTCCGTGGTTTTGGCAGCTTCATCGTAAAGGAAAGAGCTGAGAAGACGGCACGAAATATTTCGAAGCAGACAACCATCATCATTCCGAAGAGGAATATTCCGGCGTTCAAGCCTTCGAAGATTTTTATGAGTCAGATGAAACAAGACTAAAATCATAGTTTAACAATAATAACATCAAGCATTATGCCTAACGGAAAGAAAAGAAAGAGACATAAGATGGCGACGCACAAGCGTAAGAAGAGACTGAAGAAGAATCGCCATAAAAAGAAGAAGTAACACAGAGATAGATTCTCTTGTTATTCATTGCGGTCTGTGAGCGAGTACTTTGTGGTCTGATTCAGTATCAGTGCCGCTCCGCCCACAGGCCGTCTTTGCTTTCATACATTTACTAATCATCAGACAATCCTAATCATTAAGTGAACAGCGAACTAATAATCGACGTTAAGCCCAAAGAGGTATCGATGGCTGTCCTGGAGGATGGCAAACTCGTGGAGCTTCAACGTGAACCGCGCAACCTTTCCTTTGCTGTGGGGGATATTTACCTCGGCAAGGTCAAGAAGGTGATGCCCGGACTCAACGCTGCTTTCGTAGATGTAGGATACAAGAAGGACGCATTTCTCCATTATCTGGACTTGGGACTGACTTTCGAAGCTCAGCAGAAGATGATGGAGATGATGACAAAAAGCAAAACAATCCCACCTCTGTCCAAAGTACCCATCGGAGGCGAACTCCCCAAAGAAGGAAAGATAGCCGATGTCCTCAAGGCCGGACAGCAGATTCTGGTGCAAATCGCCAAAGAGCCGATCTCTACCAAGGGGCCACGCCTCACAGCCGAGCTATCATTTGCCGGCAGGTCGTTGGTGTTAGTGCCCTTCGCCGATAAAGTATCGGTGTCACAGAAGATACGTTCGGCCGAAGAGCGTGCACGTCTCCGACAACTGATCATCAGCATCAAGCCGAAGAACTTCAGCGTTATTATTCGCACGTCAGCTGAAGGTAAACGTGCTTCGGAGTTGGATAAAGAGCTACAAAGCTTGCTCCGTCGTTGGGACGACAATATCAAGAAGGCTCTGCGTGCCAAAGCTCCGTCTATCATCTATGAGGAAGCCAGTCGTACGCTGGGTTTGCTGAGGGATAACTTCAATCCCTCTTACCAAAAGATCATTGTCAATGACAAGGCTTTCCGCGACAGAATGAGCGACTATGTGGAACTGATAGCCCCGGGACGGGAGGAAATCGTTCAGTTCTATCAAGGCGAACTGCCCATATTCGACCACTTTGCCATCACGAAGCAGATCAAAGCACTCTTTGGTCGCACTGTAACCTACAAGAGCGGTGCCTATCTGATTATTGAACAAACGGAGGCGATGCACGTGGTGGACGTCAATAGTGGCAATCGTTCGCGTGGGAGTACAGAACAAGAAGCAACCGCAGTCGATGTCAATATGGCTGCGGCTGAGGAATTGGCGCGGCAGTTGCGTTTGCGCGATATGGGCGGTATTATCGTTGTGGATTTCATTGATATGAATGAATCCCAGCATCGCCAACAGCTGTATGAGCACATGGTTAAGCTGATGTCGGCCGACAGAGCCCGACACAATATCTTACCGTTGAGCAAATTCGGTGTCATGCAGATTACTCGCCAGCGCGTTCGTCCGGCCATGGTTATCCATACCGAAGAGTGTTGTCCCACCTGTTTGGGTTCCGGTAAGGTGGAATCCTCCATCCTCTTCACTGATCAGTTGGAAGAGAAAGTGGCTGAGATGGCCAACAAGCACCAAGTCAAACAATTTGTCCTTCACGTACACCCCTACGTGGCAGCATACCTCAAGAAGGGTTTCCTTACTTCTATTCTGAAGAAGTGGAAGCTGAAGTATGCCAAGGGGATCAAACTTATCCCCGATGAAAGTCTAGGATTCTTGGACTATAAGTTTTACGACTACGAAGGCAACGAGCTGGATATTTTGGATGAATGACACAGAAATATCCTTCCCGACTGCTTGAGAAGGCAGTAGACCAACTTGCTACATTGCCAGGTGTGGGGCGCAAGACAGCCCTGCGCCTGGCTTTGTACTTATTGCGACAACCGGTAGAAAGTACTCGTCTCTTTGCCTCTGCACTGGTCGATTTGCGCGAACATATTATCTATTGCAAGCGATGTCACAATATCAGTGACACTGATATGTGTGCCATCTGTGCCGATGTTTCCCGCGATCAGCGTACACTCTGCGTCGTGGAGAATATCCGTGATGTGATGGCTATCGAGAATACATCTCAGTATCGTGGCTTATATCATGTGCTTGGGGGCGTTATCTCTCCCATGGACGGAATAGGGCCGGGAGATTTGCAGATAGATTCGTTAGTGGAACGAGTGAATGCCGAAGAGATTGAGGAAGTTATTCTTGCGCTGAGTACTACGATGGAGGGAGATACGACTAACTTCTTTATTTTCCGCAAGCTGGAAGCTACTGGCGTACGTGTCAGTGTTATCGCTCGTGGCATTGCCATCGGAGACGAAATCGAGTATGCTGATGAGGTTACACTCGGACGTTCTATCCTTAGCCGTACCGATTTTTCGGATTCCGTCAAGTTCTAATCATCTCATGTACCCAGATTTTTTTGCCACTGAGCGCGTCCGGCTTCGTGCTTTGGAGCCTGAAGATTTAGAATTTCTCTATCGTTGCGAAAATGATGCCGAGCTGCGCGAGAGTGGCAATACGCTTGTTCCCGTCAGTCGAAGCCTGCTGAGAGATTATATTGACAAGAGCAGTGCAGGCTTGATGGATGCCGGTATGATGCGTCTTGTTATCTGTACACCGGAAGACGATCGCCCGATAGGAGCCGTTGATCTGTACGAGTACGACCCCTTTCACAAGCGGGTATCCGTAGGGCTCTTCGTCGTTCCTGAATATCGTCGCGAAGGAATTGCTGCCGATGCACTCCGCTTAGTCACTCGCTATGCCTTGGAACACCTACGTTTGCATCAGGTTGTAGCCTATATCCTAAAAGGAAACGAGCCGAGTCGGACGCTGTTCGAATCTGCCGGCTACGAGCATACGGCCACGCTTCGCCAGTGGATGTGGCACCGTGGCGATTATTCCGATGTTTTGCTTTACCAGTTATGGAAAAAATAGTTTCTCCGGCTCTTCAGATAGAAGAGTTGCGTCGCTCCTTGCGCGAACACGAATATAGATACTACGTCCTCTCATCTCCCACGATCGGCGACCTGGAATATGACGCTCTGATGAAGCGTCTCGAAGAGCTGGAGCTGCAATATCCCGAGTGGGATAGCCCTGACTCTCCCACACATCGTGTCGGTAGTGACAAGACAGAGGGATTCGTTTCTGTTCAGCACGAGCGTCCCATGCTCTCTCTCGGCAATACATACAACTATGACGAGGTCGGCGATTTCTACCGTCGCGTGGCAGACGGTCTCGGCGGTCATCCCTTTGAGATCGTGGCCGAGCTGAAGTTTGACGGCCTTTCCATTTCTCTGATCTATGAAGACGGTGCGCTCGTGCGTGCTGTTACACGTGGCGATGGCATTACCGGTGACGATGTCACGGCCAATGTCCGCACCATTCGCTCCATCCCGCTGCGACTGCGTGGCGAGAATTACCCCCGTCTGCTGGAAGTCCGTGGTGAGATCTTGCTCCCATTCAAGGAATTTGAGCGAATCAATTCTGAGCGCGAAGCTGCCGGAGAACCGCCTTTTGCCAATCCGCGCAATGCCGCGTCCGGCACCATCAAGCAGCTCGATCCACGCATCGTGGCGTCGCGCAATCTGGATGCCTACTTCTATTATATTTATAGCGACGAGCTATTGCCAACGACGCATTACGACAGGCTTAACACAGCGCGGGAGTGGGGATTCAAGATTTCCGATGCCGTCACCCTCTGCAGCACGCGGGAAGAGGTCTATGCTTTCATTGACCACTTCGATACAGAGCGCCTGAACCTGCCTGTCGCCACGGATGGAATCGTCCTGAAAGTTAATTCCCTTGCCCAACAAGAAGAGCTCGGCTTCACGGCCAAAAGCCCGCGTTGGGCTATTTCCTATAAGTATCAGGCCGAACGTGCCCGCACCCGACTCCGCTACGTGAGCTATCAAGTAGGACGGACGGGAGCAATCACGCCGGTAGCCAATCTCGACCCGGTGCTCATATCGGGTACCGTGGTGCGCAGAGCCAGTCTGCACAATGCCGACTTCATCGCCGAGAAGGATCTCCACGAAGGAGACTATGTCTATGTGGAGAAAGGCGGAGAGATCATTCCCAAGATCGTAGGAGTGGACACCGATTCTCGGGCGATCGATGGCCAGCGCATAGTCTTCACGGAGGTTTGTCCCGACTGCGGCTCCGCTTTGGTACGCGAGCAGGGTGAGGCCGCTTACTATTGCCCCAATGCCGAGGGGTGTCCTCAGCAGCAGAAAGGACGACTCGAACATTACTGTGGTCGTAAGGCGGCGGATATCAATATCGGCCCCGAGACCATCGAACTGCTCTATAGTCGCGACATGATCCGCACGGTTGCAGACTTTTACCACCTCACCGAAGGACAATTGCTGAGCCTGCCCGGCTTCAAACAACGGGCAGCCACCAAACTATTGGACAGCATCGAAGCCTCCAAGGCTCGCCCCTATTCGGCCATACTCTTCGGCTTGGGTATTCGCTTTGTGGGAGAGACCGTGGCGAAGAAGCTCGCCGGTGCACATCCTTCCATTGATGCCCTTACTGCGGCTACAGCCGAAGAGCTGATTCGTACTGATGAAATAGGCGAGAGAATTGCCGCCAGTGTGCTCCATTTCTTCAGTCTGCCACAGAACAGACAGATGATCGAGCAGCTCCGGGCGGTCGGTATCAAGCTGGAAGGTGAGGCTACCGTAGCACCCACAGGCGACCGCTTGGCGGGAAAGACTGTCGTTATCAGTGGCACTTTCGAGCATCACAGTCGGGACGAATACAAAGCCATAGTCGAAGCCAACGGCGGACGTATGGCAGGCTCCGTCTCTTCCAAAACCTCTTTCGTCCTGGCCGGTACCGATATGGGGCCGAGCAAGCGAGAGAAAGCAGAGAAACTGGGCGTACAGTTGATGTCCGAGGAGGAATTTTTACGTTTGATCGAAGCATAAGACAGCGGTAATAAAGAGAAGAAGATGGATCTGTTTTTTGCCCGACGGCTCTTTGGTGGCAACCGTAATGAAGGCCGCGGTATAGCCCCCATCGTCCGCCTTTCCGTGATCGGCATCACACTCAGCCTCATGGTTATGCTCATAACCGTGTCGATAGCAGCCGGCTTCAAGCATAATATCCGCAGCCTCGTCTATGGTTATACGGGACATCTCTGCATAGCCCCCGTGGCCGGCACCGCTGATCACCTACATGCGCCCCGCGAAATGCTTGCCATGCTGGACGATGTGCCCGGGGTGGAGCGCATAGTTCCCTCTGTCGAGATGACGGGAGTGGCCAAGACCGACAGCGCTTTTGTCGGTATCATGCTGATAGGAGGCGACTCGCTACAGAGCCCCAATCCACTCTTCGGGAAAATCGTCTCGGGGCGTTATCCCTCTTTCCGTGCAGCCGACTCGGTGGACAACCCAATCCTACTGCCCCAGGCGACAGCCCGACAGCTCCGCGTATCGACGGGCGATAAGCTCCGTGTCTATTTTGCCCGCGATGATCGTATGCGCTTGCGTGCTTTTACGGTCGCGGGACTCTATAGCGGAGGCAAGATCGGTGTCCCCATCGCGTTAGCTCCCGCCGATGTGCTCCGACGTGTCGGTGGATTCGGTGCGGATGACGCCGGACGTTTGCTCCTTTATATAGATAATCCTGACGATGCCGACCGCGTCCTGACGCGTGTTTTCGATCGTTTGTCTGCTTCGTCCTTCGTCGAGGACCAACGCCTGACTATCAATACCGCTGCCGAACTCAATCCCGTCATGCTCGACTGGCTATCTGCGCTGGACACCAATGTCGTCATCCTTCTTACGCTGATGGGCCTTGTCGGTGGTTTCACGATGATAGCCGGCTTGGTCGTTCTCGTGATGGACAAGACGCAGTTCATCGGCACGCTCAAGGCCTTGGGCAGCAGCGAATCCTCCCTTCGTCGCATCTTTCTCTACCTCGCCATGATGCTCGTAGGGCGCGGGATGCTGTGGGGCAATGCCATCGCTCTTGTCTTGTGCCTGCTGCAGCAACACTTCCGCTGGGTGCGTCTCCTCGATCCTGATATCTACTACATGGACTATGTGCCCGTACAGGTCGATTGGCTCACGTGGCTGATGGTCAATCTGGGCACCCTCCTCCTCACTTTCTTGATGTTGCTGGTTCCTACACACATCATCTCGCGCATCTCTCCTGTGCGTGCTCTTCGCTTCGAATAGTTACCCCCTCTTGAGGGCGCAAGCTCCATCCCTTTTCTTGCAAAACGCCGCTCCCCTTTCTTTACAGAGGCAAGGTGGCGACGAATATGGTGCCAATATGGAGATAAATCTTGCGCCAAATGTTTTCCGATTTGGCGCATAAATTTTTCCAAAATGGCGCCAAAATCATTTCTTTTTGGCGCGAGTTTTTTCGTCCATCTGTGCGAGTTGTAGATCGTAACACCTCTGCATACTTTTTACAAGAGCAAGTCTCTTTATGCAATAGTGGAGACTGGCGTGAGGTTTGTGCGCGATAGATGGAGCCGACTCTTCCTGTATCCGGACTTCCATGCCCCACTTTTCGGAAGACTATATACAAAAATAACCATCGGCTCGTTCCTCTTGGAGGGGGTAGAGCCGATGGTTATTTGTTTGATCTCCTCTTGCGGAGGATTATGTCCTTAGGGCTTATGCCTTTGCTTTACGTCCGATGAAGATGTGCGCAAAGAAGCCTACAACGACCAAAAGGAGGCCTATCATCAAGCTGGTATCAGTGATCGAATCCGTAAATGCGGGGATAGCCAGCACCAAAACGCCGATGAGCAGAATGAGGGCTCCTATGTACTTTCCAATTCCTTCCATATGAGTATGCTTGTTATTGTTTGTTTCCGATTTTATCTCTGCAAATAAAGCAATAATCATCGGAATGGCGAAATTATTGCGCGAAAGATTCATTACTTTTGCCTACACTCAATACTCTCAAGATGAAAATAGTTGGACGCATTCTTTTTATCATCTATTTCTGCCTGTTGGGCGGCCCCCTTTTTCTTTTTTTTACGCTGCTGACAGCCCTGTCCACCTCCATCGGCAGTATGCTCGGCTATAGCAGGATTTTTGCCTATTACCCGGGGCTGATATGGTCTCGGCTTACGCTTGCGCTCTTCATGAGCCCGATACGTGTGGTGGGACGGGAGCATGTGCCGGACAAAGGACCTTTCGTCGTCATGGCCAATCACCAAGGGGCCTGCGACATCTTCATGATGTACGGTTACCTCGGCATCCCATTCAAATGGGTTCTCAAGGAGGGTATTCGCAAGATCCCGTTCGTGGGTTTTGCTTGTCAGGCGGCAGGTTTCATTTTTGTCGATACCAATAGCCCCTCAGCCATAACGCATGCTATGGCACAGGCGCAGCGTGTGCTTGCAGAGGGCACTTCTATCTTCATCTTCCCCGAGGGTACACGTTCGTTCACGGGGCGATTGGCACGTTTCAAAAAAGGTGGTTTTCTCATGGCCGATGCGCTCGGTGTACCCATCATTCCCGTCTCGCTGGACGGTTCCTTCAAGCTGCTTCCGAGAGGGAAGTATTTCCCTCGTCCGCAACGACTGACTCTGACGATACATCCGTCGCTGAGGATATCAGACTTCGGAGAGAAGCCTCTTTCCATAGCTGAGGCCGTGAGGGAAACTTCGCGACGGATAGCCTCTGCTGTTTCGGAAGAGGTAGAAGCCCAACAAACATAACGAGAAGGGTAGCTTTATGGAGCAGACGCACATTCTTATAGAGACGACTGTGAACGATCTTCGGTGCATGGGTGATCCCAAACGTGCCGTACATTCACAACGTTTTTTCAAGACCGGGCCGGGCCAATACGGCGAGGGTGACGAGTTTCTTGGTATTTCCGTTCCTGATATTCGTGCTTATGAGAAGGCGCACAGACCTTGGTCAGTAGAGGTGCTGACCCTTCTCCTGCAACAGCCGTACCATGAGGTGCGTCTGTTGGCACTCATAGGTATGACGGAGCTATACAAACGAACGCGTTCCGGGGCGGAGCGCGTCGCCATCTTGAGTGCCTATCTGGGGCATACTGCGATGGTCAATAATTGGGACTTGGTGGATACGTCCGCGCCCGGCATCATAGGCGAATACGTCCATGCCCATCCCGAGGAGGGCAATGCCCTGCTGGATCATTTGGCGGCTTCGTCGTCGCTCTGGGAACAGCGTATTGCCATGGTGGCCAATTGGCGCTTGATTCGCTACGGAGAGTACGAACCCACGTTGCGTCTGGCGGAGAAATTGCTCTTCCATCCCCACGATTTGATGCACAAAGCAGTCGGTTGGATGCTGCGAGAGATGGGAAATAAGCGTGAGGATCTGCTGTTGGCTTTTCTCGATATACACGCTGCAGCCATGCCGCGCACGGCTCTTCGCTACGCCATTGAGAAGCTTTCTCCTGCGCAACGCACTTATTTCATGGCGCAAGGGAAGTCGCGTAAATAATGTAACACACTTATCAACCATACAAAAAAGAACAACAATGAAAAGATTCGTACTGATGGCTGCCTTCATGGTAGCTGCCATCTTGCCGATCGTGGCACAAGAGAGCGGAAATGCTGCTGCAACGGAATTGCCCAAGCCCGAGTACACTTATTGTGAAATCATCGGGACTTCGTCCGGAGTATTCGGTCCGAAGGTGAAAGTGGTACTCGACTTTGGACAGACTTTG
Organism: Porphyromonas loveana; assembly: GCF_003096695.1. Classification (GTDB taxonomy): domain Bacteria; phylum Bacteroidota; class Bacteroidia; order Bacteroidales; family Porphyromonadaceae; genus Porphyromonas; species Porphyromonas loveana. The sequence goes on along the minus strand of NZ_QEKY01000008.1, from coordinate 114,032 downwards.
GTCAAGGAAATTGTGGATGAGTCGGGCAAAACAATCAAGTTCGAGTCTATGACCGATGTGGCGAACTACATGGCTCGTTTCGGTTGGGACGTTGTACAAACCTACGCCCTCACGTATGACAACAATAAGAGAGAGTACCATTTCCTCCTCAAAAAGAAGTATATCTCCAACGAAGACATCACCCTCGGCATCATCACACGTGCCCAATACAAGCAAATGAAGCGCGCTGGCAAGTAAGAGGGAATGCCCCCGATCTCATGAGCGTTGAGGCACATTTCACGAGTATATATTCTTCTCAATTATGTTGCTGGTTTGTTTTATCTTGCAACAAACGTCGTGGCGACACTTTATGTGATTACAGAATTTGTTGAACTATCCGATGCCTTTTGGCTTGTCTTGGGGTATTCCGCCATTATGACTGCGATGGCAGCTGCTATTCGTAGCGAGCTGCCCAATGGATTAGGCCTCCCTGCCAAAAACCTTGCTTTCTGGATTTTCTTCATCTCTTTCTCCAGTTTGTCTTTCTACTGGCTGATGTTTGTCCATCCACTCTGGCTGTTTATCGGAATTCCGCTGATCATCATATTTCTGAAGGTTGCCTTCTTCTTGATACGCGTCGTGAGGTTTCTCTTTTGATATTACTGCAAAGCATTGAGATTTTGAGACGTATTGACATCATTCCGTCTGGCGGTAGTTTAAGAGAGCTGCGGCATGGGGCTTTTGTTTCTTGTGGGATTCTTTGTTGTCGAGGCCGTATGTTTGTGAAAAAAGAAAGGCAGGTTATCGTCTAAACGATACCTGCCTTCTTCTTTTTACCAGTCGGGGTGACTGGATTCGAACCAGCGACCACACGCCCCCCAGACGCGTACTCTAACCGGGCTGAGCTACACCCCGCTTGCTTATTGCGTGGCAAAGGTAGGGTATTTTCTTTATCCGCCAAGCATTTCTCGATAAAAATCGAGGCATTCATGCACGATTTCTTCTGAAATTTCAGTTGGTTCTCCTACTTGACCCACTCCACGGAGCGGAATGAGTACGATTTTTCCTTTTTTGTTCTTCTTGTCTTTGTGGCAATAAGCAGTCAGTTCGGGGTATTGCTTGCAGGTGAAAAAGAAAGGAGGGTAGTACTCTTTGGACCAAGAGACGAGCGTAAAGAGGATGTCACGAGGGAGGCCGTGGGTCAAAACGGAGTGATAAAGTTCGCTGATAAGCCCGATCATCACTGCGTGTCCGTGCGAGATCGCGTTCTCTTGCAACAGTCGCAGCGACAAACTCTCGACTGCGTGCCCGATGGTGTGACCCAAATTGAGGATGCGTCGTAATCCTGATTCGAGCGGATCTTGCACCACTATCGATTCTTTGAATGCCACATTTCGTGCCACTATTGACTCCCATACTACCAGATCGTCAGAGAAAAGGTCAAATGAAACCGCCTCTTGCCAAGCCTCTTGTCCGATGAGAAGCGCATGCTTCATCACCTCGGCATATCCCGATAGTCGTTCGCGATCGGGCAGCGTAGTGAGGAAGGCGCAGTCGCAAAAGACCGCTTTGGGTTGGTGGAAGGAGCCGATTTCGTTTTTGATACCGCTGAAGTCGATACCCGTTTTGCCGCCGACCGAAGCATCCACCATGCCCATGAGCGTCGTGCTAAGGTTGATCGTGCGAATGCCACGCTTATAGACCGATGCGACAAATCCCCCGAAGTCCGTCACCGTTCCGCCTCCTATACATAGTAAAATGGAGTGGCGGGAAGCACCCCTCTCGCTCAGCCATTGCCAGACGGGAGGACAGTTTTGCCACAGCTTGAGGTCCTCTCCTCCCGACACCATGTGCCAGTCCTCCGGTGCGGTGATGGCGCAGATGGGAGCAAGTCGCTCGGCATGCTGCTCGGCAACGACTGCATCGCACAAAACGAACAATCGGTCGTAAGCCATGTCCGACAGAGCCGGTATCAGCTTACGACCGATGATATCTGTTCCTACTGTAATCACAGCGTCGTGATGATGCGCGGGACGAATCAGTTCGCCAAGTCCGCCTCTTTCAATATCTGCTCAATGGCAGCGTGGATGCCCTCGCTTTTCTTGCCGCCGGCAGTCGCAAAGTGGGGCTGTCCGCCGCCACCGCCTTGAATGAGGCCGGCTGCACTACGCACGAGCTTGGCCGCATCCATACCGCTCTCTACGAGGTCTTTGGACAGCATCACCGTCAGGGCGCATTTGTTTTCACTCTCAATCGTACCCGCTACGATGGCAAAGCTCTCGGTCATTTCGCCTGCGATCTGGAAAGCCAAGTCCTTCATCATTTCGGTTTGCATCAGCTCTTTGATCGCAAAGACTCGTATGCCGCGACGACGGATGTCCTGTTCGAGAAGCGTTTTCTTGAATCGTGCGATGCGTTCCTGCTTCATGTCGGCCACCTGTTTCTTGAGCTGTACATCCTCTTCCAGCATCTTCTCAATGGATTTGATGAGGTTCGGATTATTATTGAAGAGCTCTTTGATGGCGAGGAGGATGTCTTCCCGTTCGTATGTCAGTCGTTCGGCATTGGCACCCGTCACAGCTTCGATACGGCGGATGCCCGAAGCGATGGAGCTCTCGGATACGATTCGGAACGTACCGATCATACCTGTCGAAGGTATGTGCGTACCCCCACAAAGCTCTACGGAGGAACCGTACTTCATCACGCGTACTTCTTCGCCGTACTTCTCGCCGAAAAGAGCCATGGCACCCATCGCCTGTGCTTCGGCTATGGGCACGTCGCGGAACTCTTCCCTCCGATAGTCTGCACGAATGCGCTGTGCCACCAATTCCTCCACCTTGCGAATTTCTTCCACACTCATCTTGCCGAAGTGCGAGAAGTCGAAGCGGAGCACTTCGGGGCTTACGAACGAACCTTTCTGCTCCACGTGCGTCCCCAACACATCGCGCAGGGCTTCGTGCATGAGGTGGGTGGCGGTGTGGTTGGCTTCTGCCTGACGGCGCTTCTCCTCATGGATGCGTGCCACGAAAGTGTCGGTAGTACTTTCGGGGAGTTTCTTCATGAGGTGTACAGGTAGGTTGTTCTCCCGTTTGGTGTCGAATATGTCGTATGCCACACCCGACTCGTCTATCAGTTGGCCGCTGTCGCCCACCTGTCCACCCATTTCGGCGTAGAAAGGTGTGTCCGACAGCACCACTTGGTAGTATTCCTTGTTCTTCTGCTTCACCAGACGGTAGCGTAGTATCTCGGTTTCCGTCTCAGTGAAGTCGTAACCGGAGAACTTCGATTCGCCTTCACGGATCACCACCCAGTCGCCGGCCTCCATGGCAGCGGCATTGCGGGCGCGCTCTTTTTGCTTCTGCATCTCTGTGTCGAATCCGGCCTCGTCCACCGTCATGCCGTTTTCTGCCAAGATCAGTGCCGTCAAGTCCAGCGGGAATCCGAAGGTGTCGTACAGTTCGAAAGCATCCGTTCCTCGGAGCGTAGTAGAGCCTGCCGCCTTGTTCTCCGCGATCTTCTTGTCCAGCAGACGAATACCCGTCTCCAGCGTGCGCAGGAAGCTCTCTTCCTCCTCTTTGATCACACGGCCGATCAACTCACGCTGAGCCTGCAATTCGGGATAGGCATCCCCCATCGTGTCGATGAGTGTGGGCAGGAGGCGGTACATGAAGGCCTCGCGACAGTGCAAGAACGTGTAGCCGTAGCGTACGGCGCGGCGCAGGATGCGGCGGATGACGTAGCCGGCCTTGGCATTGGAAGGGAGCTGTCCGTCCGTGATGGCGAACGCAATCGTGCGGATGTGGTCGGCTACCACACGCATCGCTATGTCGGTGGAGGCGTCGTCGCCGTATCGGATGCCGCTCATCGTCGCCAGAGTCGAGATAAGGGGTTGGAAGACATCCGTGTCGTAGTTGGACGTCTTGCCCTGAATCGCCATACAGAGACGCTCAAAACCCATACCTGTGTCGATCACCTTGTGGGGCAGAGCATCAAGAGAAGAGTCTGCCCTACGATTGTACTGCATGAATACGAGATTCCATATCTCGATCACTTGCGGATGATTCTTATTGATGAGTTCCAAGCCATTTACGCGGGCGCGTTCTTCATCCGGTCGCAAGTCGATATGTATTTCCGAGCAGGGACCACAGGGGCCGGTGTCGCCCATTTCCCAGAAGTTGTCGTGTTTGTTGCCGTTGATGATGCGTTCTGCGGGGAGGAACTGCGCCCAATAGGATGCAGCCTCGTCGTCACGGCTGAGACCTTCGGAGGGGCTGCCCTCGAATACGGTGGCATACAGCCGATCGGGGTCGAGCCCCAATACGGAGACCAGATACTCCCAAGCCCATTCGATGGCTTCCTTCTTGAAGTAGTCGCCGAACGACCAGTTGCCCAGCATCTCGAACATGGTGTGGTGATAGGTGTCGTGTCCCACCTCTTCCAGGTCGTTGTGCTTGCCGCTCACGCGCAGACACTTCTGTGAGTCGGCTACGCGGGTATATTTGGCCTCGACGTTGCCGAGGATGATGTCCTTGAACTGGTTCATGCCGGCGTTGGTGAACATGAGCGTGGGGTCGCCTTTGATCACCATGGGGGCCGAAGGAACTATTTTATGCCCTTTGGAGGCAAAGAAAGACTTGAATGATTCTCTGATTTCTTTTGACGTGAGCATATCGATTGCACGTGTTGATTCTTTGTAATAATGAGGACAAAAATACGAACTTTCTTGATTGTAAGGATTTACTCTCCGCTTCCGTGTTTTCGGTCTCTTGCGAACCTTTTGGCTCCGACGAGGCGGGATTTGTGAGGGCGCGGGGGTGTCTGCGCACATAGGCTTGTCCCGAATGTGCTCAGGTGTGGAGTCGGGATGTCGGTTTTATGCGCCGAAAAACGGCAGAATCACGTGCCAAAATCCGCGAAAATTGGCGCCAAAAAAAATCCGAAATGGCGCCAAATCTTTTTTGAAATGGCGCGTATTCTCAAAAAAATATGCGCCAAGTTTTTTGGGACGCTGTGCGACCATCTTTTTGCGCCTAAACGAACTCCTTTGGTATTTGGGTGCTTCCAAGATTGGACTACCTTTGTTTATACGATAAAGAGCGGGAGGATCGGATCGCCCGTTCGTACACTTCCTAATCTGTAGTCGAATGACAATCGAACAACTATACGATGCCTATCTGGCGCATCCCATCGTGACGACCGACAGCCGTCGCACACCGCAGGACAGTCTTTTCTTTGCTCTCAAAGGGGAGCTGTTCGATGGCAATCAGTATGCAGCCTCGGCCTTGGAGCAGGGTTGCGCCTTGGCAGTGGTGGACGATCCTGCTGTGGTGCGCGACGAGCGCTATCTCCTGGTGGAGGATGTGCTCACCGCCCTGCAGCAGTTGGCCGCTCTGCATCGCAGCCGACTGGGTACGCCCGTTATCGGTATCACGGGTACCAACGGCAAGACGACCACCAAGGAACTGATGGCTGCCGTTCTCTCCTCTACCTACCATATATTATATACAGAGGGCAACCTCAACAATCATATCGGCGTTCCGCTGACCCTGCTGAGGCTCCGACCGGAGCACCAGATCGCCATCGTCGAAATGGGTGCCAATAAGCCCGGAGACATAGCCGAGCTGACGGCTATCGCCCGTCCCGATTACGGCCTGATCACCAACATCGGTCGCGCCCATTTGCAGGGATTTGGCTCCCTCGAAGGAGTGCGTCGTACCAAGGGCGAGTTGTACGACCATGTCCGCGCTGCCGGAGGGGCACTCTTCCTGCACACGGATGATGACACGCTCGTGGCTATGGCCGAGGGGATGGACTACGTCTCCTACGGCACTTCGCCCGCTGCCACGGTGCAGGGGCGGCTGTCTCCGCAGCAGGATTCGCCCTATCTCTCCTTCGATCTGATGGACGGCGTGAGTGATACGCGGGTGATGACCCGACTGGTGGGCGATTACAATCTGCCCAATGCCTTGGCCGCTGTGGCGGCAGGCCGGTTCTTCGACGTGCCGGACGAGGCCATTGTCAGTGCATTGGCGTCTTATAAGCCGGGCAACAATCGCTCCCAATGGATGGAAACAGAGCGGGGCAATTCGCTCATTGTCGATGCATACAACGCCAATCCCGTGAGTATGCGTGCCGCTCTTGACAACTTCGACACCATACGCACGGACAAGACGCCCGTGCTCATCCTTGGCGATATGAACGAGCTGGGGGCGGAGAGTGCCGCTGAGCACGCAGCTCTCCTTCGACGCATACGTGAGGGACGGAGCAATCGAGTGCTGCTCTGCGGGCCGTGCCTGATGGCTATGGAGCAGGACTTTCCCGAGGGGGCGATGGGCTTTGCCGATCATGTGGCGTTGGCACACTATCTGGAGGAGCATCCGATACATGATTCTCTCATCCTGCTCAAGGGATCGCACGGCATCCACCTCGAAAACATTATCCCGCTATGCTGAAGCAAACGCTCTCACAGAAGCAACAGCAGGGCTTTACGGCTATGCAGATCCAGCAGATCAAACTGTTGGAGCTGCCGGCTTTGGAGCTGGAGGAGCGCATCCAAAAGGAACTGGAGGTGAATCCTGCTCTCGAAGAGGGACTGCCCGATGACGAAGGGAGGGACGACTCTGAAAGGCTCGACGACGAGACGATGCCCGACGGTGACGCAGATATCTTGCTCGGGGATTACCGCAATGAGGATGACATACCGGACTATAAGTTGCGGGAATGGCAGGATAGGAATAGCCGACGCGAGGAGATCCCTTTCTCGGCCGGTGCACCCTCCATCAATGACAGGCTCGTGGAGCAACTCAAATACCTCCCGCTGACGGAGCGTCAGCAGCAGCTTGCTCCCTACATCATAGGCAATATAGACGAGGATGGCTACCTGCATCGCGGCACGGAGGAGTTGCTGGACGATCTTGCATTTCGTGCCGGTATAGACGCCGATGCCGCCGAGGTGGAAGAGGTGATAGGACTGGTGCAGAGTCTGGATCCGCCGGGGATATGCGCGCGTGACCTGCGCGAATGCCTCATGCTGCAGCTGCAGCGGCTACCCGATACGTCGGCACGGACGACTGCCATGTACATCTTGTCGAGGCAGTACGACGACTTCCTGAACAAGCGCTTCGATCGCATCCGTGAAGAAGCTGCGCTATCGGATGCGGAGATGAAGGAAGTCTTCGATCTCATCATGCAGCTCAATCCCAAACCTGCCAACGGTTGGGGCGATGATGCGGAGGCAGCCATGATACGGGTGCATCCGGACTTCATCGTGGAGCGTCTGGGTGAGGATTTGTTGGTATCTCTCACCGCGGGCGGGGACGTGCAACCTCTGCGCGTGAATCCGGCCTATCGAGAGATGTTGGAGGACTATCGCAGCTCGGCGAAGAATCGTTCGCGCGAACGTCGCGAGACATTACTCTTCGTTCGTCAGAAGGTAGAGCAGGCGCGGTGGTTCATCGACGGCATCCGTCAGCGCAGGGAAGCGATGCAGCGAACGATGGAGGCCATCGTGCGTATGCAGGAGGATTACTTCCGCAGTGGCGAATTGTCCGATCTCAGACCCATGGGAATGAAGGATGTGGCTGATATGACGGGTTACGACGTGAGCACGATCTCACGGGTGAGTAGTAGTAAATACGTGCAGACGGACTTCGGCGTTTTCCCGCTCAAGTATTTTTTCAGCGATGCCACTACCAACGATCAGGGCGAAGAGGTCTCTACCCGAATGGTGAAACAGCTGCTGGCGGAGATCATCGAGACGGAAGACAAAGCAGCACCCCTCACCGATACGGACTTAACGGAGGCTTTGGCCGAAAAAGGTTACCAACTGGCGCGTCGCACCGTGGCCAAGTATCGGGAACAATTGGGCTATCCTGTGGCGAGGATGCGCAGGGAAGTCGTATAGAATGCGCCTGTCAGGCGGGCATACTCGGATGAATAATAGCCTGCTGCGGGGTGGATAATGAGCGTATCGCTCACGAGTGGCGGCATGTCGATAGCAGTATCGGCGTGCCGCCATTCGCTTAAAAGACGCTTGGGTTGTTTGTGGGGCAGGGTGCGCACCTCCGTCAGGCGGGTGAGCATCAGGCGGGAAGATGCAGCATACATACGCAAATCGCCGAGCCTGTCGTAGGGCGTGACGAGTGCCAAGAGACCATTGGGACCGAGGAATCGGGCGGCCTGCTCCATCAACTTCTCCAGCGTGAGATCTCCTTCGTGGCGTGCTACGGTGCGCTGCCGGTCGGGAGCGTGGAGAGAGGCACGGAAGTAGGGCGGATTGGACACGATGAGGTCGTAACCGCTTGCAGGTACTGTCGAGAGAAAGGACGGGGCTAAAAAATCCCCCGCATGGATGTTTACCCGCTCGGAGAAGGGAGAGGCTGCGGCATTGCTGCTGGCGCAGTCGGCGGCAGTCGGCTCTATTTCCACTCCTTCTATTCGGGCTTGGGGGAATCGTTGCGCGAGCATCAGCGCCACAAGACCGGTGCCGCTGCCCACGTCCAGGCAGCGCAGCGAGGCGTCCGTGGCACAGCTTTCTCCGGCCCATGCGCCGATGAGAACTCCGTCAGTGCCCACACGCATGGCGCAACCCGTTTGGTCGATAGAAAATTGTCGGAAGTCGAAGCTGTCTTGTGACATGGGGCGTGGCGCTTGCTCTTATGGAGTGGTGTCGGTCTCTGTCGTGTCCCGATGCCACAGCTGCTGCATCCGTTCGCCCAACTTGGCTTCGTGTGCGGTGTGTGTCTGCGGCTGCCAGAAAGTGGAGCCCACGGCCTTGTCCGGCAGATACTGCTGAGCGACGAAGTGCCCCGCGTAGTCGTGTGCATAGCGATAGTTACGCCCATAGTCGAGATCAGCCATGAGTTTGGTGGGAGCATTACGCAAGTGCAGGGGGACGGGCTGATTGCCTGTCTTGCGCACGTATTCGAGTGCAGAGTCTATGGCCAGATAGGCCGAATTGCTCTTCTCGGATGTGGCCAGATAGATGGTGGCTTCGGCCAGCGGGATGCGCCCTTCGGGCCAACCGATTCGGTCGAGAGCCTGAGCGCAGGCGATGGCTATGAGCATGGCATTCGGATTGGCCAGCCCGATGTCTTCGGCAGCCGAAATGATCAGGCGGCGAGCGATGAACGAAGGCTCCTCTCCTCCGTCAATAAGGCGCGCGAGCCAGTAAATGGCGGCGTCGGGGTCGCTTCCACGGATGCTCTTGATGAAGGCCGAGGCGATGTCGTAGTGGAGTTCGCCCCCTTTGTCAAAAGCGGCGGGATTCTCCTGAAGGCGCTGCCGAACTTTTTCGTTTGTGATGACGAGTTCGTCCTCCACTTCACTTGTCAAGAGGAGATCGAGGATGTTGTACAGCTTGCGTGCATCTCCGCCGGCGTAGTGGAGCAATGCCTCGCTCTCGTCGATGCGGGTGTGTTTGGCGGCGAGGGCAGTATCTTGCGCGATGGCACGACGTGCCAACAGCATGAGGTCTTCATCGCTTTGTGGCTTGAGGACATAGACCTGGCAGCGCGATAGCAAGGGGCGGATGACTTCGAAACTGGGATTCTCCGTCGTAGCTCCGATGAGGGTGACGATGCCGCGCTCCACGGCTGCGAGGAGGGAGTCCTGCTGACTCTTGCTGAAGCGGTGTATCTCGTCGATGAAGAGGATGGCACGCCCGCCCTTGTCGAAGAGGCTGCCCCGCTTCGCTTCGATGTCGGCGATAACCTCGCGCACTTCCTTCACGCCCGAACTTACGGCACTGAGCGTGTAGAAAGGAGCATCGACTTCGTGAGCAACGATCTCGGCCAACGTGGTTTTGCCCACGCCTGGCGGCCCCCAAAGGATCATGGAGGGTATTTCTCCCTTGCGAATCATCTGTCCGAGCGCAGCCTGCGGACCGACGAGATGGTGCTGACCGGCATAGTCGGCCAGTGTCTTCGGACGCATTCGCTCTGCCAATGGTATTTGTTTCATGATGCTAAGGTACATATTTGCACCACGCAGCCCACTTTCTTGATAATTGAGTGTCGAACGGAAGGAAAGACTGATATACGATTGTCAGCTGACAACGCCTCGGAATATAGTTCGCGCGCAAAGGATTGATGTGGCATACGGATGCAGTCTTATTTCTTTACTTTTGTAGGGAGTGAATGTCACTTTTTGCTAACACCATTTATTTGTCTTTTGTAGAGAAATATGAATCGAGCTCGAATCATTGTAGCCGGCATCGGACCGGGTAGCACGGCGGACATCACCCCCGCAGTACTGGAGGCTATAGGCCGTTCCGACGTAGTCGTCGGCTATAAATACTATTTCCAGTTTATCCAATCCTACCTGCGTCCTGATGCACACTGTGTTGATAGTGGGATGAAGAAGGAGCGACAGCGTGCCGAGGAGGCTTTCGACTATGCCTTGGCGGGCAAGACTGTCTGCGTGATCAGTTCGGGCGATGCCGGTATATACGGCATGGCTCCGCTCATATATGAGATGAAACGAGCCAAAGGAGTGGAGATGGACATCGAAGTCCTGCCCGGTATCAGTGCTTTCCAGAAAGCCGCTTCGTTGCTGGGAGCCCCCATCGGTCATGATCTCTGTCTCATCTCGCTCAGTGACTTGATGACGCCTTGGCTTGTGATTGAGAAGCGAATTGCTGCTGCTGCATCGGCGGACTTTGTCACGGCCATTTACAACCCCAAGAGCGAAGGCCGTTACTGGCAGCTCTATCGTCTGCACGAAATCTTCCTGCAGCATCGTTCGTCCGATACGCCTGTGGGCTTTGTACGTCAGGCCGGCAGAGCCGATGAGGAAGTGACGGTGACGACTCTCGGCGCGTTCGCCCCCGAAGCGGTGGATATGTTCACCGTCGTAATCATAGGAAATACGCAGTCCTATGTGCACGAAGGCTGTTTCATCACACCACGTGGTTATTATCGTGAGACGGAGATCGAAGCGAAAGGAATCGGGCAGGAGATTATGATCAAGAGCTTCCGCACGATTGAGCGCGAACTCAAGCGTATGGATTGGCCTTTGGATCACAAATGGGCTTTGCTTCATGCCATTCATACGACTGCGGACTTCGACATGGAGAACATCCTTTATACTGATCCGCATGCCGTGGCCTCCTTGTATGAGATGGTGGAGACGGGGCGCCTACACACGGTCGTGACGGATGTGACGATGGTGACTTCGGGCATACGCAAAGGGGCTTTGGAGCGTCTCAATGTCGAGGCCAAATGTTACTTGCATGACCCGCGAGTGGCTGAGTTGGCAGCACGCCACGGAATCACCCGCACGCAGGCTGGCATCCGTCTGGCTGTGGAGGAGCATCCCGACGCGCTCTTTGCCTTTGGTAATGCACCCACGGCTTTACAGGAGTTGGCCGATTTGATCCACCGTGGCAAGGCGCATCCGGCCGGTATCGTCGCCGCTCCAGTCGGTTTCGTCCATGTGCAGGAGTCGAAGCATGCCGTGAAGCCGTTTGTCTCCATTCCCAAGATTATTGTGGAAGGACGCAAAGGGGGCAGCAATCTCGCCGCTACCCTCATCAATGCCATCCTCTGCTACAACGATGCTGCACAACTCAAACCCGGACGCGATGTGTGACACGACCATAGAGCACGCATTGCACAGCGGGCGGCAACGCTTCGTTATTCTGGGGATGAGCGATGCCCCGCATCCGTATTTCATACCCGAGGCCGTGGAAGCCATCGCCCGAGGCAGGGTTTTCAGCGGAGGACTGCGTCATCGTGAGATCGTGCACACGCTCTTGCCGCAGGGGGCGGAATGGATAGATATAACTGTGCCGTTGGACGACGTCTTCGAGCAGTATCGAGCACATGAGGAGATTGTCGTTTTTGCTTCGGGCGATCCTCTATTCTTTGGATTTGCCAATACGGTCATGAACAGACTGCCCGATGCCGAAGTGGTAGTCTTTCCTGCGTTCAACAGCTTGCAAATGCTGGCGCATGCCATGCGATTGCCCTATCACGACATGCGGATCGTATCGCTCACCGGTAGACCGTGGCATGAGTTTGATCGTGCCCTTATCGAACGAACGCAAAAAATCGGTCTGCTGACCGATCGCGAACATACTCCTGCCACCATTGCTCGGAGGATGCTCGACTACGGTTACACCGACTATACGATGTCTGTGGGAACACAAATGGGCAATCCGAAAGAGCAAAAGTTGGACACGCTCTCACTCCGGGAAGCAACGGAGCGGGAGTTCGGTCGTCCCAACTGCGTTATACTGACGACCAATAATCGCAATATGCCATACCGCGCCCCGATGGGATTGTCGGAGACTGATTTCATGCCATTGGACGGTCGCGTGAAGATGATCACAAAGAAGCCGTTCCGGCTCGTGTCGCTCAGCTGTCTGGACCTTCATCACGCTTCATCGTTCTGGGATGTGGGATTCTGCACCGGATCAGTATCTATCGAAGCCAAACTCAATTTCCCTCATCTTCATGTTGCGGCCTTTGAGATCAGGCCCGAAGGGGCTGCCCTCATGCAAGAGAATAGTCGCCGCTTCGGTGCACCCGGTATCGACTGTCGGATCGGTGACTTCTTGGATGCAGACGTAACCGATCTTATGCCGCCCGATGCCGTCTTTATTGGTGGCCATGGTGGAAAGCTCGTGGAGATAATAGCCAAGGTGCATCGCTCGATGACTGCCGGCGGTCTTCTCGTCTTCAACTCCGTATCAGAAGAGAGTCGTGCCCTCTTCCTCGCCGCCATAGAGGCCTGTGGAATGAAACTCCTCTCCTCTATGCGCCTGATGGCCGATGCCAACAATCCTATCGACGTACTACAAGCAAGAAAACAAGATTAGAACACACTCCTATGCCACAACTCGATCGTACAGCCATTGTCTGTGTATCTCATATCAGTCTGTCTCTGGCGCAGACCATTGCATCCGAACTGTTGGGAGAGAAAAAGATATTTACGATAGGTCTTCTTCCTACTGAGGTGTCGTCTGCTGAGGTTTCTACTATTTCCTCTATTGCCGATTTGGTTGCAACCTCCTTTTCGCTGTTCGATGCATGGATTTTTATCGGAGCGATGGGGATATGCGTGCGAAGCATTGCGCCCTATATCACAGATAAGCATCACGATCCTGCCGTCGTCAATGTGGACAGTACGGGGCGCTACGTGGTCTCTGTGCTGAGCGGACATGTAGGAGGGGCCAATGATCTGACCTGTCTGGTTGCGTCTGCCATCGGTGCCGAACCCGTGGTGACTACGCAGAGCGACCGCATCGGCTTGTGGGCGTTGGACACATTGGCCAATACGTATGGATGGAAGGCCGTGTCCAATACGGGCGATATGAATCGTCCGATATCTCTCTTCGTCAATGGTGCCCGCACGGCACTGATCTTGGAGACAGCCGGACGAGGAGAGGACGAGTTGGAGAGGACTTGCCCGCCTCATGTACACCTTTATTATCGCTTCGAGGATGTTTGTCAAGAAGATTATGATCTTCTGCTTGTTGTTTCTGCTCGCTATAACGAGAGTCAGCTGCCGATGATCGCCTATTATCCTCCTGCTCTTGTGCTGGGGGTGGGGTGTCGCAAGCAGTGTGCATCTGCCGGCATCCTCGCACACATTGTCTCGGAAATTCGACGGTTGGGCTATGCTCCTGAAGCCGTGGGCGGAGTCAGTACCATAGATATCAAAGCCAATGAACCCCTTATCGCAGACATTGCCCGTAGTCTGGGCAACCAACCGCTCCATATTTATACGGGAGAGGAGCTGCAGGGGGTAGAGGTGCCCAACCCCTCTGACAAAGTATTTGCCGTTACGGGCAGCTACGGTGTGGCAGAGGCATCGGCTCGAAAGGCCGCGGGTATGGGTCCTGTTGTCATTGAGAAGCAGAAAGGGCAGCTGTCCGAAGGGAATGATTTCACCTTTTCCGTGGCGCAAACTGCCGATTCGGTTCGAGCCGGCCATATCGAAATTGTTGGAGCCGGACCGGGTGATCCCGATTTGGTCTCGGTGCGGGGACGGCAATTCTTGGAAAAAGCCGATCTGATCCTTTATGCCGGTAGCTTGGTGCCGCGTGAATTGACCGCCTGTGCCAAGGCAGGAGCTACTGTCAGGAGCTCGGCCGCAATGAACTTGGAAGAGCAGTTCGAACTGATGGCCGATTTCTATCGGCGAGGCAAGTTGGTCGTTCGCCTGCATACGGGCGATCCCTGCATATACGGAGCTATCCAGGAGCAGATGGCGCTTTTCGATCATTATGGTATGCGCTATCACATCACCCCCGGTATCTCATCGTTCCAAGCCGCTGCCGCTGCTCTTCGTTCACAGTTTACCATTCCGGAGCGCACGCAGACGATCATCCTCACCCGAGGGGAGGGACGCACTCCCATGCCTGAGCGAGAGAAACTTCATCTGCTGGCACAGTCGCAGAGCACGATGTGTATCTTCCTCAGCGCAGCGATTGTGGACGATGTGCAGCGCGAGCTGCTGGTGCATTATCCGCCCGAAACGCCTGTGGCAGCCTGCTATCGTCTGACGTGGCCGGACGAAAAGATTTTCCGAGGCACACTTGCGCATCTGTCCGAAATCGTGAAGGAGAATAATCTGACGCTTACGACTATGATCGTCGTGGGAGAAGCCATCGACAATCGCGAAGGGCTGTCGCGCTTGTATGCCGACGAATTTAAACACCTCTTCCGCACATGATCCTGCTCTTCGGCGGCACGACGGAGGGGCGGGCTGCTGCCCGCGTGTTGGACGAGTCGGGGACGCCGTTTTTCTATTCTACCAAAAGCAGTTTGCAAGAGATCGTTTGCAATCATGGTGTCCGTCTCGCGGGAGCCATGACGGCTGCTGACATCGTGACTTTCTGTGAGGAAAAAGCGATCCGATTGATCGTGGATGCCGCTCATCCGTTTGCCGAAGGGCTGCATGCTGCCGTCGCAGAAGCTGCCGATCGCTTGGCTCTTCCTGTCGTGCGATACGAACGCAGGTATCCTCCCCGAGAGGAGGGGATCGTCTGGTGTGAGGACTATGATGCGGCTGTTCGGAAGATGCTGTCCGATGGAGTGGAGCGTTTGCTCATGCTCACGGGCGTGAATACCATTCCCAAACTTGCAGATTTCTGGCGCGAGCGAACTACCTTCTGTCGTATTCTCAAGCGTGACGAATCCTTGGCCTTGGCCGATCGGAGCAGCTTCCCTCGCGAGCACATTGTTTTCTATGAACCTCATGCCGACGAAGCTCTGATGCAGAGCCTTCGCCCCGATGCCGTGATCACCAAAGAGAGTGGAGAGAGCGGCTTCTTCGGTGACAAGATAGCTGCGGCGCGCCGTCTCGGTATCCGCGTCTATGCAGTCGTTCGTCCTGTTTTGCCCGAGTCTTTTATTCCCGTTTCCGGTCCGGTCGGACTGAGGCGAGCTGTCGAACGTCTTCTGCCTGCTTTCTTCCACTTACGTAGTGGGTTTACCACCGGTACCACGGCAACGGCTGCCGTGGTGGCTGCCATGCGTGCGCTGCTGCAGAAGGAAATGTCCGAGACAGTCCCCGTAGAACTCCCTTCCGGTGAGGTTGTCACTCTTCCTGTCGCTTCTGTTCGAGCTGAAGGGGATGCTTTCTTGGCCACGGTGCTGAAAGATGCGGGCGATGATCCCGATGTAACCAACGGGATGGAGATCTGTGCATTGGTGCGATTAACTACGGAACATCGAGAGGTGCGCTTTCTCAAAGGGGAAGGAGTCGGAGTGGTGACGCTGCCCGGGCTTGGGCTCGAGGTGGGAGAACCTGCCATCAACGCCGTTCCGCGTCGCATGATGGAGACCGAGGTGCGCCGACTATATCCCCGAGGCGGGGTGGATATTACCATTATTATTCCTGCCGGACGAGAAGCTGCTGCGCAGACCTTCAATCCCCGTTTGGGCATTTGGGACGGTATCTCTATTATCGGCACCTCCGGAGTGGTGAAGCCGTTCTCGTCCGAAGCCTTTATCGGTGCCATCCGCAAGCAAGTGGGGATCGCTACAGCCTTGGGCGCTCGTCATATTGTCCTCAATTCGGGTGCCAAGAGTGAGCATTACGTCAAGGGGGCCTATCCTGATTTGATTCCGCAGGCGTTTGTCCAGTATGGCAATTTTATCGGTGAATCGCTCAGCTGTGTGGCTTCATTTCCTCCCGTCGATTTGGTGACCATCGGGATTATGCTCGGCAAGGCTGTGAAGTTGGCCGAGGGCAATCTGGACACGCATAGCAAGAAAGTCGTGATGAATCGTGATTTCCTCCACGAATTGGCACGCCGGTCGCATTGTTCGGCAGCTATTCATCCGATAATAGAGGACCTCAATCTGGCTCGTGAATTATGGACGCACCCGACTGCTGAGGATGCGGAGCTGCTACTCCGTGCGGTTGCCCGTCATGCTTGGGCAGCTTGTCGTCCGCTGGTGCCTTCGTCTCGTTTCGAGCTGCTGCTCATAGACGAAGCCGGTGCCATTCGTTTTCGAGTCGGAGACGAATCGTCTCGCTGATTTCACCCTTTACTCTTTCTTCCCTCTGTCGAAAACAAAGACGTGAAAGGCTCCCACGAAGAGTCCTCCGCCCACGATATTGCCGAGGGTGACGGGGAGCAAATTGTCGATGGCAAAGCTCGCCCAACTGACAGATGCTCCCTGTAGCATGCCGAGGGGGATGTAGAACATATTGGCGATCGAGTGCTCAAATCCCATCGCCACGAACGTCATGACCGGCCACCACAGCCCGAACATCTTGCCGGTAAAGTCTTTGGCGGCAAGTCCTAACCAAACGGCCAGACAAACCAACCAGTTGGCGCCTATCCCTCGCAAGAATGCTACATGGAAGGGTAGGGAGGTCTTCTCTTCCGCTATGTGGGTGATGGCACTATGCCAAGGATCGGCATCGACAAATCCCGTCAGATGCACGAGGAAGTAAGTGAAGGCAAAAGCCCCGACGAAGTTGGCTATATAAACCACCGTCCATAGCTTGAGGGGGAAGAGAGCGGGTATTTGTCGTTTGACTACGGCAGGTATCAGCACTGCGTTGTTGCTGGTGAATAGTTCGGCACCCGTGATCACGACCAAAATCAATCCGACGGGGAACATGGCACCGCTCAGCAGCTTGGCCAGAGCCGGATTAGCTTCAGATATCCCCGGGAAGCCCTTCCCGATGAGCAAGGAGAGGAATCCCCCGATGGCGATATAAGCCCCTGCCATTATGCCCAATAAAAATAACTGACTCCATGTTTTGCCATACTTGCTTGCAGCCATCTGATAGGTCTGCTCAAGTACTTCTTTCGGATTTCGTACCATATCTGATCTTTCTTGGGTTTTGTATGCGTGGGTAAATTCGCAACTGCAAATATACCCCATTCCCCTATCTCAGCCGTCGAAAGGAAGAGAAAAGCCGTCGGTTTGTTAAATAGTCGGTTGTTTGAGCCCTAAAATGTCTTTTTCTGTTTGTCGCCTGTTGTCGATAAGCTCAAAAACGGTTGAAAACAGCGTCGCTCGCGAACGACGACTCAAAAAAGTATTTTTCTGTTGAAAAACCGCGAGCGAAACGCCGAAAAAGTATTTTTCTGTAAAGAAACGATCGACAAAACCTCGAAAAACGATTATTTGACCTTTTGTCGACGAGCGACGACTCGAAAAATCGTTTTTCAGTTCTTCGTCGACGATTGATGACCTGAACAACGCTAATTGAGCTCTTTGTTCCTCATTGATAGCTTGCTAAACCCTGATCAGACCCTTCGTATACGAACGAAAACCCCAAAAACGCTGATCGGCCTCTTTGTAACGGATTGATGACTTTCCTTGACATCCTTGGGCGCATGTACGACAACCCGAAAACACCTGTTTTTGCTCTTACGTACGAGTCCGTGAACGTGAAAACTCCATTTTTTGCCTCTGCGTACATGTACGCAAAGCCGAAAACGCCTGTTTTTGCTCTTACGTACGAGTCCGTGAACGTGAAAACTGCGTTTTTTACCTCTGTGTACTACATGTCTGCCAATCCCAATGCGATTGATTTGAGACAATCATCATCGCACGAAACTTTAGAAGGCAGTCTATAGTGCTATTCTGGAAGAGTGAACTGATTATACGCTAATAGGTTGTGCACTGAATTAAAGCCGCATTTTTTCTTTGTTTTTCTCAATATAAGTTTGTATGTTTGCATACTAACAGATGAAAACTGTGAGTGAATAAACGTTTTTTGCTAAAAGAGAGATAGACATTTAGTGAATAAATAGCTGATATGAATTCAAAACTATTATCCCCTATTCTTCTGGCCGTAGGTGCATCCATTGAAGAAATGGTTCGTCGCGCTTTGCGCAGTTCTGGTCAAAAGAAATTACAAAAGCGTGTAAACGAAACTTCTCCCGTCACAGCAATGAAAGATTTGTCTGTTGCAGATGATTGTATTCAAATTACAATTTTGAATGATAAAAGACTGGATTTGACACAGTACAGAGAGGTTTTAATTAGCGATAAAGAGGCAAATGAATGGAAAGCTCTTATTTCAACATTAGGTGGTGAAATGGCAAAAACTATCATGACAGTATCGTCTTTTAATGGACTTGTCAAGTGTGATGTTCCCCTCAAGTTTCTTTGTAGAATCAAAGATAATCCACATTCTATGCGAGGGATGGTTTTGAATGATGGAAAAATATCAAAACATGCATCATTTTCAGAGACTGGATTAGGTAGTGTTGCTCCTTTGTTAGTATATCAATGCATGGCTGCTGTGACATCTCAATATTATCAACAGATAATTGCCGAAAGATTAAATGTAATTGATTCCAAGTTGGATAATGTCATCGAAATTTTGACGGAAGATGATCGCTCAAAACTAAAGGTTGCTTACAGTCGATTTGTCGGACTTAGTAAAAAAAATACTTACGAT
Source organism: Porphyromonas loveana (assembly GCF_003096695.1). Lineage (GTDB taxonomy): Bacteria > Bacteroidota > Bacteroidia > Bacteroidales > Porphyromonadaceae > Porphyromonas > Porphyromonas loveana. The sequence goes on along the minus strand of NZ_QEKY01000008.1, from coordinate 95,171 downwards.
ATAGCAGATAAACAAATTGTGTCTGAATTCTCTGGTTATGTTGAAATAATCAGAGAAAAGTATAGAGGATTACTTTTGAAAATCGAACATCTAAATGTAGACTATAAATGGAGTGATAAAAAAGAGGCAGAATTCAAAATTCAAGCGCTCCAAAATTCTCGTTATTTTGAGTATCTTACAATAGCAATGCTAGCTGAAGCTCTGACTTTCATTGCATTTGGTGTTTCTGTGAGGATCGCTACATATTTAGCTGACGATGAAGATGCCAAAATCTATGCGGAAAAAATGAATCTCGATTATTGGAATAACTATGTTGATCAGTTCAGTAAAATAAAGCATGATGTTATCAAATACTTGGAGCTTCAAGCAGATTCTTCCTTGTTGCATGGTAAGTCTATTTCTGCATTGAAAGATGAACAAATAAAAAAATTTAATGCTGTGGAAACGTCAATGGTCGATCTTCAGAGGCAATTTGAATGTAAAACTGTTCAGTATATCAAAGCTCAAGAAGATGGGACACTTGTGAAATACATATCTGTTACAAAAGACTAATGCCTAAATCATTATTCCAGAATTAAGCTTGAAAGGCATAGAATCGTCAAAGTTGTCACTATCTTACTTAGACGTACCAATGGGGAAATTCAGATAGTAAGCTGTGAGATAAATACATTTGTCGAATGTAAACAAAAGATAATAACCGTTTCATGTAGATTTATTATATTTATATTTGAGTTTGTTTACTCTTATGTGGTAAATAACTAGTTCGCTGTCCTCGAAAGGCTTCATATTGCAAATATCTTCAGCCTAAGTTGAAGGTTCATAATTTACTGCTTAGAGGCCTTAAATATATTTGGATGTAAAACAGATGCGTAACTCGTTTGCGACATACCATGTTTTGCCGTAAACACTGTCTTGGCGCTTGAGGTCTATAGGCTCACAAAAGCTTGATTATTGAACTCCTTTCGAACGATTCTTGCTTAATTTGCCTTAGTGTCGCATTTATGGGTACAATTGTGCCTACGATTATAAAAGAAAGTAATGACTAAAGAAAACAATAATCATCTTATCATCTACCAAGATGATAGCGGGTTGGTGAAGGTGGATGTGCGCTTCGCCGATGAAGATGTGTGGCTTATGCAAGGGCAGTTGGCGGAGATTTACGATACTACCCAAGAGAATATCTCCATGCACATCTCAAATATCTACAAGGATGGAGAATTGGATCAAGAACGAACTTATAAGAAATTCTTATTAGTTCGACAGGAGGGTAGACGAAGCGTACAACGGAATATCGACCATTATAATCTGGATATGATTATCGCCCTTGGCTATCGGGTGCAATCGCAGGTGGCTACACGTTTCCGGCGCTGGGCTACCGAGCGACTGCACGAGTATATTCAGAAGGGCTTTGCAATGGATGATGACCGACTCAAGCAGGGAGGCAATCGCTATTTCCGAGAGTTACTGCAGCGCATTCGTGACATTCGGGCTTCGGAGCGCAACTTCTATCAGCAGGTAACTGACATCTATGCAACATCGGTGGATTACGACCCGCGTAATGATCTTACGCGAGCATTCTTTGCTACGGTGCAGAATAAGCTCCACTACGCCGTACACGAACACACAGCTGCAGAAATCATCTACGACCGAGTGGATAGCGAAAAGCCATTCGTGGGCATGACCAACTTCCAGGGTGACTACATCACCAAAGACGATGTGAAGATAGCCAAGAACTATCTCACAGAGAAAGAGCTGCAACGGCTCAATCTTCTGGTGTCGCAATTCCTCGACTTTGCCGAGTTTCAAGCTCTTGAAGAACGCCCCATGCGAATGGCAGACTGGATAGCCGCTCTCGACAATCAAATCATTGCCCTGCAACGCAATTTATTAGCGGGAAAGGGTAGCGTCTCCCACCAAGAAGCGATAGAGAAAGCCGAACGCGAGTTCACGCTCTACCGCCAAAGAGAAATGGCACAGCTCGAAAGCGACTTCGATAAAATGGTAAAGCGCCTCCCAAAACGGGGACAGAACCCCGCCGAGGAGGAATAAAGCTTCCTTTCTCCTTCTTGTCAATTATTGAACAGTCTCTTGATCTTGAGGCAGTCAGCTCTTGGAAGGAGTTTCTCTTGGCCGTGCATCAAATTCTTTCGGCTGTTCTTTGCGAAAGACTTGTAGAGTAGTGCAAAGGGAATCGCCGACCTTTCCTCTGCCTTTATCCGCAGTTGCATAGATGATGGAATACGCACACAAGGAACTCGTGCCGTTTTTCGTACTTTTGTGGGTGCTAATGTGGAAGTTCGCCCGCTAAGATGAAAAAACTACCGGTCAAGAGGCTCTACCTCTTCATGCTACAGACCTTTCTGCCACTCCTGTTGATGACTTTTGCCATCTGCTGGTTTGTGGTCTTGATGCAGTTTCTGTGGAAGTATGTGGACGATATGGTCGGCAAGGGATTGAGCGCGATGATATTGGCCAAGATGCTCTTCTATGCGGCCATGACCTTGGTGCCGATGGCGCTTCCTTTGGGGATCTTGTTGGCGTCGCTTATGACGTTTGGCAATCTGGGCGAGCGATTGGAGCTGCTGGCGATGAAGTCTGCCGGCGTCCCCCTCTACCGCATTATGAAGCCCTTGTTCTTCTCTGTCTTGGCCGTTGCCGGCGGGCTTTTCATCTTCCAGAACGATCTGATGATCCAGTCGCAGGTCAAGTTCTATACCATTCTGTTTTCGGCTCGGCGTGCAGCGCCCGAATTGGAGATTCCCGAGGGCACTTTCTACAACGGCATCAAAGGCTACAATCTTTTCGTCAAGAAGAAAGATCACAAGACCGGTGTTCTCCACGACTTGATGATATACGACCATTCGCAAGGCTTTGCCGATGCGCGTATCATCGTGGCAGACAGTGGCAAGCTGAAGATGGACGAGGGCAAGACTTTCCTGACACTTATGCTCCACTCTGGCGAGACCTTCCAAAACCTCCGCGCGCAACAGAATCAGCCCGTGGACGATGCGCCCATTCCGTATATGCGAGAGCATTTCGCTACGAAGGAGATCGTCATCCCCTTCGATGCCAATTTCAGCATGATGGACGAGGGTGCGATGCGTGGAGAGTATGTGGGTAAGAATGTCTTCCAGCTCCAGCGTTTTATTGATACCGTTACGCTCCGTGTCGATAGCGTAGGCACGAGGAATGCGGAGAATCTGTACCGGCAGACCTATAATGCACGCTATGCAGCCTCTCGCTTATCTCCCCTCGATACTTCCGCCACTGCCATCGCCTATCGGGCTCAGGTGCAGCAAGCATCCAAAGCCATACCCATAACGCTTGACAGTTTGGAACGCCGCGCCACAACCGCTCAGCGGCTGGAAGCCCGCTCACAGATGATCAATCGCTTCGACAGCTACATCGGTGAGTGCATCATCATGCGGGAATCCACGGCCTATGAGCAAGACAGACGCATCTCGCACATGCGGGAGTGGCATACGAAATTCACCTATCCGGTGGCTTGTCTGGTATTCTTCTTTATAGGTGCTCCGCTCGGTGCCATTATTCGCAAGGGAGGTTTGGGTACACCCATCGTGGCGTCGGTGCTTTTCTTTGTCCTCTATTATATGGTAGATACATTTGGGGTCAAGATGGCGAAGACGGGTGAGTGGCCTGTGTGGGCCGGTATGTGGCTCAGTACCTTTGTACTGTTGCCTTTCGGTCTTTTCCTCACCTATAAGGCCACACGTGACTCGTCCACGCTCAACGTCGATACCTATCTCAACTGGCTCAAGCGGGTCTTCCGCCCCCAACGCGTACGCGAGTTGGAGCCGAAAGAACTGGTGGTCGTGGAAGCTGACTACGGCCAAGCTCTCACCGAGGTTGTGGGTGTCCGATCCGATGCGCGGGAACTTCTTGCCGCACCCATCATAAGCGGACGTCTTCTCCTTATTTGGCAATATGGTCGTGATGCCGTGCTGATGTCAAGACTCAAAGAACGGACAGATGCACTGGTCGAATATCTCCATAACACGACGGACAAGCTTATCTTTGCAAAGCTTATGGATATGCCTCCCATACCTGCCACCCTCTCACGCTGGTTACCACCGGACCGAAAAGCGGGCATGGCACTGGGTCTTTTCCTGCCCATTTCGCTCCCGCTGCTCATCTATCTGGGAGCCCGACGCAAACTATTGAAAGATGAACTGCACACGCTCATCAGAGCGTGTGACGAATTGGAAGAAATCATCAACAAAAAAGAATATAAACCCCATACAACACTCTAATGATGGAAGAAATAAAGCTGAATACGATCGAGGAAGCCTTGGAGGACTTCAAGGAAGGTAAATTCCTGATCGTTGTAGATGATGAAGACCGCGAGAATGAAGGCGACTTCATTATAGCAGCGGAGAAAATCACCCCTGAGAAGGTGAACTTCATGATGCACCATGGTCGTGGTGTCCTCTGTACACCTATTTCAGAGGAGCGTGCCCGCGAGTTGGAATTGGAAATGCAGGTGCCGGACAATACCTCAGTCCATGAAACGCCTTTTACAGTGACCGTTGACCGCCTTGGCAATGGCTGTACTACGGGCGTTTCCATGTACGACCGCGCTCAGACGATTTTGGCACTGGCCGATCCTAATACTCGTCCTTCCGACCTGGGACGTCCCGGCCACATCTGCCCGTTGCGTGCTCGCAGCCGCGGCGTACTCCGTCGTGCCGGTCATACCGAAGCTGCCGTTGACCTTGCACGCCTTTGTGGTATGCAGCCTGCTGCTGCTCTCATCGAGATTATCAATGAAGATGGCACGATGGCACGCTTGCCGCAGCTTTGGGAGGTAGCCAAGCGATTTGGTTTGAAGATCATTGCCATCAAAGACCTCATTGCCTATCGTCTCCGTCAAGAGTCGATCGTAGAGAAGGGAGTAGAAGTGGATATGCCTACCGAAAGCGGCCATTTCCGTCTCATTCCTTTCCGTCAGAAGTCCAATGGTCTGGAGCATATCGCTCTCTTCAAAGGCACATGGGAAGAAGACGAACCCGTCCTCGTGCGTATGCACTCTTCTTGTGCTACAGGAGATATATTTGGCTCAATGCGCTGCGACTGCGGTGGTCAGCTCCACGAAGCGATGGAGAAGATCAACGAAGAAGGCAAGGGCGCTGTCATCTATCTCAATCAAGAAGGCCGTGGTATCGGTCTGATGGAGAAGATGAAGGCCTACAAACTACAGGAGCAAGGCATGGATACGGTTGATGCCAATCTCTGCTTGGGACACAAGGCTGATGAACGCGACTATGGCGTAGGTGCTCAGATTTTGCGGCTCTTGGGGATCAAGAAGATGCGTCTGATGACCAATAATCCGATTAAGCGTATCGGTCTGGAAGCTTTCGGTCTGGAGATCGTGGAGATTCTCCCCCTTGAAGTGGCACCCAATCGTCACAATGAGTTCTATCTGCGCACCAAGAAAGAGCGGATGGGACACGAATTGCACAACATCAAGTAAAGAGGGGGGACGTTCCTCTTCTTTTCGCCCCCATATCCAAGAGGCGTACGGTGTATTTTGACATGCCCGTATGCCTCTTTTCTGCTTTGTACACAGCAGTTTCAGTGCCCCTATGGGGGTGTTGTCAGAAGGGGGTGGAGAGCTAAGTGTTTGATATATTGGATAAAACGATTATCTTTGTCGCTGTGGTTTCTCTGTACAGCCCTTAGCGAAGGGTGCATGACCACCTTCAAAACCTCCGAAACACGGAGGCTCAAGTTGGCTCAATTCGTCGTGATGAAAGGCCGCTTGGGGATGTTTAACTATAACGGAATAGTATGAAATTAAAGAGGATACTTTCCGGTTTGTTGGTCGCTGCCGCCCTGCTTTTGTCGGGTAGTTCGGCCATCTCTCCTTCGGAGTCCTTGGATGGGCTGGTGGTAGGAGCAGTAGTACCGGAAGTAAAGTCTTTGGTCGTACGATCGGATGACAACAACGCTCCGTACACGCTGGTCCACTTCTGGGCAGCCTATGACGGAGAGAGTAGAGCCGATAACGTCCGATGGTCTCGTTATTTTGCCAATACCCCCGATAGTCGGGTGGAATACGTAGGAGTATCAATGGATAATAACTTGTCGATTTTTACGAATACTTTGGCTCTCGACCAAATAGACTTATCTACTCAGCGATTAGTGGATGTTAGTAAACGCGATCAAATGCTCAACACTTATGGCTTGAAGGTCCGTTTCCACAGTTACTTGGTAGATGTAACAGGGACAATTCGGGCAGTGGACCCGACTCCCGCTCAATTGGAAACAATGCTTTGATACCGGCTTGTTAAGACCGGTTATGACAAACGCCCCGAGAAGTTCCTTTGGAAACTCTCGGGGCGTTCTCTTTTGTGTCCGTCTGCGGACTATGTTCTTAGAGCTGGCGGATTACCTGCATCATCTGTTCGCCCAATCCGATGGTGTAGCCTTGTCGGACGAAGACAACACGACCGAATGAATCAGCTATCACCACGATCGGCAGTGTGGTCGTGTTGGGCAAATTGGTAGCTTGCTGTATCATGCGAGCATTTTCTCCTTGAATATCCCATCCGAATACTACCGTCGAGGGCAGAGCAGGGAAGTCGGCTGGCTTGTAGCGCTTGTAACCGTCGGCATCGGGGAAGAGGAGGATAAACTTACGCCCCCATTGTTCGAGTTCGGCCTTCACCTTTTCCAAGTCCTTCAGCGCATGATTGGTCGGCTCCTGACCTGCACCCAGGATGGCCATTGCGAAGTAACCGCGTCCTGTTGTTGAGAGCAGGGTGCGATTTTCGCCGGCACTGGCAGAGATATCGTGGTACAATTGTTCGGCATTGATCGAGCCGATCACCTGCACGTCTGTAGAGTCGCGGAGAAGTTCGAGCGGCACGTTCGTTGTCTTACCGCTTTCTATCTCGAATTTTCTGATTCGGCACAACACACTACCGCTGGCCATGCGCGTACCCGAAACAAGGAAGTAGCGGCCTGCAGCGGTTTCCTTGGGGTGGGCGAATAGCGTCTTGATGTCGGTAGCCTCATTCTCATCATAGTAGAGCGTGCGCACACTGCCCGAGGGCTGCACTTCTGCTACGGTGAAGCGGCTGTAGTAGTTGGGATTGGGTGCCAAGGCCGTAGGCGTATAGTCCATTGTCATAGTGCCCATTTCCTTTTGCACACTTTTGTTCTCCCGCAGATTCACATCAGTCCATTGCAGAGGTGTCAGACTCTTGCTGTATTGTATCTTGCCCGTTACCTCGTCGTATCTGGCCGGTATCTGCAGCGTACGTGCCAGAGCGACGAAGAAGATACCCATCGAACGCAGATCGGCGCGCTTGGCTCGCCATACACCGGCGGGCGTGATGGTCGTGTACTGCGTATTGTAGAGGGTGTCGAGTTTGATATTGGCGCTGACCCAGTTTACCAGACGGGCAGGGTCTTCCCGCATAGCGCTTTGCTCTTCTGCCGGCAGGATGCCCTTGAGCGTCGGCACAAAGGAGCTGAGCATCTCTGTATAGATGCGGGGCGATGCCACGTAACGCAGATGATGGCGGTAGGCCTCGCCTCCGGCAGCCTCGCCTTCCGGCAGGGACATATCGTTGAAGAGAGTCAGAAGCAGTGACTCCGGTGTGTCGGTCAGATCCTTGTGTGAGATGGTCTGCAAGAGATCCATCGCTCTGAGGCGATCCTTTCCAGTGTTTACCTTGCGCAGGAAGCCTTCAATGTCGCCATGATTGCCCCGGCTGGTCTGCATAATGGCCGTAAGTGCCTTGGCATCGACGCCCAATTCAGAGGCGAGAGCAGCCGACTGTTCTGCGGTTTTGAATGTAGCCTCGTAAGCCATACGGATGGAATCCTCATGGAGCAGGCGGGCATCGTTCTCGTTGATCTGCTGAGGCGAGCAAGTCGTCGGGATGGGATCGCCCTTGGGGGGAACGATCTTGAAGTCGACAAATTCGGGCTGTGACTCATAAGTATCCAGCGTTATCATCAGAGGTTTGCGGCCTTCAGCTTGTGAGATGGCATAGCCGAACAGACCATCCTTGGCTGCCCATACGAGCATATCGCCTTTGCCCACTCGCAAGGAGGCGGCACCCTTATCGTCGGATTTCTTGGTCACGACGGGATAAAACTCTGCGTAGTTATAGATACAGAAGCGCACTTCCGCTCCACTGACAGGCTTTCCGCTCTTGTCCACAACCGTCAACTCGATCATTTCTGTGGGAGCATAGTTATCGATGCAGTTGATTTCCGTATAGTTGGCTGTGCTGAGCAGCTTTTCTTCGGGTCCTTCGTAGCGTCCGAATACGCGGGTATGCGTCAGCATGGCGCGTACTACCGAACTGTTGAACCACGCATCGTTCAGTTCGGCAGCAGGCTCGCAGGCACCAATGAAGTACCATTTGCCATCCACCCAGACCTCTACCCAAGCATGGTTGTCATCCGTATGTGCCCAACGCGGTGTGTACATTTGGCGGGCAGGGATGCCCACAGCACGCAGGGCGGCTACCGTAAAGGTGGACTCCTCACCGCAGCGTCCCAAAGCATTCTTCACCGTAGCCAGCGGAGAGCGCGTACGCGGGTCGCTGGGGCTGTAGGTCGCTTTCTCGTGGCACCAGTGATTCACTTCCAGAGCAGCCTCTTTCATCGTCATGCCTGCAACGCGCTCTTTCAGCTCGGCGTAGAAAACCATGCGGCTACTATCCAGATTCTCATTGTTCACACGGATAGGCAGGACGAAGTGGCGGAAGAGCAGTTCCGGCACATCCTTTCCCCAAGCCATCTCTTCTCGTGCTTTGAAGCTCTCGCGGACATTTTGTAGATAGAAGTCCCCCGAATAATCTACGATATCCGGCAGTGTCATGTAGGCGTAGAGGAATTCCAACGCGCCTCGTTCTTCACTACCGAGGGTGTCGCGATCCAGCACTTCAAATAGATTCCCTTCGGATAGCGCCTCGCGCTTCGCTCTCAAGTCTTCCTGCACTTGCTTGCGGAAGCCTGCATCGGTGATAAACTGTTTTTCTCCCTTACAGCCTGCCAGCAGTGCCGAGATGAGAAAGAGCATACCGATGCGGTACAGATGATTTCCTTTCATTTGGTCAATATGTTTTTTGTTGATGATTGTTTTCACTCCCTGCCCTTGGCGAATAAATGGCGGAATGCCTCTTCCACCTTGCGCACCGGTACGAGTCGGATGCCGAAGCGGTCATTGTATTCCTCGCGATAATTGTCTGTCGGTATCAGGATTTCGCGGAAGCCTATCCGCTGTGCCTCCGTGATCCGCTGCTCGATACGGTTCACGGGACGTATCTCTCCGGAGAGACCTACTTCGCCAGTCATACATACGGCGGGCGGAATCACTATGTCCAAACTGGATGAAAGTACCGACGAAATAACGGCCAAGTCAGTAGCAGGATCCGTGATTTTGATCCCTCCTGCGATGTTGAGGAATACATCTTTCTGCACGAGCTTGAAGCCTGCACGCTTCTCCAGTACTGCCAGCAGCATATTCATGCGTCTGAGGTCGAAGCCGGTGGATGAACGCTGTGGATTGGCATAGATGGCAGAGCTGACCAAAGCTTGTGCCTCGATCAGTATCGGTCTGATACCCTCCATCGCTACGGCTATGGCCATGCCGCTGAGGTCCTCTCTGTTTAGTGTGATTAGGTGTTCGCTCGGGTTCTCTACTCCGCGCAGACCTTCGCGACGCATCTCATATATACCCAGCTCGGCAGTGCTGCCGTAACGATTCTTCTGGCTGCGGAGGATCCGGTAAAGATGGTGTTTGTCACCGTCGAACTGAAGCACTGTGTCCACGATGTGCTCCAGCACTTTGGGGCCTGCTATACTACCTTCTTTTGTGATATGACCGATGACGATGACGGGTACTCCGGTTATCTTACAGTATTTGAGTAATAGGGCTGCACACTCACGTATCTGTCCCACGCTGCCGGCAGAGCTTTCCACCTCTTCGGTATAGACCGTCTGGATAGAGTCGATGACAAGCAGATCGGGTTTGATCTCGTTGGTGCGGGTGAGGATGCGATCCAGATTTGTCTCGCAGAGCACATAGCATTCGTTCTCGGCCAGCCCCAAGCGTTCGGCACGCATTTTCAGTTGGCGGGCACTTTCCTCGCCGGATACGTATAAGGTGCGTAGGGTAGGGAGGCGTAGCACTGTCTGTAGGATGAGGGTGGACTTTCCTATCCCGGGTTCTCCGCCGAGAAGGGTGAAGGCTCCGCGAACCAATCCGCCACCGAGGACACGATTGAACTCCTCGTCACACAGGTCGATGCGCTCTTCATCACCCGACTCTACCTCGCCGAAGCGCAGAGGTTTGTTTGCTTTGCCCTCCGGCATGAAGCTGCGTGGCGCATTCTTGCCCGCAGGTGTGGGCGACACTTTCTCCTCCTCTATCGTGTTCCATTCGCCGCAGGCATTGCAATTGCCCTGCCATTTAGCGTACTTAGTGCCACAGGTGCGGCATACGTATATGGTTTTTTCCTTGGCCATGAGGGCGCTGTTTGTTTCGTCCGAGCGTTACCCGATTCTCTTTTATTCTCGCACGAGCGGCATGGTAGAGCAGCGCAGCAGTCCACCCTGCTTGGACACTTCGTAGTAGGGTACTTCTTCCACCGTCATATCCCAAGCCTGACGCAGATGTTGATTGAGACGCACGAAGTTGCGTTCGCTTATGATGGTGTCGGGGCTGAGCGAGAAGATATTAGTATTCATCAGATAGGCTTCCAGTGGCGTGATCTCGAATAAGTTTTCGTCACCACCGAATATCTCTCTGATCAGCCCGAAGTTCTCGCGGTGAAGCATCCCCTCCTTGTAAACGATAGCGCGCCCACGGCTCACGGGCTGAAAAGCGCAGTCGAGGTGCAGGACAGAGCGCATCGGGTCGGTGTCGTGCTTGATAAGCTCAATGGGGATGATGGTCTTGTGAGGGAAGTATTCACGGAAGAAATCGACGGCTCGCTTATTGGTGCGTGCAGTCTTGTAACTCGAATAGTCGCTACCGAAATAGGTGCCGATAAAGAGTATGTCGTTGTATAGGAGTACGTCACCCCCTTCTACGTGTATGTCTTCGGGGAGTTGCTCCAGATTGCTGCGTCCTACTCGCTGCCAGATGGGAGCAAAAGCCTCCGATTCGCGTGCACGATCAGATATGAGATTGGATATAAAGAGCTTGTCTTCTATGACAAATGCTACATCGCGAGCAAAAATCTGATTGTAATTCTCTATCGGATCGGGACGAAGCACCTCCACACCATGGCGCAGGAGCACTTCCAGCACGGCATCCATTTCGCGCTTGATGTCCTCGTCAGTGGGGTAAACGCCGCGTATAACTGATTCGTAACTTTTTGCATCGTATGTTTCGGTTGCTGCGGGTGCACCGCCGGTGGAGTCGGGCAGACCCAACACGACAGTGCACAGCTTGGCCGTCTCGTTGGTTACATGTGGTTGTATGTGTTGCATGATGGTTTGTAGCCTCCATGTGGTTTCTTAATGAGGCTACAGGGCAAAGATAATAAAGAGGCGTGAAAAAGCCGGTGTATAACCGTTTAGCTTTGCTCGTTGCCGATGCTCTCCTCACTGACCGTTACAAACCAAAGCCGGATAATAGAGAAGGGGCTGTGTCGGCGAGGTAGTAGCTACCTGCGACACAGCCCCTTCAGGCTATTTTGGCCGTTAAGTCGTCTGTTCTTTTAGAGCTTGGGGCCTGCTACTACGAGAGCTTTGCCGGCGTCATTGCCCGTGAACTTAACGAAGTTCTTGATGAATCGCTCGGCCAAATCCTTTGCCTTCACCGTCCACTCCTCTGCATTCTGATAAGTGTCGCGAGGATCGAGGATGTTAGGATCTACTCCCGGCAGAGCCGTAGGCACGCGGAAGCTGAAGAAAGGAATTTCCTTCGTCGGAGCCTTGTCGATCGATCCGTCGAGGATGGCGTCGATAATACCACGCGTGTCCTTGATAGAGATACGCTTGCCCGTACCGTTCCAACCCGTATTCACGAGGTAGGCAGTAGCTCCTACGGCTTCCATCTTCTTTACAAGTTCTTCGGCATACTTGGTGGGGTGCAGCGACAAGAAGGCTGCGCCGAAGCAAGCTGAGAATGTGGGCGTGGGCTCTGTGATGCCGCGCTCAGTACCTGCCAATTTGGCCGTGAAGCCGGAGAGGAAGTAATACTTCGTCTGCTCGGGCGTCAGGATAGACACCGGAGGTAATACGCCGAAGGCATCGGCCGAGAGGAAGATTACTTTCTGTGCGTGACCAGCCTTAGAGACGGGCTTCACGATGTTCTCGATGTGGTAGATGGGGTATGATACACGGGTATTCTCCGTTACGGACTTGTCGTCGAAGTCGATCTTACCGGCTGCATCCACCGTCACATTCTCCAACAAAGCATCGCGACGAATGGCGTTGTAGATGTCGGGTTCGTTTTCGCGGCTCAGGTTGATCACCTTTGCATAGCAACCTCCTTCGAAGTTGAACACGCCGTCTTCGTCCCAGCCGTGCTCGTCGTCGCCGATGAGCTTACGCTTGGGATCGGTACTCAGCGTAGTCTTACCCGTTCCTGAGAGACCGAAGAAGATAGCCGTTTCCTTGCCGTCCAAGCTGGTATTGGCTGAGCAGTGCATAGAGGCCATGCCGTTGAGCGGGAGGAGGTAGTTCATGTAGGAGAACATACCCTTCTTCATCTCACCTCCATACCAGGTGTTGAGGATCACTTGCATCTTCTCCGTCAGGTTGAAGACTACGGCTGTCTCAGAGTTGAGACCCAACTCTTTGTAGTTCTCTACTTTCGCTTTCGAGGCATTGATAACGACGAAGTCGGGTTCGCCGTAGTTAGCCAGTTCTTCGGCTGTCGGACGGATGAACATATTGGTCACGAAGTGAGCCTGCCATGCTACTTCCATGATGAAGCGGATCTTCAGACGTGAGTTCTCATTCGCACCGCAGAACGTATCCACGACGAAGAGACGCTTGCCCGAGAGTTCGTCCACGGCCAGCTTCTTGATGCTGCTCCATGCTTCTTGGGTGACAGGCTTATTATCGTTCTTGTATTCGTCCGACGTCCACCAAATGGTGTCGCGGGTAGTATCGTCCATTACAAAGAACTTGTCCTTGGGCGAACGGCCGGTGTACACACCCGTCATCACATTGACAGCACCCAGTTCGGTGACCTGTCCCTTCTCGAAGCCTTCGAGTCCGGCACGAGTCTCCTCTGCGTAGAGCTGATCGTAAGAGGGATTGTGGATGATCTCAGTGGCACCGTTGATGCCGTACTTGGTCAAATCTAACTTGCTCATTACTTAAAATAATTAAGTGGTTACGTTTTCTTTTTTTCTTGTTTGTTTTGGTTAGAACAGTGTGTCGCAGAGCCTTGTTCAGCTCCTTGAACGTTACATCATTATCGAAACCGAACAAAGGTAGAAAAAATAGTGTGTATCTACACAATAAGCAGAGCTATGTGCAGATTTCTCTTATAAATGTAACACAATGTCAGGTCTGAGAGGAAGCGTTAGGCCCTATATCCCTCCGATTTCTTTGCCCAAAAAAGTGCCGAGACTCCTCGCAAATTTCTGCGTACAAGTCTCGGCACTCTGTGATGTATGGAGCCGTAGTTCTTGCGGCGAAGCTACTTGTTTCCTTGGTTTGCCGATAGGATAAGTGTCTGAGTGATTTGTTTGCCGTCTTCGAATGTGAACGTCACTTGCACTTTGTGTTCTCCGTGTATGGCCGGAGCTTGATCCAGAAAAATATCAAACCAATCTTTCAGCATATACCAATCTTTGGGTTGTATGTCTGATAGTTTTTTCTTCATTTCGGTGAAGCCATAGGGCGACTTATAGCCGCTGGAAACGAAGGGGTAGCACGTCCTGAATTTAAGACTGGTAATGTCATTGAGCGAACTCCCTGCCGGATATTCTTCACTGTAATTATCCAAGGCTACAACATTGACCGACAACAGAGGTAGAGCCAATGCAACTTCGACTGGCGCAGCCTTGCGATTGAAATGGGTATCGCCGTACCGCTCTCTCAGCTCTTTGTGCTTCGAGGAGTTTTGCCAATAACTGATTTCCCCATCAGCATAGAGGCTCCATGTCGGCTTTCCATCCGAGTTTATACTGCTTTTGCTTGCCATTAGGGTATCGGCAACCTTATAAACATCAATATAATATTCTCGGTAATGGCCACCATATGGCGTCTCACAACTAAAAGCCCCCAAAAGAAGGTATAGAAAAACGGCGACAAATGATAGTTTGAGAGTCGTTTTCATCTTTTTTGCTGTTATTTTATGGATTCGTCCTTTGTTATACGTATGCTGCAAATGAAAGCAAAAATACTTTTTTGTCGAATGCTACTTGTTTTCTTGATTTGCCGATAGGATAAGCGTCTGAGAGATTTGTTTGCCGTCTTCGAATGTGAACGTCACTTGCACTTTGTGCTCTCCGGATGTGGACGGAGCTTGTTCCAGATAAAATTGGAAATTTTCTTTAAGCAATATCAGTGGCTCTGTTGGCATATCTGAGAGACGCAGTTCCACTTTTGTTATACTTTCATCTCCATGATAGCCCCCAGAAATGAATGGTTGGTAAGTATAATAAGTAAAGATGGTAATATCGTTAAGTGAGCTGCCGGCCGGATGCTCCTCATCATAGTCATCTATGGCCACCACATCAACAGACGCTAACGGTTGGGCTAATGCCGCCTCAAAGATATGGACAAACCCATTGAAGTTTGTGTCTCCATATTTTTCGCTAAGAGCTTGCTGTTCGGGCGTATTGTATTGAATGTACTTACCATATATTTCGAAATAATATTTTCCACTTTCTTGATTGTAGCTCGGCTCTGACAAATAATCAGGGCTAATGTAAATGTTGACAAAGTTTTTCCGATAAGTTGCTCCCGGTTCTTGTCCACATGAAAGAGCTCCGAGGAGCACATACAGAAAAACAGCAAATGCAGTAGGCTTGAAATAAATTTTCATTGTGATTAATTTTTATGTTATGATTGGATATTGATCATCATTGATAAATCATACTGATAATTGTACGTAGAGTTGTTTGATGTCGAGTAGAGTTGTCCATTACGATCTTGGAAAACAGGTCCCTCACTTGCATTAAAAACTCCCTTGCGGAAAAATCCATTATAGAGGCCTGCCCAACCCCAATTGCAGTGAAAAAAGGATTGTTTAGTTAGACTTGTCGATACGATGTCTCCATCATAATTGTAGAATGTATATGTCCGTTCTCTTTCCAAAGTGCCATCTACGACCCATGCATGTCCTTTGTCATACCAAGTAATTATAAATTGATGTTTGATTCGGCTTCCAGACATATATACAGGGAGATGATTTGACATAGACTCTTCAACAAGGGCTTGACGATACTTTGCAGGTCGAGGGACATAGGAGTATCCTAAGCGCAGAAAAGCCTTGCGAGCTTTCTTATCTGTTGAACTAGTCGCGTTCAGTCCCCAACTATTACCTGCTAAATGACCAATTTTGGCAAGATACTGGGCAATAGCCTCAAATTCTGGTATCTGAGGGTTGCTGTTTGTTAACGCATCCCAATTTAGTGTGTTTTGATCTAAAACTTTCGGAAATTGATGATAGGTCGTTATTTGACCTATTGCGACAGCCACGCAGCCAACTACCGCATGCTCAGTTAATTCTCCAATATTGGGGTAGAATGGATTAAATACAAGAGGTGTTGCGATATTAAAGGGGTATCTTTGTCCCCACTTTACAGGAATCATAATCTCTCTCTTTGTTGTTGTCCATGGTGTGGATATTGTTTGGCTGGGGTCGATCGTATTTGGACCGATAACAGGCTCTTCTCCATCAACAGATAGGTCACTTACGAGTTGATGTATTTCAGCTCTGCTTTTGTTTGACATCTCTTCTGCTGTGGCCATTCCTGCATCAATAACTCTCTGTCCGGCTAACTGATAGTAGTAGTTTGTTGCCATATCAATGAACATTGCCATGCCAGTATTTTTTGCTGTGTCTATTAACTGCATTTTCGACTCCTCCATGATGGCGATTGTCGTTGGTGGTACAGCTCTACTCCCGACAATAATTATTGAACCATTCGTGTTTTTGAAATTAACGATATAGGCTATCGTATCCTTTGTTGCATCTCCAGAGCGGGATGGCTCTAAGTCAGCAGTGATGGGTTCTAATGATTCGATTGCAAGTGATTCATAGTCCCCCCCCGCTCACTAACAAATGCAGCGTAGTTTGAAATGGCAAAATCTCTCAGCTTGTCTTCGAAAGACCTTGATTTTGCTGGATTTATTTGTAACTCATCATTTTGCAAATCAAACGACTCTTTTGTACATGCTACAAATGAAAGCATGACAGAAATCATAGCAAAAATGTTCTTTTCATAAATAATGATTTTTTGTTTGTGTGTATTTGTATCGCGACAAAGGTATATATTATAAATTTTTCTGCCAAATGTGCAAAATTGGCAGGTCGTACCTTGGGGCGGTGCATGATTCCCTTTTTGTTATCTTTGCAGACGGATCGGCAGCGTAGCAGTGCGTTAATGGTTGAAAGTCAATGCGCAGCGGCCGATCAAGAACCCAAGTAATACGCAGTAAATAGAAGCAATGATGAATACGAGACTCATGTACAAGGGCGTCGAGAACGGCCGAGGTTCTCTCCTTTCCTTTTCAAGATATGGAAGCGTCGGAGCTGTAGTAGCCCGATCGATGAATAACTTTTCACTCTCCGATGATGAATAGGATGCGATAAAGTCCTCTCGCAAATCATCGCAAAAAGCATCAAACACCCGTTGAGTTCGGTCACGAACTCAACGGGTGCTTCTTTTTTATCGTGCAGAAATACGCCTTTTGGTGCCTGCAACAATTAGGTTTTTGAGACGTAAACTTTATAATTATCATTTCCAATAATGTAAAGTTTACATGGTGATCTTTATAAAGATTGAAACCGGTAATTATAAAGATTACATCTTAGAAGTCTAAATATCATCATCGGAGTTGGAAAAGCCGATTTTTATCCTCGTTTTGCTCACCGACTGACCTCTCCGACAGCAGCTTATTTAGAATGAATCTAAACGGCTCTTCGGTGTTGAAAACTTTTTTGGCTCCTAAAAAAATGGAGATGAATGGCTGGATTGGACGTAGTCCTCAGGAGCGTAGTCGGCTGTCTCGGTCGTTAGCTCCAACTGCAGCGGAAGCGCGTCCAGCCGTCGGAGTCCGTTGCCAGAGAGAAGGCCCATCCGTGATGGAGCAGCACTTCCCGAATAACGACCAGACCGATCCCTTGGCCATTCGGCTTGGTGCTAAAGAACGGCGTGAAAAGACGGGTGGCCACTTCTTGACTGATGGGGGCTCCGTTATCTTCGACGATAAGACTTCTGCGGTCGAGACTGATGGAAACGACTCTCGTCTTTCGCGCTTGAGCTTCATCCACAGGGGCAAAGCTCTCGATGGCATTGCGCAGCATATTGATCACCACTTGCTCGATTTGTTCGTTGTCGCATCGGACCCGACACGGCGCTTGTCCCTTCTGCATCCTCAGCTCCACGGCCGCTGTGACTGCCATCGGCTGCATCAGTGTGAGACAACGCTCGCAAAGCGGCACCAGATCCACATCGGATAAGGTGGGCTCCGGCAACTTCACCACCTCGGCAAAGCGTGTGATAAAGCGATTCATGGCCATGCAGCGATCTCTGCAGACAGCGATGGCTTCGAGCGTATCGCTCTCGATCGCCGGAGGCGTGTCATCGGCTGCATCCCCTATTGTATTGAGCACGCCGATGATGCCGGCTGTGCTGTTGTTCACCTCATGAGCGATCAGCCTGATCAACTTCTCATAGGCTTCTTTCTCCGCGGAGCGCACTTCTTCCGTCAGAGACTCGATGCTGAAAAAGAGACGACTAAACGAACGATCGAAAAACCTCATCCGCGTAATGCGCCTCACCTGTGCCGTGGGCAAGCGCCAAGTGCGGGATTCTCCTTCGCTCAAGTCTTCGAGTTTGAACGGCATCTTGGCCGAAAGTTCGCTCAACGGCCTGTGGGTCGGGCTATAGTCATCCGGCAGTTCCAATAGGCGGCGGGCAGCAGGATTGACCGATACAATCCGCATATCATAGTCCAAAACGACAAATCCGATGGGAGTAACCTCCATGACAAGAGACAGAAAATTGTCCCGCTCCTCCAGCTTGAGCCGCTCCTTTTTGAGCCGATGCATCAGTGCATTGTATAGCTCTACGACCCTGTCGGCATCGGGCTGTCCCACGGGAGCAAGCGTGGTAGCATAGTCCTGCGAACGAAGCATATCCATTCCGTCGCCGACGGCGCGAATGGGCAGTACGACTTTGGCATGTAGGAAACAAAGAAAAATGAACATCGCCGACTCTACAGCCAACAGGAGATACAGCCCCAGCGTCTCCACGGGCGGGTAGATCAGGCTCAAGACTACAGCCGCCAATGCCAGCAAGGCTCCTCCCGAGAGGAGCAGGCGCAAAGGGATGCCGACCCACTTTTTCATCACAGCTCAATTACTATATATAATAAGGAAGAGGTGGAGCAAAGTCCTAACGCGTGCGCCCCTCTCCCGAGTATTCACAGTCCATACTTCTCCATACGACGATAGAGCGCTGCCCGACTGAGCCCCAACGCACGCGCTGCCCGGCTCACGTTGCCGTCATGTTTGCGCAGGGCTTCACGGATCGCTTCTTCCTCCACTTCGGTCAGCGCTTTTTCGGCCACGCAGAAGTCCTCTGTCGTCTGCACGCCGAAGTCTGCCACATCCTGCCCCCGCACCACCGATGCGTTGGAAAGCAGCAAGGTGCGCTCCACCACATTCTTCAGCTCACGCACATTGCCGGGGAGCGGCATGGCACAGATCCGATTCATGGCTTCGGGGCTCCAGGTTGCCGGGGGCAATCCTGCCGAGGCCGAAAATGCTTCCGAGAAAGCATTCACCAGTAGAGGTATATCCTCGCAACGCTCTCGCAGGGGTGGCAGATGGAGGTGTATCAGATTGATCCGATAATAGAGATCCTCGCGGAATCGTCCTTCGGCGACCAATTTCTTCAGCGGTGCGTTCGTGGCCGATACCACGCGGACGTCCACTCGGTGCGGCACGCTCTCGCCGAGGGGTTCGAAGGTCTGTTCTTGCAATACGCGCAAAAGTTTCACCTGATTGGCAGTCGGCAATTCGCCTATCTCGTCCAAGAAAATAGTGCCGCCGTCGGCCATGTCGAACCGCCCTTTCCGATCGGCAAAGGCTCCGGTGAAAGCCCCTTTCTTGTGACCGAACAGTTCGCTCTCGAACAAGCTCTCCGGCACTCCTCCCAGATTGACTTTGACAAATGGAGCCGATGCTCTTTTGCTCCCGCGATGCAGAGCCTCGGCTATCAGCTCCTTGCCGGTGCCGCTCTCCCCCGTAATGAGGACAGAGGCATGCGTGGGAGCGATCCGGCGTATCTGCTCCTTGACCCTCTCGATGGCATCGCTTCGTCCTACGATGTGGGCGCAAGGATCCTCCCCTCTACAGGTTTGGGCGGAGAGCGTCGACTTTCTTCTTGCTGTGTCTTCTCCGGCCGGCGCCGTTGTCTTTTCGGAAAGGCGCAGTGCCGTGTCGATCGTTTGCAGAAGACGAGTGTTGTCCCACGGTTTGCCGATGAAGTCAAAAGCCCCCAATCGCATCCCTTCCACTGCCAACGGCACCGATGCCCATGCCGTCATCAGGATAATGGGACAAGCGGTGAACACTCGCATTTTTCTCAGCAAGTCCAACCCTTCGCGCCCTGAGGTGGAGAGCGAGAAGTTCATATCCATCAGGATCACTTCCGGTCTGCCTTTTGTTCCCTGCTCGCGCACGACGGCCAGTGCCTCATCGGGAGAGGAGGTGATGAGGGGATTGTATCCCGCACGTTTGAGGACAAGACGTAGTGCGGCACAGACAGCCACATCGTCATCTATCACCAAGATATCTGTCAATCTTTCCATTGCAGGGTAAAAATACACGAATTAAGGCGAAACAGGAACGCTTTCTTGCTTCCTGCATGATGCAAGATGTGATTGTAGGCCGTTTCTTGCTCCCTGCACGATGCAGGACACGATTGTAGGTCGTTTCTTGCTCCCTGCACGATGCAGGACACGATTGTAGGTCGTTTCTTGCTCCCTGCACGATGCAGGACACGATTGTAGGTCGTTTCTTGCTCCCTGCACGATGCAGGACACGATTGTAGATCGTTTCTTGCTCCCTGCACGATGCAGGACGCGATTGTAGGCTGTTTCTTGCTTCCTGCACGATGCAAGACGCGATTGTAGGTCGTTTCTTGCTCCCTGCACGATGCAGGACGCGATTGTAGGCCGTTTCTTGCTTCCTGCACGATGCAGGAGACCGGAAACGCCCGTTTCTGCTCATTGCAATTCATTAATAGTCAGTGTTTTATGGCGATTTCATGCGTATTGGTTGGAAAGGGCTGTTTTTTTTAGTGTGTCAGATCTCTTCCATGTTGATGGCAATCTCCTCGTTGCGTACCAGATCATAGGCCGTCAGGCTACGCAGATTGTAGTAATAGCTCCAGTAGTGATGCAAGGCTTTGACGAGCGACGTGCGTGCCGCGTCTTTGGCATCCTGTGCCGTGGTCAGATCGAGAGCGGAGATGGCCCCGACGGTGAAGGTCTCTACGGCCGTTTGGTAGCGCGCTTGTGCCAGACTGTCGGTGCGTTGTGCCAGGGCGAGTGCTTGCAACTGATTGTTGTAATGCTCTACCAGCAGGAATATCTGCCGATGCCACTGCTCCTCTTCCTGTCGGAGGCGATGCTCTTCGAGGCGGCGATTGCTCTCGGCCATCCGTATCCGGCCGCGGCCGCGTCCCCAATCGACAATCGGGATGCGCACGCCTACCGAGACGGAGCTGTTGTCTTGCAAACGGCTGCCGTATGCGTCGGGCAGATTGTCGGCCCTACCTGCGTAGCCTATCTGCGCCATCAGCTCGACAGAGAAACGTTCTGCCTTGGCGCGTGCCAGAGAACGATCGGCTTCGAGCATCCTGCGCTTCATCTCTCCTACGAAAGGATGATTGCGCCTTGCCAGCTCCATCACCTGTTCGTAGCTCACCGGGACAAAGGTCGTGTCGCTCGGCAAAGAAAGAGCGAGGCGGGCATCGGGCTGTAGTCCGAGGAAAATACACAGCGCCATCTCTGCTCCGTGCAGGGCCGTCCGGCTCGTAAGAATGGCGGACGATGCCGATGCATGGCTGATCTCCACGGCTCGGAGTTCGTTCTCGGAGAGTTTGCCGATTTTCTTTTTGGCACGAGCCACTTCGACGAGTTTCGCCGTATTGCGCAGATTGGTCTCTGCATTGTTCAGTTGTTCGCGAGCCAAGAGAGCCGAGAAATAATGCTCGATGCAGTTCACGCTCACCTCTTCCGTCCCGGCGACGAACCGTCGGCGAGCCTCTTCGTATCGCACGGGCTCTATGCGGCGGCTCCATTTCGTTTCGTTCAGGCCGAAGAGCGGTTGGCTCAGCGTGAGGCTGATCGGTACGCTCATGAAATGCTTGTCGGCGCCTTGGGTGCCGAGGGGATTGATGTGCTCCAGAGAGCTGACGAGTGAGAGTTTACCCCCCGTGAGCCAAATATTCTGATCGATGGATACTTGCCCCGCTGTGCGTAGGACGTTGGTGCGCACGAAGTTGTATGAGCCGTCGGGCTGTTGATAGAGCGAGTAGGCGCGTCTGTAGTCCGGCAGTGTCGCCGTCAGATTCACGTCGGGCAGGAGCTCTGCCCGATAGGTGCGCCACTGCCAGTAGGCTGCGCGTAGTTCCTGCAGAGCCACGGCAGCATCCACACTATGTTCTCGTGCCATTCGGATGGCTTCCGTCAGGGGCAGGCGGACTGCTTCACTGTCAGCTATGTCCTGCGCCTTGGCGGCCGAGTCGCTGCCTCCGAGTAGCGTCAGTCCATAGGCGAGGAGGATAAGAGCATACTTTTTCATAGGGTATCTTTCTTTTGTACTGTCCTTTCTTATGACAAAGTCCGTGCCAATTTGCCTAAGAGGTTGATAATAGGCCGATTTCGGCACTTGTCCGACTGTCCGACTGTCCGAAAACGAACACCTCTGCTGTCCGAAAACGAACAATGCAGGCCGGGGCGAAAAAGAGTAAGTCGCTGATAATGAGGAAAAGTTTGTCGATGGCATGGCATTTGCTCTAATAAAGGCGAATCCGAAAAGAAATAATGTAAAACTTCGATATTTAGGCTCATGGACAGACAGATTTCGCCCGAACGGCTCAAACGCGAGAAACAACGACGCTACTTCATCATGGCGGCAGCTGCCATCATTCTATTCTTCGGCGGGTGGTGGTTCCTCTCCTCGATGCAAAGCTCCGTATCGCTTGCTTCGCTTCGTTTGGGACGAGTGGATAGGGGAGAAGTACAGATCGCTACTTCGGCTTCGGGCGAGGTGGTACCCGCTTTTGAGGAGATGATCACCTCGCCGGTACAGGCACGTCTGATCGCCGTGCTCAAGCAGGCAGGCGATTCGGTGCGCCGAGGCGATCCTTTGGTGGAGCTGGATTTGCAGTCGGTGCGCACAGAGTTCGACAAGCTGCAAGACGAATTGCGCATGAAGCAGACGCAGCTGCACCGACAAGAGGTACAGCTCCGCAGTGAGCTCAATGCCAAACGACGTGAGCTGAGTGTGAAAGCCATGCAGAACGATCGCAAGCAGGCCGAGATGCAGAGCGAAAGGTATCTGGACAGTATCGGAGCGGGAACGGCAGACCGGGTGCGCGAGGTCGAACTGGCCAATCGTGTGGCCGCGTTGGAATACGAAGGAATGACAGAGAACCTGCGCGACCGCGAAGCCACTGCAGCAGCCGAACTGGCCGCATCGCGTCTGGAAATCGAAATTTTCCGTAAGACGCTCGACGAGAAACGTCGGCAGTTGGAGGATGCACGGATCGCTTCGCCTCGTGACGGGGTGCTGACCTTTGTCCTCAGGGATATCGGCTCGCTTATCAGTCCGGGCGCACAAGTCGCCACGGTGAGCGATCCGAAGCACTTCCGCATCCAAGCCGATATAGCGGATGACTATGCCGAGCGTTTGCATGTCGGTGCCAAAGCGGTGGTACATCTTGACAACCGACGCATCGAAGGCTCCATCACCAATATCACTCCCGCAGCCAAGAATGGAGTGGTGCGCTTCTTTGTCCGGCTCCCGGCCGATGACATTCCCGCATTGCGTTCGGGTTTGAAGGTGACCGTATATGTGCTGACGGCTCTGAAGAACGAATGCGTGCGGATCCCCTTCGGCCATTACTATCATGGCGAGGGCGTGTATGAACTGTATGTCCGCAAGGGCAATGTGTTGGAGCGTCGGGAGGTACGTCTGGGAGGAAGCGGCGAGTCGTTCGTGGAGGTCCTCTCCGGTCTCGAACCCGATGAGGAGGTGCTCCTACAGACGCTGGACGCAGCTTACAAGGGTCGCAAGAAAATCAAGCTAAAAGACTGAGACGGCCTCAAAGACAAAAAACACAATAATACAAACTCAAATACAACATGGAAGTATGGATGCAATCAGACTGACCGACGTAAGTCGCATTTTCCGAGCAGGCATGATGGAGACAGCCGCTCTGGAAGAAATCAACATCAAAGTGGAGGAAGGCGAGTTCCTTTCCGTCATGGGACCCAGCGGATGTGGCAAGAGTACGCTCCTCAACGTTATGGGTCTGCTGGACCGCCCCACAAGCGGCACGGTAGAAATCATGGGAGAAACGGTGAAATCCCTCTCTGACAAGGCTCTGGCAGCCTTTCGCAACGAGAAGCTGGGGTTCGTGTTTCAGAGTTTTCATCTCATCAATACGCTCAACATCTTGGACAACGCCATGCTGCCTCTTCTCTACCGTCGCATGAGCGAAAGCAAAAGACGCCAAGCAGCATATGAGGTTCTCGAACGCATGGAGATGACCCATAGGCTGCACCATTATCCGCATCAGCTCTCCGGAGGTCAGTGCCAACGTGTGGCCATCGCCCGCGCCATCGTGGGCAATCCCGAAATTATCCTCGCCGACGAGCCCACGGGTAACCTCGATTCTAAAATGGGTGCCGAAGTGATGAGCATCCTGCACAAGCTCAATGTAGAAGACAAGCGCACCATCGTCATGGTTACGCACAACGAATTGCAGGCCCGCGAGACGACTCGTACCATACGGATGTTCGACGGCCATCAGGTGGGCTGAGCGGGTTAATAACAGTAGAATTTCTATTATCGGCATTACTGCAAAAGAGACAGAAACAATGAAAAGATATATCAGACAATCGTGGCAAATCATCCGCCAGAATCCGGTGCTCAGCAGTATCGGTATTTTAGGTACGGCCTTTGCCATTTGTATGGTCATGGTGCTGGTACAGCAAGAGTATATGAAGGTGGGATCTTTCTCTCCCGAAACCAATCGTTCGCGTTGGCTGGTGACTCGAGGCTCGACCCTGACAATGAAAGACACGATGAGGAATACGACCATCAATATGCCCGTAGGCGACGTACAAGTGTGGGAAATATTCCGTAAGCTCAAAACTCCCGAAGCGGTGACTACTTTTATTGAGTATTACGAGTCGGAAGCTGGCATCCAGACCTTATTCTCTGTACGCGGGAACGAGTCGGAAGTACCCATTGTGGCACGATACACGGATGAGGCTTTTTGGCGAGTCTTTGACTTTTCTTTCGTAGCAGGCAAGCATTATACCGAGTCTGATGCCCGCTCCAATAGGCAGGTAGCAGTCATTACAGACCGCTTGGCACGGAAGTTTTTCGGCTCCGTAGACGAAGCTATCGATAAGCAAGCCCTAATCAACGGGAGCAAATACACTGTTTGCGGTGTGGTGCGTCATGTGACGCCCTTCTGTAGTTTTGCATACGGAGATGTGTGGATGCCATTGAGCAGTCTGTATGAAGCAAATAGTCGAGACCGTCTTTTCAATGATTATGCGGTCATCTGTCTGGCCAAAAGCCCGAAAGACTTCGATGCCATCAAGGAGGAGATACAAGCTCTGACGGCACAATGCAATGCGGTGCAAGAGACCTTCAGTATCAGTTTCCCGGGCCAACCGGCCAATCAGTTTGCGACGATGCACAGCAAATATCGGAACGACGACACTGTTCCGGAATATCGTCGTCGATTTATTCTCCTGATCATCCTGTTTCTGTGCATCCCTGCCATCAATCTATCCGGTATGACGCTGAGCCGTATGCGTCGTCGATTGGCAGAACTGGGTGTGCGGCGTTCTTTCGGAGCTGTTCGGTCCGATATTATCCGTCAGGTAATAGCAGAGAATATGCTGCTCAGCCTGCTGGGTGGAGTGTTGGGCTTGGGCTTGAGCTATTTGGTCATGGCCGTCTTTCCCTCATGGCTTCTACCTGCCGGATCGTGGAATATGATCCAAGGTGATATTAATGGAGCTATGTTCAATCCCATCATTTTCCTCATCGCTCTTTTCTTCTGTGTGCTGATCAATCTGCTCAGTGCCTTTGTCCCCGCTTGGCGTATATCCAAGACTCCCATTGTAGAATCTTTGTCACACTAACCCCTTCATATCAATATTATCATGCTACACCATATTATTAAGATTATCCGAGCAGAGCGCCGTGCCAACCTCTGGATATGGCTCGAGATGCTTGCCGTATGTGGCTTGCTCTGGTTTGTCACAGACTATGCCTTGACCGCCCTGCGTGCTTGGTCGCGTCCGTTGAACTATGACATCGAACATGTGTACCGCCTGATGGTAGGAACTGTCCGAGCCGATAGCGAAGGAGGCCAAAAGGATATGTCCGAAGACAAAGGAAAGACCATGATGCAAACCCTTGATTTGGTAGCGGCATATCCGGGAGTGGAAGCGGCTTCTATCCAACAATGGGGAGGGCATTACTCTTCTTCTTCCAGCATGAATAGTCTCAAGCTGGACACTGTAACTCTTTCGTCAGTGGAGATTCGAATGGTCTCGCCTGATTATTTTCGTGTATTTCGTGTCTATGGGGCCGATGGTTCTTCTCCGGAGAAGATGGCCGAACAGTTCTCTAAACTTCGCATGAACGACATCCAACGCGATTATTATCTCTCGCGCAATGCACTTGACCATGTGGAACAAGCTAATGGAGAAGGGCGGGAAAGCGACCGTCGCTATCTTGGCATGTCGGATAGCATCAGTTACAGTATGCTGTATTTCCTTGATGATGTGCAGGTCGAAAAGAAGATCAGATATAATCAGACATTCAAAGGTGTCTTGCCGAATCAACCCCGAAGCGAGGCGGAAAAATCGGAATATATCTGCCTGATGCCGATAACAGAGGAGTACATCGGACAGAATGAGCACGTGTCCTACTCCATCTATCTGCGTATCTCTCCCGAAGCAGATACGCCGGATTTCAAGGAGAAGTTTATGAAAAGGATGAAAGCCGTGACCCAGGATGGCACTTTTCCTATCATGAGTATCGGTGCAGTTAGCGAAGATCGTGCCATCGTATTGGCTGACCCTATCCGACAGATCAATAACCATCTGGCGATCGGTTTCTTCCTCCTGCTCAATATATTCCTCGGCATTGTCGGCACCTTCTGGGTGCGCACGGAGCAGCGACGCGCCGAAGTGGGCATCCGCCGCGTAGTGGGATCGACGAATAAGAGTGTGCTCTCGCTTATGTTCGGTGAAGGATTGGTGTTGATGACCTTGGCCTTCTTGCCGGCGGCCATAGCGGCATGGTATGTCATGTTCCATACCGATCTCTGCGACATCACGGTCTTTCCTGTCGGATGGGGACGGCTTTTGATCGGATTGATTTGTACTTATTTGCAGATGCTCTTGATGGTTTTGCTCGGTACTTCCATTCCCGTTACACGAGCATTGCGCGTCCCACCCACCGAAGCCATCCGCAGCGAGTAAGGCAGTCCTTGCATCGCGCTGCGGTAGCACTTTCAGCAGGTCGTACCTTGGGTCGGTGCATGGCTCCCTTTTTGTTATCTTTGCAGACGGATCGGCAGCGCAGCAGTGCGTTAATGGTTGAAAGTCAATGCGCAGCGGCCGATCAAGAACCCAAGTAATACACAGTAAATAGAAGCAATGATGAATACGAGACTCATGAACAAGAATGTCGGGAACGGTGGAAATTCTCTCCTTTCCTTTTCGAGATATGGAAGCGTCAGAGCCATGTGGCCCGATCGATGAATAACTTTTCACTCTCCGATGATGAATAGGATGCGATAAAGTCCTCTCGCAAATCATCGCAAAAAGCATCAAGCACCCGTTGAGTTCGGTCGCGAACTCAACGGGTGCTTCTTTTTTATCGTGCAGAAATACGCCTTTTGGTGCCTGCAATAAATAGCTTTTTGAGATGTAAACTTTATAATTATCATTTCCAATAATGTAAAGTTTACATGGTGATCTTTATAAAGATTGAAACCGGTAATTATAAAGATTACATCTTAGAAGTCTAAATATCATCATCGGAGTTGGAAAAGTCGATTTTTATCCTCGTTTTGCTCACCGACTGACCTCCCCGACAGCAGCTTATTTAGAATGAATCTAAACGGCTCTTCGGTGTTGAAAACTTTTTTGGCTCCGAAAAATCAGAGAAAGGAGTGACAGAATTAATAGGAGATTTTCATGCTTGACATATCATGGGTAGTCAATTTGCATCAGAACCCCAAGCCCTTCTTTCAATACTTTTCCTAAATGTTGCCTTTATGATACGCAAGGGGGGCAGTGGATCTCCGGACGTGGAGCCTAAGAACTATCTGCACAGGGCTTTTTCTATTAAAAAAGGAAGATAGAGAGAGGAAGGACAAGTGGATCGGCATCTTGTGCATAGTGGATACCCTGTTTTGCATTCATGGACTTCGATAAGATGGAAAAGGCTTTCAAAGTCATTATCTTTGCCACACTATGCAGACAGAATTGTTCCGGCTGTCGCCGGATTCCGATAAACTCATTCTTTTTTTCAACGGTTGGGCTATGACCCGCGAAGCTGTGGAGCATCTTGCCATCCCTGCCGGATACGACTTGCTCCATGTGTGGGATTACCGCACGGACGAACAGGACTTCGATTGGTCTTCTTATCGAGAAATACGTCTATTAGCTTGGTCTATGGGGGTATGGGCTGCAGAGCGTTTGGCGATGCAGGGCCTTCTGCCCGAGACGGCATCGGCAGTAGCGGTCTGTGGCACAGGCTATCCGATGGACGACGAGATGGGCATACCGATGGAGATCTTTCGTGGCACCTTGGACGGCCTCACGGAAGAGAATCGGCTCCGCTTCAATAGACGTATGTGCGGTGGCAAGTCCTTGAAACATTTATTCGATGCGCTGGCGGCACGAGAGACAAGCGAAATAAAAGCTGAGCTGGGGCGCGTCTATGAAGAAGAGAGCAGGCGACTCGGCAGCGACAATCCTCATCCCCAGAGTCCTCTTCAATGGGATAAGGTACTGATAGGAGAGAAAGATCGGATCATTCCGGCCAAGAATCAAGAGCGTTTTTGGAATATGCGAGGCTGCCCGCAGATCGAAATGGTAGTGGGAGGGGATCACTATCTGTTCAACCGTTTCAGCACGTGGGAGTCACTTTGGACTTGAGAGATGTCGACAAGGAGCGCGTCATCCGCCGCTTTACTTCTGCCTTGCCCCATTATGAGGACAATGCCGTCGCTCAGCACCATATAGGGGAGCGACTCATCGCCATGCTTACTGCCCGCGGTCGCAGGCAGTACAATCATGTATTGGAGTATGGTTGCGGTACGGGCAGCTTCACACGTCGTCTGGCGCAGGCTCTTGAAGTGGAGCGATGGACGCTCAATGATCTCTGTCCCGACTGTGAGAAGTACGTCAGCGTGCATCCTGCTTCCTTTCATGCAGGACCGGCGGAGAGTATGTCGCATGACGATACTTACGATCTCATTGCTTCGGCTTCGGCTTTCCAATGGTTTGCCGATCCGCGAGGAGTCATTCGACAGGCCGCCCGCCTCCTTCGTCGGAACGGTGTTTTCCTCTTTAATACTTTCTCCTCCGACAATCTGCCCGAGATACGTACACTCACGGACAGAGGTCTGCAATATCCTACAGCAGCACAACTCGAAGAGTGGCTCGGCGAGTCATTCTCCGCAGTAGAAGTGGAGGAGGAAACAATAGTGCTTGATTTCGATTCGCCTCGCGAGGTCTTACTGCATCTAAAACGAACTGGGGTTACAGCTACGCCGGAGAATGGCGATGTGTGGACGCCACGCCGATTCGACTCCTTCGACAAGGCTTACCGCGAGCGTTATTCTACGCCTTCGGGACAGGTTACGCTTACGTACGCACCGCTCTACTTCCTCGCAGAGCGGAACGACGAATAGCTGCTAAGGCTATTTGCTTTTATTTAATCCAAACGCCTGTTTGGTTATACTCTGCTATTTTCCGTTTAATGTATCGTACCGCTTCTTCAATGAGGGTATCTTCTCCGTTGGCCAAATCTTCATCGCTTAGCGATACGTAGTAATGCGGATCAATTCCGAACTCGACATCTACATCTGAGGCATCTGTCATTCGGCCTGCCGAATAGCGCACCCCCCATCCGCAAGGAATCTCCGAAGAGGTGGGAAGTCCTGCGCCGCCTCCGGTCTTATCCCCCAACAAGGTGACAAATGGAAGAGGCTTCATCTTGAAGGCAAAGTCATTGGCCGAGCTGAATACCTCCCTGTTGGTCAGCAATACGACGGGACGCATCCATACGACACCGGTAGTAAGCGTATCCAAGTAGATCGGGAGTGGATTGGAGAAAGCATCGTGTGCAGGTCCTGTTTTATGTCGGATGTAGCCTGTGAGTATCCTTTCTTTTGTGAAGTGACGAGCAAACTCGTCGGCATAGGTCAGTTGTCCGCCACCATTTCCGCGGATGTCGATGATAAGCGCTTTGCACTCGGTCAGGCGCGACAGCATACCACTTATATTGCTGTTCGAAATCGGCTTGTTGAAACTATCATATACGATGTAGCCGATACTGTCCTGTGCGTGGTCGTTGTAGGTGAGACGACGATACTTCAGCCCGCCTGCTATGCGATAGTCCTTACCTAAATACGCTCTCTGTAGGTCCAAACTTATATTGGGCGGATAATCCTCATACCACTTCCAGTAGTGTCCGTAGTCGAATGAAGTGCTCAGATTCACGTGTCCGTCTTTCAGTTCGGAAAGAAGCTGTGTCATCACCAGAAAAAGCGAATCCCGACTCATCGTGGGAGTCAGATCGCGTCGATGCTTCTCGTACATATCCCGCCAGGAAGAGTCTTGCGGAAGTTTGAGGTCGAAGAAGCAATAGCCCCGATCCATGATCTCCCACAGTGCATCGTAGTTTTCATACGGGTCGAAGGTGAAATCCTCCTCCGTAGAGCAGGAACAGCATGAAATGACTGCAATAAGAACGGCAAGTAGTTTCTTCATCTTGTATCTGCTAATCGTGGTAATAAAGACTGGTCTTACGTCCCGTACGCATGGCTTTGTGCCCGCGGAAGCGATAAAGCTCTGTGACGAAACCGACCAAAACCGTATGATTATTGATGCGAGTGTCCAGACTGTTGAGTGTGGATCCCAAATGTGAGTATCGATAGCCTACACGGATGGTGCAGAAGTTGCGTACGGGGAAGTCAGCACTCAGCAGGGTCGTGAAGCGTGTGAGCTTACCCGGATGTGTCAGATGGAGCGAGCCGGCAATGCCATTGCTCAGGATGAAATTCTCATAATAGCTCTCCCCGAATCCGTTGCCATAGGCGACACCCAAAAGATTGATCTGTGAGACCATTCGCAGATAGACTGGAAAAGAGTTTGATGGTATGGCATAACCCACGACTCCTTGAGCGATGATATTGCTGTAGAGCTTGAGCGTTGCCGGATTATTTCCGTTGCGTGTGCTGTAGATGCCCCCGACACCTAACTCCATCCCCCCACCGAAGGCAAAACGAAAGGGTTGCAGCCATGCAGCCTGCCTGTCGTCGCTCTTGGGTAGACGATAGAGCGCAGTAGCAGCACCATTGTACAAGAGCGAATAGAAATGGGCATTATTGGCGGGGTTGTCCATAACAGCTCCATCCAGTTCATGCGCCGTCCGGATCATCCAACGCGAATCCGGTGTACGGGTAGGGTAGGTCTTTTCTCCCAATAGATTGAGCGTCCAACCGCCATAACGAAGAGGAGACAGATAGGCATCGCGCGTGATGCTTCCGCCGGCACCGATCATATAGGCAGAATGGATCCGATACCCCAAGGAATCTGACTGTCCCCATGCGATAGTCCTTGCCAATAGCAGCGCAAGGAAGCCAATGATATATCGCTTATTGCTCCTCATCGCTGTCGAATTGCAATCGTTGGATGCCCAAGAGCTCGTCGCGGATCTCTTCATCGGAGGTCATGCTTTCAGGATCAACCTCATTCTCCTCCTTTGCTTCCACGGGTTCGGTCTCAGGTTCTTCTTCCCGTATGGGTGCCAATTCTTTCACACTCTCCACTCTGTAGGTCGTCAGGCGTTTCCCTTTGGCATGGATACCCTTGATGCCCACGAATTCATCTCCATCTATAACCAGTTCGGGGCGTGTGGCATCAATTCCGCCGAAAGCCAATGCAAAGCGGGGATAGCGCGTGTCGGATAGGAGCAACAGACTATTGCCTTCGCCCTCTCCTCCCAGCAGATTGTCCCTGCTGCCTCCTTCTATCCTGAAGCGTTTCAGATAGAGGTAACCGGCTTCTTTGTTGTGATAGATAGCCGTCCACACCTTATCAGAGCGGAACTTTTCTATCCGGATCATATTGGGGTCGAAGTGATTGTTCTCTGCAATGGAGGTCGTGTAGCAGTCCCCATTGTCCAGAACCACGAGGACGGAATCGCTCGCATGGAATTCTCCGAGATATTCGCCTTGCTCGTCATAGTTCAGTCGCATCACATCACGATCGAACCAAACCTTTCTGCCGCCCAGCGTAGAGGCTCCTTGCTGCTTGAACAAGATTTTATGTACCTCGGCTTTGGTGAGCAGATTGCCTTTGCTACTACGTCCTTTGATGGCCACATCGCTGAAGTCTTTCTCGAAAGAAAGTACGCGTTGCCGTGCTTTGGGCTTGAGGATGATGCGGACGGTCTCGGCCTCGCCGTTCTTATTGGCAGAGAAGTACATGACACGACTGCCGGCAGTTTCCTGTGTGAGGTTGTATTCCTTGTCACGAGTGACACCGGTGACGTTGAAGCGCTTGATGTAGAAAGGAGCCGATTTGCCGTCCCGATAGATGACGTTGTAGATGGTGCGTTTGTCATTGCGTTCGAAGCGGTCGATATAGATGACCTCACGATTGCCGATGAACTTCTTTTCTTCCACCTTGGTGATGAGGTAAGTGCCATCGCGGAAGAAGATGATGGCATCGTCAAGGTCCGAACAGTTGCAGACAAACTCGTCTCCTCTCAGCCCCATGCCGATGAAGCCTTCCTCCCGATTGATATAGAGCTTGGCATTGGCTTCGGCTACCTTTGTGGCTTCGATGGCTCCGAAACCGATGATCTGTGTCTTACGTGGGAAACGAGGGGCATAGTGCTCATGCAGGTACTCGAACCAGCGAATCGTATAAGCGGTGATCTCGCGGATGTTTTTCTCCAGTTCGGCTATGTCTTTCTCCAGTTGGAGCATCATGGCTTCGTGCTTGGGCAGATTGAAACGCAGGATGCGCGCCATGCGTATCTCCAGCAGCTTCTTCAGATCGTCGTAAGTGACAGGGCGAATGAAACGATGGGCAAAAGGCACGAGTCGCGTCTCCACGTGTCGCAGTGCTTCTTGTTCGCTCTCTGCCTCTTCGAAGGGTTGATCCTTGTATATTCGCTCCTCGATAAAGATCCGTTCCAACGAAGCTCCGAGATATTGCTCCCGCTTCTCTTCCAGACGGATAATCAGTTCTTCCTTCAGCAAGTCGCGAGTGCGCTCGGTACTATAACGTAGTAGGTCGCTCACTCCGAGGAAGACGGGTTTGTCCTCCATGATTACGCAAGCATTAGGCGACTGGCTCACCTCGCAATCCGTGAAAGCGTAGAGCGCATCTATCGTCTTGTCCGAGGACACGCCTGCTGCCAAGTGTATGCGTATGTCGGCCTCGGCAGCCGTCATGTCATCTATGCGCTTGATCTTGATCTTCCCTTTCTCATTGGCTTTGAGAATAGACTCGATAAGTGCCGATGTCGTCTTGCCACAGGGCAATTCCGTGATGCTGAGCGTGCGGTTGTCTATCTTTTTTATTTTGGCTCGACTCTTGATCTGTCCGCCTCGTTGCCCGTCGTGGTAGCGGCTGGCATCCATCAGACCACCTGTGGGGAAGTCGGGATAGAGGGTGAAGGGTTGTCCGTTCAGATGAGCGATGCAGGCTGCGAGCAGTTCGCCGAGGTTGTGCGGTAGTATTTTGGAGTTGAGCCCCACGGCTATACCTTCCGTTCCTTGTGCGAGCAGGAGCGGAAACTTCACGGGCAGGGCTACAGGCTCGTCCTCACTACCGTCGTAGGAACGTTTCCAGCGGGTAATCTTATCATTGAATAGCGTCTCCTGTGCCAATGCCGACAGTTTCCCCTCGATATAACGACCTGCAGCCGCTTCGTCGCCCGTGAGGATATTACCCCAGTTCCCTTGTGTGTCGATGAGATAACCCTTTTGCCCCAACTGCACCAATGCATCATTGATGGAGGCATCGCCGTGCGGGTGTAGCGCCATGGTTTGGCCGGTTACCTTCGCGACCTTGTTCATACGGCCGTTGTCGAACCAGTGATGTAGCGTATATAGTATGCGGCGCTGTACCGGTTTGAGGCCGTCTTCGATATGAGGTACGGCTCTTTCGAGGATCACGTACGAGGCATAGTCGAGATACCAATTGCGATACATGCCACCGAGGTGGTGTGTCACCATGGCGGGATGATCGGCCGGCAAACGGCTATCGGTCTCGGGTTGGTCAGAAGCTTCTATTTCGTTCTGTTCGTTATCGTAAATTTCTGTCATAATCGGGAAGAGAAAGAGCTATGTATTCATTGATGAGAGTAGGGGGCAGATATTACTGATGCGCCTCAGCCCTGCGTAGGTTGCGTGGCGAACATTTGCGCACGTTTTCGAGCAATTGTCCTGTCGGACAGAAGAAGCGACACCAGGGATGGTTCACGAATATCGACGCGAGCAACATCAAGCCGGCAAGCACGAGTACCCAGATCGTTGCCGAGCGGAAAATAAAGGCTGTGAACGGCTCCCATTGCGACAAGTCACCTACAAAACCGAGCAGTAGGAGTACAACTATGAGTACGAGGAGATAGGGGCGGATCAAGGTAAGCGCCTTGTACCATCGCTGCGGGATGCGGAGCTTGCGTTTCGTTATCTTCCCCATCAGCTCTTGAGCTGCACCGAAGGGGCACACCCATGTACAGTAGAAAGGCTTATTAGTGATAAGCGGCAGGATCACTGCCAAGACAAACAATCCGATGAGCAGCCATTGTATCGTAATGGGGAATCCGGTCGCTAACCAATGGTAGGTACCCTCGATCGAGAGGAAAGAACCTTGGAGGAAACCCAGAAAGACAATGCTCAGTGCCAAGAGATATAGGCGATAGGGGCGGGCTTTGGAAGGGAAGAAGTAGCAGAGAAGAGCCAATCCAATCACCCCGATACTGCCACCGGTACGCACCAGTCCCCATATGTCGGCTTTCTGGTTTTTCTTCTGCCCCAGATAGATTTCCAGTCGCTTCTGCACACAGAGGATAACGGCTTCGGATGTATAAGTTGCACCCGAAACTCCATCCACTTCTAACGTCAGAGCCTCCTCGGCAGTGAGTCCGTTCCAGCTGTCATATAGTCCGGCACGCTCTACTCTCCGGGCAAAGCTGGGTGTCTCATCATTGGGTAGCAGCATGGTGCCGATGATGCGATCCTCTGTGTCGAACGCAATAGCCACAGGCGTGGAGCCGTTGTAACCCTCCACGTCATCGGTATAGGGCGAGGTGTATAGCAGATAGCCCAACATCTTCCCTGCCTCGTCTACTACGATGGTACGGACGGTGTCTTCTTCCATAATGTCTGCCACAGCGGGGAAGAAGTGTGTGATCTCCTCGGAGAATACGTAGGTGACGGAGTCGGCCGTATTGGTGCTTGATTGCGCTGCCGATTTATTTGCTCGGGCCATACCGGTGACGAGAATAATGCCGCCGACAAGCAGAATTAGATTGAGCAGGTAACGGAATGTGCGGGAAGACAACATATTGCGTTATGATAATTGATGAGACTAATACTTGTGTCTTTGGGACTACGTGCAAATATAATGATTTCATCCTGCCTCTTGGACGATCTTCCTTGTTTTCTGAATTTTTGCTCCTCGTTATTAACAGAGAATAGATTATCCTCAAAGGTGAAACAATTCTGTGGAGCAAGTTTGATCGGGAGATACTTTGTTTGCAGACTTTTTAATAGTATCAATCAGCCATATATTATCAAAATATATGCGATAATGGCAAGAAGCAACCAGAGGAAAGGAGATATAGCTACGATAAATGTGCGCCACAGCGTCTGCCAAAAACCATAGCCATATAGCTGATAGTAAGTGTAAAAGAGGAGAAAGAAAACCAGCCATTCCGGAAATAAATAGATGCTGCCGATCACATAGCTCAGCGTAAATAACATCCACAGAATAGAAACCCACTGGAACAGACAGCCGATAAAGACTTGGATGAAGAAGTTTTCGGGCAGTGTGGTTCTGCGATGGCGTGGAGCATTGCGGAAGAAGAGTTGCATGGCAGGAATGAATAGGATTTGGAATATCAGTTGTGCCCAGGCATTGTTGCGTTCAGCCCATTGACGCATGTTTTCAAAATGGTTCCAGATTACTTCTCCGCCATTTTCTACCGACAATATGGAGGTTGGAGCAATTTGGATAGGAAGAATCATTCTCAGCCCGATGCCCAGCAAACAGATCAGAAAAAGCATTTGGATCGGAGGGAACGAACTCTTTCGTTTGCCTTCAAGATAGTCGCTGATGAGATAGCCCGGTCGCCAGAGCAGCATCAGGAGTGTATGCGGGAGTGTGCGGCCGGACATACCCCATATAGAGAGAATGTTTTGCCCCACACTGCGCCACGTGATCCTTTGCACATTGCTTTCTTGTCCGCAGCATGGACAGAAATTTCCTTCGTATTCCCAATTACAGTTGAGGCACTGATGCTGTTCCTTTTTCATGACGTAGGAGACAGGAGTAGCACGTTGTTTGCGTGCTACTTTTGCCAATAATCTACGAGTATGGATGAGTGCTTTTCTCATGCAGTATGTTGACTCCACGATGTCTTTATTGCAGGATTTCCATATTCAAGATGATGACGTCTTTTAGGGGGCGATTGCGTTCGTCCGTGTGTTGGCGTTCGATCTTGGTGAGGGTTTTCCAGCCATCCACGAGTTGTCCAAAGACTGTGTAGTCGCCATCCAAGTGGGGCGTTCCGCCTTCGTGCATATAGGCCTGTTTTTGCGCTTCGGTGAAGACCTTTTTTGTCTCTTTCGAGAGGTTTTCGAGGTCAAAATCGGTGAAGAATCTGCCCGTTACGATATAGAATTGGACCGTGGAAGAGCGACGCTCGGGATTCACATCGTCGCCCGTGCGAGCAGCGCAGAGCGCTCCACGCCTGTGAAAGTGGGTCTCGGGCATAATCTCAGCAGGGAGCGTCAGCTTGGTCGTGTCATTATTGAGATCTGCAAGCGGTTTTGCGCCTCGGCTGAGCGGGTTGCCTCCTTGTACCATAAACTGACTGATGACGCGATGGAAGAGGACTCCCCGATAAGTACCGCTCTTGACCAAGAAAATGAAGTTGTCACGGTGGATAGGAGTCTCGTTGTATAGTTCAAAGGTCATTTTGCCATGCGAGGTCTCCATGAGTACGCGGGTTCGCTTTTCGGTAGTCTGCGCTGTCGCCCCTATGGTGAGGAGCAGAGCGATGAGAGGTAATAGTATTCGTTTCATCGGATGAGTGTTGAATATTTGTTTGGGTAAATTGTTCTTGAAAGAAAAGGAGGTGTCAGATGTCACTAAGTTCCAACCAACGCATTCCGAGGGTATCTATTTCTTCTATGAGGGCTGTCATCTTTTCTCCGGCAGCGATCAGCTCAGTATTGGAGAGAGTGCCGCTACTCATGAGCTGTTCCAGTTCGGCCTTGTGGGCTTCCAGTTCGGGCAGGCGGATTTCTATCTCTTCCAGTTCTCGAGTTTCTTTGAAGGAGAGTCGGCGGGGCTTGGTATCGGGCGAAGTTCTTGTTTTTTCCTTCTCCACTGTGGCGTTGCGAGTACGGGGCGCAGCGTTCTCGGTTTTGGCGGCTTCTTCGGCCAGGTGTGACTCACGATAATCCGAATAAGTACCCGGAAAGTCCCGCACGATGCCGTCTCCTTCGAACGTGAAGAGGTGGCTCACAACCTTATCCATGAAAAAACGATCGTGTGAAACGAGGAGCACACAACCGCGAAACTCGCTCAGGTATTCTTCGAGCACGTTCAGCGTGAGGATGTCCAAGTCGTTTGTCGGTTCGTCGAGGATTAGGAAATTCGGAGCCTGCATGAGGACCGTGCAGAGGTAGAGTCGGCACCGTTCGCCCCCGCTGAGCTTGGAGACGGGTGTATGCTGTTTGTTTGGCGGGAAGAGAAAACGAGTGAGCAGAGCCGATGCAGAGAGAGGAGGTTCTCCGGAATCGTAACGGATGACTTCGGCTATGTCCTGTACCACTTCGATGACGCGTTTTTCCTCTGCCACTTGCAGCCCTTTTTGGCTGTAATAGCCGAAACGAACAGTCTCGCCTATATCGAAGGTTCCGGCATCCGGCGCTTCTTCGCCGAGCAACAATCGGAGAAATGTCGTCTTGCCCACACCGTTGGGGCCCACGATCCCAACTTTGTCGTAGCGGGAGAAGGTGTAGCTGAAGTTGCGCAAGATCTCTTTCTTACCGAATGCCTTGCTTACGCCGTGGGCCTCGAATATCTTGTTGCCGATATAGCGTTGCGCTCCTGCAATGTCGAGTTTGGTGTCCCGGCTGCGTGGCTGAGCCTTCTCTACCAATTCGTGATAGGCGCGGATGCGTCCTTTTGCCTTGGTGCCGCGTGCTTGGGGGCGGCGGTGCATCCATTCAGCTTCGCGACGTAGGATATTGGCTGTGCGGTCGGCTTCACGGGTAGCGGCATCCGTTCGTTCGGCACGTTTGGCCAGGAAGTATTCGTAGTTGCCCTTATAGGCATATAGCTGACCATCTTCGAGCTCGAGAATGCGATTGCACACGCGGTCGAGGAAGTAGCGGTCGTGTGTGACAAGTAGTAGGGCGATATTCTGTCGTTGCAGATAGTTTTCCAACCACTCGATGACGTCTAAGTCCAAATGGTTGGTCGGTTCATCCAAGAAGAGCAGTTGGGGGCTTGCCATGAGGGCGGTAGCCAATGCGATGCGCTTGAGTTCGCCCCCGCTCAGATTGTCCACCGTCCTGGTGAGGTCGGTCAGATGCAACTGCGTGAGGATCTCTCTCGCCCGTTGCTCGTGTTCCCATGCGGCTTGCGCATCCATTTCGGGAAGTAAGCGCGCCAGCTCGGCATCATCGGCCCGCTCCGTGGCGTCGTGCCAGCGGGCGATCAAGTCGGTAAGCGCATCCCCTGTACCGAAGCATGCACGCAGCACCGTCGAGCCGGCTTCCATGCGTGGTGTCTGTGGCAGGTAAGCCACGCGGATGCCGTTTTCCATTACCACCGCACCCGCGTCCGGCGTATCGGTTCCCGTGAGGATGTTCATGAGCGTGGTCTTGCCTTCGCCGTTACGAGCGATGAGTCCTACTTTGTCCCCTCGTTCGATGGAGAAGGAAAGATCCTCGAAGAGGACGAGATCGCCGAAGCGCTTAGAGATATTTTGTGCTTGGAACATGCCGTCGTGGGGATCAGAAGTTTTTGTTCTTGATGGGGAGATATTTCTTGTAGGTGTCGAGTACGTTGCGCACATATCTCACCGTCTCTGTGCCACGCAGATAGCCGTGCTTGCACACGGGATCGTTATAGTACTGAGGTTCTTTCTTGAGTTTGACGTACGTCTCCACGTTGTTCTCCCACACGTTGGGGTTCTTGCCGTGCTTGGCAGCCAGTCTGCGGGCATCGGCTATGTGTCCGGGCCCGGCATTGTAGGCTGCAAGAGTGAAGCACAGTCTCTCCTCTTCGTCCGCTATGTCCGGAAATTCGGCACGGAACGCTTTCAGACAGAAGATGGCCACGCGTATCGAGACTTCCGGATCCATCAACTGATCGACCGTGGCACCGTGGCGCTGCCCCGTGCGAGGCATAATCCCCATGAGTCCACGTGCACCGGACCATGCCGAGGCCCCGTGGTTGAAGCGCGATTCGTGATAGGCAATGGCTGCGAGCAACTGCCATGGATATCCGAAGCTGTGATGTTTGCTGAGGATGGAAAAAGCCAAATCATACTTCGAAATGCGGCCGGGGGGCATATCAATCCGAGGCCGTTGTGGGCCTGTGAGGTCATCCAGTTCGTCTTTGCCCATCTCGAAATAGCGCCTCCATATTTTCTTGTATGCGAGGTTATGTGAGGCTGCCTCGGCCCATTTGTCCACCCATTTGGCGAGACATTCATTGTCCTTGCGCACGACCCAACGCAGTCGTTGGCCGAAGCCTACGTTTACGCTGATGTCGATATTGTGGTAGTAGGTTCGAGCTATACGGGCTATCTGCTCGTCCGCAAAAGTGTAGTCTATCGAGTGATCTACCACTTTCCCGATCAGATCCTCCGCGCTCAATGCCTCGTCCGAGATAATGACCGAATCAATGCCTCCGCCCACCTCTTTCGATAGGTGCTGCAACCGATCCGCAAAGCGGCTGCGTGCCATGACAGTGACTTTCTTGCCGATCAGATCCGTGACGCTCTTCACTTGCAGTCCCTTGTCGTTTCGCTGTACGAGTACCTGTCCCGATATCTCTTCGGGACCGCAGAAGAGATAGTGCTTCTGTGCCGATACGGTGACGGCTTGCGGGGTGATCACCAGATCCACCAATGCCGAGTCCAACATTTGGAAAAGAGCTGCCGTATTGGGCGCGACCACCACTTTCATTGCTTTGCCCAAGGTTTTGGCCAGCAGCTTGGCTAGTTCGTATTCGTAGCCAAGTTGCTCATCTTTGTAGATGAAGTATGATGTGGAAGACGATACCGTTGCCACACGCAGCGAATCCTTGTTTATAAGGGCTGAGACAACCGACGAATCGCAAGGGATAGGAGCCCTGGCTTTGGACTTATAGGGGCTATGATAGCACCCAGTCGCGAGTAGCAACATCAATGTAGCCAATGCGAAAAGAAGTCCTCGTGCCGGTGAACGCTGAGGTAACGATATGATAAAGCGCATATCATCAGAGAGTTTCGTTATATGACACAAATATAACACTTTCGCATCATAAGCCCCTCTGCCGGGATGTCTCTTCTCTTTGATATCTGGAATACACAACAATCGAGTAAAGATGAACCTACGTGTTCGTCGAATGCTGTGTCTTTGTTGCAAAAAGAGGGTTTAAGAATGCTATTGCTCCTGTTCGTTACTTATTATCCATTTATCCATGGCACTCTTCCATTCAATGTGATTAGGATAAATACTGATGCACTTAAACTCTCTCATGTTGCAATACTCATTCTTTTCTGTGTATTTCCGAATCCAGCCAAACCATTTTAATAGACGAGCATCTTTCTTATTTCCCAGGGCTTGGTTGTTTATAATCATTCGTCTTATGAATTCTTTTGCTTGTTTATTGTTTAGTCTTGTTGGGAATCCAATTTTCCCCGTGAAGTTATAGTAAGGTTCATAGAAGATATAGCCATCAAAAACATCTTTCCACTTTAAATCATTGTCGAAAGTGTAATCATACTTGTCTTCGCCGAATGGTGACGCGTCAAGATCAAAACCAACAGCGGTACAATTGGTTAGTTCGAAAGCAGCGTCAAATTTTCCATCAGCTGACAATCCATTAGATTTATTAGGGAGAATTTGCTTCTCCCAATTTAATGGTAACCACTTGTACCAATTCAGAGCTACCGTTTTGACCTTGTTGCCATACATGTCTTTTATGTGTCCTGCCTGTCTCTTTACGTTATTGCCTTTGCAATGAACGTGAAACTTCCCTGCATACTCTCGACTTGTTATGATCAGAGCCTTTTTATGATTGTTTCGGGGCTGTTGTTTAGAGTAAAAAGTTTGAAAATTATCTGCCATAATCTTCTCTCTTGTATTATACTCTCTGTTCATCTGAATTGTATAGAATTCTTTATATTTTTTCGGTGTGATGCTGTCATGCCAACTAAATTCCATATCGAGGAGCCCAATGTTGATCTGGTTTTCCCTTGATAACTCTTTATTTATTTGGAATAGTCCATATAGCAGTTGATAGCGATTATACTTATCCCAATAGGAAGGGGACCACATTTCGATCATTTGTAGTTCAACAAACCTTTTGTGGAAAGATTCCTTGTCGTGGCTGTTTTTTATTAGGTCGTTTGCTCTTTCAGTGGCATTTACAACGCCTACTTCTAAATATAGATTGCCTACTTTTTCTATAAATCTCTTGTCGGAAAGGATGTCTAAGATCAAATTGTATTGAGTAGTGTCACGGTGGTCTCTTTCTCCCAATACAATAATGTCTGCGTCTTCCCAAAGCTGAAAAATATATTCTTTCGGACTTTTTTGTTCTTTTAGGAATTCGACATAGGCATTTATGCGATTTTGACCAAATAAATAGTTCGAAGCAAAAATTGATAATACTAAAATGAAAGTCCTCATTTTGTTTTTTTTGTATAGTAATACCTGAATAACTACTCTTTAATTAGTCTCGTTGAAAGTTAGGCAATCTTGTATTCCATTTTGAGAATATGTCCCCATTTGCACTAAAAGCATAGCCTGCCTCATGCTTCATCTCCGTCTCGTTTCATCGGTACGAGGCCACATTCCGAACCGAAGAGTTCAAAACCTTTATTGACCCTATTGAGGCGAAGTGTGGTCTTGCCCTACTCCAGCTCACGCACGAAGCGTAGTCCCACTCCTGCATGTCGTTTATAGTTGTTGCGCATCTCCTTGACATACTGCGCTATGATTGTCCTCGCCACACACTTTATCAACGCTGTGTAATAGATTGTATGTACCTTTTCTGCGGTAAATATAAGGAATGCCAACCTATTATACCTCTTTTCAGGGATAAGATTTTTGTTTCGGGGTCGTTTTTCTCTCCGATGACAAAGATAGGAAGTCGTCGCGAGTGGAACGAAAAAGCGCATGGCATAATCCGCTGAAAAAACGTCGACAAGGAGCAGAAAAACGATTTTTCGACTCATCACCGATGAGCGACGAGCAGAAAAATCGTTTTTCTGCTCTTTGTTGATGCGTGACGGGTCTAAAAATGATTTTTTGACTCTTTGTCGACGAGCGATGAGTCGAAAAATCGTTTTTCTGCTCTTTGTCGATGAGCGATGAGCCGAAAAATCGTTTTTCTGCTCTTTGTCGATGAGCGACGAGCCAAAAAATGATTTTTTGACCTTTTGTTGAGCTTTGATACCTTGCCGAGCTTTGATTGACCTTATTGCAGAGGCCTGACAACCAAAACGGTCGTTTCGGGGTTCTTTGTACTGTGCGGAAGCCTGCCAGAAGGCTTTTTTGCCCGCCCGGACCTTGTGGATGATAAGGGTACCCGTAATAGTCCGCAGATAAGGGTCGTGGTACGGCATAAACTTCGTATGTTTGTTACAATATTATCCATTAACCTCCCACCAAGGGAGACAACAGCTAACGTTATGACAATAGACCAATTCAATTTTGCAGGCCATAAGGCCTTTGTCCGTGTGGACTTCAACGTACCTCTTGATGAGCATTATCACATAACTGACGACACGCGCATCCGCGCCGCCATACCCACGCTCAGCCGTATTATAAAGGATGGCGGCAGTGTTATCATCGGTTCGCATTTGGGACGTCCCAAAGGCGTGGACGTACAGTTCTCTCTGCGTCATATCCTGACGCATGTGAGCGAGTTACTGGGCGTACCCGTTCAGTTTGCCGACGACTGTGTGAGCGATGAGGCTGTGAGCATGGCCGGCCGACTTCGTGCCGGCGAAGTGCTTATGCTGGAGAATCTGCGCTTCTATGCCGAAGAAGAAGGTAAGCCCCGCGGCCTCAAGGAGGACGTTACGGCCGAAGAGAAAGCAGCAGCCAAGGCCGCGATAAAAGAAGCGCAGGCACTCTTCACACGCAAATTGGCTTCGATGGCCGATTGTTACGTAAACGATGCCTTCGGTACGGCACACCGCGCGCATGCTTCGACAGCCCTGATCGCAGCACAATTCGACCGCGACCACAAAATGTTTGGCTACCTCATGGAGCAGGAGGTGCGTGCCGTTGAGAAAGTGATGCACCAGATCGAACGCCCCTTTACGGCTATTATGGGCGGCTCCAAAGTATCATCCAAGATCGAGATCATCGAGAATCTGTTGGGCAAAGTGGACAACCTGATTCTCTCCGGCGGTATGGGCTACACCTTTGCCAAGGCTGCGGGAGGTACTGTAGGCAAGTCGCTCGTGGAAGACGACAAACTCGATCTGGCACGCGACATCGTGCGTAAAGCCAAGGAGCAGGGTGTGAATCTGGTCTTGTCGGTAGATGCCAAGATAGCAGACCGATTCGACAACGATGCACAGACGCGTTATTCCGACATTATGACGATCCCCGACGAATGGGAAGGTCTGGATATAGGTCCCAAGACAATGGCTCTCTTCCGTGACGTCATCCTGCAATCCAAGACCATCCTCTGGAACGGCCCGACGGGTGTATTCGAGATGGATAACTTCTCCGACGGCTCACGCGCTGTGGGCGAAGCCATTGCAGAAGCTACTGCGGCAGGAGCATTCTCGCTCGTCGGTGGCGGCGACAGCGTGGCCTGTGTGAATAAGTTCGGTCAGGCCGAGAAGATGTCTTACGTCTCCACCGGTGGCGGTGCACTTCTCGAAGCTATCGAAGGTAAAACATTGCCCGGCATAGCCGCCATAGCGGGCTGATCACCAACGACTGACTGTACAAACTGAAATGGATAACAGACTGGAAGAAGAAGCACGCGCCTACCACGCAGGGTCGAAGCCGGGCAAACTGGAGATACGTCCCACGAAGCCTCACTCCACGCAGCACGATCTCACACTGGCTTATAGCCCGGGTGTAGCCGTTCCCTGCAAGGACATAGAAGCCGATCCCGCATTGGCCTATCAATATACTGCCAAGGGCAATCTCGTCGCTGTGATCTCTAACGGCACGGCGGTGCTTGGCTTGGGCGACATCGGTGCGCTGGCCGGTAAACCCGTTATGGAGGGGAAGGGACTCCTCTTCAAGATCTATGCCGGCATAGATGTATTCGACATAGAAGTGAACGAGACCGATCCGGCGCGATTTGTCGAAGTGGTGAAGGCCATTGCCCCGACTTTCGGCGGCATCAATCTGGAAGACATCAAAGCGCCCGAATGTTTCGAAATCGAGGAGCGCCTCAAGCGCGAACTGGACATCCCCGTCATGCACGACGACCAGCACGGGACTGCGATCATCTCCTCCGCCGGACTCCTCAATGCGCTGCGTATTGCCGGTAAGAAAATAGAGGATGTGCGCATCGTGGTGAACGGAGCCGGTGCATCGGCATTCTCCTGTACCAAACTGTACGAATCGTTCGGTGCAAGGCGCGAGAACATCCTCATGCTCGACAGCAAGGGCGTGAT
Organism: Porphyromonas loveana; assembly: GCF_003096695.1. Classification (GTDB taxonomy): domain Bacteria; phylum Bacteroidota; class Bacteroidia; order Bacteroidales; family Porphyromonadaceae; genus Porphyromonas; species Porphyromonas loveana. The sequence continues at coordinate 50,359 of NZ_QEKY01000008.1, read as the reverse complement.
CACCACCGAGCGCAACGACCTCACCGAGCAGAAACGATATTTCGCCACGACGAGAACCGATGCTCACACATTGGCCGAGGCGGTAGCCGGTGCCGATGTATTCGTGGGACTGTCGCGTCCTGATGTGCTCACGCCGGACATGGTGCGCACGATGGCAGCCAATCCCATCGTCTTCGCACTGGCGAACCCCCATCCGGAGATTACTTACGAGGCAGCCACATCGGCGCGAGAGGACATCATCATGGCGACGGGACGATCGGATTATCCCAATCAGATCAACAACGTCATTGGATTTCCCTATATCTTCCGCGGTGCTCTCGACGTGCGTGCACGTACCATCAACGAAGAGATGAAGCGAGCGGCCACGCTTGCCATTGCAGCTTTGGCGCGCGAGGCGGTGCCCGACGAGGTGCTCCGTGCCTACGGAAGCGGACAGTTGCACTTCGGCCGCGACTATTTCATCCCCAAGCCGGTGGATCCCCGCCTCATTGTCCGCGTATCTACGGCAGTGGCACGGGCGGCGGTGGAGAGCGGCGTGGCAGAAAAGCCCATAACGGACTGGGTTGCCTACGAGACGGAACTACTCAGCCGTGTGGGACTGATGAGTCACCTCACACGCCGATTGCACGAATCTGCAAAGCTCTATCCGCAGCGCGTGGTCTATGCCGCTTGTGAAAATCCCGCCGTACTCAAAGCTGCGGCTGCCGCCCGCGATCAGGGGATGGCATACCCCATCATGCTGGGAGAGGAGCGGGAGATCAGACTGCTCGCAAAGGAGTTGGATCTGAGCCTCAACGGCATCAGTATTGTGAACTATCGCACCGAAGAAGAGAAAGAACGCCGACATCGTTATGCCCGCCTCTATGCCGATCAGAACTGGCGTCGCGGAGGTAACCACACCGAAGCGCAGGACAAGATGTTCGACCCCAACTACTTCGGTATGATGATGGTGCAGACGGGTGAGGCCGATGCCATGATAACGGGCATCTTCAGCAAGCATAGTCAGCTCGCCAATGTGGCACTGGAGACTGTGGGTTTGCAGGAGGGAACGGGACACTTGGCCACCATGCACATGGTGAGCCTGAAGAATGGCCCCCTTTTCCTTGCAGACACACTCATCAATCATAACCTCACGGCCGAAGCCCTCGTGGATATAGCAGTGATGGCTTATGAGAGGGCGCACTGCTTCGGGGTGAAACCCGTGCTTGCGTTGGTAGGATTCTCCGACTTCGGGGCGGATACCGATGCCAACAGCACCGTGCAGGCTGCCAAGGCTGTGGCCATCCTCCACGAGAAGTACTCGCATATACCCGTGGATGGGGAGATGCGCGTGTCAATGGCTCTGCATGCCGATAAACGCGACCAGCAATATCCGCACAATAAGATCAAGGGGCAGAACGCCAATGTGCTCATCTTCCCCCGACTCTCCGCCGCCAATGCCTGCTATCAGCTCCTGCGCGAGGCGGATGATGCCGAGGAGGTACTCGGCCCTATCCAGATGGGACTGGCGCGGCCTATCTACTTTGTGGATCAGGAAGCGACGGTGTCGGACATCCTCAATCTCACGGCTGTGGCTGTCCTCGACAGCCATGCGTGTCTGATCTGAGCCGGACGATTTACTTATAATCATATCGTATGATCAAGAAAGGGGTATTCCTCCTATTGCTCTTCGGAATTCTCTCCCTCACGGCGTGGGGGAGAGATTTTTCTATCTCTTCGCCGGATGGGCGCCTGCGGGTCGTTATCCGTGTGGCAGAGACGGTGACTTACTCCTTGATGCATGACGGCGTGGAGCTTGTCTGCGAATCTCCTCTCTCGATGACGCTCACCACGGGCGAAATCTGGGGGCACAAGGCGCAGATGAGAGACTTCCGGTCCGAGGAGCATCGCGGCACGATAGCATCGCCCTTCAGCAAGAGTGCGATGGTGACCGATCATTACCGAGAAGGAGTCCTTCGCTTTCGGGGCGACTGGGCGCTGCGCTTCCGCCTCTACAACGATGGCATGGCCTATCGCTTCGTGAGCCATAAGAAGGAGCTGTACGAGGTAGCCTCCGAGGAGGTCTGCTTCCGCTTTCCCGCGGACTATGATGCCTACCTGCCCTATGTGAGAGGGGACGATCCTTGGCAGGGTTCGTTTGAGAACATCTACAGCCGTGCGCCCCTATCGGAGACCGATTCCCTCCGTCAGGCTTTCCTGCCTGTCTTGGTGGACGCGGGAGGCGATAGGAAGATCTGCGTGACCGAGGCCGATTTGGAGTCCTATCCCGGGATGTATTTGCGCAAAGGGGCGAGCGGCAGTTCGCTACAAGGTGTATTCGCCCCATATCCCACACGAACGGAGCAGGGCGGGTATAATATGCTCCAACAGCGCGTCAAAGAGCGTGCTCCGTACATCGCACGAGTGCAGGGGCCAAGGGCATTCCCCTGGCGTGTGATGCAGGTGACGACTGCGGACAAAGACTTGGCCGTGTCGGATCTCACCTATCGCCTCGCAGCACCATCGCGGGTGCAGGACATCGACTGGATACGTCCGGGCAAGGTGGCATGGGAGTGGTGGCACAACTGGAATATCACCGGTGTCGATTTCTGCGCCGGCATCAATAACGACACCTATCAATACTACATAGACTTTGCAGCCGAACATGGTATCGAATATGTGATCCTCGATGAAGGTTGGTCGGTGAACAAAGTGGCCGATCTCATGCAGGTGGTTCCCGAGATAGACCTCAAAAAGCTGGTGGCCTATGCCGATGCCAAGCGTGTGGGTATCATCCTATGGGCGGGCTATTGGGCTTTCGATCGTGATATGGAAGCTGTGTGCCGTCACTATGCGGCGATGGGCATCAAGGGGTTCAAAGTCGATTTCATGGACCGAGACGACCAGCAGATGGTGGACTTCATCTACCGTGCGGCCGAGACAGCTGCCCGCTACCATCTGGTACTCGACTTGCATGGCATGTATAAGCCCGCAGGTTTGCAACGCACTTTCCCGCATATCCTCAACTTCGAAGGAGTGTACGGCCTCGAACAGGTGAAATGGGCGGACGAATCTGTCGATATGGTTACGTATGATGTGACTGTTCCTTTTATCCGCATGGTGTCGGGACCGATGGACTATACGCAGGGAGCTATGCGCAATGCTGCACGGGGCAACTTCCGTCCCATCCATTCCGAACCGATGAGCCAGGGCACACGCTGTCACCAATTGGCGCTATACGTGGTCTTCGAGTCTCCTCTCAATATGCTGTGCGACAGCCCCTCGGAGTATAGGAAGGAGTCCGAATCGCTGGCTTTCATCGCCGGTATCCCGACGGTCTGGGACGAATCCGTCGCGCTTGATGGAGAAGTGGGCCGATACATTGCCATCGCGCGGCGAAGTGGAGACAAATGGTATGTGGGCGGACTCACGAATTGGGATGCCCGAGAGATGGAGGTGGACTTTTCTTTCCTGCCCGCAGGCACTTACAGGGCTACCATATTCCAAGACGGCAGCAATGCAGATCGCAAAGGAACGGATTATGCGCGGAAGGAATGCCTCGTCACGCCATCTGACCATCTGCTACTGCATCTCTCTCGCGGCGGTGGATTTGCGATGGAGTTGGATAAGCTCCGATAGCGCTCGCTCCGCTTTCGTTTCCGTGCCAGAATCGTTCATCGCGGAAATGGTGGGTAAAATCGTAAATTTGTGGCATGAAAGAAACAAATACGGGGAATGTGTATAGCCCCGAACTAATAGAATTTGCGACCGTAGGGGTGGAGTACTGTGCCCTCTTGGAGCAGGCATCGGCTCATAGTACGGCGGATTTTATCGACAAAGCTTCCAAATTGCTACCCCTTCTTTACCTCAAGGCTGCCCTCCTCCCGCCGTACGAATACAGCGAGGAGACAGACTATGTGGAGGAGTACATCGTGGAAGATGCCTACGAGCAAGTGCGCAATACCATCGTTGCCCTCTTGGGTGAGTACGATTCGTTTCTGGATGCCCGACATGCCGATATGCGCTATAGTGATACGCCCGTGGGAGCAAGCATCGGCGAGTATCTGGCCGACGTGTATCAGCAGGTCGGCAATCTGCTCGGCATCGTGCGCCAATCGAACGATGCTGCCATCCCGACGGCCATCGGTCGCTGTCGCAGTTACTTCGCAGAGTACTGGGGCAATAGGCTCATCGCTGCTGCCGGAGCACTCCACGAACTGCGTTACGGCGAGGTGTACCGAATGCTGGAAGAGGAAAACGACGAAGAAGAGAATTGACCTAATATCTATAGGACCAAATATAATTATGGTGGCTACTATTGACAAAGAAGAAGTGGCGGGCTTGGAGACAGAGAGCTTCCCCGGTACCATTCACCTGATTGATACGCCCGAGGCTGCATCCGATGCCGTGAAGAAACTATCGGCATACCGCATCCTCGGTTTCGACACAGAGACGCGTCCTTCTTTCGAGCGAGGCGCACGCCCTTCTGTGGCGCTTATGCAGATAGCGACGGAGACGGATTGCTTCCTTTTCCGCCTCAACATCATCAATATCCCTGACGAGCTGCAACAGCTCTTGGAGAATCCCGATACCCTCAAGGTGGGGCTCAGCCTCCACGATGACGTCACGGTCATCCGTCGGCGCAGACCCCTCGAGCCGGCCGGCTTCGTCGAGCTGCAACGCCTTTGCCCTGCATACGGCATCCGCGACTCCAGCCTCCAGAAGGTGTATGCCATCATCTTCGGGAAACGCATCAGCAAGTCGCAGCGACTCACCAACTGGGAGGCTCGCAAGCTGACCGATGCCCAGCAGGGCTATGCCGCTCTGGATGCATGGGCCTGCCTGCGTATCTTCAACCACTTGATGACGCTTCCTACTCCCACTCCTACTCAATTTGCTCTCCTATGACCGCTCTCCCTACGATCTGCTTGCTCCCGCGAAAAGAGGAGTCAGTCAAAAGATTCCATCCGTGGATCTTCTCCGGTGCCATCGCTTCGATAACGGGTAAACCCGTCGAGGGCTATCTCGTCCAAGTGCTCTCCTCCACACTGGAAATGCTGGGCGTGGGCCATTATGAAAAGGGAAGTATAGCCGTGCGCATGCTCTCCTTCGATGCCGATACGGTGGTGGATGCGCGATTTTGGGAGGAGCGGCTGGCCGCTGCTTTCCGTCTGCGTCAGGCTTTGGGGCTGATCAGATACGACGACTCGGTCTCTCGCAATACGGTCTACCGCTTGGTGCATGGAGAGGGGGATGGATTGCCCGGCTTGATCGTCGATGTGTACGGACACACGGCTGTCTTGCAGGCGCATAGTGTAGGGATGCATCGCGTCCGCACCGAGCTGGCGCAAGCTATCGTGGCAGCGTCTTCGGGCAGCATCCGAACGGTCTATTACAAGTCGGACAGCACTTTGCCTTTCAAGGCTGGATTGGAATCGGCCGATGGTTTTCTCATCGGCTCGGGACAGGCCGAAGCCGAGCATGAGAACGGTCTGTTGTTCCTGCCCGACTGGATCAAGGGGCAGAAGACGGGATTCTTTATTGACCAGCGAGAAAATAGATCTTTGCTGGAAAAGTATGCCGCAGGGCGCCGCGTGCTCAATATGTTTTGCTATAGCGGCGGCTTTTCTCTCTACGCCATGCGCGGAGGAGCTGCCGTGGTGCACTCGGTGGACAGCTCGGCGCGAGCCATCCATATGCTGGAGAAGAATATGGAGCTGAACTATGCGGGTGATAGTCGTCACGAATCCCAGACGACCGATGCTTTTCGTTTTTTGGACAGCATGGAAGCCGGTGCTTATGACCTGATCGTGCTCGATCCGCCAGCCTTCGCCAAGCACCGTAAGGTACTGCGCAATGCTCTCATCGGCTATCGCAAGCTGAATGCTGTAGCCATTCGCAAGATTGCCCCGGGCGGGGTGCTCTTTACTTTCAGTTGCTCACAAGCAGTCAGTCGGGAGGAGTTCCGTTTGGCTGTCTTCACGGCAGCAGCTTCGGCGGGGCGTAAGGTGAGGATCCTGCACCAGCTTACCCAACCGGCTGACCATCCCATCAACATCTACCATCCCGAAGGAGAATACCTCAAAGGACTGGTGCTGTACGTCGAGTAAACGGTACGTGACGCACCCGTCCGTGCACTTACGATTACGATCTATGATAACAGAAAAGAAGCTCCTGTCCCATCATGCGAATGGGCTTATATTCTTAGAAATTTGTTCGGAGGAGCAATTCATCGGTAAAGAACAAGACGCATTAGATTTGTTGGGAGAACTGTATGGAAAATGTTATGATGGCATTATCATGCACGAGCGGAATATCGCTTCCAGTTTCTTTGACTTGAAAACGAGACTAGCAGGCGATGTCCTTCAGAAGTTCTCCAATTATTGCGTTCGCCTTGCCATTGTCGGCGATTGGTCAAAATATCCCAGCCACAGCCTTAGCGCCTTTATTATGGAGAGTAACAGAGGTAAAATAGTGAACTTCGCCACTTCCATAGAAAAAGCCGTAAAACTATTGTCGAGGTTTAATTAAACTGTCGAAATAGGAAACAGGATTATGACTAAAATCAGTGTTTGGAGAATCGGAGAGAGTTTGCTCGCCAAGAAATAGGGGAGGAATCTTAGTAGTAGCGTTCGTATAAGCGCTGCAGTTCGCCGTTTTGACGCAGACGATCCATCCAGCCGTTCAAGCTGTCGCACAGTGCAACTGATCCTCTGCGCACAAGCCATGCTTGGCGAAGGCCGAAAGACAAAGGCGTGGAACAGTCAATGCCCGAGAGCAGTTTTGCCAATACTTTGGCTTCCCGTTCATTGCAGATGGTGTAGTCGATGTCGCCCGAAGCTACCATCATGGCCAGTTGCTCCGAGGAGTATGTGGGGTCGGTGCGGACAAAGATGCTGTCTCCGATCTCTTCGGACAGATGCGAGATGAAAAGACGAGTGGGAGAGGCTTCGGGTATGGTGACGGTGCGTCCGGCAAGGTCGATTTGCTGACTGACGAGACTATCTGACTGCCGCTGTACGAGGAAGAGGCGGCCCGGATGCACGAGGTCGAGAAAGCGGTAGCGCGTCGTGTCGGTTACGGCCGTGAGGGGAATGTCTTGTGCGATGATGTCGCAATTGCCGCGGTGGAGGCTTTCGAGGCTTTCTTTCCAGTTTTTTTCCAAGCTGATTTCGATCCGGATACCGCTTATCTTGGAAAGTTGTCGTGCCAAATCATAGACGAAACCAGCCGTCGAATCCTGTCCTACGTAATAGTCGCGCTCATTGTATTGGGCAATGATCCTCATGACGCCTTCTTCCCGAATGGCTGCGTAGTCGCGCAAGGAGTCGATGTGCGTCTCTTGATCAGAGCGGTTCGAGACGCAATGGCGCAGGGAGGCCATCAGTACAAGCACCGATGCCAGCAATACTCCGTAGAGAAGGATCTGCTTTTTCATACCTTATTTATTGAAGTCAATGGCGATGCCCATGCGCAGGCCGCGCGGATTGTAGGGCGTGTGCACCAGTGAGAAGCGATTGCTTTTCATGAATAGCTCGGCCAGATTGTACATCTCGAAGAAGAAGCGTGCTCTCTTGAGGTGTACATTGACGTAGGCATTCATGAAAGGGAAAGAACCTCCCACCTTGATGGCTTGCTGCGTGGTGAACTGCTGCGTGGCAGGCTCGTAATAAGGAGCATAGTAGGAGGAATGGATGCGGGCATCGACACCCGTCTGAATGCGCATAACCTTGGTGCTGCTGGGGAGGCGGAAGTCGAGGAAGATATTGCCATAGGCTGCGAGCTTAGGCAGGGGGAGAGCTGTTTGGTTGCTGCTCGTCTGGTAGGCGGCTTCGATCTCCCAGCCGAGTGAGCGGTAGCGATAAGCATGAGCGATGCGTCCTTCGAGGACCTGTATGGGCGAAGACACCTGTTCGGGGAAAGCCGTGCTGTTGAAATAGATGTAGTTCTTGAGCGTCGCGGACTGCAGGGAGAATGTGGTGCCCCAATCCTTCAATTGTAAGCGACCTCCCAAACGGAGCTGCTGCATGAAGTCGAAGGACTCATCCCACCAATGGAGTGTGCCGTGATGGTGGCGTAGGAAGTAGCCGGGGCGGACGTTGAGGAGTTGCGCCCAAGCTTCGATCTCTGTCTTTTTGCGGAATAGACTGAATGCCGTATTCAATTGTCCTCGGAGCTTGAAGGCTCCTGCATCGCTCCCCACGATAGCCAGTTCGCCGTCCGCGTTGAAGTTGAGCATGCTGTCCTGTCGTCGGCTGATCTCTCCGCCGATGTATGTCGTAAACTCCTTGTCTGTGGGAGGTACTCCGGCGATTGAGTCCTGCAGGGTGAAGAAGCGGTTTTCCAATCGGATGTAAGCTGTCATGCCGAACTTGGCCCAGCGATGAAAACCTTCGCGTAGGGACAGAGCTATCGTATTGTGATACTCCTCCATCCTCGTGGTATCGTTAGGGGCTACGATCACTTCTCCCGCTTCATTCAGTTGCTTGATGAAGAGGTTGGGGTAGATGCTGTCGCCCAATGTGCCTTTCACCTTGAAACGGCGACGGCTTTTGGTGTAGTTGAAAGTGTGTGAGATGCTGCCCACGGGAACGAATACCATCGTGTCGATCATCGTCGGGGCTTGGAACTCGTCTCCTCCATAATGCTCGACTTGTCCCTTGCGGTAGAATCCGAGATTATACCGATGGGTAAGACGCGCAGCGCCTTGACGGAGAGAATTGAACATGATGTTACCCGGGAACTTAACAGGTATGTCCGTCGATACGAATTCATTAGTCCCGACGGCAAAGTTGCCCGGGTGGGTCACGTAGGCATCGTCAGTGATACCTCCGTTTTCGGTCATCAGATAATAGTTGTTGCCCACATAGCCATAGACTTCATATCGGTCGGAGCGGTAGCTGCCGAAGAATCGATAAGAGATCGCCTTGGTCTTATTGGAGTTGTAGAACCCTCTGCTATAGATATAGTCCACGTCGTTACCGAAGTTGATCTTCTTCCCCAGATTTACTGCCATGGTAGAGCGGATCTCTTCTTCGCGCGTCTGTACATCACCGTGGCGTAAGAAGACTACTTGCGTGGTAGGGCTTTTGGTGTCGTAGAATCGGGCTGTGAGCGGATCAATCAGCATCCCGTGCAGCCCGTACATATACATGAACTGCGGATGGTAAAGCGGACGGTCGAAAAACATCTTGCTCTCCCACGGTGAGTTCAGATTGCCCAAATAGCCCATGGCCAGCGAACGGCTCTCGGCTTTCATCCGATTGTAAAAGCCCAACATGACTGTGTCGATCGGGGCGCGCAATAGATCTCCCGTATTGGGGTTGAGCGTATAGACCTTGAGCTTGTCGCCACGGGCTATCTGCTCTTCTTCAGTCGCTTCCTTGACCTCTTGTTTCTGTATGTCTTGTAGATAGTCGTGCTGCGCTGTGGCAGAAGCTACCACAGACAAGAGCAATATGACGACGTAAGCAATCTTTCTCATACCTTCATGATAAACGTGGCATTCTACCACCCGCCGGAAGCTCCACCTCCACCGAAGCTGCCACCTCCAAAGCTTCCTCCACCGAAACCTCCACCACCGAAACCACCGCCAAAGCCTCCGCCTCTGCCACCGCGTCCGAGTAGTGAGCCGAGTAGGATGCCGGCTGCTGCCGCTTCCAGTTCGCTATTGTCCCGATATTGTTGTTTGTGGTTCTCTCCACAATAGAGACAGCGCCATTCCTTTTGGATCATCGGGCCTTGATTGGTGCGCACGCGTCTCTCTCCTATGTACTGCAGAGCCACGGTACCACATGCAGGACAACGTTTGTACGTCGTGCCGGGACGGTCATATACGATCACTTGGGCATGGTTGCAAGAGGAGCAAGCATAGACCTTGAAGTCTCGGCTATTCAGGTTACGCTCCATCTGCTGTTGGGGAGTGAGATAGTGGTTGATATCAGCGCTTCCGCTTAGGAGTCCGACGGTATGATTGTGGCACTGCGGACAGAGGGTGATCTCTTTTTTGAGTTTGGCTTGGCGGGCTTTGGCTATCAATAGCACCACCAGAAACCCGGGAGGGAAGAGCAATAAGAACACGCAGCCCATGGCCAACAGTTGGCGATGAATATATTCGTACTCTTCAATAGCCGTGGCACGCGGATGGCGCTTGCGATACGAGGTGAATTGATACAGCACTCCCAGCGTGACCAAGGTCAGGAAGATGCAGTACACCGTGATGATAAAGCCCCAACTGATCGATTCCGAAGGGGAGTCTGATCCGTCGGGTTTGACATCATAAGTGCCGTCCAACACCTGCTGAACGGCTTGTACTCCTTCAGAAAGTCCTTCGGCATAGTTGCCTGAACGGAAATGAGGGATCATGTCGTCATGGATGATGCGGCTGAGACGACCGTCAGGCAGATAACCTTCCAAGCCGTAACCCGTCTCGAATCGCACACGGCGGATGTCCAAAACGAGCAGCAGGAGCAGGCCGTTGTTGTGCTTCTCCTTGCCAATTCCCCAGTGTCGAGCCAGCGCCAGAGAGAAATCCTCCAGACCGGCATCGCCAATAGAGGGAAGTGTGACGACAGCAAACTCTACACCATGGGTGCTACGGATCGCTCTCAACTGCCGATTCATCGCCTCTTCTTGTGCCTGACTCAGGAGGCCGGCTTCGTCTGTGACGAGGCGGGTACTGTCCTGCAACTGCACATTGGGCACCTCTTCCGGCTTATACACCCGTTGTGCCGAGGCTGACGGATGCAGTGCAAGAAGGAAGAGTAGCATCACCAACCAGCTGAAAGACTGATTGGCGATGCACTGAATCCTATTCTTTGACGAGCTGATCATCGAGCGTTTGCGCTTGTCGATTGTCTTGTTTTAGAATTTCACCTGAGGAGCTTTTTCAGCACCTTCTTCGGATTGGAAGTACGGACGTTGGTTGAAGTTCATCAAACCGGCAATGATATTGGACGGGAAGCGACGAACGGCCACGTTGTACGTCTTGGCTATGGCATTGAAGTCCTGACGAGCTACTGCGATTCTGTTTTCCGTGCCTTCGAGTTGCACCTGCAGATCGCGGAAGTTCTCATTAGCCTTGAGCTCGGGATAGCGTTCCACTACTACCATCAGACGCGAAAGTGCGCTTGAGAGCTGATCTTGTGACTGTTGGAACTTGGCCAGATTCTCTTCTGTCAGGTTCTCGGCATTGATGTTCGTTGCTGTAGCCTTGCTCCGGGCTTCGATCACTGCCGTGAGCGTTTCACTCTCGTGAGCGGCATAGCCTTTTACCGTCTCCACCAAATTGGGGATAAGGTCGGCACGACGTTGGTATTGGTTCTCTACTTGGCTCCAAGCCGTATTGACAGCTTCTTGCTTGTCCACGAATCCGTTGTATTTGACTACACCCCAGCTGAACAGCAGTATGACGACTGCTACGATCGCTATAATGATCACTGTTCCTTTTTTCATCTTTTTCTTTTGTTTAGTTAGTATCTACGTATGATTTGTATTGTTCTCTTATCGACGTCTGGCAGGAGCCTTGTCTTTCTTCACCGACCAACCGAAGTAGCCGAGGAAGTCCCCGAGTGCGAAGTATTCGCCATGAGAGTACGCCAAAAGGTTGGCACGTTCCATGTCGAAAGAACCCGTATCGGGATTGATGTATTGTTCGTCTGCGCGGATGTTCACCACATCGGCCATGAACATATCGTGACTGCCCAGCGGGATAATCTCACGCACCTTGCACTCGATGCTTATGGGCGATTCGGCTACGAGAGGAGCTTTGATCAGCTTGGCCGGCTCGACGGTCAGCCCCGTCTCGGCAAACTTGTCATAGTCTTTACCTGAGCGCACACCGCACCAGTCCGTTTCGCGAGCCATGGCTACGGTTGTGAGGTTCAGCCCGAACTCTCCCGTCTCTTTAATGATGGGGTAGGAATGGCGTTCGGGACGGATGCTTACGTAGCACATCGGCGGTTGGCTGCAGATCGTCCCCACCCAGCTTGCCGTCAGTAGGTTGTAGCCCTCCGGCTGTGAACCGCAGCTCACTAATATGGCCGGTAGCGGATAGATGAGGGTGCCGGGTTTCCAGTCTTGTCTCATTGTTGTCTGTTTTGGATGCCGACTGCTATAGGAGTTCGATGCGTTCGTTGGCAAGTTTGCGTTCGCAGTAGCAACAGCGTAGCGTACATTCGGCCACATCGATCACACGGAAGCGCGTCGGCATAGGTTCGTTATTGGTGATGCACTTCGGGTTCGGGCAGCGAACGAGCCCTACTACCTCTTGCGGTACCACCACTTGGCGTTTCTCTACAACTTCATAATCCTTGATAATGTTCAGACGCACATTAGGCGCAACAAGGGCAATGCGGTTCAGTTCCTCTTCGTCGAAGCTCTTGTCCTCTATCTTGATCACCCCCTTTCTCCCATAGCTTTGGCTCAGCAGATTGTTGCCGATGGTGATGCGTCCGTCGAATTCGTCCAGCTGCAAGAGAGTTGCCACCTTGAAGAGTTTGGTCGGAGGGATATGGTCTATCACGATACCATTACGAATGGCGGCGACGAGCATTTCTTTTTTTTTCATCACTGTCTGTCGTTAGTTAGGAACATCGATGCCGAGTACTTCGCATATGATGGATTGTCTCGTATAGAGACCGTTGAGAGCCTGCTGGATGAAATAGGCTTTCGGGTTGTCATCCACGTCGTAAGCAATCTCTCCCACACGGGGCAGGGGGTGCAGCACGCGCAGGTTGGGGCGGCTGTCGGCGAGCATATCATTGGTGAGCACGTACACATCCTTCACGCGTTCGTATTCTTCCAAGTCTGTGAAGCGTTCGCGTTGCACACGGGTCATGTAGAGGATGTCGCAGTTATTGATGACCTCTTCGTCGAAGTGCTTCGTTTCGATGAAGGGCAGCCGGTGGTCGTAACAGAACTGCTTGTACTCCTCCGGCAGAGACAACTCCTCCGGCGCCACGAAGATGAAGCGGGGACGGAAGTGCGACATGCCTTCTATGAGAGAATGGATGGTGCGGCCGTACTTGAGGTCACCCACCATGGCGATGGTTTTGTCGTAGAGCGAGCCCTGTGTCTTGCGGATGGAATAGAGATCCAACAACGTCTGCGAGGGATGCTGGTTGGCACCATCACCTGCATTGACTACCGGCACGCGACTAACCTCCGAAGCGTAGCGGGCAGCTCCTTCGAGATGATGGCGCATGATGATCAGATCTGCATAGTTGCTCACCATCGAAATGGTATCCTTGAGCGACTCGCCTTTGGTGGAACTGGACGTGGAAGCGTCCGAGAAGCCGATGATGCGGCCGCCGAGGCGACTGACCGCCGTCTCAAAGCTCAGGCGGGTTCGCGTGGAAGGTTCGAAGAAGAGCGTAGCCACAACTTTGCCATTGAGAAGTTGTCGGTCAGGCTCTTGCTCGAAGAGTTCGGCACGGTCGAGAATACGTGTGATGTCCTCAGCCGTGCACTGGTCTATTGATACGATATGCTTCATTGTCGGATACGATGTAGATAGAGGTGGCGACGATTACTTCAGCGCGTACGAAGCCTTGACGGTGATGCTTGCTGTCTTCATCTTGGACGAGGTGTTGAACGAGCCGCCCCAGCTATAGTCCTCATTGCTGTTAAGGCCTACGATCTGGAAGACTCCCATCGAAGAAGAGAGCATCTTGCCCACAGACGAGCCGCTACCTTCGGCAATGACCGTGGCGCGGTTGAGAGCGTCTTCGGAAGCATTGCGTAGCATCTCCACCTTCAGGTCGTTGAGCTTTGTGTAGTAATAAGCCGGATCGTGGGAGGTGATCTCCAAGCCTTGATTGATCAGCTCGGTGATGTCGCGCGATATCTTCTCTACATGCTCGATGTTCTGTGAGGTTACGGTAACAGACTGAGACAGCAGGTAGCCGGCAAAAGTCTGTATCCTGCGCTCCGACTGTGAGTCGTAGTAGGAGTTGTACTCTTTGGATATGTTCACACTGGAGAAGGTGTAGGAAGAGTCCGGCAGCTGCTTGCTCCTCAGATAGTCTGCCACCAGTTTCTGCTTCTCTTGCAATGCTTTGTAAGCCGTTTCGAGATCGGCCATCTGTAGCTGATAGGAGGCCGACCATACGACCAAGTCGGACTTGAAGTTGCGCTCAGCCATGCCTGTTACCGATACCGAAGGCTGCGAACGACGCAGTTGGGCTACGCTGCGGCCGAGGGCATACAAACCCAGTACGAAGGCTAAGCCTACCACGATTGCGATTAGGAGTTTTTCTTTTTTCATCATAGAGTTGTCGTGCATTATAAGGTGAAACCTATCTTGTACGTCTATTTTTTATCGTTGTAGAATACGGGATAAGCAAAATATTGCGTCTCCCAACGACGAGTCCATATATTATACTCTTGCATAGCCCCGAAGGCAAAGCCGAATTTGTCGGACATCCTCACCTCCAGCGATCCCCCATACTGAGGTCCGAAGCCATACATCGGCACAGCCATGTTGAGCCCGGCACGCGTATTATTGTAGAGCGGGTAGCTGCCGAAAGCGTTGAGATACACTCTGTCGATCAGCTCGTAGCGCATACTGCCGTCGATGCTGAGATTCTTGTTGTCGAAGGCATTCCATTGTGCCTGTCGGTAATTGATACCTGTGGTGAAGCTGAGCCTGTCCGTCGCCTGCCAACGGAAGTGACCGTCGAGGGAGGTCATGGGCATGAAGCCGAAGTTATTTTGCCAGCCGCCTTGTACATGAGCCGTCAGGCTGTTCGACAGGCGGAAGTCCGCTCCGGCGTTCCATCCATAGTCTTTGCGGATGCCTGTGAGCAGGTCGTGGCCGAGACCGAAGTTGCCGGACGTGTAGAAACGCATCCGATCCGAGGGCTGCCACGAGAAAGTCCCTGCCGCATGGCGCGTGTGCAAGAGAGGGGCATCGTATTCGCGTCGCTCGGCCTCGAAGTGGATTTCGTCGCTCAGTCGCATAACAGACGGCCGAGGTTTGAATCCTTGCAGCAGAGCATCAGATACAGGTCTCTTGTTCAGCTCCTTGAGCGTGAGCTTAGACCGATATTCGGCAGGCAGGATGGGATGGTCGATGGAGAGGAGAGACGTCTGCGTGGCGACTTGCGGATCTGTGACAGGGTGGGCGAGAACGACGCTGTCCTGCTGCTCCTGTGCCATGGTGCTTAGGCTGCCTGCTGCAAAAAGCACGGCAAGCAGGATGGTTCTCAGATGACTAACGGGCCTATGGCATATCATAAGACTTCCTCATTGATGTAGCACAAAGATAAATTATATAGGTGTAACAGTAACATATAAGTCAACTAACTCCTCCAGAGCAGCGGCATATATTCTGATGTAAAGTGCCAATACACTGTCAAATACGGGTGTCAATTGTACCTAAAACAAAAGGTAAGAGAACGGAAAGTGTCGGTGCGAAGATTCATAGATAGGAGCCTGTGAAAAAATGTACAGATGTGTTGTGATCTCCAACGTGTGCGGATCATCGGCAAAACTCGTGCCATTTCAAAACTATTTTGGCGCCATTTCGAGGAAAATTATGCGCCAAATCGAAAAACTTTTGGCGCATGTATTGTCGATGTTTTGGCGCCGGATTTTTCAGAATTATGGCTCATCATTTCGAGAACTATGCTCTATTGCTTTCGAGACGTCGTCGAGCGTTAAAAAAGGTGATACTCCATGGATCATTTCTGCGTAGGTAGATCGTTTCGATTATCGGAGGGGTAGCAAAGGAAGGACTGCCGCATGGCGATATACTTCTTCTCGTGGGCGAAGTGTGGCTGTGGAAGAGAATTACCTCTACCTTTGGGCTTGAACAATCCGGATTTTACGAATGCAAAAACGATAATATGACTCCCACTGTAGCTATCCTCTCTGTTCTCATCTATTTCGTCGTGCTATTTGGTATCTCGTATGTGACCGGCCGTAAGGCGGATAATGCGGGCTTCTTCGTCGGCAATCGTAAGTCGCCTTGGTATATGGTTGCCTTCGCGATGATAGGCTCGGGCATATCGGGCGTGACCTTCGTCTCCGTCCCCGGGATGGTGGCGACCAGCGGATTCTCCTACTTGCAGATGGTGCTGGGCTTTGTGGTCGGGCAATTGATCATTGCCTATGTGCTGATTCCGCTCTTCTATCGGATGAACCTGATGTCCATATACGGCTATCTGGAGGAGCGATTCGGCTTTTCGTCTTACAAGACAGGCGCATGGTTCTTCTTTATCTCCAAGATGCTCGGCGCGGCTGTGCGTCTCTTCCTCGTGTGCCTGACTATGCAGCTGATCATATTCGAGGCTTATGGGGTGCCATTCCTCGTCAATGTGGGACTGACGATGTTTCTGGTTTGGCTCTATACATTCAAAGGCGGGGTGAAATCGCTCATCTGGACCGATTCGTTCAAGACCCTCTGCCTCATCGTCTCCGTCGTGCTCTGTATTGTGTATATATCCGATGACCTCGGTGATCGGGTGGGGGGAGTCGTCGGCGTCATCGGAGAGAGCGAATACTCCCGTATGTTCTTCTTCGACGACATCAACGACCGACGTTTCTTCTTCAAGCAATTCCTTGCCGGCATATTTACCGTCATTGCCACGACGGGACTGGATCAGGATATGATGCAGCGCAATCTCAGTTGTAAGAACTATCGTGACTCGCAGAAAAACGTCCTCACGGGAGGCGTGATGCAGTTCTTCATCATCGCCCTTTTCCTCATGCTCGGCACCCTGCTCTATACCTATGCCGATAGTCACGGCATAGCACATCCGAC
This sequence comes from Porphyromonas loveana, assembly GCF_003096695.1. GTDB lineage: Bacteria > Bacteroidota > Bacteroidia > Bacteroidales > Porphyromonadaceae > Porphyromonas > Porphyromonas loveana. Next base: position 33,615 of record NZ_QEKY01000008.1, on the reverse strand, counting down.
CAAGAGCGACGAGCTTTTCCCCATGCTGGCCACGGGGAGCTTCTTCCCGCCCATTGTGGGCATTCTCTTTATCGTGGGGTTGGTGTCGTCGGCTTTCTCGGCTGCTGGTTCGGCCTTGACGGCACTGACGACCTCGTTCACGCTGGATATACTCAAAGCCGATACCAAGCGGAGCGAAGAGAAGTCCGCGCGAGTGCGTAGGCGCGTTCATATAGCTATGGCTGTCGTGATGGGATTGGTCATTTACTTCTTCGAGAGAGTGAGCAGTACGAGTGTCATAGATGCCGTTTATGTATTGGCGAGCTACACCTACGGGCCTATACTCGGTCTCTTCTTCTTCGGCATTCTCTCCAAGCGCTCGGTACACGACCGATACGTTCCCATTGTGGCGTTGGCTGCACCTGTGCTGTGCTACATCCTGCAGAGCCACTCGGAGCAGTGGTTCGATGGGTATAAATTTAGTTACGAACTTCTCATTTTCAACGCCCTCTTTACAGCCGTCGGGCTGGCTCTGCTGGGCAAAGGCAAAAAGATACCATCATGATCCTGATAGGGGACAGCGGCTCCACGAAGACCGATTGGAGCATAGTCAGTGAGGGGAAGGCTGTCGGGCGCATCCAAACGTCGGGCATCAATCCCTTTCATCAAGAGAGAACGGAGATAGACAGAACGCTTCGGGTGGAGGTTCTGCCGGCTTTAGGCGAACAGGCAGGGGGCATTGCGCAGATTTATTTCTATGGCGCAGGATGTGTTCCGGCCAAAGTGCCCATCCTTCGAGAGATATTGACAGAGGTGCTGCCGCACGCTCGTGTGGTGGAGGTGGCGAGCGATATGCTCGGTGCTGCTCGTGCGCTTTGTGGCAGATCGGAGGGTATCGCTTGTATTCTGGGGACGGGTTCCAATTCGTGCCTCTATGACGGGCAGGAGATCGTGTCCAATGTGTCTCCCCTCGGCTATATACTCGGTGATGAAGGGAGCGGCGCCGTTCTGGGCAAACTCTTTGTCGGCAGTCTCCTCAAGGGGCAGCTGCCCGATGAATTGTGCGAGGAGTTTCTTCGAGAGTATGCGCTTACACCGGCGGATATTGTGGAGCAGGTCTATCGCAAGCCCCTGCCCAATCGCTTTCTGGCGAGCTTCTCTCCGTTCATCGCCCGCCACATGGATGTGCCGGCTGTCCGCTCACTGGTCAGAGGTAGCTTCGACGACTTCCTCGTGCGCAACGCGATGCGCTATCATCGCACCGACCTCCCCATTCACTTCGTCGGCTCCGTCGCATGGCATTATCGCGAGCTCTTGACTCAGGTATTGGGCGAGAGAGGACTGAAAATAGGTACCATCACTCCCTCTCCTATGGAGGGACTCATACAATATCACAGTGACAATGTTTGAAAAAATCACCGAACAATCATCACTATACGACCATTTGGAAGAGAAGTCCGTCAGAGAAATCCTCGAAGATATCAACCGTGAGGATAGGAAAGTGGCCGAAGCTGTCGGTCGCACCATCCCCGTGATAGAGCGTTTCGTCGAGCAAATTGTCCCCCGCATGGAGCAGGGGGGGCGGCTTTTCTACATGGGAGCGGGTACGAGCGGGCGACTGGGAGTGCTGGATGCTTCGGAGATCCCTCCCACCTTCGGGATGCCGCCTACGCTGGTGATAGGGCTGATCGCGGGAGGAGACAGGGCGCTTCGCAATCCGGTAGAGAAGGCGGAGGACAATACGGAGCGTGGTTGGCAGGAGCTGCAGGAGCATCAAGTGGGTGTGCTGGACACCGTGGTCGGTATCGCCGCGTCGGGGACGACTCCGTACGTTATCGGAGCATTGCACGAAGCGCGCAAGAGAGGCATCCTCACGGGGTGTATCTGTAGCAATCTTGGTGCGCCGATCGCAGCCGAAGCGGACTATCCCATTGAGGTGGTCGTGGGGCCGGAATATGTGACGGGAAGCTCGCGCATGAAGTCGGGGACGGCGCAGAAGATGATTCTGAATATGATCAGCACCTCCATCATGATCCGCCTTGGCAGGGTGCAAGGCAATCGCATGGTCAATATGCAGCTGAGCAACAATAAACTCATCGACCGCGGCACCCGTATGCTTATGACTGAGTTTGCTCTCTCCTATGACGAGGCCCGGTCGCTTCTGCTTCGTCACGGCTCCGTGCGCCAAGCCGCCGAAGCCCTCCGCCGACAGTAAGCGACTGATCGTCACGAACCAAAAACAAAGAAGCGAGGCTACCCGTTACGGGCAGCCTCGCTTCTTTTATGAGGGATGGAACGTGCGGATGACGTTCCGTAGTTGCGGAATTACTTCGCAGCAGGGATGTGCTTCAGTACATCTACCAGGTGATCCCACCAGAGTTGTACGGTCTTGATTTCGATCTTTTCTACCGGTGAGTGTACGTCACGTAGCGTAGGACCGAAAGAAACCATGTCGAGGTAGGGATACTTGTCGAGGAAGAGACCGCACTCCAGACCGGCATGGATAGCCTTCACGGCAGGCTTGCGGCCGAATATACGTTCGTAAGATTCTGAAGCTGCCTTTAGGATCGGAGAGTCGGGATTGGGCTTCCATCCGGGATAAGGATCGCGGAAAGAGATCTTGGCACCGGCCAATTCGAATACGGTGGCAACCATATTGGAAATGTCGGTGATAAGCGAAGAAGTAGAGCTTCTCTGGCTTGTCTCCACCAATATCTTGTCGCCTTCTTTCATCTTCACAGATGCCAAGTTGGAAGAAGTTTCTACAAGATCGGGGATATCATGGCTCATACCATATACGCCATGGGGACAAGCATAGAGAGCACGCACGAGACGATGCTTCGTGTCGCAATCGATGCGGAATGCTGGCTTTTCAACGGAATTCATTTCGAACTTTACACTCGGATCGACGCGCTTGAGTTCTTCTTCTACGGCTGCTGCCAGTTCGTTCAGGATAACGCGGGCACGCTCTTTCTGATCGCCCTTCAGAGCGATCACGGCACGGGCTTCGCGGGGGATGGCGTTGTGCAGATTGCCTCCTTGGAATGAGCAGAGCTTCCAGTCCATTTCGCGCTCCAATGCGTAGAGATAGCGCACAAGCAACTTATTGGCATTGCCCAGACCGATGTGGATTTCGCCTCCGGAGTGACCACCCTTGAGGCCGCTTACCTTAACTTCGAAGTAGAGGTAGTCGTCCGTCGTTTCGCGCTTTTCGTATGCAAATTCGGCCATCGTGCCCATACCACCAGCGCAACCGATGAAGAGTTCGCCTTCATCTTCGCTGTCAAGGTTGAGCAGGATCTTACCGTTGAAGAAGCCGGGCTTTAGGTTCATGGCACCCGTCATACCGGTCTCTTCGTCCATCGTGAAGAGACATTCGATGGGGCCGTGCTCCAAATCTTTGGCATCGAGGATAGCCAGCTCGGCTGCACAGCCGATACCGTTGTCGGCACCGAGAGTTGTACCGTCAGCACGAAGCCAGTCGCCGTCAATGATCGTGCGGATGGGATCGTTCTCGAAGTCATGCACTTTGTCGGCATTCTTCTCGCACACCATATCCATGTGGCTTTGGAGGATAACCGTTTCCAGATGTTCGTAGCCGGGAGTTGCAGGCTTGGCGATTACGAGATTGCCCACCTCGTCGGTGCGATATTTGAGATTGCGATCTTCCGCAAATTTTATAAGATAGGCCAAGATTTTCTCTTCTTTCTTAGAAGGGCGAGGTACTTGGGTAATTTCGTGGAAGAACTTCCACACGTTTGTTGGTTTGAGATCTGTAATGTTCATTGTGATTACTAACTGTTATATTAGATGCTTTCGCGTTAAGGCAAGAAAAATCTTACCTTTGTCTCCCGCAAATATAACAAATTTATGGGCATAATTCTTTTGGCGTCTCTTCTCTTGGTGGGATTAGCTGTCCTTCTGATGGGGGTGCGTGTTTTTTTCAAACGTGACGGACATTTCCCCTCCTCTCATGTGGGCAGTAACCAAGCCATGCGGGATAGGGGGATCGGCTGTCACACCTCGCAGCATCGTGAGGCGCAGCGCCATCGCAACTTGGCCGAGCGTGTCCGTGAACAGCAGAACAATTAAACACAAAGCAAACATATCATTAACTCCTAATGAAACAGATTCATTTTATCATCGAGGCAGTTTTGGCCATTGCCATCATCGTCCTCTTCTTCATGATGCCTCGTTCGTCGGCATCCAAGTCTGCTATCAATCCTCGTGCCGAGCAAGCTGCAGCCACATTGCCCATTGCTTATGTGCGGATGGACAGCTTGGCTTCGCAGTACGAATACAACCGTGACCTCAATCGTGACCTCGCTGCAGAAGCCGAACAGAGCCGTCGGACACTGGCTACCAAGCTCTCTGCCATGCAGAAGGCAGCCGAAGACTTCCAGCGTCGTCTCCGTACCAATGCTTTCGTAAGTGAAGATGCCGCTCGTGCCGAGCAGGAGAAGATCATGAAGATGCAGGAAGAAGGCCAGAAACTCGAGCTGAGTATGTCGCAGGCGTTGGCGAATAAGCAGGCCGAAGCCAATGAGAAGATGTATCAGATCGTGCGCGAACAGATTGCCAAGATGAACAAAGACGGCAAGTATCGCTACATCCTCACCAACGTAGGTCTGGAGAACCTCCTCTATGCCGACAGCGCATTGGATATTACTGATGATGTGGTGAAGTATCTCAACGAACACTATCAGAAGGAGATCAAGAACGCTACTCCCGCCAAGGATAAGTAAAGCGGACATTCCATATCGGAGATCTTTCGGGGCTGTGTCATGGGACGTTATTCCCACCGACATAGCTCCGATTTTTATTCCCCATGAGCCTCTCGTTTCTTGGAACGCTTTTCGCTCGTTTTGCAACTAAACGCCTGTCGGCTTGTTATACATTTGCAAACGAAACGAAACGCTATTTTGACCCAGAATAAATATCCCGATATAGCCCCCCTTCTCCGATCGAATCCAATGGGTGGCTTCCTCCCCATCATCCTATTGCTTCTGCTCCTGCCTTACACAGGGATGGTAGTAGCATGGACAGCGGGCGCAGCTCTCTTACTTGTGCTGCGAGCGATCCTCCTCTTCCGAGGTGGTGGCTGTCATCCTGCCATGATTACGGCGTTGGCTGTATTGGCGTTGTTGCTACCGACCTTTTGGTTGCCACAGCCCACGCCCTTTGCTCATGTGGCATGGAGTGTGGTAGCCATTCTCCTTGTTGTAGCTGTAAGTCGGCTCTTCTATGGTAGGAAGAGTGTGGAGGATGACTATCGAGGATGTCCGCATAGACGGTTGGTGCTATTGGAATATAACCGCATACTCCGGACAGTCCTGCGCATAGCACTCTTCACGCTCGTCCTCATGGGCGCGTACCTCTATCTACAGGTTGAGACCCGTTGGGGCATGGCCGTGGCCAGATGGTTGCTGCATTTCCCGGCTCTGCTACTCCTTGTTTTATATGGATACGAAGTCATCAGGCTTGAATGGGTGCGTCGCAAGATGCTTGAAGAGGAGTGGATCCCCATTACGGATGCCAAGGGTGAGTCTATTGGAAGGATTGCGCGGTCGGAACATGAAAAGACAGCTCCGCCCACAGGACTGCTACCTGTCGTACGCTTGATAGCGATCTCAGACGGTATGATCTACCTAAGTCATTACTGCGAGTGCGATCTCTGTACGGGGGATTGCTACGACACACCTTTCTTCTCGTGGCTGACGACAGACAGGGAACATGGCGAGATGGCGCAGTCGCTCATTGATGAGCGTTTCTGTGGTATCAAGAGATTGCAACCGCGTTTCCTCTTGCGATACGTGCACAACGACAATGGCGAGGACAGACTCGTCTATCTCTATCTGGCACATATGTCCGCACCGGATATGATCCTCGGGGATAAAGATCCGCGTCAAGGCAAATGGTGGCCTGTGGATCAGATAGAGGAACAGCTATCAGGTCTTACATTCAGTCCCTATCTCCGCAGCGAGGTGCCTTACTTGAGGCAGACGGTTCTGTTGGCCGAGCGGCTGAAGAATCATCACGAATAACTACCCTTCCTACTCTTTGTTTATGATCGACAATCAACCCACTCTTTACCTCATACCCGTCCCATTGGGAGAAACGGAACACAGCCGTGTGCTGCCGGAGTATAACCGCGCTGTAGTGCGCCATCTGCACCATTATATAGTGGAGAATGTGCGCTCGGCACGTCGTTTCCTCAAGGCAGCGGATCGCTCCATCGATATTGATTCGATCACTTTCTACGAACTCAATAAACATACTTCGGCAGAGGAGGTGAACACCTATCTGCGCCCGTTTGAGGCAGGCGAGAGCATGGGTGTCATATCCGAAGCCGGTTGTCCTGCCATTGCCGACCCGGGAGCGGATGTCGTAGCCATCGCACAGCGCAAAGGCTTGCGAGTGGAACCACTGGTCGGTCCCAGTTCGATATTGATGGGCCTGATGGGTTCGGGATTTAATGGTCAGAGCTTTGCCTTCAAAGGTTATCTGCCGATAGATGAGGGTGAACGACAGGCTGCTCTGAAAGAGATGGAGACGCGGATTTACAAGAACAACGAGACACAGATCTTCATCGAGACGCCTTATCGTAACGAGAAATTGGTGGACGAACTCATCCGCCACTGCCGCCCCACGACTAAACTATGCATCGCCTCACACATCTCTTGTCCCGATGAGTTGATACGTACGCGTACGCTCTCGGACTGGAAGAATAGGAGGCCTGCTCTACATAAAATACCAACCATCTTCTTACTCTACAAATAATAGATGACAGCACTACCTCAGGACTTCGTGTCCATGATGCGGTCGCTGCTGGGAGACGAAGCCGAAGCCTTCTTCGGATCGCTTGATACGACTGCTCCAGTCAGCGTCCGTCGCAATCCCAATAAACTGGGCATTGGCTCCACGGTGATGGATTTGCCCAGCAATACTCTCGTGCCTTGGTGTCCGTTGGGCACTTATCTCGTCGAACGACCTTCGTTCACGCACGACCCTGTTTTTCATGCGGGAGGTTATTACGTGCAAGAAGCCTCTTCGATGTTTCTCTGGCAACTGCACCCTTTGCTCGGAGCTGCTCCCATCAGAGCGTTGGATCTCTGTGCCTCTCCCGGTGGTAAGAGTACGCTCCTGACCAATATCCTGCCGGAAGGGAGTGTATTGGTGAGCAACGAGGTGATCCATCACCGTGCCAATATCCTTGCGGAGAATATGACCAAGTGGGGCTACCCCGCAGGCATCGTTAGCGAAGCTGATCCGGATAAACTCAAATCGGTGGGAGAACTTTTCGACTTCATTCTGGTCGATGCTCCTTGTTCGGGCGAAGGAATGTTTCGCAAGGATGATGCAGCCCGCACAGAATGGAGCTTGCAGAATGTGGAACTCTGTGTACGCAGACAGCAACGCATCCTCTCGGCTGCCTGGGAGATGTTGCAACCCGGAGGGCTCTTGGTTTATAGTACTTGCACTTTCAATACGCAAGAGAACGAGGATAATCTGGCTTTCTTGCTCGACACCTTCGATGCCACTCCTGTTGCGTTGGATGTGCCGACCGAATGGCAGATCGCACCACAGCTCAAAGGCGATGCTCCTGCCTACCGTTTCTTCCCCCATAAGGTGAAAGGCGAAGGCTTCTTCTTCTGTGTTGTGCGCAAAGCCGGTGAGCCTCACACGCCTAAGCCGCTCAAGAGCAAAGGGAAGAAGCCGGCAGAGAAAGAAATACCACATGGCATCAAATGCTTCGTCCACCATCCCGAACGTTATGAATGGCGATGGATGAGCGATGACTATGTGCATGCCCTCACACCTGATGTCCATGACCTCGCAGAACGTCTCCGATCGGCCGGTGTCCGTATGCATACGGCCGGAATTACTGTAGGAATGCAGAAAGGGAAAGACTTGGTGCCGGCTCCGGCATTGGCCCTGTCTCTCGAGATGGACGACCATTCTTTCTCCGATATCGAGTTCTCTCGTGATGAAGCCCTCACTTATCTGGCTCGGCAGTCGGTGACGACCATGCCTGATCTTCCATTGGGGTTTGTCTTGGCCACTTTCCGCAGACGACCGCTCGGCTTCTTGAAGAATCTGGGCACGCGAGCCAATAATCTCTATCCGCAGGATTGGCGTATCCGCCATTTGGAGTCCGCTGAAGATTGCACCGCCGCCATAAATTAGAGTTACACCTATATTATATGACAAGGGGCAAAGGAGGCACTGACTCCTTTGCCCTTTGTCGTTTTCTATAATGAGGAAGCGGGTAGGAACGACTATGCCACATGGGTTCTGTCGAGTCCTACCCGCTTTAATTAGTGTCGTCCTTAAGACTATTTGATCTCCCAAACATCTCCGTGGAGGAGGAGGTCGTGGAGCTTACGCTCGGGTTTTTTCTGTTGCACTTCTTCGATCTGAGCTTTTACAGCTTCGTCGTAGCTGATAGCTTCTACTTCGCGAATCACACCGAGAGCGATGGGCATACTATCATCCATATATCCCATCATCGCGAGGAGGAGGTGCATCGTAGAATCCTTCTCATGGGCATCGTGTACCAGGACGTCGTCGAGCGTGTAACCATCTTGACCGATGGTAACGGCGCGCAACTTCAAACCCTCGAGTACGATACCCTTGTCTTGGTTAGCTCCAAAGATCATCTTCTCACCATGGCGCAGCGTGATAGTGCGCTCGGCACGAATATCCTTCTGTGAGCGGTCCTTATGCGTGCCGTCGTTGAAGATCACACAGTTTACCAACACCTCTGTAACGGCGAAGCCTTTGTGACGGGCCGAAGCCACGAAACAGTCTTGCAGCGTCTTCATATCCACGTCGATGGCGCGTGCGAAGAAATTGCCGCGTGCACCCAGTGTCAGTTCAGCGGGGATGAACGGATCTTCTACAGTACCATAAGGAGAACTCTTAGATACGAATCCGCGTGCAGAAGTAGGAGAGTATTGTCCTTTCGTCAAACCATAGATACGGTTGTTGAAGAGGATAGCATTGATATTGACATTTCTGCGTACTGCATGGATGAAGTGGTTACCACCGATAGCCAAGCTGTCGCCGTCGCCCGATGCAAGCCATACGGAGAGATCGGGATTGGCAGTCTTCACACCGGTGGCGATGGCAGCACCACGGCCGTGGATGGTGTGGAAACCATACGTATTCATATAGTAGGGCAGACGAGAGGAACAACCGATACCTGAGATAACGGCGATCTGATGGGGCGGGATGCCCAACTCTGCCATTGCCTTCTGGAGGGTTACTACTACGGCGTGGTCGCCACAGCCCGGGCACCAGCGCACATACTGATCGCTCTTATAATCTTTTGCCTCGTATACAGGGCACATAGTCGTTTCTGACATAATTATTTTTCCTCCATCATTTGCATGAATTCTTCTACCATATCACACACTACGAGCGGCTGACCGGTCACACGGTTGTACTGCAAAGGCTGGAAGCCGGGCACCTTACTACGCAGATAAAGGGCAAATTGACCTAAGTTTTGTTCAACTACGACAGCCTTGGAATAGTGCATGAGCACCTCGATCGTATTCTTAGGCAATGGATTGATGAAGCGGAAGTGTGCCAACGCCACCTTCTTTCCTTTTTCGCGCATACGTTCCATTGTGTCGTAAAGGTGTCCGTAGGTACCACCCCAACCAACAAGCAGCAGTTCGGCATCATCTTTGTCGCCATACACTTCCAATTCGGGAATACTACGTGCAATAGCTTGCACTTTAGCTTCGCGCGTTGCCACCATCATGGCATGGTTGTCGGGGTTGGTGCTGATGGCACCTGTCTTGTAGTCCTTCTCGAGGCCGCCGAGGCGATGCTGGAATCCTTCTTGTCCGGGTATTGCCCAGTAGCGTACTTGTGTGTCTTCGTTGCGGAAGTAAGGTCTCCACTTTTCTGTTCCCTTGTATTGATCCACATAGGGAGGGTGAATGTCGGGATAGTTCTCTGGTTCGGGTATTCTCCATGCCGAAGAGCCGTTGGCAATAAAGGCATCTGTGAGTAGGATCACCGGAGTCATGTGTTCCAGAGCGATCTTACTAGCCCAGAATGCAGCATCGAAACAGTCGGACGGAGTGAGGGCCGAAACAACGGGGATGGGGCTTTCTCCATTACGTCCGTAGAGGGCCTGTAACAAGTCAGTCTGTTCGCTCTTGGTAGGCAAACCTGTCGAAGGACCACCACGCTGTACATCTACGAGTACGAGAGGAATTTCGGCCATTACAGCCAACCCGAGTGCTTCGCTCTTGAGAGCCAGACCCGGGCCCGAAGTATTCGTGACAGCCAGATTGCCGGCGAATGAAGCACCGATGGCAGTACAGATACCTGCGATTTCGTCTTCAGCCTGCACTGTCTTCACTCCCAATGATTTCAGCTTAGAAAGCTCATGCAAGATGTCTGTGGCGGGAGTGATAGGATAACTACCGAGAAAGAGGTTGAGGTTGGCATGCTCGGCAGCAGCTACGAGACCGTAAGCTGTAGCCTTGTTACCACTGATATCCATGTACACGCCGGGCGTCTGCTTACGGCCTTCGATACGGTATATCGTAGCCGTGGCGTGTGAGTTGTGTCCATAGTTGAAACCGTCGGCCAGTGCCTTGATGTTGGCATTGAGGATGGCTTCTTTCTTACCGAACTTTTTGTTCAGGTAGTCCTTGGCATGCTGCGTGGGGCGGTCGAAGAGCCAACAAACAAGGCCGAGGGCAAACATATTTTTGCAGCGGAGGCCGGCCTTCGCATCGAGGCCAAACTCTGCCGTAGATTTTTTTACCATGGAAGAGATGGGTACTGCGAACAATTGTTGTGTCGTTAGTCCCAGCTCGGTCATAAAGTCTTCAGAGGTGATTTCGGCCTTTTCCAGATCCGATGCCTTAAAAGAGTCCGAGTCAATGATGATAATGGAATTTCGTTCCACTTGGTTCCGATTGACCTTGAGGGCAGCAGGATTCATTGCCACGAGTACGTCGGCCAGGTCGCCGGGAGTACGAACTTGTTCGGTTCCAATGTGAACTTGGAATCCGGATACTCCGCCCAATGTACCCTGTGGGGCACGAATTTCTGCCGGATAGTCCGGGAAGGTCGAAATGGTGTTGCCAAACACCGCTGAAAGGTCGGAGAATATGGTTCCGGTCAGCTGCATCCCATCTCCGGAATCACCGCAGAATCGGACTACAACATCTTTCAGCGTTTTTACGGTCGTTTTTTCCGTCATAGCATACTGAAGTTTGATAAGTTGGTTTTATCGGGCTGCGATTCCCTTCGTCAAAAGATTTCAGAAAGAAAGGTTCGATCGCAATGGCGGCAAAGTTCTGATATTTTTTTCATTTACAAGATATTCCGCGCCAAATTCTTCGCCTTTTTAAGTCGCTTTTTTACCTGTGTGCAACAGAAATCAGGAGTCTCTGAATCGCATTTATATGCCAAAAGATGAAAGCCGCAAGACCGCATCCTCTTTTTTTGGAGAAGGGGTGCCAAAATGCTGGATAAGAGGTCTTTTGTATTGCAGTTTGTTTTTTTTTGTTCAGGGAAGAAAATTTTTCAGAAAAGGTGGGGAATATCTGAGTTATCCGACAATCTGCCGCCCTCGTCCGTTTTGTCCGTCATTATGGGTGTCGAGTTGCTTATCGAATGTAGAGCTTGCCTGTCAGATCTCCCACAGTGATGAGGTAGGAGCCTTTGGCAAACTGTGTGAGATCGAGGCGCAGCGTCTCGTTTGACACTATGGTATGGAGGTGCATCCGTCCCTGAATGTCGAATATGCGTAGCGTCTCTCCCACATACAAGGACGGTATGGATACTTGTACAAAGGTGTCAGCAGGGTTGGGGAAGAGCTTCAGTGTCGTAGAGCCGGCTCCGTCCACTGTGTGATCAGACATATCTGTGACAAGACGCATGCGATAGTAATAGTCGCCGAAGAGGTCGGTCACCTCCCAAGGTTCTTTCTCTGCTATATGCACATAGTAGACGCCGTCAGGGTAGAGATTAGTATCGGTGTACAAGGCGGCAGATGCCGTCAGATCAGGAGCTATCGTGCGAGTCTCTCCCTTGGAAATGGATATAGACAGTTCCTTAGCAATGAAAGACTTGCCGGTACTTGCGCTGGTGATAAAAATGGCCAGGCTGCCGTTGAAGCCATTGCCCTCATTTGTCACGCTGAACGCGGGGAGGGCTTCGGGGGCGGTGCGGTGTACGGTCAGCAGGGAGAGTTGCTCATTGGCGGCAACGAGGATGGGGCTGTAGCTACTGCTGTGAGGCTGTACCTCAACGGTTGCGAGTTCCACCCAAGAAGCATCTTCGAGCATGGTATTCATGTCTCCCGTGCACACGAGGGTGTACTGGCCGGCACGAGCTTTGAGTTTCTCTACTTTGAGGACGATATTCTCGCCAACAGGGTCACCCGGAGCTAACTCCATGAGGCGTCGGCCAAGGAGGTAGAGCCGTCCCTCTGCATTGCGCAGAGCATAGGTGACGCGGGAGCGATACTCCTCCGTGCCGGGGTTATAGAGCGTGGCCTTGAGTGTGCCGTCGGAGAATGCTTTCAGGTTGTACGAGAGGGAACCCTCTTTGAGGGCAATGTGTGCATCGGCCTTCGTGTAGGTCACTTCGCCATTGGGCATGCTGATCTCAATGTGATTGACCCACCACATCATCAGATGGTGGAGTTCTTGCCATTCGGCCATGCCCTCGGTTCGATAGAGGATGGAGATGGTATTCTTGCCCTCGGCGAGTTGGGTGCGAGGTATGCTCACAGTAGCAGTGCTCTCACCCACGATATCTTCCCAAACTATGGGTACAGAGGTGGCAGGTACGATGGCCTGTGAGCCGTCGGGCTTCGTGAGCTGATAGGCCAGATGCACGTCGCCGGCATAGTTGGAGAAGTTCCGAATCATAACCTCAAAGTCGAAGGCTTCGTCTGTGGTCGTATGGTGTAAGTTGAGTAGGGCGATAGTGGGGTCGGGCATCGTTCCCGTCTCTCCGTTATAGGCAGGTTCTATACCCACTACGATCTCTTGGTTGGTGGAGTAGCCTCCGTTGCCCGCACCAGTCCCGAGTGAGCCGGGATTGAGGAGGTTGAGGTAGAAGTTGCCATTGCTCAATCCGCCCCATCCCCAATTGAAGTGGAAGGTACCATCAGCTTCATAGCCATCGCATACGAAGGCGTGCCCCATCTCTCCATCGGAGCCTGAATAATAGACAGGTCTCTGCGCTGCCAGCTCCTGACGGATGAGAGCCTTCCATTCGGGCGTGGGGACGAGTGCTCGGTCCAAATAGCGTAGACTGTGTTTGTAATGGAAATTGTCGCGGAGTGCGCGTCCTACATAGATGGAGAAAGTGCCACTGCCGAAGTCGGCAAACTGCATATTGACTGAGAAAGTAACATCGCGCATGAAGGTACTCAATGCCGTGACTTGGGCGTTGGTTACATCAGAGCTTACGGTTCCGGGCATATTGGTCCAGTCATAGGTTGTGCCGAATGTGCCGCTGTAGTGCGTATTGGGGCCTCCCAGCAGATTGTCATAATAGTCGTATCCGCCTGTGGCGCTGGCCGGCCATTTGTAATGACGCATGATCTGAGCCATGGCAGTGGCCACACAACCCGTATAGGCTTGCTGCCCCGATTCGAGGATGGGATGAAGGGTGTTGAAAGGGTACCCCTGATCCCAGATGATCGGATCTGCTGCATTTATACCTGTCTCCAGAATGGGAGCTACAGATGTCGGCAGATCACGTGAGGGCACAGCCTCTTCTGTCGCATTGATGGCTGTGGCTCTGCCTTCCATGACGGCTGTCATCTCTCGTTCATAGCCTCGGAGCCATCCCTTGAGGTTGTCCGGCATACGCGTGGCATCGAAACGACCTTCAAAAGCATAGCCTATAACTGCAGGGAAACGGTCGTCTGCTGAGACGAGGACAAAGCCTTCGTTCGCACCGCGGTTGAATACGTAGAATAGCGCTTGTCCGTTATCGGCCGTCCGATAGACGAAGTCCATGCGGCAGGTCGAGGCGGAAAGGAATGAGTGGGGTTGCCGCTTGGCAAAGAAGTTCTGAGCCGTACGTTCGGCTTGTGACTGGGTAACGGGAGCCGCACTCAATACGATGATGCTGTAGAGCAAAAACCCCAAAGCAAGGAAAAAACGTTTCATTCTATAGTCTTTTATTTTGATTGCTGACTTGGAAAAAAGCGGTCGAAGGACTCGAGAGAAGTGATTCTCAGGGCACTAAGATAAAAGAAGAAACGGAAAGTACGGCTCCTTTTGCTTATAAAATAAAGGTGTCGTGCCGTGACAGTGTGTGGCGTATGCTTTTGTCTCGTCACTTTCTCAACTTCTACCCCTCATACTGCAAATTAGAAAAAGGATGTGCCGATTTTCCTCTCGACACATCCTCATTGCTCGGTGATCAGGCTGGGATTCGAACCCAGGACCGATAGCTTAGAAGGCTATTGCTCTATCCAGCTGAGCTACCTGACCATCTTTATCGGCTGCAAAGGTAATCTTTTTGTCTTAACAAATACACAACGATGGCAGGCAGATTGTGAGAAGGAGTCTAATCGGTAGTTTGAAGTACTCATAAAAGGAACAGTCTCGAAGTGTCTCTGATGCTTCCGGCGATGATCGAGGCGGGTGTGTTTTGTGTTAATTCTTGTCCTTTCGGGGCTCTTCTTTTTGTGTGCGAAAAAAGTTTTCAACACCGAATGACCGTTTAGATTCGTTCTAAATAAGCGACCTTTCGATGTTTGTTTGGAGAGCAAAAAGAGATCGAAAATCAATCTTTCTTGACCCCGATGATGAAGTTTTGGCTTCTGTGATGCAATCTTTATAATTTTCAGTTTCAATCTTTATAAAGATCACCATGTAAACTTTACGTTATTGGAAATGATATTTATAAAGGTTACATCTCAAAAAGCTAATTATTGCAGGTCTCAAAAGCCGTTTTGGGGCATACGAAAAAAGAAGCCCCCGTTGAGTTCGCAGCCGGACTCAACGGGGGCTTGATGCTTTTTGCTATGATTTTGGAGGGCTATGTCATCCTAACGATCGGCATGTGAAAACAATTGTTTACATATCGAATTGTAACGGAGCCAACACTCCGTATGCAGATAGAAGATAAAGAGTGGATTGCAGGACGATTCCCGTCGGCTGCATATAGGTGTCTGTCATTCATCATCGTTTTTATTTACTGTTATTGGCTGTGTAGCACCTGTCTTTCGTATGCAAAGGTAGCAAAAAGGAGCACCCATTGTACGTCTTGCTTCGCGGGCACTTCTCTTTCCCTTTTCTCGCCAGCCAATCCCATGATGAGGCTCCCTCTATCAATTTGCAGGCACTCTCAGTATTCCGATCGTTCAGTCTTGTAGGATATGCTCTGTTTTATTGTATCTTTGAGATTGTAGGTTAATAAAATAATCGTTGGGAATGAGCATATTAGAAGAATCATCGTAATAGCAGATGATTGCTAACGACGATGTGTTTTTTTCAATCTTGCGAATTAGTTATGAAAGAAATGAATAAGATTACTTGTATCTGTCTTGGCGTCCGTAATATGCGCCTTGCTCTCAAGTTCTATCGCGATGAACTCGGTTTCAAGACCAACGAAACCGGTGATGAACCGAATGTCGTATTTTTCAATACACCCGGTACGAAGTTCGAACTTTATCCTCTTGACCTGTTGCCCCAAGACATTAGCGAGACAAATCCGCCTAAAGTTGCCGAGGGCTTTGCCGGAATTACGCTCGCATACAATGTGGAAAGGCGCGAGGAGGTAAATGAGGTTATTGAAAAGATCCGTAAGGCAGGTGGCAGAATTGTAAAAGAACCGGTAGAAACTTTTTGGGGAGGCTATCATGCCTATTTCTCCGATCTTGACGGATACTATTGGGAAGTGGCATGGGGCCCGATGTTCGAATACGATGAGAATGGCCTGCTCAAAGATTTGTAAGGATTAGCATGCTATTGAGATGAAAGCGTTTGAGAATAAAGTCGTGGTGATCACGGGCGGAGCGCAGGGCATCGGGAAATGTGTCGCCGAGGAATTTCAGAAAGAGGGTGCACACGTCTGTATCATCGACAAACAAGAGGGTGCTCACTTCGTGGGTGATCTCTCCCGCAAAGCTTCGCTTGAGGAATTTGCGGCTTATGTGGTTGCAAAATATGGCAGGGTGGACTACCTCATCAACAACGCCCTTCCCATAATGAAGGGTATTGATGAATGCACGTACGAAGAGTTCGAGTACGCCTTGAGCGTAGGCGTTACGGCTCCGTTTTATTTGACAAAACTCCTTTCGCCGCATTTTGACAGAGGAGCCTGCATCGTCAATATCTCCTCTTCGCGCGACCGTATGAGTATGCCACAGACGGAGAGTTACACAGCCGCCAAAGGTGGCATCGCTGCGCTTACGCACGCTTTGGCGGTCAGTTTGGCGGGTAAAGCCCGAGTCAATTCTATTTCTCCGGGTTGGATCGATACAACAGGTGCTGCTTATGAGGGCGCCGATGCAGATCAGCATCCCGTTGGTCGTGTGGGGAGTCCGCATGATATTGCCCATACAGTTCTTTTCCTCTGTTCGGACAAGGCGGGCTTTATCACAGGAGAGAACATTTGCATTGACGGGGGCATGACCCGACAGATGATTTATCATGGTGAAGAGGGGTGGCGGTTGGAGCCATAAAGCGGTATGGAAGGAGGGTAATTCTTCCTTCTATAGGATAAATTGTGGCGCAATTGCAGCATAGGATGTAACATTTCGGCGACTTGTACGTCTTATAGGTGTAGTACATCATTCAAAAAACGAGAATCGCTATGTGGACAAAAAGATTTCTTTTCCTTCTCATCATGGTCGCAGGCATCGGTGTCGCTTCGGCCGAAACACTCTCTATGAGGGGTGTTAAAGGTAACGGACGTATGCAACGTGAGCAGCGTCAGGTAGGTCGTTTCGACCGGATCGTATCTCTGGGCAGTATGGATGTGAGGGTGCAGCAAAGTCCTTCGGCTCAAGGTGTAGTCGTCGAGGCTGAGGCCAATGTCTTACCACTGGTTGAAACGATGGTAAGGGGCGGAGTGCTGACGATCAAATATAAATCCGGCTCTTCCTTCTCCACGCGCCGAGGGGTGCGCATCACGGTGACGACTCCGGTCTTGCGCTCGGCTGAGCTGAGAGGGAGTGGCGACTTGCATTTTGCCCGAGGCTTCCGTCAACCGTCGTTGGAGGTGAGCTTGGCGGGTAGTGGCGATGTTTCTTTTGCCGATGCTGCGATAGATGGAGATCTGCTCGTGAATGTCAAAGGCAGTGGTGATGTCGAGGGGCAAGTGATGACGGGCGGAAACGTGCGCATCACGCTATTGGGTAGTGGCGATGTGAGTCTCTCGCTCGGCAGACCTCAAAGTGTGGGAGCCAGCCTCAATGGCAGCGGAGATGTCAATTTGCGAGGCGAAACGCTCCATGCCGTTTTGAGTAGTGCCGGCAGCGGAGACATCAGCTGTCGCCAACTGACAGCCCGACGAGCCGAAGTAACCTTCCGAGGCAGTGGCGATGGCGAGCTTTCGGTAATAGAACGATTGGATATTAGATTGACGGGTAGCTCGGACTTCGTTTGCTATGGCAAGCCTGCCATTGGAGAGCATCAGGTAAGTCGGTCGGCCTCCTTTCGCACCGTTCCGAGAAAACCATAAGAAAAAAGCAGATTATTACTTTTCATAGACGCGAGCAGGCAAAGGGCGTGACCATCTTGGGTTGCGCCCTTTCCTTCGTTTTGAGAGATAGGGACGGGGGAGATAAATTTAGGTCTGTAATGTGTATGCTCAGATAGGAATATTTTTACCTTTGTCGTCGGCTCTAACCCGAAAAGAAGATCTCCTTCGACATGGCATAATGTGAGATTCAGACCGACCTTTCCTGCAAACAGCCACTAACAAAGAGCATAATAACAAATATAATTATCTGATTTATGAAAAAAAGAATCTTTCTGATTCTTGGCGTTTTCGTTGCATTGCTGGCTTCTTTTGGCAGCATGCATGCGCAGCGAGCCAAGGAGTATTTCAACTTTGAGGAGCGAGGCGAAGCCTATTTTTCTTTCAAGATGCCCGAGAAAAAGGTGCTTGCCGAGCTGGCACAGATCATGTCCGTGGACAAGGTAAATGCCGAGACCGGTACTGTTATCGCCTATGCTAATGAGGAAGAATTCGAGGCTTTCCTCCGTTACGGTATGAAGCCTACCATCCTCACGCCTCCGTCTATGGAGCGAGTGGTCGAGATGATGGACTATCGTCCCGGGGCCAAGAATGATTGGAATACCTATCCCACTTATGAGGGATATGTGAGCATGATGAATGAGTTCCAGGCCAACTATCCCTCGCTCTGTACCACATCGTCTGTGGGCAAGTCTGTGAAGAATCGTGAATTACTGGTTTGTCGTCTCACTTCTTCTGTGAATGCAGGCAAAAAGCCCAAAGTGTTCTTCACATCCACGATGCACGGGGATGAGACCACAGGCTACGTCGTGATGTTGCGCCTCATCGACTATCTGCTCTCCAACTATGAGACCGATCCGCGCGTGAAGAATATTCTGGACAAGACTGAAGTTTGGATTAGCCCGCTGACCAATCCTGATGGTACATATAGGATGGGTAATAACTCTGTAAACGGTGCTACGCGTTACAACGCCAACAATATAGATTTGAACCGTAACTTCAAGGACGATGTGCATGGTGATCACCCCGATGGAATGCCTTGGCAGCCCGAAACGCAAGCCTATATGGACTTTCAGTCGCAGCATAACTTCGTGTTGGGTATGAATGTACACGGTGGAGCTGAGGTGGTAAACTATCCTTGGGACAACAAGAAGGAAAGACATGCCGACGATGAATGGTTCAAGTACATCAGCCTTAATTATGCCACGACTTGTAAGGCAGCGGGTACGGCCAGCTATATGAGCGATGTGGAACCTAATGGTATCACCAATGGTGCCGACTGGTATGTGATCACCGGCAGCCGTCAGGACAATGCCAACTATTTCCACCGTCTCAGAGAGATCACGTTGGAGATCAGCTCCACAAAGCTCGTACAAGCTTCTCAGCTCCCCAAGTATTGGAACTATAATAAGGAAGCCATGTTGGATCTCATCGAAGAGGCTATGTATGGTATCCAAGGGACGGTGACCGATGCAGCTACGGGTCAGCCGGTGAAATGTTTGATCACGATAAAAAACCACGACAAGCGCAATTCGGATGTCTATTCCGATGCCTCTACGGGTTTCTATGTTCGTCCGATCAAGGCCGGCACTTATACGCTCACGTACAAGGCAGACGGCTATCCCGAGACAACCCGTGAGGTGACAGTCGTTGATGGTCAGACGGTGGTGATGGACGTGGCCCTCGGCAATGCAGTGCCTGCGCCTGTGGCCAACTTCGAAGGTACACCCCGTCAGATCAAAGAGGGTGAGAGTGTGTCCTTCAAAGATTTGTCCACGAACAATCCTACTTCCTGGAGCTGGGTTTTCGAGGGCGGTACGCCGGCAACGAGTACGGCGCAGAACCCCACCGTTACCTATGCCACTGCAGGGAGCTATAAGGTGACCTTGACCGTTACCAATGCTACGGGCAGCAACACGAAGACCGAAGAAAACTACATCGAGGTAGTCGCAGTACAGCCTGCACCCGTGGCCAACTTCGAGGGAACGCCCCGCAAGATCAAGGAAGGAGAGACGGTAACGTTCAAAGACCTGTCCACGAACAACCCCACTGCTTGGCTTTGGGGATTTGATGGCGGCACACCGGCACTGAGTACGGAACAGAATCCCACCGTCACTTTCCCCAAGGCTGGTCATTACACAGTGCGCCTAACGGCTACCAATGCTACAGGCAGCGACACCAAAGTTGAGGAGAACTACATTGAGGTAATCGTGGACACCAACCTCGCCGATGTAGTGGCTCAGACTGGTATCCTTATTCGTCACGAGAGCGAAGCGAAGCACATCCACATCAAGGCCGATGCCCCTATTCGTACGGTGGTTCTCTATGATCTGAATGGTCGTACGGCTTTCCGCTCAGTGCCCAATGCAGTTAGCACTTCTGTCGATCTTTCGGCCATGCCCGAGGGTATCTATACGATCAGCATCCGCACGGACAAAGCTGTTCGCACGGAGAAAATCCGCATCGGATAAATCGACAATAGCCCTTTTTAATGTGAGAAACCCGCTAATCCCTATCCGGATTAGTGGGTTTCTCTCTTTTTGCACACTCTTCGAGGTCAGGACGCGGTAAAGATGCCTTTTCTGACTGTAAATTGCTGATAAATAGTGCGTTGATGTGAGTAGAAACGCCCGTTTCCGGTCTCCTGCACCGCCGCACGGAGCAAGAAACGGCCTACAATCGCTTCCTGCACGCTGCGCGGAGCAAGAAACGGCCTACAATCGCTTCCTGCACGCTGCGCGGAGCAAGAAACGGCCTACAATCGCTTCCTGCATGCTGCGCGGAGCAAGAAACAGTCTACAATCGCTTCCTGCACCGCTGCGCGGAGCAAGAAACGGCCTACAATCGCTTCCTGCACGCTGCACGGAGCAAGAAACGGCCTACAATCGCTTTTGAGTGTATATTTGTCGGAAAATTATTACCAATCACTATGATAAAAATGAAAGCAATGAAACATTTTTCTACTTGGCTGCTTTGCAGCGGTCTGATGGTGTATGGGGGACTGATGCAAGCTCAAACGCAAGTGCAAGCAAAAGCTGAGGTTCGTTACCGCCTGGATAAAATAAGCGTGCCGGACGGGCGCGAGATATTCGACTACTTCTACCAAAACGATGACGTGCCCGTACTCATTCAGGCCTCATCGGGAGATATGATCACCAACAAAGACTCTCTCTTCTATGACCGAGACGGACGAATGACGCAGGTGCGCAACTATTCGATCAACATGAACACCAACGCATTCGATCTCATGCGTGTGGAGGACTATTCCTATGACGCCAACGGCAGACTCCATATCCGCAAGGAACGAAAGTCGCTCGCGACGGATGTGGTGGAAAAAACGATCACCTATATATATAATGGAGCCAACCAGCAGCCGGATGAGATCACTTACCAATCGAAGGACGGATACACCATGCACCACAAGCACTTCTACAACGGTGCGGGGAAGTTGGCGCGGATCAACGTCTTCTCACAGAACAATGCCGACAGCCCCTTGGTGGAAGCGGGGCGGATGGTTTACGAGTTCGACGACAACGGAGACGCCGTGGTCCTGCGCGACAGCGTCTATCTGGCTCTCCAAGACAAATGGGTGGAGATGTACACGCACCTCTATACCTACGACGACAAGCACAATTGTACGCGATGGGAGCGTAAGGACTTTGGCGTTCCCAAGTTGGCCAACGCATTCCAGTATGACGATGCGGTAGCTGTTTCGTCGGTGATTTTCCCAACCTATGAGGATTATTTCCGCCCGATTCTACCGGACTTTATGACCAATATGCGCACAAAGCAGACCTATTTCTTCAATATGGGAGATGGACTGACCGAAGTGTGCGACTACAACTATTTCTATACCAAGATCCAGACCAATGGCACAGCGGAGACTTTGGCGGAACAAGGTCTTACTATCTATCCGCGTCCCGCAAGTGATTTCCTTCGTGTCGAAGGTGCTCAGCTTGTGAGTCTCACGCTCTACGATGCAGCCGGTCGTGAGGTGAAGTCCGTGGCGCTTTCGGGCGACATGGCCGTCATTGGCGTTGCAACGTTGCCCCGCGGCCTTTATGTGGCAGAGGTGAGATCAAAAACCGATGTGATCCGGACGAAGCTCCTCCTGCTATAAGCCCGCTTTCACTCTTTATGACGCTCCGCACGAGTCCGACGACGGTTTTGTGCGGAGCGTTTGACTTAAGAGTCAGGCCTTTCTGTATTATTATGGCGCGTATTACCGTCCGAAATATTATATTTGCTCGGATTAATAATTAAAACACAGAACAGATGAAACGAATACTCCTCTCCTTTCTCCTTATGTTGGCTGTTTGCGCGACAGTAGAGACATTGCAAGCGCAGTCTGGTAATAACGTCCGTTATAGACTGGATCGCATCGCATCGTCCGATGATCAGGATACGTACGACTATTCTTATGTGAACGATGTAACTCCTACGGCCATTAGTCATTCGAAGGGGGAGCAGATTCAGTCCGTGGACTCCCTCTTCTACGATGAAAACGGTCGTCTCTCGCAGGTGCGTTTCTATTCAGTCAATCCGACCACGAACGCGTTGGAGCTTTTCTCGGTAGAGGACTATCTGTATGTTCAGGGCAATCTGCTCATCCGCAGCACGAGAAAATCGCTCGAAAGCGAAGAGATAATCAAGACTGTCAATTACTACTACGGTTGCGGTGCGACTTCTCCTTTTGAAATGACGATCGAGACCATTGACGGCTATCTCGAAAGTCATACTTATACCTATGAAAACAACAAACTCGCGAGCGTCATCATCATGACGCAGGAGGGACCCTATGCTCCTTTCTTGGAGACCGGAAGACAGGCTTATACCCGCAATGCGGCCGGCGATCCCGTAGAACTGCGCGATAGCATATTCGTTGCGGATGAAAATATGTGGGTAGAGCAGTTTGTACACCGCTACACCTACGATGCCAATCGCAATTGCATTCGTTGGGAAGTGGATCTTCATGGTACGCCCGACTATGCCCAAGACTTCGAATACGATACTTCTATCCCCGCCGCCTCGGTACTCTTCCCCACGCACGAAGATTTCCTGCACCCAATACATCCCGATCTTATGCGGAATATGCGCACCAAGCACACAACCCATATGTTTGGCAAGAGTAGTGACCCGCGCAGCATTGATCAGAGCTACTTCTACACCGATATGCAGGGTGGTACCTCAGTTGCCGACATTACAGTGGATGCTCGCATCGGTTTTTATCCCAATCCGGCTACAGATGTAGTACGCATCGAAGGGGCACAGCTCCTGCATCTTACGCTCTACGATCTGAACGGTAGGGTTGTTCGGAGCATGGCTCTCACCGGTGATCTTGCCGTTATCGGCGTGGCTACGCTGCCCCGTGGCATGTACATTGCCGAGGTGAAGGCTGCCGACAAGACCTTCCGCATCAAGCTGACACTTAAATAAGAGACACGAGAGCGTATTCATCTCCTACCACACATTCATTAATCATTAAAAAAATCTTTCTTATGAGCAGTAAACCTCGTAAACTCATCTTAGCCAATATACACGGTATCGACAAACCGGGTGTTACAGCCGAACTAACTTCTATTTTGGCTAGACACAACGCATTCATTTTGGATATAGGTCAGGCTGACATTCACAACAATCTATCCCTCGGTATTCTTTTCCAGACCGATGAGAGAGAATCCGGTTCCATCCTCAAAGATCTTCTTTTCAAAAGTTACGAACTGGATGTCACCATTCGTTTCGAACCCATCACCGAAGAGGCTTATAGCAATTGGGTCGGAATGCAGGGCAAGAATCGCTACATCATTACCATCGTGGCACGCAAGATCACGGCAGAGATGATAGCCGGCATTGCTCTTGCCAGTGCCGAGCAGGGGCTGAACATCGACGACATCAAACGTCTGACGGGACGTATTCCGCTCAACGAAACAGATCGTATGCCCAAGGCGAGCGTCGAGTTCTCCATGCGTGGTACGCCCCACGATGTCGAGCAGTTGCAGCGTCGCTTTATGGAGATGGCCTCCGAGCTGAATATGGATATCTCTTTCCAGCGAGAGAGTATGTTCCGTCGTATGCGCAGGCTCATCTGTTTCGATATGGACTCCACCCTCATCCAGACGGAGGTGATAGACGAATTGGCCATTCGCGCCGGAGTGGGTGATCAAGTGAAAGCCATTACCGAGAGAGCCATGCGTGGCGAGATCGACTTTACCGATAGTTTCCGCCAGCGCGTTGCCTTGCTCAAGGGGCTTGACGTCTCTGTCATGCAGGAGATAGCCGAGAGTCTGCCTATTACGGAGGGTGTGGAGCGACTGATGAAACTTCTCAAGATGGTAGGCTTTAAGATCGCTATCCTTTCGGGCGGATTCATGTACTTCGGCAATTATTTGGCCAAGAAGTTCGGAATCGACTATGTCTATGCCAACGAATTGGAAGTCAAGGATGGCAAACTCACCGGCAGATATGTGGGTGAAGTGGTAGATGGTCGTCGCAAAGCCGAGCTCCTCAAGCTGATCGCCCAAGTAGAAAAGATCGACCTGATGC
The DNA here is from genome assembly GCF_003096695.1 of Porphyromonas loveana. GTDB lineage: Bacteria > Bacteroidota > Bacteroidia > Bacteroidales > Porphyromonadaceae > Porphyromonas > Porphyromonas loveana. The sequence goes on along the minus strand of NZ_QEKY01000008.1, from coordinate 9,387 downwards.
AGACTGTTGCCGTAGGTGACGGAGCCAACGACTTGCCCATGATCGGATTGGCCGGCCTTGGTATCGCCTTCCATGCCAAACCGAAAGTCAAAGCTACTGCACAACAGAGCCTCTCCACTGTCGGACTCGACGGCATCCTATACTTCCTTGGCTACAAGGATTCGCATATCGATGACGAATTACTCACGGAAAAACTCTAATACATTACTCAGATGATCAAGCATATCGTGATGTTTCGGCTGGCAGAATTTGAAACAGCCGAGGCCAAAACCACCCATTTGCAGAAAATAAAGGAAGCACTCGAGGCGCTTACGCCTCTTATCGAGCCGCTCCACGACATGCGGGTATTCCTCAACGTCAATTCTTCCGAGGAGTACGACTTCTTGTTGGAGGCAGACCTCGACAGCCTGTCCGATGTGAAGGCTTACGCCGATCACCCCGCCCATATGGAGGTGGTGCGTAAGCTTATCGCTCCTTTCAAGGTGGCACGCGCCTGCGTCGATTACGAGGTTTAACCTCGGTCGCACAATTCCAATAGCCAGCAGGGCTGTGTTGAGTAGATTCTTTCTCTTGATGCAGCCCCGTTCTTTTGAGGGCAATCCCTTATCACCTATCATCCCCGTTTTGTCCAATCAATCCGAGTCCTCTCAACGCTGCATGATATACACCGATAAGTGTAGGAAGCCCCAAAGAAAAAAGCTGTACTCAGTCTTTCGACCATGAGTACAGCCTCTTGATGAGTAGCTCCTCTTATTATACTGCGTGTTCGGAGCGGATATATTTCCGGACGCAGAGCGGGGGAGTCGTACCGAACCGAAGAGATTAGCCTACGTATTCGTCAGAAACGGTCAGCTTAGCACGACCTTTTGCGCGACGGGCAGCCAGCACGCGACGGCCGTTCGCCGTTGCCATACGAGAACGAAAGCCATGCTTGTTCACTCTCTTGCGATTAGAGGGTTGAAATGTTCTTTTCATTGTTCTTTATGTTGATTTGTTAGTTGTCTACACTTCGGGGTGCAAATATAGAGATTTTAATTGGATTTGCCAAAGGCCTTTAGCTCATTATACAGCAAATGCACGGGAAGTCCCATGACGTTGTAGAACGATCCTTCCACTCGCTGGATCGCTATATAACCGATCCATTCTTGTATTCCGTAGGAGCCTGCCTTGTCGTATGGGCGGTAGCGGTGGAGGTAATAGTCGATCTCCTCGTCGCTCAATTGGGCGAAGGTGACCATACTGGAGCAAGAGAAAGCTTTCTTCCCCGACAAAAGGCTGATGCACACACCTGTGACCACCTGATGCGTCTGTCCGCTCAGCGTGCGGAGCATGCGGTGGGCATCCTCTTTGTCTCGTGGTTTGCCCAGTATCATATCCTCGACGATGACCACCGTATCGGCAGTGATCAGCAGCGTATTCTCCTGCATCAGGCCTTTGGCGCGGTAGGCTTCGGCCTTTGTCTGTGCCAGATAAAGGGGCACTTCGGTCAGTGGCAGCTCGGCCGGATATTCTTCCACGATGTCCGGCATGACTTTTTGTACGAAGGGGAGGTCAAGCCCTGACAAGAGTTCTTTCCTGCGTGGCGACTGTGAGCCGAGAATGATGTCGTATTGCTTGAGGTGATTCAGCATATTCTTCTTGTTCTGTTATGTCTTGAGCCTTTTTGTCGACTACCAGCCGAATCCGTTTCCCTGAGCCCAACATCCCTGTGCTTTGAGCGTCTGTTCGATAACGTCGCGGACGACGCCTTCGCCACCACGGCAGTGCGATATGTACTTTGCCACCTGCTTGATCTCCGCCACAGCATCCGACGGAGCCACGGGGAGTCCCACTCGCTGCATCACGGGCAAGTCGGGGATGTCGTCGCCTATGTACACCACCTCTTCGAGCTTGAGTCCCGTCTCTTGCAAGAGATGCTCCAGCTGTTCCACTTTGTTGGACGAGCGCATATAGACGTGCTTGATGCCCAAGTATTCGGCACGTTTGGCGATGGCAGGGCTAAAGCCCCCCGTGATGATGCCGAGGAGGAAACCTTGCTTTACCGCATATTGCATGGCGTAGCCGTCTTTCACGTTCATCGTGCGCATGGGTTGGCCTTCGGCATCCATGGCCGAGACCGTGTGACTGATGACGCCGTCAACGTCGAAGATAAAACCTCGTATAGTTTTCAGATCGAATGGGATGCTACTCATAGGATAGGGGAGTGTGTCGTTAGTCTTCTTGGTGATACATGCGTATGATGCTGTCGCTGAGTGCTCGATAAAGCTCTAACCTGTCGGGATGATCCGCCAGGAGATCGAGATGCTTTTGCAGCACATTCGTGTCGTTTCGTTTGGCCGGACCTGTCTGAGCTTCTTGCGCCGACATCGTCTGCACCTTTGCAGCAGTTTCTGCGATGAGCGGAGCCAGTGCCTGCCGTGGCAGACCATGCTCCTGCAGCAGTTGTTCGCTGAGGGCATAGAGATGATTGGTGAAGTTGCAGGCCCAGACGGCTGCGAGGTGGAGATAGAGCCGTTGCTCTGAGGTCGTGCGGTGCACTTCGCGGCTGATGCTCTGCCCCACTGTTTCCAGCAGAGTCGTCACCGTCTCGTTGCTGCCCTCTATATATATAGGTATGGACATATAGTCCACCCTGCGTTCACGGCTGAATGTCTGTAGCGGGTAGAACACCCCTGCGGCCGCATGATGCGGCACCAAGACACTCAGCGGGATGCTGCCGGCTGTGTGTGCCCACACCCCTTGAGTGACAGGCATGGATGCCGCCACGGAAGCAAGTGCATGGTCGCTCACCGCGAGGAGATATAGATCGGCATCGCATAGCAGCTCCCCCATGTTGTCCGTAGCCGTTGCTTGCGGGAGCATGGTTGCCAATTGTTCGGCATTCGCCTGCCTGCGGCTCCATACCTGCACGGGCGGATGTCCTGCTTCGCTCAGCGCCAAAGCCGTCTGCGTAGCCAGATTGCCACTGCCGATGAGGACTATCCGGATGGGAGTGTCGCTTTTCACGATGCTGTCAGTCATGTGGAGCAGCTTCCCAGTCGGGATATTCACCTATGAATACGTTCTCCCACTTGAGTTCGCTCTCGGGGCGAGGCTCTTTGTGTTCGCCCTTCCGTCCCACGCCGATGATGCACAGCACTTCCTGTTGGTACGGGATGTTCAGCGTGTTGCGCACATATTGCGTAGCTTCTTGCCCGTTCGGAGTGATGGAGCCGAACACATGACACCAACAGCTCCCCAGTCCCAAGTCTTCCGCTTGGAGCTGGATATAGGTGGCGGCGATGGCGGCATCTTCTTGCCAACGCACAGTCAGCAGGGGCGATCCGAGCACCACGATGGCGAGAGCTGCGCCGGCCAGAAATTGGGAGCCGTGTTCTTTCATCATACTCAGCGCCAACAGTTTGTCTTTCTCCTCTACGAGGATATATTGGGTAAGCTGTCTGTTCTTGCCCGAGGGAGCACGGAGCGCAGCCGTCAGCAGTGCTTGTACGTCTTCAGCTGCGAGTGGTTCTGATGAGAACTGGCGGATGGAGCGACGATTCTCTATTAACTCTGCAAATGATTTCATAGTAACAAAGATAATGAAATCGCCCTCTCTTTCCCTGCGCATTTCGCATATAAGAGCAATACCAAGGCGAATCCATGAAGAAACGTCTGTGGCCGAGCTCGTTTCATGCTTTTCAATGCTGCCCTCTTCTTCGGCTTGATTATAGTGTATTGGGTAAGAATCCTTGCGCAGAGAGCATCTTCGTTATTGATGGCATCATATATCGATTTGCAAACGAAAGAATATAACTGCGCCCATGCTCCTTTTCCGGAGCAAGTAGTCCCTCTTGTATCATTGCCTGTACTTTGCGGGAGATGGTCGTAGCTGTTGCTTCCGGATAGATGGGCTTCAGGTCTCCGCTCTTTATCACTTGTTTTTTTGCGACAATGGTCAGTACATCTGCTGTTTCTTGTGAAAGGCGTCCGTTCTTTTTGGCATCTTCTATCGCCGGTAAGAGAATAGATGTCCGCAGGTATTCGTAGTCACAAAGCTGATCCACTTTTTTGATTTCTTCAAGCAATCCCGATAGGACGTAGGTACACCAACTCTCCATGCCTTCGTCTGTCCCCTTGTCAGCTTCGCTCAAATAACGGTAGTATTCATCACGATTTGAACAAAAAATGGCTGTCGGATTTACGATTCGCCCCGCAATGTTCACTCTAAATCCGGCACGTATGAGCATGGCGTAGGTGAATAGGCGGACAGTGCGCCCATTGCCATTGCCAAAGGGGTGTATCCACACGAAACGATGGTGTGCCTGTGCCATCTTGATTAAATCAAATTGAGGCTTATTTTCCTTGTTGATAAATTCAAGAAGCCCTTGCATCATCTCCGGGACACGAAGTGCATCGGGAGGTGTGTGCTTCGAGCCGCTAATCTGTACGTTGATCTTACGGTAAGAGCCTGCATGGCGATCTCCCTCTCCGCCTGTTCCTGTGGATAGGTCTTTCACCACGATTGCGTGAAGTTCGCGCAGAAACATTTCGTCAATGGGCCGATCTGTTCCGCAGGCTTCTATATATTCAAGTGCTTGTTCGATATTTTGTATCTCTATGTAATTCTCGTTCTTCTTCGTGTGGGTTTCGTGGTCTTCTTGCATCTCCAAGTATTCGGCCAATGTGGTGTTATTCCCCTCTATACGTGCCGATCCAACGCTTTCCAAGGTGTGGAATAGCCGCTTGAGTTGCAAAAAGACCAGAGGGTGCGTTGTTGATGCAATACGTAATCTGCGCAAGTGTTCCAGCTCCAGAATATGGGCTGATAACTCGCTGTCAAAACTCGGTATGAATAGTTCTATTTTATCCATCTCCATTGTTTACTTGTATTTGTCATGGGCAAAAGTACACATTTTACATTGTAGTCGATGAACTTTCTGTGTATAAGGATGATACGAAATGAAGTTGGCAGACAACATTTGTCATTTGTCAAAATCAACATTCAACATTTTTGCTTGCAGGCATGGAAAAAATGCGTGAGCCCTGTAGGGGCGCACCTCGTATATGCAAAGAGAGCACCCGAATTGCTCGGATGCTCTCTTGTTTGTTGAAAATGTGTGGCTTACAGACCGCCGCCTATGCTTCCCTCTCCGCCACTGCCAGGGTTGCCGCTGCTACCACCGCCTTGTGCGGGAGGTGTCGGAGTTGTCTCCTCTGTCGGAACAGAGAGGAAGTCGCTTGCGGGTTTCTTCTTTTTCTTCGGCTTGGGGAGCTGATCTTCGGGGACGTGGACGAGCTTTTCCTCCTCGATACGATACCAGCGGTCGTCCACTTCTGCACCGTCCATATAGAAGGTGATGAGGTAGTGGCGATTCTTACCCGTGCCCAACGTGCGTCCGGCGAAAGCCACTGTCATCCCCTCGTCGGTGATGAGTGCCGGCAGCACGGGGCGGAGCAGCTCCTCGATGGCGGCACGGCGATTCGCTGTGGCTACTCTGCCGTAGGCTTTGCGACGAGCCAGCTCACGATTCTGCTTGATGACGAGGTTGTTGTACACCATGATCAACTGCTTGATCGCTTCGCTCGCCTCCAGATTGTGCAGAGCATCCATTCTGTCGGTGACGGCTTGGATTGTGCCGTCCGTTTCTGTGCGCCGTTGGCGGATGTCCGGACCCGCCTCGTAAGAGACCGATTTTAGTCGTTGGAGGTAGAGCGTCTGGAAGGCCTTGTTGATGGCATCGAGGTTGTCTATCAGCTCTTTCAGCCCCAGCTTCTGCACTGCGGGAGTGATGGCTGTGCTACGCAGGTCGGTCACCAGATTGGTGGTGCCGCCCGTCTCTTGCGAATAAGGTCGGTGGATCAGTCGCGGATAACGGCCGAGTACGTCGTTTACAAGGCGAGCGGCAGATGCCACATCCGCCTTTTTGCTTAGTCGGTCGGCCTGCACCCTGAGGGCGATCATGCGCCAAGCGTTGCCACGCTCGTAGTCGAGGCGCGCCAGCTCTTGTGTATGCGGATCCTTCCGCTCCGGATTGAGCAGGAGGTCCTCTTCCTTCAGTGCTTTTTCAAGCGGAGTGAGTACGGCGTTGAGCTTTCCGATGTTAGCTTCACGACAGAGATTCAGCACGTTCTGTGCAAACTGAAAGTGCTCCAAGTTGCGGAGCTTGCTTTTGGAGAATGATTTTGTCTTCATCCTTTTTAGAATTAAATTAATTTAAGTTGTTATTACGGCAAAGCCATAGTCTCCCTGAGGCGTAGCACGGGTTCTATCTACATCGAATGGAGCAACGGGGCAGTCCGGATGTTCTGCGCAGGGCAGCGTATCCCTTAGTTTCGTGGTCGGAAGAGCCGGCTATGTGTTTTCCGCCCGACTCTTATGTGGCTGCAACCTCGGGAATAGTCTCATCAAAACCTATTCCACCGGATCGAAACCTAACCCCAAAAAACTACTGATGCGAATCTCCCGCGGCCAAAGCCTTAGGAAAATTCCGGACGAACATACTTCTCATGGTCTTTATCACCTCTAAAAGATATATGTGCGTGCACAATCCAATTCAATATAACCTCGACACTTGGCCGAGTGGCTATGAGCTTTAGCCGATGCAAAAGTAGAGAAAAGTTGGAAACTGCCAAAAAGGAGTCTGAGTTTGTTCTCTGTTTTTTTGTGAGATGTCTTTTGTGTAAGATGTTGAATTCATGGGACTTGATGCTCAAACAAAGAACAGTGCCAAAAAGGGTACTTCCCTCTTTGGCACCGTTCATATAAACAGGATAAATCCTTTACTTAGATGCTTCGTCCCTCATGGCAGATTATTCTTTGTCAAATAGTTTGCCAGAAACAACATTGTTATTTACAAGCATAACGAGCAGATACTTTCCGGGGAAAGAACAATGGAACTACTAATGAAGTTAAATAATCTTTTCATTTCAGATTGACTTTTGTGTTGTACTTATTATTCACATTCACGATCAAAAATTCTTGAGTATACTCCTTCGGCAACGTGATCACAATTTCTGACGATGAAGAAACGACCTGACTGAGCAATTCTCCTCCAACAGTGTACACCTTCACCGTATTGCTTGCTGCAGAGGCAGGACAAACAACACGAATCTTTCCCGACTCTGCATATACCCGCACCTCATTGGCTGTCGTGATGCCGTGGAGCGAATTTTGGTAGATGTTGCAGCCTTGGTCAGGGTATTTTACATATTGATGGCCTTCGGTATCCGCAAAGCAGATTAGCTCTTGAGGAATAGACCCGGGAGCTATCGGAGTGAGATAAAAGCCTTCTGACCCACCAATACCTTCAATCCAAGTATATTGTCCGATATGAGCCTTGCCAAAATCGGGCAGTATCGCTTGTATCGTGTACACGCGACGCATCATGCCTGCAATCTGTTGCTGCTCAATCTTTGAGACGGAGTAAACAACACCTTCTATTTCATTGACAAGTCCGCAGAATGTATCGAAGGTATCTCCCTCTTTGAGATTATAGTCGAACATCAAGCGTTCCTCTCCATCAACCAACTTGTACACAATCCCTGTCTCCATATCCTCACACAGGTAAACGGGATAAGCAGGAGGAACATTGGTTGCGGTAGTGCTACCCGTGATCAATACATATTCTTTCCCATTAAAAGAGGCTGTGCCCTCTGCCTTGTACTCGTAAGTGTACATGTCAAGCATCTCATCGGGCATACCAGCAATACCACTTCGCCCTAAGACATTCCACTTATTGCCTACAACTGCCATGGGGATCTGTGGGCTACACACCGAAACCACATCGTCGGCCTTAATCGGAGAGGTTTGCTGTGCTGCAACGGGCATGGCTACAGACAGCAGCGACATGGCTGCCACAAACAAAATAACCGTTTTTCTTTTCATTTTTACAGATGTCTATGAAATGTTTGGATGCATCGTATCCAAACATTTCGCGTTAATAATATAGAAGGGTGGCGAATAGGTTGTCAATACCTAATTTTATGCTTTGAGGGACGGAAAAGCTGACAAGTATATTCGCCAAAACTTTATTCTTTGATGATTAAGGGAAAATGAACTTTCAAAGCAATAAGTCCCTCCCTTCATCAAACGAAAAGTGGATTCCCATCTTTATGGAGGATTGAACGCATTGCCTGAATTGTTTCTTCATTCTCGATAAAGAAGCAACTGTCACTTGGAAGAGAGAAAGTATGTGTACGTTCTTTCATTCTCAGAAACTTTTTGGGGTTAGTATTGTTGTGTGCCATAAAGTTGTACAATTTGTCGCAAAAAAACAACTAAATCGTGGTGAAATTTTCGTATTGGGCGATTTTTTGTCAAAATGACGGGTTGGGGTTCTTCGGTTTTCCATAAAGTGATCATAAAACAGTTCTCAGAATACAAAAAAAAACTCAATACTAACACACCAACTCCGTTTTTTGCTTCTGCATATGTGTCCACGAACGTGAAAACTCCGTTTTTTTGCTTTGCGTACCTGTGAGAAAAGTCAAAAACTCGCTGTAATAGAGTTTGTTATTGCGATTTCTGTAAGGGAAACGCAGCTGCGTAGTCTGTTTGTTGTTGCATTACTTAGACGTATCTTTGTCACGCAAGAAAATCTAACGAAGTATGATACATAAAATTTTTGGTACACTCTGTGTGATTTTGGCCGTGGCTGTAGGCTCCGTACTCCATGCACAGAAGCCCGCCGTGGGATATGCTCCCATCACTGTAGAGACTCCCGCACGCCCTGCCGGGCAGCAGGACGTTTTGCAATTGACCACTCCCAAGATGGAGACTGTGCGCATCGGCATTATTGGCCTCGGTATGCGCGGCCCGGGTGCCGTGGAGCGTTTTGTCCACATTCCCGGGGCTCAGATCGTGGCACTCTGTGACATCGAGCCGGACAGGGTGGAGAAGACACAAGAGATCCTCGTCAAGGCGGGACTCCCCAAGGCCGCAGCCTATTCCGGCAGCCCCGATGCATGGAAGAAGTTGTGCGAACGTCCCGATATCGACCTCGTTTATATCGTCACGGACTGGAAGAATCATGCCGAGATGGGTGTCTATGCCATGGAGCATGGCAAGCATGCCGCCATCGAAGTGCCGGCTGCCATGACTTTGGACGAGATATGGAAACTCATTGACACCTCGGAGCGTACGCGCAAGCACTGCATCCAGCTGGAGAACTGCGTTTACGACTACTTCGAGCTGACGACCCTCAACATGGCTCAGCAGGGTCTGTTTGGTGAGATCCTCCATGCCGAAGGTGCTTACATCCACAACCTCGAAGACTTCTGGCCCTACTACCACAACAACTGGCGTCTGGACTACAATCGTGAGTTTCGCGGCGACGTCTATGCCACGCACGGCATGGGGCCGGCCTGCCAATTGCTGGATATCCACCGCGGCGACCGCATGAAGAC
>NZ_QEKY01000007.1 GCF_003096695.1 Porphyromonas loveana | reverse complement strand
CATCAATCGTAATACGACAAAGGATTGCCGTTGTGCCGTCCGTTTTGGTCTTGTTCTTATTGATATAGAATAGGATTTTGAATGTACTGCGCATAATCTTTTCGTCTGCTGTATGAATGGTAATAACTTTACCTCTCAAAGCTCCTAAGCTTTCGGGCAAAAGCTTTATTGCTTTCTCGGAAAAGCTTAGGTGCTTTTGAGGGCATATTCTTGAATGTCACAAAGAGAGTTGTAAATCTTCGGTGAAAGAGAGAAATCGCTCGAACTCATCGAAGAGCTTTTTCGGGGTGACGTGGGCGTATCGCTCGGTCGTTTGGATGCTGCTATGTCCCAACATTCGGCTCACCGTTTCGATGGGAACGCCACGTTCCAAGGTAATCAAGGTCGCAAAAGTGTGGCGACCGACATGTGCCGAAAGGGGAATAGAGATACCAGCCCGAAGTTGCAGGGCTTTGAGCTGAACGAGATAAGCTGAATAAGTAATAGGCGCAAAAAGAGTGTTGCGCTCCTCGGACTGATACCGCTCTATCATACGAACCGCTTCGGATAGGAGCTTCACTCGGCAAAGCATATCGGTCTTTTGCCTGCGAAACTTCAGCCACAATGCCCCTTCATCATCCGTAAAGAGATGTTCCCTATTAAGGGCGACCATATCGCAATAGGCGACCCCCGTATAACAAGAGAAAAGAAAGAGATTGCGAACGGTCGCCAACTCCACTTCATAAGGTTCAAAAGTTAAGGCTTGCAACTTGTCTAATGAAGCTCTGTCCAATGCACGAGGTTGTTTGTTCTCTCCTCGTTCTATCTGTACGTGAGCGAACAATTGTCGCTCTGTCAAGCCCTCACGATGTGCCAACCGACAGACTTTCTTCACCGCCAATGCCATCTTACGATAATAGGCTTGCGAATGTCCCAACTTTCCGACAGAGTAGTGCTGCAAGCATTCCAAGAGATCTTCTTCCATCTGTCCGAAAGAAATATCTGCCGTGTGATACTTCTCACAGATAAAGGCTTGCAAGTGCTTACGAGTTGTATAGTAATTGTTTAAAGTCGTCGCCTTTATTTCTATACCCACCTTTTGCTCCATCTCCTTGACCATTCGGTCGTATCGCTCCAAGAAGGTGATTTGAGTTTGCATACTTCCTTGGAGCTGCTCTTTGATGTCTGTCGCTGTAAAGACAATCCCTCGCTCACAAAGAACTCTATAAGCCGACTGTACCGAAAGGAGCAAGCGTTCCAACTTGCCATTCGTTGTCACCGCTTCACTGCTCTTTCCGTTCAATCTGCTCTCACGAGCGTTCCACAACTTCGGGTCGCACGAGAGCTTACAACTGAATTGGGCGATGGTTCGCCCGTAGGTTATGCGTCCCATTATCGGGGCGTGCCCCGACTTGTCCAATCCGCTCTTTTTCAGGTAGAGCAACACCTTGAATTTGTCTGTTTGCATACGCTTCTTTTTTTATGGGCAAAGTTACCCGTTACCGAAGCGTTCTCAGCTATGCAAAACATTGTAACACAAAGCATAAGCACCGTAATTACAGAAAGATGAGTTACCGAATACTCTTCTGTCGGTTACCTTCTCCTACCTCTTCGTTACCATCCAAAGAATGGACTGACGATTTGGTAACGGAACTTCTGCATAAATCCACGCTTTCTGCACTTTACCCCTCTGTGCAAACCACCGAGATATGGCGCAAATCGCTCTCATTTCCATTTACTTACCTTTCATCCTCACCCTAATACCCTTTCTTCGAATAGTTCCTTAGTGCCGAGACAAAGTCGCGCCAAAAGTTTTTCGATTTGGCGCATATTTTTTTTCTAAATGGCGCCAAAACAAAAAAGAAATGACGCAAGTTCTCGCTTGATTGCGGCGCGTATTTTGGTCAATTCTCCGCCCCATTTTCTGAGAATGCTTCGCGACACACATCTCCCCGACTCGCCTGCAGCATCTCCTTCGCACGAAGTAATTACATATCTTTGGTATCAGAAATATCTGTGACAATGGCACATAAGATTCTCATCGTGGACGACGATCACAGTATCTGTGAGATACTGGCTTACAACCTCCGCAGCGAAGGCTTCGAGGTTTGTAGCGCTCATTCGGCCGAAGAGGCCTTGATCACCCTTTCGATCCCTTTCGATCTGATTCTGCTGGATGTGATGATGGGAGAAATGTCGGGCTACAAAATGGCCGAGACGCTCCGTGCCAGACGTGATGCCACACCGATCATATTCCTGACCGCTAAGGATACTGAGAACGATATGCTCACGGGCTTTTCTGTCGGGGGGGACGACTACATCGCCAAACCCTTCTCCATCAAAGAGGTCGTGGCACGCGTCCGTGCCGTTCTGCGAAGAGCATCCGGAGGAGCAGAAGAGCGTCTGGTCTCTTCTCATCAGATCGTTTGTGGAGAACTGCAGATCAATCCGGAGACCAAAGAGGTCTTCGTGGCTGGCAAGCCGGTGCAATTGACCAAGACGGAGATGGAGCTGCTCGTCCTGCTCGTTCGCTCCTCCGACAGGGTGCTGTCTCGCAGTGAGATTATCGATAAGGTCTGGAGCGAAACGCCTTATATAACCGAACGAACCGTCGATGTGCACATCACCCGCCTTCGGAAGAAGCTCGGCGTATGCGCTCCGATGCTCACCAATCGGTCGGGCTATGGCTATCGGTTCAATCCCTCCTCCGTATGCGACTGAACTACAGGGGCAAGCTCTTCATCCGCTTCGGGTGTGTCTTCCTGCTTTTCTTTGCAGGAGTGATTCTGATCGGACAATGGCGACAGCGCACGATCAAGAAGCAGGCTCTCGAGGATCAATTGGCCGGATACATCCACATGATCGACAAGGCTGCTCCCGATACGACCACGGAGTACAGCGGACGGCTTGGCTCCATCCTCCCGCTCCTCCCCCGAACGATACGCGTCAGCCTGATTGATCTAAACGGATCGGTTCTGTTCGACAATGTCGGAGCATCCGCCCGAATGGAGAACCACGCGGCTCGAGCCGAGATCGTAGCAGCCTCCCGTCATCCCTACGGGAGCGATATTCGCACCTCACATACCGACGGCATCAAATACCTCTATCTGGCAGAAAAAATAGGCTCTCGTTTCGTACGCGTGGCACTCCCCTATGATACAGAAGTGCGCTACCAGTTGCAAGGAGATACGCCCTTTCTATATTGGGCGATGGCGCTTCTACTCGTTACGCTCCTGCTCATCAGCGGCGTGGCTAAGTCCATGAGTCAAACCATCAGACACCTGCGCGATCTGGCCGTCACGCCTGCCATGGCAGGGGACGAACAGGTATTTCCCGACGATGAGTTGGGCGAGATCAGTCGCAAGATCGCACGAAACTATCGCGACCTTCGGGAGAAGACTTTAGCGATCGACCACGAGCGGGAACGCCTGTCGCAGCACATACTCTATTCTCGCGAAGGAGTATGCTTCTTCTCTCCGACTCATGAAGTACTTTTCTTCAACGGTCTTTTCGTTCAGTACCTACATGCCATCAGTGACTGCCACGACATCAGCACGGCCACGCTGAGCCAAGAACCGTTCTTCGCTTCGGCTTTGGAATTCGTCCGATCGCCCCACAGTCCTTCCTATGAGAGCCGAATCCATCGTCACGGCAAGGTCTTCTCCCTGCGAACGGGTGTATTCGAAGATGGCGGCTTCGAGATGGTGCTCAATGATGTGACGGAGCAAGAGAAAATGCACCGCATCAAACAAGAAATGACGGGCAATATCGCGCACGAACTTCGGACGCCGGTAACGAGCATCCGCGGCTATCTGGAAACGCTATTGGAACAGAATCCCGATGAAGAGACTCGCCGGTATTTCCTGCAACAGGCCTATCATCGCACGCTGGCGCTCTCCGATCTGATCCGCGACATGGGGCTGATCACGAAACTTGACGAAGCACCTGACCTTTTCGATCTCTCCTCTGTCAATCTAAACGAGTTGTTGGAGAGGATCAGCAAGGACTTTGCTGGAGACTTTGCCTCACATCATATTTCTTTCGAACGAAACCTACCGGTCGAAACCGAATTGGTGGGGAACGAAAGCCTGCTCTACGCCATCTTCCGCAATCTGACAGAGAATGCGATCCGATACGCCGGCGAAAACATTCGCATCGTTGCAGAGCTTTACCGCAAGGATGAGGAATTTCTCTATTTTTCCTTCTATGATACAGGAGTGGGCATAGCGGACGAATCGCATCTGACTCGTCTCTTCGAACGCTTTTATCGGGTACAGTCCGGACGGATGCGCTCCACGGGTGGGACGGGCTTAGGCCTCTCTATCGTGAAGAATGCCGTGCTCTTCCACAAAGGAGACATTACCGTCAAGAACCGATCGGAAGGCGGTTTGGAATTTCTCTTCCGCCTCAAACGCATTCCCTGAACCCCGCTATTCCCCAATCAACAAGGGATAGTAACAATAAGTGTTTCAAACAAAAAAATTACAGAAATGAGAACAACGCTTTTAATTCTATTGGCTGCGATGCTGACTGCCGTCGGCTACGGTCAGACCACCGACGCGAAAGCCATAAGTGCAAACGAAGGAAAGGATATGAGAACAGTGTATGACTTCAGTCTGCCGGACACAAAGGGCAACGAAGTAAGTCTGTCGGAGTACAAAGGCAAAGTATTGCTCATTGTCAATACCGCTACGGCTTGTGGTTTCACGCCACAGTACGAGGAGCTTGAAGCAATGTATCGCAATATGAAAGCCGAAGGATTCGAAATTCTCGACGTTCCTTGCAATCAGTTTGGCAATCAGGCTCCGGGCACAGACGAGGAGATTGCGGAGTTTTGCCGAGTGAACTTCGGCACCGAATTCTCCCTATTCAGCAAGAGCGATGTGAATGGCGAAAACGAGTTGCCGCTCTACACTTGGCTAAAGAGCGAAAAAGGATTCGAGGGATTCGACAAGGAAAACAGCCTGAGCCCAAGGCTCGAAAGTATGTTCGACAAAGCTGATCCCGACTGGCGTTCTAAGAGCGATATCAAATGGAACTTCACCAAATTCCTTATCAACCGACAAGGAGAGGTGGTAGCACGCTTCGAGCCGACTGCCGATATGTCGAAAGTTGAAGCTCGCATCAAGGCTGAGCTAAACAAGAAGTAAGACTTCGCACAGCTAATCGCAAGAAGCATAATTGCCCATTTCGACGATGTTGTCGAAATGGGCAATTATGCTTTATGGGGGTTACAGGCCTACACGAAAGATCAGAGAATCGGGCTGAGCTGCATGACTACGGCAAGAGAGGTCAGGCTGATGATGATCCAGAGTGCAATACCGAGCAGGAAAGGCTTGATGCCCATGCTACGCAAGGCTTCACGAGAGAGCGATGCGCCGATGAAGAACATCGTCAGCACCATTCCTTTTCTGGCCAAACCGCTGATGAAGTCCCCTATCTGAGGATAATCGACAAGGACATAGGTCCGGACAATCATTGCGAGGATAAAGAAAAAGATAAACCAAGGGATATTGATTTTGCTCCCCTTGCTTTTGAAGATGAAGGAAGAGACGAGGGCAACCGGAATAATCCACAAGGCACGGGTGAGCTTGATCAGCGTGGCCGTATGCAATGCGTCCTCTCCATATACGGCTGCCGCTCCGACGACACTGCTGGTATCGTGAATGGCAATGGCTGCCCACGTGCCGAAAGCATGCTGCCCCATCTCCAGCCAATGGCCGATAATCGGGAAGACAAACAGCCCCACAGCATTGAGAACGAAGACAGTCCCCAGCGCCAAAGACATAGCGCGCTCGTCTGCCTTTATCGTGGGGCCTACCGCGGCGATGGCACTACCGCCACAAATGGCCGTGCCCGAACCGATCAAGTAAGCTGTCTTGCGATCTACTCCCATCAGTCGCACTCCGATCCACATACTGAGTATAAGTGTCCCAAAGACAGACACAATGGTGAAACCCATCCCCGACGCACCCGATGCCAAGGACTCTTGGAGATTCATCCCGAAACCAAGGCCGACCACCGACCATTGCAGCAGCTTTTTGGATGCCTTCGCATTGAATGCCGCACACGGAGTACCGACAAAAAAGGCAAACATAAGCCCCAGAGCAAGGACAAAGGGAGGTGTAATCCATTTCAGACTCGGCGCCAAGGCCGGCACATAGGTGAGCAATAATGCTGCCACCAATACAAACACCAAGCAGCTATAAAGTCTTCTTTTAAGCAACGGTCTATCCATCATTTTATCTTATGTATCTACCAATTGGGGCGAATGTAAGCATTATCGCGTGAAACGACCAAGATATTTTGGCTGTCATTATACAAAGAGTGCTGTGGAACATTCGGCATAGGTCATTGTTCAATAAAAAGAAATCTCTCATTTTCACCCATTTGCAACAAATAAACACCCATGAATACAATAGCATCTATATTAACACCCATCGTGGCTATAGAACATCTTTACATCTTGTATATAGAGATGTTTGCTTGGGAAACTATCGGCAAGAGAATTTTCAAAGGGGCCTTGCCCGAAAACTTATTTGCTCAAACTCGCGGTTTGGCTGCCAATCAAGGATTGTATAATGGATTCTTGGCGGCAGGACTTCTGTGGACGTTCCATATTAACGACCCACAATGGGCATTCAACATCCGTCTGTTCTTCTTGGGGTGTGTGATTGTCGCGGCTCTGTACGGAGCCTGCAAATCCTCCAAAAGCATTCTCCTGAAGCAAGGTCTGCCAGCTATTCTCGCCATGATCGCTGTGCTATTCTCAAAACTGTGAGGGTACACAACCCGCTATTATAGATCTCTGCCGACTTGATTGTCACACGAATATTGTACTTTTGTGTCATAAATAACACGTTTTCAGAAATTCAAAAAAACAATTCATATGAAAGTAAAATTAATTACGGCTTTCGCTTTCTTAGCCAATTTTACATTTGCTCAAAACACAATTAAAATGACGAGTAATTACGGAAGCAAAGATAGCGAAATTCAAACTTTAATCGACTTTGAAAACATTTATATTGAGCAACTAAATTTTGAAGGCGCCAATTTAAAAGGCAAATCATACCAAATCAGACTTGAAGAATATGTAAACGGAAAATTAACAAAGAGTTCAATGCTTTTTGACGGAAGCGAATCAGACTATTTCAAAATCGCCTCTGAAAAGGACTCATTGAAATTCTTCTTTAAATTAAGCGACGGGAGATTAAAAATATTTCTTTGTGGAAATAAATTTAGAAGCAAAAAATCATATTTTAAGTTAGCCGATGACGCGGACAAATACGCCCTAAAAAACTTCCTTGGAAACAAAAACGAAATTCAAATAGAAACCGACAAAAAGAATTTCATTTTCGCAATCATAACACCTACAATCCATAAAGATGGATCAGGCTCATACTGTGAGGTCGCTCAGTCTGATGAAAAACCTGAGAATTTAGGAATGAAATTTAAAATTCCGCACTACTTTTTAATTACACTTATCTTCAAATAAAGAGGCTTATATTAAAATAGTATTGGCAAAAAATGCAGGAATAAGTCGAAGTTGAAATATTTGTCATATTTAGTTGCCAAATATTTTTCCACAATGGCAAGGTGTTAATTCGTGTTGTCTGTATGTACTGATTTTACGTGCCGAAAAAGGTTTCAACACCGAAGAGACATTTAGATTCGTTCTAAATAAGCAGTCTTTTGAAGGTCGGTTGGCAAGCAAAAAAACATAAAAAGGAGAGTCAAGCTGTCGGAGTCCGACTTTTGGGCGATCGAATGATAATCTTTATAATTCCAACTTTCAATCTTTATAAAGATCATTTCTAATAATTATAATATTAGCAAGTAAACTTAGGAAGTTTAGAAGCCGATCTTTATAAAGTTCATCGAGGCCGAAAGGTCTATTTTGGTGGTACAAAATGAAAAGTCCCCGTTGCGTTCTGCTACGAATGCAACGGGGACTTGGTGCTTTTGGCTATGTCAATTCGGCTTTATGCTATCCTATCTATATCGGATTGTAAAGAGTTTTTTACACACTGCACTACTGCACAGCCTATGCCATGCAAGCATACGAACGAAAAGAGGATGGAAGCGGGGCAGTTCCCGCGAGATGCGGATAGGTTACGATGGGTCGTCATATTGGGTCATTCACTACTATGGTTTGCCTTGTCGGTCGGTGCTGCCTGATATTCATGTGTTTACGTTCTACAGCACCCTTGCCGATATGCAAAGGTAACAATAAATGTGCAGCAATGGTCTATACGCAAGATTTGGCCATGCAAAAAAACGCACTATCTTTGCTGTCGTTTTTAAGTGAAGCAAAAAAAATAATGAAGAAAGCAATTAGCATTAGTAGTCTTGGAGTGATTTTGCTCTTTATGCTGTTCTCGTGCTCAAAAAGTCCGATTGTGACTAGTAGTGAGGAGCTATCAACCTCCATTGAAGAAGTGTATTCATCCTCTTTCAGAGGTCTTGAAAATGAAATTATTAGTTTCCGACAGAGGGGTGAGATTGATCTCCCTGAAGACTCTGAAAATCACGAGATTGTAGATGCCAATTATTCTGAATTGTGGGATCAATATGGTTTTACAGAGTACACGAAAGCTTTTTTGAACGGACTTCCGACAGTTTTTTTGGACAATCCACTCCTCCCGACGATTGCAGAAATTAATGGCCAAGATATTCCAGCAAATGAAAAATTGCTCATGGCAGATCTTTTAGGAAAGATTGATGCAATAAAAAACTACTTGCTTGAAGATTCCTCTCGAGGAATGGCTGAATATGAAGCTGCTGTAAAGAAATGTTATGAAACCTATCTTATTGAGTTGGGCCTATCTCTTCTCGACGCAACAGGAGGAGCTATAACAGGATCAATCGGCGCTCCGGGAATCGGCACTGCAGTCGGTTTTGCAGTTGGAGGGACAATAGGGGTCATAAAAGCATACGCGAATTATAAGCTATGTGTAAAGGATGCCAAACAACTGATTAACCAGCAATCTGTTTCTCCCCAATAAAAAAGTGTTTATGGAAAAAGGTTATGATATTTTCAGCATGAAGGGCAAGACGAGCAAACGCTTGCGCTATCATGTCTATGTCTTTTTTGGCATCAAACTCCTTATCGCTCTCGTTGAGCTATTAGTTACCGAATCACCTTTCGTTATCATTCCTTTGCTCTCTCTCTTTACTGTGGCGGGAGTCAACTTCATCTTTAACATTGTGCATGAACGACAGGTCATGACCAAACTAATGATGGCAGCGGGCATTTTGGGAATTTGCACGATGGTCGGATTGGACATCTTCAGATATTTCAGTCTACTCATTGAAAGAGGCCCGCTCTAACGCTCTAATCGACAAAGGAACAGTCCCCAACGAACAATAATGCAGAGCCTTGTCCCTCGAATAGGAGACAAGGCTCTTGCTTTTCCATTATAGCGTTAAGGGGCGGATTTCGCTCCAAAACGTCTATTTTTGTAGCAAACTCTTAATGGCTTTGAGAAGGAAACTCTCCATATTCTTCATGACATGGGCTGCGCTCATCGTGTTGATCGCCGGTATCATCCCGCATCATCACCACTACGAGGGCACTACCTGCATGGCCGTGGAGCACTGCCACAACGCTGCTTCGCCGGAGCATGAGCACAAGCATGATCACAGCAGCCCGACTTGTATTGCGCGGAGCTATTTCCTCTCCGGAGCCGTACTCCGCACCAAGAGTCGCATCTCAACGGAAGATGACAGCGAAGGCGGGCTTCCGACTCTGATCTATCCGCTGCTCAGCATCGTCACCGACCTGCTACAGCCGATCGACGACTCCGCCTCCAAACCTGTGTACGGAGAGTACATAGCCTTTTATACTTCTGCCGATGCAAGTCCGGCTCATGGCTTGCGAGCCCCTCCTTTCTTTTCTTGTTAAGGCTGTTTCCCCTTGATTGATGAGGTACAGTCGCGGACCTTTACGTCCCTGATTTTTCCCTTTTGAGACCACCGTGAGCCATTGTTTCGGCCGCAGGTGTCTCTCCATATCACACTTAATGTTGTCACGCGCAGACGCATCTCGGTGCTGCTGAAGAGCTGTGCGCTCTGCAGCTATCGGCTCTGTCGTGGCATCGGATTATTTCCACTCGGAAAAACAAACAAGAAAATGAAAACCAAACTTATAGCAACTACTATCCTTGCCGCCACACTCCTGTCGGCTTGCAACTCAAGCTCCCAAGCAGACCATCACGAAGCGGAGGAGCAACATGAACATACGCATGACCACGATGATCATGATCACGACCACGACCATGACCATGATAGTGATAGTGATAACAAAGAGGTAACAGACGAAATCCACTTTACTCAAGCTCAGGCACAAGCCGCCGAATTGGCAGTGGAGGAGGTGCGGCCTGCTCCTTTCAGCCACGTCATTCGGACAAGTGGCCAAATTCTCTCCGCCCAAGGCGATGAAGCGACTATCGTAGCGACGGCCAACGGCATCGTTTCCTTTGCCGGTGCATCCATGGCCGAGGGCAGAGCAGTACGATCGGGAGAGAGCGTCGTAACCATATCGTCTCGAAACCTGCCGGACGGCGATCCCAATGCCAAGGCGACTATCCTCTACCAATCGGCTCGCAGAGAATACGAGCGTGCCGAGAAACTGGTAAAAGACCAGATCATCTCGACCAAGGAATACGAGCAAATCCGTCGTGAATATGAGACAGCCAAGACGGCCTACGAAGCACAGGCCTCAGGCTTGGTGCCCGGCGGTGTGCGTGTGACTGCTCCCATAGGCGGCTACATCAAGAACCTCATGGTGAACCAAGGCGACTACGTCTCTGTGGGACAGCCTATCGCCACCGTGTCGCAGAACCGCCGTCTCCAATTGCGTGCCGAGGTGTCGGAGCCTTATTTCCGCTACATCCGCGAGGTGCGGACGGCCAACTTCAAGACCTCCTATGACAATCGAGTCTATAGTCTGTCGGCATTGAACGGCAAGCTCCTCTCCTATGGACGCGCTGCGGGCGGGCAGTCCTTCTATCTGCCCGTGACCTTTGAGTTTGACAACGTGGGCGACATTGTCCCGGGCTCATTCGTCACCGTCTATCTGCTATCCGCTGTGCAGGAAAGCGTTCTTTCCGTTCCTGTCTCTGCCGTTACCGAAGAGCAGGGACTGTACTTTGTGTACCTGCAGTTGGATGCAGAGGGGTATCGCAAGCAAGAGGTTAAGCTCGGCCCCAGCGATGGCGAGCGGGTACAAGTGCTCTCAGGCATCAAGGAAGGCGATAGCGTCGTTACTCGGGGCGTGTATCAAGTGAAGTTGGCCGCCATTGCGTCCGTCATGCCGGAAGGCCACACGCATTAAAGGGGGAGGAGAACGGATTATGTTGGATAAAATCATACGATTTTCGCTGAACAACAGGCTCGCCATACTGGTGGCCTCCTTGTTGTTGATGCTGATCGGGACTTATACCGCCTCCCGTATGGAGGTGGATGTATTCCCCGACCTGAATGCTCCCACCGTTGTGGTCATGACCGAAGCACAGGGCATGGCGCCCGAGGAGGTGGAGCGACTGGTAACTTTCCCCGTGGAGACGGCAGTAAACGGCTCGACGGGGGTGCGCCGCGTGCGCTCCTCATCGACCACGGGCTTCTCTATCGTGTGGGTAGAGTTTGACTGGGGGATGGATATCTTCCGAGCACGCCAGATCGTGTCGGAGAAGCTGGCTGTAGTCGGTGCCGATCTGCCTGCCAACGTGGGCAAACCGACACTCGGCCCACAATCTTCTATCATGGGCGAAGTGATGATCCTCGGACTGACGGCGGACAGTACTTCGCTCCAAGACCTGCGTACGCTGGCGGACTGGACCATTCGTCCGCGTCTGCTTTCTATCGGCGGGGTGTCGCAGGTGACCGTATTGGGAGGAGACATCAAGGAGTATCAGATCCTGCTCAATCCCGAAAAGATGAAGCACTATGGCATCTCGCTTGATGAGGTGAAAACCGCCGTGGAGCAGATGAACCAGAATGCTTCGGGCGGTGTGTTATACAAATACGGTAACGAATACATCGTGCGCGGTCTGCTCTCCACCAACGATGTGGCCGCATTGGGCAAGACGGTGGTGAAGAACATCGACGATGTACCCATCATGCTCGAAAGCGTGGCAGAGGTGACCATCGGCAGCAAGGCGCCCAAGCTGGGGCTTGCCTCGGAGCGCGGCACACCTGCCGTCCTGATGACCATTACCAAGCAGCCGGCAACCAGTACACTGGACCTGACCAAGGCTGTAGACACTTCTTTGGGCGAATTGCGAACAAACTTGCCGACGGATGTTCAAGTATCGACCGATATATTCCGTCAGGAGAGCTTCATCAAAAGCTCGATCGGCAATGTGGAGAAAGCGCTCTTGGAGGGTGGAATATTCGTGGTCATCATCCTCTTTATCTTCTTGATGAACGTAAGGGCTACGGTCATTTCGCTGGTGACCATCCCTCTCTCGCTTGTGACTTCTTTCTTGGCTTTAGAGCTTATGGGGCTTACGGTGAATACGATGAGTCTCGGCGGTATGGCCATCGCCATCGGTTCGTTGGTGGACGATGCCATCGTGGATGTGGAGAATGTGTTCAAGCGACTGCGTGAGAACCGGCAGAAGCCGGCCGAGGAACAAGACTCCGTCCTGCACGTCGTATTCCAAGCCTCCAGAGAGGTGCGTATGCCCATCCTCAACTCCACGCTCATTATCGTGGCAAGCTTCGTGCCGCTCTTCTTCCTCTCGGGTATGGAAGGGCGCATGCTGGTGCCGCTGGGCATTGCCTTCATCGTCGCACTGGTGGCTTCGACACTCGTAGCCCTCACGCTCACGCCTGTACTCTGCAGCTATCTCCTCGGAGGGAAGAAGAGCACAGAGAAAGAAGAGCGCGAGCCGGCAATCGCCAGAAAACTGAAAAAATACTATGCCGTTGTGCTTAAACTTGCCCTACAGTATCGCAAGGCCGTTCTCATCGCTACGGGCGGGGTGTTTGTGGCTACGTTGGTTATCTTCTTCACATTGGGAAGAAGCTTCCTGCCTCCGTTCAATGAGGGTTCGTTCACCATCAATGTGAGTACGCTACCGGGCATATCGCTGGAGGAAAGTGACAAGATAGGACGTATGGCGGAGGAGATCCTCCTCACTATCCCCGAAGTGCAAACCGTGGGACGCAAGACAGGACGAGCCGAACTGGACGAACACGTCTTAGGGGTCAATACCTCCGAAATAGAGGTGCCGTTCGTGCTGGGCAAGCGTTCCAAAGATGCTGTCCTCGCCGAAGTGCGGGAGAAGCTGAAATCTTTGCCGGGAGCCAATATAGAGATAGGCCAACCGATCTCGCACCGTATAGATGCGATGCTGTCCGGCACGCGTGCCAATATCGCCATCAAGCTATTCGGATCTGATCTGAACAGGCTCTTTGCTCTGGGCAATGAGATCAAGACTGCCATACAAGATGTGGAGGGCGTGGCCGACCTCAATGTGGAGCAACAAGTAGAGCGACCACAGCTGAAGATTGTACCCAAACGCGAGATGCTGGCTAAGTACGGCATGACGCCGGGCGAATTTGCCGAAGTTGTCAATGTGCTGCTGGCTGGAGAAGTCGTGTCGCAGGTGTACGAAGGCAATCGTTCGTTCGACCTGACACTCAAGGCCGATGACGAAAGTCGCGAGACAGCCGAGCGCATCCGCCAACTGACGGTGGATGCAGGGGGCAGGAAGATTCCTTTCAGCTACGTGGCAGACGTGGTTTCGGCTTCGGGTCCGAATACGATCAATCGGGAGAATGTGTCTCGCAAGATAGTCGTATCGGCCAACGTATCGGGCGGAGACCTGCGCTCGGTGGTCAATAAGATACAAGACAGGATCAATACCGAGGTGGAACTGCCCGAAGGCTATCACGTAGAGTATGGCGGGCAGTTCGAGAGCGAACAAGCAGCTTCGCGTACCTTGCTCATTACTTCGATATTCTCCATCTTGGTGATCTTCCTGCTGCTCTTCAATCAGTTCCGCAGCGTCAAGCAGTCGGTGGTGAGTCTGCTGAATTTACCCTTGGCACTGATCGGAGGCGTTCTGGTTATCTTCTTCACGGGTGACGTTGTCAGCATTCCGGCCATCATCGGGTTCATATCACTATTCGGCATAGCCACTCGCAACGGTATCTTGCTGATCTCACGGTATAACGACCTGCAGCTCGAAGGCTATTCTCGCAACGAAAGCGTCCTGCACGGCTCTCTCGATCGGCTCAATCCCATTCTCATGACGGCTCTTACCTCAGGTCTGGCGCTTATCCCGTTGGCTCTGGGTGGCGATCTGCCGGGCAACGAGATTCAGAGTCCCATGGCCAAGGTTATTCTCGGAGGTCTCCTGACCTCTACGATCCTCAACAGCTTCATCGTTCCCATCATCTATCTGCTCATCAAGGGCGGACCTGCGGAAGAGATGACAGAACAAACAATATCAACCGAACAACTAACACAAGAATGAAAACGATCCTCATAAGCCTCATGGCACTGCTGCTCACCTCTACCCTCTCTGCCCAAAAGCAGATGGGAGAGGTGTTGCAGACCATCGAATCGAACAACTCCACACTGAAAGCTCTGCGCGAAACAACAAATGCAGAGAAGCTGAACAATCGCACGGGCATCTTCTTGGACAATCCAGAAGTGGGCTTCAACTACCTCTGGGGTAACCCCAAAGATCTCGGCAAGAGAACGGACTTTAGCATCACGCAGTCGTTCGATATAGCAACGCTTACCGGAATGAAAAACCGTGTAAGCAGGGAACAGAACGATCTGCTGGAGTGGCAGTACAAGGCTGAACGCATGAACATCATGCTGGAAGCCAAGCAATGCTGCATCGAGCTGATATACACCAATGCCCTACTCAGCGAACTGAAACTCAGGCAACAACACGCACAGACCATCGCAACAGTCTATGAAACCCGCCTGCAGACAGGTGATGCCAATCGGATAGAATACAACAAGGCAAAGCTGAATCTCGCTACCGCAGAGGGCGAATATGCTCGTATCCGTGTGGAGCGGGAAGCATTGCTGATGCAGTTGCGGAGGTTGAACGGAGGCATAGACATCGCCTTCGACGACAGCCACCATGTGGAGGTGATGCTGCCGGACTTCGACTCTTGGTTTACTGTCGCAGCCGAGCGGAGTCCTATGCAAGCCTATGCCCGCAAGGCCATAGACGTGAGCAAACAGCAGGTAACGCTCATGCGTGCTTCGGGGCTGCCGTCCTTCACGGCCGGCTATATGAGCGAGAAGGTGGCAGGTGAGCAATTCCAGGGTCTCACCTTCGGCATCTCCATTCCGCTGTGGGAGAATAAAAACCGCGTCCGCCAAGCCAAGGCGTCGCTTCGGGCAGCTCAAATGCAGGAGGCCGACAGTCGCGAACAGCTACACGGTCGCATGAGGATGCTCTATGCTCGCACGGCTGGACTCAAAGCAGCTGCCGAAAGCTACCGCAAGACGCTGGAAGCGACAAGCAATGCCGACCTCCTCAAAAAGGCCTTGGATGCAGGCGAAATCTCCCTGCTGGACTATATCCTTGAATTAGGTTTGTACTACGATGCCGTCAATCAGGCTCTCGAAGCGGAGCGTGACTACCAATTGGCCTTTGCCGAACTGACAGCATTTGAGCTCTAATCCCCCACCCCTAAACCTGTAAAAAAGCAAAAGCCCTTCGAACACAGCGTCCGAAGGGCTTTTCTTTCTTCAAATCTTAGCGGTATGGACGGGAAAAGAACCACCCATTGTATCCTTTTTATTTTCAGCTCCTTAAAAGGAAGTCTTTGCTTATGTAACCAAAATGAAACCAAAGACAGATTATCTTCAGACAATGCTCAGACGGCATTTTTTTTGATGTCCTTAGATAAAGGAGCAAAGGAAATTCATTTTGCTCTTCAGACTTCTTTCAGACTAACTGAATTGTTCCAGCGGTGCGTACGGAGATTGAACTTAGTCGCACAATCGTCTTATTCCCAGCATATTGCAAAGCCTTCTTTATCTGCTGTAACCGAAATGAAACCCCCAAAAGGGTATCTTTAGATTACGTATAGACGAAGCCTCACTGCTCAAATTTCAGGAACAAAGATACTCTTTTTTTGAACCTAAGCCAAACCTTATGTGAAATAATCGCTTAGAATGTTTTCCGGTTACAATTTTAGTGCAAGTGCAAGCCCCCCTATATAAGGGAGCTTGCACTTGCACTAACGGAACCTATCTTAACCGGTGCTCCGACCAGCGCTTGTGTCTATTCTCTTTTCCATCACTGCAAGATGTCTAAATATTCTGTTGAAACGAAATGATTCCACTCTCATCATTTTATATATAGAGGAGTTATTAACCATTGCATCCTACGCAAAATTCTTTACTGCAAACGAAAAAAGATATGTGATAAAAGTAATGGAGGCTGCCGGGGTGCAACTAACTTTACATTGTTATGCAGAACGTAGGATTAAGACTCAAACAGGAGCGGAACAGAAAGGGCTATTCTTTGCAGTATGTTGCTGCTTCATTGAATGTTAGTACCACTACAGTCTATCGGATCGAAGCCGGAAATAAATATTTAAGTATGGAACTTTTCGACCGGTACTGTGAACTTTTGGGACTGAATCCCAGAGACGTGTTTTCGAATCCTGCAATGGAAGAACGAGACCGGATTGCTCTTGAGATCGGCCGAAGGTTTATTGAGATAATGGAGTTGGGGGTAACAATTATCCTGCCCAAGATTATGAATATCAATATCCGACCCGGGCCTCCGGACAGTAAAATGAAACAATAGATATGATGGAAAGCGATGAAATAAAAAGCATTCAAGAAAATCTGAAAGATATTCAGGGAGTGTTATCGGAGATACATGGTTTTATGAGAGACCTGAAAAAAGATTACAGCCCGGTGGATGAAAGCATCAGTCTGGATTCGAGTATGCTCGCCATGCTTTTGAATGTCTCTCCTACTACTGTTTACCGATGGAGAGCAAGGAATGAGTTGCCCTACACGATTCTGAGCAGCGGAGCATGTGCCTATCGGTTCGACGAAGTGTACGTGGCCGTCAAATGCGGCCGGTTAAGAGCCCGCGGATTCAATCGGATAGAGGCATTAAGGACTTTATCCGTCTATCGGGACGGTATCATCAGAGGGTGTGGTTTTGAAGCAAAGGAAAAAGACGCATGAATCATATCAAGGAACAAATACTGGAAAGAACGGATGGAGGGTTGCTTGTATTCAACTACTATATGCCTTTTCCTTTCAAGCCGAAGAAGAAATTTCAAAACCCGCTCTACGAAGACAAACGAGCTTCCTGTTATATCTATAAAGTGGCAAAAACGGGAGTTTACCGGATGAATGATTTTGGCGATCCCAATTATTCGGGAGATTGTTTTTGGTTTGTCGCCGCCATGTATGGCATGGACGTACAAAAAGATTTTGTGCATATCCTGAAAAAAATTGTCCGTGATCTTTCTCTTCCGATAGCTATACCTGCATACTCGAAAGAGCCTTTTCCGGCACGAAACAGAAAACTCCCATATCTCGAACGAACTTTATCAGAACCGAAAGAAGCATCCATGAGACCTTATAAAATCACAGAAAAACCTTACACCCGGAGCGAGCTTTCTTTCTGGGAGCAATATGGTACCGGACAAAATATTTTGGATCGATATCATGTCAAATCTCTGCAAACTTTCCAAAGCGAAAATGCCGAAGGAAAAAGCTACTGTTTTACGAATACCTCAAAAGAGCCGATCTTCGGCTTCCTGCGCAAAGACTATGTAAAGGTATATCGCCCTTTTAGTCAATGCCGGTTCGTTTACGGGGGAATATTACCGGAAACCTATGTGTTCGGGATGGAGCAACTTCCGCAAAGAGGAGATATACTCTTCATTACGGGGGGAGAGAAAGACGTATTATCCCTTGCTTCTCATGGATTCCATGCCATCTGTTTCAACAGTGAGACAGGCAATATCGAAGAATCCATCATCGAAATGCTTGCACGAAGGTTCAGGCATATTTTCTTTTTATACGATATGGACGAAACGGGCATAAAAGCATCTATACGCTGGTGCGAACGTTTTTCTCACCATAAATTACAGCGGATCGAATTGCCTTTGTCCGGGAACAAACAAGAGAAAGATATCTCCGATTACTTCAAGCTGGGAAACAGCACAGAAGATTTCAGGAAACTGATATCCGACCATTTGGAGCAATTATATACACAGACCATTATGCTTTTAAGTTCATGTGAAATCAATTATAACAATCCGCCCGATCGTTCCAAAACGGTTATTTCCGTGAATGACGTTCCTTTGGGAACCTACGACAATCTGTTCTGCATTACGGGTGGGGAGGGAACGGGCAAGAGCAACTACATCGCGGCGATTATTTCCGGGGTGTTGCATACTGAAAAGAGGGATTTCCCGATAGATCTGCTCGGATTGGATGTTTGTCCGAATATGCGGAGCAAAGCGGTTCTACACTACGATACGGAACAGTCGGAATACCAACTTCATAAAAACATCGGAAAAACACTCCGAAGAGCCTCTCTTACGTCTGTTCCCGATTTCTATCATCCCATATTTCTTGCAGCTCTTTCACGTAAAGAGAGATTGCAGCTGATAAAAGACAGCATCGACTTGTATCATCACCGGTATGGGGGAATTCATCTGGTCGTCATCGATGGAATAGCCGACTTGATCCGTTCGGCCAATGATGAAAGCGAGAGTATTGCCATTGTGGACGAACTCTACCGGCTTGCCGGTATCTATAATACCTGTATTATCTGTGTTCTCCATTTTGTCCCGAACGGGATTAAACTGCGTGGGCATATCGGTTCGGAACTTCAGCGCAAGTCGGCGGCCATCCTCTCCATAGAGAAAGATGAGAATCCGGCTTTGTCGGTCGTAAAAGCCCTTAAAGTAAGGGATGGCAGCCCGTTGGACGTGCCTTTGATGCTGTTCGGATGGGACAGGGAAAAGGAAATGCACGTTTACCGGGGAGAGAAATCTCCGGAAGACAAAGAAAAACGGAAACTTACGGAATTGGGACAAATCGCAAAAGAAGTCTTTCACGCCAAAATGCACCTGTCTTACAATGAACTGGTCGAAAGAATCATGCAAACGGTCGACGTCAAAGACCGTACGGCCAAGAGTTATATCAGTTATATGCGAAACAATGGAATTATCGAACAACAAACGAATAATCTTTACACCCTGAAACTATGATGACAGAGAAAAATTTAAAAAAGGAGGAGCAAATCTATTACGATGCTTTTGATGTGGCCAGGATTTTGCGAATACATTTCAAAACAGCTTTGAGATGGGGAAAAAACGGGAAATTACCGTCTTTCAAAATCGGAAACCGGCGTTATTTTCCGGCAGAAGGCATTCTGTTTTATAAAAAAACGATGTGGTAAGTTTTTCAATACGAGGTAGAATGTTTTGCAAAAAGTTTCTACCTTTGTGACTGAAACCAACAGCAATGATTATGTCAATAACAGATGCTATAACAGCCCAAATCGAAAGTGCTCAGCAAGGAGATGTTTTTTTTGTATCCGACTTTGCCAAATCCGGAAATGATGTATTTATTAGTCGTGTATTATCCGAACTGGTAGATAACGGAAAGCTGGATCGTCTTGCAATTGGAATTTACTACAAACCGCAATCGACAGACTTTGGGCTACTTAAACCATCTGTTGATCAAATTGTAAAGGCCATTGCCCGAAGAGATCACGCACAAGTCATGCCAACCGGTTTGACGGCAGAAAACCGTCTGGGACTTTCTACCCAAGTTCCGATGAATTATGTATATCTCACAACCGGCTCTGCTCGAAATATCATCATTGGCAATCGAAAGATTGTCTTTAAACGATGTGTTCCAAAAAATTTTGCTTTCAAAGGAGAACTAATGCCTGTTCTGATTCAGGCAATGAAATCGATCGGAAAAAAGAATGTAACGGAGAAACAAATTGATCATATCAAAGGATTATTGAGGAAATGTCCTGAGAACGAAACCTTTGAGCATGACTTGGCTTTGGCTCCGATATGGATTAAAAAGATTCTTTCCAAAATTCAAAAAGAACTTACATTATGAATTGGTTATCAAACTCTATCGAGAACAGGCGAGCTATGCTTCAACAGGCGGCGGAAGCTGAAAATTTACCCGAATATGCCATTGAAAAAGATTGGTGGGTGACAATGGTGATCAAGGCTTTGTTCCAATCGGAATGTGCCGGATACTTGCTTTTTAAGGGTGGCACCAGTTTGAGTAAGGGTTGGCAGTTGATACAACGCTTCAGTGAAGACATTGATCTGGCTATCAACTATCAGTATTTTAAGGAATCGATTGAAAACAACAATCAGTTAAAAACTTTGCGTAAGCAATGTCGCAAATATATCATAGACACTCTTGTCGAAGACATCGACAGCCGAATGAAGTCCATCGGATTGTTCGATTACAGGATTTATCCCGTAACAGAACAAGATGGAATCGCAATATCAACGGATAGCGATCCGACTGAAATCATGATCGAATATTCTCCCATAGTTGAAGAACAATCCGGCTATCTTAGACCCATGGTCAAAGTGGAGATCAGTTGTCTCTCCATGAAAGAGCCTTTTGAGGAAAAAGTGATTACCACAATGATTGGCAAACATTTTCCGGATGCAGATCGGGATTCTACAGCAGTTATTCCGACAGTTCTTCCTTCGAGAACATTTCTGGAAAAAGCTTTTTTATTGTGCGAAGAATTCCAGAAAGAAAAGCCTCGCAGTCTACGCATGAGCAGGCATTTGTATGATCTGGAGAAATTAATGGATACCGAATTTGGGCGACAAGCGTTAGCTGATAGTGCTCTGTATAGAGCAATTGTAGAGCATCGTAGAAAATTCTATCATGTATCCTATGCTAACTATGATAAAGATTATCCGGACAAAATAGAGTTCTATCCTCCTGTAGAATGTATAAAGGATTGGGAGAACGACTATGCTGCTTTACAGGAATCTTTTATTTATGGAAACAAAATTTCTTTCGGACAACTTTTGCTTCGCATTAAAGAATTACAGCAGCGATTCCGAAGTATCGGCACAACGAGTAAGTAGAAAGTTTTTGCAAAATATTCTACTTCCTAAGGGCGCAATCGTTTTCCATATTATCTCTCAAAAGGTCTCTCAAACCCTCGAAAGAGGAGACAATATAATCGGTGTAGGGGTTGGAAAGGTATTCCTTTCTGACCATCAGGACGGTTGTAAATCCCAACTCCCGTCCTGCTTTTATTTCGGAAGCGGGATCATCGCCTACTACATATGTCTTTCGGTCTTTTAGGTCCAATTCCCTGCTTAATTCACGGAAGATATCCAGTTTGCTCGAATTCGCATAGACGGGATCGTTGATGATTATCCGGTCGAAGTCTTGACTTATCTGCAGTTTTCTCAATTTTTTCTCTTGTAATCTTTTGAATCCGGTAGTCACCAAAATCTTATATGCCGGTATCGCTCTGAAAGCGGTATAATCCTCATACGGCACAATGGCAGAATGCTCCAGAGAGATACCGTTCAATTCATCCAAGACAGGTAATATCATTGATTTGGGCAATCCGTATTTCTCGCATACCCTGTCGAACGGATTGGATACGATGTCTTGAATGATCGAGAGGATGATTTCCGCGGTAAAGCGTCCTGATAAATACTCGGTTGCTTTGTGAAGCAACGACGCAAACAATTCGGGATCGATGCTCGAAGTATCGAATATCGTGTTGTCCAAGTCGCAAATGATAACCTGATCCTGCATCTTGTTCTTTGTGTTAATGCTTCAATAAAATGAGAGAGGATGCAAGGGAGCCGCATCCTCTCTCTCTACAGGAAAATGATTAAATCATTTGAGTTTGCCTTCCTTCTTCAATTGCTTTAGGAATTTAGCCCATCCGGGAGCTCTTTTCTCCGCATTCCGGCGAGTACCCTC
The DNA here is from genome assembly GCF_003096695.1 of Porphyromonas loveana. Lineage (GTDB taxonomy): Bacteria > Bacteroidota > Bacteroidia > Bacteroidales > Porphyromonadaceae > Porphyromonas > Porphyromonas loveana. The sequence continues at coordinate 128,482 of NZ_QEKY01000007.1, read as the reverse complement.
CGGGTCCCAATAATCCGGATAGTTATCGTTCAGAAAATAGGCATTCTTCTCCATGTCATAAAATAACACAAGATTGTTGTACGCCCGATTGACAGCATCACTTATATGCGCAACAATCGTAAAGACCGTTTCTTCCCCTACTTTCATTTCTATTCGTGCGTAGACCGGAATAGAGTTGATCTTTCTGAATCTAATTTCCCGTGTTCTCGGATTGAACCATTCGATATCGTCTCCCGTGAAAGCGAGCCTTGCAGAAATCGAACCATATTGTGATTCATCATCGGATGCTGTTTCATATTCCGAGACGATCCCTTCCACATTGCCGCTCCTTGTGACGGCCGTTATCAAAGATTTCCCTTCGGTAACCGGTTCATTGTCCGTTTGGCTGCAGCCGGCGAAAACGATCAGACATAAAATAAATACATACATTTTTTTCATCATACAATTCCTCCTATAATAATTTATTAAACAATCTTTTTGCGAATTTCTTCACGAACATTTCAGGAACCGGTGCGATATAAGCTCCCTTTTGATTGTACTGATTACGTCTCCAATCATTTTTTATCGCCTCGATTTCTGCACCATATTCTGAAAATATTACGCAAAACATATAGTGGGACACTGCCTTGGTGGCAGTCTCGCGACTATCGTTAAAATACAGGTTGATAAAGAATGCCAGGGCCTCCTGTTGTTTTTCCCGGCAATATGCGATCAGGTTTTTCCCTTCCTGAATCTCCATAAGCACATATGGGTTGCTGATATGAGCATATTGAGAAGAGACTTTTTTGTCCCAGGCATCATACAGCTTTCTTATTTCGGGATTGTTTGCAGTCAACCCTTTCTCTTTGCTTTTCCGTGTGAACGTTTCTTTTTCGACCGGAGTAAGTTCCACCTTTTCAATCACCGTCAAACCTCTCCGTACCGATTCTTCGAAAGAAATGGATTGGGAAGAATTTTTCCTCAAACCGGGATTGGGATAAGGACCGGCCGGCTTATTAGCATCTCTATAATAAGCGAACACTTGACCATACGAATACATGCCTTGACCTCTAAGAGCATCGCGCGGGTGAAAGATTCTCCTGAGCCCACCGGGTTTACTTTCCCATGCGTAACCGTGCGGATGGTCATTGGCTGTACCTCTGCACGAGAAATGAGTAACTCCGCTTATGTTTCCGTTATAAGACCATACGGCTACTTCTCCGTTGGTTGCATCGGCATTTTCGCGTGTATATACAGTCGCGCCGGCATATCGTTGCGGGTTGTTGGCAAAAAAGGCGTCCCAACTGCTCCATACGTTAGGATCGCCATAGTAAGGCCCTACCAACTCGGGGTTTGCATAGCTCTCATAGATGCCTCCCCACGTCCAGCCGTATGTTAAGCCTCCGGCCCACGACGCGCAGTTATATACGTTGGTCTCTCCTCCGCTACTGTATATGCCATCGTTTACCATCAAGTTCGGGAAGCTGTTGGCAACCAAGTCTCCGGGCATTACCTGCTGGCAAGAGCCGTACACGTCGCAGTTGCCGTAATAAGCACCGAAAGCACCTACGGAAGATATAATCATATTGTATCGGGCCTGACTCGATGGCTTCGTCAACCTCACGCGTGCATCGTTGAACCACATCTGCTCCATGGGGGGAACGTAGAAATAGGATTCGCCGAAGAATTTCACTTTTTTGCTTCCTTTTTCTTCCAGAAAGAACTCTGCTATACCTGTCGTGTACGCCGTAAAATAGTTGATGATACCCGTGTTCGGAGAATCGACATCCACGGAATAACCGGCTATCGGACATTGTGAATTCAGGATATAACCATCCTGGAAGACATTAACCAAACCTTGTCTTCCCGTCGTAGTAGAGGCATAATAACTGCTGTATGCCCGGATAACCAGATAGTATTCTCCGGCAGGCAATGTTGCGGTTATTCGGGCATGACGTCCCATGTCGGAAGCATCGTCACTGTAATACGTGTAGTTATGGGGATCATCGATTTTGTATAAATACATAACCGGATCGACGGTGTAATAGCTGTCTCCTTCAATGGGATTGGTCATAAACGTATGTGTTCCACTGCTTAATGACAGTTTACGATGATAAGTATAAGTAACCGGAACACAAACCAGGTGCCTGTAATTTCCGTCGGGATTATTGAGTTCGCGTGGGGTCACTTGCCAGTTCCAGCCCTGGTCATAAGCTGACCTGCCCACAGAGCGTGAAGAAGCATTTAGTCCATCATCGCTCCCCGATGTCATCTGGATGATTTCTTCCTGCTCCAACTTGCTCGTCGAAGCATTCCGCTGTTGTTTCAGCAGAGCGATAAAGGCATTATACTGAGGATCTTCTTTTATGAGTGCCTGCCGTGCAGATTCAACTTGAATAGCGTCTATTTCGGGAAAGTACGGCAAAGAGGACAGGAAAGTAATTTTGTTGGCTCCTTGACGCAGCCGGACTGTTTTTCCATCCTTGAGCGTAACAAAATCCCATTCGGCTTTACGAATGTCAAGCTCTCCGGCATATTCGTCATTAACCCACACTTCGATTTGCTGCAATGTTCCATCCTTATCGGTATAACATGCCATGACGTGTACACCTAAGTAATTGCTCCCCACAGAACCGGTCTGAATGTTAAATGTACGGGTCAGCATTTTCCTTTCTGCTCCGGATCGACTGTCCGAAACCACTTCATCCAAACTTGTCAGGTAAAAATTACGGCCCAGGTATTCTCTGCCGTTATCCGTCTCGCCTATGGCCGAGCGTGTCCGGATTTCCGCTTCTTGCGGAATGTCCTCCAAGTCAAACCGGTTTTCGCACCCTGTCAGAAATACCGTCTGAACAGCAGCAGCGAAAAATAGTCCAATACTCTGTAACGATAACTTTTTCATCTTTTCACTCTTTTAGGGGTTAGTATTTTATATTGCTTCTCGGTATGATTGTTCCTAAAACGAGTATTTCACTTTCAGATACGTATCTCCGTTTTTTCTTATGGGGTAAAACGGAGCATCTTTTCCGGCGAAGATGCAGTGTGCACCGGCCTTGAGTTCGATATTGTCGACCGGCTTATACGAAAGCTCCGGCAACCAGAACAATGTACACCCTTCTTTGATGTTATTGAAATCGGCAACCTGAAAAGCTCCGTTCAACAATGATAATTTCAGTTTTTCATCGGCCGATTTCCATTCGCATGTCCACGCCAGCCAGTCGGTCAGGTTCTTCCTCCCTTCCTCGTGAAAGAACCCATGTACGTATTGTACATTCAGATAGATATTAGCCGGAAAAGTGTAATCGAATCCGAGTGTATATTTCAAATACGGATTGCCGTCAAAGATTGTACTGTCGGGAAGAACCGGATTAAATGTTCCCATAGGACTTTCTATAGAGACCGAACGCGTGAGTATCGTTTTTTCAGGAATAAATAAAGCCGCCTCTCCCCATACGCCCACACTTCCGAGGGAACCGGACAAATCGGCACTCACGACGTTGCGCAACGAGTATGAGAGCATTGCATCGACCGTCGTATTCATCGGAACAGGCATATCAGGGGAAGTGGGCAGGCTCGTTATTTTTCCCTGAACGGATAAACGGGTCAATACCGGAATCGGTGCATATTGGCGCAACCATCCGAACGAAACGGTATAATTGCGTATATCCCGGGCTATTTTGACGGCATAAGTCGATGCTTTCAGTTTCCGTTCGGGCAGATTTTCCATCCGGGAAACAGAAAGAGGCTGAAGCCATATATCCGTCATCGTCCCGTCCGGTAACGGAATTTGCCAGCGATCGGGAACTTCAGGCATAAACGCTGCTTTCCAACTTTGGTCGGGAAGTAAGGATGGAGAAAACCGGGGCGTGAACACAGCCGTAAGTGTGAACCCATTCCAATAGTATTTGGCAAGAAGACTATTGGTAGGTGTATGCCGTCCGAAATCCCAAAAGTCCTCCAGCTCCCAAGGGTTGATATTATCCGAAGGGTTGAGCCGGTCGGCCGTTCCCCAGGCAATGCGCTGTCGGCCGATACGGACATCGATATGCTCACTTAAAAAGCCGTATAAATCGACGTATGCCTCTCGAAGCTGTACATTCTCGACCGGTTGGTCGAAAGGTGAAGCTGTGATAAGTTTGCGAATCCAAATATCGGCATGGAGCCGTGCCTTATCGTTTACCTTATACACGGGTTGCAGGCTCATCCGGTATTCCTGCCAGTCAAGCCCTCCGCTTTTCAGGCGGATACGGTCATCGAGTTGCAGACTGCCATTCAGCTCGAAAGGTTTATCTTCGACGGTTTGAGCGTGCACCTTGGCAAATATCGTCAGACATGCCATCAGGATAAACAGAAGAAATCTCATGGTTCAATGGTTTATTTCATCAGATTCCGTTCGGTGAAAACATCGTCTTTTAAGCCTGTATTCAGTTCCACATGCTGAAGATGCGTTTGTGTCGAACTGCCTCCTGAAAGGTCTTTCATTTCAGATGTTTTGGCAATAAGAAAACCTTTGTGATTGGAGATTTCCGAGACGGTCATCCGTTTGGAAGCCACTCCTTTCTTGTTGTAGAAAACAACTTCCACGGGGAAATAGGTATCCGCTTTTATCCGGATATCCATCTTGGCATAATCTGTCTTGACCCCCTTTTTCGGTGTAAGCGACAATGTGTATTCGCCGGCTGACCGACTTTTCAGTTCTGCATCCCACTTATCGGCATAACGTTTGGCCTCCAAATCTTCATAGGTGTAATCCGTTCCGGCAAAACGGGTGTTCTTTACGTGCGAAGCTATCCGACGCGTTTTTCCGAAAGCCGGCAAATAAAGAATCTGATTGTCGTTGGGGAGCGAGAGAAAAGCGATGCCCTTCTGATCTGCAGGCGAGAGGAACCGAACCAACCGTTTGTCGGTTCCTTTCTGAAAGACCTGCATGGTGCGGACACTCCGACTGCCGTTTTTGGCAGTGATTGTCATCGTACTGGTTGCTGTCACATCTTTAGGTGCATTCAGCACACTGTCTGCTTTTTCTAAAATGGTTGTGGCATTTTGAGCCGATGCTGCCGAATACGAAAGCAGAAAGGCAGCCATAAAGAAGAAAGATAATTTTTTCATTGTTTCTGAGTTTTATTAAGATTGATATGAAAACATAGAATCATCGAAGGCAGGAGGAGAGTTGCCGCCAAGCCGGATACGAACATGGTGGCAAACATGATCAGACCGAACTCTTTCAATGGTACGAGGTCTGCAAACACCAAAACCAGAAAACCGAATGCAACAGCCGTTACATTGAACAGGATGCCCTTTCCGGAAGTCTGAAGCGTTTGGATGACAGCTTCATTGCATTCTTTCCCCGATACGAGCGCATTCCGGTAACCGGAAATAAAGTGGATGGAATAGTCTACCCCAATCCCTACGGCAACTCCGGCAATCAGCACAGTCGCGAGGTTAAGGGCGATGCCGAGATAGCCCATCAGTCCGAAGATGAAAAGGATGGCACTCATAAGCGGTACAAATCCGACAAGGGCGCTTTTAAGCGATTTGACCAGAAATGTCATACAGATAAATACCAATATGCAGGCTAACAGCAGACTCCAGAAGAGATTCTGCATCAAATTATAGTCAAAATTCGAATAGATGGAAGGCAATCCGGTTGTTTCGAATTGCACCGTACCGGATGAATGTGCGGCGGCATATTCGTCGATTTTCCGGCTTACCGCATGATAATCTCCGGTCGGTGCATTACACATGGTAGCATGGATCATGCCTTCACTTTTGTCGGTATTGCAGAGCTGCTCCATTACGGGTTCTCCTTCGAGCAGGAACCAGAGGTTTTGTATTTTCTCTTGTGTGTCGGGTATTTGCTTGCCTTCCCCCATAGCCTGATTCATTTCTTTGATAAGCTCCGTTACCGATTGCGGATTATGCACATGCGGAAGTCCGGAAAGGAAATCTTCGAAATCTTGCATGGCTGCCAGCGTTTCGGGACGTGTCAGGTCAGCAGTCACCTTGATCTGAATTGGGAGGGTTCCTCCGAATTCCCGGTTGAGAAAGGCTGCGGATTGTCTTAACGGATGCTTTTCTGGGAAATAATAGAGTACGTCAATATTACTTTTTAGTCGGAAAAGGCCGGCTCCCATCAGAAGAATCAAGCCACCGGCACAGTAAAGAACCATTTTGTTGCGATGTATGGAAACTCCGGCAAGCCATTGCAAAATATCGGAAAGAACGTGTTTCTTCTGTTTTTTCTCCTGATGTTTCAAGGGTGGAAGATAGGACTCGACAGCCGGAATAAAGGTAAGTGACAAAAGCAGGCAAAAGAATGTACCCAATGCCATAAAAATACCGAAATCACGAATGATGCTCAGGTATGTTCCCGGAATAAATGAAAGGAAACCGACAATGGTCGTCAGTCCGGCCAGCATTACCGGAACCCCTATAATCGTTATTCCCCTTACGACGATTTCCTTATGATTTTCGCCGTTTTCAAGCAATTTGAAAAAGTTCAGAACATGTATTGTGTAAGCTGATCCTACGGCAAAAAGGACAACCGGAATCGAGCCGGATATGGGAGAAAGTTGAACATGGAACAGTCCCATCGCCCCCATACTCCAAATGCTGCCCATCGCCACGGAAAGCAGCGGAAGGAATATGCCTCGCAACGAATGCAGTGTCAATGCGAGAATAAGAGCAATCAGCAAGCAGACAAGGGGAACAAGCCGGATCAGATCCTTTTCCGTCGATTCCGTAAGGCTTTGTTGCTGCATCGGCAAACCGTCGCAATAAACAGTTAATTCGGGATGCGATCGCCTGACTTCATCAAGCAGGTCATTTACCTCCCGGGCAGCTTTTTCCTTGTCGGCAGCTGTTCCGACAAAAACAATGATTGTCGTACTTCGCCCGTCTTCCGACAACAGTCGACCACGATACATCTCTTTATTCAAAATATACGACTGTAAGGAGGGTAAAGAGTCGGAAATTATCTCTTCATCCATCAATCGGCCTATTTCCACTCCGTCATTACGATGCCTGATATCGATTACATTGGCCAGGCCGGTTACCTTCTCCACTCCTTCTATTTCGGAAATGGAGTCGGTAACCTGCCGTATAACCGATATTCCTTCTGGCGTTATAATGGTATTTTCCGTATTGCTCATCCCGATTACGATGATATTTCCTGTGGCATATAAGCTGTCCGTTCGCTCAAACAGCATAACTTTCCGATCATCATCGGGTAAGTAGGACATAAAATTGGAGTTGATGGTCAGCTTGGTCGAAAAATAGCCGAGTATCAACGTAATTGCTACGCCGGCCGTAATGATGGCAAGACGTTTTTTGACGATAAATTCTGCAATACGGTTCATATACGATATAATTTGAAATTTACTTATACAACTGTGAGTAACGCCACTGAATAGGAGAATCGACTACTTTCGGGTACGATAAGTAAAACCCGGTGCCCTTGCTTGAGTTTACCCGAATGGAATAATTCGTCGAGCATTAAATAAATAGAAGCCGACCCGACATTTCCCACATAAGGCAAATTGAGGAACCACTGTCCATCCGCCACCGGATAACCTTTCATCTCAAAGCCTTTTTTCAGCTTATCGAAAAAGTACATTGAGGATATATGAGGAAGCACGTAGTCTATTTCATTGAAGCCGATATCATGTTTGCAAAGATTCTCGCAAACGAAGTCGACTCCTTTTTCTATGACATGGGCTCCGAGAAGTCTCGTATCCTGTTTAACAGCGAAGTAAGATTCTCGTCCCCATTCCAGGGGATCGGCTTCTTTCCAGCTTTTGAAACGTTCGTTCTCGAAAATGGCTCCTGCATACATGCAGACCTCCAGTTCATTTGCGTAAGAGATGGATTCGAGCCAATCGATTCTCAAAGACAAATCTCCTCTGCATCTGTTTTCGAATAAGAATGCTCCGGCACCGTCCGATAACATCCAACGGAGAAAGTCTTTCTCAAAAGCAATAATCGGCTTTTCTTCGACCAGACTCAGCATTTTATATTCTTCTTCAAAATTATCGGCACGAAGTACAGGTGAGACCAGTTCCGAGCCTGTCGATACGGCATTCTGAGACATGCCGGAAAGAACGGATAAATAAGCATGTTTGAAAGCATGCATGCCCGCACAACAGACACCCGAAGGAGAAAGCAGATCTATCGGCTTATTCCCCAAAAGACCATGTGTCATAACGGCATGTGATGGGAAAAGTTGATCCGGAAGCGACGTTCCGCAGGCTAATAAACCTATGTCCTTAAACGAAATAGTCTGATCGAATAACTTGTTTACGGCAATAGCGGTCAATTCTGCGTTTGTGTAAACAATCTTTCCCTCTCTGTCAAGAGAATAATAGCGTTTCTTAATCCCGTTTTGACGGAGAATGATACTGCGGACTCTGGAAGGATGACCACCGACCATCCCCAGGATTTGTTCCATGTTGTCATTCTCAACGGCTTCGTTAGGAAGGAAAGAAGATGTTCTTGTAATAAAGACTTCATTCATAACTGTTCTTTGTTTTTTTTGATTTGATTATACGGTTCATGATTGGTGAAACAAATATCAATGCCATTAAAATCCATATTTGAAACAGCAATAAACGAAAGCGATATATTTTGTCTGCAGGCTGAATAAAATGTGCCCATCTTTGAAATTTCCCAAGTATATATTGTTCTTTCAGAAGTTGTTTTTCTTGATATTGAATTCTGATTCGGTTCGACTTATGCAATACTTCATCTAAAACATTCCAAACTTTTTCCTGCTGCTTTTCCATGTTTCTAAACGGGTTATTCTTTCCTGTAAAGAACCATCTGACAAACCGGAAAGCGCTTGACCGTTCTTTGGATTGATCCGAGATTTCCAGCTCGGCAACTATATGCCCGCCACGACTTTCTACATGCGCCGCCATTTGTCTTCTTGCCATGGCTCCGGTATTGCGATAGCAGGTAAAGAGAATAACTTCTCTATCTTTCACGATTCGACCGAACTGCGTAGAGTTTAAGAAAGACTGTATGGGTAATGAAAGATGAAGGAACCACGGCTGAAAACCAAGTAAAATCATATCATCTTTCTCAATCTTTATTTCGTTGTTTACAATCCGGCATCCTCTCTGTAAAACAGAGTCGCAGAAGACACTAAAGAAACGTTTCCTGTTCCAAGGAAAAGGAAATGGTTTCGCACAATGAATGGGATTCCAGACAAGGACGTAATCTCCCAGATAAGGACGCATCGATTCTTCAATCAAGTATTTCAAAGAACCCGATTGCGAATAATAGACTATTTGTATCCTTCTTTTTTCCATATCCTTGCAAGATACCGACCGCTCGGTTTGTGTTGGGGTAAAAAAATTATTCTTTTAATGTCCGATAAAATTTTTGATATATCTCCTTCAGTGAGTCGGTCGAAATACCGGAAGAAAATGCCATACTCAATCCCAATCCTCGTGGGATAAGCATAAGAAGAGACAGTGTTAAATCAATATCCGTATTTTTACGGATTTCTCCCTTTTGAACAGCCATTTGCAGCACTTCTCTCCATTCATTTTCTTCTTCTGAAAATGTATTTTCAACTTTGCTCTTAAAATCCGGATAAAATTCTTCTACCTGAAAGGCCAGCTTGAAAAAATAAAAGTCATCAACTTTGAAATCGGTCATTTCCCGCAATTTATCAATATGTCCTTTTCTATGTTCAATAGCTTCATTAAGTGCATTTTTCAATGGAGTGTTTGTTTCATCATCAGAATAATGAAAACTTCTGAGAGCCGGGAAAAAGAACAAATCCATTGCTTTGGCAAAGATTTCTTCCTTGCCTTGGAAATGATGATAGATGGCCCCTTTTGATAAGCAGGTTTCTTCTTGGATATTTCTGATTGAAACACCATTATAGCCTTTTTGAAGAAAAAGGCCGAACGACTTTTCTAAAATAAAGTTCTTTGTTGCGTTCATATCATTATCCTTTGCTGCAAACAAGACCGAGCGGTCGGTTTACAGGTGCAAAAATAAGAAAGATTTTAAGAGATGCAAAAAATACAGCATAAAAAATCGTCCGTGTTGAATAATTCAATGTAGAGTTGACTCATATATATGAAAACAGCAGGCTGATTTTTAATACCTAAGCTCTTCTCACCACCTTCCGGATTTTATGCTGGGTTTGATTTTTTCATCCTCCCGTATTTCTTTCCAATCGGTATGATTCCGCTCGGAAGACCGTTCCCTTTTTAGCTCCTCCCGTAAGGGCGCATCGGCTGCGATTGTCGCATCGGGAGCGACCGTTTCTTCCGGTTTTACTTCGCTGTTGTCCTCTTTTTTGAGCGAAAGGGCGATCTTGCGATCCAGCTCCGCGGCCTGTCTCTTCAGCTCCTGCAATTCCTCCTCTTTCTTCCATACGGCAGAAACCATCGTTTCGAACGTCGGTATCTTGGCTTGTGTCGCAGCCAGTTCTTTCCGGTGACTCTCGACGACTCTGGGTATCTTCTCCAAAGCATTCAGAAAGTTCATGCAGGCCAGTTTGGGGTCTTCAGCCAAATGTCCGTTGTTGTAAGTATAATAGATGCTGCCACAACCTTTCACAAAGAACCGGTTATCCACGAAGTCGAAACTCTCTTTCATGGAGGCTTCGCTCTTGACGGATAATTGAAAGCCGTATAATTCGCCGATCGGCATGTGCTCACCGCCTGTTCGGGCTTTCTCTTCGTACTCTTTCAGCCTGCGGGCGATTGTTTTGATATCCCTGCCGTCTTCCACTCCATCGATCCGTATCGGGTTTTGGTATGTCCCGTCTTCGTTTTTCTTTACCCGATCCTCGAAAACCGTCCGGTCTCTCCCTGCTTCGGCGATTTTCTTCTCATGAAACTCGACTGCACCCTGAAGTTTCGCCAGTTGCGAACGGGCCGTATCTCTTTCGTAAAGAAAGTTCTTTCGCTCGCTCTCCATCGCCATCACCTTCTTATCCAACCGGGCTTTCTCCAACAGGTCGGTATTACCGGATAGCACGGCTACATATTCGGAAAAGTTCATGCCTGTTGCTTCGTCCATGCCACCTTCGTCGATGCTTCGACTTCCGAGGGAGTTTGTCTTCAGCTGATTGATGAAAAGCTGCTTGTTGTGCAACAGGTTGAACTTGTAGCTGTCGAGCGACTTTTCCACGGCGTAGATGATGACATCGACCTTGTTGCCGGCATGGAACTTGGCTACTTCATTGCCTTTGCGGATTGCCCTGCCATCCCGTTGCTCCAGGGCACTGGGCACCCAGGGCGTATCAAGATGATGCACCGCCACAGCCCTCTGCTGGGCATTGACGCCCGTTCCGAGCATTTCGGTGGAGCCGAACAGGACACGTATGCTGCCGGCATTCATGCCCGCGATCATCGCTTTCTTGGCAGCCTCCGTTTTGCATTCCTGAATGAAACGGATTTCCGACGCAGGGATGCCGTAATCATCGGTCAGTTTTCGTTTGATTTCGCTGTAAACGTTCCACTCGTCCGGCTTGTACGTGCCCAAATCCGAGAAAACAAACTGGGTACCTTTCTCCCGTTCATATTTCCGGTAATAATCGTGGATCAGTCGGGAGCAGTGCGAAGCCTTGTTGTCGATATGGTCTTCGTAAGAAGGAGAGATCATCCGCATGTCGAGCGACATCTTTCTGGCGTAGTCGGTGGCGATAAGCATCTTCGCCTTTTCTTCCCGCTCGGAGAGTTTCTCCCGACCCAATAGCTCGGCATTACCTGTACGGGCAAATTCCATCAGCTTTTGGATAAAGGCTTCCTGCTCGGGCGTCGGCGGAATGTGATGCAGAATTTCATGCTTCTCCGGACGGTCGATCCCGATGTCCTTCGCCGTGCGGAAATCGCAGATTTCGGCGTAGAACGCTCCCAATTCGGGGACTTTGATAAAGGTGCGGAATCGCTCCTTCTGGATAATCTCATTGGTCACCGAAAATTCATAGTCGGTGCTTTTCCTGGCAAAGACGGCTGCCCATGCGTCAAACGTTCCGATTCCCTGCTTTTCGAGCGCTTGCGGTCTCAGGTATTTGAACAGCAGATACAGCTCGGTCAGACTGTTGGAAATGGTCGTTCCCGAGAGGAAGGTCGCCCCTAAATCCTTGCCCGTGCGTTCCTGAATGGTGCGGATGGCAAAGAGCAGGTTCAGGGCACGCTGACTGCCTTCGCTGTTGCCCAGCCCCGCTATCCGGTCGTGACGGGTCGTAAAAGTCAGGTTCTTGAATTTGTGGCTTTCATCCACAAAAAGGTGGTCGATTCCCATCCGTTTGAAATCGATCGTATCGTCCTTCCGTTCGGCGATGTCGTCGGCAATCCGGGTGAGTTTGGCCTCCAGATTCTTTTTCCGGATTTCCAACCCTTTCAGCATTCGTCCGGAAATTTCCCGTCCCTGCTGACGGAGCACTTCCAGATTCTCTTCCACCGAGTCGAGTTCTTTTTGAAAAATCCCCTCCTGTATTTCGAGCGATTGGGGAATGGCCCCGAACTGTTCGTGGGTCAGGATGATGCAATCCCAGTCATTGTTTCTGATATCGCTGAAAATCCTTGCCCTGTTTCGGACGGTGAAGTCGTTTTTGCCGGGATAGAGAATACGTGCATTAGGATAGGCTTTGCTGAATGTGGCGGCAATATCGTACACATTGGCTTTTAGGCCGATAATCATCGGTTTGTTCGCCAGACCGAGCCGTTTCATCTCGTAAGCGGCTGTACACATGATCATCGTTTTGCCGGCTCCCACCTCATGGTCACAAATGCCGCCACCGTTCATCTTGAGCATCCATACGGCATCTTTCTGGCTCTTGTACAAATCGTCGAATCCCAATGCCTTTACGTCCAGACCCGGAAAGGTCTGATGGCTGCCGTCGTACTGCGGTCTTACGAAACAGTTGAACAGCCGGTTGTAGCGGTCGGCAAGCTTTTCCTTGAAAGTGTCGGGCTGCCGGACAAGCCATGCGCTGAACTGCTCCCGCATCTCTTCGATCTTTGTATTGGCCTGCTGGATGGCATCCCCGTCCCGTACTTTGATCTGCTTCTCTTTTCCGGTTTCTTTGTCAAGAACCGTTTTCGACTTGCTGATATCGGGAATGGTATTGTGAAGCGCATGTTTCATCAGATTGATTCCGTCGTAGGTTTTGAACTCGCCTTTGACCGCATAAGTATGAGATATTTTCGGATTCTTCGTCGGAGCTTTGACCGTGTACTCGTCGGCCGGTGCGCTGTATCCGATATGAACCTCGGTTTCGAAGAGCTCCGATGCGAATCGGGCATAAATGCCGGAGGGAATCCAGCGTTCTCCGAAATTGAAGTCCAGATCGGCAAACGGAATGGGGGTCGGAATCGCTGCCTTCAGGGCCGAAAGGCTTTTCTTGACAGCTTCGTTCTCTCCATGCTGTAATACCCATTGTTCGATTTCTTCCGCTTTTTCGATAACATTTCCGGAGATAAACCGGTCGGCGATCTGATAACCTCGCTCTATGGGATGATAGTATATACGACCTTCGAGCGCGGCGACAATCTCGTCTTCTTCCTGTTCCGGCAAAAGAGAGGCCATGTAAGCGAGACGAACTTCTCCGTATTTGTTCAGCGAAGCGGATAAGGCCTCCAACGGAGTCTCCGCCGTCCGGAGCGCCGTTTGGCTGAAAGCCGTCGGATGGTCGAAGATGTCGGCTTTGATATACTGCCCGTCCCGGCTTCGCTCCAGGAAGAAGATGTCGGAGCTGCCGGTATCCATACGCAGGAGTTCGGCGTTTTTACGGGCGTTGAGATGTCCGTAAGCGCCGACGAAACGGTCGTACAGGGTATTCAGGCGGTTTCGGGTTTCTTTGTCTTCGATCTCCCGGGTTGTTTCGTAATCATAAAGGCGGTGGTAGGTATCGCGTAAGTCGATATAGAGCGCCAGCCTGCCGATTTGTGCCGAAGGTAGATCCACGGGATGAAACAGAGGGTTACCCTCCGATACCTGCGAGAGGTAGCCGATCTGCTTGCCCTGGCGGACAATGGAACCGTCACGCAGGTGTTCGCCGATAACCGAGAGGTAAGGACGAGGGGCGGTATCGAACGAAGGCGGTGCGGGCGGTTGACGAAACTGTTCGGTCAGTGCGGGCGTATCCCACAGACCTGAAAATAAATCGGGCTGACCGGATGTCTGTTGCTGTTTCCGGCTTGATGGGCGTTGGGTACGAGGTTTGACCGGTGTCGGTTTCCGTTCCCGTTCCACTTCATTGAAACGCTCCACTTCCAGGTTCCATGTTTCAATGGCGCCGATGGGGAAAAGGGAAGGTACGTCAAGATCCACCGACTCTACCGGATGATGTTCTTCATCGAAATAGACTGCTCTTCCGTTCATTTCCCGCGGGCTTTCCACATCGGTGCGTATTTCTCCCCGCACAGGGCGGTTCGGGGTATCGTACTGCCTGAACAGGGTCATGACCGGAACACCATCGGGGGCCTGTTCTTCAACCGCTTCGGACGTTTTTTCCGCTGGTTCGCTCGCAGGAGCGGGAAGAATCGGTTGTCGATCTCCGATGGCTTCGCCTGAAACCGGATCGAGGGTTTGTGCATGGATGCCGTCGCGGTCGAAAGTCAACCGGTGTTTCGTAATCCGGATATCTTCGGGAGAGATGTCCGTTTCTTCTTCGGCCGGATATGTGCCGGACAAGGCCTTCGCTTCGGCTTTATCCGTTCGGTGCACAATTACCTGTTCTTCCGTATGGGTATACCGTTCTCCGATATATTCTTTCAATTCTTCTACCAGATGCAAAGCCTTTGGCGTAAAGTGTAAATCCCGTTCGATCCCCAGGCCCATTACCTTGACCTCCTTCATTTCGTCCAAAGACATATAGCCTAACTCCCAGCCATACCCCATCGTGACCAGGCCGAATCCTACTCGTTCTTTCGGATCGTACTCCAACAGATAGGCGGTATAGGCGCTCATGGGATGGAAGTAGCGGGCACAGGCTACCTTGTCTCCGACAAGGCTTTTTTCGGTAGCGTACAGTTTGGGAAGCTGTCCGGCAAGACTTTTGGGCATCAGGTCATAAGCCTGACGTGCCTCTTCCCGCCCGGCTTCTCGCTCCTGTTCATCCTCCATGTCGAAGAGAGCGCCGTTTTTTTTCGTTTTTTCTTCGGGATGATCCGGTTCTTTTTGCTCGGGGGAAGACACGTCCTGCTTGTTTTCAAGCCGATCGGCTATCGCTACGCGATGACCGGCCCGAACCAGCACAGGAAGGTATTGATCCAGTTGTTGGTTGTGAAAGCTGCAATATGGTTCTCCGAAGCGGTCGGACAGGCGAAGACCACAGGTATCGGACAAACGCCTGGCTGTCGCCCCGATCGTTTCGTAGCGGTCTTCATTCCGTATCAAAATCAGGATCGTTTTATCCTGCTGTTTGCTTAAAATCTTTTCCTGTGTCTGTTTCAGCTCTTCCATGGGAGACGGTTCCGAATCGGGTTCGGGGTAGAGCAGCCGGTATTCCGCCGCCGGCAGATTCCGTTCGTTCCACTCCTGTTTGGAAAGCCCCTCGAGTTCCCGTATGGCACGGATAAGTCCGCTTTCGATCCACTCGGCCTGTATAGCGGACGGACGACGGATATACCCCCGTTTTTCCGCTTCCGCCAGAATACGCTCCGATGATGCGTCCGTTGGTCGTTTGACCGCCTGGTTGATCTGCATCACACGGAGAGACATCCGTACGGGATAGATAGCCGTTATATCTGTATGAGGGACGGTAATGAGCCCTCTGTTCTCTCCGTCCGGATCGGCATGGATAACTGCCCAGACTTTACCATCTTCCCGTTTATACGGACCTTCGGTATAGACGGCCAGCGTTTCCGTTCCCAAAAAACGAATATGCATCATATCGCCCTCCTGCACATGCCGGAGATCCTCACGGGGAGTCGCAAACTGCGTACGGGCCAGTTCATCGAGCAGCCATTCGTTGGTGATGAGCCGGTGAGCTGTTGCCAGATGGGCGGGAAGTTCGGGTAAAGAAAGACGGCCTGCCTCTTCGACAGGCTGCGTTTCCTGTTGTGTGGTGGCTCGATCCGGCCGGTCGATTTCCAAACGAATGGATTCCGCTGTGGTTCGGTCGGGTGTTTCGTTTTCGGGGGCTGTAGCTGGTTGTACGGTCTCTGCTCCCGTCAGATAGAATTTCCGGTCGAGATGTTGCCTGATGTCTGCCGACAGTTTTTCACCCAACTCCTTTGAGATACCGTCGATTCCTCCGTCATGCGTATACACCATCGCAGGCTTTCCATAAGCATCCGTTCCGGGGAAGCGCCGGGTTGCAAGCACATTTTCGGCATTTTCTCCGGCAAACAGAGGATTTTCCGTGAATGTTTCTCCCTGATAGGAGACCGTAGCACTTTGGGTAAAGGACTTTTCGCTCTCTGTCCGTATCCCTTTGCCTGTTTGCTTTTGCAATACGATCAAATCACTTCCGGCCTGCGTTCCGGCATTTTCGGAAAACATTCCGTCGGGCAGGCGAAGCGCGGAAATAAGCCGGCTGTTTTCCATCAAATAGCGACGAATCGATTCGTTTTTCGGACTGTCCGACAGCCCTCGCGATGTAATGAAAGCCAACAGCCCGCCTTCCTTGAGCGCATCCAGTCCTTTGACAAAAAAGTAATTGTGGACAGCCCGTGTCGATTCGTTTTTGACCGGATCTTTCCCTTTGGCATACGACCGGTCATAGACGACAAAATTTCCGAATGGAATATTGCTGGCCACCAGATCGTATGTCCCCATCTGTCGTTCTTCGATCTCTTCGAAGCCGATGATACGGACTGTTTGTTGAGGATTATCCGCCGATAACAGGCGCAGGATGCGCCCCGTAGCTTTGTCTTTCTCCAAGGCTGTCACTTCGGTATGCTCTCCTGCCAGTATGTGGGAAAAAACACCCATACCGGCCGAAGGATCCAATAGTTTTCCGACAGGAATCCGATGGCCCCTCAAAGCGGAAGCGATGGCCCGTACGATCCGTTCATCGGTATAGAAAGAGGTAAGCACGCTGCTTTTGAGACTATCCCACAGGCCTCGGGCTTCGCGCTCGCTTGCGCTCTCTCCGAAGATCAGCTGCTTTAATTCCTGTACCATCGGGAAGAGTTCCAGTTCGGATTTGACCCAACGGGTACGGTCGGCAAGCGTATCGACCGGCTTGAGAATGCACGCGAGGCCGCCGAAACCGTTGTAACGGCTCAGAGCTTCTCGCTCAACCGGTGTCGGCAGACGGTGTTCCTTCTCGACCGCAAGCAAGGTGCGGATGGCTTCGATGTTGCCCCGGAGTGTCTCTTTCTTGTGGTATGCCATACGTTTTATGTTTGAGGTTTACGGGGTTTGGAATCGAAGACGAAGGAGGTGCCGCCATCTTCGTCGAGCTTCAGGCGGGCATTGAAGGTTTTTCCCGATTTGCCGGTCAGCCGACAGAGTAGCGGAGTGCATCCGTCAGTCATCAGGGCATGAATATGTTCCTTGCTCAGGATGGTGCCGCAAAGCTCCCGGAAGACTTTGAACCCACAATCATCCGTTACGCATTTGGCGATTTTGGGAAACACCCGTACCGAATCGTTCCCGCATAGCGGGCAGCGGTAAGTCTTGTAATGAGCATCCGTGTTTCCGGCGGCTGTCGTCAGCAGTTCTTCGCATATTTGACGGGTATAAACTTCGATGCTCTTCCCGAATGTCCGTTCGTCCATGGCGCCTGCTTCAATGGCAGCCAGAGCGACTTCCCATGCTCCCGTCATTTCGGCGTCGGCGATCTTTCGTCCGGCGACCAGTTTATAGACGGAAAGACCTTTTTCGGTCGGGATAAGCATCTTCTTCTCCCGACGGATATATTCCCGCAGGATCAATGTCTCGATGATGGCCGCACGTGTGGCAGGCGTACCGATGCCGCAACCGGCAAGGGCTTTGCGGGCTTCTTCGTCCGCAACTTCCCGTCCGGCGTGCTCCATGGCCGACAGCAGCGTGGCTTCCGTATAAAGGGGCTTGGGCTTTGTTTGATGTTCGGTCATTTCGAATCCGAAAACATCGAGCCGGTCGCCTTCCTGCCATTCGGGAAAGCTGTCCACGACGGTTTCTCCTTCTTCTACCGACTCTTCCACCGATCCGCGGATGGCTTTCCAGCCGGACTTAACCCGCCTCTTCGCCTTTATCCCGAAACGATGCTCCCTTTGAGCGAGTGTCGCCGTCAGCGTTTCTTCGATGGCGGCTTCGGAAAAGGATTCCAGCATACGTACGGTAATCATCCGGTAGAGCACCTCCTCGTCGCGGGTCAGGCTGCCGGACTTTTCTCCGGTAAGGAGAATGGCATGGTGGTCGGTTACTTTCGTATCGTCCACGCTCCGGCGGTTAAGTGTACCGGCTGTGAGCTTTTCGACGTAATCGCCATAATCGGGATCATCTTTCAGACTTTCTAATAGCGAAGGGATCTCTTCAAAGATGTCTTCGCTGATATACCGGCTGCCTGTACGGGGATAGGTGGTACACTTTTTCTCGTACAGGCTTTGGGCCAGCGAGAGCGTCTTTTCCGCCGTATATCCGTATCGCTTGTTGGCTTCTTTCTGAAGAGCGGTCAGATCGTAGAGTAAAGGTGGTGGCACAGGATTCGTTTGTACGGAAACGGACGAAACGATGAGTGCTTCGCGCGGATCCAGATCCTCCATCGCCCTGTCCGCTGCTCTGCGGCTTTCGTATGTCGTTTCTCCGATGCCCTTGACGGAGAGGCCGGTGGGCAGCGCATGGATTTTCCAAAACGGTACGGACCGGAAATCCCGGTGCTCGATATAGCGGCGGCAAATCATCGACAGAGTCGGTGTCTGTACTCTACCCAGGGAGTAAGCGCCTCCGCGGGCGATGGAGAGGGCGCGGCTGGCATTGATACCGACAAGCCAGTCGGCTTCACTGCGAGCCTTGCCCGAGAGATAAAGGCGGTCGTACTGCCGGCCGTCAGCCGGCCGGGACAGTCCCTCACGGATAGCCTTATCGGTGAGGGAGCTGATCCACAGGCGGTCGAAAGGTTTGCGGCAATCCAAATAAGCATAGATCAGGCGGAAGATCAACTCGCCTTCACGTCCGGCGTCGGTGGCGACGATGATGCGATCGCTCCGGTCGAAACACTTGCGGATGATATCGAGCTGTTTCAAGGCGGACGGATCGTCCGCGCAGGTCGTTCCTTTGCGGATCTGTCGGACGACTAACCGGAAAGGATCGGGGATAATGGGCAGTTGCTCGCGGCTGTATGTCGGGAAGCCGTATGCTTCGGGCATCGCAAGGGTAACGAGGTGTCCGAAGGCCCAGGTAACCACATGGCCGTTTCCGGAGAAACAGCCCTCTTCTTTGTGCGTTGCACCGACGATGCGGGCTATATCGCGGGCGACCGAGGGTTTCTCGGCAATGATACATTTCATGGGATACGATGGTTAAGGTTGAGATAAAATAACCGGACGAACGGTGGCGTCCCATCCGTCCGGCGGTTCATGAGAGCGGAGAAAAGGGCTATATCTTGCGCCCTCTTTTGCGAGGCTGCTTCTGCTCCTCGCTCTCCTGTTTTGCCTGTTGTTTTTCGGTAGGGCGCACCTGACCGCTTTTGAGGGGTTCCTTGACGTGCCTGGTAGCTTCGTTCGTCTTACCTTCATTGTTGACGGCTACCTGTGTCTTGTGTCCTTCGGCCACGGCTTCGACCTGTTCCTGCTTTTTGTCCGGATTATAGCGATAAAAACGGGGACGCTGCTGCTCCTTGTCGTAACGGACATAGGCACTGAAGATTTCGCCTTCCTTATCCACCATATTTTTAAGGTACAGGGTGCGTCCTTCCGAAAGGGCTTTCTGCTGTTTCTCGGTCAGCTGATACTTGCAGAGGGTCGCCGGCACGCCATACGGAGAATCCGCCTGCGGCTTTTGAGAGGGTTGCCTGCGTTCTTTGAAGGAAAGGTTGTCGTTGAAGATAAACTCGATGCCTCTTTTCTCGGCATTGACCTGAAGCGTGGCATCGAACGGTTTGCCGCCACGCGAGAGCATACCTTCTACTTTCACGGGCTTACCTTCGGTCAGATCCCGATGCTGCTGTTCGGTCAGCAAGACGTTTTTAATCTCTTGCGGAATGATCACGCGGTCGGCACGAAGGGCGACCAACTCATTGGTCAACGGGTCGATTGAGACGTAGCCTTTGAAGGGTTCGCCGTTTTTGGGGGTCAGCTCCACCTGTTTCCCCAGATTGCCCGAATGCAGCAGCGTCGCTTTTTCGTCCTCGCTGAAACGATAGCCCATATAGGGTAAATCGAGCTGCGGCTCTTTGCGGATGCTGTGGATGGCCAGCCCCAGACTGCCGTCTTCGCTTCGACGCAGAGCGATGCGTGCTTCGGTATAGATGGAGGTTTCTCCGAAAGGAACGGAGATTCCGACCAGACCCGTTTTCTGCCAGTTGAGTAATTTGTTCAGGTCGCCGGACTGTTCGAGCCGGTCACGACTCAATCCGAGACGTTCCAACTCTTTCCAGTCGACTTTGGACTCGTCGATGGCGGATGCTTTCTGTGCCGGAGCAAACTCGTCGAGATTCATCCGGATACTTTCCAACATAGCCTTGTTCTGAGGTTCCTCACGTCCGGCAAGCATGTTTCTCAGTTCGGCTACCGACTCGACGGCACGGTCGGAAACCAGACGGTATACTCCGAAATGGGTCGGGTCTTTGAACTGCTTGACTAAATTCGACAGGAAGTTTTTGAGTATACTGTCGTTCTTCTTGAATTTCATGAAAGCCGTTTGATTGGCTTCCGTCGGTTCGACGGTCTTGACCCGGCCGGCTTCATCCATGGAGGAGACGACGGACAGGTGTCCTGCTTCGGTGGGGGATTGAACCCTGCTACGATCCTCCAGAACGAGTACGTAGTTGTCTACATTGTTTTCCATATACTACTGCGATTATAAGGTTATCGCAGCAAAGATAGGCG
The DNA here is from genome assembly GCF_003096695.1 of Porphyromonas loveana. GTDB lineage: Bacteria > Bacteroidota > Bacteroidia > Bacteroidales > Porphyromonadaceae > Porphyromonas > Porphyromonas loveana. The sequence goes on along the minus strand of NZ_QEKY01000007.1, from coordinate 107,555 downwards.
AGGCAAATAGGAATGATGCCGATGGGTTTCTTAGCGTTCCTTAGAGTGGAAAAGGATGAAATTATGGAAAGTCATACTTAATTCGCAGTTGAATCATCTTTTAGCAATTAAGGCTGATCGTAGAAGATGTAAATAAGACAGAATGACTAAAATCTGGATTAAAAGTTGAATTTGAGAGAGAACATAAACTCCCGCCCTCTCAATGGCATCTGTTGAAAATATGAGTTAACAGTTGATACGCTTGTGATGGAAAATATGTCATTGTTGAGCAGGTTATTTGCAGTTATGCCAAATTCCATTCTTTTATACTTATAAGATGCTGCCAGATCAAGAAAAAAGAATGATAAATACTTATTTTTTTTCTTTTCATATAAAACGTGATCAGCAGTGATAGATAGGTCTATTTGTTTGGTTGGGAAAAAGAATAAAGATAAATTTTGAGAAAAATCTTTTAGCAAAAGGGTTTCTCTTATATTGTTTTTGTTCCATGTTCCTCTCCCTAAAACATTGTAAATCAGAGTGAATTTTTCAATAGCTTTCCATTCTGTCTTCGCCGAGAAAGAAAGGATATTTGTGATATTTCGAATTCGCATATCTTGCTGAATTAACCGTGATTTTATATGAGTGTAAGAAGGACTGAACGTTAGAGAAAGTTTCCATGGTATGATTGTCTTGGATATATCGGAAACAACAGAAAAGAGAGAACCTTCATTCCGGTGCTGTTCAGTCGTATGATAGGCCCATTGTGGGGTATTATGATATTTATTTATGAAATTAAATGATGAGTGTCGGTAAAGAATATTGAGATTGAAGAAGAGCATATCCACAAGGTTTTTATACCGAATCCTTTCCGATATATTGTAATTATCACTATGGTTAAACGAGCCGGAAGGAATGTAGATAGCCCTGTATCCTCTCAAATAAGGTGCATCCAATAAAGAAATATCTTCTACATAATCGAAATCTCGTCCCAGTCTCGTATATAATTCCCATTGGTAATTGATTTTATATGTCCAACTGAATGAAGGAGAAAAAATGAACCTCTCATCTTTTTTTTGAGATTCTGAATTGTCGCTGGAATAACGACTGTATGAGAAGGGGAGATTCAATTTGATGACAGATCGATCCGATTTTGTCTTAATTTGATAGCTTGGAGAAAAACCAACCTGCAAACGCTCTATATTTATCTCTTGTGACGGCTTAAATGTCCCCCATATCGTATTCATTTCTTCGATCTTGAGGGTATTTCTCATATCCTTTTTCTGATATTTCATGTTAAGTTCCAAATATAGACTGTTTCCTAACATATCAAACGTCGAACTAATCCTATTTTTGGCAACAAGATGCTTGTTATAGAAGGTTTCGTTTATGTTATCCTTGGGTACATTTACATGATGTTGCTTTTCTAAATCTTCATCATTAAAGCTGAATCTAAAAAAAGAATTTGCTTTGAAAGTTTGGTTGTTGTCGAATTTGAATAAAGACTGGAAATCATTTTGAATGTGATAAAGCTCTCCGGTGTTTAGCACCTGAAAATCGTCATCTCCATTTACTATCGTATTTGTTTTTATCTTTTTCCGATAATATACCAATTGATCTTGTATATACTTATTTGTAGAATTATGCTCATAAGTAGCTGATAGACGAGTGTTTCCCGTCTTCTTTTGAAACTCTGAACGCTCGGATATATTTAGAGTATTATTTCCTGTTGCGAGACTTTGCAATAAACTGAATTCTTGATTGGTCTTATCTTCACCATATGCGAAATTTATTTTCAACTCACTTTCTTTATTCAAAGGAATCAAAGTATTGACACTTCCCAAGATAGTTTTGTTAAATAGATGCCTTTCCATCGGTAAGGGAACTCCTCTGGGAGATGGAGCGATTACAGCATCAGAAGTTAGAGGTTCATAAGAAAAAATATTACCGATATCCAGCTTTTCATCCAATTCATTTAAGATAAAGCTCCCATTATTGCCACCCTTCAAATTACTCATAATTTGAAGGGTGTTGCTAAGGTACGCCGCAAAGCCTCGTCCATCATAGAGAAAAGGGGAGGCTCCTGCTCCAAGTTTTGCCTCCCCGAAAGGGCGTACAGTATACCCCTTTTTCAATCGAAGATTTATCGCCGCTTTTTCAGAGTATTCTACACCTTTCAAAGCTTTGACATGCTGATTGTTTTCTAAAACTTCTACAGAACTGACTGCATCGACATCTAAATTGTTTGTTGCAAGATTATATTGTCCACCCAATAAATCCCGACCTTCAATGTAGAATTTGTTAATGGATTCCCCCATATAGGAAATCGCTCCATTTTCCGAAACTTTTATCCCTGGCAATTTCTTCAGGATGTCAACGATATATTTGTCTTCTTGACCTCGAAAACTATTGACATTATATTTGATTGTATCGTTATGATTGGTTATCGGGGGAATGGAAACGACAACTTCTTGGAGATTTTGAGTTGATACGGATAATACAATCCGACCATTCTTGATGAGTCTTAATTTCTCAATGGAGATCTTATAATCATGATACCCCAATAGCTTGAATAATATGGCATGGGAATCATCCCTTATGTTCGAAACAAAAAAGCCGTCTTTATCGGAGAAAGAGAAGTCGATTGTTCGCCCATCGGCATTCATGACCTGACAAATAACATTTTCTAACCCCTTTCCGCTTTCTGCACAAACTATTCGCCCTTTATATGTATTCTTTTCCGGCTGAGATTGAGCTTCCGCATAAAAAAAAGATAAACTAAGGGCAAAAAAACAACAGAGAGATTTATACCACATACCGCGTACCGTATTTATTCCAATTCAATCGGATTATGAGGTTTTGGTTTTATTTTTTTCAGTGTTTCAGGACTAACAGTGGCTCTTCCTCCCATTAGCTGTAATATGCTTGCAGGATTAGCTCGTAGATTACTGATAACCTTTCGAACTTTATCTCTTGATAGAGTTTCCACGTTATTTGCTGTAAAATATAATGGATCAAAACCTGTCACTTTATTTAATCCATTCATTGTAAATTTATAATGCCCTTTTACATCGAATATTTCCAAAATAAGCCCTGGTAAGCCTGTAAAGACATATGGACCATCATTCATTGCTATATCGGGACAATACCAAGCGATATAACATCTTCCTCGATACGTGCAAGTGGCTTTTTTGCAGGTATATCCTTGCAAAACCTTTTCACCGGCTTCCAATTTCCATTTTATTTTCACTCCTTCATCCACGTATCTGTAATTATCCCGCGCCGTAATCATCTGCTGAAATGTATATACACCCTTCTGTGGAAAATTCTTCATGATGGTCGGTTCAAATTTGATTTGTCTGCCTATAGGCATTACACGACCTACAATTTCCATAGCACCTAAACCTGATTTAGATAAGGCGTTAAACAGAGAATCTTTGCGTAAAGCATTATAATCCAGAAAAGAGCTGAACTTTGATCCCACCAATAAAATCGTTTGTGCTTCCGTTTTCAAATCAGTTGCTGTAGAATCTTTGCAGAAAGTAAGCTTATAATACACACGGTATTTTGCATTATCTACAATCTGCATTGGAATAGAATCTTTGGACAGATTTGCTCCTACACCTATCTTATCTACTTTTTGCGCATTTGCATTAGCTACGAGTGAAAATAAAAAAATAAGCGCTCCGATAGAATTCTTAATTTTCATGACTTCCAATAATTAAATCAAACTTGCTTTACAATTCATATTCCCAGAAAAAACTATGCCAAAAGCACGAAGAGAACTATCATTTACCGAAGAAAATCCTCGCTCGACTTTTGGCATAATTTCATAAAATCATACGGCTAATCTCCACAGAAATAAGCTTCTAAGAGCAATGCGTCGTTTACAACATCAGCACCGGTGTGATAATCCTCATACACCATCTCTATGCTAACTCCGCAACTCGTGTGAATCCACACATGATGTCCTGCAAACGCACTGACAGCAGCAGTGCAAAGAAGACCAAACGCTAGCACAAATTTCTTCATAGTTTTTGTTTTTATGATTTGTGTTGTTGAAAATTATGGAAGACACACTATCGTCCTCCTTGCGCGCAAGATAGGCATAAAAATCCATATCACCAAATATCCTCGTATTTCTGCAGCAAAATACCTAATAGTGGTGACGCAAACATCTGTAGTTATAAAGGTCTTTCGTGCTGTACACTGGCTTGTTTGACTACTACAGAATGACTTTCTCCACATATGTCTTACCATTGACAATGATACGAATCACATAGACTCCGTTCTGTGTCGTATATTTTACGACATCGATTCCGGTCGCGACAAGGCGTCCGTTTATATCGTAAATACGGACTTCCCCTTTGCAAGTTACAGTGATTTGATTCTCGTGTACGGCCAGGGTATACGGCCTTGTCGTTACCGTTTCGGACAAGGACGTAATGGTCAGTGTTGCTTCCTCCACCGACGATTCGCCGTTCGGATAAACGACTTTTACCCCGTATGTATAGGTGCCTGGTACCAGATTCATATCCCGATAAGTGGTTTCCGTTACTACCGAAGCAATTTCTGTACCGTTGCGGTAAATTGTATAGGTATATGGGATTTCATCTTCTTTACAAGAGACTTCAACATCATCGATGCAGAGTCTGTACATGTCCGAGCAGTCGAAATGACGGAAAGCAACATACTTTGTTCCGACTGGAAGAGTTACAGTCTTTTCTTTCCAAGGGGTCTGGGAACGCAGCTCGCTACTCTTTCTCATAGATTGAACAGTCTTGTTCTCAATTGTTTCTTCAAGAAGAAGTATTGTGAAATCCTCAACCGCATTGCCACCGGTCGAAGCATAAACCGCATAGTGTTCGGCTGGATGACCGATATCCTGTGCACATACCCAGAAAGAAAGAGTGCCTCCATTTATGAGACTAAGTTCCGGGCTGATTAAATAGTTGTCAGGAGTTAGAATACCTACATAGTAAATGTAAGAAGCCGAAGAAATCAGTCCGATGCTCCCATTGTGCCCTTGTCCGCCAAAGTCAAAGAGAAAAGCAGGGTCCCAAGCATGTCCGTCTCCATCGGAATCGATAGTCGTCCATCCTTCAGGCATTTTTCCCGTATCGAAACTTTCACTCAACAGAACGACTTCGTCCTTGGCGACAGGAGCGCCCCATCGGAGAACGGCATCCATCCCATCCTGCGTAGCCGTCAGACCGGTCACAGGATTGAGAGATTGGGAGGAGACTGTTATGTCGACACATTCTTTCGGAGAAACGCCACCGACATATTGCACTTCCACGCAGTATTCGTGTGTGCCAACACTTACGCCATTTTCTTCAAACAAGGTAGCCGTCAACCCCTCTTTGATTTTCGTTCCGTCACGGTATACCGTATAAGTGAATTCTTCAGATACCTCCCCGTCAGATACCGTCACATCGTCAAGATAGAAACGGAAAACGCCTTCGCTGTTGAAATGACGAAAGGCCAGGTATACCTCCTGACCGGCATAGGCAGAGAGGTCTATGCTCCTTTTCCTGTAAGGGGCTGGCAGTTTTGGAGCATTCTCTCTTTTCTGCCTCATTGTGAATGGTTTGCCGTTTGAGAGATTTTCCTCAAACAATTTCTCCGTGAAATTCGCCACCTGATTACCGGAAACGGAAAGGAATACCCCATAGTTCTCATTGACCCACTCTTCCTGGGTACTAACCCAATAGGTCAACTCTCCATGAATAGGAACTGTAAAGCGTGGTGTCACCAGATAATTGTCCGGTGTCAGATCGGGCTTTGACGTCCATGATTTGCTGAACATGGCGCCTGCGCCAGAATGAGGGAGTGTGTTATAAACACCGATTGTGGACATCCAATTATGTCCATCTCCATCGGCATCGATCATAGACCATCCTTCCGGTAGGTTTTCCTTGTCAAAACTTTCATTCAGTACTATAGTGCTTTTGCCCGAGGTTGGGGAGTCCCATTTAAGAGTGACTTTTTGTCCTTCTGCTGTCCCCTTCAGATTCTGAACAGGATGAAGCGGAGTGCCATCAGTTACGGTTAATGTTACATAGTCACCCGTTGTAGAGAAGGTACCTCCATCATGAAATGCAACAAGAAAATGATAAATCTTTCCCGCTTCGAATCTGAAATCGTCTCCGAATGTATCATCTTCCTGCCCGAAAATTCCTGGTATAACAATACATAAGGAAGGCGTGGGATTGACAACCACATAATCGTAAACGCCTGCTGGCAAGTCGATGCAGGCTACCCCATCCACAACCTGATGCTCCGGCGTACAGGAAGGATCGGCATCCGCTGGCACCTTGAATTCGAATGGAGCGTACAATGTGGCAGGGATATCACAATCGACGGTCAGAGTATTGCCTAAAGGTGTGGTCAGAGGAATCTCATTGCCATAGGCCGTGTGGTCGGCATCCAATAGCATCTGGTAGCCGGAGCCGTCTCCCCACACGTCGTGAGCCTCCAGAATAATGCGGGCCATGCCACCCGGAATAGGCTCATCACGGAATCTTTTAAGATCGGATGGTGTTGCCTTTTGCTGTTTCAGCATTAAGGTCTTTGCTTGCGCACGGGAAACCTCTTTTCTCGCTTTTTGCGCCATTGCTGTTTGCCCTAATCCCCAAAGAGAGAAAAGAAGAGCAAAAGCAAATAAGGAGTTCTGCTTTTTCATACCTTCTAATTGTTAAAGGGTTGATTAAATCAAACATGCCTCTCTATGGCATTTATCATAAAGGAACCACAAAAAATTAAATTAGAAAGCAAAAAAGGCTTATTATCGGCGCAAGAACGCAAAATACCCAATAAAGGGGGTGTGGATTGTACGATAGTTTCAATAGAGGAAAAATGAAGTAAATTGGGCTTTCGGAATCAAATGTACGATTGGGATAAACAAGGCCTTACTTTTAATATGCAGCTAACCTATCTCTATTGTTTGTCTCCATGGAATCATAAATTTTTCCTGAGCAATCCGGATTGTTCAGGATCATTCTCAATCCGCTCAATCTCTACATCGACCAGTGCGAGAATCTCCTGCTTTATCTGCTTGTAGTTGGCATCAATGGATGCTTTGAGGCTGTCCTGTCCCGACTCATCCGTAAACGCTGCAATCACCGGGATCGGTTTATAACTTTTTGTTTCTGCGGAAATCTTTGCACTGTCCACGACAATCTCCGCATGGAATATCTTCTGTTCGATACGTTCATCGAAATTGTCCGAAACGGCCCCGACAAACATCCCTTGCGTCAGGTTGCTGATTTTGCTGGCCGGAATAAGGCTGTCCATTTGCGTACTGATGGAGGTGGATTTGTCGTTCCGGTTAATCGTCATCGATTGGCGTTGCTGCAAAACTTTCCCGAAGCGCTCCGATAACGTCTTGGCCGTTTCACCTACGACCTGACCGCTGAAAACATTTCCCACCGTGTTCTGAATCACCTTGCTCTCCTTGTCTCCGTAATCGCGGGTAAGCTGACTGAAATCCTGAAAGCCCAGACAGACTGCCACTTTATTGGAACGAGCCGTAGCAATCAGGTTATCCAACCCTCGGAAATAGATGGTGGGCAACTCATCGATAATCACCGAGCTTTTGAGCTGCTTCTTTTTATTGATCAGTTTCACGATCCGGCTGTTGTATAAACCGAGTGCCGCCGAATAGATATTTTGTCGGTCGGGATTGTTGCCTACCACCAGGATTTTCGGTTCTTTCGGGTTATTGATGTCGAGCGAGAAGTCATCGCCCGTCATTACCCAGTAAAGTGCCGGAGAAATCATCCTCGAAAGCGGAATCTTGGCCGAAGCGATCTGCCCCTGAAGCTGATCCTGTGCGCCGCCTTCCCATGCGTCCATAAAAGGTGAAAGATAGTTGGCCAGCTCATCATAGGAAGTCAGAATCGGAAAGATCTGCGCATAAGGTCTGTTCAGAAACTCGATGGCATGCGGAAAGGTGCAATACCTGCCGTTCTCGTATATCTTCAGGAACCAGATAATAGCCGCCAGCAGGATGATCGGCGACTCCACAAAGAAATCCCCCTGCTTCTGAATCCATGTGCGGTTCAGATTCAGCATGATCGTGTACGCCGATTCGTAAGCATCCGATATATCGGACATAAAATCCGGATTGATCGGATTGCAACGATGCGATCTTCTGGGATCATCGAAGTTGATTACGTAAAACTTCGGCTGCACTTCATACGCCTTCCGATGTCTGAGCAGATGGTTGTAAGCGATCTCGGAAAGGTCGGGGAATTTATAGTCATAGATATACATGGCAAATCCCTTCTCGATTTGCTGCTTGATGTAGTTATTTACGATCGCGTAGGATTTTCCCGACCCCGGTGTACCGAGCACCATGCTCGCGCGGAAAGGATTCACGACATTGATCCAACCGTCGCGCCACTTTTTCCGGTAATAGAAACGAGTCGGGAGATTCACCGAATACTCGTTCGTCATCAGGCGGGTTTCCTGCATGAAACTTTCATTTTCCACATTGAATACATCGTCCATCAGGTTGTGCTTCAACAGGCGACTGATCCAGGAGCCGGCCATCAGCAGACAGATAAATCCCGCGGCCAATGTAAGGAGGTAGCAGACAGCCCGAAGGTCTATGCCGACCGGCAGGCTCAGTATCCATCCGTTCAGCAGATAGAGAGCTGCTCCGGCACTCAATACCACCCCGATCTTGCGCCGGGTGATCCGTTCTTCCTTGATACCTTTCGTCCCCAGACAGGAAAGTCCGAGGAATACCACTGCAAAGAGCTTTGTCCAAAGGATGGAAGAAAAAAGCCCCGTCGTTCGATGAAAGTTCATCAGGATCGTATCTGCAACGCTTATGGTAATCTTCCATTCGTGTAAAGCCTCGTAACAAAACCAGTAGCCGTTGATTACCGTAAAGAGGATGGCGATGGCGCGCATAAAGTCCATCGTCTTGGCCAGTCCTCTCAAATCATCTTCATTCTGCATCTTATGTTCTTCTTTTTCCGGTTATATCCTGTTTATGCCGCCTGTTTCTCAGCTTTCGCTGGAAAGCCAGCTCCTTATAATCGATCCCGTGAACGACGATTCCCGACTCATCCGTTCCGATCGGCTCATCGTAACAATCATCGCCGGTTTCAGCCTCCGGTAGCATCTCCGGAGCAGAACGCACCGAAGGAAGCTCCCGAATCTCCTGCCGGCTGTAATCGAGGAAGGGATTCTCACCCCCGAGAAAGTAATCGTTAAAGACATGGGCCGAATAGCCCTTCCCCAAGCGCGAGCCATTGGCAGCGATACCGGCTTCGTCCGAGATAAACGTGATGCCGTAAATACGTCCCTGCTCGTTTTGGCGGATATGCACGTCGATGCCTCGTTTTTTCATCTCTTCCGAAAACCGCTCTTTATCGGGGGATGACTGCATGACCTCGACGATGGCATTGCGAAGCATCGGCGCCTTCTCTTTTATAAGCGCTTTGGATTTCTCAAAGTGACGCGCAACGGCGGCATAGCCTGCTCCTCTCCCTGTTTTACCGGCATGCAAGGGTATCATCCGTTTCTCTCCCGCATCATCCGTAATGGCGTATACCAACCCGTCGTACCGCTTCCCTTTGTACTCCTTGCGAACTTCCTCCGCAACGATGTGGTATCGGGCCAACAGCAGATTCATTTCACCCAACGACCGGAAAGCGTACCGTTCCAGCACCGCCCGAACCACAGCGGCAATCTGCCGACGCACATCGCCCTGCTTCACATCCGCCGTTTTCAACACGTTCTCCGCATGTGTCTCGTGCCGGCTTCTCCGGTTTCCGCTCGGTATCAAGCCGTATTTCCGCTCCAGCTCATCGGTAATCCGTTTGCTGCGTCTTGCTTCGAACTTGTAAGGCAGTTTTTTCCCGTAGCTGTCCACACGCAGGGAGACGATATGGATATGCTCGCGCGCGATGTCGTTGTGCTTGAATACGATGTAAGGCTGTTTGCCGTATCCCATCTTTTCCATGTATTCCCGGGCGATGTCCTGTAACTGCTCTGTTGTCAGCCTGTCGTCCGGATGCGGATTGAGGGAACAGTGAAACACCGTCTTTTTCGTGCGGATACCCGACGGGATGCGCATCTCCATATCGCTCAATGCTCGCTCGAAGTTCGTTTCTCCGTTTTGATCCACGCTCATCGAGGAGGTCAGAATGACGGAGGCATTTCCCGCCGTTACTTTGGAAAAGTTATATGCCAACACTTTACCCATACTTTTCGGAGCGGTTATCTCGGCAACCATCGTTCTTCGAACGCTTTCGTGAGCCGGTTCGTTTCTTCCAGAAGCGCATGGAGTTCTCCGGTGTATTGCTCCAGCTTTTGCAGTAAAACGGCCGCCGTTTTGACGGAATGGTACGTGTTAATGGAGCGGACGGCCTGATTGTAGAGCACGCCAACCTTGCGGATTTGGGCATGGATATGGGTCAGCCGGGTGTAATAATCGGCGGCCGATTTGTCATGGGTAATCACACGGAACGGAGTCAGAAAAAGCCTCCGCCGGATAAATTCGGATTTGTTTCCGATACCGGATTTCTCGTATAAATCGAGAAAACGGCTGTTGTCCTTTTCATTGAGTCTGACATAGTAGCGATAGGACGGACTGCCACCATGCCTGTTTTCATTTCTCACAGCATTCGTCAGGTTAAGGTTAATAAATCAGTCTTTGCTTACGACTTCGGAGTAAGCTTCTTTCCCCGCACCGGGGCAAGGCACCTTTGTCGGCTTCGCAGCGCGTTGTCGGACAAAGGTACACCTTGCCATGATCAACCGTTCAAAAGCGATAGCGACGGTCGACCGTCGCTCTTCCGGACAATCTTCATTTCCTGCCGGTCGGTCGGGGACGATTGCTTTTCCTGCGCAAAGTTACGGCCTGCCGCCGTGTCGGGAAAGCCTTTGTTTTCCATCAAAAGGAATGCAAAGGAATCCGGGGGAACCGGGTCGTAAAAAAGCGTCTGTTCAGCTGTTAATTTGCAAAGCAGGCAAGCCGGTTACCGGATAAGCAGGCAACATGATTGCAGCTTGCCTGCCGGGTATGTTTACAGGATAACAGAATAATGCAATAACATAATGACACAATGACACAAGAATATGATAAGATACGAACACACGGGTATGTGCATTCATGGATTGATCAATGTACCGATGTGTCCATCACCTGACCGGTCGATTCATGTATCCGTTTATCGGCAGACAGACAGGCTGACGCAGCCATACAATCATATGATCATAACATTACAAATCCTTTTATTATACAACAGATGCAAAAACAAAAGACACTCTCCGAACGGCCGGTACATATCGGCTTCGGATCGCTCAAAGGCGGCGTAGGGAAAAGCAGTATTGCGGAGATTTTGGCCAGCTACCTCTATTACAGGGAAGGTTTGAATCTCTTCGTCGTCGACTGCGATTTTTCGCAGTACAGTTTCGCCAATCTCCGGGAGCGCGACAAAGAAACCGTGCAGAACGGCCGGCCGGCTTTGCTCTCACGGATGAAGAAACATTTCGAGGCTTTCGGCAAGCCTGCTTACCGGATTATCAAAAGCACCTCCGGACAGGCCATGCAGGATGTGCAGACTTTTATGGAAGCGCGTTCGGCAGAAACGTTCGACCTCGTTTTCTTCGACTTGCCCGGACGGGCGGATGATCCCGATTTGGTCAGTCTGACGGTCGATATGGATTACCTCATTTCTCCGATAGAGCCCGATCGGCAGTCGCTGGTCGCCTGCATGTCCTACGCGCTGGCTGTGCGCGATCTGGGCGTATCGATCACATCGGGCAACATCAAGCAGATCTACATGCTCTGGAACAAGATCGACCGGCGTGTCCATCCGGCCGTCATCGAGTTTTACGACCGGGAGATCGAAAAAGAAGGACTGGGACTGTTCGATACCCGCCTGCCACGTTCTTCCCGTTTCAAGAAAGAAATCACGACCGACAACCGGGAGGTTTTCCGCTCCACCTACCTGCCACCGGACAAAAGCCTGCTCGAAGGAAGCGGCATAGCTGCGCTGGCCGGGGAAATCATCGAAAAATGCCTGCTAAAACCGAAACGTCATGCCCACGATTGAAGAACAACGCCAAAAGCTGATCGCCGAACAGATACAAAAGATGGCCGGTACCGATGCTCCGCAGGTCCTTCCCCGCTCTGATGAGAAGAACGGGAAAAATTCATCTCCCGCGGACGATCCCGTCTCCCGTCAGGAGATCACGATGGACGAATACCGAAGCCTGTTTCTCTCTTCCCGTACCGTCGAGAACCGGATGACCTTCTCCTGCGACCGGGAGCTGCTCGAATGCCTGCGCCATATCCTGAACGACCTGAGAGCCAAAACAACCCTCTCGGCCTATATCGGAAATATCCTCTCCGAACATATCGAACGGCACAGGGAGCTGCTAAGCAAAGCCATCGAAAAGAACAGACGGAAAACCCTTATCCCGTAACGTTATGAAAATTCTTTTACTGACCACCTGGTTTCTGGTACTGGTACTGCTGTACCTGCGCTTCCAAAGCAAATGGAACATCCGGCGCAGCATGCGCGAAGCGGAGAAAAAGAAGGAATCCGACACCGGTAATTATTCTTCGGACGATGACGATATTCTGGGAAAAACCCGAACGGAATTTCCATCCCGGGGAATGCGGGGGAACGCGAAGGAACCGGATCAAAATCGCAAGGAAAAAGGCGATAGCTTTGCCGTCGGAAAATCATCCGATCCACCCGAAAAAGACGGAGTCCGGACAGCAGAAAACGAGGACAGCGAGTTCTATCCTTCCCTGCCGGAAAATGAAACGGATGAGATGCTGGAGGAGCAGGAAGCTCTTTCGCTGCTGCTGGAACGGGAGATCGAGGTCTCCACAGACAGCCTTACGGTGAAAGAGCTTCAAAGACTCCGGACGGCTGCCGAGGAGCCGGAGCAGCTTACGGAAACGGACAAAGCACTTGTACGGGAAACGGCCGGCAAGCTGCGTGGAACGGAATTTCTGGAAAAGCTCCGGGCACACGAACGGTTGCAGCGGGAACGCGGACGGGAGTTGCTGGGATTGCTCAGCCATCCGCCCGAGGAGATGGCAGAAAAAGGCCGTAAAGCGAAAAAAACGGATTCCGCCGCTCCGACAGCAACCGGAGCACAGGACTGGATGGCTTACCTGTAAAGAACAAGGAGAGCCTTTCCGTCCGCCGAGAAAACGAAGCCTTATATCCGAACGGTGAAAACCGGAGGCGGGGAAACCCGAAAAGACGACCGAACCTTAACCTTACTATCTGATACCGAAGGGTTCCCCGTCCTCCTTTTTCCATGGCGGATACAAATGTATTGAATTATAAACCTGAAATCCAATCGTATGAAAACACGAAAAACGATGTGTATCGCCCTGCTGCTTACGACGCTCGCAACCGGAGCTTTTGCTCAGGGCAACGGCATGGCCGGAATCAACGAAGCCACCAAGATGGTAACCTCCTATTTCGACCCGGCCACGAAACTGATCTACGCCATCGGAGCCGTAGTCGGCCTGATCGGGGGAGTCAAAGTCTACCAGAAATTTTCTTCGGGAGACCCCGATACCAGCAAGACCGCGGCCTCGTGGTTCGGCGCCTGCATCTTTCTGATTGTGGCGGCCACGATTTTAAGAAGCTTTTTCCTGTAAGCCATGTGGGAGATTAACAAGGGAATCGGCCGGACGGTCGAGTTCAAAGGGCTTAAATCCCAATACCTGTTCATTTTCGCAGGCGGGCTGCTGGCGACGTTTATCCTTGTCGTCATCTGCTACATGTGCGGCATGAACCAGTATCTCTGTCTGGGCATGGGCGTATCGGGTGCCACCCTCGTGGTGTGGCAAACGTTCGCGATGAACCGCAAGTACGGAGAACACGGGCTGATGAAACGGGGAGCCGCTCGCCGGCATCCCCGTTACCTGCTCTCTCGCCGTCCTGTCCGCCGTATTCTTTCCGTCCGGGCTGTAACGACATACGAATCGACGCCATGAGAAATATCCGTAAGAAATGCGAACTGGAAGAGAAGTTCCCGCTGCTGGCCATCGAAAATGGCTGCATCGTATCGAAAGATGCCGACATCACCGTGGCTTTCTCTCTTGAACTGCCCGAACTCTTTACCGTGACCTCGCCCGAATACGCGGCGATGCATGCTGCCTGGCACAAGGCGGTGAAGGTCTTGCCCGTTTACAGCATCCTGCACAAGCAGGACTGGTTTATTCGGGAAAGCTACCGTCCGGAGTTGGAAAAGGACGATCTCTCGTTCCTCGACCGCTCTTACGAACGGCATTTCAACGAACGTCCCTTCCTGCGCCATTCCGTCTACCTCTGTCTGACGAAAACAACGAAACAGCGCATGGCACAACGAAGCGATTTCTCGACGCTCTGTCGCGGAACCCTTCTGCCGAAGGAAGTCCGGGAGCGGGAGGCCGTCCTGAAATTTCTGGAGGCCGTTGATCAGTTCGAACGAATCATCAACGATTCGGGCTGTATGCGGCTCAGACGTCTTTCGGCGGATGAGATCGCAGGCACGGACGACAAGCGTGGCTTGCTCGACCGTTACCTCTCGTTACGCGACGATGCGGCAGGCACGCTCGAAGACCTCCGGCTCGGCGCCGATGAAGTGCGGATCGGGGATCAAATCCTCTGCCTGCACACCTTGTCCGATACGGACGATCTGCCTGCCGCCGTCGCAACGGACGGCCGTTACGAACGGCTCTCCACCGATCGCAGCGACTGCCGGCTGAGCTTTGCCGCTCCCGTCGGGCTGATGCTCCCGTGTAACCATATCTATAACCAGTACCTCTTTATCGACGACAGCGAAGAAAATCTCAAACGCTTCGAGAAACAGGCGCGAAACATGCTTTCACTTGCCCGCTTCTCCCGCTCCAATCAGATCAATCGCGAGTGGATCGAGGAATACCTGAACGTTGCGCACTCCCAGGGACTCGCTTCCATCCGTGCGCATTTCAATGTGCTGGCATGGAGTGACGACCGGGAAGAACTCCGGCAGATCAAAAACGATGTCGGCTCGGCGCTGGCCTTGATGGAGTGCCGTCCCCGTCACAATACGACGGACACGGCCACGCTCTATTGGGCGGGCATGCCCGGCAATGCGGGCGATTTTCCCTCCGAAGAAACATTCTACACCTTTATCGAGCCGGCTCTCTGCTTCTTTACGGCCGAGACGAACTACCGCAGCTCGCTTTCACCCTTCGGCATCAAACTGTCCGACCGCCTGACGGGCAAACCGCTCCATCTCGATATTTCGGACTTGCCGATGAAACGCGGGATTATCACGAACCGCAACAAATTTGTCCTGGGACCGTCCGGTTCGGGAAAATCGTTTTTCATGAACCATCTCGTACGGCAGTATTACGAACAGGGAACGCATGTGTTGCTGGTCGATACGGGCAACTCTTATCAGGGACTTTGTTCGCTCATCCACCGGAAAACGAAAGGTGAAGACGGCATCTATTTTACCTATACGGAAGAGGAGCCGATTTCGTTCAATCCTTTTTATACCGATGACGGGGTGTTCGACGTCGAAAAGAAAGACAGTATCAAAACGCTGCTTTTGACGCTCTGGAAAAGCGAAGAGGAAAAAATATCGAAAACCGAATCGGGCGAGCTCGGCAGCGCTGTCTCGGCCTATATCCGCCTGATCGGTTCGGACAAAGGGATAACGCCGAACTTCAATACGTTTTACGAATTCATGCGCGACACCTACCGGCCGGAACTGGAAAACCGAGAGATCAAAGTCAGTCGGGAAGATTTCAATATCGACAACTTTCTGACTACGCTCCGCCAGTACTACCGGGGCGGTCGTTTCGACTTCCTGCTCAATTCGGACAAAAACATCGACCTCCTGTCGAAGCGGTTCATCGTCTTCGAAATCGATGCCATCAAGGAAAACCGGGAACTTTTCCCCGTGGTAACCATCATCATCATGGAGGCTTTCATCAATAAGATGAGGCGACTCAAAGGCGTTCGCAAACAACTGATCGTCGAGGAAGCCTGGAAAGCGATCGCCTCGGCCAATATGGCCGACTACCTGAAATATATGTACAAAACGGTGCGCAAGTATTTTGGGGAGGCAATCGTGGTGACGCAGGAGGTGGATGATATCATCTCTTCGCCGGTGGTAAAGGAGAGCATCATCAACAACTCGGATTGCAAGATTCTTCTCGACCAGCGCAAGTATGCCAACAAATTCGACCAGATACAGAACCTGCTCGGGCTGACCGATAAGGAGAAGTCGCAGATCCTGTCCATCAATATGGACAACGATCCGTCCAGACTCTACAAAGAGGTCTGGATCGGGCTGGGCGGCACGCAATCGGCTGTCTATGCCACCGAAGTCTCGGCCGAAGAGTATCTCTGCTATACAACGGAAGAGACGGAAAAAATGGAAGTGCTGAGGCTGGCTGAAAAATCGGGAGGTCATATCGAACAGGCCATCCGCCAACTGGCCGAAACCAAACGAAACCGACGCAAAGACTTGAACCATATATAATAGAACGAACCAAAACCTGAAACATCATGAAGAACAAGATTTTAATTCTCGGCATGGTACTGGCGGTCTGCTGTGGCAGCGTACATGCCCAGTGGGTCGTGACCGATCCGACCAATTTTGCCGGCAACATCGCCAACACGGTCAAGGAGATCGCAACGGCCTCCAAGACGGTAAAAAATACCCTGAATAACTTCAAGGAAGTGGAGAAAGTCTATCATCAGGGGAAAAAATACTACGATGCGCTCAAGACGGTCAATAACCTGATCGGGGATGCCTACAAGGTAAAAGAGATCATCCTGATGGTAGGCGATATCACGGATATTTACGTCACGGGGTATCGCTCCATGCTCAAAGATCCGAACTACAGTCCGGAAGAACTTTCGGCTATGGCATCGGGCTATGCCAAACTGCTTGAAATGAGCGGTGAGTCGCTCAAGGAACTGAAAACGCTTCTCAAAAACAATGCCTTGTCGATGAACGATAAGGAACGAATGGAGCTGATCAACCGGATTTATGACGAAGTTCGGGAGTACCGTGCCGTAACCTCTTATTTTACGCAGAAGAACATTTCCGTGAGTTTTGTCCGTGCCGCGGAAAAAGGGGAGCTGGAGCGTGTCAACTCCCTCTACGGTTCGGGTAGCAGCCGCTATTGGTAAGCTGTTTGTTTCACCGCTGAATTTATGTACAATGGATTTTGCCAACTTACACGAGCTGCTGCGCTCTACCTACGAGGAGATGATGCCCCTGTGCAGTGAAATGACCGGCATCGCCAAAGGCATTGCCGGGCTGGGTGCGCTTTTTTACATCGCCTTGCGCGTCTGGTCATCTCTTTCCCGCGCCGAACCGATCGATGTTTTCCCTTTGCTCCGTCCGTTCGTGCTCGGCTTCTGTATCATGTTCTTCCCGACTATCGTTTTGGGTACGATGAATGCCGTACTCAGCCCCGTCGTACAGGGAACCGAGAAAATGGTGCACGTACAGCAGGACGACCTGCAGGCGTTGCAACTCAAAAGAGACCGGCTGGAAGAGGAAGCCTATAAACGGGACAAGTCGAGAGCCTATTTGGTGGATGACGAAGCGTGGAATAACAAGATCGAGGAGATGGGTTTTATCGGCCCGGAAGACGCGATTACCCTGGCCGGCATGTATGCCGAACGTACGGCGTTCAACGCCAAGCGCTGGTTTATAAAAAAGGTTTATCAACTGTTGGAACTGCTCTTTCATGCCGTCAGTCTGGTCATCGACACGCTCCGCACGTTCTTTCTGATCGTGCTGTCCATCCTGGGGCCGATCGTGTTCGGTATCGCCGTATGGGACGGACTCAGCGGATCGCTGACAGCCTGGTTCAGCCGCTACATCTCCGTCTATCTCTGGCTGCCAGTCAGCAGTATTCTGACAGCACTGCTCACGAAGATACAAATCCTGATGCTCAACAAGGAGATTGCCCAGTTGCAGGACGTGAACTATATGCCCGATTCGGGAAACTGGTACTACATCGTCTTCTTCCTGATCGGCATTCTCGGTTTCTTCAGCGTACCGACTGTTTCGGGATGGATCATCGAAGCGGGCGGCGGTATCGGCAACTATGGTAAGAATGTCAATGAGCTGGCTAAACGGACCGGAGGAAAGGCGTTGACGGGTGGAAAGGCGCTGTCTGCCGCAGGCGGCGCAGTTGTCGGTAATGCTTTGGGACGTTTCAGGGAGCGATTCCGGAAAGGTTCCTCCGGAGGAAACACGTCCGAAAGCGGATCGAACCCCGGCGGTGGAAACATCAACGGAGCATTGACGAAACAACCTAAAACAACGAACAGCTAACACCTTACTTTATGGAATTCAAATCATTGAAAAATATCGAAACATCGTTCCGGCAGATCCGGCTTTATGCCATTGCCTTTGTCGTACTCTGCCTCATTATCACGGGCTATGCTGTTTTTTCATCCTATTCCTTTGCCGAAAAACAGCGGGAGAAAGTCTATGTGCTGGACAACGGAAAGTCGCTTATGCTCGCTCTCAGTCAGGATGCCAAAGCCAACCGTCCCGTGGAAGCCCGTGAGCACGTCAGGCGTTTTCACGAACTCTTCTTTACGATTGCGCCGGACAAGGCGGCCATCGAAGGGAATGTCAAACGCGCTTTGATGCTGGCCGACAAAACGGCCTACAATTACTACAAAGACCTGATGGAAAAAGGATATTACAGCCGGATGATCTCAGGCAATATCCACCAGCGTATCGAGCTCGACTCCATCCGGTGCGATTTCGAGGCCTATCCTTATCGGGTCAGGACTTACGCCCGGCAGTTTATCGTCCGCCAGAGCAATATCACGGAGCGGTCGCTTATCACCGAATGCAGCCTGATCAATTCCGTTCGTTCGGACAACAATCCGCAGGGTTTCCTGTTGGAACGCTTTACCGTGCTGCAAAATCAGGACATTCAAACCGTGAAACGATGAAACGGCTCTATCTGAAATTACACCTCGGCCTAAAGCGGCAATGCGACCGTTTAAGCCCCCTGCAACGAAAAATCGCGGTATTCGGGCTGAGCCTGATTTACCTGTGCTGTTCGCTCGGTATGATTGTCCGGTTCTTTGCTCCGTCCGATTACAGACCGGCGGAAGAAAAAAGATTCCGCGAGCTGATCGACAGTCCCGTTCGCACGGACAGCCTCCGGACGGAGCGACTTCCGCAAAAGCATTACGCCGAAAATAACCTTAATACAATCGAATATGAACAATGAAAAACATCCGAAACATCCGCATCCCGTTTTTCCGGAGACCCCGGGAAAGGGAGCGGACAAAGAAGAGAAAGAAAAAAGAGAACAGTCCGAAAAGAAGAAAGAACAGCTTAAAAAACTGCTTGTCTTCGCCGGATTGGGCATCCTCTTTCTGATTTCCTTATGGCTGATCTTCTCTCCTTCGGCCCAAGAGCGACAAAAGGAAGAGAGGACAGCAGGTCTTAACGAAACCGTTCCGCAAGCCACCGACGGGGAACTGCCCGACGATAAACTGAAAGGCTATGAACTGGGGCGCGATGAAGAAAAGGAATCCCACCGGCAGGAGACCCTCGGCAACCTCTACGACTATTTCGAGAAGAAAGACGAAACACGGGAGCAGGAACTCTCGGAAGAGGCCGCTTCGGACGGACTTCATCCGATCGAGCGGTCGGTAAGCCGATATGAAGAAACGTCGCAGATGGTACATTCATTCTACGAGCCACCGGCATACGACTATGAGAAAGAAGCTCTGCGGGAAGAGCTGGACATGATACGCTCCGAACTCGCAACTCTCAAGGAGGAAAAAGAGGAGGAGATCGATCACCTCGAACTGCTCGAAAAATCTTACCGGATGGCAGCCAAATACTTCCCGGCCTCCGGTGATGCAAATTCTCGGGATGCATACGCCCAAAGTCAGGAACGCCCGGCCGATGCTCCCGCACCCAAGACAGCGGCGACAGCGGAACGGGCGGCTTTACCCGCTGTGGAGCTTCTTCCGGAGAAGAAAGCAATCGTTTCGTCTCTGGATCAGCCCATGAGCGATTCGGCTTTTATCGCTGAGTACGGGCATAAAGAGCGAAACTTCGGTTTCCGGTCTGCCGACGTGCCGGCATCGTCCGTCACCCGTAATACGTTGCGGGTGGTCGTGGACAGGACAACCACCCTGCAGCATGGAGACTTCGTACAACTCCGTCTGCTGGAGTCCGCTCGCCTGCACGACCTTTCCATTCCCCGTCATACCCGACTGATGGCACAGGCCCGAATCGACGGCAACCGGATGAAGCTTCATATCACGAGTATCGAATATGGCGGACGGATCGTTTCCGTTCAGCTCTCCGCCTTCGATACGGACGGGCAGGAAGGGGTTTTTATTCCCGGATCGGAAGAGGTCTCCGCACTGAAAGAAGTGGGAGCCAATATGGGAGGAACGGTCGGGACCTCGTTCACCTTTGCCTCCTCCGCCAAAGACCAGATCCTTTCCGAAGCGGCCCGCGGGGTGATGCAGGGAGCAAGTCAGCTCTTGCAAAAGAAACTCCGCACCGTAAAAGTGACGCTCAAAGGCGGGTACCGCCTCTTTTTAGTACAGACAAAGTAAAACAATCAATCTATCGACGATCATGAAGAAATGGATTTTATCGGCTGTCCTGCTTGCGACTATCGGAGCGACAGCCCTTGCGCAGGATACGACTGCGATTTTACCGGCCGGTCATCCTCTTTCAAGCGGAGCGTTTTACCGGGGAATGAGTAAGGCGATTCCCGAAGGCCGGGTCGTATTGCCTTACGGACTGGAGGTGACTTTTGAAAAGACCGTTCACCTGATTTTTCCTTCCGCCATCCGCTATGTCGATCTGGGAAGCAATAACCTGATTGCCGGAAAAGCGGAAGATGCCGAAAACGTGCTGCGTGTCAAGGCCGCCGTACGGAATTTTGAAACGGAGACCAACCTGTCGGTCATTTGTGAAGACGGTTCATTTTACTCCTACAATGTGAAGTATGCCGAAGAGCCGGAGAAACTCAATGTGGAGATGAAAGACTTCTTGTGCCAACGAGGGCAGAGCGGAGCTTGCTCCGGCTATGCCGAGTGCAGCCAGGACAGGCGCGAAGCGCAATTCTTGTATTCCGGAGAAGGACGCCTGCCTTCGAACCGTGCCGACATCTACTTCAAGGAATTGGGCAACGAGTCGCCTGTACTTGTGAAGCTGATGATGCAAACCATCTACAAGCATAATAAGCGAACGGTTAAGCACATCGGTGCGCGGCATTTCGGCATGCAGTTTCTCCTTCGAGGACTGTATGCACACAACGGGCTGCTTTTCTTCCACGTCGTTATCGGAAATCAGACGAATATGCCTTACTCGGTGGACTTCATCACCTTCAAAGTGGTGGATAAAAAGGTGGCCAAACGCACAGCGATTCAGGAGCAGGTTTTGCAGCCGCTTCGCGCCTCCCATCAGGTGGCATGGGTCAGAGGGAAGACGTCCGAACGGACGGTCTTTGCGCTGGAGCAGTTCTCTCTGCCCGAAGACAAGCAGCTGGAAGTAACGCTTTACGAGCGTAACGGTGGACGAACCCTGACATTCCGCGTGCAGCAGGAAGACCTGTTGCGAGCCGAACGAATCGATAACCTGAAACTCCGATGGTGATGAAGAAGTGTCTGTTTTTACTCGTCTGTGTTGTCGTAATGGGCACTCCTTCGTACGCACAACGCCTGATTCCCGGACAAAAGGGGATGGAGATTACGGGCAGCCTGCCTGTTATCAACGGAGAGAGAGATCATTTCGGTATCGGAATATCGTTTACCCGCTACCTCAAAAGCGAAAACTATACCTTTCTCGCCGCCGAATACGAGCAGCAGGATATAGCTTATCGAAGCTATCGTGTGCCGATGAAAGATGCCTTCCTGCAGGTCGGCTATATGCATCCCGTACTGTCGGATGGCGGGAAGAACCTCTTTGTCTGCGCGGGTATTTCCGCTTTAGGCGGTTACGAAGAACTTGACCGGGGGAGAACTTTTTTACCCGACGGCGCCCGCCTCTTGGATCGTTCGGGCTTCGTGTATGGTGGCGCCGTGCATCTGTCGATGGAGCTTTTTCTGACGGACAGTCTCTTGCTGCTCATCAAAGCTCAGGGACGCTTGTGTTTCGGATCGGATGTGAATCTTTTTCGTCCCGCTCTCTCGGCGGGATTTCGTATAAACCTCTAAACCAATGAAACGATGAAAAGAAAATGGATCGATGCGCTGTGGGTGATGGGAGTATTGCTCATGGCCGGGTTTTGTTTATCTGCTTGTAATCGGGAGCTGGACGTGCAGACGGTTTTTCCGTTTGAAGTAAGCACAATGCCGGTTCCCAAACAAATCAAACAGGGAGAAACCGTGGAAGTGCGCTGTACCCTCGTTTCGGAAGGCGATTTTTCCGGAACGCGCTATACAATGCGGTTTTTTCAAACGGAAGGGAAAGGCGTTTTGCGGATCGGACGCAGGGTTGCTCTCAAACCCAATGACCGTTATCCGGTGGATAAAGGAGACTTCCGCCTCTACTATACCTCGCAAAGCAAAGAGCGACAGTCGCTCGAAATCGTCTTCGAGGACAATCATGGACAATCGCAAACGATCGTTCTGGATTTCAATCACAAAGAATCGGACGAGGATAAAGAGCGAGAAGCCGGTTACCGCACCAGACCGCTCCAATAATTCCTTTTTTGTTCTTAATCAATCGAAAGCGCCCGTCCGAGAGGATAGGCGCTTTCCGTTTTCCGGAAAAGCGTAAATCAACGTCTTGGACTGTACTTTGTAATCTTCCATCCGTAGCTGCTTCTCCTTCATCGATTCTCCATTGGGAAACGTTATTTCGAATGTATTTTCATCATATTCGTACAATGCCGTGGATGGAATTACATATACGGCTTCCGGTGCATTACGGGACCATCCGAAGCCGAAAAGATAAAACAGATGCTTGACAGGGTATCTAATTTTGTTGGTACGGAAATATTTCTCATATTTCTCGGCATCACTTTTGGGAATAAAGAAATTCACCGTGCTGCGCCATTTGCATTCTACTGCGATAATATCTCCGGAGACATAGCTGGAACTCTTATTGGAGATACACTCCAGCAGTAAATCCGGAGCAGAGGAAGATACGGGACGATATCCGTTGACGTACTTATCCCCACGCCACTCCAACAACCTCCAGAATGGAGCATGTTTTCCTGTGTCGGGCATACCGTCTTTACTGATATTGGAGTGCATCACAACCCATTCTTCGAAGCGATCGCCATAATATTTATGCTTCGTTCTCTCTTTGAAATACTGCAAGGCTTCCTTGAGTTCACCGATAATCCGGTTCAATATCTCCATCATATATTTAATAAATGCGACGTATGTGGTTTTAGTCTATTCGTTGCCTCTGCCGAAACGCTTATCTACCTCTTCGCTGATAGCTCTGCGAAAGCTCAGAGGATCAGCGATGTAAGGATAGGTATTGGTAGCACCTCCGGTAGTTACGACCACTGTTCCGAAGTTGAAAATTCGTCCCCAAAACGATTCTCCGAAAGCGATGGCTTCGGCTTTGTTCAGTTGCAATTCGACAACACTGCGACGAATCAGGCCTAATTTGAAAATCACCCGTTTGTTAGTTACGACGTATTCGGCATAGCACCGGCCGAGGTAGCTGTTGATAATCCCCCATAGGGCTATAGCGATCAGCACATAACCCGGAATCTTGATGTAGAGTGGTGAAAAGGATATCAACAGAAGTCCGAACAATAGGAATTTCATCGGATAAACAAAAACCCACCAATGCACTTGGGCTTTGTATGTAACGGTTTCACCCGTCAGCAATGTTTTCTCTATGTAGCTCATAACTAATTACAAGTTTACCGTGTCAATGAGACTTATAGCGTCCAAAGATACGGGTTCGGTATATTTTTACCCAATGAATTATTGTTTTTTTATCCATTTTTCCACAAATCGGCCATGGCTTTTTCTTCCTGCTGGATGTGTACAGCAAAAAGGCAGATATAAACGGCAGTCCGACTGTCCAAATGGTCCACACATTACAGAGCAGAGCTCCCCCGATCAGCTCGGGCAAGATATTTAGGTAACAGTTGGGATGACGCACCGTCTTGAAAAGGATACTTCTCTCTATGCACTGGTTGGGGACAATATATAGTTTCACCGTCCAAACATCTCTCAGCTTATAGATGACATAAAACAGCATTGCATAGGCAAATCCCATAATGGTAACACCCCGGACCGAGAAATAATTGAAATCTACCACCCGAAGCATAAGCTTCGTACAGGGGGAAAAATAGTATGCTATATGCGCCAAAATCAGTAAAAGC
Source organism: Porphyromonas loveana (assembly GCF_003096695.1). Taxonomy (GTDB): domain Bacteria; phylum Bacteroidota; class Bacteroidia; order Bacteroidales; family Porphyromonadaceae; genus Porphyromonas; species Porphyromonas loveana. Next base: position 83,233 of record NZ_QEKY01000007.1, on the reverse strand, counting down.
GCAATTCAGCTTGCCGTATTGCACTGCTCCCTTTTGCTGGATACGTTTCTCTTTGCAGATGGAATAAGAGAGGGAAACCGGCCGGAGGGCGAAGAAGATGATGAATGTGATAATAAATGTACTGCATACGATTGGATTTTACCGATTGCCATTGTTATTCTTCATCTCCGTTTCTTCGTGATCCGAGGTAAAGATGGGAGCTGCCACTTCCCAGTCTCCTGTACTATTCTGTTTGTTCATCCATGATTCCTTACACAGCAAGATGCCGTTTACTCCTTGTACGATTGTGACTTTTCCGTCATCAATAATGCTTGTAACACTCATATTCTCTATTATTTTAGTTAATAATCCGATACTATCAACGTTGACCATCCGGCTTGACACATCTGAAAATCAGTATGGAACCTTCATTCCATATTTTCAGATTCTCTCCAAACAAGGCTCGCAGTTTCTTTTCTGCTTGTTCCAGTGTATAATGAGGAGGTAATCCCTTTTTATCCAAAACCTTTCGGACAAACCAGTCGGCGGGTTTACGTTGGCCTTTGATGTAAAAGCAGCCGCAAAATGTCCCTCCGTATTTCAGCACGCGGAAGACCTCGGCAAATGCCTTCTCCTTATCGGGAAAGGCATGAAAACCATTCATCGAGAGAACGAGATCGAAATAATTGGAGTGGAAAGGTAATTCGCATACGTCACCCTGCTGTAGGACAACGTTCTTTATCTCCGTATCTTCAAATCGCGACCATGCAATATCAAGCATGGCTTGCGAGTAATCCAACCCTATAATCTCGGCATTTGCCATTCGACGGTATTTGTCATGAGTGAAAACGGCAGTTCCCACAGGTACATCAAGAATCCTGCCACGGAAGTTGTCGGGGATCATTTCCATAATCTCTTTGGCGACAATATTATCATCGGTCTTCCATAGACAGTGCATATACAGCCAAGACCACCATTTACGCCCCGTCAGTACATCGTCATAGCGGTTTATCTGTTTTTGATAGGCGTTTTTTTGTGCCATGTTTTGTTGTTGTCTTTTCGTCGCAACGACCCGGGCGACCGTCTGCCATGTTCCGTTTTCATTTTGTTGCTCTTTGCGCCAATGGAAAGCGGTGGCAGTCATATCGGAAAAAACATATCTCATTCTGCCTGTCGTGTTTTCGGTCAATACGATGTCATCCCCCGTTTTACGAGCTGTCAACCGGATGGCTTCGCCCGTACAACCGTAGAAAATATCCCATGCCGAAGTCTTCGGGTTGAAAATGCGGAGTGTGGTTCCGTATTCGGCATCCGGCTGTTTGTTTATCAACCTCTCGGAACGCGACGGGACGATGAACAAATCCTGAATGGCTGTGCCGTCCAAAACCCAAGAGAATATCCATTCGCCTTTTACCCGTCTGGGTGTTGCGTCGTACAAACGGTCTGTCCATTCGATCTCCCATTCTCCCACCAAAGAGCCGAAGAAATCGAGCTCTTCGGGGATTCGTCCACTTCTTTTTTCACTGCAAAGAGCAGTGCTAAATTCTTTTATCAGATTCATTTCGATAATGATTTGGAAACAATTGGAGTATGTCATGTATTCATTTATGCCCGATAACACAGATACAATTGCCCTGCGTAAATACGGAGGTCTGTGTAAACCCTGCTTTCGTCATGTTCTCAACGATTTCGTCCGGGGTATAAATTCTCATATCCAAGAGTGAAATCCATCGCTCGGTTCCTGCCTCGGAAGCCATTTCGTTGCAGACGGCAAATCTGCCGCCCGGCTTGAGTACACGCCTTACTTCTTTGAAATCCTCGACGATGTCCGGCCAGAAATAGATGGTTTCAAAAGCTGTTGCAAGATCGAAAGTCGCAGATTCATAAGGAAGGGACGAGACCGAGGCCTCCATGATTTCCGCCCGGCCGTCCCGGACAGCTTTCCTGTTTCCGGCAACGGATTTTGCCACGCTCTGCGCCGAGTAGTCCGCCCCGCATACTTTTCCTTTCGTCCTTCTTAGGAAGTTGGCGATGTTTTGCCCACCGCCGCAACCGATGTCGAGAATATCCTCCTCACCGGCCGGCCGGATACATTCGTCGATGCACCAAAGAGCCATTTTATTATGGCTGTAGTTCATCCCCGCAAGCATCATTTTTCCCCAGAAATTGTTTTCAGGTCTGCGGCAATTGCTTATGAATTTCTTGAACAGTCTCATCTTCTATTCAGTTGCTAAAAGAACAAAAAATAACGTGGCGTCTTGGCCTTGTATTCGCGGTATTCCTCTCCGTAGGTCTCCTCACAATAGCGTTCTTCTCCCAATATGAGGAAATGCGTGGCAATGATGAAGGGTATCATGACGAGTAGTATCCACAACGAGGCGGAAGCGATACAAACGCCGAACATCCCCGTAAAAAAGAAAAAGTACATCGGATTGCGCGACCAACGATAGACTCCTCCTTTGATGGTCTTTCCGGCAGGAGTTGCCACATAGCTGTGAAAAGCCCGGACAAAGAGCGCCAGCGAAAGCACGTAAACCACCATTCCCGCAAGAAACCATGCCGTACCGAACTTGAACGGGACGAAAACGGAGAGCACCAATATGGCAATTTGCAGGATTGTACTGACAGAGGCGTTCGCCTTGTCTTTGGCCGTGTACCACGAGGTGTCCACTGCACGCTTTCCTCCCTCACGGAAGATTGCCATGTATATAAATTGTATCAGCACCATGCCGAACGATGGTATCCAAGCATTCAACCATCCGGCTTGCAATGTTGTGAAAAATGAATATTCCATAATGTTTCCGTGATTATTGTCTTTCCATACGTTTGTTCAATGTCAAAAGCGATATCGCAAAAATCAGGAAACACACCAGATTGTTCCATCCGCCTGCTATCAACAGAAGAAATGGTTGTGGCAACAGTTGCCAAATGAGGTTGAGCCAAATAGTTACCAACGGTGTTGCGAAAACTATCCAACGAGGAAAAGAAGTCTGCTTTTGTACTACTAAAACGGTAAATACAATCCAACCTATCCCCATCAGTGCAAATGCCAATCCGCCCAACCAGCCGGTATAGGAGAGAAAATGGTCGATGATTTCGGGATGTCCCTGCGAGGATACGATGCCGAAAGCAGGGAAGAAGGCATGATAAGCACCTCCGACAATTATACTTACGGATAGGGAAGCAAGCATCCAGCAGGCTGTTTTTCGTCGCTCTTTCTTAACCCTGAGAAACAAATGGTAGAATCCGATGATGTACAGAACCGCCGCCAACGGTCCTATTATTCCTCCGGCAACGAGACGCTCCAAGGGCACTGTGCCCATGGAAGGCAACAGATCTTTTTCCAAATCGGGAATGGGTTGTGTCGTAAAATACAGCAACATGTCGCCGATATACATCAGCAGGCTACCTGCCACTCCCATATACCCTGTCAATCTGAGTTTTTTATCCATACCTTTTTCTTGTTATTTGAGTTTACAAAAATGCACAAGTAGAATATCGTTTGCAATCGCCAATAATGGCTATTTTCACAGTCGGAATCCCTATTTCTTATGGTCTGTCGATTCGTCAGTAACCGGCAAATCACCGTTAATTTCCTTTTTCAATCGGTCTTTTTGCTACTTTTTGTACCGCTTCAGGCTCACCGGCAAAAAGTAGCGGGCAACAAAAATGCCGCCCGCTGTTCTTCTTTACTTCAACTGCACTATCTCACCTATCCGCTTTTCAGGATGGATGTCGAATGCCCAATTTACCTCTTCATCGGGCAAGGTGCTGTAGATGTTCCTTCCCATTACGAGTCCGCAATCTTGCAGGACTTTTTGCCGTGCTTCCTCTCTGCTCTCGGCAAGCACTTCAAACACACCTTCAAAGATGTATTGTGTCCGTATTCTGTAAATTCGTTTCTTCATATCCTCAAAATTCTACCTTTAATAATCTGTTTGGCATCGGCTCACCATTGGACAGTCTGCGATGGGAGAGCCAAAAGTGATGTGCGCCATAACCGTAAACGAAAAACTTGTCAAGTGCCGTTTCTTCGGCGATCTGCCTTATAGAGGTTCTCAATTCCTCCTCATTCGCAGATAGGGCTACGGCATTGATAACCCTTATAAGAATGTGAGGTATCTCGTCTGCCCAATTACAAATGATGCTTTCTATTTTAATTTCCATTTCTCTATGTATTTCAGTGAAACATTATGCCGCCATACGTTGGCGAATTTGGTTCATATTCCTGCGGACAAGTTTGAGTATTCGTTCGTGATATTGGCTGTTTTGATTGCACAACCCTCGGCATTGTACAACTCTCATTGTCTCCAAAGAAACTTCTACGGTCTCTATTCGTTTACCGTCTATGGTAGCAGAAAGGATAAGGGACTGAGGTTTGAGATAATATCCTCCCTCAAATACACAATGATGTAATGCCAGTCCTTCTTCCAAATGCTCCTGAACACTTTCCAGAACATGAACATGAATTGTTCCATCCGTGAATGAGATACCGAAGAATTTGGATTTGAGTTCTTGAAAACGTTCTTCATCCTCCATTGCCTTTCGTCTTTTTTGCTCTCTTTCCTCTTTTTCTCTTTGTTTGCGCAGTTCTGACTGCCTGCGGTCGTGCTCGGTTTTGAGGTCGGAGGGACAAACGTATTTCGGACTATGAATGTCTTTACTCAATCGGCAGAGCATATCGACATAGTCGCACCACATAGAGCCGTCCGTAATGGTATATCCGTTACGGATACAGATGCAGAGAGAAGCCCAATAGTTCTCGATATTCCGGTATTTAATTCTGACGAAGTGCCGCAAAAGTCCGGTTTGTTTTGTCTTCAATAATGTTTCGGCTTTATTGTTAGTCAGAATGGAATGAAACAACTCGAAAGGTGTAAGGTCATGATATTCGCCCTTAAATCCGTTCTGTTTGATTTCAGGTAGAATTTTCTGTCGGGGATAGATGGCGGAGGGGAATATATCGTACAAATCCTTGTCAGGACGTATTTCCAAATTACTGTCGAACTGCCAAGTGTCGTACCAACAACTCATCGGGCGAAGCCGTGCCAGTACTGCGGACTTGCCTTGTGCGTTCATCCAACGCTGCACCACTTCGGAAATGAAATAACCGGCTTGTTCACCCTTCTTTTGGTAAGACTGCATATAGAAGAAGCGCAAGACCTGATACCCTTTGAATGTCGTAACGATACCCAAGTATTCCGTTTGTTTGAAAACCCTTTGTCGGGTAGTATTAACCTCCAATGCTGTTCCACAATGCGGACAAATAATTCTCTTTCTCTTATGCTCTTTATCCATCCATGTATGCCCACATTCCAAACAAGTACATTCTCCTTTTGCCGTGCGTTTGACGATATGTGTAAAGCTGTGCTTAAATGCCCAATTCTTTTGTGCTTGGGTGATGGCGGGGAGCTGACTGCTCAGCTCCGCCACCTGTTTCTGAAATTTGTTTCTCGGTTTCATGTGTCGATAAATTATAAATCGAATAAACTCGGTTGGAGGGTTGCATCGACAGTCGTTTTAGCTTTTTTCTTTGTCGGCTGTGTCATCTTTCGGTAGGCTTCTTCCTGCGCCCTCTGCATCGCTTCCCGATGAGCCTGTGCCTTTTCTTCGGCTGTCAATTCTACCACCTGATTTACTACAACATGTGCGTTTATCGGACTACCGATGTCGATGTTATCTTCATCGAAAAAATGTACTGCCATTGAGTAAATTTCATCATCGGCAAATCCGTTGCAACCGCTTTGTTTTACTGTGTTTAAGATGTATTGAATGCAACTGTCCATGTCTTTATCCTTCTTACGGTAATTCTCCGCAAAGAGTTCATCATATTGCGCCCGTTCGTCCAGATAATTTTGGATAACGTTCTTGAAATGCTCTGTACCTTTCATTGTCATAAGATGTTAGAATTTAATATCCCATTCTCCGTCTCTATACACCCTGAAACTCGCATACTCATTGCCGAATTCATAGGAAAGAATCCGCATATAAAGCGTTTTGTCATGGGATAACTCCGTTGTGATTCTCTCGAAGAAATTTTCGGGAAATGACCACTTGGATTCAAATTCGCCCTCCACCATTTGCTCGTCGGAGCAGTAGCAATACCAACCTTCCCCGAAAGTATCCGTCATGTAGTTTTCTACCGTTTTCAGGTTCTCTTTGTTCTCTGTGGAGCAGAAGAACAAATTGGTGCATATATTAGCCATAACCTCTGATATTTATGGGTTCAAATTATTGGTGATTTCCTTTCCATTGTCATCGAAGACCTCTATGGTCGGACGACCTCCGTTTTCTTCGGGAGAAAGATTCTCGGAGGTATCCAAAAGCGTTTCTCCTTCAACGAAAATGACCTGTTCTTCATCGTCATGGTTCATCACGTCTTCGCCTTGCCAAGATTTTATAATGGCTATTGCCTGTTCATAATTTTCAGCTTTCACCTGAAATTTTGTTCGCATCCGGCAAATAACCTTGCTGTCCTGATGAAAATCGAATGTATTCATATCCTTGTTGTTTATAGAGTTATTAAAAGAGTGAGCAGAAAAGCAATCCCAATAGAGCTATGATACATAGCCACCTGACAAGCGTGAAAAAGACATAGAGTGCCGTACGGACGAGAAAGCGCACGAAGTACAGGGCGGTGAGCAGGGTAAGTACCGTTATCGCTTCTTCTGTGATAAGCATGGAACAAATACAGACCGTTCCGATTATGAAAGCAGCTACTACCGTCAGCCGTATAAGGATTGTTTTCATCATTGTTTTCGTTTATGCAATTTGTTCATATAAAGCCTCTCCATTACAGAAAGAGCCTGTTTTAGTGAGTTCCCGATAGCCATAATCCGTTTTGATTTTGTCGATTATCTTATCGGCTTCGGGCTTTTCCAATGCGAATAAATATGCCTGTAAAGCATCGTAAGCGGTATAATTCTTCCAATCTTCGCCTATTTTCCTTGCCAATTCTCTGACTTTCTCATAATCGGGATGATATGCTTTGAAATCACGCATAATCGTGTCGGTGGCATCTTCATCATATCCATCGCAAAAAGTTATGTTGTTCAAATAGCTGTCATGCTGAATGTAGTCGATACACCCACCCGAATAGTAGGCTGAAGTAATGACTATATCAAGCGTATGAAAGGAAGCACGGTATTCATCCAGATAATAGCTCGGATAATTGCGGTTGCATCCCTGCACATATTCCTTGTGTTCGGGAACATTCCCTGATTCGTAGTCTTCGTCTTCGACATAGATGAGACGATTCTCGTAAGCGAAATTATGGGTTGCCATAACTGTTTATTGTTTTGTCAGGGTTAGAAAATATTTCTCTATGGCTGCATTCAGCAGTGCATCATCGTCGTATTCGTCCTGAGAGAGGCTGATGCTTTCCGCATCTTTGTCATAGCAGGTTTCTGCGACATAATTTTTCCAACTGTACAGGCGTACATATCCGTTTCCCTTACTCACCGAAACCACAGGCACGGTCTTAAATCCGACATGGCACAACAGTAGTTCGGTCAATTCACAGGCACGATTTCCGTATTCGCTTGCCACGATAAGAATGGACACGCCCGAACCCGTTTTTATGCGGTAATGCGAGGAGGAGTTATTTCGTTTCCTGCGTTCCATTGAGTGATTTAATCTTTCTTGTTCCATAATGCTGACATTTTTTTTGCGTCTAAAGCTCGGAGTGTGCCGATTCCGTTTCGTGGGCTGTTCAAGGTGGCCGGAGGGTATATGTCAAGGCTTCCCGAAAAAATACAACTTGGAACGAAGTGGAAATGTGGAGATTTTTTCAGGCGAACCCGAAAGGGCTTCAGGCCTTGACACTTTACCCGAAGGCCGGTTTCCTTCGCCCAAAGAAAGGAATCGGCACTCCGGAATCGAAGACAACAGGTGGAAGATTTGGAGACGGAAAAGATACTCCCGAAATTCTCCGGAAAAGAAAAAGGGACAGCCCCATGTGTGAAGCTATCCCTTAAAAAAAGAGGTTGTCGAGAAAAGATTGATCGGGCTAACGGAGAATAATGTCCTTTAGCAAATCATGCTCTTCCATGACCGTAGCGATCGTTCCGGTCAGTTCGGTATAGAGCCGGTCATATTCCGGCTTTTCATCGAAGTCGTCTCCCGGATGGTAACGGTCGAAGGTGTCTTTGACTTCTTTGTGCTCCAACAGAAGCAAAGAGAGTTTTCCCGACAGTTCGGCGGGAACTTCGTTTGCAAATTCGTTATCGATGATTTGTTCGATAAACTGATACGGCGAAAAATGCAGTCCTCTAAGCAATACTTCCATGGCCATGCTTTCGGCTATGCCGATGGGATTATCTTGCAGGAAGGCTTCTTCGTACGTTTTTGCAGCAGCTTCGGAACGTTCACGGATAAACGTTTCGTCACCGAGCAGTTGCGGATGGTAGTCTTTCAGATAAACTTCCAGCCTGAGTCGGTAATACGACAAGGTTTTCTTTTCCTGTTTCATCTTTTTTCCTTTTTAATTATTGGTGATCATTTCTCTTGCTTGGGAATGATAAAGCCGACGGAGTAACCGGTCACAATTTGTGACCAGTTCCGTCCATTTTTTTTCGGTAAATTCGAACATAAAATCTTCCGGGAAGCGCTGCAAATTTCTCCTGATGGCCTGTTTGAGCACTTTTGTCTGCATACCGTAGAGTTCGGCCAAATGATAGTCCAATATCACTCTGTTGCCACGAATCTCAAGAATTTTACTCCGGATGACGCTTACATCTGCTGTTATTGTGTTCATATCATTGATTTATAGAATTTGTATTCAATTTTAAGTCATTGTTTTGCTTGTGACACCGGAGATCTGAATATATCCAGTTTATCCGATAGCTTGAGCATGTCCTGTTCAATCTTTTTATTGGTGATACGGGCGTAAATCTGCGTCGTTTTGATATTGGTGTGTCCCAGCATCTTCGACACAGATTCGATGGGAACGCCTTTACTCAAAGACATCGTGGCAAATGTATGTCTTGCCATGTGAAAGGAAAGGGGTTTGCGGATATTGCACAAATCGGCTATCTCTTTCAGATAGGCATTCATCTTCTGATTGGAGAGAATCGGCAAGAGATGACCGTTTTTTCGGACAGGAGCATATTTCTCGATAATCCTCTTGGGTATGTCGAGCAGGATGATATTGGTGGCTACCCTTGTTTTCTGGCGTCTGGTCATGATCCATTCACGTCCATCCAATTCAACGATGTTATCCTCGGTTAAATTGGACACATCAATATACGCCAGGCCACTGAAACAGGAGAATATGAAAATATCGCGAACCAAATCCAATCTGGGTATGGATATTTCTTTTCCAATGATTCGCTGAATTTCTTCATCGGTTAGAAACCCTCTGTTGGAATCTTGTGTATGAAACCGCTTGTTCACAAAGGGGTCATGAGACAGAAATCCATGTCTGCGCCCATAAAGAGTAATGGTTTTGAAAAGCTTCAAGATTTTGGTTGCCGTATTCGGACAACAATGGGCTACAGTCAGCAGATATATCTCAAAGTTATGAATGACCAAGGGGGTAAGCTCCGAGAATTTGAGATCCGTTCTGTTGTACTTCGCTTTGAGGAATCGGGTAAAATGCCGTTTGCTGTTTTCGTATTTTTGTAAAGTGGCAGCCGTTTTATTGATTCCCACCTGGGCCCGGACATCCTCGTTATGTTTATCGAAAAGTTCCATTATACTGTTTAATGTATCCGTCTGTCCGCAGTATTCCGATTTGATTCTCTCCGGCGTCAAATCATCTACTGTTACTTCCAAACGTTTGTAAATGGTCAGAATATCAGCCCTGATTTCTTCGATCTTTCGATTGACTTCAAGTGCTTCTGCACTATGTCCTTTGACTTTTTCTTTTTCTGAATCCCATAATTGGGCATTGACAGACAGGCCTGTAGACCCCAGCGACAAACGCTCCTTATTCAGATAAATCCGAATGAGGATGGGCGTCTTACCTTCTTTGTTGATGTAATTGCTGCGCAAGTAAAAAACTGAACGAAATTGACTCTTCATTTTGCTCCAAAATTAGTGTAACCATACGGCTACAAAGTTCGACATATGATTTTGAAACAGAGCAATTTGTCAATCGTCTAAACATCGTCTTAACGTCGTCTGTGGTTACAATTTTCAGCCCCTTTGTTTTTTGTAACCAAAATGGAACCACCGGAGGCATATTTACGGAATATACGCTTATTCCGAACCTCATCCGACGTGTGGGGTGGCGACAAAGAAAAAGCGCCTTAATTCGCTGGAATTAAGACGCTTTTGGATTCGTTTCTAAAATTGCTTCAGATGACCTATAGCCTATCTTTCAGCTATTTAGCGGTATGGACGGGACTCGAACCCGCGACCCCCTGCGTGACAGGCAGGTATTCTAACCAACTGAACTACCACACCAAGTTTGTACAATCAGCACAAAAAACTCGCTTGTTTTCTTCCGATTGCGCTGCAAAGGTAATAAGATTCTTCTTCCGTGCAATACTTTGATGAAGTTTCTTGTAAAAATCTTTCTTTCGTTTCCTCATTCTCCCCTTCCTCTTTTCCCGTATTCTCCCGCCGGAGAACGGATAAATATGGTAGTTTTGTGTGCGAATCAATATGAGTAAGAACCAGAATGCGAATTGACATCATCACCGTCCTCCCCGAGATGATAGAGCGCACGCTCAACTGCTCCATCATCGGTCGTGCACAAGAACGGGGCTTGCTGGAGCTACGACTGCACCAACTGCGCGACTACTCCACGGACAAGTGGAAGCGCGTGGACGACTATCCTTTCGGTGGAGAACCCGGCATGGTTATGCAGATAGAGCCCATCGACAGAATCATCACGGAGCTGAAATCGGAACGAGAATACGATGACGTGATTTACACCTCGCCCGACGGTCAGAAGTTTGACCAGCCGATGGCCAACGAACTGAGCCTCCTTTCCAACATAATCATCCTATGCGGACACTACAAAGGGATCGACTACCGCATACGCGAACACCTGATCACACGCGAAATTTCCATCGGCGACTATGTCCTCACAGGCGGAGAACTCGCAGCTGCAGTCATGACCGATGCGATAGCCCGACTCATCCCCGGCGTTCTCAATGATGCGGGGAGCGCCTTGTCCGACACATTCCAGGACAATCTGCTGGCTCCCCCCATCTATACCCGCCCTGCCGAATACAAGGGATGGCGCGTGCCCGACGTCCTGCTGAGTGGACACGAAGCCAACATAGCCAAGTGGAGGATGGAGCAAGCCTTGGAAAGGACAAAGAGACTGCGTCCCGACTTGCTCGAAGACTGAACTCTCCACAATCCAATCCGACACGAACCAAACGGGGGCGTGCAGAACTTCCATCGTCTGCACGCCCCCGTTCTATTAGGATGTATCGGGTTTACCGCTCGCGGATGTAACCTGCTACCCCAAGCACAATGCCCAGAAAGAATAGGACAGGCACCCATCCGATGCTCGCGGGATGCTTCTCCCGTCTCTTCTCTTGCTCTGTCTGCACGATAGTTCCCACCCTATGCTCCGCACAGCTGCTGTCGCGCAACTCCGTCTGTCGGGTCGTTCGCCGAGTGCGTTGCCTGCGGATTATGGCGGGATACTCTCTTACAGAATCGGATACCGCCTCTGAGAGAAGGGTGGGGAATACACTTATCTCGGTGATCTCCTCCTCTTCGACAGTACCGGACACCCGTGTATGATAGTAGCTGCTGTCGTGGGAGAGGTGCGCTTGCAGCTGAGCCGATTCGCTTTCGAGCCTGACCGTGCGACACCCTGCCATCATCAGCCACAGCCCTATGCTTGCAAAGACAGAACGAACGATCGCATTACGACTTTCCATGTTGTCCTTGTCTGTATCGGTAACGGTAGTCTATGCCGAGCAAACTGCCCGAGAAGGTACTCACCTCCCCATAAGCAACGAGGACGGACGAGTCTATCTCGCCCAATGGCGGCACGAAAAAGCCGACAAAGAGGAGTCCCAACCCTGCCGCACTCATGAGCACGGCGAGGGAGAGATGTAGGGTTGCTTTCCGTCTCATAGGCGACTGTATTCTTCGTGCGCATCGAAGCAAGGGCAGGCCTTCATCCATTCGTCGGGACTGATGTGACCGTCCTGATTGCGATCGAAGCTCAGATCGCGATGTCCTATGACCTTCGCCAGGGGAAATTTTACTCTCAGCTCCAGCAGCAAACGCCGCAGCGCATCCTTCTGCTCCGGCGTTCGCGTATCGGCCGGACGTGCCATGGCATCGAGACCTCCCTCGTAGCAGATGCCTATGCTACAGTCGTTGTAACCTCGGGCATGGGCGCCTGGCTCGTGTGTCGGCCGCAGGGCCTCGGTGTCCCCGTTGCGACGGATGTAGAAGTGGTAGCCCGCCGAGCGAAAGCCACGTGCACGATGGTCACGATCGAGCTGTAGGGAGGTATAGGTCATATTGGATCTCGTAGCCGAACAGTGGATGACGAAATATTTGATGGTATTCATTGTATGTATGTTTGTCAGATGATGTTTGATGGTGAATGATTGGTAATAGGGATAGAGAAAGGCCGAAGATCCAACTTTATGGTCTGTCTCCGGCCTTGGATCTAAGTCCTGTCTTGGTTGCAGGCAGGACATTAGTTAGGATTAGAGACCTCCGCCGATTGATCCTTCTGCGCCACCATCATGGGATGGGGGCGTAACGGGCGGGGTGACCGGCTGCTCTTCGGGACGAATCTGGTTGATCCCTTTGAGACGAATCTCCCGACAAGCACGGCGGATCTCACCACCGGGATAGAAAGTCACTCGGGCACGACGGATATTCTCTGCAGTGAACGTCTCTCCCTCCAGTGCTGCTTTGGATGACAGACTGATGCGAAATCGTCCCAACTCACCCAGCGCTACAGAACGTCCCTGTCTGAGACCTCCGATGATGAGGTCGGTCAGTGTATTGAGGACCGAGCGGACGTCACCTTCGCTCACGGCGGAGATCTTACTCGTCAAGTCGCAGATTTCGAGCAAATCCATATCTCCCGTTTTCACACTTTGGGCGAAGCGAATCTTCACTGCTTTGCCATTGATCTTTACCTTGCGTTCTCTTACTTTAAATGAAACTGCCATAATACTTTTTGTTGTTTAATTAGTGAATGAAATAATACTGTCGGCCTCTCGGGTCTCTTCTCGTGGATGGCCATCCGGATAGCGTTCCTTCTTGCTGACGATGCAAAAGTAGAATGCCTCATCCGACCACGGGAATCGAAAGGCATCCTACTGCCGTCTGTGGCATTCTATAGCCGTCTATGGCCTCCTCTTCACCCCTTTTTGCACTCACTTACGGGGAGCCTTTGCCTCACCATCTACGTATATAAGGACGGGGAATAGGCAGAGATACGGAACAAATGGAGACCAAGTAATAAAGAAGAGCCTCATAAGATCGGCGATCCGACCCTATGAGGCTCTTGACGATGATGGGCTATATTGCTTAGAAGCGGTAACCTAAGCCCACAAAGAAACTGCGGTTGCAGATGGTCTTATGTAATGTTTCGTCAGAGAGTGGAGGCTGGTAAGCACCTCCCCTTACCATATCAATGAAACCATGTTCGTAGCCTGCTTGCAGGTAAGTACGCTTATAATGCAAAGCGACTCCGATGCCTGCTCCAACATCCCAACGAGTTTTGGAAGGACCTCCAATTATATCTCCAAATACTTGCGTGTGGTAACCGTCATTCAAACTGTTTTTTTGTATGTGTGTTCCACTGAATCCATACGCAGCATAGGGTCCGACCTCAAACGAAATGGCAAAGTCATCTGACAGGGTGAAACGATACCCTATGTTGATCGGGAGTTGTAAGTAGTGTAGTCGAGTGGACTCTTCCTTTATATAGGATGGTTCTATGTTAATGCCGTCCCTATTCCACTTGGTTATCGAACCCTTCATAGAATAGTTGAGTCCCGGAGCGAGATAAAAGCCTTTTGAGCCTAACTGAAATTCGGCTCCGACACCCAGCCTCACGCCCACATTCGGGACGGTGTTATAGGTGAAATCATTGCGTTTGCTATCCTGATTACTCACTGAGAGGTTAGCATCCACACGAAACGTCGGACGGTTTTGAGCTACACTCATCGTAGCCGATGCGAGCAGAGCAGCTGCTACTAATACAAATCTCTTCATTCTTGTTTTATTCCATTATAAGTTAGACTTACGGGGGAGGTCTCGGAGCATCACAAATGTACTTCCAATCGGACCTCCACTCGACTGATTAGGCAAACACAAAGAAAAGGAGCAGTTCAATGAATGAGAAATAATTCTCGCATTCATCAACTCTTCTTTTCGATAAGAGTACGGAGAAGAGAGAAGGTTTAAGCGCGAAAAAAAATCGAATTATCACGCCAAATCAAGAAAGAAATATGCGTGAAATCAAAATAGATTTAGCGCATAATTATTTTGGAAATGGCGCCAAAACAAAATGGAATTGGCACGAGTTTTCACGGGATTTCGGGGCGTTTTTCCATCGTTTTTTCGCGCGTTTTTAGGAGAGGAAGCCTTTGGGGGTTCACTACAAGCAGCAGGGTTAATTCGCGACACAGAGACAGGCACAAGCGGCATTACCGCATGCGGACGAACGGACGCAATACATTACCTTTGGAGAATAGGAAAACCAATCGGGGCACAACGCCCCATCAGAACGATGACGATACAGGAAATAATAGATACCATCGAGGCCGTCTGCCCGAGGGCTTATCAGGAGAATTACGACAATAGTGGCGTGCAGGTGGGCGACACGCGACGCATGGCGACAGGCGCGCTCCTATGCGTGGACGTGACAGAGGCTGTGCTGGAGGAGGCCATCCGACTGGGCTGCAATCTGGTCATAGCTCATCATCCGCTACTCTTCAAGCCCCTCAAAAGGCTGACCGGCAGCTCCTTCATCGAACGATGCGTACAGATGGCTGTGCGCCACGATCTGGTGCTATATGCTGCTCACACGAATGCCGACAACGCACCGCAAGGGCTGAATGCAGTACTTGCAGAGCGTTTCGGACTGACGCAGACACAGCCGCTGGAGCCGCTACAGGGACAGTTGATGGAACTGGTGACCTTCGTACCGAGCGAACACACGGAGGCCGTACGCCAAGCCTTGTGGCGGGCGGGAGCAGGCAGACTGGGCAGCTACGACTGCTGCTCCTACAGCCACTCCGGAGTGGGGACGTTCCGAGCCGGAGCGGGAGCCAATCCGTTCGTGGGCACCATCGGCGAGCTGCATCGGGAGGAGGAAGAGCGGCTGAGCGTCATCCTGCCGGCCTACAGACAAGGGGCTGTGATGCAGGCTCTCCGCACAGCACACCCATACGAACTGCCTGCCGTGAGCCTCATCCCGCTGGCCAATGAACACCCCACTGCGGGCGGTGGTATCGTGGGCGACCTGCCGGAGGCAATGAGCGAGCGGGAGATGCTGCTGCACATCAAGGAGGTATTCGGACTCAAGGTGCTGGCGCACTCGGCGTGGCGTGAGCGCCCCGTCAAGCGAATGGCGATCTGTGGTGGCAGCGGTGCTTTCATGTGGAAGCAGGCGGCACAGCTGGGCGCAGACCTCTTCCTGACGGGCGAAGCGAAGTACAACGACTACTTCGATGCAGGCGAACATCTGCTCCTCGTGACAATAGGACATTACGAGAGCGAAGAGGTGGCTAATGAACTGTTTATGCGCATAATATCACAAAAATTCCCTACCTTTGCCACCCATCGAACAACGGCTGGAACGAATCCGATAAACTATTTGTAGTTATAGAGCAATATGGCTAAAGAAAAAAACATAGTTGACAACGAACAAAGCGTAGAAGAGAAACTGCAAGCACTGAACAAGCTGCAACAGACCCTCTCGGAGATAGACCGAATCAAGACGCTGCGTGGCGAACTGCCGCTGGAGGTGCAGGACCTCGAAGACGAAATAGCAGGCATGCAGACTCGTCTGGAGAACTTCACCACCGGATCCAAACAGCTCACCCAAGCCATCACGGCCGAAAAGGAAAAAATCACCACGGCTAAAACGCTCTTAGAGAAATACAAAAAGCAACTCGACGAGGTGCGCAACAACCGCGAATTTGACAACCTGTCGAAAGAAATCGAATTCCAAGACCTCGAGATTCAGCTCTCCGAGAAGAAGATCAAGGAGTTCACAGCCGAATCGCAACAGCGCAAAACGGACATCGCCGCTCTGAAGGAAACGCTCGATGAACACATGGAAGTTCTCACAGAGAAGCGCCAAGAGCTGGACAGCATCATCGCCGAGACCAAACAGGACGAAGAGAAACTGCGCGAGAAAGCCAAAAAGCTGGAGACGAAGATCGAGCCGCGCCTGCTGACGGCCTTCAAGCGTATCCGCAAGGGGGCCCACAACGGACTGGCCGTCGTACCGGTGGATCGTGATGCCTGTGGCGGATGCTTCAACAAGATCCCGCCCCAGAAGCAGCTCGACGTGAAGTTGCACAAGAAGATTATCGTCTGCGAGTACTGCGGGCGTATCATGGTTGACCCCGAAATGGGGGCATAACCCCCATCGGATACGTGGTGCAGAGACCACTCCCTTCGTAATATCTCTGAAGAAACAACGGAGCAGAAAAGCCGCAATGGCTGCGACCCACCTCTAAGCGCGCTACCGAATGGCATCTCCTCTCGCGACACGCGTAAGCAAAACAATAAAGGAAAGGAAGCTCTTCCGCCAAGGCTGCCGCACAGTACTGGTAGCTCTCAGTGGCGGAGCGGATTCGGTGGCGTTACTATTGGTGTTGCAGGAATTGGGTTACGAGACTGTAGCTGCACACTGCAACTTCCATCTGCGGGGAGCGGAAAGCGACCAAGATGCTGCCTTTGTGACAGACCTCTGTCGCAAACTCGGAGTACAACTCCACCAAACAGACTTCGACACTATCGCATATGCTCGCCAGCAGTCACTCTCCATTGAGATGGCTGCTCGCGAACTTCGTTATGGCTGGTTTGCCCGACTACAGCAGGATCTTGACATCGAGAACGTGACGGTGGCGCATCATGCCGACGATAATGCCGAGACCATGGTGCTGAACCTCTGCCGTGGCACAGGCATAAGTGGCCTATGTGGCATGCCTTATAAACGGGAAGACGGAGTGGTGCGCCCACTATTGGATGCCTCGCGCAAAGAGATCGAGGAGTATCTCGCAGAGCGGAAGGTATCGTACTGCACAGACTCGACGAATACAGATACACGCTTCCGACGCAATCTGATACGTCATCGCATCATGCCCTTGCTCCATGAGCTAAACCCGTCCGTGGATGAGGCACTGGCTCGCACACGTGAGAATCTGGAAGGGGTGGCTGCCTGCTACGCACAAGCTCTCGAACCGCTTCGGCAAGAACTACACGCTTCGGGCAAAATCAATATTCAGACGATCCAATCATCGCCTGCTCCCTTTACGATTCTATACGATCTGCTGCATCCTTTCGGCTTCAACAGAAGCCAGATACGCGAAATGGCAACGGCAATGGACAAGGCTCCCGGAGCGACTTTCTACTCGCCTACGCTCCGTTTGATACACGAACGAAAGGCATTGGCTCTTCTACCGCTCGCCTCCGATCCTTCAGGCAAAGAATACTACCAGCTAAATCTCGCTGATGACAAACTTGATTTACCGGATGGCAAGCGTCTTACGTGGCGCAAAGGGACACCATCAGAACTGCATCTGAAGAGCCTGCACCGGCCCAATAAGCAGCTGCTATTGTCTGCAAAGGCAGTCGAAATGATGGGGACATTGATTCTCCGCCACCCACAGCATGGGGATTACATCTATCCCTATGGTTTGAAAGGGCAAAAGACAGTGAGCCGCTTCTTGATCGATCGCCGCATCGCACGTAGCCGGCGGGAGCAGACCTGGCTCCTATGCCACGACGAAGACGTCCTATGGATCCCGGAGCACGGCGCAGACAGACGTTTCGCCTTGGACGCACTCCACCCCTCCGAAGAGTACATCCTCTTCTCCTTCTGCCCATGAAAGTGCTAACACAGCGAAGTCACAGACAGAGTTACCCCTTCTCCCTATACGGCACAGAACACTTACAACGAATACTTTCCTACAACAAAAGCCCCTACTCGTCTCTCAATTCCTTCAAAAACATAAAAGCCCCCGATTCAGAAATGAATCGGGGGCTTCCTATTTTATACTATTGCAGTCGCTTACTCTTGCGTTGCAGCGGCTTCCTGTACAGGAGCATCTGCTGTCTTACGTTTGCGTGAACGACGTGTTTTAGAGGCTTTCTTCGTTCCTTCAACGAGCATATTCTCATTGTAGTCCACAAGCTCAATAAAACACATAGCTGCATTATCACCGAGGCGATAACCGGTCTTCAGAATACGCGTATAACCACCGGGACGATTAGCAATCTTCGTAGCCACATCACCGAAGAGTTCCTTCACTGCCACTTTATTCTGCAAGTGAGAGAAAACTACACGGCGAGAGTGCGTTGTATCTTCCTTAGTCTTGGTCAGCAGAGGCTCCACATATACACGCAATGCCTTAGCCTTAGCCACAGTCGTAAAGATACGTTTGTGCAGGATCAGCGAGGCTGCCATGTTGGAAAGCATCGCACTACGGTGAGCTGCCTTACGGCCCAAGTGATTGAATTTCTTATTATGTCTCATCGTTCTTATTCTTTATCTAATTTATACTTGCTGATATCCATCCCAAACGACAAATTCAGAGCTCCCAGCAGTTCGTCCAACTCGGTGAGCGACTTCTTACCGAAGTTGCGAATCTTCATTAGGTCACTGCGAGTGAGGCTTACCAAGTCGCCCAAAGACTCTACATCAGCTGCCTTCAAGCAATTGAGCGCCCTCACTGAAAGATCAAGATCTGACAGTTTGGACTTCAAGAGCTGACGCATATGGAGAGAATCTTCGTCGAATTCATCCGTATCAGCAAGGTCCACATACTCAACTGAAATCTTATTATCTGCAAAGAGAGAGAAATGAGAAATCAGAATCTGTGCTGCTTCACGAAGGGCATCTACGGGACGAATCGAGCCGTCTGTGGATACTTCCATCAGCAACTTCTCATAGTCGGTCTTCTGCTCGACACGGAAGTTTTCCACCGCATACTTGACATTTCGGATAGGCGTGTAGATAGAGTCAATTGCAATCGTTGAGAGCTCGTTATGCTCTTCACGATTCTCTTCTGAAGAAACGTATCCACGTCCTTTGTTAATGGAAAACTCCATCGTAAGCGTGGCCGACTTATCCAGATGGCAAATGACCAAATCCGTGTTCAACACCTCGAAATTTGAAAGCTGAGCATTCAAATCTCCGGCATGGAATGTATCCGAATTAGAGATAACTATAGTAGTTTTCTCCGCATCAGCTTCGGAAACGATTTGCTTGAAACGAACTTGTTTGAGATTAAGGATAATGTTAGTAACATCCTCCAATACACCCGGAATAGTAGCAAATTCATGCTCTACACCTTCGATCTTGATTGCTGTAATAGCAAAACCTTCAAGTGAAGACAAGAGTATTCGACGAAGCGCATTGCCAATGGTAATGCCATAACCAGGCTCCAATGGTTTGAACTCGAACTTGGCTATCGAGTCCGATGTCTCCATCATCAATACATTTTCGGGTTTCTGAAATGCTAATATTGCCATGGGATCTATGGATTACTTTGAATACAATTCAACGATCAGCTGCTCTTTAATGTTCTCAGGAATGTCAGCGCGCTCGGGCATATGCAGAAGTTTACCAGACAGAGAGGGCTGGTCCCATTCCATCCAAGGGTACTTGCTGTGGTTGAAGCCAGCCAACGCATCTGAGATAACCTCCAAAGACTTCGAACGCTCACGAACACCGATGACTTGACCTGGTTTAACAGAATAAGAGGGGATGTTAACCACACTTCCGTCTACGGTAATGTGGCGGTGCGAAACAAGTTGGCGTGCTGAAGAACGCGTCGGGGCAATTCCCAAACGGAATACAACATTGTCCAAACGTGTTTCCAAAAACTGGATTAACAACTCACCCGTTACACCCTTTGCACGCTGCGCACGATGGAACAAATGACGGAATTGCTTCTCCAAAACACCATAAGTATACTTAGCTTTCTGCTTTTCACGAAGCTGAAGACCGTATTCACTCGTCTTGCGACGACGATTATTACCATGCTGTCCGGGAGGATAATTCTTCTTGGAAAGAACCTTATCTGCTCCGAAGATGGGATCGCCAAACTTTCGTGCTATCTTGGATTTAGGGCCTGTATATCTTGCCATTTTAATTTGTTTTTGTCAGATGATTTTGTGGGGTCGAAAAGCTCGGTACAGCCGCGATTGCTATGTGAGAGATTGATAGTTTATAGGCAATCCATACACCAAACATATCCGATCGACAGAAAATCGTATCTGAATGTTAGAAGATCTTCTCTCTTAAACTCTTCTCTTTTTCGGAGGGCGACAACCATTATGAGGCATCGGAGTCACATCTATGATTTCCATTACCTCAATTCCCGCACCATGAATCGTTCTGATAGCCGATTCACGACCATTACCAGGCCCCTTAACATAGACCGTTACTTTGCGCAAACCCATATCATATGCAACCTTCGCACAATCTTGGGCAGCCATCTGAGCTGCGTAAGGTGTATTCTTCTTAGAAGAACGGAAGCCCATCTTACCAGCTGATGACCAACTGATTACTTGACCTTCACTGTTCGCCAAGGATACGATGATGTTGTTGAAAGAAGAATGGATGTGAGCCTGACCTACAGCATCAACCTTAACAACTTTCTTTTTTGCGACTGCTTTCTTTGCCATATCAATCTTTATTATTTAGTAGCTTTCTTCTTATTAGCAACAGTCTTCTTCTTACCCTTACGAGTACGAGCATTATTCTTCGTGCTTTGTCCACGAAGAGGAAGGCCGATACGGTGACGTATGCCACGATAGCAACCAATGTCCATCAATCGCTTGATGTTAAGTTGCACCTCCGAACGCAAATCACCTTCAACCTTAAAGCCAGCTCCGATTACATCACGAATGGCCGCAGCCTGATCATCGGACCAATCCTTAACCCTGATATCAGGATCTACTCCGGCCTTCTCCAAAATAGTCGCTGCACTGCTGCGTCCAATTCCGTAGATATAGGTCAAAGCGATAAAACCTCTTTTGTTCTGTGGCAAGTCAACGCCAACTATTCTTATTGCCATACTATACTGAATTTTATAGCTTAATTAAATGATTACCCCTGACGTTGCTTGAATTTGGGATTTTTCTTGTTGATTACATACAAGCGCCCCTTTCTTCTGACAATCTTGCAATCAGGAGTACGCTTCTTTACTGATGCTCTTACTTTCATTATCGTATTTTTTACTATTTGTACCTAAAAGAAATGCGCCCCTTAGTCAAATCATAGGGAGACATCTCAACCTTCACCTTATCTCCGGGAAGAATCTTGATATAATGCATCCTCATCTTTCCAGAAATGTGGGCCGTAATGACATGTCCGTTCTGGAGCTCAACTTTGAACATCGCATTAGAGAGTGCTTCTAAAATCACACCATCTTGCTCTATTGCCGTCTGTTTTGACATCTCTAAAACTCTTTATCTCCTAAAACTTCCTGAATGAAATCGAAAGAAGAAAGGATATGTGCCCTTCCCCCCTGAATTGCGACACAATGCTCAAAATGAGCGGACGGTTTTCGATCTTTGGTTCTGATAGTCCAGCCATCTTTCTCCGTAAGAACGTTCTTGCCACCAAGATTAATCATAGGCTCTATACAGATACACATTCCATTTTTAAGCAAACTGCCAGTACCTACTCGCCCATAATTAGGAACTTCTGGAGATTCGTGCATCTTCCGACCTATTCCATGTCCAACTAACTCACGAACGACGGAATAACCACGAGCCTCACAGTATGATTGAACAGCATTACCAATGTCTCCCGTGCGGTGGCCTTCAATTGCAGCAGTGATCCCTTCGAACAGAGACTCCTTAGTTGTCTTTAACAACATATACACTTCTGGTGAGACTTCGCCCACTGCAAAAGTATATGCCGAATCACCAGTAAAGCCGTTCAAAAAAGTTCCACAGTCTACAGAGATGATATCTCCCTCTTGAAGGATGGCCTTTGCTGACGGGATCCCGTGGACTACATTCTCATTAATTGATGCACAAATGCTGTTTGGGAAACCACCATAACCTAAAAAAGCGGGCTCCGCTCCATGGTCACGAATGAATTCTTCAGCTATCTTATCAAGCTCTAAGGTTGAAGTACCTGGCTGAATGTTCTTTGCAACCTCAGCCAGAGTCTTTCCAACCAATTGATTTGCATCGCGCATCAACGCAATCTCTTCATCTGTCTTTAGGTAGATCATTAATATGCGGAAACAGAACCTGTTCTACCTTTGATACGTCCACTCTTCAATAAGCCATCGTAATGTCTCATTAATAGATGGCTCTCAATCTGTTGCAATGTGTCCAAAACGACACCAACTAAAATCAACAGCGACGTTCCACCAAAAAACTGAGCAAAGGCGGAACTAATTCCGAACATTTCCGCAAAAGCAGGCATAATTGCGACCAATGCAAGGAAAAAAGCACCTGGAAGGGTTATTCGATCCATAATGGTGTCGATATAGTCTTTCGTTTGCTTTCCAGGTTTAATACCAGGTATAAAACCATTATTCCTTTTTAGGTCATCCGCCATCTGCTTGGGATTAATCGTGATCGCCGTATAAAAATAGGTGAACAGAATAATCAATACAGCAAAGATAAGATTATACCAAATGCTTGTGTTGTCAGACATTGCACTGAGAAAGCCTGTAGACTGGTCCATATTGGCAAAACCCATGATTGAGATGGGGATGAACATTAATGCCTGAGCAAAAATGATGGGCATCACATTTGCAGCATTAACCTTAAGAGGAATATACTGACGCGCACCACCATATTGTTTATTGCCTACTACTCGTTTCGCATACTGCACAGGCACCTTTCTCGTTCCTTGAACTAAAAGAATTGCACCAGCAATAACAAAAAGCAAGAAGACAATCTCTGCGAGGAAAGCAACAAGACCTCCGACTGCACTCGTCGTACGTGACGTGAACTCAGCAACAAAAGCATGAGGCAAACGAGCTATAATACCAATTAAGATGATCAATGAGATACCGTTACCAATACCTTTGTCCGTAATACGCTCACCAAGCCACAAAACAAACATACTACCCCCCGTGAGAATTGCAACCGCAACGATTTGAAACCATATGCCACCAGGCATCGTAGCGCCAACTGATTGCATCTGAACTCGCAAGTTGACCAAATAGGTCAACGATTGCAGGATCAAAATAGCTACAGTTAGATAACGCGTCCATTGATTAATCTTCATTCGTCCACTTTCCCCTTCTCTCTGCAACTTTTGCATTGCGGGGACAGCAATTGCCGCCAACTGCATCACAATTGAGGCAGAAATATAAGGCATTATGCCCAACGCAAAAATAGAAGCATGGGAGAAAGCTCCCCCGGAAAACATATCCAAGAGAGCCATCAATCCACCAGACGTCTGATCTTTTAGAGCTGACAACGATGCGGGGTCAATACCAGGAATCACAACAAATGATCCGAGGCGATAGATAACAACAAACAATATGGTCGTGAGAATACGCTGTCGCAAATCCTCAATTTTCCATATATTCCTTAGTGTTTGAACCGCACGCATAAGCTTATAATTTTACAATAGTACCACCAGCCTTTACAATAGCTTCCTCTGCACTCTTTGAAAATGCATGAGCCTCCACAGTTAGAGCAGCTGTTAGAGTACCATTTGCCAATACTTTAACCAATGATTTTCTCGAAATAAACCCAGCAGTAATCAAATCCTCAACAGTTATTTTGCTGAGAGAGTTCGCTTCCGACAAAGTCTGAATTACTGACAAATTGATGGGTTTATATTCTATTCGGTTGATATTTTTAAAACCAAATTTTGGTAAGCGACGTTGAATTGGCATCTGACCACCTTCAAAACCGATTTTTCTTGAGTAGCCAGAGCGAGACTTCGCACCCTTATGTCCTCTTGTAGAGGTCCCTCCCAAACCAGAACCAGGGCCACGACCAATTCTCTTACGAGCTTTTATCGATCCCTCTGCAGGCTTTAGACTCGATAGATTCATATGTTCTTCTGTTTATAGAGTTTAACTTTCAACAATCTGAACCAAATGTCTCACCTTGCTAATCATCCCAAGAATATTGGGTGTTGATTCGTGCTCTACAATCTGATTCATCTTCTTCAAACCAAGAGCGTCCAAAGTTCTCTTCTGGTCCTTTGGACATCTGATTCGACTTCTAACCTGTTGTACTTTAATTTTGGTCATTTCTGATCCCTCCAATTATCCTTTGAACACTTTTTCCACAGAAATACCACGATTCTGGGCAACCATTAATGGACTACGCAACTCTGCCAAAGCTTCAATAGTCGCCTTGACAAGATTGTGGGGATTTGAGGACCCTTTACTCTTTGCAAGGACATCCGTCACACCCACACTGTCAAGAACAGCACGCATAGCACCTCCAGCTTTAACCCCAGTACCCGTCGTTGCAGGTTTTAGGAACACACTTGCTCCTCCATAAGAGGCTGATTGCTCATGAGGAATTGTTCCCTTATGAACGGGAACTCTAATAAGGTTTTTCTTGGCTGCCTCAACTCCTTTTGCAATGGCTGCAGGCACTTCACCAGCCTTTCCAAGCCCCCACCCAATTACACCATCTTCGTTGCCGACGACAACTATAGCGGCGAAGGTGAAGGTTCGTCCACCCTTTGTTACCTTGGTTACACGATTAATCGCGACCAAACGATCTTTCAATTCAAGATCATTAGCGGATTTTACCCGATTATATACTTTAGCCATAGTAATTAAAATTTGAGACCGCATTTTCGGGCTGCATCCGCCAATTCTTTAATACGGCCATGAAAGAGATAGCCGTTACGATCAAACACAACCGTAGAAACGCCTGCTGCATTCGCCGCCTTTGCAATTTCTTCGCCGACTTTCGCTGCAATTTCTTTTTTAGTACCTGCATCTTCCATCTTTAATGAAGATGCTGAAGCAACCGTCTTGCCTGCAACATCATCAATCACTTGAGCATAAATCTGCTTGTTGCTACGGAAAACTGTCAGACGAGGTCTCTCTTGTGTGCCACTAATCTTCCCACGCACACGAGCCTTTATTTTTAGTCTTCTTTCTTCTTTCGTTACCATGATAGCTCTTATTTACGGTTATTTACCGGCAGATTTACCAGACTTTCTGCGAATCTGTTCTCCGACGAACTTAACACCCTTTCCTTTATAGGGCTCAGGCTTTCTAAAAGAACGAATCTTCATACATACCTGCCCTAGTAGCTGTTTATCAGCACTTTCAAGGATAATCAAAGGATTTTTGTTTCTCTCACTTTTGGTTTCAATTGCCACTTCCTTCGGCAACTGCATGAAGATGCTATGCGTAAAGCCCAAAGAAAGTTCGAGCAACTGACCTTGATTGGATGCTCTATAACCCACACCAACAAGTTCAAGCTCTCTTTTGAATCCTGCAGAAACCCCTTGAACCATATTATTTATGAGAGAACGGTAGAGACCGTGCAACGAGCGCTCAATACGATCATCTGTCTGACGCTCCAACTGAATGACACCATTGTCTACCACAACAGTGATTCTAGGATCTACATACTGTGATAATTCTCCTTTAGGGCCCTTTACGGTTACAATTTCATCTTTGTGAGATACCGTTACTCCAGTAGGGATGTTGATGGGCAACTTACCAATTCTTGACATAACTCTGCACCTCCATTAATAAACGTAACACAACACTTCGCCCCCGATCTTCAACTCACGCGCTTCCTTATCAGTCATAAGACCACGAGACGTCGAAACGATCGCAATACCAAGGCCATTCAATACGCGCGGCATATCGCGGTAACCAACGTACTTACGAAGACCTGGACGTGACACACGCTTCAGCGACTTAATCGCATTAACTTTATGCGTCAAATCATACTTTAGGGCTACTTTTATTTCACCCTGTGAGTCATTCTCCTCAAACTTATAATTGAGGATGTACCCTTTGTCAAAAAGGATCTTAGTGATCTCTTTTTTAATATTTGACGCAGGAACACTAACCACTCTGTGACCAGCCATGATTGCATTACGCAACCGCGTCAAATAGTCTGCAATAGGATCTGTCATTACAAATTAAATTAAATTGATCCAGAGAACCGGACAATATTTAAACACTTTCTTACCAACTTGCCTTTTTAACGCCGGGGATGAGTCCAGCAGAAGCCATTTCACGAAACTGAATACGTGAAATTCCAAATTGACGCATATAGCCCTTAGGACGTCCAGTCATCGAGCACCGATTATGTAGACGGACAGGAGAAGCATTCTTGGGAAGAGACTGCAAAGCTTCGTAATTGCCTTCAGCCTTCAACTGTGCACGCTTTGCAGCATATTTTGCGACAAGCTTCGCTCGCTTCACCTCACGGGCTTTCATTGATTCTTTTGCCATATCAATTTTGTTTTTTAGCGTTCTTGAACGGTAGGCCAAATTCTTTCAAAAGAGCATAACCTTCCTCATCCGACTGCGCAGAGGTCACAAAGGTAATATTCATTCCGAGAATTTTAGTAATCGCATCAATATTTATCTCAGGGAAAATGATCTGCTCATTAATCCCCAGAGTATAATTACCTCTTCCGTCTAACTTGCTTTCGATTCCCTTAAAGTCTCGAATACGAGGTAATGCAACACGAACTAAACGCTCCAAGAACTCATACATCTGCTCCCGGCGCAATGTCACCATTACGCCGATAGGCATTTTCTTTCTCAACTTGAAGTTAGAAATATCTTTCTTGGAAACAGTCGGAACAGCCTTCTGACCAGTGATCGCGGTTAACTCGCTTACTGCCACATCGATAATTTTCTTATCGCCTGTCGCAATACCAAGCCCTTGGTTGATGACAATCTTCTTTAATACCGGCACCTGCATTACGCTGGTATAACCAAACTGTTGCATTAGAGCAGGAACGATTCTTTCCTGATAGTCTTTCTTCAGATTAGCAGTCGCACTCATTATTTAATCTCCTCTCCTGATTTTTTTGCATAACGAACTAACTTACCATCCTCATTGAGTCGACGACCAATGCGAGAGGCCTTTCCGCTCTTGGGATCTACCACATTCAAATTTGAAATATGCATAGGAGCTTCTTTGGAGATGATACCTCCTTGCGGATTCTTTGCACTAGGCTTGGCATGTTTCTTAATCATATTCAAGCCTTCGACAATAGCACGCTGTTCCTTTACCAACACCTCCAATACACGACCAGACTGGCCTTTGTCTTCGCCACTGATCACCATGACGGTGTCACCTTTTTTAATATGTAACTTACTCATTTCTGCTTGCTTAATAATAAAGTTATAGTACTTCTGGAGCGAGAGAAACAATTTTCATATTTGTTCCGCGCAACTCACGTGCTACAGGACCAAAGATACGGCTACCACGAATATCGCCGGCAGCATTCAGCAAAACGCAGGCATTGTCATCAAAACGGATATAAGAGCCGTCAGGACGACGCACTTCTTTCTTCGTACGTACGATTACTGCTTTAGAAACAGCACCTTTTTTTATATCGCTTGAAGGGATTACACTCTTGATCGAAACCACGATGATATCGCCTACAGAAGCATAGCGTCTGCGAGTACCTCCTAGGACACGAATACAAAGAGCTTCTTTCGCTCCACTATTGTCAGCGACAACGAGTCTTGATTCTTGTTGTATCATCTTATTTTACCCTTTCGATTATTTCAGTTAATCTCCATCTCTTCGTACGGCTCAGAGGACGTGTCTCCATGATACGTACAGTATCTCCGATATTACAATCGTTCTTTTCGTCATGAGCATGATACTTCTTCGTCTTGTTGACGAACTTACCATATATCGGGTGTTTTTCTTTCCACTTCACTGCAACTGTGATAGTCTTATCCATCTTGTTACTTGAAACAACACCCACACGTTCTTTTCTAAGATTTCTTTCCATGTGTGCACTCTATTTATTATTGAGTTCGCGTTGGCGCAGCACTGTTCTCTTCTGCGCAATCATACGACGTTGGTGCTTCAACTGAGCCGGACTATCCAAAGGCGATACCGCATGGTTGATTCGCATTTGGTCATAAACAGCTACTTCTGCATCCAGTCGCTCTTGCAGTTCTTTCGTTGCAAGCTCTTTAATTTCTGCAATCTTCATGACAATTACGCATTTTGATTTTGGATATCATAGTCGTGACGAACCACGAACTTTGTAGTTACCGGGAGCTTCTGAGCTGCCAAACGAAGTGCTTCTTTAGCGATATCATAAGATACGCCTTCTACTTCGAAAATGATTCGTCCTGGAGTAATAGGGGCCACGAAACCTTCGGGAGCACCCTTACCCTTACCCATACGAACACCTTCACCTTTCTTGGTAATAGGCTTGTCAGGGAAAATACGAACCCACACTTGCCCTTGACGTTGCATATAGCGAGTCACAGCAATACGAGCAGCCTCAATCTGACGACCGGTTATCCATTTGCTCTGCAGTGACTTGATTCCAAAAGAACCAAAAGACAACTGGTTGCCTCGCTGAGCAAAACCCTTCATGCGACCTTTCTGTTGTCTTCTAAACTTTGTTTTCTTTGGTTGTAACATTTTGTCTGTCTTTCTAAATGTTAGCGATTACCTTTTCTTCTCCGGTTACGATCTCCACCACGGTTGTTGCCCTGCGCATTAGGACGACGGCCTTGATTCTTGGCTACTGCAAAGTTGGGAGCCAAATCACGTTTCTCGTAAACTTCCCCTTTACATATCCAAACTTTGATCCCGAGCAAACCAACCTTGGTCAAAGCTTCAGCCAAAGCATAATCAATGTCAGCACGGAGAGTGTGCAAAGGTGTACGCCCTTCTTTGAACATCTCAGAACGAGCCATTTCAGCACCATTCAAACGACCAGACACCAAGATCTTGATACCTTCAGCCCCCATACGCATGGCTGATGCGATTGCCATCTTAACTGCGCGGCGATAAGCGATCTTTCCTTCTAACTGGCGAGCAATATTCTCAGCCACGATAGCAGCATCCAACTCAGGCTTACGGATCTCATATATGTTGATCTGAATATCCTTGTTAGTGATGCGCTTCAACTCTTCTTTAAGCTTATCAACCTCCTGACCGGCTTTACCGATAATCATACCGGGGCGTGCTGTGCAGATGGTAATAGTCACCAACTTAAGAGCACGTTCAATAACGATACGCGATACACTTGCCTTAGCAAGGCGGGCGTTCAAATATTGACGGATACGGCTGTCTTCGAGCAACGTCTCTCCATACTTGCGGCCGCCATACCAATTAGAATCCCATCCGCGGATGATTCCCAAACGATTACTTATCGGATTTATTTTCTGTCCCATCCTCTGTTAGTTATTATCGTTATTAAGCGTATCAACATATATGGTCACGTGATTCGAACGTTTACGGATTCGATAGCCACGACCTTGCGGAGCAGGACGGAGACGCTTCAGCGTAGAAGCACCATCTACACTGATGTGAGACACGAACAACTCTCCCTCTTCTGCTTTACGTTCATTCTTTTCTTCCCAGTTAGCAACTGCGGAACGCAACAGCTTTTCTACACGCGCCGAAGCCTCCTTGTTTGAGAACTTCAACACACCCAAAGCACGATTCACTTCCATGCCACGAATCAT
This sequence comes from Porphyromonas loveana, assembly GCF_003096695.1. Classification (GTDB taxonomy): domain Bacteria; phylum Bacteroidota; class Bacteroidia; order Bacteroidales; family Porphyromonadaceae; genus Porphyromonas; species Porphyromonas loveana. The sequence continues at coordinate 53,477 of NZ_QEKY01000007.1, read as the reverse complement.
ATCGGCAACCAGTCTCATCTTACGAGGAGAGGTCGGCACGTTACGAAGCTTGGCAAAGTAGGTCTGCTTTAGGGCTTCCTTTCTTGCTTCGGCTGAATTATGTTTTCTTGCACCCATTGTTCTTAATACTTTTAATTTTTCAGATTCCTGAAGTGTTTGTCTTCAACCGAATTACTTCTTCTTGTTACCACCGTGGCCACGGAAAGTACGAGTAGGAGAGAATTCTCCCAACTTGTGACCTACCATGTTTTCTGTAACAAAAACAGGAATAAATTTATTACCGTTATGCACTGCAATGGTATGTCCCACAAAGTCGGGGGAGATCATTGAGGCACGAGCCCACGTTTTAACGACAGCTTTCTTGCCACTCTCGTTCATCGCCAAGACCTTCTTTTCCAGCTTGAGATTAATATATGGACCTTTCTTAAGTGAACGACTCATAATTTTCTTCGATTAAATCAGATTACTTTTTCCTTCTCTCAATGATGTACTTAGAAGAATGCTTCTTAGGAGCTCTTGTCTTCAAGCCCTTAGCATACAAGCCCTTGCGTGAACGGGGATGACCTCCTGACTGACGGCCTTCACCACCACCCATCGGGTGATCCACTGGGTTCATTACGACACCCCGGTTGTGCGGTCTACGACCCAACCAACGTGAACGACCGGCCTTACCGGACTTCTCTAGTGCATGGTCAGAGTTGCCCACACTACCGATCGTCGCTTTACAAGCGGACAAAATACGACGTACTTCACCTGAAGGCATCTTGATCACTACATACATACCCTCACGAGATGTCAGCTGAGCAAATGATCCGGCAGAGCGAACCATCTTCGCTCCCTGACCGGGGCGCAACTCAATGTTGTGAACGATAGTACCGACAGGAATATTCGCCAATGGAAGAGCGTTACCCACTTCGGGTACTGCTTCAGCTCCTGACATCACTGTTTGGCCTACTTCCAATCCGTCGGGAGCGATGATATAAGCCTTTGCTCCGTCGGCGTAGTAAAGGAGCGCGATACGAGACGAACGGTTAGGATCGTACTCGATAGTCTTTACTGTTGCAGGAATGCCATCTTTTGTTCTCTTGAAGTCGATGAAACGATACTTTTTCTTGTGACCACCACCGATATAACGCATAGTCATCTTACCGGTATTGTTACGGCCACCTGATCTCTTTTTTCCAACTACAAGAGACTTCTCTGGTGTGCTTGCAGTGATCTTATCAAACGCACCAATAACCTTGTGTCTTTGCCCCGGGGTTGTGGGCTTCAGTTTACGTATTCCCATTTTTCTTAGATATTGCTGAAGAAGTCGATAGTGTCTCCCTTCTTAAGCGTCACAATCGCTTTCTTGAAAGAAGCCTCTTTTCCGCGAATCAGTCCACTCTTGGTATAGCGACTCTTGCGCTTACCATCATATCTCATCGTGTTCACGTCTTCGACTTTCACATTATACATAGCCTCAATAGCTTTCTTAATCTCTATTTTGTTCGCGTTAGGAGAAACGCGGAAGCCATATCGCTCCGACATTTTTTCCGTAACAGCCGTCATCTTTTCCGAAATAATCGGTTTAATGATGATTCCCATATACCAAATCCTCCTTATGCTTTAAATAGTTCATTAACAACAGCTACAGAGCTTTCTGTCAGCACCAGATTCTTGGAAGCCAGAACTGCATACGTATTGAGCAGATTGGCAAGAATCAGATCAGTGTTCTGCAAGTTGCGAGCAGAGAGACGTACGTTCGTGTCCATTTCGGGAAGCACATACAATACTTTCTTTTCACCCACTTTCAGTGCAGTTGAGATTGCCTTGAATGCTTTCGTCTTGGGTGTTTCGAAAGAGAAGTCCTCTACGACGATAATTTCATTGTTTCTAGCCTTATAGCTCAACGCAGAGCGACGCGCCAAAGCCTTCAGTTTCTTGTTCAATTTGAAACTGTAACTACGAGGGCGCGGACCAAACACGCGAGCACCACCGTTCAGAAGCGGAGAATTAATGTCACCACGGCGAGCACCGCCACCACCCTTTTGGCGGATCAGCTTACGAGTGCTACCAGACAGCTCGCTACGCTCCTTAGACTTATGTGTACCCTGGCGTTGATTGGCCATGTACAGTTTTACATCCAGATAGATAGCGTGATCGTTAGGCTCTATAGCGAAGATAGAGTCGTCCAAGACAACCTTCTTACCCGTATCTTCTCCCTTGATATTAAATACGCTCAGTTCCATTACTTTTCAATTAACAAGATTGAACCTTTGGCTCCGGGCACGCTACCTTTCACAAGGAGCAGATTGTGCTCGGGCATCACCTTAATAATTTCCAGATTCTGTACAGTTACGCGCTCGTTACCCATCTGACCGGCCATACGTGTTCCCTTGAACACCTTGGCGGGATAAGAACAAGCTCCTACAGAACCGGGAGCACGCAGACGATTGTGCTGACCGTGTGTGGCCTGTCCCACTCCGCCGAAGCCATGACGCTTAACAACACCTTGGAAACCCTTACCCTTAGATGTTCCCACTACATCCACAAAGGCAACGTCGCTAAAGAACTCTACGTTCAGGACGTCACCGAGCTTGTGCTCTCCTTCGAAATTCTTGAACTCGGCCAAGTGTCTCTTGGGGCTTACTTCAGCTTTCTTGAAATGGCCGGCGAGAGGCTTCGTTGTATGCTTTTCTTTGGCATCTACGAAACCCAGCTGCAACGCGCTATAGCCGTCATTCTCCAAAGTCTTGACTTGCGTAACCACACAAGGACCAACTTCGATAACAGTGCATGGCATATTCTTACCCTCGGCACTGAATACGGATGTCATTCCGATTTTCTTTCCTAATAAACCTGGCATTTCAGTTTCTATTAAATCGTTTCTCAAACTTTGATTTCCACTTCTACACCGCTGGGGAGCTCCAACTTCATCAAAGCGTCCACTGTCTTGGCCGTAGAGTTGTAAATATCAATCAGTCTCTTATAAGAAGAGAGTTCGAACTGCTCACGGCTCTTCTTGTTTACGAACGTAGAGCGGTTCACTGTGAAGATACGCTTGTGTGTGGGCAGGGGTATAGGACCGCTTACCATCGCACCGGCTGCTTTCACCGTCTTAACGATCTTTTCTGCGGACTTGTCCACCAGCATATAATCGTAAGACTTCAGCTTAATTCTAATCTTTTGGCTCATATCTTTTTGTTGCTTTTATTTAATCAAATCAACGCGACCCTGAGCTTCGGTAAGCACCTGCTTAGCGATGGTAGAGGGTACTTCTGAATAATGAGAGAAGGACATCGTACTGGTAGCACGACCACTGGTGATCGTACGCAGAGCTGTCACATAGCCGAACATTTCAGCCAGAGGCACCTTAGCCTTCACGATACGTGCGCCGGTACGGCTGCTTTCCATTCCTTCTACCTGACCACGACGCTTGTTCAAGTCACCGATCACGTCACCCATGCTCTCCTCGGGAGTCACTACTTCCAGCTTCATGATAGGTTCCATGAGCGTCGGACGTGCCTTCTCAGAGGCATTCTTGAATGCCTGCAGGGCACAGATTTCGAATGACAACTGGTCAGAGTCCACGGGGTGGAACGAACCATCGATAACGGTCACCTTCAGCTGATCAAGCGGATAGCCGGCCAATACACCATTCTTCATGGCACGCTGGAAGCCCTTCTGAATAGAGGGGATAAATTCCTTGGGGATGTTACCGCCCTTCACTTCGTCCACAAACTGCAGTTCGCCTTCGAAGTCAGCATCGGCAGGTTCTACACGACAAATAATATCGGCAAACTTACCGCGACCACCGGTCTGCTTCTTATATACTTCGCGGAGCTCCACAGGATCATTGATGGCTTCCTTGTAAGAAACCTGAGGACGACCTTGATTACATTCCACTTTGAACTCACGACGCAGACGGTCGATAATGATATCGAGGTGAAGCTCACCCATACCACTGATAACGGTCTGACCAGAATCTTCGTTGGTCTGAACGCGGAAGGTAGGATCTTCTTCTGCCAGCTTGGCAAGGCCCACACCCAGACGATCGAGGTCCTTCTGAGTCTTCGGTTCTACAGCGATACCGATCACAGGATCGGGGAAGTCCATAGATTCGAGAACGATCGGGTGATTTTCATCGCAAAGCGTATCACCGGTACGAATATCCTTGAAGCCTACCCCTGCACCGATGTCACCGCAACCGATAACATCTTTCGGGTTCTGCTTGTTAGAGTGCATTTGGAAGAGACGTGAGATACGCTCTTTCTTATCCGAACGTGAGTTGTACACGTATGAGCCTGCAAGCAGTTCGCCCGAGTACACGCGGAAGAAGCAAAGACGACCTACATAGGGGTCTGTTGCAATCTTAAACGCCAAAGCACAGAGAGGCTCGCTCGGCAGAGTCTTACGTTCGATAATCTTGCTGGAGTCAGAAGGATCAGTACCCTCAACCACCGGTGTGTCCACCGGACTGGGGAGGAACTTACATACAGCGTCGAGCAATGTCTGCACACCCTTGTTCTTGAACGATGAACCGCAGAGCATGGGATTGATCTGCATGGCGAGCGTACCCTTACGCAGCGCAGCGAGGATCTCGTCTTCTGTGATAGTAGAAGGATCGTCGAAATACTTCTCCATCAGCGTGTCGTCGCAGTCAGCCAGCGTTTCAAGCATCTTGTCACGCCATTCTTCTGCCTCTGCACGCAGAGCATCAGGTATCTCTTCCATGTCATACTTAGACCCCATTGTCTCGTCGTTCCATACGAGAGCCTTCATCGCCACGAGGTCGATTACACCCTTGAACGTCTCTTCTGCTCCGATGGGTATCTGAATAGGACAAGGGTTAGCGCCCAAGACTTCTCTCAACTGACGCACTACTTCGAAGAAGTTGGCACCAGAACGGTCCATCTTGTTTACGTAGCCAATACGAGGTACGTTGTACTTCTCGGCCTGACGCCACACCGTCTCACTCTGAGGTTCTACACCACCTACGGCACAGAAAGCAGCAACGGCACCATCCAAGATACGGAGTGATCGTTCCACCTCCACCGTGAAGTCCACGTGCCCCGGAGTGTCGATCAGATTGATCTTATACTTATTGTTATTGTAGTTCCAGAAAGTAGTTGTAGCAGCAGAGGTGATCGTTATCCCTCTCTCCTGCTCTTGCTCCATCCAGTCCATGGTAGCGGCACCGTCATGCACCTCACCAATCTTGTGCGTCAGACCCGTATAAAAGAGGATACGCTCAGATGTAGTAGTCTTACCGGCATCAATGTGAGCCATGATACCGATATTTCTTGTCAGCTGTAATTCCTTATCAATTGCCATCTGGGAGTTCCTTTAGAATCTGAAGTGTGCGAATGCACGGTTAGCCTCAGCCATGCGGTGCATATCTTCCTTACGCTTGAAGGCGGCACCCTGGTTGTTAAATGCATCTACTATCTCAGCAGCCAATTTATCAGCCATAGTCTTTCCGCCACGCTTACGTGCGTAGAGGATAAGATTCTTCATAGAGATCGACTCCTTGCGCTCAGGACGGATTTCCATCGGCACTTGGAAGGTAGCACCACCGATACGGCGGCTCTTTACTTCCACTTGAGGAGTGATATTATCGAGAGCCGCCTTCCAAATCTCGAGGGCAGACTTCTCTTCATTAGAGAGCTTCGTCTTCACGATGTCCAGAGCACCGTAAAAGATCGTGAAAGCAGTGTTTTTCTTTCCATCATACATCAGGTGATTAACAAACTTAGTCACCCTCACATCACCATAGACGGGATCCGGCAGGATCTGTCTTTTCTTAGGTTTTGCTTTTCTCATTGTCTCAAAAAATTTCGTTTTTGTCGATTGGTTGCCGTTTCGTTTTGTCTTCAACGCTCCCGCCGGAGCATTTACTCAACCCTGTTTTAGCCTATCCAATTGAACTCAAAACCGGTTCTTAAATAATTTGTTGGTTGCGCCACTCTCTCGTAGCGCGATTGTAGATTAGGGGAGAACGTGATTGCCGTAGCATGGCCCGCAGGCCTCAGCGGCTATTACTTCTTTCCTTTTGCGGCAGGGGCCTGACCCGGCTTCGGACGCTTAGCTCCGTATTTAGAGCGACGCTGCGTACGACCGTTCACGCCTGCTGTATCGAGCGTACCACGTACGATGTGATAGCGCACACCGGGCAAGTCTTTCACACGACCTCCACGAACCAGCACGATGCTGTGTTCCTGCAAGTTGTGTCCCTCTCCCGGGATGTAAGCATTGACTTCCTTAGAGTTTGTCAAGCGCACACGAGCCACTTTACGCATAGCCGAGTTCGGCTTCTTGGGCGTAGTCGTGTAAACGCGCACACAAACGCCACGACGCTGCGGGCACGAATTCAGTGCAGGCGACTTGCTCTTATCCGCGAAAGATTCACGACCCTTTCTAACCAACTGTTGAATTGTAGGCATTTCTTCTTTCTTTAAAACTATGATTATAATTATCTCTTTTCTAATCTTTTACACCACCCACGAATATGAGCAGTGGCGCAAAGGTACGGATATTTTCCTAATCCGCAACAGTCTGCACTTCTTTTTTATTCGCAACAAGCTAAGAATCAAGACCAAGCACCGGTAGTTCGCAGCCCGATGCGCAAACACAACGGGTGGGCACCTCTCTACGGCTTCAACAGAAAAACACGCCCTATACCCCAGCTGATCAGCTGACTATACATATATATAATGTACGCGCGCGCGAAAGACAAACGGCATACCACCGCACCGAAAACACCGCAAGGCACTCAATGCGGATGCATACCGCGCCATTACTTGGGGCTTAGGGATATAATTAGTATCATTGCAATGAGGACGGCAGATAGAGCCGCCCGACCATGTAATGAAAAAGGAAGATCTACGACTGATTTTTATGGGGACGGCAGACTTTGCCGTTCCTGCTCTGAGAGCTTTGATCGAGGGAGGATACCAAGTGGCAGCCGTCGTGACCATGCCCGACAAACCGATGGGTCGCGGACACAAACTAAGCGCCAGCTCGGTGAAGCTATGCGCCCTGGAGTACGGATTGCCGATCCTCCAGCCTGCGAATCTGAACGAGGAAGCATTTCTCGATGAGCTACGCTCCTATCGTGCCGACCTGCAAATCGTCGTGGCCTTCCGTATGCTGCCCAAAGCTGTGTGGCAGATGCCGCCGATGGGTACCATCAATCTGCACGGCTCTCTGCTGCCCATGTATCGCGGAGCAGCGCCCATCAATCACACCTTGCGCCGCGGTGACGCAGAGACAGGCGTGACCACCTTCCTCCTACAGCACGAGATCGACACGGGCGAAGTGCTCCTGCAAGAAAAAATCGCCATTGGCCCCGAAGAGACATTCGGGGAACTATACGAACGGATGGGCGTACTCGGCGCATCCGTACTGACGCGCACCGTCGATCTCTTCCTCGATGGCAAACCGACATCGACCCCACAAGAAGAATTGCCCGGCTACGCTGATGCCCTACTTGCTCCCAAGATATTCAAGGATGACTGTCGCATCGACTGGAACCTACCCGCCGAAGAGGTGCACAACTTTATCCGCAGCCTTTCGCCCGCCCCCACCGCCTGGACCAAGCTCCACCGCCCTGGCATGGAGTCCATCGTGCTCAAGATATATCGCACGACCGTCATCGAGCGCGAACCCCGCCACCGTGGCAAGTTCGGCACCATCATAGCGGACAAGAAAACCCTCGACGTCATGACCCGCAAGGGCGTCATACGCATTCTCTCTCTTCAGATGCCCGGCAAGAAGCAGGTGGACGCTGCCGCCTTTCTCAACGGCTTCACTTTCTCCTCGGATATGTACATCGAGTAACGAGAAGGCTGCACAGATACAGCGACTTGGGCAGGGGCGAACAGACAGGTGAGACAAACCTGCGTGTTCGCCCCTGCCCATTCCTCCATGCAGACTCGTTTATGTGAAAATTTGCACAAAGGAGTTACGATCTTCAACTTGTCTGGAGCAGCGCAAAAACTCGCGCCAGAAAGAATTTATTTTGGCACCATTTCAGAAAAATTTTCGCGCCAAATCGAAAAAATTTTGGCGCGCATTTCTCTCTCTTTTCGGCACCGGATTTTGCGCGATTTCGGGCTGTAATTTCGTGCAACACGCTTCTTCATCCACAAAGCATCACAGCAGGTTAAAAAAGGTAACGGATGCGTCTATCGCTCAGATTCTTAACTTTGTGGTCAAAACAAATACGACATCATGAAAGGAAACGAGAAGTTGACATCCGCAACGGAGACAGTCGGCTCCGCATCTGCACCCGCAGGTGCAAAGCTTAGCTGGCGGAAGATTTGGCCCTATGCAGCCGTTGTGCTGCTGTTCGTGACCATATCGCTGGCCTATTTCTATCCCGCATCATTCGACGGACGTGTGCTCTTCCAAGGAGACGTGGCAGGAGCCAGCGGCACGGCTCAGGACGTGCGCGACTGGCAGGAGCAGAGCGGCGAACACTCTTACTGGACCAACAGCCTCTTCGGTGGCATGCCCATGTATCAGATCGCGCCCAGTTACCCCTCCACCGGCACGCTCCAGACGATACAGGATGTGCTCACCCTGCGCAAGCCGGTGTATCTCCTCGGCACATACGCCTGGATGCTATTCGCACTGATGGGCGGCTTTTTCCTTTTCCTGCGCTCGCTCCGCGTCCGCATCCTGCCGTCCGTTATCGGCTCCGTTGCCTGGGCCTTTTCCTCTTACTTCCTCATCCTCATCATGGCCGGCCACATCTGGAAGCTGACGGCGCTGTGCTTCATCCCCCCCACCCTCGCGGGCATGGTGTGGGTATACAACGGCAAGCGGCTCGCAGGTGGTGTGGTCATGGCCTTCTTCACCGCGCTGCAAGTACTGGCCAATCACGTGCAGATGAGCTATTACTTCCTCTTCGTCATGTTCTTTCTGGTGCTGGCATTCTTGGCAGAAGCCGTGCGCACCAAGCGCGTGCGCAGCTTCCTGCTCTCCACCGGTGTGGTGATCATTGCCGGCCTCGTGGGCGTGGCGGTGAATAGTACCAACCTCTTCCACACCTATCAGTATGGCAAGGAGACCATGCGCGGCGGCAGCGAACTCACACTCAAGCAGAGCGGCAATGTCGCCGACCAAGCATCGCACGAGAACAAAAACGGTCTGGACAAGGCCTACATCACGCAGTGGAGCTATGGCATCGGCGAGACGTGGACGCTGCTCGTGCCCAATGTCAAGGGGGGTGCGTCCGGCTATCTGGGCTATAACGAGAAGGCCATGAACGAGGTGAATCCCGCCTATGCGCAGACGATCGGGCAGATGAATCAATACTGGGGCGACCAGCCCTTCACAGCCGGCCCTGTATATGTGGGCGCCTTCGTCCTATTCCTCTTTATATTGAGTTGCTTCATTGTCAAGGGACCTGTCAAATGGGCATTGCTGGCAGCCACAGTCCTCTCTATCCTGCTCTCATGGGGTCACAACCTGATGTGGCTCACGAGTTTCTTCATCGATCATTTCCCCTTATACGATAAGTTCCGCACAGTCTCTTCCATCCTTGTCATTGCAGAGTTTACCATTCCGGCATTGGCCGTTTTGGCACTGGTGGAGATCGTACGTGTGGGCGCTCCCATCCTCAACCGCGAACGTGCCGGCTGGATCACGGCCGCAGTGCTCACACTCGGAGCCTCGCTTCTCTTTGCATTGGTACCCTCTGTCTTCAGTCTGCTCAGCGGAGAGGAAGAGATGATGTTCCGCGAAGCAGCAGGCCATCCCGAGGCCGGTGCCATCAAGACGGCTCTCACAGATGTCCGCGCTGACATCATGGCAGCAGACGCATGGCGCAGCTTCGGCATTCTGCTCGCATGCGGGGCACTCCTACTGCTCTTCCTGAAGAAAAAACTACAGGCTACGCCCATGCTCATCGGCGTGGCGGTCATCACCCTACTGGACCTCTGGACGGTGGACAAGCGCTACCTCAATGACGAACACTTCATCGATCCCGCTCTCGTAAGCCAGCGGGCAGCACCGCTGACTGAAGCCGACAAGCAAATCTTGGCCGACAAGACACCGGGTTTCCGTGTCCTCAATCTCACCGTAGACACATACAACGATGCCACGACAAGCCGCTGGCACCGCAGCATCGGGGGCTACCATGCGGCCAAGCTCCAGCGCTATCAGGACTTGATCGAGCACCAACTGAGCAAAGGCAATCGCGAGGTGGTGAATATGCTCAACACTAAGTATATCATCGTACCCGGCGAGAACCAACAACCCGTGCCGATGCTGAACCCCGATGCATACGGCCCCGCTTGGCCTGTGAGCAGCATCAAATGGGTCAAGAATGCGGATGAAGAAATGACTGCACTGGACACGGGCAGCCTCTCTCGCAGCATAGCCGTTGTGGACGAACGCTTCGCCTCCGACAATCTTCGCAAGCTACCTGCCCTCACAGACTCCACCGCTTCCATACGACTGACGGAGTACACTCCGAACAAACAGGTCTATGAGACCTCCGGAGCACAGGCGATGCTCGGCGTATTCTCGGAGATATACTATCCGCACGGTTGGACGGCGACCATCGACGGCCAGCCTGCCTCCATTATCCGCGCCAACTATGTTCTCCGTGCCTTGGAGCTGCCGGCGGGACAACATCGGGTGGAATTCCGCTTCGATCCTCGCAGCTTGCACATCACAGAGGCCATAGCGAAGACGGCTTTGGTACTCCTCTTGCTCGGGATCGTCGCATCGGTTCTTTATCCCTTCGTCTTGCGCAAGAAACGCCCGACAGCCTGATCGATGGAATTGCACCGCAAGACCGCACGTTATTGGTCCGCGGGAGGGAGCGACCTCCGCTATGTAGGAGGTGTATTCGGACTGTTCCTGCTCTACTTCATCCTGCAGAAAGTCCTCTTCCTGCTCGTCTATGCGGGCAAGCTCACAGCAGTGGGTACCACGGCCGGCGATATCGCTGCCATCTTCCTACACGGGCTCAGACACGATGCTGCCGTGGCGGCCTATCTGGCGGTGCTGCCCTTGCTCCTCACCTCCGTCCTCTGCATCGCAGGTTGGGGCCGGAAGAAAGTAGGACGCACATTGGGGCGAATACTCCATTACTATTATCTGCTCATCAGTCTCGTCCTCGGACTCATCTATACAGCTGACCTCGTACTCTTCGGTCACTGGGGTTTCCGTCTCGATGCGACTCCGCTCTTCTATCTCCGCCAGCCGGAAGAAGCCATGGCGAGTGCCACTGCACCGGAGTTGCTGATCGCTCTTGTGCTCTTTGCAGTCTTTGCTCTCATTCCGGCTTACGCCTTGAGACGATTCCATCGGGAGTACTTCCCGCTCGGGCAGGCTACACGTCTATATATAATAGGTGTCTGGAAGCTCGTCGTCGGAGGGGCTTTGCTGTTTCTGATGATACGAGGCAGCGTCGGAGTGGCCACGCTCAATGTGGGTTCGGTATTCCACAGTCCCAAGCAACTGCACAATCAGGCAGCCGTCAATCCCTGTTTCAGTTTCCTCTATGCCTGTATGCGTAGCGAGGAGAAGCTGTCGGATTATCAGTTCATGCCCACAGAAGAATGCCATGCTGCCTTCGAGCGGCTCCACCGATACGGCAGTTCGGACGGTAGTGGCATGCAGGAAGCGGCATCGGACAGCACCGAAATGGTGCTGACCACAGACCGGCCCAATATCATTCTCATCCTCATGGAGAGTTTTTCGGCTAATGCCGTGGGTTGTCTCGGGGGTACCACGGGACACTCTCCCTGCATAGACACGCTCGCGCAGGGTGGGATTCTTTTCAGCAACACCTATGCGAGCAGCTTCCGCACAGACAGAGGCACGGTGGCTACACTCAGCGGCTATCCGTCGCAGCCGCATTCTTCCATCATCAAGTATCCCGACAAGGTGAGAGGCTTGCCCGGTTTGGCGGCATCGCTGCGGGCTGCAGGCTACAGCACACACCATCTTTACGGCGGCGATGCGGACTTCACCAATGTGCGCAGCTACCTCTATGCCACAGGCTATGACGAGATAACGGACGTGAGCAACTTCCCCATCAAAACGAGATTGAGCAAGTGGGGCACACCCGACCACATCAGTTTCCCCCGCGTATTGGACGACTGCCGCCGGCTGGAGAAGCAGGGAAAGCCCTATTTCTACAGCTATCTTACACTGTCGAGCCACGAACCATTCGACGTACTCTCGCATCACGACAGCGATCCTTACCTCAATAGCGTATTCTATACGGATAGTTGCTTGGGAGACTTCGTTCATGCCATGGAGCAATCTCCCGAATGGAAGAATACGCTCATCATCGCCATCTCGGATCATGGCTACCCCTATCCCGCCGACAAAGCGCTGCCCGACCATCCCGATCGATACAAGATATTGATGCTTTGGACGGGAGGAGCCATCCGTCGTCCCATGGTATTCGACAAGGTGGTGTCCCAGTCCGATCTGCCGGCTACACTATTGGCACAATTGGGTCTGCCACACGGAGAAATGAAGTTCTCCAAGAACATCTTCCGAAAGGGCAGCCCACATTTCGCCTACTTCTCCTTTCCAAGTTTGGCAGGGCTGGCGACTTCGCAGGGTACGACCATATACAACTTCGACAGCAAGACCATTGTCTATGACGATGACCCCGCCCATGCCGAGCAACGAGCCGGTGATGCCCGCGTCATGCTGCAGTCCGTCATGGAAGATATGCTCTCGCGCTGAAGGGGAACAGCTCCGAAGTAAAATTCCTAACTTGCACCCCTGAACACATTACAACAGTGACTAAGAATGGGTTGGAGCGGTAATCAGACCTTCTTCGAGCGCAGTCGAATATCGATGCGCGTCTCTTTTATCTTCGTGGCTATGGCTATTGCCATCTTTACGCTCATCGCGTCGGATAAGCTTATCGACAAAATGGCAGGAGAAGAGCGACAGAAGATCGAGCTATGGGCACAAGCTACGAAAGCGGCTGCCTCGGAAAACGACGTGGTACTCGCCAATGATCTTGTGCTGCAGATCATCCAGTCCAACGAAAGTATCCCTGTGATCTTATGCAATGGACGAGACTCTATCATCTCCTATAATAATATCACCATACCTGCCGGTAAATCTGAACAAGCCTACCTCCACAAGAAACTCAGCCACTTCAAAGAGGGTTACCCGCCCATACGCATCGAAATCAACGATGACAAGCCGCAGTTCCTTTATTACTCGGACAGTCTGACGCTCCGACGACTCTTGGCGCTGCCCTATGTAGCGCTGAGTGTGATGTTTATCTTCCTCGGCATTTCCCTCATGGCGCTGCTGGCCGAACGCCGATCGGAGCAAAACCGCGTATGGAACGGTTTGTCCAAGGAAACGGCACACCAGCTTGGCACCCCTATTTCCAGCTTGATGGCGTGGGTGGAGCTGCTGAAAACCTCCGACGTGGATGCATCCATCACGCAAGAGATGGAGAAGGATGTGGAGCGACTGCGGATGATAGCCGAACGGTTTCAGAAGGTAGGTTCAGAGCCCAAGACCGAAAACCAGGACATTCGCGAGGCGTTGGGGCAAATCACGGACTACATGCGCTATCGCATTTCGAGACAAGTCCAGATACATCTGCGAATGCCGGACGAAGTCGTTATAGTGGCACTGTCGGCACCGCTCTTCAGTTGGGTGATCGAGAATATGATCAAGAACGCCGTCGATGCCATGGATGGAAAAGGAAGTATCTCCATCGACCTCCGCGCAAAAGCAACCCAAGCCGTCATCGAAATAGCCGATACCGGCAAGGGAATACCCAAAGGAAAGGTGCGCGATGTATTCCGCCCCGGTTATTCTACCAAGACAAGAGGATGGGGACTGGGGCTGTCTCTGGCAAAACGTATCATAGAAAAGTATCACAAAGGGAGAATCGGCGTGAAGCAATCCGAGCCCGGCATAGGTACGACCTTCCGCATCGTGCTTCCTCGTCGGGACGAAATCCCACAAGCATAGGAACGATATGGAACCGAATAAGGCTTTTTCCGGTCGGCACGCCGGCAGTCTTTTATTAGAGTATCTCGACTTCATCAACTTCGCCATCCAGCATAACGGCATCAGGACGATAAGCCGTTGCGCCATCACGAACGAGAGCGATCACGACTGGAACGATGCCACCATCCTCATCGAAGGGTCCTATCTCAAGCCCACTTCCTACCATATTGATGTCATCCCTGCAGGCAAGACGATCGAAGCCGAAGGCATGGAGCTGAAGGTTGATGCCGCAGAGCTTATCGCCCTGACCGAAGGGATCGACACCGCATTCACCTGCACTATCACGATCGGGGACGAAGAAGCATACCGTCAGGAGTACGAAATCCATCTGATGGCCTATGACCAATGGACAGGTGCCCAGATACTGCCGGAAATGTTAGCCGCTTTCGTGACGCCCAACCACCCGATTATCTCCCGAGTCCTCGTCAAAGCGGCCAAATTCATGGAGAAATGGACGGGCTCCAACTCCCTATCGGGCTACCAATCACAGGACGCTTCCATCGTTCGCTGGCAGGTAGCCGCAATATTCGAGGCGCTGCGTTCGGAAGGAATCGTGTACAACAATCCTCCTGCCAGCTTCGAAAAGGCGGGGCAGCGCATCCGTCTGGTGGACAAGGTGCTGAATGAAAAACTGGGGACTTGCCTCGATCTGACATTGCTCTTCGCTTCATGTATTGAGAATATCGGGTTATATCCCCTCTTGGTATTGTTCGAAGGCCATATTTTTCTGGGAGTATGGCAGGACGAAGTTTTCTATCCGCAAGTAACGGGAGACGACCGCGAGTTCCTACTGAAGGGCTGTGCCGATGGTGTTCACGACATCGTCTTTGTCGAAACCACGATGCTCACTTCCTCGGAATCGGTCAGCTTCGAGCAAGCTGCGGAGACGGCTGCCCGGCAGCTGCGAACGGGTAAATTCCTGTTCTTCGTCAACGTGGCCACCTGCCGACTCAACGATATCAAGCCACTCCCCCAACGCATCGCCACCGACAGCGGCTTCGAACTCGTCAATGAGGGTCTCAAGCATGACAATGCTACCCGGCAGATCATGAAAATCAACCCCTTGGACATCATGCTCAGCAGCGAAAAGGAACTGACCAAGCAAGATATTTGGGAGAGAAAACTACTGGATATCTCTCTGCGCAACAACCTCATCAATATACGTTCCGGCCGCAGAGCCCTCGCTCTCATCTCCCGCAACATCCCTCTGTTGGAGGATCTTATCTTCTCGGGCAACAAGTTTTCCATCTATCCCGCCCCCTCCGAAGGATGCACCAAGCCGAACGAATACGGCATATACGACTCATCTACGAATCCGGATTTGGTCACTGCTGCTGTAGATACGGGACTGCGTAACAATACGCTCTACTCCTATTTGGATGATAATGAACTCCAACAGACGCTCAAAGAGCTGTACCGTAAATCACGAGTAGCCATAGAAGAGAACGGAGCCAACTCTCTCTTTCTGGCCATCGGCATCCTTAAATGGATGGAAACCGAACAGAGCCATCGTCCGCGCTATGCCCCCATCCTCCTCCTGCCGGTCGATATTATTCGTCGAGGTGCGGGACAGGGATATGAGATTCGCACCCGTGATGAGGAGACCATGCTCAACATCACCATGATCGAACTCCTCAAACAGCAGTACAGCATAGACCTCTCCGGTCTCAACCCTCTGCCTCAAGACGAGAAAGGCACCGACGTACAGCTCGTTCTGGCAGCCATCCGCTCTCAGATCCGCGACCGCAAAGGGTGGGATGTACTGGAGGAAAGCATGCTGGGACTGTTCTCCTTCAACAAATTTGTCATGTGGAATGATATTCATTCTCATGCCGACAAATTGCAGGAGCACCCCATTTTGCACGGATTGATGAACAACCAACTGCATGCTCTTGAGAAAACCAATGAGGAAACGATAGACGCACGCGACATCGACAGCAGCGTATCTCCCACTGCCTTTGCCATACCAATAGATGTAGATTCGTCTCAGCTCGAAGCGGTGATTGAGTCCGGACGGGGCAATAGCTTCATCCTCCACGGCCCTCCCGGAACGGGAAAGTCGCAGACCATTACCAACATGATCGCCAATGCCCTCTATCAAGGCAAACGTGTCCTCTTCGTTGCGGAAAAGATGGCTGCCCTATCGGTGGTACAGAAACGACTGGAAAAAATCGGTTTGGCACCCTTCTGTCTGGAGCTACACTCCAACAAAGTGACCAAAAGTCATTTCCTCTCACAGATGCAGACGGCTCTGGATATCCAACGCCTGCAGCCTGCAACGGACTATGAAAGCTGTGCTGAGGAACTCTTCGTACACCGCTCCAAGCTCATCGCTTACATGGATGCGCTGCACAGAGAGCGCGAGAGCGGTCTCTCCTTATACGACTGCATCTCCCGTTTCATCCGACATCAGGGCGAAGAAATGGATGTCAGCAGTGTACCCGCATCCCTCCTACAGAAGGAAGCTATCGAGAAAACCCTCGAAGAACTGTCCAAACTCGACACTGTCTTCCGCGTAAGCGGACATCCGGCCGGACATCCTTTGGACGGATTGGAGCCGAACGATCCCACGACGCTGAACCTTCCTCTCTTGCGCGACCACCTGTCTGAGGTAAAACGCCTCGTCGAAGAGCTATCGTCTTCTCCAGAACTTCTCGAAACGCTAATAGGCATTCGACCCGACGAATCGGTCGAAGGGCTTAGACTCTCTCGTCATCTTATCGAGAATCTCTTCCGTATCACTACGTTATCGGAAGACCTGCTCCGTCTGGCAGAGAACCATCAAGCGAGTGCCCGTATGCATACGCTCCTCGACACGGCAGCCGAGCGTCTGCGTCTGCACGAAGCCCTTAGTCGCGACTATGCTACCTCTGTATTCGTTGAAGATGCCCGCCAACTGCGAGCAGAGTGGCAAGGCATCGAAATGAAATGGTTCCTCCCCCGTTTCTTTGCAGCGGGAGGCTTTGTCAAACGTCTGCGACGCCATCGCCCCGCACTTGCCAAGGCCGACATCCCTATGCTCCTCGAACGCTTGTGCTCCTACCAAGAGCTGAATGAAACGGTAGCTCGCGAAGAAGCCGATCTGCTCCGCCTCTTCGGCACCAAAGGCGTGGGCACCGAAGAGGAATGGCAGCAAGCCAAAGAAAATCTGAGTCACTCAGAGCAGCTGCTACAGCTACTCGTGAGTCATACCTCCCGAACAGGACAGGACTATGCTACCATCCGCCAAGCCATGGCGGTGCGCCTCGGTGAATATCGACAGCCCATGCTCGACAGCCACAGGCCCCGACTGCAAGAGATATGTGACTGCATTGTCCGGCTGGAGCAGACCCTCTCCGTCCTGCATCAATCCGTTACTACCAGCTTGCCGACAGGCTACCAAGCGATCGGTAGCAAGCTGTCCACTTGGATAGAGCACCTACCACAGATCAAGGATTGGTCGCAATGGGTTCTCTGTAAGCGCGCGCTCTTGGATGTCGGTGCCGCACCAGCCATCGAGAGGATATGCCGGAGCGGAAAGAATAGTACAGCAGCTTCTGCGGCCGACGCCTTTGCCCGCAGTCTTTACAAACGCATAGCAGAGGAAGCCATCGCCGCCGATCCCTCGCTCAAACTCTTCAACGGCATCTTATTCGAGGCTGTCATTGAGAAATACAGAGTCCTCACCGCTAACTTCCAAGAGCTCACCAAGCACGAACTATACTGCCGTCTGGCAGCCAACATACCCAAGCTGACCATGGCAGCAGCCAATGGTTCGGAAGTAGGGATACTCAAACGGAATATCGCCAACGGAGGTCGTGGCACATCTATTCGCAAGATTATCGACCAAATCCCGACCCTCTTGCCCAAGCTCTGCCCCTGTATACTGATGAGTCCCTTGTCGGTAGCACAGTTCATCGACCTCAATGCAGAGAAATTCGACCTCGTGATCTTTGACGAAGCTTCCCAAATGCCCACAAGCGAATCAGTAGGCGCCATTGCCCGAGGCAAAGCACTCGTCGTCGTAGGCGACCCCAAGCAAATGCCCCCCACCAGCTTCTTCACAACGACTCAGAGCAACGAAGAGGAGGCCTACATAGACGACATGGAAAGCATTCTCGACGACTGCATCTCGCTCTCGATGCCGTCCCGCTATCTCACCTGGCACTACAGGAGCAAGCATGAGAGCCTCATCGCCTTTAGCAACAGTCGCTACTACGACGGCAAGCTCTTCACCTTCCCCTCTGTGGACGACCGCGTGTCGAAGGTGCGAATGGTACAGGTTGAAGGCGTATACGACAAGTCGGCGACGCGAAGCAACAAGAAAGAAGCACAAGCTGTCGTGGACGAAATCATCCGCCGCCTGGAAGATCCCGTCCTCTCGGAGCGAAGCATCGGCGTGGTTTCGTTCAGCCAAGCGCAACAGCACCTGATAGACGATATACTGATGGATGCCCTCAGCAACCGCCCTGAGCTGGAGCAAAAAGCCCTACAGAGTGCCGAGCCGATCTTCATCAAGAATTTGGAGAACGTACAGGGCGACGAGCGCGACATCATTCTCTTCTCCATCGGATACGGACC
Organism: Porphyromonas loveana; assembly: GCF_003096695.1. Classification (GTDB taxonomy): domain Bacteria; phylum Bacteroidota; class Bacteroidia; order Bacteroidales; family Porphyromonadaceae; genus Porphyromonas; species Porphyromonas loveana. The sequence continues at coordinate 34,916 of NZ_QEKY01000007.1, read as the reverse complement.
GGACAAAGACGGGAAAGTGTCCATGAACTTCGGTCCGCTCAACAACAAAGGAGGCGAACGCCGACTGAACGTAGCCGTATCGCGAGCCCGATACGAAATGATCATATACACGTCGCTCAACCCCGAACAGATCGACCTCAAACGCACCAATTCTCTTGGTGTCGAAGGCCTGCGTCTGCTCTTGGAGTTTGCCAAGCACGGACTGTCTCACCTGCCCAACCGCAGCGCACAGTTCCGCGCCGAGAGTGATGTGGTGGCCGATCTTGCAAAAGCTCTCCGCGCTCGGGGTTATAAGGTAGATACGATGATCGGATGCTCCAATTTCAAGATCGACCTCGGCATCCGCCATCCGCATCAAGCCGACCAATATATCCTTGGCATCCTTTCTGACGGAAAAAGCTACTACGAAACCAAGACTACCCGTGACAGAGAGATCGTACAGCCCGGAGTACTCCGTATGCTGGGCTGGAATATACATCGCGTGTGGACAGTAGACTGGATGGAGAACCCCGACCGCATACTCTCACGCATCGCAGAACAGGTGGAGTCGCTCCTGAGCCATGCACCCGCGGCCCCTGAGGCAGCAGCCCCCACGGTCAAGAAATTCTCTGTCGAATCGGCAGCCCCGCTCCGCGAGACCGGTACCAAGGAGCAGGCTTACCGTTCGTTTGCTGCTTCAAAGCCGACAAAAGAAGGCATGGACATGGCTACCCTCTTTAAGATGAAGACCGAAGTACGGAAAACAATCCAAAGCATCATCCAAACGGAACAACCCATTACCGACACGCTCCTCTGCAGGCGCCTGGCCGAATACTACGGCATCGGACGCGTCTCGACACGCCTACGCAGCCTCGTGGATGCGCTGACGGAGAAGTATCATATCGATCCCATCTCCTTTGCAGAGAGTCGTACTTTCTGGATAGATCGCAGTAGCGCAGACGGTTTCGAGGGCTATCGCTCCGGCGCAGGGAGGGACATTACCGAGATACCCACCGTCGAAGTCATGAATGCTGCCCGCTACGTCATGGAAGAGCAGCTCGCCATGCCCCTTATAGAGCTGCGCAAGCACACAGCCCAACAGCTCGGTTTTGCCCGCACAGGAGCCAAGGTACAGGCACACGTGGACTATGCCATCGACCAGCTCATCAAGAGCGGCAAACTCCGTGCCACCGATCGCCATATGATCTCCCTCGCTGAATAGAGTAGCACCGCTCCCATTCTCTCCTGTCATACATAGAGAGGCTGCATTGTGACCATGGTCACGATGCAGCCTTTTTTCGATCCGTTTGACGACGATTCTCCACGTACCGAAAAAAGTATTCGACTCTCACCATTGCCTATCACTCTCATCCTAAGGCAGAGAAGACTCGGCATAAAGGAAGTTCTTCGGGAGAATGGGATGTGTGAGACGCCAGATTTCTCGTCAAAAGCGCGCCGAAAATCGAACCGAATACGCCCCATAATCAGGCGAAAACTCGCGCCTTTTTCATTTTATTTTCGCGCCATTTAGAAAAAATTTATGCGCCAAATGAAAAAACTTTTGGCGCATGTTCTTTGTCGAATCCTGCGCCATAATCCGTCCGCTTCTCGCACGAAAAAACAACAGGGCAAGCAATAGGCACGGACAAATGCCTCCTTGAATCGACATGCGTCAGCCATCAGTCATAGGGCTCAACGAGCATATAGATCCCGATGCCATACGCGGAAGAAGGCATCTTCTCTACAGGCTGCGACGACACGTGAGAGGCATGATGCGAATAGCTCCCTCTCTGTAGAGATTTTCCCCTCAAAATCATGCCTCGGAATGCGCAAAAATAATGAGTATCCACGCCCGCCGAAACGAAAAGGACAGGGGAACGAAACTACTTGTGTTTTATAGAATTGTACTATATTTGCAGACGCTTAAATCGGAATCAAATACTACTATAATAAAGAATCAAGAACAATGGACTCCAAAATCCAGGAACTAACTGACAAGATTTACCGCGAAGGCGTTGAGAAAGGCAACGAACAAGCCGCGAAAATTGTCGCTGAGGCCGAAGCCAAAAGCGCAGAGACAATCAATAATGCCAAGGCCGAGGCCGAGCGCATTGTGAGCGATGCAAAGAAGAAAGCGACTGAGTTTCAGCAGAACACTGAGTCGGAGCTGAAACTGTATGCCGGTCAGATGCTGGAGTCGCTCAAGAGTACTATTGTCAATCAAATCTCGGGTACGCTCTCAACGGCGAACGTAAAAGCCGCCACAGCCAACCCCGAATTCATGCAGCAGATGATGCTCGAGATGGCCAAAAACTGGGCATCGGGCGAGAAAATCGTCATCTCCACTCAGAATGCTGCTGCACTGAAATCCTATTTTGAAAGCAATGCCAAGGAACTGCTCGACAGCAAGGTGACCATCAAGGAGGTGAACAACCAACAAGTGGCCTACACGATCCAACCCCAAGACGGTTCTTACAAAATCCAATTCGGAGAAGAAGAATTTATCAATCTCTTCAAAAGCTTCCTGCGTCCCCGATTGGTGGAAATGCTTTTCTAAATCATGGCTAAATATTACGCAACTGTAGCCGGTCTGCCCAACATCGCTGTGGAAGATCGGAAACTGCCGTTTACGTCCCCTCAGTTCCTGGAAGAGCTGAGACCCATCCTTAGCCAAGCCGACGGCAAACTCTTCGATCTCCTGCTTTGGGAGCAGGAGAACCACTTCCTCCTCGACTATCTCGAGGATAGCGAAGCTGCCAAGACCGCCGAAGCTCAACCCACTCTCTTCTCCTACGACAACCTGGACGCCATAATGGCCGTCTATCGCGAGAAACGCACAGTCCCCCGCATGGCAGGACTGCCGCCCTATTTCCAGACCTTCATGGCTGAGAAGTTGGCCGAGAAAGCTCTGGGCGAAGAAAACGACCAGCATGCACAGAACGTCCAAAGCGAGGAAGAAGAAGGACGGGAACGTCTGCCCATCTCCGACGAAGACCGTCTGGCCATGTACTACTACGAGTATGCCATGCAGTGCGGCAACGAGTTCTTGGAAGAGTGGTTCGGCCTCAACCTGCACATTAAGAACATCCTGGCTGCCATCACCTGTCGCAAACTCGGATGGAACCCCATCAACTACATCGTGGGGACCGGCGAAATAGAAAATAAGCTGCGCACTTCGCGTTCGCGCGACTTCGACCTGAGTGAGGACTTCTCCGCCATGTCGTCGCTGCTGGCTGTAGGTGAAGAGACGGACATCACCAAGCGAGAACGTCAGCTGGATGTACTGCGCTGGGAGTGGCTGGAAGAGTCCGTATTCAACCGCGTATTCTCCATCGAACGTCTGCTATGCTACTATCTGGAGCTGACGATCATCGAACGTTGGGTGAATCTGGACGAGAGAACTGGCGAAGAGACCTTCCGCCACATCGTCAAGACACTCAAACACGAGAGTGCAGAGTCCTTGGAAGAGTTCAAAAGAAATCAAAAGAAATAAATCAGAATAATGGCTACAAAAGGTGTTGTTAAGGGGATTGTGTCCAACCTCGTGACCGTGGAGGTCGATGGGCCGGTTTCCCAAAATGAAATTTGCTATATCGATGTCAATGGCACCAAGCTCATGAGCGAGGTGATCAAGGTGATCGGTAAGAATGCTTATGTGCAGGTATTCGAGAGTACCCGCGGTATGCACGTAGGAGACGAGGCTGAGTTTGTGGGCAGCATGCTCGAAGTAACGCTCGGCCCCGGTATGCTCTCAAAGAACTATGACGGTCTGCAACACGATCTGGACAAGATGGACGGGGTCTTCCTCAAGCGTGGCGACTACACTGCCGCCCTCGATGATGACAAATTGTGGGACTTCAAGCCGTTGGCCAAGGTGGGCGACAACGTGATCGCCGGCTCTTGGCTTGGTGAGGTGACGGAGAACTTTCAGCCGCACAGAATCATGGTACCTTTCGTATTCGAAGGTGGTTACAAAGTGAAGAGCGTGGCTCAGGCCGGTCAGTACAAGGTGAATGATGTAATAGCCGTAGTCACCGATGCAGACGGCAAGGATCATAATGTAACGATGGTGCAGAAGTGGCCCGTGAAGCGTGCCATCCCTTGCTATCGCGAGAAACCGCGTCCCTTCAAACTGCTCGAAACTGGTATTCGCATCATTGATACCTTCAACCCCATCGTAGAAGGCGGTACGGGCTTCATCCCCGGACCCTTCGGTACGGGTAAGACTGTGCTCCAGCACGCCATCTCTAAGCAGGCCGAAGCTGACATCGTGATCATCGCTGCTTGTGGTGAGCGTGCCAATGAGGTTGTGGAAATCTTCGCAGAATTTCCCCACTTGAACGACCCGCACACCGGCCGTAAGCTGATGGAGCGTACGATCATTATCGCCAATACCTCGAACATGCCCGTGGCCTCTCGTGAAGCATCTGTATATACGGCCATGACCATCGCTGAATACTATCGCTCGATGGGTCTCCGCGTACTGATGATGGCCGACTCTACTTCTCGTTGGGCACAGGCTCTCCGTGAAATGTCGAACCGCTTGGAAGAGCTCCCCGGACCTGATGCATTCCCGATGGACTTGTCGGCTATCGTAGCCAACTTCTATGCTCGTGCAGGGTTTGTGTACCTGAACAACGGTGCTACGGGATCAGTAACTTTTATCGGTACAGTATCTCCTGCCGGTGGTAACCTCAAGGAGCCTGTGACGGAGAGTACCAAGAAGGTAGCACGTTGCTTCTACGCTCTTGAGCAGAATCGTGCTGACCGCAAACGTTATCCGGCCGTGAACCCCATTGACAGTTATTCCAAGTACTTGGAGTATCCAGAATTCGAAAGCTATATCTCCAATCACATTGCCTCTGACTGGATCACGAAAGTGAACGACCTCAAGATGCGTCTGCATCAGGGTAAGGAGATCGCCGAACAGATCAACATTCTCGGTGACGACGGTGTGCCCGTGAACTATCACGTGACCTTCTGGAAGGCCGAGCTTATAGACTTCGTAATCCTCCAGCAGGATGCATTCGACAGCGTGGACTGCAACAGTTCGTTGGAGCGCCAGGAACTCATGCTCAGCAAGGTGTCGGACATCTGCCGCACAGAGTTCGACTTCGAAGACTTCCTGGAAGTATCGGATTACTTCAAGCGCGTGATCAACATCTTCAAGCAAGTGAACTATTCCGAATTCAAGAGTGCCGATTACGATAAGTACAATAAAGAATTGGACGCTATCCTGGCCGAACGCATCAAATAACATAGATAGTCATGTCAAAACAAGCTTTTCAGAAAATATATACAAAGATTACCAACATCACCAAGGCTACGTGCTCGCTGCGTGCCACAGGTGTAGGTAATGAAGAGTTGGCCACTATCGACGGCCGATTGGCGCAGGTGGTGCGTATCCAAGGCGAGGACGTTACCTTGCAGGTATTTGCCGGTACGGAAGGTATCCCCACCAATGCCGAAGTGATTTTCATGGGTAAGGCTCCTTCGCTCAAAGTGAGCGAACAACTGGCCGGTCGCTTCTTCAACGCCTATGGTGAGCCCATCGATGGTGGTCCCCAGCCCGAAGGTAAGGAAGTAGAGATCGGTGGTCCGTCAGTGAATCCCGTGCGTCGTAAGCAGCCTTCGGAGCTGATCGCTACGGGTATCGCCGGTATCGACTTGAACAATACGCTCGTAACGGGACAGAAGATTCCTTTCTTCGCCGACCCCGACCAGCCGTTCAACCAGGTAATGGCCATGGTGGCTCTGCGTGCCGAGAGTGACAAGATTATCCTCGGTGGTATGGGTATGACCAATGACGACTACCTCTTCTTCAAGAATACATTTAGCAATGCTGGTGCACTCGACCGCATCGTGAGCTTCATCAACACCACCGAAGACCCCTCGGTAGAGCGTATCCTCGTGCCTGACATGGCATTGGCTGCTGCCGAATACTTTGCCGTTGAGAAGCACGAGAAGGTGCTTGTTCTGCTCACCGATATGACCAACTATGCTGATGCCTTGGCCATCGTATCGAACCGTATGGACCAGATCCCTTCTAAGGACTCTATGCCCGGTTCGCTCTACTCAGACTTGGCCAAGATCTACGAGAAAGCGGTACAGTTCCCCGACGGAGGTTCTATCACGATTATCGCTGTGACCACTCTCTCCGGTGGTGACATCACGCATGCCGTGCCTGACAATACGGGTTATATCACCGAAGGTCAGCTCTATCTCCGTCGCGACAGCAACGTCGGTAAGGTAATCGTGGACCCCTTCCGAAGCCTCTCTCGTCTGAAACAGCTCGTGATCGGCAAGAAGACTCGCGAAGACCACCCACAGGTGATGAATGCCGCCGTGCGTCTCTTCTCCGACGCTGCCAATGCACAGACCAAGATGGAGAACGGTTTCGACCTGACAGACTACGACAACCGCGCTCTCGAATTTGCCAATGACTACTCACGCCAACTCTTGGCCATCGACGTGAACGTGAACACCACGGAGATGTTAGATACGGCATGGGAGCTATTCGCTAAGCACTTCAAACCGGCCGAAGTGAACATCAAGCAACAGCTTGTGGACACTTACTGGAAGAAATAAATAACCTTGCGATACAATGGCTATTAAGTTTCAATACAACAAAACCTCTCTCCAGCAGCAAGAAAAACAGCTGAAGATGCGAGAGCGCACCTTGCCCACGATCAAGAGCAAGGAGAGCGCACTGCGTCTGGAAGTGAAGCGCACAAAGGACGAGGTGGAGCGATTGGAACGCCAACTGGAAGAAGAAATCGTGGGCTACCGCAATATGGTGGGCCTATGGAACGAATTCAAACCCGACCTCATCAGCGTAGAGGGCGTCAAGCTTTCTACGAAGAAGGTCGCGGGCGTAATCGTTCCCGTACTGGACGATATTTCATACACCATTAAGCCATTCAGTCTGTTCAATGCACCTTCTTGGTTCGCCGAAGGCATTGATCTGCTGAAGAACCTGGCTCATACGGGAATCGAGGCTGAATTTCTCGGTCTCAAGTTGGAGTTCCTCGAATATGCACGTAAGAAGACGACCCAGAAAGTCAATCTCTTCGAGAAAGTGCAAATCCCCGGCTATAAAGATGCCATACGCAAGATCAAGCGCTACATAGAGGACGAAGAGAGCCTGTCCAAGTCCTCGCAGAAGATTATGCGTGCCAATATGGAAAAACGTAACAACGAAGAGGAGGTGATGGCATGATTACCGCAATGAATAAATACCTTTTCCTGATCTACCACCGCGAGTATGAGAGCTTCCTTGAGAAGCTGCGTAACACCGGTGTGGTACACATCCAGGAAACAAAGGCGACCAAGGATGTTGCCGAATTGCAGAATCTCCTTCTTCTTCGCAAAGGCATAGCTGAAACGATGCGTATGCTCGCCCCCTATAAAAGCGAGAACGCACCGGCACAGACAACCACTCCCGTGGTGACAGAAACTGCCGGAGAGCAGGCGGTAAAGGATGTGCAGCATCTTTTTGCCGAAGAAGTACGCCTCAAGAATGCCATAGTGGCCAAGAAGCGAGAAATAGAACAAATGGAACTCTGGGGTCAGTTCGACTTCAGTTCCATTGCACGCCTAAGTAGCGCCGGCTACGAGATGAACTTCTATGCCTCTTCTGCATCGGCTTACAAGCCCGAATGGGCCGAAATCTATGGAGCTATTGAGATCAATACTGTACGCTCTACGGTCTATTTCGTGACCGTAGGACACAAACATGATCCCAAGCCTGATGCCGAGCGCATCAAATTGCCCGACTACGATCTGTCAACTCTGTACAAACAGCAGGAAGCATTGGAAGCCGAATTGCAGGCTAATGCAGCCGCCAAGACAGCTTTTGCAGACAATCGCATGGGCGAACTCACGGCTTACGATATGTTGATGGCCGATAAATTCGCTTTCACCAATGCCATGGTGCAAGCTGAAGGTCAGGCCGACGACAAACTCATGCTCCTCGAAGGCTGGGTACCTACTGCCGATGCCGCTCCCATGGAGCAGGCTATCGCAGCCGAAGGCTACTACATCGAGAAGATGGAGATCAAGGAAGAAGACAGTGTGCCCATCAAGTTGAAGAACAACGCCTTCGCCCGCCTCTTCGAGCCCATCACCAAGATGTACTCCATGCCTAACTACAGCGAGTTGGACCCCACGCCCCTGTTGGCTCCGTTCTTCATGCTGTTTTTCGCCCTCTGTTTCGGTGATGGCGGTTACGGCCTCTTGCTTTTCGTAATAGCCACCATAGCCAAGATCAAGTCCGACTCCGGTGCCATCAAGTCGCTCTGCGGCATGTTGCAATGGTTGGGTGGCACGACGGCCGTCGTTGGTTCGCTGATGGGTACAGTATTCGGTATGGTAATGCCATGGGCCGGAGACGACCTCTTGGGCTCTGTCCGTAACGACTACTTCCTCAATCAGGACAATATGATGAAGCTCTCCGTTGTGCTGGGTCTTCTCCAAATCATATTTGCCAAGTATGTAGCCGGCTACAAGACGCACATACAAAAAGGATTCAAGTATGCCCTTGCCACCTATGCGTGGGCCACATTCATCCTCTTTGGAGCGCTCTCGTTTGTCATCAAGCCCCTTGCTGAAAGCAAGCCCGAGCTCGGTGTTGTAGCATTAGCCTTCACCGGTATCACTGGTTTAGCTCTCTTGATAGCCCTCTTCTACAACAGCCCGGGCAAGAACATCTTCATGAACTTCGGAGCCGGTCTTTGGGCCACTTACAACACCGCTTCCGGTTTGTTAGGTGATACGTTGTCCTACATCCGTCTCTTTGCCATCGGCCTCACCGGCGGTATTCTGGGAGGAGTGTTCAATAATCTTGCCGTACAGATCGGCGGAGGGCTGCCTACGGGGCTCAACTTCCTCGTGATGGCTATCATCCTGCTGTTCGGTCACGGTCTCAACATCGGACTCTGTATGATCAGCTCGCTGGTACACCCCATACGTTTGACGTTCGTAGAGTTCTACAAGAACAGCGAATTCGAGGGTGGCGGCAACGAATACACGCCGTTCAAACGCTCCTAATCACAAAAGAAACAATTCAAAAAATCATAACAACTAAACAACACAAAAAGTATTATGGAACAAATGTTAGCTTATCTCGGTATTGCATTGATGGTTGCATTGACCGGTATCGGAAGTGCCATTGGCGTAACTATCTGCGGTAACACTACCGTTGGTGCGATGAAGAAGAACCCCGATTCTCTGGGTCTCTACATCGGTCTTAGCGCTCTTCCCAGTTCTCAGGGTCTCTACGGTTTCGTAGGCTTCTTCATGGCCTCTAACCTTGTTACCCAGCTCGTAGCTGCCAATGCTCTGACCATGCTCGCCGGCTGGGCTATTTTCTTCGCCGGTGTTGCTCTCGGTGTAGTAGGTTTGATGTCTGCCATTCGTCAGGCTCAGGTATGTGCCAACGGTATCCAAGCTATCGGTGGTGGTCACAACGTATTCGGTGCCACGATGGTGATGGCCGTATTCCCCGAGCTTTACGCTATCTTGGGTCTCCTCGTTGCCATCCTTATCTTCGGTAGCGTTCCCGCAATGGTAGGAATCGCATAATGCTCCTCACACAGAATCCCTGTAATTAAGTTCTAAAACAGGAGGAAGCCCCACGGCTTCAAATAAGGCCCAAGCCCCTTCTCGAGCACGAGGAGGGGCTTTGCTTTGATATTAGAATCATTTCTTCCGCAGCAAACAAAGCTGATAATCTTAGACCAAAATACAAAACCTAAGCAGCCCCGAATTCGACTATTCTTAATATACACTCGGCATATCCTCTTTTTTTCTCTACGTACACATCCGCGAACGCAAAAACAGCGTTTTTTGCCTCTGCGTACGCGTAGCTTCTATCCCTCCTCCTTTATCCTCTTTTAGGACAACAATGCAATCGCCAAATAGGTTAGGTGCCAAAAAACTTTTCAACACCGAAGGGTTGTTTAGATTCAGTCCAAATAAGCCGCTTTTTGAAGGTCGTTCGGTGGTCAAAACGATTCCGGAAAGGTGATTCAAGGAGTCGAAAAACAATCTTTATCCATTTAGATGGTGAACTTTATAATCTTCAGATTCAATCTTTATAAAGATCGTTTCTGATAATTATAATCTTTGCATCCGATCTTTATAAAGTTTAGAACTCACCTTTATATAGTTTATCTCCCCAAAAGGCTTGAGAACGAGCCAAAAACAAAAAGTCCCCGTTGCGTTCGTGCCTGAACGCAACGGGGACTTGATGCTATTGGATAGAATTTCGGGGAAGTTCTATCGCATTTTATTCACTGTCCGGGAGACTATCACAGATAAGGGATCTCGGCCAAAGCCGGAATCCACACCATTACATACCGAAAGAAAAGTGTTAAAAAGAAAGGGATGTACCCCCCCTCGCACATAAGTCTGCTATTCATCATTGCCTTCATTTCATCATTTACTTCATATTTCTTTGGATTCTGTTCGCTTTTGCACACTGAAATTCAACTATTTACTGATCGTAACACCGCTAATCGACACACAAAGGTAACAAAAAGGTAACTCCTCTGGCCTCCAAAATGCAAACTAGGTTCCTCTTGTACCAAGCCTTATATTTTCCTATAGTAAGTGCAACATAATAATAAAATCGGGTAGAAAGCAAATGCTTTTTATGATTAGCATTTACTTCCTATCCGACTGCGAATTGGGAGGACGGAGATCAGACGTTGAGGTCGCGGAGGATGGCGGCGATCTTATCGTCGGCGAGGGTGTAGGCGCGGTCCAATTCTTCTTCGTTTTGGACGGGGATGCGCACACCTATATAGAATTTGATCTTCGGCTCCGTGCCGGAAGGACGCACTGATACCTTGGTGCCGTCCTCGGTCTTGTACTGGAGCACATTGCTCGTCGTGGGCATGTCGAGGGTGAAGGTCTCGCCATTGGCTACATCCTTGCCTTCGAGCGTGGCATAGTCGAGCACTTCGCTTACAACAGAGCCGCCCAAGACGGTGGGAGCATGCTCGCGATAGCGCTTCATCATCGCTTCGATCTCTTCCGCTCCGGACTTGCCTTTGCGCACGACGCTGACGCCTTTCTCGCGATAGAAACCATAAGAAAGGTAGATGCTGCGCATGAGCTGATAGACGGTAAGCCCCTTGTCGCGAGCCCAAGCTGCCATTTCGCAGAAGAGTGCACAGGCCGAGACCGAACTCTTGTCACGAACGAAGTCCTCCCAGAGGAAGCCGTAACTCTCCTCTCCGCCACCTATGTAGCGACGACGTCCCTCATTCTCACGGATAACGCCTGCTATCCATTTGAAGCCGGTATAGCAATCGTACATGGTTACGTGTTCACGATCGGCTATGTCGCGTACCAATTCGGTCGTTACAATGGTCTTGACGATGTAGTCATCAGCCTGCAGATCGCCCAGCTCCTTGCGACGCATGATGGAATAATAGATAAGCATGGCGCAAATCTCGTTCCCGTTGATAAGCACCATCTCTCCTCGATCGTTGCGAGCAGCCACACCAATACGGTCGGCATCGGGATCGCTTGCCAAAACGAGGTCGGCACCTGTCTCTTCAGCTTTTGCTATAGCCATCGCCAAGGCCGCCGGTTCTTCAGGATTGGGCGAATGAACGGTGGGGAAGTCTCCGCTGGTCACATCCTGTTCGGGGACATGTATAATGTTGGCAAAGCCGTATTCTTGCAATGCGCGGGGTATGATGGTACCGCCCGTACCGTGAATGGGTGTATAGACGATCTTCATATCGCGATGGCGGGCGATACTTTCGGGCGAGAGACTGAGCGCCTTGACGTCGGCAATGAAGGGAGCGTCTATATCCTCCCCTATCATCCGGATGAGAGCTGGATTGGCCTCGAACTTAATATCGGTTATCGAACGAATCTTATTGACCTCAGCAATGATATTGCGGTCGTGCGGAGCAATGATTTGCGCACCATCTTCCCAATAGGCTTTGTAGCCGTTGTATTCCTTGGGATTGTGCGAAGCCGTCACCATTACACCGCTCTGGCATCCGAGCTTGCGGATGGCATAGGATACTTCCGGTGTAGGACGAAGCTCCTCGAATAGATAGACACGAATGCCGTTGGCCGAGAAGACCGCCGCTGTCGTATCGGCAAAGAAGCGACTATTGTTGCGACAGTCGTAGCCGATAGCCACGCTGATCTGCGGCAACGTGGCAAATTCTCGCAAGAGATAGTTGGCGAGTCCCTGTGTAGCAGCAGCCACCGTATAACGATTCATGCGATTGCTACCGGCACCCATGATGCCGCGCAAGCCACCCGTACCGAACTCAAGATCGCGATAGAAAGCATCGACCAACTCCGTCGTGTCTGCATTGTCCAGCATGGCCCGTACGGCCTCTTGTGTGGAGGCATCATATCCCGAACCAAGCCACGTCCGAGCTTTGGCACGCACTTGTTCCAATAATTTGTCTGATTCCATAATGATATTGCTATTATTCTACTGTGAACAAAGATAAGTTTTCCGCGCCTACTCTCTCCCCTTATACTACTTATCAAACAGTGCAGAGAGGATATCGGGGGTTTTGAGCTGTGGAAACCCGGGCAGATGGAAGCGATAATAATCCACCAGATAGTCTAACACTCGCCTACGCTCTTGCCGTGAGAGTCGGAAAGCCCACATATTATCATAGGTGATCCGACTGAATAACGGCATATAGGCAGCTTCCTGCGGAGGAATACCCTTGCCATGTGTAGGCGGGTGGGATACAAATCGTCCGTCTGCGGGGTCGAACCATTCGCTTCTCTGTCGTCCGTCGAGTTGCATATCCGGTATGAGTCCCATAGGAGAAAGCAGCCGATAGAGAAAAACGAGATGGAAATTAGCTGCAGAGCAATCGGCTGATTCAAGCCTGTTTATCGAGTCGGCAATGAAGTCATACACCTCTGTATCTGCTTCCGGTAGCCGAAGAGTCAGATATAAGAACTCAGCCAAGAAAAGCGCTACACTGTTCTTCACGGGATCGGATTGGATCCGTGCCCTACCGGCACACAGCTTTGCCTCCCGAATGAAGTGCAGATCGCGATGCGGCTTATGCTCTGCCGTTATCTCCAGTTCGTACAGTGGCGACATCAAGAGGCGCACTCCCCCACCCCCTTTGGCACGCTTAGGGCTCCGCGCTATCAGATAAGACACCCTACCGCACTCCCTCACGAAGAGCTGGGCTACACTATAGCTGTCGTTATAAGCAGCGTGACGTAAGACGATGGCCTTTGTATTGATGAGCATACTATACTAAGTCTGTTGCAAATATCGTCTATTCATCGTTCGGATACAATGGTTATCCACAAGAGCTGTCGATAAGCCTGTTGATAATTAGATGAAAAAAACTCGCCAATTTGCTTGCATATCCCGAAACAAATGCCATATAAGAACATCATCCGAAAATGCACAAAAAGTTAGCAACAAGTTCTTATCGACTTTTGCCGAGGTTTATCCACAGAATCGAAGAGTAGGAAAGAGTCCGGTATTTGTTCGGCCATCTGACTTATCCACATTCTGCTGTTATCTCACTGATATTGAGTGACGATAACAGTCGATAACCTGTTTGTAACCTATTCATATCCGCTTTTTTCCTGTTGATCCCCTACTCCTTCAATCCTACTCGTACAGAGATTATCCACAGTATTAACCGACTTTATTCTTCCTATATCTATTTTTCTTTTTTGAAAAGGAATCATATAATAAAAGAATCGGTTGCTCACCTGTTGAAAGGTAGAGCAACCGACTCATGCTTCGTGACACGTACAACGTGTAGGATAGTGAGTTCCCTTAGAAACTAATCTTCGTACCCAAGAAGATCCGTCGCGGCTGCATGGGACCATAGACATAGGTAGAGGCACGTCCGGGGCCTTTGTCGAGATCCTTTTGGTAGCTGTTGATGATATTATGGACACCACCGTTTAGTTCTATTGTCATGGTAGAACCCAAATGGAAGTCATGACTGAACTTGATATCTATGTCGGCAAAGGCAGGAGTCTTGACCAATTGGGCATAGCCCTGAGCCAAACCCTTGTATGCCTGTCCGTCCAGGACAAAGTCGAATGCTCCGTCCGGTCCTATCTGATCGGCAGGAATATCGCCCTCATAGGCTTCATGTACCACGTTCATCTTACCGGTGAAAGTACCCGACAGGTTGATGGCTGAGTGCTCGGAGGGGCGATAGGTAGCCACAAAGTAGCCATACAGATTGGGAGTGCGCACGTAGTCTTTCACCGTTATGGCTGCCTGTCCTGTCTCGGCATCTGCTTCTACGGGCGTATAGGGACTGCCATAGAGGCTGCGTTGCCAAGTACCGCCGAGTTGGAGGTCGAAGGTCTTGTTATAAGCTATCCTACCTTCCAGATTGATACCGTACACTTTCGATACCCCTTCCTTGTCATTATAGATGGTGCGGACGATCCATTCCTGTCCGTCAATGATTTGTTCGGTATCGGAAGGCTTGAATTGGTTGCTGATAAAGGTGGCAAAGGTTTCTCCCATCAGGTTGAACTGCCAGTTGTCGCCACGGTGGTACCAATCGAATGAGGCACTGAGGCTTCGCGAACGCTCTTCTTTGAGATTGGGCGACAGGATGCGACTGATGGGCGTACCGCCGGCCAATTCTACGTGCAGGTCTTCATCGAAGTACTGAGGTGCGCGGAATCCCTCGCTATATGAGAGGCGGAAGCTGAGGTCTCTGTGCGGATTGTAGCGCAGATTGGCACGGGGACTGAATATGAAGAGGGGATCTATGTAGCGCTCTCCGTTCTGGAATAGTCGCACATAGTCGAATCGTCCTCCTATCAAGGCGCTAAATTGCTCTGTCTTATACTCCAGTTGGTCGTATTGGCTCCATGTAGCAGTCTGTTGGTCGATGATGTTGGGGCGGTATCCGCTGCGGTCATCGAGCTTGCCATGTACATATTCCACACCACCGGTATAGTCCCAGTTCTCTCCGAAGGTGTGACGATACATACCGCCTCCCTGAAAATCGAATCCCTTTGTCGTACCATAGGCAGTAAGAGCCGAGAATGCATTTTGGTATTGATCAGAAGTGATGCTGCCGCTTTCCAGCAAAGCGTTCAGCATTTCTTGGGTATAATCACCGCCACCGTAATAGCTTCTGCGCTGTACATCCTGTGCCGATGTATAAAGGCTGAAGAAGTCTTTGCCACCACTGAATGCCTGATCGTACTTCAGACTACCGCCGTTGATATAGTGCTGTAGGTACTCTGCTATCTGAGCTTCGAAAGGAGGTCTGTCCAGTCTGTCGCCCCCGCGGCGATACTCCTGCATGCTATGGTATTCGAGAGTGGCTTTGCTGTAGAGGCCCGTCTTGTAGTAGGAACGGAATCCCAGCGAACGGTTACGCAGATTGGGCAGTTCCGTGAAGCTGTCGCCGTCTATGTCCTGTCCCGGGCGGTAGTTGTGTTGTCCGAAGACCATGACGCCGGCTTTACGATCTTCCGTCAGCATAGAGCCGTTGAACTGAGTAGTATTCTGGAAGCTCCCCCACCCTTTGTTATGGTCGAAGGTCATAGTCGAATGGCTGATCTCTGCCGAATTACGTAGTGGTTCCTTGGTAATTACATTGATGACGCCTCCCACGGCATTAGAACCGAAGAGTGCTGAGCCGCCTCCACGTATCACTTCCACTCGTTCTATCATATTGGCGGGAAGCTGTTCCAGACCATACACGCCTGCCAAGGAGCTGAATATGGGATGACTGTCGATGAGGATTTGCGAGTAAGCTCCTTCTAATCCGTTGATGCGCACTTGGTTAAAGCCACAGTTTTGGCAATTGTCTTCTACTCGAAGGCCGGGTTGGAACTTCAATCCTTGACTCAGTGTGGTGGAGTTGGTCTTGGTGAAAAGTTCCGGTGAGAGCACCGTCACGAGCGAAGGTGCTTGTCGGCGGAAGGTTTCACTTCTGTTGGCAGATACCACTACTCCATCGAGTGAAAGTGTCTCTTCGGCAAGATAGAGATCCACATGGCGTGAGCTACCTTTTTCTATATGGATGCGTTCTTCGCAAGAGCCATAACCCATATAACGAGCCACGACTGTCTGCTGTCCCGCAGGCACGCCCTTGATGGTATAGTTACCGCTGGCATCGGTAGATGTACCCAGCGTAGTACCCTTGATAAATACTTGAGCGAAGGCAAGAGGTTCTTTGGAACTTTTATCTACGACAGTGCCCGTTACAGAGCCGCCCGTCTGCTGAGCATAAGCTGTCATGCTCGAAAAAAGAATGGCTATGATGTAGCCGATAATAGGAAGATGTTTCATTTTTAGTTGTTTGTTAGGTTGGATCGCATGTAGGAGTATACCTCTTACTGATCCGAGTAAGTGATTAAGTATTAGTTTGCTTCTGCCTCTTGTGGCAGGATATACATAGGTATCATTACTGCTTCCGGAGCTGTATGACAACGCAGCAGCTCATGAAGATGCACCTATACCCTACCCGCTACAGATTTGTAGGGTGAGGCAAAGAAAAAAGAAGGGGAATGTTTTTTCAGCCTAACGGCGGAGCGCGAAGAAGATTGGAGGTAATAGCTTCCGACAGATGGGCAACGACTGTGTTGCAAACGAAGGGAAAGACAGTGACAGACCGCTCAGGATCTGACAAGTCGATGGTCGGAGCTTCTAAGGAAACGGTGCTGATGGCTGAGAGCTGATTGTAGAGGACCAATTCCGAATCGGTATGTGGATTGTCCTGCGGATCGCTTTCCTTGTCACCCCACTGTACGTGTGAGTGGGCGATGATGACACCGTTGATAATATGAACGTGAGTGAAGGAGATGACGAGTCCGGCATATACTGCGAAAAGTATAGGCAGAAAATAGCGGATGGTTTGGTTCAGTCTCTCTTTCATACGGCTACAAATGTAGTTTTTTTGAGCCTATGATCTTCTTTTTCACTTCCATAGAGGTGCAGTTTCCCAATAATTAGGGAATCCCGTGGCACCGAAATCAACTGTTGGGTACTCCTTTTTGAGTACAATCAAAGCCTCTTTTTCTTCCACAAAGTCTTGAAAGAAAAAAATTTTCGCTGCTTTCTAATTATCTTGGCTTAGTAGTCAAACGTCGCATTCTCTATGCAAGAGCAATGTAATCTGATGACAAAAATCTCTCTTGCACATGGATAGTGTCAAAAAGTATACAGATATGTTATGATCTTCCTCATGTGTGATTTGTCGAATAAACACGCGCCAGAATTTTTTCCTTTTGGCGCCATTTCCGGAAAAATTTGGCGCTAAAACTATTTTGATTTGGCGCACCTTTCTCCCGATTTCTGCCGCGATATTCTTCTGATTTTCAGCGCATAATTTATGGGACTTCGCTTTGTGATGCTCCATACTTGGGCGAGAGTTAAAAAAACTGTTGACCCGTTGCTCTTTTCTGTGTAGTCAGTGATGACTGGGCATAACTGAGTAGTTTCAGGCGAGTATGCTGGGCATTATGCCGATTCTTCTTACCTTTAGTCTCACGAAGAATCAGATTGGATCAGATGACTATGATGCATTGGGAGCGATTGCTCTCTGACAAAAGGGTAGGGATGGAGGACTACCACCGCCCGAATGAATCGGCACAGCCATGGGAAAGAACCGACTTCGAGCGAGATTACGACCGTATGGTCTTTTCTTCTCCCTTCCGTCGCTTACAGAATAAAGCTCAAGTATTCCCCCTCGCAGGCAATATATTCGTACATAACCGTCTGACGCACAGTCTCGAAGTGAGTTGTGTGGGGCGTTCGCTCGGCAATAATGTCAGTCGCGGACTCAAAGCACGCTACGGCGATCTGCCTTGGGAGTCGGGTGCCATTAGTGCCATTGTCTCGGCTGCCTGTCTGGCGCACGATATGGGCAATCCTCCCTTCGGCCACAGCGGTGAGCGTGCCATCTCGGCTTATTTCCGCGAGGGCAGAGGCCGAGTGTGGGAGGAAGCCGTACGCAAGGAGGGTGGTCGCTGGGAAGACTTCCTGCACTTCGAAGGCAATGCCAATGCTTTTCGATTGCTGACGCACCAGTTTCAAGGCCGCCGCAAAGGAGGTTTTGCTCTTACTTACAGCACAGTGGCTTCGATCGTAAAGTATCCTTATAGTAGTGAATTGGCAAGTAGGGCAGGTAAATTCGGCTTCTTTGCAACAGAAGAAGATACTTTCCGGATGATTGCCGAGGAGTTGGGGATGCTACGATTGAACGATGCACCTCTGCGCTATGCCCGCTATCCGCTCGTCTATCTGGTCGAAGCAGCCGATGACATCTGCTATCAGATCATGGATATAGAGGATGCTTATAAACTACGCCTGCTAACGTATGCAGAGACGGAAAGCCTTTTCCTTGCCTTTTGTCCAAAGAACGAATTGCTACATATCCGTGCTGTACTCTTGCATATCACGGATGCCAATGAACAAATAGCCTATCTGCGTTCGCGGGTGATCAATACGCTGGTAGAAACCTGCACGCGAGTATTCCTCGAAAACGAGGATGAGATCCTGGCCGGCACCTTCAAAGGGAGTCTGATAGGGCGGATGGAGACGCGATTGCGCGATGCTTACCGAGCTTGTACGGACATGGCTTACAGCAAAATATATGTGGCGCGTGACGTAGTGGACGTAGAGCTGGCCGGACATCAGATATTCGGAGCTCTCATCGATCGTATGATGGAGGCTCTCACGCACCCCGAACATGCCTACAGCCGCACCCTCCTGAGTAGGGTGAGCACCCAGTACAATGTGCGGGAGGAGAGCTTGTATGGCAAAATACAGTGCACACTGGACTATATATCCGGCATGACGGACATATATGCGCTCGATCTCTATCGAAAGATTACGGGCATGAATTTGCGCTAAATCTGTGTATCTTTGACCCTTGTGCCGACAGTAGTCGGCTTTCCTTTAAGGTATCGACAAGATGAAAATAGTACTGATAGGCTACGGCAAGATGGGACATGTGATCGAGCGTATCGCAGTAGCGCGCGGCCACGATGTGGTGCTGACGATAGATGCCGGTCAGGAGGATCGATTCGACTCGGATCTGTTCCGCTCGGCCGATGTGGCCATCGAGTTTACGCGTCCCGAGGCTGCTTTTGCCAACTGCAGTCGTTGCATGGACCGCTCTGTGCCGGTAGTATGCGGAACAACGGGGTGGGGGGAACATCTGCCAGTGCTGGAAGAGCGTTGCCGCCGCGAGGGCAAAACCCTCTTTTGGGCTTCGAACTTCAGCATTGGGGTCAATCTCTTCTTCGCTCTCAATCGTGCTTTTGCCCGTCTGATGAGTACGCAGCCGCAGTATCGGCCTCATCTGACGGAGACTCACCACGTGCACAAGCTGGATGCTCCGAGTGGTACGGCTATAACCTTGGCCGAAGGGTTGATAGCCAATACGCCTGCTCTGGATGCATGGCGCCTGACGGAGAAACCGGCCACGAACGAACTGCCTATCACAGCAGTGCGGGAGGGTGAAGTTCCGGGCACGCACACCATATCTTACACCTCGCCGGTGGATCGGTTGACGATCAGGCACGAGGCTTTTGGTCGCGAGGGATTTGCTCATGGTGCGGTTTTGGCAGCCGAATATGCAGTCGAGCACAGTGGTTTCTTGACGATGAATGACTTAATAAGCAATACAACAGACAATACGATATGACCTTCCATTGGAAAGATTTGACGCCTTGGCGTCGTGTAAAAGGCGTTGCCTTCTCACTCCTATACCTCCTGTTCTGCCTGTGGGCAGGGCCATTTTGGTTGATTTTTCTGCCCTTGATCATCGATTACTACTTCCTCCACATCATTAAATGGGGGTGGTATAAGAATATCCGCAACAAAACCCTGCGGACGATCTGTAGTTGGGTGGCGGACATTATTTACTGTGTTGTGGCAGTAACTCTCATCTTCGCTTTTTTCTTTCAGAACTTCGCCATCCCTACTTCTTCGCTGGAGAAAACTTTGCTCGTTGGTGACTATCTCTTCGTGAGCAAGCTCTCCTATGGTCCTCGCTCGCCCATGACGCCGCTGACTATGCCGCTGACACATAACACGATGCCGGTAATAGGTGGCAAATCCTACATGGAAAAGCCTCAACTGCCGTACAAGCGTCTCAAAGGATTCGGGCAGGTAAAGGAGGGCGATTTGGTGGTCTTCAATTTCCCCGCAGGGGATACCGTAGCGGTGAAGCAGCCCAATCCGGACTATTATACGTGGAAGAAACTTGTCGGTCGCGAGGACCTTTGGAATCGTCCGGACTTTTATGGCGAGATCGTGTACCGTCCAGTGGACAGGCGTGACCACTACGTGAAGCGCTGTGTGGCACTTCCCGGGCAGACGCTGAGCATAAGAGACAATCAGATCTACATAGACGGAAAAGCGCAGAAGAACCCGCGCAACATGGAGCTGAACTATCTGGTGAAGATGACGTCCGAGCTTACCATCGACCAAGTGGATGAGTTGGGTATCAGCTACGACGACGTACGTGCTGCCAAAAGCGAAGAAATTGCAGCTTCGGCAAGCAGCGGTCTGTTGGATTCAGCTTCTACTAAGCCGCAGATTATCTACCATTTGCCGCTGACCAAGGCTATGCTCGCTAAGCTGCCTTCGCTGCCTTCTTTTGTCAAAGCAGTCGTAGAGCCTACGCCGCTGGGGCCGCTCTATCCTTTGGATTACGAGACGGGTTGGACGCGTGACAACTATGGTCCGATACTTGTTCCCGCAAAAGGCATGACAGTACCCCTGAATCGTCTCAATCTGGCGCTCTACAGCCGTTGTATTTGCAACTTTGAAGGCAATAAACTAGAGGAAAAACCTGATGGCACTGTCCTCATCAACGGACAAGTGGCAAGCTCCTATACTTTCCGAATGGACTACTATTTTATGATGGGTGACAATCGTCACAACTCAGCAGATAGTCGTTACTGGGGATTTGTACCAGAGGATCATATTGTGGGTAAACCTGTTTTCATCTGGTTATCTCTGAATAAGGACAAGGACAAGTCTTTGTTTGGCGGTAAGATCCGTTTCGGAAGAATGATGCGACCGGTCAATGCAGATTAGTTCGCGCCATAAGAACAGAATTTTTTTCATAGGGTTGCCGATGCTGGTAGTGCTGTCGGCAATCCTTATTCGTCTCTGCCTCGTCACTACTTATCGTGTGCAGGGGGATGCAATGATGCCTACCTATAAATCGGGAAAACTCCTATGGATCAATCGACAGGCCACACCCGAAAGAGGTGACGTCGTCGTCATCAAACACCAGAAAAAGGGCGAGCGAAGCGCGCAGCATTACCTGGCACGACTGATCGGACTGCCTGGTGACTCGCTGGATCTCTCCCCAAATGGTGTCCTTGTGAACCGTCGCAAGCTCGAAGTCCCGTCCTCTCTGCTCCCGCGAGAGGCCTATTCATTTGTCGTGCCTCGGAGCGGGCGCACCTATCGACTGACTCCTTTGTCGCTCGTTCCCTGCCGTGGTGCCATTGCTCAAGAGGGTGGGGAAGGAATCTCTTTCCACCAAGGTAAGCTTTATCGTGACGGAGCAGAAACCGTTTTCTTCCATTTCCGTCGCGATTACTACTGGCTCTTGGCAGACAATCCTGCGAGTGGTCCCGATTCGCGTCACCTGGGTATCATCCCTGCCGAGTCTATCGTTGGGGTGGTGATGGGTGCAAACTAAATATGGGAGTGCTTGACCGTATGAATCATTTCGACCCTTCCGCTCCCATTTTTCTCTCCACGGCTTACCTGCCTCCGATCCAGTACTTCACCAAACTCCTCCATCCGCATGGGGTTGTTTTGGAAGGAGCTGAAAATTTCGTGAAGCAGAGTTATCGCAACCGCTGCCACATCGCCGGCCCCGAAGGCTTGCAACCGCTGACCGTTCCGGTCGAAAAATCTCCCTCTCCCAAGTCGCCCATTCGTGACATTCGCATCAGCGATCATGGCAATTGGCGCCATTTGCACCTGAATGCACTTATTAGCTCTTACGGATCGGCACCGTTTTTTGACTATTATATTACTGATTTAGAGCCTTTTTACACCCATAAATATACCTTTTTGTGGGAATTTAATTTGGATCTCCTCTCCCTTTGCCTTGAATGGCTGGATATAGCTCCGTTAATTATGTTTAGTTCTGAATATACGGAGGAGCCTCCCAATGACTATCGTTACACGATACGTCCAAAACAAGCGCCCGAAGACGAACACTTCATCCCGACTCCATATTATCAGACCTTCGCTCGCAAGTATGGATTCATGCCTCACTTGAGCATCGTCGATCTGATCTTTCACGAAGGACCGGCAGCGATTCTGACATTGCAGCGTTCCATACGTTGAATTTTTTTAGGCCCTCCTTTTCCCCGCCTCTGCTTCTTAGGTGGAGAAAGAACGGTTAGAAAAATTTTTATCTTTGTTCACATTGATAATAAATTCAGATTATGATAACGCTCGAAGCGATACAGGCACCGGTAAGTCAGTTTGTCCAAGATTTTCATCTTGCTTTTGAGAATGCGCTCCATTCTAAGTCGGAATGGATGAGCAAGGCCATCGAAGTTCTCAACGGCTCGACCGGTAAGCATGTACGCCCCCTCTTGACAGGACTGATGGCTACTGCCTGTGCCGGCAAAACCAATGAGACGACACTCGAAGCGGCTGTCCTGCTGGAGATGATCCACACGGCCACGCTTATTCATGACGACGTCATCGACCAGGCAGCGGTGCGACGCGGGGTGCCTACGCTCAATGCGTTCTTTGACAATCGTGTGACCGTCCTGATGGGTGATTTCGTGCTCTCGTCGGCCTTGCTTCGCGCCATTGCATTGAATGATATTCGCATCATTACCATCGTTTCGCAGCTCGGACGCGAACTCTCTGAGGGGGAGATCCGTCAGTTTGAAACAGCCGATAAGGTGGTGATCGATGAAGATGTGTACATGGAGGTTATCAGACAGAAGACGGCCACGCTCTTCAGTGCGAGTGCAGAGGTGGGTGCCATTACCGTGAAGGCTCCGACCGAAGTAGTAGATCGCTGCAAGCGAGTGGGGGAGTTGCTGGGATACGCTTTTCAGATACGTGACGATATATTCGATTACTTCCGCAACGATGTGGGCAAGCCTACAGGAAACGACATTCGTGAGGGCAAGATAACGCTACCGCTCTTATATGCACTCAAACATATTGATACGCCTTTGCGCGATCGTTGTCTCACAGTGTTGCAACAGAAATCCTTTTCTGAAAAAGATCTCAGCCTCCTCACTTCATTCGCTATTGAGAACGGCGGAATAGGCTATGCGGAGCGGAGAATGGCCGAAATTATCGCAGAGGCGAAAACTCTTTTGGCAGAGTTTCCAGATTCCGAGGCTCGCCAATCACTTATTGCGCTCGCAGACTTTATCGCAGCTCGGAAGAAATAACTTATCCGCCACATTGCTTTCGGTTAGCGTTTTACGCTTCGAAACTTAAACCTCCCGACACGGATAAGAAATTATTTCCGTCTCGGGAGGTTTTTTCTATAGTAGCCATTTTTCAAGTTCTCCGATGTGAATGATACATGCCACAGCTTGAGTTTATCTGACGAGGTGGGGTAGGGGAGTGTGCTTTCACAATGTTTTCACAAATGGTGCCGGAAATTGATCGGAATACACGCCACAGTCCGGTGAAAACTCGCACCTTTTCCAATTTGTTTTGGCGCTATTTCTCTCCAAATTATGCGCCATTTTGAAAATCTTTTGGCGCGAATTCTGATTTAGATTTGGCTCCATAACTTCTTCATTTCCTGCGTCATGTTTCAAATTCGAGAGGGAAGTCGAGCGAGGATTTGCCAAGGCTGTAGTTTAAATGAGACTTGTCCGCTATTTGTCAGACTCGGTATTGGCAGGCGGATTGGTCTTCTCTTCGCGATTGCGACCCGCTTCTTCTATGTAGCGGTAGTACATGTCGGTGAAGGTCTGGCAGGTACCGAGATTCTCGCGCTCCTTTTCTTCTTGAGTTTTCTTCTTGCGGATGATTGCCATGTGCTAAATGAATTATGCTTTTTGCCTGTTTTTAGGCCGATTTAGGCCATAATATCCTTTCGCAGAGCATCTGCCAATCTGCTCGATCCGATGCGGAAATAGGTGGGTGTATGCCATTCTTTTCCCAAGAGCGTGTCGATAAGGCAGAAATATCGCACTGCTTCTTCGCTCGTCTGTATGCCGCCCGATAATTTGATGCCGCGGATTTCGTCGAAACGTTCGTGGTACTGCTTTAGGACGCGACAGATGGTGTAGGTTGCTTCCGGAGTGGCTCCGCCGGATCCTTTGCCTGTTGAGGTCTTGACAAAATGTGCCCCGCTGAAAAGGGCGAGGATCGTGGCGCGGCGGATATTCTCAGGTGTTTGCAGGGCTCCAGTCTCCAGAATGACCTTGACAGTCGCTCCGTGGGCTGCGGCTACTTGCTCCTCAATCTCGGTGGCTACGCTCTCATAGTCGCCAGCCAGAAACTTACCTACGTTGAGGATGATGTCAATCTCATCCGCACCATCGGCTATGGCCAAGGCAGTCTCGGCGAGTTTGACCTCGATGAAGCTCTGCGAAGTGGGGAAACTGCCGCACACGCAGGCCACGCGCACTCCTCCGGCGGTAAGGGCTTCGCGCACGGAGGCGACAAAGTTGGGGAATACGCAGATGGCAGCGACGGACGGAATGGTGGGATCTGTATCCTCGAAGTCATTGACTCTCTCGGTAAATTGCGCAATGGACTCCTCTGTGTCGGTGGTATTCAGGCTTGTATGGTCGATGACGCCGTGCAGGAATTTTTTTGTCTCCGGTGTGTCGAACCGTGCAAAGTGATCTCTGATTATCCGACTGGTTTTCTGTGTGATGATCTCTTCTGACTCGGCGGGATCGAACTGTGCGAACGCCATTTCGTATTTATTTACTGCCATCGTTTTGTAGTTTCGTGTTGAGTTGATGTCTTTCTTTATCTCTAACGGTTTTTTTCTCGATATTCTTGTGGAACGCAGTGGTCAGATCCACGCCGGTTTGGTTGGCGAGGCAGAGTAATACCCAGAGCACATCGGCCATTTCGTCGGCCAAATCCTTGCCCTTATCGTTCTCTTTTTCGCTCTGTTCTCCGTATCGACGGGCAATAATGCGAGCTACTTCTCCCACTTCTTCGGTCAGGATTGCCATGTTAGTCAGCTCGTTAAAGTATCTGATTCCCAGTGTTTTAATCCATCTATCGACCTGTTCCTGGGCTTCTCTCAGCGTTATTTCTGCCATCCTCTTATTCCTTATTATGTGTATCCATCAGTATGGTTACCGGCCCGTCGTTTATCAAGGCTACCTGCATGTCCGCCCCGAAGACGCCTTCTGCTGCGGGTTTGCCGAGCTTTTCGGATAAGCTGCTGCAGAAGCTTTCGTATAGCGGGATAGCCACTTCGGGGCGCGAGGCTTTGATATAGCTCGGTCTGTTGCCTTTCTTGGTGGAGGCCATGAGTGTAAATTGGCTCACGACCAATGCTTCTCCTGCTATATCCTTGATAGAGAGGTTCATAACACCTTCACTATCATCGAATATTCGCAGATTAGATACCTTACTGGTGAGAAATTCTATGTCCTCTTCTCCGTCCCTGTCCTCTATGCCGACGAGTAACAGCAGCCCTTGTCCGATGCGGCTGTGGACGGCTCCCCGTATGCTGACGGACGCTTCTCTTACTCTCTGTATGACTACTTTCATGTCTTTCTACTTCTCTTTTAATGCCTCGTATAGTAGTTTAGCTTTGCTTTTTCCGATCAATGTGCTCAGCTCTTCCTCGTCTGCTAAGCGAATCCGTTTCACACTTTTATAGTGGAGGAGCAAGTCTTCTTTTGTTTTCTTGCCGATTCCCTTTATATCATCCAGCGCACTGTGGATTTGTTTCTTGCTTCTTATGTTGCGATGGAAGGTGATTCCAAAGCGGTGTGCCTCGTCGCGCAAATGTTGTATGACCTTGAGTGTCTCGCTATTCTTGTCCAAAATGAGAGGAACTGGGTCCTTGGGGTAGAAAATCTCTTCCAATCGTTCGGCCAATCCTACGATAGGAATCTTTCCGATTAGCCCCAATTGTTCCAATGTGTCGTAGGCCGAGCTGAGCTGTCCCTTACCTCCATCGACAACAATTAGGTCGGGTAGGGGAGCATTCTCCTCTATGAGTCTGGAATAACGACGACCGATAATTTCTTGCATTGACGCGAAATCATTGGGACCTTCAACTGTTTTCACGTGAAACTTGCGGTAATCTTTTTTGCTGGGCTTCCCCATTTTGAAGACCACGCAGGCTGCCACGGGGCTTGTTCCTTGTATATTGGAGTTGTCGAAGCACTCAATATGCTTGGGAGGACGCTCCAAATGCAGATCTTTTTGGATCCCGTGGACGATGCGTAAGGCGCGTTGCTCGGGATTAAGTTTCTCGGATCTTTTCAGTTTGTCAAGCTTATATTGAACTACATTCTTCTCTGAAAGTTCGAGAAGTTTCCGCTTGTCTCCTCGTTGCGGGACTGTAGTCGTCATACTTTCTCCTGTTTCCCAACCTGTATCGAAGGGGAGAATAATCTCCTGAGCGGTGCTCTCGAATCGCTGTCTCAGCTCAGTTATCGCAGAAGCCAGCATCTCTTCTTTCGATTCTTCGATCTGTTTTCTGTATTCGAGCGTGTACACACGGTTGATTCCTCCGTGCTCAATGTGCATGTAGTTGATGTAAGCCGTGTGCTCGTCCTCGTCATAAGAGAAAACATCTACGTTGTCAATCTTTCGCGGTACAACTGTATGCTTGACTTCGTATCGCTCAAGCAAATTGATTCGTTCCTTACAAAACTGTGCTTCTTCGAACCGTAATTCATCACTGTAAGCCTGCATCCGCTGTCGGTATGAGCGTATAAGTTTGTGCAGGTTGCCGCGTAAGAGATCGCGTATTTCGGCCACATTGCTTTCGTATTCGTCTGCGCTTTGCAATCCGGTGCAGGGACCTTTGCAACGTCTGATGTGATATTGTAGGCAGACACGGTATCGTCCCTGTCGTATTTTCGCTTCACTCAGATCCATTTTGCAGGTACGTATGGGGTAAATCTCCTTGATGAGCTGAAGCATTCCCTTGGCAATAAGTGCGCCGGGATAGGGGCCGAAGTATTCCGATCCGTCCTTCTTGATGTCGCGAGTGGCGTAGATGCGAGGAAAAGCCTCCGCCTTGATTACGATGCTGGGGTATGTCTTTCCGTCTTTGAGCAGGACGTTGTAACGCGGTTGATACTCCTTGATGAGCGAATTCTCAAGCAGGAGTGCATCGCCTTCGCTGTCCACAACGATGTATTTGATGCTCCTTATCTGACGGACGAGGATGCGAGTTTTTCTGTCGTGATGCTCCTTATGAAAGTAGGAGCTAACCCTACGACGGAGGTTTTTGGCTTTGCCCACGTATATGATCCGCCCGTCTTCATCGAAGTACTGGTAGCATCCGGGTTTCTCCGGCAGGGTAGGAAGGATAATGCTAAGTTCGTCTGTCGTCATCATTTGACTCGACTTTTCGTTTCACGTGAAACATTATCGCCCGCAAAGTACGAGCAAGATGCTAATATCGTGGGGTGAAACACCGGGAATACGTGAGGCTTGCGCAATAGTTTCCGGGCGTATATTGGTCAATTTTTGGCGCGCTTCTGTAGAAAGCGACTGCATCTGCATATAATCTACATGCTGTGGCAGGCGGATACTTTCGAGCCGATTGATTTTGTCTGCCATTGCTCTTTCGCGCTTGATGTAGCCATCGTATTTGATCAGTATCTCGGCGGCTTCCACGATTTCGTCTCGTCTGGTGACTGGAATCTCCTCAATCACTCTTTTGAATGAGGGCACCATTTCGCAAATTTCGTTCATGCCGATCTGCGGACGGAGCAATAGGTCGTACAGCTTGATGCCTTGTTTGAGCGGGAGTAGTCCGACGGCTTCCAATTGTGGATTGATAAGCTCCGGCTTGAGAGAGAATTTGTGCGCAAAGTCGATTAGTTTGTCGCGTAAGAGCGTCTTCTCGCGGAGGAGTTCTACCCGTTTGCAGTCTGCCAGACCGATGGCTTCGGCCTTGGGAGTGAGTCGCATGTCGGCATCATCTTGCCGTAGAAGGATGCGGTATTCGGCACGGGACGTAAACATACGGTACGGCTCGTCCACTCCTTTATTGACAAGATCGTCAATCAGCACGCCGATATACGCTTCGTCCCGACCGAGTGTAAATTCACCAGCCGCCTGACATTGCATATGCGCATTGATACCTGCTATCAGTCCTTGCCCCGCGGCCTCTTCATATCCGGTAGTCCCGTTGATCTGACCCGCGAAGAAAAGTCCCTTGACGAGCTTGGTCTCTAATGTGTGTCTGAGCTGTGTGGGGTCGAAAAAGTCGTACTCTATTGCATAGCCCGGCCTGTAGATATGTACATGGCGGAGTGCCGGAATGGCTTGCAAGGCGGCTATCTGAACCTCCCATGGCAGGGATGAAGAAAACCCGTTGAGGTAAAATTCGTTGCTCGTCTCCCCTTCGGGTTCGAGGAAGAGCTGATGCATATCCTTGTCCGCGAAGGTGACGATCTTCGTTTCTATGCTTGGGCAATAGCGCGGCCCGATGCTTTGTATTTGGCCGTTGTATAGTGGCGAGCGATCCAACTCCTGACGCAGGATGTCGTGGCACTCAGTGTTTGTGTAGAGTGAGTAGCAACTCCTCTGACGGAGTACGCGACGTGGCGTGTCCATATAGGAGAAACGGTGGTGATCTTCTTCGCCACATTGTTCGGTCGTGAGGGAGAAGTCCACACTTCTGCCATCGATTCGCGCCGGTGTACCGGTCTTCATGCGATCGGTTCTGAACCCGAGATCCCGTAATTGCTCCGTGATGCCGTGGAAGGCCGGTTCGGCTATTCGTCCGCCTTCGATCATCCGCTCTCCGAAGTGCATCATGCCGCCGAGGAAGGTCCCCGTGGTCAGCACTACGGCGCGTGCATGAAACTCCACGCCGAGGGTCGTCCTCACGCCCGCCACTGCGCCTTGTCCGATGATCAAGCTTCGCACGCTATCTTGCCAGAGGAAGAGATTGGGCTCATGCTCCACTATCTCCCGCCAAGCTTCCATGAAGCGCATGCGGTCGCTTTGGGCGCGGGGGCTCCACATGGCAGGCCCCTTGCTGCGGTTGAGCATCCGGAACTGAATAGCCGTGGCATCCGTAATCATTCCCATACGGCCTCCAAGAGCATCTATCTCTCTGACTATCTGCCCTTTAGCGATGCCACCCACTGCCGGATTGCAGCTCATTTGGGCTATTTTGTTCATGTCCGGCGTGATGAGCAGCACCTGCGAACCCAATTTCGCTGCCGCGGCAGCCGCTTCGCAACCGGCATGCCCGGCACCTACCACTATGATGTCATATTTGAATTGCATAGGATGTTTCCCCTCTGTCGTCAGTTCCGATGGCGATCGGCATGGTTTATGCAAACAAAGTTAGCAATTTCAGTTTTTGCAGATATTGGGCAGAAAAAAATGATTTTTTGGTGCGCTTTCTATGCGTAAACACACGCCAAATTCTTTTGGAAATGGCGCCATTTCCCGAAAAAAAATGCGCCAAAATTTTTTCGATTACGTGCGAGTTTTATCCAAAATTACGCGCCATATTCCTCTATTTTTAGGTCGGAGAAAAAAGAAAAATCGGATAGTTGTTCTTTTTTAACAGACAAAGTCATATCTTTGAAGGAGTGCAGGCTTTATGTTGTGCCTGCTATGTTTCATGCTAAATAAGATGAAAAATGAGAAGAACACTCCTTACACTTTTGGTTGCTGCTTCCATCCTTCCGGCTCTGGGGCAGGAGTATTGGCTTGCTATCAAGCAAAGTGACAAACTGCGATCCACCGCTGCCATGCGAGGAGACGAAGGGTGCTATGCTCTCTTTGCGGGCGGAGCGCTGGAGCTGTATAAGCCGAGCATGAACGAATGGATGTCTATCGGCACAGAGCCAATGTCACAGAATAATGCGCTTCATGCAGGAGCCGACGGTACATTGTATGCCTATGGTCCCGGGATAGAATGGCTCTCTTATGGGAGCTGGGGCTACATCTTCAAAGAAGAGGGAGAGCACGTCATGTCCATGGCTGTCTCAGCTTCGGGACGTTATCGATGCTGGATAACGAATAAAGCTGTTTACTTTAGCGATTGCAATATGAATACGCCTTGGGTCAAGATCCGGGAGATAGCCTCCACCAATGCCTATGTGCAGTATAATCCGCTCTCCGAAGGTGAATTTTTCATCTTCACTTATGCTCCCCAGAAGACCACACTTTTCAAACTCGACTGCACTCCGACGGCAAGCCTCACTGACATCACGGGCAATCTCGCAGACCATACCTTCTTCAACTCTGTAGCTTTTACGGCGGATGGGAGGGTCTATGCCATTGTCTATCCTCTTAACGTCATGCCGGGTTCGATGAGGCGGCTTGTGTATATGAACTTTGCTTCTGCTACGCCTGTGTGGACTTACGCCGAAACGGGCGAAGCGTCAATTCAGGAGTTTACGGCCGATCCTGACGGCAATTTCTACATCCGTATCATGCACGCTTACGACCCCGAAGTCGGAACGCAGTGGGGTGTCCCCGGCTTTTACGCTACAAGCGACCTCAGCAGCAACATCGCCACGTGGACGCTCATCGGTAAGGGAGAGGAGTATGAGCGGTTCGATTTGCAGTGCGACGGCAGCGGGTTCCTTTACGGCTCGCTTCATAGTGGCTCCTCTATCACCCTTTATCGCAGCTTGCAGCCCGTTATGACCGATGTAACAGGGGTGGTGTCTGCCACTGTGGGTTTGCCCTTCTGTATCGAAAGCGGCGTGCTCTCCGTGACGGATCCCACAGGTGTCGAGTCTGTGCTTCTGTATGATATGGCCGGTCGTGAGCTGTGCCGTACAGGCAGTGACGGTCAGTTGGATTTGAAAGCTGTGCCCCGAGGTCATTATCTTGTCTCCATCGTGCGTCACAGTGGCACCACGACGGAGAAGATTCTCATCCGATAGTTGGCCATTTTAATTCAGGAGTTCGGCCGACCCTATCTGGAGGATGGTTGACGTATTGCAGGGATGATTGATTTTTATAGACTCAAAAAGGAATGATATTAAGTTTCTATTGTATATTTGTGATGTTGCAAAATAGCCCAGAGGGCTTATTTCATGACAAAATAGCGTGTTTTAATAAGGAAATGAATCTTAAACAGAACAGAGAAATGAAGAAGTTATTTTTAGCAGCAACCCTCGTGCTCGCTTCGATCGGTATTGTTAGTGCACAGAGTCGTCCGACTTTCCGTTTGGATGCTAACTTCGTTGGTAGCAACATGACTACAAAGATTGGTAGCGTTTCTGCAACTGGCTCTATGTTGGCAGGTTTCCGTGTGGGCGGTGCTGCCGAATTTGCCATTGGTCAGGACGGTTTTTATATCGCACCGGGCGTGGCTTATACAATGAAGGGAGCAAAGGATGATGCAGCCAGGAGTCGTCTGCATTATTTGCAGGTACCCATCAATGCCGGTTTCCGTGCTTCTTTTGCACAGGATATGACCGTCTCTTTAGAAGTAGGTCCTTATTTGGCATACGGGGTGGCAGGTAACACCACACTCAAGAACTCAGATCTTTCTGTAGATGCTTTTGGAGATAAGGGTGCTCTCAAGCGTTTCGATATGGGCTTAGGCATCGCTGCAGCATTGGGCTACCAACGCTATTATTTCCAAGTGGGTTACGATCACGGCATTCTCAACGTAGCTCAGAAAGGATCTTCGGATTTCTCCATTCGCAATTACGATTTCTTCGTAGGCGTAGGTGTCCGTTTCTAAGCATACGAACGTCCTAACACATCACAAAAATGGGGTGGCTGTCTCGGCAGTCACCCCTCTTCTTTTGGCGCGTGTATGGTGCTTCGTAAGCGAAAAATCGTATATTTGGGGCAGATAGCACTAATATGTTTAATGTCAATCGAGTAAGAAAAATGAAAAAGTTGATCATGATGGCTGCTCTGGCAGTAGCCGTAATAGGAGGAGCTTCGGCTCAGAAGAGAATCTCATTCCGTGCCGATGCCGCAGTAGGCTTTAGTGCAGGGGATTATAAAGTAGAGAGCATTGGAGATTTTGCCGGTAAGACCATCGTGGGTTATCGCTTTTCCGGTAATGTAGAAGTGCCTCTGAGCGCAGGTCTTTATGTAAGCCCGGGTCTTGCATTCCAGTCCAAAGGAACGAAAACCGATTTGGCTGGCATTGCGTTAGCAGGTATCGGCTTGAAATCTCTCAAGATGCAGACGCATTATGTTGAGATACCTGTTCATTTGGGTTACCGTGTCAATCTGCTCAATCTCCTCTCTGTTGCTGTGCAGGCAGGTCCCTATTTCTCCTATGCGATCAGTAGTGAAGCAACGGGAACGAACGCAAACGGATCCACTGTGGACATTTATCAACAAGGCCTCAGTCAGCTCACGGCCAAAGGCAATAAGTTCGATATGGGACTCGGTGCCGCAGCCATGGTGGAATATTCCAAAATTTATTTGCTCGTTGGAGCTGACTTCGGTCTCGTTAACAGCCTCAAAGAGGTGACGGCCCTCGGACAGGACTTAGACGCTACACTCAAGAACACCTCTTTCCACGTAGGTCTGGGCGTACGCTTCTGATCCGATAGAAGTACCCTGTTTTACCAATAGCAATGTCCCCATGAGAACCATTTCGGTTCTCATGGGGACATTGCTATTGGTGACTATTCCTTAGTCTTCGAGATGGCCGAAGGCACCGCGATTGTAATCGTCCATAGCTTGCATGATTTCCTGCTTCGTGTTCATTACGAAGGGTCCGTAAGCTGCGATTGGTTCGCGCAGCGGTTCGCCGCTCATGACGAGTACCACCGTTTCGGGTGCTGTGGCCTCGATGGTGAAGGTTTCGCCCTCGTTGGCAAACTTCAGTAGGTTGTCCGTGGGCAGATCAGTCCCGTTTACCACTGCATGTCCCTGAATAACAAGCAAAGCCGTGTTGTAATGAGCAGGGAAAGAGAACTCAGCTCGACCTCCTTCGTTGAGCTTGGCGTTCATCAGAGCGATGGGGGAGTGTGTCCGTGCCGGCCCTGCCGTTCCTTGGTATTCGCCCGCTATCACCTCGACCAAGCCTGCATGGTCGGGGAGTATATGCTTGCCCATGGTGTCGTTGGGGATGCTTTGGTATTTGGGGGCGGACATTTTGTCGCGTGCCGGCAGATTGGTCCATAGCTGCACCATCTGGAAGAGACCGCCTTTCTTGGCCCATTCCTTGGCGTGATACTCCTTGTGAAGAATACCGCTTGCAGCTGTCATCCACTGCACGTCGCCTCGTCGGATCACACCGCCGTGTTTGGCACTGTCATGATGTTCCATCTCTCCTTCGTATGCGATGGTCACGGTCTCGAATCCCCGGTGCGGGTGCACATCCACCCCTCCGGGTGTTTCGCTGGGAGCTACCATCCTCTTGGCGTTGTAGTCCAGCAGGATGAAGGGATCCATCTCCTGCATTGACAGCCCGGGGATGGCCGGAATGAAGTTGTGTACGCGGAAGCCATCGCCTACCCAGTGAGTCTCTTGCGGATGCGTCACGAATGCATTTTTTTTCGTTGCCATTGTTTTTCCTTTCTTGTTTTTGAGTTACACGACAAATGTACTCTCGCCTCCGCTGCTGTGCATTGATCTATGTTAAGAAGTATTGCGCGGTCGGCAGTTGCGCTGTGCCAGCTCCTTGCGGATGCGGCTCAGGCTCTC
This sequence comes from Porphyromonas loveana, assembly GCF_003096695.1. Lineage (GTDB taxonomy): Bacteria > Bacteroidota > Bacteroidia > Bacteroidales > Porphyromonadaceae > Porphyromonas > Porphyromonas loveana. Next base: position 1,144 of record NZ_QEKY01000007.1, on the reverse strand, counting down.
GGGCGTGATGCCCAGATAGGAAGCGATCATCATCTGTGGCACGCGGAGCATAACCTCGGGGTACTGCTTGGTGAAAAGCCGGTAGCGCTCCTCTGCCGAACTGCTCTGTAGTGCGGTGATGCGATGCTGTAGGGTGTGGATATGCTCGTGTAAGAGGCTTTTGTCGAAGCGCTCGAAAGCCTCATTCTCCGCTGCGAGTTTCCGGAACTGTTTGTCGTCTAGCAGTAGCACACGCGACGGCTCTATGGCCTCGATGAAGTAAGACGACGGCTGATCGAAGAATATACTCTCCACATTCATCAGGAACCATCCTTCTAAAGCGAAGTGTAACAGATGTTCCCGTCCGCGCTCGTCAATCGAATACTCGCGTACGGCACCGCGCTCGATGAAGAAGCGGTGCCGACAAATCTCTCCGGCCGACAAGAGAAACTCACCCTTCTTGGGTTCCAATACGCGGCTGCCTTCGAAGAGTGCAGCCATTTGTTCGCTGCTGAGCACCACATTCGAGCGCAGAAAGTCTGTAAAGATGTATTCATTCATGAGCGTATGCCGTCGTCGTTCTTATATTCACAAAGATAACGACATAGAGCGTCTGTCCGCTGCCCTGTGGTCTGGTTCTAGGACAATCTCTCTTTGATGTTATCGTGCGTACGGTCTATGCGAAAAAAATCATTCGCGAGAGTTGTGGATTTTCTTAGGTGTATTATGTCTCAAAAACTCGCGAGCAAAGGGATTTTCTTTGGCGCCATTTCGGGAAAAATTATGCGCCAAAACGAAAAAGTTTTGGCGCAAGTATTCAAGGTGTTTCGGCGCGAGATTCTGTTTGTTTTGGGCGCAAGATTCGGGGGGGGTATGCCCGGAAGCTCTCAGATATCATTACACTGTTAAAAAAGATGCCATCGGAGGAGTCTTTTTCCGGGGGGTAGGAAGATGGGGGATTTTAGTTGCATGCCGGCGAAGCACGGCTCGTCGGGGAGAGAGAATCGCCATCCTTCGGCGGCGATATCCTCCCCCCGACGGTCTCATATATCTCTTGATTGGGAAAATTTTTGGCTGTTCATCGCGCGCGCGATCATTATTATAATGTAGTTTTGTTTGGGATGATTTCGAGTTGCTTTGGCGCAAAAAAAGTATTCAAAAGGTT